>CAWCIP010000014.1:0-566538 GCA_963795665.1 uncultured Solirubrobacterales bacterium | reverse complement strand
CGCCAGCCGGCGACGCAAACACCCCCCGGATGGGGGGTGTTTCGAACCGGCGCGCGCCTGGGGCGGACTGGCTACGGTTGCCTCGGGATGGGTACCGGGAGCGGAGGTCCTCGGCGCTTTGCGCTTGCCGCGCTGCTCGCATGCGCGCTGGTCGCGCCATTCGCCGCGCAGGCGGCGGCCCGCGACTTCGAGAACCCGGCCGACAACTCGTCCGCCGATGCGCAGCAGCAGTTCGGGCTCATCAACCCGCATCGCAACGACACGCCGAACGACCCGGGCTACGACGGCGCCGAGCCCGACGATCCGGACGCGGTCGGCAACACGAACGTCTTCGACGAGGCGTTCGGCCTCTTCGGCTGGCCGTCTCAGCGCACCCGCCTGACCGCCCTCTATGGGGACGGGCCGAACGCGCTCCAGCCGCAGATCTCGGGGTTCAACGCGTCCGGTGCCTGGAAGCTCGACCGCGGCCGACCCGACTCGGTGGTCGCGATCCTCGACACCGGCATCAAGTGGGACCGAGCCGACCTGCGGCTGCAGATCCACCTGAACAAGGGGGAGCTGCCGGTCCCCAACCACGCCCGCGGCACGCCGGTCTCGGACGCCTCGACCGTGCCGGGAGGGAGCTGCTCCAACATGGCGAGCGCCTACGACGCCAACGGGGACGGCGCCTTCAGCGTCCTCGACTACGTCTGCGACACCCGCGTCGCGGCCAACGCCGGAGCGCATGGCAACCCGAGCCTGCTCGACGCCGAGGACCTGATCGCGACCTTCAGCGACGCAACGGATGCGGACAACAACGGCTTCGTGGATGACGTCGCCGGCTGGGACTTCTTCGACAACGACAACGACCCGTACGACGCCTCCAGCTACTTCGCCGCCTCGAACCACGGATCCGGGCGGGCCGAGAACGCGGCCGAGGACGGCGATGACGCCGACGGCGGGATCGGCGTCTGCCCCGACTGCCAGCTGATGCCGATCCGGACCTGGGACACCTTCGTCTCCGACGGCAACACGTTCGCGATGGGGATCCTCTACGCCACGGGCAACGGCGCCAGCGTCATCGAGGGCGCCAACGGCAGCACCTACCACTCGGCGTTCGCGGAGGCCGCATCGCAGTACGCCTACGACCGCGGCGTCGTCCAGACCTTCTCCGGCGACGACCTCAACACCGGCAACCACAACTATCCCGCCAACTACGGCCACACCATGCTGATCCAGGGGACGAACCCGGACACCATGGGGCTCGGCACCGAGGAGGGCAACCAGATCGCCCAGGCGCTCGAGGGGCTGTGCGGCCCGCTGCCGGTACCGGTCGGCTGCCCCGGGACCAGCGCTGCCGGTCGGCACCTACTTCCGTGGCGCGAACACCACCCAGTACGGCGGCAAGAGCTCCATCTCGATGGAGGGCACGACCGGCTCCGAGAACACCGGCAAGGCCGCCGGAGCCGCAGCGCTGGTGATCAGCGCGGCTCGGGATGCCTCGCCCGCGGTCCAGCTCCGCCCCGACGAGACCCGGGAGATCCTCGAGCAGACGGCCGAGCGCGTCACGACCGGCAACACAGCCGGACTGGGAAACCCGGATCCCGGCGCCGACCCCTCCGCCCCCTCGATCGATCAGTGGACCACCCACTTCGGCTGGGGCCGGGTGAACCTCGGCGCGGCGGTCGCCGTGGCCCAGAGCGGCAAGATCCCTCCCGAGGCCGCCATCGACTCGCCCGACTGGTACGCGCCCGTCAGCGGCAACAGCCTCGGCGTCAGCGGGCTGGCCCGCGCCCGGTTCGCCACTGGCGGGAGCTTCCACTGGAAGCTCGAGTGGGGAGCCGGTGAGACGCCGAGCTCGTGGCACACGGCCAACGAGGGTGACTCGACCTCGTCCGTGACCAACTTCGGAAACGTCGACATGAACGCCGTGCGGACCGCCCTGGCCAGCTACACGCCGCCCGCGGACACGGGAGGCCCGACCTTCTCCTCGAGCTCTCCCAACCCGTACAAGAACGAGTTCACGGTCCGCCTGGTGGTCACCAACCCCGACATCCCGACCCCGGGAGTCGATCGCCGCGTCTTCACCTCGGTCGACGACCCAACGATCCACAACGGATTCCCGAAGCGCCTCGGGACGGGCGGCGAGGCGCCGATCCGCTACGCCGACCTGAACGGCGACAATGTGCAGGAGCTGGTCGTCCCCACGGAGGACGGCGCCATTCACGCCTACGAGCCCGGTGGCTCCGAGCTGCCGGGGTGGCCCGTCCATACACAGCTGGAGACCTCGGCCACCGGCCATGCCGCGGCCTCGGGCTTTGCCTCCGTCGTGCCCGCGACTCCGCCTCTGGAGCCGCCCCGCGGTCCGGTCGTCGCGGACATCAACGGCGACGGCCGGCCCGAGGTGATCGACTCCGCCGGTATCCACGTCTACGCCTGGGAGCCGAACGGCTCGCCGGTGGCCGGCTTCCCGGTGTCATCGAACCTGGGCTTCTGCGATCCGGCGAACGAGTCACAGCCGCTGGTCCACCCGAAGTGCGGCTTCCTCTCCAGCCCCGTCGCGGCCCGCCTCGAGGGGGCGGGACATCCGCTCGACATCGTCGTCCCCTCTCTCGACGGGCACCTCTACGCCTGGGACCACCACGGCAACGCCCTGCCCGGCTTCCCGGTCCAGCTCGTTGACCCGGACGTCCCCTCCAACGAGCAGATGATCGCCGAGTCGATCAACGAGCCGGCCGTGGGGGACATCAACGGCGACGGCAAGGACGACATCGTCGTGGCGACCAACGAGACCTATGGAGCGGCGCCGCCTTCCGGTGACGACATCGGCGGCCTGCTCGCCCAGGGCCTCTCCGACCTGCTCGCCAACGCCGCCGGCGGCTCGTCGAGGGTCTACGCGGTAGACGGCTCGAACGGGCAGATCCTCACCGGCTGGCCAATCGAGCTGAATGGCGCGATCCAGGACACCCTGCCGCTGATCGGGCCGGGACAGGATCCCTCGATCGTCCAGATCGGGGGGCAGGCGCGGATCGTCGCCTCCACCACCGGGTCCGCGGACATCGGGGTCTACAGGCCCGACGGGTCCCTCGACCACGACGTGCAGCAGGGCGCCTACGGCGCGGCCTCGGACGCCACCGATCGAACCGGGACGATCAACCTGTTCGAGTCGGCGTCCATCGGGAAGCTCGACCCGCTCACGGGCCCGGCGATCGTCAAGTACGGGCTCTCGCTCAGCGATGTCGCCAATCTGCTGCTCACCGGGCAGAACGTCCCGTACAACCACCTGATCGGCGCCTACAACGCCCAGACCGGCGTCCCGCTGCCCGCGTTCCCGCGGATCACCGACGACTTCCAGTTCCTCTCCTCATCCGACGTCGCCAGCGTCAACGGCTCCTCGACCAGCAATCAGGTGCTCGCCGGCACCGGCCTCGGCCTGCTTCACGCCTACGACGGGGCGACCGGTCTCGACGTCTCCGGGTTCCCGAAGGTGACCGGCGGCTGGCTCTTCGCCCCGGCGGCCCTCTCCGACGACGGTCGCGTCGCGGACATCACGCGCGAGGGCTACCTGTTCGAATGGGATCAGCCCAGCCTGCCCAAGTGCCAGACCGAGTGGCCCTCCTTCCGCCACGACCCCCAGCAGACCGGCAACTACGACAAGGACGGCACCGCTCCGTCCACCCCGACCGAGCTGTCGATCGCCGGCGATCAGCTCAGCTTCAAGGCGCCTGGCGACGACGGGCAGTGCGGCACCGCCGACCACTACGAGATCGTCACCTCCGGCTCGCCCATAGCCCCGACCAACTTCGCGGCGGCCACTCCGCTCACGAGCCCGCCGGCTCCCCAGAGCGCCGGCATCGCGCAGACCTACACCCTTCCGAGCCACCGGCGCTACGTCGCGATCCGCGCGATCGACGACGCCGGCAACGTCGGCTGGAGCGCCCAGCTCGACACCTCCCCGGGCGGCGGTGGAGGCGGCCCAGGCGGCAGCGGTGGAGGCGCCGGCGGCACACAGGGCACGGGCCCCGACACCCTGATCACCTCGGCCCACTTCAGGCACCGCAGGGCGACCTTCGAGTTCACCGGCTCGGGCGGGCAGCCCCCGCTCAGCTTCCAGTGCTCGCTGCGCCGCCCGCACAGGCACGGGCACAGGGCGCGGAAGAGGAAGAAGAGGTTCAAGCCGTGCGGCTCGCCGAGGTCGTTCGGCAACCTGAGGCCTGGCCGGTACCGCTTCAGGGTCCGCGCGGTGGATGCCGCCGGCCAGGTGGACACCAGTCCAGCCAGGCGGAAATTCCGCATTCGCCCGTAAGTCAGCAGTAGGGTTCCGCTCGATGAAGGCGGTGCTCCCGATCGTCATCGCGGCCGTCGTCGCGGCCTGCGTCTCAGCCGCCGCGCCGGCGAGCCCGGTGGCCTCCGAGAGTGGCAAGCGCGTCCAGCTGATCGCCAACTGCTTCAAGCCGAAGTTCAAGCCGAAGGACGTGATCATCGCCTGTGGCGATGCCAGCCTCGGCGCGCGGGGTATGACCTGGTCGAAGTGGACGCGGAAGAAGGCCGACGGCACCGGGACCGGGCAGATCAACGACTGCAATCCCGACTGCGCCAGCGGGACGACGAAGAGCGCGCCGATGGAGCTTCAGCTCAGCAAGCCGCAGCTCTGCTCCAACGGCAAGAGGGTCTTCGCCAAGCTCCGCTACATCTGGACCTCCGGTCCGCCGATCGCCGAGACGGTCGCCAGCGGGTCCGTGCCGATCGGCTGCAAGCTCGCCGCTCTCTAGCGTCCCCGGACCCGAAGCGGCCCCTCATCTCTCTTGGGGTCAAGCATTCAGGCAGGTCGCCGATCTGAAACGGCGAAGAGATAGCCGATGCCACCGAACTCGACTCAGAACCTGAACGCCAAGCTCTCGATCGTCTCCGCCGACCGGCGGGCCTCGGCCGGCTCGGGCCCCAGCTTCACGCCGCCACCGATCCAGACCTCGGCTCCTCAGGTCCAGATCGTCGGCGGCCCCGCGTCCTACCGCGGCGGCTACCACCTCAGCTTCTAGCCGAGGACAAACTCCGGATGAGGATCCGGGTCAGCGTCCCCCTTGCGGTCCGCGCGCTCGCCGCGTTCGCGTTCCTCTGGCCGGGCCGCGGCGACGACGACTACGGCGCGTCCTCGGCGAAGCGGTAGCCGACGCGGCGAACCGTGAGGACGAGCTCGGGGTTCTGAGGGTCGCGCTCGACCTTCTGGCGGAGGTTCGAGATGTGGACGTCGCAGGCGCGGACGTCGCCGCGGAACTCGGTCTGCCAGAGCTCCTCCATGATCTCCTTGCGCGAGAAGACCTGGCCCGGGTTCTCGGCCAGCAGCCGCAGGACCTGGAACTCCGAGCGGGTCAGGTTGGTCGGCTCGCCGCGGACCGTGACGAGGTGGCGAGCCAGGTCGATGGAGACGGGCCCCGACTCGATCGCCGTGCCCTCGGCGCCGGTCGAGCGGTCGAGCTCGCGGCGCCGCAGCTGGGCGCGGACCCGGCCGAGCAGCTCGCGGACCGAGAACGGCTTGGTGACGTAGTCGTCGGCACCCACCTCGAGGCCGACCACCTTGTCGACCTCCGCGTCCTTGGCCGTCAGCAGGATGATCGGCACCGGGCTGTGGGCGCGAACCTCGCGGCAGATGTCGAGTCCGCTCTTCCCCGGCATCATGATGTCCAGGATCAGCAGGTCGAAGTGATCGCCCGAGATCTCGCCTTCGGCCTCCTCCCCGTTCGCCGCCAGGGTGACCTCGAATCCCTCCTGCTCCAGGGCGTAGCCCACCGACTCGCGGACGGAGAGCTCGTCGTCGACCACGAGGATGCGGTTCGATGCCGGCGGCGTCGGGCTCATGCGACGGGGGTCGGCGTCGGCTTGGCCGCACGCAGGCGGACCCAGAAGACGCTGCCCTGGTCGGGTTCCGAGCGCAGCCCCATCTGCCCGTTCATGACGTCCACCATCCGCTTGGCGATCGAGAGGCCCAGCCCGAAGCCCTCGCCCTCGAGGGTCGCGGAGCCCCGGTAGAAGCGCTCGAAGACGCGATCCTGCTCGTCAGGGGGAATTCCCTTGCCTGTGTCCTGGACTTCGATCGTCACGGTCTTCTCCTCCCCCCGTGCCGCGCGAAGGGTAACCGTGCCGGGCGGAGGGGTGTGGGCGCAGGCGTTGGTGAGCAGCCCGATCATCACCTGACGGACGAGGACCGGGTCTCCCTCCGCGACCAGGTCGGGTTCGATCTCCGCCCGCATCTCCACGCCCTCGGGGGCCGCCACGGCCTCGCGGGCCTCCTCGGCGGCGTGTGAGACGTCCACCACCTGCGCGGGGTCGCTCTCGCCCGCGGCCTCGACCCGCGCCAGCATGAGCAGCGACTGCGTCAGGCGGGTCATTCGCTCGGCGTCGACCGCGAGCCTGGCGAGGAAGCGATCCCGGGCGTCGGGGTCGTCCTTCGCGCCGCCGCGCAGGACCTCGATCCCGCTCATGATCCCGGCGAGCGGGTTGCGCAGCTCGTGGGCGGCGTTGGAGACGAACTCGCGCTCGGCCTCCTCGCGCTTGAGCTCGTCCGTGCGGTCGCGTACCACCAGCAGCACGGCGTGCTCGGCCGGAACCCGGCGGGCCTGGACGCCGTAGACGCGCCCGTCGATCAGGAGAACCGGGATCTCGTCGGATCCGCCGTCCGCCGCTCGCCGAAGCGACGGGATCAGCGCGGCCGCGGGCTGCCCATCCCGCACCAGCCGCGCGGCGGCCGGATTGTTGAAGCGGACGGCGCCGTCCTCGCCCGACCACGATCACTGCCTCCTTCAATCCATCGAAGATCGCCGAGAGGCGGTCGCGCTCGGTGGCGAGCATGCTGAAGGTCTTGCGCAGCTCCTCGCGCATCGAGTCCAGCGAGCGGGTCAGGTCCCCGATCTCGTCGCCCCCGCCCGGCGGCAGGGGCGCCTCGAACCGGCCGGCCGCCATCTGCTCCGCCGCGTGCGCCAGCCGCCTCACACGGATGGCGATCAGCGACGACACGAAGAAGCCGACCAGCACGCCGATGGCGATCGCGATCAGAAGTGCCCGCAGCCGGTCACCGCGGAGCTGGTCGAAGGCCCTGGTCAGCGCGGGCGGTGGCTCGGCGCGGACGATCACGGCGCCGCGCACGAACTCCTTGCCGAAGATCGGGACGGCCGCAACCGTCACGTTCCCGGGCAGGCTCGCCCGGTAGCGGCGGTTTGCGAGTGCGGCTCGGACGGCCTCCGGCTTCTGCTGCACGGCGGCGAGCGCCGCGAGGTTCTGCCCGGGCGCGAACGGGTGGCCGTGCCGGTTGACCGCCCAGGCCTCGAAGTTCCCGTTGTTCGCCAGCGCCAGCACGTTGGCGGCGTGCAGCTTGTCGGCCTTGCCCAGGTTGTCCGCGAGGCTGGAGGTCTTGCCGACCGCGAGGTCGGCGGACTGGCTCTGCAGCGTGCGCCCCGACGAGTCGTCGACGAAGACGTAGACGGACGCAGCCGTGATCAGCGAGACCCCGGCGAAAGCAGCGCCGAGCCAGAGCCGCATCGGAATCCGGCGGCCTCTCTCCCCACCCCTCGGGCCCCTATCGGTCATAGCTCCGGTCATTGTTGCGGTTTGCTCACACTCGGGGTCAGGTCTTGCAAACGACATTGGCAATGCAAGACCTGACCCCCGGGGTGGAGGTCAGGGGGACAGCGCTGCCGCCAGCCGGAGCCAGAGCGCCTCGAGGGCGAGCTCCTCGGAGACGTTGACGCGCAGGCGCCGGCGGGTGTCGAGCACCCACTCGACCGCCGAGCGCGCCGCGGCGGGGTCCAGCCCCTGGGCGTCCTCCGCGAGCTGATCGAGGCGGTCGGCGTTCAGCACGACCTCGTCCGCCCCCGAGGCGATCGCCGCCAGGTCGCGATACCAGGCGCAGCAAAGCGCCAGCCCGAGGTCGAGCGCCTGCGTGCGGGCGCGGCGCTCGGTGCGCTTCACCTGCTCCGTCGCCTCTCGCGTCAGCTTCCCTTTGCGCTTCGCCATGGCCTCGGCCCGATCCGCCAGGCGGCGCTCCTCCTCTGCGCCCGCCTCCTGGCCAGCCTCGCTGGCGGCGTCGAGGAGGGCGCGCCAGGGCTCGGGGGGTGCGTCCTGAGATCGGGCGGCGCGGGCGGCCGCCTCGGCGGTCGCCCTGAGCGCAGCCCCGCGCTCACCGAGGAGAACGCGGGCGAGCTCGACGTCGCCTCCGCTGAGGCGAGCGGCCGCGGCGGCGTCCTCGCCCTCACCAAGCGTCTCGAGCACCGCGTCGGGCGCCAACGGACCGAACTCGATCGGCGTGCAACGGGAGATGATCGTCTCGGCAAGCAGCTCGGGCTCCGAGCAGACCAGGATCAGGTGGGCGAAGGGCGCCGGCTCCTCCAGCGTCTTCAGCAGCGCGTTCTGGCTCTCGTCGCGAAGGTCCTCCGCCTCCTCGATCACGAACACCCTGCGCCGCCCCTCAGCCGGGCTCAGGCTGGACGCTCGGATCACCGATTCGCGGACGTCCTCCACCAGATGCTGGGCGCCGGGCGGGCGCAGCCAGGCAAGGTCGGGGTGCGGCGAGGGATCGATCAGCGCCCGGCGGCGCGCGTCGTCCGGGTCCGGCGCCCCCTCGGCGAGCAGCTCGGCCGCGAACGCCCGAGCGGCGGCGGCCTTGCCGGCGCCGCGAGGCCCCCGGAAGATGTAGGCGTGGCCGGGGGAGGCGAGCGCAGCCACCAGCGCCGCGCGCGCCCGCGGCTGGTGGCGGGTCGCCTCCGCCAGGGCCTCGGGGATCGCGGGTGTGCTCGCAGCAGCCTCCATCACAACACGACAGCCTGCACCTCGGCGAGGACGGCCGCGTGGACCGTGTTGCGATCACCGTCCGCGTCGACCACCCGCACCCGCTCCGGGTGGCGGCGGGCCACCTCGTCGTAGCCCTCGGCGACCCGGCGCTGGAGCTCGATTCCCTCCTCCTCGAAACGGTCGGCCTTGCGGCGGCCGATTCGCTTCGCGGCGCGATCGGGTTCCATGCGCAACAGAATCGTCAGGTCCGGCCAGACCCCGGCGGTGGCGAGATCGCAGATCTCCTCGACGCGCTCGGCGCCCAGCCCTCGCGCTACGCCCTGGTAGGCGACGCTCGAGTCGCTGAAGCGGTCGCAGATGACGTCGCGTCCCGCGTCCCGCGCGGGTCCGACGACCTGCGCCATCAGCTCGGCCCGGGCGGCGCAGAAGAGGAGCAGCTCGGCCAGCGGGTCGAGCTCCAGGTGCGGGTCCTTCAGCACCTGGCGGATGCGCTCCCCGACCTTGGTCCCGCCCGGCTCGCGCACGAGCAGCACGCCCTCGCCGAGCGCGCGGGCGAGCAGCTTGGCCTGGGACGTCTTCCCGGACCCATCGATTCCCTCGAGCGAGATGAACATCTCGGATCCAGGCTAACCGCGCGGCAAGCGGCGTGCGAGGGCCGGCTATCCCCCTGGTAGCGTCGCTCCGTCAACCGAGAGGAGAGGGCGATGGAGACGAACGGAATCGATCCCGTTGACTTCCGGGGCGCGCAGCGTGAGCAGTGGGATCACGCGGCGACCGGATGGAAGAAATGGTCAAGCTGGCTCGAGACCTACGCAAGCGTCGTCAGCGAGAGGCTGGTCGCGCTGGCCGGGGTCGAGGCGGGGAGCCGCGTGCTCGACGTGGCCGCGGGCTTCGGCGAGCCTGCGCTCACCGCAGCCAGGAAGGCCGGGCCGGATGGGGCGGTGGTCGCCACCGACATCTCGGCCGAGATGCTGGCCTACGGCCGCGAGCGAGCGGCGGAGGCCGGAGTGGGCAACGTCGAGTTCATGCACGCCGATGCGTCGGCGCTCGACTTCCCGGCGGAGAGCTTCGATGCCGCCCTCTCGCGCTGGGGCATCATCTTCGAGCCGGACGGGGAGGGCGCCGCGGCGCGGGTCCGCGGGTTCCTCAAGCCCGGGGCGCGAATGGCGATCAGCTCCTGGGGCACTCCCGACCGTGTGCCCATGATCGCCCGCCCGATGCAGACGGCGATGAAGCTCCTCGACGTGCCGCCGCCGCCACCCGGCACGCCGGGGCCCCTCTCGCGCCCGACGCCGGAAGCCATTGGCGGCCTGCTCGAGGGTGGCGGCTTCTCCGATGTTCAGGTGGAGGAAATGGACCTCACCGCCGAGTGGGAGTCACCCGAGGAGTACAGCGTCCACTGCAGGGAGATCATCGCCCCGCTGACCAGGCTGGTCGAGTCCCATCCCAAGGACGTCCAGGACCAAGTCTGGGCGGCGATCGCCGACTCCGTCCGGGACGAGTCCGAGAACGGGGGCACCCTGCGCCTCACAAACCAGGTGCTGCTGGCCGTCGGCCAGGCCTAGAGCCCTAGCTCTTCGCCCGCGGCTTGGCCTTCGAGCCGTTCTTGGCTCGGGATCCGCTCTTGGCCTTTGACCCGTTCTTCGCCTTGGCGCCGTTCTTCGCCTTGGCGCCGTTGCCGCGGGTGGCCCGCTTGACCTTGGTCGCCGAGGCCTGCCCGGCGATCCTCTCGGCCTCCTTGGCGGCCTCGGCGGGGTCGACGGCCTCGCCGTCCTCGCCCTCGCCGTCCTTGGCCGCGGCTTCCGCGGCCTCCTTCGCGGCCTTGGCGGCCTCGCGCTCGGCGCGGCGGCGCTTCATCTCGGCCATCGACGGGCACTCGTCGTTCAGGCAGAGCTTCCAGGGGCGACCGCGCCAGGGGACGACCTGCAGGCGAGGTGTCCGCTCGCAGACCGAGCAGACCTCCTCGATCTTGTAGAGGCCGCGAACCCGCTGGGGCAGCGGGAAGGTCGTGTCGCAGGAGTCGGGTGACTCGGGGTTATCGCCGTCCCAGCCGGAGCAGCCGACGAAGCGCTTGCCCGACTTGCGTGCCCTGATGATCCGCAGCATGTGGGGGGAACCGTCCTCCTGCTTTCGGCCCGCCTCCTCGCAGACGATGCAGGGGCCGAGGATCCGGTCCTGGTCCATGCCGGCCCAGACCTCGCGGGCGAACTTGCGCCACTTCGCTTCCTCGTCCTCGGTCTTGACGTCATCGCCCATCTCGTCGAAGGCGGAGCGCAGCATGTCGCGGCTGTCCTTCAGAACGTCGTCCTTGGTCATCTCGCCGGCGGCGATCTGGTCCATCTCCGCCTCCATCTCGGCGGTCATGTCGGGCGTCGCCATGCGCGGCACGTAGTGCTCGAAGGCCTTCGACATCGCGATCCCGGTCTCCGAGGGCTCCGGCGGGTTGCCGAAGACGTAGCCGCGGTCGTAGAGCTTCTGGATGATGTCCGCGCGCGTCGCCTTGGTCCCGAGGCCGCGCTCCTCCATCATCTCGATCAGCTTGCCCTGACTGATCCGAGGGGGCGGAGGCGTCTCCTTGCCCTCCATCTCGACGCCCTCGAGCGTCAGCTCCTGCCCCTCCTCGAGCTTGGGGATCTCGGTGTCGGCCGAGCGGGCGTAGGTGTAGATCGCGGCGAAGCCGGGGTCGAGTACGACCGACCCGCGGACGAAATAGGTCTCGCCCTCCTCAGCCGTCGGAGTCCCCTTGGCCGTGACGATGTTCGCCCGCGTCGACTCGCTGACCATCGGCGGCGAGAAGGTGGCGAGGAAGCGGCGGGCGACCAGCTCGTAGACCTTGCGATGCGCCTCCGAGCGCGCCTCGAGGCGGTGCGGGTTGACGGCCTGGGTCGGGTAGATCGGCGGGTGATCCGTCGTCTCCTTCTTGCCCCGGGTCGGCTCGAGATCCCGCCCGTCGAGCAGGAACTCCGCCGCCTTGAAGTCGTCGATCCCCACCAGCTGCTTGACCAGCTCCTTCGTGTCGAGCGACTTCGGATAGACGGTGTTGTCGGTCCTGGGGTAGGAGATGTAGCCGTCCATGTAGAGGTCCTCGGCGATCCTCATCGCCCGCGACGGCGTGATGCCGAGGCGGCTGGACGCGTCGGTGGTGAATGCGGTCGTGTTGAGAGGCGTCGGCGGCTTGCGGTTGTTCTTGCGCGCCGAGATCTCCTTGACGGTGCCCGGGGTCTTGGAGTTGGCGACCGCGGCCTCGGCCTCATCCTTCTCCCAGAACTTGTCGGTCGTGTGCTCGGCGACGAAGCCGCCGTCCGGGTGGGCGAAGTTCGCCGTGACCTCCCAGAACGGCACGGGCTCGTGGGCGCGCCGTTCGAGCTCGCGCTGCACGATCAGTCCGAGGGTCGGGCTCTGGACGCGGCCGACCGAGAGGAAGTTGGAGCCGAAGCGCCGGGTGGCCATCGAGACCGACCGCGTCAGGGTCGCCCCCCAGATCAGGTCCATGTCCTGCCTGGCGGCGCCGGCGAGCGCCAGCGGCATCGAGAGCTCGTCGAGGTCACCGAAGGCGCGCTCGATCTCGTCCTTGGTGAGAGCGGAGTAGCGGGCGCGCTTGACGGGTGTCCCGTCGTCATGCACGCCCTCGGCGGTGGCGAGCTTGGGATTGGCGGCGACGATCTCCTGCAGCGCCTCCAGGCCGATCAGCTCGCCCTCGCGGTCATAGTCGGTCGCGATCACGATGTCGTCGGCGTCCTCGGCCACCTTCTTCAGGGCGCGGACCACGTTCTTGTCCGTCGGCTCCTTGATCAGGTCGGCATCGATCAGGTCGCGGGGATTGGTCTCCTGCCAGTTGTTGTACGACTCGGGGAAGGCCGGATTGAGGACGTGTCCCTTCAGCCCGATCGTCATCTGGGGCCCGTCGGGACCCTCCCAGGTGTAGAACGGCGTCTTGTAGGACGCGCCCTCGGTGGCGGTCCCACCGCTCAATATCTCCGCGATCTTCTTCGCGCTGTTGTTCTTCTCGGTGACTATCAGGCGCATATGGCCTTCCACGGTAGCCGGGGGGCTGGATGGCCCGATCAAACAGCGGTCGGCGAGGGTAGCAGGGGGTTCGTGGGCCTTTAGGATCTTGCCGCGTGAAATCCGTGGTCACAGGCGGCGCGGGGTTCATCGGCAGCCATCTGTCCGATGCTCTGGCCGCGCGTGGCGACGAGGTTCTCGTACTCGACGACTTCTCGAGCGGCAAGCGCGAGAATCTCGCCTCCGCGCTCGAGGCGGGGGTGTCGGTGACGGAGCTCGATGTCGCCGACGCCCAGGCGGTGCTCGCCGCGATCGAGGGATTCCGACCAGACACCGTCTTCCACCTCGCGGCGCAGATCGACGTGCGGCGCTCGATGGCCGATCCCGGCTTCGACGCTCGGCTGAACGTCGTGGGCACGGTGAACGCGCTCGAGGCCGCCGCGCGCGCGGACGCATCCAGGTTCGTCTTCACCTCCACGGGCGGCGCCATATATGGAGAGGGAGCAGAGCGGGTGGACGAGCTTCCCTTCCGCGAGACCGCCCGCTGTGAGCCCTTCTCGGTGTACGGCCAGAGCAAGCTGGCAGCCGAGGGCTATCTGGACCTCTACGCGCGCACCCGGGGGCTGGCCGCCGGGACCGTTCGACTCGGGAACGTGTACGGCCCGCGGCAGGATCCGGCCACCGAGGCGGGCGTGGTGGCGATCTTCTGCGACCTGGCGCGGGACGGCGGCCGGCCGACCGTCTTCGGCGACGGCGAGCAGACGCGCGACTACGTCCACGTGGCCGACGTGGTCGCCGCCCTGCTCGCGATGGAGGGAAGCGACGCGGACGGCCCCCTCAACGTGGGCACCGGGGACGAGACCTCGGTGCTCGAGCTGGTCCAGCTGATCGCCCGCTCCGCGGGCCGCGATGGCTTCGAGCCGGAGTTCGCCCCGGCCCGAGTCGGAGAGATCCAGAGAACCGTGCTCGCCATAGCCGCAGCGGGCGCGGAGCTCGGCTGGAGTCCCCGGCTCGATCTCGCGGAGGGCCTCAAGGACACCCTCTCCGCTTAGGATCTCTCAATTGCGAAGCGGAGGGCACTGACCGGGGCAATCGGGGCCCTTCTGGCGGCCTCGCTGCTGGCGATCGCCGTGGCGACGGCCGCGCCCGCGAGCGCCGCGGTGAAGCTGGGCCGCGAGCGGATCGTGGTCTCCAACGGGCCGAATCGCGCCGTGATCGACAGGGCCCCGGTTCGCCTCGTCTTCCGCTCGGGTCGCCGGCCGCTGTTGCGCGAGCTGCGCGCTCGGCGCAGGCTCACCCCGGTCGCGCTGCCCAGCACCGACGATCCCGAGCCGTTCGCCCTCGAGCGCCACCCGGACAACGCCGTCTACGCCCCGCTCGCCTACGAGGTGGGCACCGAGCTGCACGCCCAGTGGGAATCCGGGCTCTGGAACGGCAACACGCTCTTCGATCGCCGCTCGGGGACCGTCTACGCGGCGCGGCGCGTGATCTCGGCCGCGCGGCGGGGCAAGGGCGTCCGCCTGACCCTGGCCACCAGCGAGCCGGGGCGGCGCCTGATCGCGCGGATCGACCCCGACCGCGCCGGCGGCCTGCGCGTCCGCGTGCGCCCCAGCTCGGCGGCCGGGGTGATCGAGATCGGCGACTCCTTCGCGGCGGGGCACCGCGAGGGCTTTCACGGCTTCGGCGGCACCCACGGCGGCACGAACAAGCACGGCGAGAAGCTCTACTCGGACGTCGTTCAGGAGAACCTCGGGGGATCGGAGACGCTGCTGCCCGGCCTGTCGCTGTTCGGCGTCCTGGTCGGGGGCGGCACCTCCTATCCGATCTCCGAGCTTGGGGGCGTCCCGAGCCCGGCGGAGCTGCCCGGCGGCTTCGAGCGCTACCTCTTCCCCAACGGGATGAACGCCGCCTACTACCCGCAGGCGGAGTTCGTCTCGTCCAGGGGCTACGGCTTCCTCCTCAACCGGAGCAGCCGCGCGCGCTGGCGGATGGGCAACGACCGTCCCGGCGCCTGGCAGGTGCAGGCGAGCGGCAGCCGGCTCGACTACACCGTCTTCCCGGCGCGGAGCCGCCGCCGGGCGGTGCGCGACCTGACCTCGGTGACCGGGCGTCACCGGCTGCCGCCCGGCTGGGCCCTGGGGCCGACCCTCTCGCGGACCGTGCGCTCGCCCGCCCTGCCCGGCAGTCCCCCGGCGGAGGACCCGGCCTCCTACCGGGCGAAGATCGAGCAGGACCTGGCGGACATCCAGCGCTACGGGCTGAGGATCTCGGCCTACGCCTTCGAGGGCTGGGGGATGCTGGACCCGGGCTACGTCCGGTCGGTGATCGCCCGCCTGCACGCGATGGGAATCCGCGCGGTCCTCTACGTGCGCGCCTACGTCTCCGACGATGCCCTCGCCACCCAGCCGAAGGGCGACTTCGAGGAGACCGAGCGGCTCGGCCTGGTCGCGACCACCTCCACGGGCGCCCCCTACGAGTTCGGCGGCAACGGCGGCTCGCCCTCCACCCTGCTCGACTTCACCAAGCCAGCCACGGTGGCCTGGTGGCGGCGGCGCCTCCACCTGCTGATCGGGCTGGGCGCCGACGGGTTCATGCAGGACTTCGGCGAGCAGGTCCAGGACGGCATGCGCTTCTCGGACGGCAGCACGGGTACCGAGATGCACAACCGCTTTCCGGTCATCTACCACCGAGTCTCGCGCCAGATCCTCGACCGCTGGGCGGCCAAGCATCCGAAGCGGGGACCGATCTGGTTCTTCACCCGCGCCGGCTACAGCGGCAGGCCGGGCAGCGCGGCCTACGAGATGGGCAACTTCCCGGGCGACGAGACGGTCGACTGGGGAGCGGCCTCTGGGCTGCGGTCGCTGGCCCCGGACATGCTGAACCGCGCGGTCGGCGGCGCCTTCGGCTACACGACCGACATCGGCGGCTACATCGACACACTGACGGGGGCGCCGAGCGAGGAGCTGTACGACCGCTGGAGCGAGTGGGCCGCTCTCAGCCCCTACTTCCGCGTCCACAACTCGGCGTCCACCGGCGTCCGGATGCCCTGGTCTTACGGCGGCTCCACGCTCGCCCTCTGGGAGGCGATGGCGGCGCTGCACGCCAAGGCGGTGCCCCTGATCCGCAGCCTGTGGCGAAAGGGCCGCCGCACCGGGATCCCGGTCACCCGGCCGCTCTGGCTGAGCGCGCCGGAGGCACCCGCCTCCGGTCGCGACCAGGAGTGGATGCTGGGCGCCGACGTGCTGGTCGCGCCCGTGGTCGCCAAGGGCGCGACCTCGCGCACCGTGGCGCTGCCCCGCGGCTGCTGGGTGCACGAGCCGAGGGGCCGGAGGTTCCGCGGGCCCGGCAGCGTCACCGTCCCGGCGCCGCTCGGCGCGCTGCCCTACTTCTTCCGCTGCGGGACCCACCCGTTCAAGGCCGCCCCGGGCCGCAAGCGAGGCGGCAAGCACGGGGGGCGGGGCAGGGACGGGCGCTGAGCGCTCTCTAATCTGTGAGGCGATGCCTGCACAGGCCTTCGAGGGCAAGGAATGCGTCTGTCAGTTCCGTCGCGGGATCTGCGATCAGAGCTGCGTCCGCGACATGCTCGAGACCCCTCTGTATATGGCCGCCCTGAAGCTGAAGGGACGGCGCTGCCTGGTGGTGGGCGGCGGGGACATCGGGCTCGAGAAGGTCGAGGGCCTCCTCCTCTGCGACGGCGACATCCGAGTGGTCGCCCCCGAGGTCGTGCCCGAGCTCGCCAAGTACGCGGCGGAGGGCTCGATCACCTGGGATCGGCGCACCTTCGTCGATGGCGACCTCGAGGGCGCCTTCCTGGCGGTCGCCGCGACCAGCGACACCGACGTCAACATCTCGGTCTCGGAGGGGGCTGAGCGCCGGGCGATGCTGGTCAACGTGGTCGACGTGCCGCCGCTCTGCAACTTCATCCTGCCCGCGATCGTGCGCAGCGGCCCGCTGGCGATCGCGATCTCGACCGCGGGCGCCTCTCCCGCCCTCGCCAAGCGGATGAAGCGCGAGATCGCCGAGTCCTTCGGCGAGCCCTACGCCCGCCTCGCCGTGATCCTCAACGACCATCGCGGCTGGGCCAAGGGCACCCTCCCCACCTATCAGGACCGCAAGGAGTTCTTCGAGGGGATCGTCAACGGCGACCCCGATCCGGTCGAGCTGGTCAAGCAGGGCCGCGAGGACGAGGTCCAGCGGCTGATCGAGGCCGCCAAGGAGCGCTTCGCCTCGACGCTGGGCGCTTCGGCCTAGCTCTTCGAGCCCTTGATCAGCAGGTACTCCTGGGGCGAGCGGAAGCCGTCGTCAGACTCGTTGCTCTCGGCGTAGAGCTGGAGCAGCTCGGCCCGCAGCGCCTCCCACTTCCCCTCCGGCTCCAGGGCCGCCTTCGCCATCACGATCGGAGGCAGGTCCCGTTCGATCTCCGCGAAGTAGTCCTCCGCGGAGTCGGCGGTGAAATCGATTGTGGTCGGCTCGAGCTCGAGCTCTATCCCGGTCCCGTCGAAGATCTCCCGGAGGTGCTCCGCGTTCCCCCACATCGGGGGCGGCTGAAATCCCTCGGGCGGCGGCGGCAGATGAGACGAGACGGTGCGGAACATCCGGCCCACGTTGCCCTCCGGTCGCCAGGCGGCGACCACCATGCGGCCGCCGGGCTTCAGCACTCGCACGAGCTCCTCGGCAGTCTTGCGATGGTCCGGCGCGAACATGCAGCCGAACACCGAGGTGACGACGTCGAAGCTGTCGTCCTCGAAGGGCAGGTCCATGGCGTCGCCCTCGATCCAGTCGATCTCGACGCCGGCCTCCTTCGCGTTCGCCTTGCCGGCCTCGATCAGCTCGGGGGTGATGTCGAGCCCGGTCGTCTTCGCCCCGGTCTCGGCCGCCGGGATGGTCGCGTTGCCGGAACCGCACGCCACATCCAGCACCACGTCGTCGGCGGTTACCCCCGCGCGCTCGACGACCAGCGGCCCGACGCTCGCGATCACGTGCATCGCGGACGGGTAGTCGCCGGCGGACCACAGCTTGCGTGCCTGCTGTTGTGCCTCGGTCAGTTCTGCCATCTCCCCTCCTCCGTTCGAATTGGCGAACCGTCTCACAAATCCAGCGAGCGTTACTTGCCTTGGATCACACCTAGCCGGCGGGCAGCGCGTAGACGGCGACGGCCACGTATTGGACGGCCGCCGCGGCGATCACCAGCACGTGGAAGATCTCGTGGTAGCCGAACACCTGCGGCCTCGGATCGGGCTTGCGCTTTGCGTACACGACGGCGCCCGCCGTATAGAGGACGCCGCCGAGCGCAATCAATCCCACACCGACCGGGCCGATCTCGTTCCAGAGCTGCGGCAGGCTGACGACCGCCACCCAGCCGGTGCTCAGGTAGATCACCGAGGTGACCCAGTAGGGGGCGGTGATCCAGACGAGATTGAGAACCAAGCCGGCCGCAGCCGTGGCCCAGATGACGATCAGGATCACGTTCGCCAGCGTCCCGTGCATGACGAGCAGCGCGAAGGGCGTGTAGGTGCCGGCGATGAAGACGAAGATCATCGTGTGGTCGAGCCGGCGCATCCACTGCCGGACCTCGGGCGTCCAGGTGACCCGGTGATAGAGCGCGCTGGTGCCCAGCATCGCCGAGAGCGAGAAGGCGTAGATCGACATCGCGATCACGGCCGTCGTTCCACTCGCGGCGAGGATCAGGGCAGCGCCGGCGCCGAGCGAGACGAAGAACGCCCATTGATGGGAGACCCCGCGCAGCCGTGGCTTCTGGGAGAGCTTGTGAGCCGCGGCGTGGGCCGCCATCGCAGCCGTCTCGCGGGCGGCGGCGACCTGCTTGCCCGCCGCATCGCGTGCCGCGCCGAGCCGCTCGCCCGCCCCGGCCCTCGCGCTGCCGAGCTTCTCGCCGGCGGCGCCGGCTGCATCGCGTGCGGCTCCGAGCGGATCGGGGCCGGACTGCGTTTCGTCGCCTGCCGTCACGCGGCCAACGATAGTCGCCGAGCTCCTTGCGAGGCGCTAGTCTCGCCCGCGCGTGGCGCTCTTTGGCAACAAGGAGGAGAAGGCCGCCGAGCAAGCGGCGGCGCAGGCTGAGGCCGAGCGGCTCCAGGCGCTGCCGGCATCGGAGTTGGCCGAGGCGGTCATGCCGGCGTTCGGCCCGGACGGTGGGCGCCCGGGCCACGAGCTCAACAGCCTGCAGGTGATGAGCTGGCTGATGAGCTCCCACAAGGGTGGGACCAAGTACCTGACTCAGCTGCGGAACCCGACTCGGGAGGCGATCCAGGCGCTCGAGAACGCCGGTCTCGTCATCCAGATGGGTCCAGGGGGGCCGGGTGCCCGCCTGAAGGCCACCAGCCTCGGCGAGACCGCCCTCGCCGAGGGGACGGTCGCGAAGTACCTGAACGGCTAGGCGCCCTCGCCGGCGGGCATCCCCGCCGGGGCCCGCTCGGTCGAGGTCCGGCGCGCCCGTGAGACCAGCGCAGCGGCCGTCAGGGCGAAGGCAGCCTGGATCGCCATGGCGACGGTGAAGGCGTCGCCGAACGAGCCGGCGCTCGTCCCGGAGCCGAGCTCGGAGAAGAAGACGGTCCCGACGATCGCCACGCCCAGCGCGTTACCGAGCTGCTGTGCGGTGACCAGCGTCCCGGAGGCCGCGCCCGCATCCGCGGTGGGCACCGCACGCAGGACGAGGTGGATGAGCGCCGGAATCGCGGTGCCCATCCCGGCGCCGAAAGGCACCATCGCCAGGAGCAGCCAGGCTGACACCGAGCCGTTCCCGGTCGCCTGAACCGCGAGGACCGTCGTGATCAGGCCGAGGGCCGCGACGGTAGCGCCGATCTGAGGCAGGTACTCGCGAATCCCATCCGCCAGCCGCGGCCCGGTCAGGGAGGCGGTGACGAAGGCGACCGCGATCGGCGTGAAGGCGAGGCCGGACTCGAGTGGGCTCAACCCGAGCCCCTCCTGGAGATAGATCCCGAGCAGGAAGAAGAACGAGATCGCGAAGTAGAGGCTGCTCGCCGAGACGAGGCCGATCCGGAAGCCGCGCGTCTCGAACAGGCGGAGCTCGACAAGCGGGGAGCCGCCGCGGGCCGTGATCCGCCGCTCCGCGGCGACGAAGAGCGCCGCGGCCAACGGCGCCGCGGCGAAGCAGGCGAACGTCCAGACGGGCCAGCCCAGCTCGCGGCCCTCGACGGCCGGGATCATCACCAGGCTCAGCGTGAGCGTGGCGAGCGCCACGCCGACCAGATCGAGCCTGCGGGCGGTCTCCGATCGGGACTCGGGGATCAGCCTGTCGGCCGAGAGCAGGGCGATCAACCCGACGGGGATGTTGATCAGGAAGACCGAGCGCCAACCGAGCCCGAGCAGGTCGAGCGCGATCAGCCCGCCTCCGACGATCTGACCGGAGATCGCGGCGAGTCCCTGGACCAGGCCCTGGAAGCCGAGAGCCTTTGGCCGCTCGGCCGGCGAGAACTCGACCTGGATGATGGAGAGGACCTGCGGCCACATCGCGGCGCCGCCGAACCCCTGCAGCAGCCGCGCGACGATCAGGGCGCTCGGGCTCGGCGCGGCCGCGCAGAGGGCCGAGGCGATCGTGAACCCCGCGATGCCGAGCTTGAACATCCGGCGGCGGCCGAGGATGTCGCCGAGGCGCCCCCCTGTGATCAGAGAGAGCGCGTAGGTGAGCAGGTATGCGGCAACGACCCACTGGAGGTCGGAGTCGCTTGCTCCGAGATCGGCCCGCAGCGACGGCGCCGTCACGTTCACGATGAACACGTCCAGGAGGACCATGAAGACCGGTGCGAAGAGCACCGGCAGCAGCCAGGGGCTGCGATGGGCGGGCTTGGGCGGGCTTGCGCGTCGTTCATCTGTGAATTCAACGAGGGCCCCCTGTGGTCCGTGAGATCGGTCTTGGCTGCTTCGCTTGCCATCTGACGGACAGTGTGCGACGATATTGATCCAGGTACAAGAGAGGGGTTTATCCTGGTATCGAAAGCACCACCCAAGAGCACGGAGAAGGCGAACGGCGACGGAGCCCCGCGGCGCGCAGAGCTCGCGGACTTCCTTCGAAATCGCCGCGAGGCCCTGCGCCCCGAAGACGTCGGCCTGCCGGGTGGCGGCCGACGGCGGACTCCCGGCCTCCGTCGCGAGGAGGTCTCGCAGCTCGCCGGGGTGGGCACCACCTGGTACACGTGGCTGGAGCAGGGCCGCGACGTCCGGGCGTCGGCGTCGGTGCTCGAGGCGATCTCCGGCGCGCTGGATCTGACCCCGGCGGAGCACGCCCACCTGCTGCTGCTCGGCCGGGGCGAGGAGGTCACGCCGGCGCGGGCGCCAAAGGAGACGGTCAACCCGACGATCAAGCTGCTGGTGGAGAGCCTGGGCGAGGGCCCGAGCTGCCTGACCGGCCGCCGCTTCGACCTACTGGCCTGGAACCGGGCGCATGCCGCGGTGTTCGGCGACCCGGCCGAGCTGCCGGAGGGGCGGCGGAACCTGCTCTGGCGCCTCTTCACGGACCCGGCCAGCCGCAAGCTTCATCCGGACTGGGAGGAGGGAGCCCGCCGCATCGTGGCCCGCTTCCGGAGCGAGTCTGCCCGGTACATCGGCGACCCCGACTTCGATGAGCTGATCTCGGCACTGCAGGAGCGCAGCCCGGAGTTCCGCGAATGGTGGGACCTCCACGAGGTCGCGACCAGCGGCGTCGGGCGCAAGGTCCTGCGTCATCCGACAGCGGGCAAACTGGTCTTCGAGCACGCCGTCTTCCGGCCGCAGGAGAGCCCGGAGCAGCGCCTCGTTCTCTACTCGCCGACTTCCCAGGCGAACACTCCGCAAAAGCTCGCCAAGCTGCTGGCCGACGGCGGCTAGTCCCCGCCCTCGCCTTCGGGTGGTGAGGCGGGCAGGGCCGCGAGCACGATCAGCGCTGCGACCGCCGCGACGATCGCTGCGGCGGCAAGCGCGGTGTGCGTGCCGCTCATGAAGGCGGAGCGGGCCGCCTCCGCCAGCTGCGATCCGGTCGTGCCGCCGACCGCTGCGCCGACAGCGAGTGCGCCCCCGAGCGACCCGGTGATCGTGTGGAGGACCCCGTCCGGAACGTGGTGAGAGGCGAGGACGCTGGTGAGTCGATCCTGGTACCGCGTCGAAAGCATGCTCCCGATCACTGCGACGCCGAGCGCGCCGCCAACCTGGATCGAGACGACGTACGTCGCCGATCCGACACCCGCGTCCTTGCGCGGGACGGACCCCAGGACCGCGTCGGCCGCCGTCGGCATCAACAGCCCAGCCCCGAGTCCGAGCAGAAGCATTCCCGGCAGGACGTCCGCATAGGTCGCGCTCGCAGTCGACGCCGCTGATATCTGCCAGAGGCCGCCCGTGATCGCCGCGAGCCCCGCGAAGGCCGTCAGCTTGCTGCCCACGCGCCTCACGATCACAGTCGAGAGCGGGGCCGTGGCGGCGAGCAGAGCCGCCGTCGGCAGGATCCGGACGCCTGCCTGCAGGGGGGTGAAGCCGAGGTCGAACTGCAGGAACTGGGTGAGGATGAAGACGGCGCCGAACAGCGAGAAGAGGCCGAGCGCGACCCCGCACACCGCCGCCGAGAATCGGCGGGAGCGGAAGAAGCGGAGGTTCAGCATCGGGTGCGAGCTGCGAGCCTCCCACGCCACGAAGGCACCGAGCACCGCGAGCCCGAGGGCGCCCACCGCGACGACCGCGGGCGACGTCCAACCTTTGGTCGGGGCCTCGATGATCGCCCAGAGCAACAGCCCGAGGCCGACGATCGAGAGGAGCGAGCCACCCGGGTCAGGGGCTCTGGGGTGGCGGTTCTTCGATTCGGGCAGCAGCCGAATGGCCGCGATGCCGCCGGCGACCAGGATGGGCACGTTGACGAAGAAGACGGAGCCCCACCAGAACCTGGCGAGCAGCAGGCCGCCGGCGAGCGGGCCCAAGGCGAGGCCGACGCCCATCGATCCCCCCCAGATCCCAATCGCGCGGGCCCGCTCGTCGGGATCGCGGAAGACGTTGTCGAGAATCGACAGGCCTGCCGGGATGGTGAGCGCCGCTCCGGCGCCCATGACTCCCCTCCAGACGATCAGCCCGTCGACCGTACCCGAGAAGGCCGCTCCGAGCGATCCCAGCCCGAAGGCCGCAAAGCCGATCAGGAAGAGCCGCTTGCGGCCGAACCGATCCGCCAGGCTGCCGCCCACGAGCAAGAGCCCGGCGAAGAACATCGCGTAGACATCGACGATCCACTGGAGCTGGCTGGAGGTCGCGTGCAGCTCACGCACGAGCGTCGGCAGCGCGACGTTCAGGATCGTGCTGTCGAGGTTCACGACGAGGACGGCGACGCAGAGCACTGCCAGCATCGCCCAGCGGCGGGGATCGGCGGGCCGATCGGAGGGCGCCGGCCGCGGTCGGGCGGGGGCCAACTCAGGACCGGCGACGTCGGGGCCCGACACCGGGCCTGGACCTGCAGCCGGAAGTTGTCGAGTTGGCATCCGCCTCCGAACCTAACCCTGGACGTGCGGCCGCACATCCGTGGCGGCCACGGACGGGGGGCCAGGGGCCCTGGCCGACGGGCCACCCATTGCGTGAGCGCTAGATCTAGTGTGCTAGCCGTCGATAGAGGCTTGCGAACACTAGTCTTCGCTAGACTGAACCAGGTGAACTGCCCTCGCTGTGAGAGCCCCACCTCCATCCTCGAGACGCGCAAGGCCGGCGGCGGATCGGCCCTTCGCCGTCGCCGCGAGTGCTCGTCGTGCGGCCATCGCTTCACCACCTACGAGCGAGCCGTCCCGGAAGCCCTCGTCGTCGTCAAGCGCGATGGCCATCGCCAGCCGTTCGATCGGGAGAAGCTCCTCGGCGCGCTCGTCCGCGCCTCGCACAAGCGCGATGTCGACCCACGGAAGCTGGAGGCGGTCGCCGAGCGGATCGAGCGGCAGGTCCGCGACTCGGGCGGCGAGCTGAGCGCCGCGCGCATCGGCGAGCTCTGTCTCGAGGGGCTGGAGAAGATCGACCGCGGCGCCTATCTGCAGTTTGCGGGAACTCTGGAGAAGGCCCCACCGGAGCTCTCGTGAAAATCCCCGCAAATAACGAATTAGACGGACCCCGATTCCGTCCGAAGCGCGGAGGATGCTGCGGTGCTCACCCCAAAAGCCGAGTGAGAGGAGAAAACTGATGCCGAGGGCCACTTCCAAGGCAGCGATCACCACCGAGAAGGGCCTCGTCATCGAACGCAGGTTCACCTCTCCCGGGGTGCACCCCTACGACGAGCTCGAGTGGGAGGAGCGGGACGCGATCATCGGCGATCCGGAGAGCCCGGCCTTCGAGCAACGCGGGGTCGAGTTCCCCAAGAGCTGGTCGCAGAACGCCACCAACATCGTCGCCCAGAAGTACTTCCGCGGGCGGCCCGGCTCCCCCGAGCGCGAGACTTCCGTCAAGCAGATGGTCAGCCGCGTCGCCGGCCGGATCGCCGAGGCCGGGCGCCAGGGCGATTACTTCGCGACCGCCGAGGACGCCGACGCCTTCGAGGACGAGCTCACCTCGATCCTGGTCAACCAGAAGGCCGCCTTCAACAGCCCGGTCTGGTTCAACGTCGGCTGGAAGCAGCCCGGCTCCGAGCAGGCGTCGGCCTGCTTCATCCTCAGCGTCGAGGACGACATGGACTCCATCCTCTCCTGGAACACCAAGGAGGGGATCATCTTCAAGGGCGGCTCCGGCTCCGGTATCAACCTCTCCAAGATCCGCGGCTCGATGGAGCCGCTCTCCAAGGGCGGGATCGCCAGCGGCCCGGTCAGCTTCATGCGCGGCGCCGACTCCTGGGCCGGCGCGATCAAGTCGGGTGGCGGCACCCGCCGCGCGGCCAAGATGGTCGTGCTGGACGTCGACCACCCGGACATCGAGAAGTTCATCTGGTGCAAGGCGGACGAGGAGAAGAAGGCAGCCGCGCTGAAGGCCGCCGACTTCGACATGCGGCTCGACTCGGACGCGTTCTCCTCCGTCCAGTTCCAGAACGCCAACAACTCGGTCCGGGTCACCGACGAGTTCATGGAGGCCGTGTCGAACGACGACGACTGGCACCTGACCGCACGCACCGACGGCACGCCCATCAAGACCGTCAAGGCCCGCGACCTGATGGATCAGATCGCCGATGCCGCCTGGCAGTGCGCCGATCCGGGCGTCCAGTACGACTCGACGATCAACCGCTGGCACACCGACCCGAACACGGGGCCGATCACCGCGTCCAATCCCTGCTCGGAGTACATGAGCATCGACGACTCCGCCTGCAACCTCGCCTCGCTCAACCTGATGAAGTTCCGCAAGGCCGACGGCACCTTCGACGTCGACGACTTCACCCACGCGGTCGACATCGTCTTCCTGGCGCAGGAGATCCTGGTCGGCTTCTCCAGCTACCCGACCGAGCAGATCACGCAGAACGCCCGCGCGTTCCGCCAGCTCGGGCTGGGCTACGCCAACCTCGGCGCGCTGCTGATGGCGAACGGCCTGCCCTACGACTCGGATGAGGGTCGCGCGCTGGCCGGCTCGATCACGGCGCTGATGACGGGCCGCGGCTACAAGATGTCGGCCGAGATCGCCGGCAGCATGGGTCCGTACGACGGCTACGAGGTGAATCGCGAGCCGCACAACGAGGTGATGCGGATGCACCAGTCCGCCGCCTACGAGATCGACGACGAGCTGGTCGAGGAGCCGCTGCTCCACGCCGCACGCGAGTCATGGGACGAGGCCGTGGCGCTCGGCGAGCAGCACGGCTACCGCAACGCTCAGGCGACCGTCCTCGCCCCCACCGGGACGATCAGCTTCCTGATGGACTGCGATACGACCGGCATCGAGCCGGACTTCTCGCTGGTCAAGTTCAAGGAGCTGGTCGGCGGCGGGCAGATGAAGATCGTCAACGGCTGCGTCAACCTGGCGCTCGAGACGCTCGGCTACTCGAGCTCCGAGATCGAGCAGATCGACGCCTACATCAACGAGCACAACACGATCATCGGGGCGCCCGGCTTCAAGGACGAGCACCTCGAGGTCTTCGACGTGGCGGTCGGCGAGCGCTCCATCTCCCACACAGGCCACATCGACATGATGGCCGCGGCCCAGCCGTTCCTCTCGGGAGCGATCTCGAAGACGGTCAACCTGCCGGAGTCGGCCACGGTCTCCGACATCGCCGACGCCTACACGGACGGCTGGAAGAAGGGCCTCAAGGCCCTGGCGATCTACCGCGACGGCTCCAAGACCGCCCAGGCGCTGAAGACGGACGCCGGCGAGAAGAAGTCCGAGCCGGCAGAGGCCAAGCCGAAGCGCAACAAGATGCCTCGCGAGCGGGAGTCCATCACCCACAAGTTCTCGGTGGGCATGCACGAGGGCTACATCACCGCCGGCAAGTACCCGGACGGGTCGGTCGGAGAGATCTTCCTCACCGACATCGGCAAGGAGGGCTCGACGATCAAGGGCCTGATGAACGCCTTCGCCACCGCGATCTCGATGGGCCTCCAGTACGGCGTTCCGCTCGAGGACTACGTGAAGAAGTTCAGCTACATGCGCTTCGAGCCGGAGGGGATCACGCGCAACCCGGAGATCCCATTCGCCAAGTCGCTGCCCGACTACATCATGCGCTGGCTCGCCAGCCGCTTCATCGATGACGTCGATTACCTGGAGAGCCTCGGCATCATGACCGACGAGGTCCGCGCCCGGAAGGACGCCCAGCAGGCCTTCCCGATGGAGGACACCGGAGCTCCCTCGACCGGTGAGAACGGTCACTCGAACGGAGAGAGCAATGGCGCCTCCAATGGCGAGGCCAAGGCGGAGTCGAAGACAAACGGGGAGTCCAAGCCGGCCACAGCCGCGCTGACCGACACCCCGCCGGTCGTCCCGGCCAAGATGGGGGCCGACCTCGAGCTCGGCCCGGCCTGCGACCAGTGCGGAGGCATGATGCAGCGCACGGGCTCGTGCTACACGTGCTCGAGCTGCGGCAACAACACCGGCTGCGGCTGATCGCTCGGCCTAAATCCCGCTGGAGACGCTCCTCGTAGTACTGGCCAGAGGGGCTTGGGGACAAGCAACGGAAGGCCAGTGATGTTTCGCAAGCGTGGTTCGATTCTCACTCTCATAGCCGTGCCCGTGGTCGCGATCGGCCTGGCGGCATGCGGCGGAAGCAGCAACAGCAACAGCGGTTCCTCGAACGCAGCGAGCACGACGCCGGTGCAGACGAGCACAGGTTCCGACACCGTCTCGACGAAGTCGGTGAGCGGCGTCGGCACGGTGCTGGTCGATTCGAAGGGCGACGTGCTCTACACGAACAACCAGGACACCGCCTCGAAGATGGCCTGCACCAGCGCGTGCCAGAGCATCTGGCCGCCCCTGACCGCCAGCGGACAGCCGACGTCCTCCGACTCGGCCATGCAGGCGAAGCTCGGCGTCTCGAACGGGCAGGTGACCTACAACGGCATGCCCGTCTACACGTTCGTGCAGGACAGCCCGGGTCAGGCGTCCGGCAACGGAGTCACGGACAGCTTCGGCGGCACGTCATTCACGTGGACCGCGGTCATGACCGGCGGCTCCGCGGCGAGCTCCGGCTCCAGCGGCGCCGCCGCGCCGAGCACCAGCTCGAGCTCGTCCGGCGGATCGTCGGGCGGCTACAGCTACTAGCCGGCCGCAAGCAATTCGGTGGCGCTCATCACCTCGGCATAGCTGTCGGCGAGCGCCGCCATGAACGCCGCGTGGACCGCGGCCCCCGGGACCTCGACGCCGTTGAAGTCGAGATCGGGGGCCGCGCACGCGTCATGAACGACCGTCGGTGAGAACCCGAGGTCAGCTGCCGCGCGAACCGTCGCGTCGACGCACATCGAGCTCATCATCCCGGCGACCACGAGTTCGTCCGACCCACGTTCGCGGAGCTCAGCCTCGAGCTCCGTGCCGACGAAGGAGTTCGGGCTCTCCTTCTCGAGCACCAGCTCGCCGTCGGCCGGCTCCACATCCGGGTGGATCTCGATCCCCTCCGTCCCGGGCCGCATGAACTCCGCGTCCGGCGCATCCCAGACGTGCTTCATGTGGATGACCTGGTCGCTTCCGTCGCGAAACGAGTCCAAGACCCGGCGGGCGGCGGCGGCCGCGGCCTCCGGCTCGACCAGCGGGTAGGCGCCGCCCGGGAAGTAGTCGCGCTGGATGTCGATGATCAGCAGCGTCCTGGAGCGCGCCATACACCCGAGGCTACTAGCGTGACGCGCCTGTCCCATCCGATCGAGATCCACGACCTCACCAAGCGCTACGGCTCGACCCTCGCGGTGGAGGGCCTCAGCTTCCACGTCGGCGAGGGGCGCATCGTCGGGTTTCTCGGGCCGAACGGCGCGGGCAAGTCGACCACCCTGCGCTCCCTGCTCGGGTTGATCAGGCCGACCGCGGGACGAGCCCTGATCGAGGGCAGTCCCTTCCTGGAGGCGGAGGATCCGGCCCGGACGGTCGGCGCGGTTCTGGAGGTAGGAGCGGCCCACCCGGGCCGGTCCGGCCGCAACCACCTGCGCACCCTGGCGCTCGCCTCGGAGGTTCCCTTCAGCCGGGTGGAGGAGGTCCTGGAGATGGTGGACCTGAAGGCCGCGGCGAAACGCCGGGCGGGGGGCTACTCGCTGGGGATGAAGCAGCGCCTGGGCCTCGCCGCATCGCTGCTCGGCGACCCGCGCATCCTGGTGCTCGACGAGCCGGCCAACGGCCTCGACCCCGCGGGGATCCGCTGGCTGCGCGACCTTCTCCGCTCCTTGGCGGCCAAGGGCAGGTCGATCCTGATCTCGAGCCACGTCCTCGCCGAGATCGCCGCCATCGCGGACGAGGCCGTGGTGATCAACCACGGCCGCAGCGTGGCGCAGGCCTCGATCTCCGAGCTGACCAGCGGTGGAGCCGCGGGACTGCGGATCGCCGGCCCCGATGCCCCAGCCCTCGCCGAGGCGCTGAGAGCGGACGGGGGGACGGTCGACGCCGCGGGTGACGGCGCCTTCCTGGTCACGGGCAGGACGGGTGAGGAGATCGGCCGGGTGGTCGCCGCGAAGGGGCTGGTGATCTCCGAGCTGACCCCGATCTCGCGGTCTCTGGAGGACGTCTTCCTCGAGTTGACCGGGGCGGGTGGCGACCAACAGGGCGACCCGCCCACATGAGCGCCCTGATCCGGAGCGAGCTGCTCAAGCTGCGCACCGCGCGGAGCTTCATCGTGCTGACCGGTCTGGGCCTCGTGCTGGTCGTCCTGATCGGCATAGCGAACGGACTGCTCGCTGACTACTCCGATCCATCGGCGGGGAACGGGACTCCTGCCGTGGACGCGATCTCGAACTCCTCGGTCATTCTCTTCTTCATCCTGATGCTCGGCGTCCTCTCGATCACCAACGAGTTCCGGCACGGCAGCATCGCGGCGACGCTCCTGGTCGAGCCCGACCGCCGTCGCCTGCTCGCCGCCAAGCTCATCGCCGCCTCGGGGGTCGGTGCCGTGATCGGCCTGGTCAGCGCCGGCTTGAGCCTCGCGATCTCCGCAGCACTCCTCCCGGGCCGAGGCTTCCCGCTGGATGCCGGGGCCACGAAGGTGATCGAGCTTCTCGCTGGGATGACGGTCGCGGGCGCGCTGATGACGGCGCTGGGTGTAGGAGTCGGCGCGCTGATCCGAAAGCAGACGCCGGCGATCGTCGGGGTCCTCGTCTACCTGTTCCTGATCGAGCCCATTCTCACCGGGGTTGTCCTGAAGTCGGCCGAGGTCCGGTACTCGCTCTCGGCGGCGATCGCTGAGCTCACCGCCACGACCGCGACCGCTGGAGTCGATGGCCTGGACCACGGGCTCAGCCAGATCCCGGGAGGGTTGATCCTGCTCGGATGGACCGTCCTGTTCGCCGTGCTCGGCGGCGCGATGCTGCAGGCTCGCGACGTCACGGACTAGGCGCGGGCCGCCCTCGGATACCCAGAAAGAGGCTTGCCGGGGAACCCTAAAACGGGGTAGCTTCGCCCCACGTGTTGCGCAGCAAAGGCCGGAGCGCCCGGCAGGCCCTGAGTGACGCGGGACTGAACGTGACCCGCGGCCGGCCTCTCGAGGGGGAGGGGGTGCTCCTGCGTGTCTTGCCGTGGCTGACCGCCGGGGTGCTCGCCTGCGTCTTCCTGCCGCTGCTGCCCGACTGGCCCACAACGGGCGATCTCATCGCGCTCGCCCTGGTTCCCGTGATCGTCGGGTCCGCCCTGTTCCTGCCATGGGAGCGGCTGCCGACCTGGACGCAGGCGGTCCCGCCGCTGCTGCCGTACGCCATGGTCGCGCTCGTCCACGGCTCACACGAGAGCGTGACGGCGGCGTACACGCCGGTTGTGCTGCTCCCGGTGATCTGGTTCGCGTTCTACGGCACTCGCGGGCAGCTGCTGCTCGCGGTCCTCGGGCTCGGCATCACCCTCGCCATTCCGTCTCCCGCATTCGACGGATACCCCGCGCTCGAGCCGCTTGCGGCCGCCTTCTGGATGGGGGTCGCGGGGATCACGGGCTTCTCGGTCAACGAGCTGGTCCTCCAGCGGGAGACTCTCCAGACGCAGCTCGGCACCATGGCCCGCACCGATGCCCTCACCGGGCTGCCCAACCGCCGCGCCTGGGACGAGGCGCTGGAAGGGGAGCTCGCGCGCGCCAATCGCGGCGGCTCGCCCGTCTGCGCCGCGCTGCTCGACCTCGACCACTTCAAGGAATTCAACGACCTGAACGGGCACCCGGCGGGCGATTCGCACCTGCGCGAGGCCGCGGCGTTGTGGAAGGCCCGGCTGAGGTCAACCGACCTGATCGCCCGCTACGGCGGGGAGGAGTTCGCGGTCCTGCTGACGGCGACCGACGCCATGCAGGCACAGGAGGTGATCGAGACCCTCCGCGCGTGCGTGCCTGACGACGAGACGGTCTCGGCGGGCATCGCGCAGTGGGACGGCGTGGAGACCGGTGCCGAGCTTCTGGTTCGCGCCGACCGGGCCCTGTACGAGGCGAAGCGAAACGGACGCAACAGGACGATCGCGATCCACGCCCCGCACTTCGCTCCCGGAGAGCTGACGACCGCTCCCGAGCTCGCCTAGCGCAAACCGGGCCGTGTGTAATCTCGGCGAGTGGCCGAGTGCACCCACCTGGACCAGATCACGGTCGAGAAGCCGGAGGAAGTTCCCGGCTGCGAGGACTGTCTGAAGATCGGCGGCACGTGGGTGCACCTCCGGGTGTGCCGGAGCTGCGGGCACGTCGCCTGCTGCGATTCCTCCCCGAACCGGCACGCCAGCGCTCACGTCGAGGCAAGCGGCCATCCGATCGTCAGCTCGCTGGAGCCGGGCGAGGACTGGTCGTACTGCTACGTGGACGACGTCGCGTTCATCGTCTGACACCGCTCGGCTAGACGCGAGCAAAGACAACCCGGCGGCCGGACCTGCACACAGCGAGCGTGCCGATCTTCAGCCGGCTCACGCAACGCCACTCGCCCACCATGGTCGCCCCATTGTTGAGCACGGCCAGCACCAGCGCGTGTGCCTGATCGCAGTCCGCCGGGCGCGGACCGCCCGGGAGCGCCGTGGAGACCACCGGGTATGGCGTGCCGTTCCCGAAGATCGGGTCGCAATGCTTCACCTTCCGCGACGGCCGGGCCGGTGGTGCGGCTGGCGGCGCGGGCGCCGGCACGGTTGGGGTGGCGATCACGGGGGTGGTGACCGTGACGCCGACCCCGTTCTTGTTGTCCCCTCCGCCGGTGACGGTCAGGATGGCCGCCGCCACCGCCGCAACGAGCAGGACACCGATCACCATTGGCGTCCAGACCGTGTTGCGCTGGCGGAGCGGCGGCGGGGTCGGTGCTGGGGGCTCAGCCGTGCTCTGGCCGGCCGGCCTCGCGGCGACCGCGGCGCCGACCCGCGGCCTCTCGATCTGGGCGGGGGCAAATCTCCTCGTCGTCGCCGCCCTCCCCGCTCCAGCCGCCAGGGCCAGACCGGCCATCTCAACGAGCTGCTCCGGCGTCATCCGGTCGCTCAGCTCCGCTGCGGCGAAGCGAATCTGTATCGGGCTCCCGTCCGGGCGCCGGCAACTCGACGCGACCGCGCCGCGCAGGCGTTCGGCGAGCGGGTCGGTGTCGTCCGCTCGCGTTCCGGTGAGGATCAGAGCGAACTCGTCCCCGCCCCAGCGGAAGCAGAGGTCAGGCTCGCGGAGCCGTCGTCATCAAGGTCGTTGCGACCTCCCGCAGACACCGGTCGCCATCCGCGTAGCCCCACCGATCGTTGACCTCCTTGAAGTTCTCCACGTCGACCATTGCGACGGAGAGTGGGGTCCCCAGCCGGTCGGCTCGTTTGACCTCGACGGCCAGGAGCTCGTCGAAGGCGCGCCGGTTGTAGAGGCCCGTGAGGCTGTCCGATCGAGCTTCCCGTCGCGCGACCTCCCGCTCGGTCTGCAGCGCACGCTGCTGTGCCCTGACTCCGCGCATCAACACGTTCGCCCCGGCAGCCAGAGCGCACCAGATCACGAACGTCGCAGCTGACGATTCGGCTCTCGTCAGATCCCAGGTGTCGTAGACGAACGGAGACGCGAGCACCAGCAAGGCGAACCCCATGAACGCGACGAGCCTCCGCGGCGGCTGCGTCACGGAGACGAAGAGCAGAGGCAGCAGCAGAAGCCCGCGATACGGCGCGCCGACGCCGCCACAGAGCCACTGCATCACGCCCAGGCCCGAGGCGGTCAGATACGAGACAAGAAGCAACGCACTCGAGCTTGCGATCCGACGAGCGCCAAACAGGAAGACCGCTGTAATCCCGGCAAAGATCAGGGCGCCGGCCAGCACCCAGCCGGCGATCCCGCCCTCCGTCGGCGGATTCAGCGGCAGCAGGATGAGAACCAGCACGGCCAGCAGCCCCCAGACGACCGTGCCGAGGCGCTGCGCATTGCCGACATCCTCGCCGGCGGTGGGCTCCGGGTCGCGGGCAAGGTAGCCGAGGGCTGGGCGCCAATTCATGATGGACTTCCCCCTGAAGGCCCGGATCGCAAAGCGTCAGTGTTGCGGGCAGAACAGGCTATGCCAGGCCGGTGCCGCGCGCAACGGACAATTAGGTAGTGCGGTCCATTTTGGCCGCGGTCATCGCCAGGCCGGCCATTTCCACCACCTCGGGGCCTGTCCCGTCCTGCTCCAGCTGGGCTACGGCGAAGCGAATGCTGATCGGCTCGTCGTCTGGTCGTATGCATGCCGAGGACACAATCATTGACAGCCGGTCGGAGAGCGTTCCCGTGTCCTCGGCCGCCGTCCCGGTGAGGATCAGGACGAATTCGTCTCCGCCCCAGCGGAAGACCTGATCCGGGTCCCGCAGGGCGGAATCCAGCGCCTCGGCCACCTCCCGGAGGCACCGGTCCCCCTCCGCGGGGCTCCATTTGTCGTTGATCTCCTTGAAGTTCACGATGTCGATCATCGCCACGGTGAGGGGGATCCCAATCCGCGTGGCGAGCTTCACCTCGTCGCCCAGTGCCTCGTCGAAGGCGCGGCGATTGTGGAGCCCGGTCAGGGCGTCGACGCGCGCCTCCGCTCTGGCCTCGGCCTCATCCTTGGCGTGGGCCAGGCGCTGGGCCCGAATCGCGCTCATCGGCACGTTCACGCCGAGCGAGAGTCCGGCCAGGATCACCAGGCTGGCCGCCGAGGCGCCCGCCGCCTGGGAGTCCCATCCGCCGTAGATGAACGGAACGACCAGGGCGAGGGCGACGAAGCCGAGGAACGCCGCGATCTTTCGCGGCGGCTGGATCGCGGCGACGAAGAAGACGGGCAGGAGGATGACTCGCTCGTACGGCGCCTGGACCCCGCCTCCGAGCCACTGCATGACCTCGAGAGCGGCGACCGCCCCGTAGGACACGAGCAGCAGTGAATTCCAGCTCGCGAACCGGCGACGGTGCATCCCGTAGGTGACGGCGCCGCCGGCAACGACGACGCCCACAGCGGCAATCCACCCGGCCTCTCCGATCGCGTGGGTGGGCGGGCTGAGGGGCCAGAGGGCCGCAACCAGGACGACCTGGAGGCCGAAGAGAACGGAGCCGATCCTCTGGGCATTGTCGATGTCGCCGCCCGCGTAGGGATCCGGCTGTCGTGCGAAGTACGAGCGCAGCGCTGACATGGTGCACTCAGCATCGGCGAATCAACGCCCCCTCGCATCCGCAATTTTCCGCAGGTAGCGGTTGAGGCCGTGCCACTGCTGCTCGGGCGGCACCGCCTGGAGCAGGGCCTCCGCAGTTTCGGGGTCGGCATGCTCGCGAACGTGCTCCCGAATCCGGCGTTCGAACTCCTCGGAGGACAGCTCGCGAGCAAGATCTCCTTGCTCGCGCAACCGCTCGCGAACCAGCTCGAGGTGCGCCTCCGGCCGATCGACCTCCCCGAAATGGGTCAGGCCCAGGCTCGCGGGCTCCCAGTCCAGGATCCGCTCGATCGAGTCCTCCCAGAGCTCGAGGTCGATGTCCGGCGGAGGGGTCGGCGGCATCACGAAGCCGCTCGGGGGTATCCGAACGGCAGCCACGTCGCCGACGAAGGCGCGCCCGCTCGGCGGATGCAGGTAGCTGACGTGGTGGGAGGCGTGGCCGGGGGTGTAGGCGACTCGGAAGCCGAGCACCTCCTCCCCGCCGCTCAATGGGTGCAGGTTCCGCTCCGGCACGGGCGCGACCTCGCCCCAGAGCCGCTGCATCTGGTCGCCGTAGAGGCGCTCGGCGCTGGCCAGGAGCTTCGCCGGGTCCGCCAGGTGACGCGCTCCTCGCTCGTGGACGTAGACCGGCAGCTCCGGCCAGCGGTGCACGAGCGACCCGGACGCCCCGGCATGGTCGAGGTGGATGTGGGTGAGCAGCAGGGCGCGAGGCTCCTCCCCGCGGAGCGCCTCGATCAGGTTGTCCATCGAGCTGGTGGGCCCCGGGTCGATCAGGACGCCGTCGAGCTCCCAGCAGCCGATCACCCGCTCGCGGCCGAGGTGTCTGACGTCGATCAGCCTCATGCCACCAAAGTATCGGAGCTACACTGATTCTTACGTGAACGTAAGGTTTCGACCCGGGGTCGCTGCCGACCACCACAACTACAAGTGGTGGGCCCTGAGCTGCACCAGCCTCGGGATGCTGCTCGCCACGATCAACTCCGGGACGCTGATCATCGCCCTGCCCGACCTGGAGCGCTCCCTGGGGACCAGCCTGCTCCAGCTCGTCTGGGTGATCCTCGCCTACATGATCTCCTCGACGGTGCTGGTGCTCACGGCCGGCCGCCTCTCGGATCTGTTCGGCCGGAAGAAGGCGTACGTGGGCGGCTTCGTCCTCTTCACCCTCGCCTCCTTCGGCGCCGGCTTCTCCGGGAGCGGCACCGAGCTCATCCTCTGGCGGATCGTGCAGGGGGTGGGCGCCGCGTTCCTGTTCGCGAACGCCGCGGCCCTCGTCACGGACGCGTTCCCGAAGGAGCAGCTCGGGCTCGCGATGGGCACCAACACGATGGTGGCCGCGGTCGGACTCGTGATCGGCCCGGTCCTCGGCGGTGCCCTCGTCTCGATCTCGTGGCAGTGGGTCTTCTGGTTCAACATCCCCCTCGGCCTGGCAGGCGCGGTCTGGGGCGCCCTGGTCCTTCACGAGCTGGCCAAAACCGACTCTCAGCGGGGTCTGGACCTGCTCGGCACAAGCGTCTTCCTGATCGGGCTGACCGGGCTGGTCTACGGGGTGTCCAAGGGCGGCATCTCCGGGTGGGGCGAGCCGATCGTGATCGTCTCGCTTGCCATCGCCGTCGTGCTCCTGCCCGCCTTCGTCCTGATCGAGAGCCGGGCGACCGCCCCGATGCTCGACCTGACGATCTTCAAGAACCGGATGTTCGCCGCCGCCACCGGCGCGGCGTTCATCAACGGGCTCTCGCGCTTCGCGCTGCTCTTCATCTTCGTCTTCTACTTCCAGGGTGTCGAGGGGGACGACCCGATCACCGCCGGGATCAAGCTCTCGCCGATGGCCATCGGGATGCTGATCGCCTCCCCGCTGGCCGGGATCTGGGCCGACCGCCGTGGATCGCGCACCCTCGCCGCGCTGGGGATGCTCGTCTCCGCCATCGCCCTCGCCGCGATGACGACCCTGGAGCAGGGCAGCCCCTACTGGGAGACCGCGCTCTGGCTCGGGCTGGTCGGGATCGGCTCGGGGATGTTCAACTCGCCCAACACCGCGGCGATGATGGGCACCGTCCCTCCGCACCGCAGGGGGATCGCGGCCGGCGCGCGAATGATGCTTCAGAACACCGGCGCGGTCCTGTCGATCGCCTTCGTGATCGCGGTGGTGACCGCGGGCGTCCCGAAGCAGGTCCTCTTCAAGATCTTCTCCGGGCTGGCATCGGGCCTGCCCACCGCCCAGCTCGAGGCCTTCATCCAGAACATGCACACCGCGCTCTGGGTGCTGGCGGCCACCTCGCTGATCGGCGCGGGTGTCTCGCTGCTGCGGCCGCGACATACCCGCGAAGCCAAGGAGACGGCGATGCCGGCCGCGGATCGGATCCCGGCATGAGCGCGGAGCGGCGGCTCCGGATCGGGGACCTGGCGAAGCTCACCTCGACCACACCGAGGACCATCCGCTACTACGAGGAGATCGGCCTGCTCGCCACCGAGGAACCGCGCGAGCCGGGCGCACACCGGACATACGGCGAGGAGGACCTCGAGCGGCTCCGCGAGCTGCTCAGGCTCCGCGAGCTGCTCGGCGTCTCGCTCGAGGAGCTCGGCGAGCTCGCCGCCGCCGAGAGCGCTCGCGCCTCGCTGCGGCGAGAGTGGCACGAGGGGATCGAGGACCCCGTGCGACAGCGTCAGGTCCTCGAGCAGTCGCTCGGGCACATCGACAACCAGCTGAAGCTCGTCCGCCACCGCCGCGACGAGATCGATGCTCTCCGGAAAGAGCTCGAGACGAAGCGCCGCCGCGTCCGGGACCGGCTGCGCGCGCTCGGCCGCCGAGCTACGGCAGGCTGACCTCTCCGTCGATCACGGGGATCACTCCCCCGGCGACGCGCGGGCGCCCGTCCGTCATCTCGACCTCGAGCACGCTCGGCCTGCCCATCTCCTCGCCCTGGCGGATCACGAGCCGCTCCCGGCCGGTGCGCTCGAAGAGGTAGGCGCCGAGCGGCCCAGCCGCAGAGCCGGTCGCCGGGTCCTCGCCCATCTCCACGGTGCGGGTGAAGGAGCGGGCCCGGGCCCTCCCCTCGCCGGGCTCGCACCAGGCCAGGTAGATGACGATCGAACCGTGGGGCTCGGAGAGCTCGTAGATCGTCGAGTAGTCGGGGAGCGCGCGCGAGAGCGCCTCGTGCTCGGCGACCGGGGCAATCACGTGCGGCATCCCGGTGGAGACGACCTGCGGCGGCAGCTCGGGGTGGGCGTCCTCGGCGCGCAGGCCGACCGCCGTCATCACGGCGTCGCGGTCCAGTTCGGGTCCGAACTCGGCCTCGTTCTGGAGCATCGACGCCCGCCAGCTCCCGTTCTCCTTCCGCACGTCCACCGGCTGGAGCCCGGCGCCGGTCTCCTGGACGAAGCTTGCCTGGTCCAACCCGCGCCAGCGAGCCACCGCCACGGCGGTTCCAAGCGAGGGGTGACCGGCGAAGGGGAGCTCCTCGTGCGGGTCCCAGATCCGGTTGCGGTAGTCGGCCCCCTCCGTCTCGGTCGACTGCACGAAGGTGGTCTCGGAGAGGCGCGTCTCCCGCGCCAAGGCGAGCATCGTCTCATCGCTGACGCCGTCCGCGTCATCGACCACGGCCAGGCCGTTGCCGGCAAGCGGGCGCTCCGCGAAGACGTCCAGCCAGGTGATCCGGTGGGGCATGCCCACATGATCGCGGTCGCGCGGGGCGGTCCGACCGCCCGGCGTACGGTCTGCCGTGGGATGGCAAACCCAACAAGGGAGTGAGATATATGGACGAGAAGTATCCGCTGACGTACGCCGTGGACTATCCGGACCGTGAGCTGAACCGGCTGACGACGTTCTTCCGGATCTTCACGGTGATCCCGATCGCGATCCTGCTCGGGACGGTGGCGCACGCGAGCTATGGCGGCTGGGACCAGAACGGGACCACCTACGCAGCCGCGGGCGGACTTCTGTTCGCGGGCCCGCTGCTGATGATCCTGTTCCGCAAGAAGTACCCGCGCTGGTGGTTCGACTGGAACCGCGAGCTCCTGCGCTTCTCGAACAGGGTGGGCATCTATCTGGTGCTCCTCAACGACGCGTACCCGTCTACCGACGAGGAGCAGTCCCTTCACCTGGAGATCGACTACCCGAACGCCGAGACCGATCTGGCGCGGGGAATGCCGCTGGTCAAGTGGTTCCTGGCGATCCCGCACTACATCGTCTTGTTCTTCCTCTACATCGGGGCGTTCTTCGCCGTGATCTTCGCCTGGTTCGCGATTCTGTTCACCGGGCGCTATCCGAGGTCGCTGTTCGACTTCGTCGTGGGGGTGGCGCGCTGGCACAACCGGGTGACGGCGTACATGCTCATCCTGGTCACCGACAAGTACCCGCCATTCTCTCTCGAGTAGGCAAGCCATGCCTGAGCGTGCGCGGGCGCCGGCCCCATCGGGGCCGCGCCCCGTCGCGCTGGCTAACGTCCTCGCGTCCGGAAACCGACGCCACGGAGGACGCCAATGGAGCAGCACCCGGGCGGGGGCTACCCGCTCACTTTCTCGGTCGACTACCCGGAGCGGCCCCTCAACCGGCTCAGCACGCTGTTCCGCCTGTCGGCTGCGCTCCCCATCCTGTTCCTCGCCACGCTGCTGACCGGCACCGGCGACCGGGCCTGGATCGGGCAGCACCCTTCGGTGTGGCGTCGGGCGGGGTCGCGCTCCTCCTCTTCCCGGTGGCGGTGATGCTGCTCTTCCGCCGCAGGTACCCGCGCTGGTGGTTCGACTGGAACCGCGAGCTGATCCGCTTCGTCAACCGGATCGCGATCTACCTGACCCTGATGGACGACCGCTACCCGTCGATCGAGGAGGAGCAGGCGGTTCACCTGGAGCTCGAATACCCGGACGCCGCGCGGCTCAGCCGCTGGCAGCCGTTCGTCAAATGGCTGCTCGCCATTCCGCATTACGTGGCGCTGCTCGTCCTTCACCTGGCGGCGCTCGTCTGCGCGGTCGCCGCCTGGCTGGCGATCCTCGTCACCGGCCGCTACCCGCGCGCGCTCTTCGACTTCATCGAGGGCGTCATTCGCTGGAACAACCGGGTAGTCGGCTACATGGCGCTGCTGGCGACGGACCGCTACCCGCCGTTCTCGCTGCGCGCGTAGCCGCCGGAGTCAGTGGGCGTGGGCCGCCGCGTGCGCGTGGTCGTGTCCCGCGCCGCCGCGCCGGTAGCGCTCCGGGTCCGCCTCGAATGCGTGCCAGCAGTCGTCGGAGCAGAAGTAGAAGGTCTCGCCGGCGACCTCCTTGCGCACCGCCCGCGAGCGGTCGACCTTCATCCCGCAGACCGGGTCGGTGGCTCCGCGGCGGGCGGTCAGGTAGAAGAGCGCCGCGAAGATCGCCAGCCCCAGGACGTTGAGGACCAGCTTGTAGTCGAGCTCGACCGAGCCGAAGATGTCGGCGCGCGAGGGGCGGGTGTCGGGGATCAGGCCGACCGCTCCGAAGAGCAGCGTCGACCAGCAGCGCCGAGAGCACGATGGTCACGAACATCAGCGCCGTGATCCGCAGCGCGAACTCGCGCCCGTAGTACTTGATGTAGGCGGCGACGATCGGCAGCACGATCAGGTCGGCGAAGATGAACGCGATCACGCCGGCGAAGCTGATCCCGCCGGACCAGAGCACCGCCGCGAGCGGCGCGTTGCCGACCGAGCAGACGAAGCTGAGCACGGCGATGATCGGGCCGACGATCACGTTCTCGATCGTCTTGATCGCGGGCGGCGCGTCCTCGATGAAGAGGAAGTTGAAGAAGTCGTTGCCGAGCAGCCCGATGAAGCCGGCGAGCAGGAAGCCGATGCTGATCTCCTTCCAGAGCATCTTCCAGTCGCCGCGGAAGTTGTGGGCGACGTCGGACCAGGCCCGGACCGAGGTGAGCCGCTCGCGCCAGCTCATCCGCTCTCCCGCCGCATGATGCATGTGGTCGACCTGCGGCGTGCTGCGCGTGCTCGCGCGCCCTCTCCTCGAGCTTCGGCGAGACGAAGCGCCGCAGCAGGATCGCCATCAGGGCGATCATCACGAACCCGCCGACGAACTCGGCGAGGGTGAACTGCCAGCCGATCAGGATCCAGATCACCAGGCCGAGCTCCCAGACGAGGTTGGTCGAGGCGAACTGGAAGGCGAGCGCGGTCACCGCCGAGGCGCCCTTCTGGAAGAGGGACTTGGCGATCGCGATCGCCGCGTAGGAGCAGGAGGAGGAGGCCGCGCCGAGGCCGGTGGCCTTGGCGAGCGGCTTGAAGCCGCTCCCCGACAGCGCCGACTCGACCCGCTCGCGCGGGACCCAGGCCTGGACGATCGCCGAGATCGCGAAGCCCAGCACCAGGGCCCACCAGACCTCGTAGGCCATCAGGAAGGACTGCTTGAAGCCCTCCCCGATCGTCGAGATTACGTCCGCCACGGTTGACGACTATACCCCATAGGGGTATGCTCCTAAATATGACCGATACGAAGACACCCGGATACAAGGCTTCCAAAGAACAGCTGCTGAAGCGACTGGCCCGCGTCGAGGGACAGGTCGGCGGCGTCGCCAGGATGGTGGAGGAGGACCGCTACTGCATCGACGTCCTCACCCAGATCGAGGCCGCCCAGGCGGCCCTCAACAAGATCGCGCTGGGGCTCGTCGACGACCACGTCCGCCACTGCATGCGCGGCGGCAAGGGCGCTTCCGAGGAGCAGGTCCAGGAGCTGATGGGCGCGGTCGGAGGCGCCTCGTCAGCCGCTGACCTCGAGCCCTGAGAGCGGCGCCTCGCGCTCCGGCTTTGGCGGGAACTTCCCCATCCCGGGAATCACCCGCCGAGGCCGGTCCCTTTCGGGTAGAAAACCGGGATGAAGCGGGCGAGGATCCGGCACTTCGTCCTGGTCGGACTCGGTCCTCCTGGCGGCTGGCCTCGATGCTCCCCTTCCCCGGCGGCGGATCGAGGTCGAAACCGAGCCGGCCTCCCCACTCGAGCGGGCGGCTACGAGGCGACCGCGAGATCTCCATCATCCGCGCGTCGTGGCGCCGAGCGCAGGCTCCAGCCGGCCGACACCTGGGCCGAGCGCTAGCCGCGTTAGGAAGGGCACGCGCCGGGGTAGCAATCCGCGCGTCCGTTCCAGCTTCAAGGAGCAGGAGTGATGGCCACTGAACCACGGCGCCCGAGGAGGAGGGATCGGCGGGATCTCCGTCGGCGGTATCCTCGTGATCCTCGGGATCGTCCTGATGATCGTCTGGAGCTTCGGGGCAGGTCTGATCGTTCTGCTGATCGGGCTGATCGCCTTCGGCGGCTTCGCGCGCGGCAGGTGGTACTGACCCGCGCGCTGATCAGGTCAGGAAGACCGACGAGAATCAAGCGAACGGCCCGCCAATGCGGGCCGTTCGAGGTTGAAACGGGCGCTCGTGACTCGAACGGCTCAGTCGTAGAGCGTGAACGCCGCCAGCACCACGTAGATCGCGATCAGGGCCAGGCCCTCGAACATCTGGGCCTCGCCGTCCCCCGTGATCTGCCAGATCGCGATCGCGGTCAGGAAGAGCGCGCCGATGTAGACGGGCGCCAGCGCGAAGGTCAGGTGCGTGGTGAAGAGCAGCGAGGTCAGCACCAGCGCCGGGAAGAGGAAGGCGGCGATCTGGGCGACCGAGTTCTTCACCACCGAGATCGCCAGGTCGGACTTGCCCTTGGCGGCGAGGAAGATCCCGGTGAAGTTCTCGACCGCGTTGCCGGCGATCGCGACGATCACCAGCCCGGCGAACGCCTTGGAGATCCCGAGCGAGGCGACCGCCGGGTCGAGGGCGTGGATGAACCAGTCCGAGACGAAGGCCGCGCCGACGCCGGCCACGGCCAGCAGGACGACGGCGAACGCGAACGCGAGCCGCGGCTTGGCCTCCTCCACCCCGGACTCCGTCGGTCGCCGTGTCCGATCTCAGATAGCGCCAGACCCAGGCGGAGTAGACGACGAGCAGGCAGATCGCCCCCACGTTCGAGAGCCCCTCGATGTGATGGCTCGCCTGATCCGAGGAGGCGATCGAGAGCCCGATGATCACGATCACGAACAGCGAGACGAGCAGCAGCGTCGCCGTGTCCTGCGGCAGGCGATGGCTGAAGCGCATGCACCCGTCCTCGGCCCGGATCGACCCCGCGACGATCACCAGCCCCAGCACCAGCAGCGCGTTGGCGAAGATCGAGCCGATCAGGGAGGTCTGCGCGACCACCACCTCCCCCGAGCCGAGCGCGAAGAGGACGATGAAGAACTCGGGCAGGTTGCCGAGCGTCGACTGCATGAAGCCGGTGACCGCCGGCCCGAAGCGGAGCCCGACCTGCTCGGTGGCGAGCGCGACCACCCAGGCGAGTCCGGCGAGCGCGAGCGTGGCGGCGGCGAAGGCGAGCACGGCCGTCGCGTTCGAGTAGCGGAGCACGCCGGCGACCGCGGTGATCGCCGCGGTCGCCGCAAGGAACGCCCTCTCCCTTCCGGTCACGGCCGGGAGACTTTCAGGTTCTGGATGGCGCTATAGGGTCAGCGCGACCACCGTGCAGGAAGCGGGTTTCAAGGAGGAGCTACAGGAGGGAGACCCATGCATCTGCTCCGACGGCATCTCAATTACGCCAATGTGGCCGCAACCATGGCCCTGATCATCGCGGTTGCGGGCATTCCCACCGCGATCGCAGTCAGCAAGGGCGCCAAGAGCAGCGACATCAACAGCAAGGGCAAGATCCGGGCCGGTCACGTGACCACCGCAAAGCTTGCCGACGGCAGCGTCACCGCGGCGAAGATCGCCGGGATCGACGTCGCTCCAGGCGACGGCGAGCAGACTCGACCACCGCCAACTGCCCGGCGGGTGAGCAGCTACTCGCCGGCGGAGCCGATATCCCGAGCGGCGCGGGGGCCGCCCTGCAGACCTCGCGACCCGACGGGAACGGCTGGAACGCCTCCATAACGCAGGAATCGGAACGCACAGCGTGACCGTCTACGCGCTCTGTCTCAGGGGCTAGGCCGCCGGCGAAGACATGCGAACGACGAGCAAGGGACCGGCGAGAGCCGGCCCCCTTGCGTCAGCCGCGCACCAACACCTTGCGCTTCCGCGAGGCGCCCCGGCTGTAGGGGTAGCCGCCCTGCTTCTTGACCACGGCCCGGAAGACGTAGCGCACCCGACCGCGGGTCTGGGTGAAGCGGTACTTGCCCCTGAACCGGCCGCTTGGGTCGGTCTGGAGCTGCTTGAAGCTCCGCCACTTCTTGCCGACCTTTGCCTGCATGGTCACGGCCCGTCCGTCGGCGTCCGGCCCCGGGATCCGGCCCAGGAAGCCGACCGAGTGGCGGTTCCTCAGCCTCGACTTGGTCACTTTGAACGTCGGCAGCACCGAGGAATCCAGGTACATGCTGGGCGACTCGAGCTGGTGGTCCGCCGTAGCGGTAGGCGACCCGGAAGCTTCGAGATGGGGCCGCCGGGGATCTCGACCCCGAAGTTCCCGCTCGAGCTCGACTTCGCCACCTGCACGAGCTGCTCGATCCCGGCGGGCTCGTCGACGGTCTCGTAGACGCAGACGCTCGCCGCCTTCACGGGCGAGCCCCCGGATCCGCTCAGCTGCCCCCGCAGAGCGGTTCCCTCGCTCGAGCGCACCGCTCTAGTCCGCTTGAGCTGACCGCTCTTGGGGTCCTCGAGGCCGACGTTGATCGACTGCGCCTGGCCGCTGGCACCACTCGAATCCGGGCAGCTGTTGTCGACCGACACTGTGCGCTGCTTGCAGACCGTGTTGGGCTCTCCCGGCCCGGTCGCGACGTCGGAGGCGCAGACGCGCACGCGTGTTCTGCCCGTCGCGCCATGGCGTCTTCTCGGTGTCGAGTTGCAGCGCGGTCGACAGGTTTCCGCAGGGGCGAAAGCGCGTCGCCCATGCTGCCCCGGGCGCGATCCCCGGGCAGCTCGTGTCCGGAGTGGCGACGGGGACGCCGTTCACCTGCACCGTCACGCTATGCACCCCGCCGCCCACGTCGGCGGCGTCGATATCCAGCGTCGGGGCTCCGTGCGCGATCTGGCTGGCGAAGAGCGAGCCGGAGATGCTCAGCGTAGGCGCCGAGGAGTCCACCAGGGTCACGTCGATGTCCCGGATCGCCACGTAGTCGTAGAACCAATCGTTCGGCGAAGTTGAGTGGATGCAGAATGAGCTGCAGCTGATGTCCTCCCAGATCCTCGTGCAGCTGGTTCCGCAGCTCGTCCACACCGAGTAACCGGCGCTGGGACTTGCCCCCATCGGGTAGCTGTTGTGCGGCGTGTGCCCGTGCCCTACGTACGCGGCCGCGTAGTAGCAGTTGCCGTCGCTGCAGGAGTATCGCGCCCCGATGTCCCAGCGAAAACCGCCCGAGTTGAAGTAGGTGCCGGCCGGCGCCCTGAACTCGGCGGTCCCGTTGCGCGGACTGGAGCTGTATTCCGACGGGTGAAAGACGATCCCCTTGCCCCAGTCACTGGCGTCCGGGTTGGTGCAGGTCTTCCCGTACTGGAGCCCGCCACCGTAGTGCCCGCTGACGCGCAGGTCGGTGGCCGAGTAGACGTTCGCCCCCGGGTGGCACTCGACCACCCGGTAGCCGCCGTCGGCGAAGGCCTTCGCGGCATTCAGACCCAGAATCGCGATCGCCAACACTGGAACGGCGAGCAGAAGACGGCGCCGCCTGCCTCGTACCCCGCTCCTGACCTCCGCCGTAACCGCTTCCATCTCCCCCTCCTTCGCTCGTGATCTCATCGCCGGCTCGCCGGGTTGATGCGGCAGCCCCCGAAGTTCTGCCCCTGCGACCTCATTTCTCGATCCCGAATCCGCCGCTCGAGCCACCCCCGCCCCCGCCGGAGCCGGCCCCGCCACTCGACGGGCCACCGAACTCGCTCCCGCCGCCGGACGAGGACGAAGAGCTCGGCGTGGCCTCGATGCCGAGCTGGCTTTCCTTCTGCTGGACCGGTGTGGGCTGAGGGGTAGGTTCCACGGGCTGCTTTGCTGCCGAGACGACCGGGTCGGCCACCGGTGCCGCGGGCCGTGCCTGCGGGACGGTCGTCGCAGTCGGCTCAGCCGGCCGTTCCAGGGTCGGCCTGCCACTCCCGGTGTCAACCCCGACTGCACCTGGGTCCACGACCCCGGTCGCCACGCACGTAGCGCCCCCGGCCGCCGTAGCACCGCAGATAGCAAGCACCTTGGCGACTGCTGCCATTCCAGCGCCTCGGGTTCCGCCGGCGGTCGCCACTGAGGCGGCATCGCCTCCGCCACCGCCCCCACGCGACAGGAGGGAGTAGCCCGACTCGCGGATCTTGTCCGCGAGGGCCCCCGCCCGCTCCGCAATCCACTCGTGCGGGCGCCCTCCCATCGACTGGTCGAGCAACGGCCCGGCGGGTATCAGCTCGAACACCTTGTCCGGAATCGCACGGTAGGCCCGGAGCTTTGCCCGGCAAGCGGCACAGCTCCTGAGGTGGAACTCGAGCGCGTCCGTTTGCCCATTTGCACCCTCGCCGTCTGCCAGCTCGGAGAGCGCAGCTGCCAGCTCCTCGCAGCGGCGGCCCTGTTCAATGTCGGCGAACACCTGCAGGAAGCGCTTCCTGCCCTCGGCCATGCAACGGTTGATCTTCGTATACGTCCAGCCCGTGATCTCGCCGATCTCGGCGTAGGAGTAGCCCTGCGCCTTGAGGGTGAGCGCCCGAGCCTCCTGAGGCTTCAGCGCCTGCAGCGCCTCCCCGCTGCGGACGACCCTCTCGTGTCTGGCCGCGTGATCGTTCGGGCCGGGGCTCTCAGAGGCGATCGATTCGAGTGGATCCCGATCACCATCGTCGTCAGCTTCGATCGCGGGGAGCCCAGAAGCCGCTCACGCTGACGCCGCACGGCGAGCGCCTCGCGCTTGGTGACCGTCTGCATCCACCGGACCAGCGAATCGCCCTCGATCGGAGGTGCCTTGGTGAGCAGGATCTCGAGTGCGCGCTGGTATGCGTCCTCGGCATCGTCCGCGCAGATGGAGTACCGCCGGGCCGTCCGGCGGAATACAGCGTCATGGCTATCGACCAGAGCGCTGGCGGCGCGGCGGCGCGACTCGTGTGAGGCGACTGCCTCACCGGCCTCGCTAGCGGATCGAGCGTCGGCCCCAGCACGACCCCTTGTTCCTCCCAACAGACCCAGACGGCTCACCTCCGACACCTCCGGGTGAGTTGAAAAGTGCCACGACTCGCCCCGCTTGAGCGGCAGTGCCGTCCGCAATTTGCGCAAGTGGCCCAGCAAAACCGACGCAAATTGCGGGATGCCTGCAACTCTCATCCGAAGCCGTGATGCCCCTTGCCGACCGCTCCCCGCCCTGCGATAGTCAGCCTGTGTTCTCAGGGAGGGGAAGACGAGTGCTGACCGCCGCAACGGCCGCGCTGGCGTGCGCGCTGATCCCGGTGACGTCCGGGGTCGCCGGCCCCACCACCGCCCATGCCTCCTCGAAGAAGCTCAAGTTCATCTTCCTGAAGGCCCGGGTCGTCTCGGACGGGATCGTCACGCCGGGCCAGCTCGAGACGATCTCGATCTCGCGGATGGCGCCGAAGGCGCCGATCAGGGTCTTCGTCGAGGCGCCCCCGATCACCCTGCAGTGCGGGGAGCTCTACTTCTGCGATCCCGCGCCGACCTCGCCGGCGCCCGGCACTCCGCCCTACCGGGCCAACCGCAAGGGCAAGGCGACGCTCACCTTCGTCATGCCGGACACCTACTTCCTCGAGACCGATCCGTTCGACCCGAAGGTGCAGCAGCCGGTGACCTTCGCGAACCAGCAGCGGATCCACATCGACGTCGAGGGGATCTCGACCATCAAGCGGGTGAGGCGGGACAGCTTCGGCTTCGCGCGGGCGATCGTTCAGCTCCCGCCCTCCTAGCTGCGATTCAACTTTCTCCGCAGCCCGGATTCCTGGCTATGCTCGCTCGCCTGTGAGTACCTGCATCGTCACCGGAGGCGCCGGGTTCCTGGGGTCGCATCTGTGCGAGCACCTGCTCGGCAATGGCCACCGGGTGATCTGCATCGACAACCTGGACACGGGCTCGCTCGAGAACATCGACCACATCCGGGACGAGGGCTTCGTCTTCTCGAACCAGGACATCACCGAGCCGGTCCACATCGACGAGCCGGTCGACTTCGTCTACCACCTGGCCTCGCCGGCGAGCCCGATCGACTACGCGCGCCTGCCCCTGCACACCCTGAAGGTCGGCTCCTACGGCACCCACCACATGCTCGGTGTGGCGAAGTTCAAGCGGGCGCGGATCCTGGTCGCCTCGACCTCCGAGGTCTACGGCGACCCGGAGATCCATCCCCAGCCCGAGGACTACTGGGGCAACGTCAACCCGATCGGCCCGCGCGGCGTCTACGACGAGGCCAAGCGATACGCCGAGGCGATGACGATGGCCTACCACCGCCAGCAGGGAGTCAACACGTGCATCTCCCGGACCTTCAACACTTACGGGCCGCGGATGAGGGCGCACGACGGCCGCGCCATCCCCACCTTCCTGCGCCAGGCGCTCCAGGACAAGCCGCTCACCGTCTTCGGCGACGGCAGCCAGACGCGGAGCTTCTGTTACGTCGACGATCAGATCCGCGGGCTCGTTGCGCTCTGCGAGTCCGACGTCCACCTGCCGGTCAACATCGGCAACCAGGACGAGTACACGCTGCTCCAGCTCGCCGAGACCGTGATCGAGGTGACCGGGCTCGCGCTCGGAGATCGTCCACGAGCAGCTGCCCGTGGACGACCCCAAGATCCGCCAGCCCGACATCACCCGCGCCAAGCAGCTGCTCGGCTGGGAGCCCCAGGTCTCCCTCCAGGACGGCCTGAAGAAGACGATCGACGAGGCCGGCGTCGAGCGCCTCGTCGGCCAGCCCGGCTAGGGCAGCGGCCTTCCCGGGTACTGGACCTGCTGGACCGACCAGGCGTTCCCGTCGGGGTCGCTGAAGAAGACGAAACGGCCCCAGGGCATGTCCTGAACCTCGCTGACCTCGACGCCGCGCTCGGCGAGATCGGCGTGCACGGCATGCGCATCGTCGACGACTAGCTGTAGGCCCTCGAGGCTTCCCGGCTCCATCTCGTGCGCGCCGGTGGTCAAGGAGATCGAGCAGGCCGATCCGTCGGGGGTCAGCTGAACGAACCGGATCTCCTCGCTGCTGAACGAACCGGATCTCCTCCTAACTGGTGGTCGTGGTCGTCGTTGAAGCCGACCTGCTCGACATAGAACTTCTTGGCTCGGTCGATGTCCGAGACCGGGACCTGGATCAGCTCCAGCTTCATTTCGATCTTCGCCATCTCGAATCTCCTTTCGGTCGGCGGAGCCCTCTAAGCTCCCCCTTGCTCGGTGAGTTACTTATCTGCTAAATATCTTAGTATCTAAGAGATTATCACAATGGCGCAGCGACGCAAGAAGAGCGAGCAGATCGACGAGCTGGTCCGGGAGTTCAGGGCAAGCGGCAATCAGGACGATGCGTTCGACAACCTGGCCGCCGAGCGCCTCGGCGTGAACGAGACCGACCTCCACTGCCTCAACATCGTCGAGAACAGCGGGGGCCTCACGGCCGGGGAGCTGGCGGATGCGGCCGGACTGACGACCGGGGCGGTCACCGGTGTCATCGACCGGCTCGAGCGGGTCGGTTTCGCGCGCCGCGTCCCGGATCCCGGAGACCGGCGCCGGGTCAAGCTCGAGGTGACGCCGAAGTTCTACTCCCGCGCCGAGAAGATCTGGCGGCCGATGGCCGCCGATTGGTCGAGGGTCCTGTCACGGGAGTTCAGCGCCGAGGAGCTCGAGCGGATCATTGAGTTCCTGCGCATGACCAACGAGGTGAACCGGCGCCACCTGGACCGCCTCAGGGAAATGAAATGATCGAGGGGTGGCGACACAGCAGGAGAAGGGCGAGGCACTAGTCGCCCTCCACGAGGGCGAGCCCTTCGTGATTCCCAATCCCTGGGACGCGGGGTCCGCCAAGATCCTCGCCGGGCTCGGCTTCAAGGCGCTCGCCACCACCAGCAGCGGCTTTGCGTTCACACTCGGACGGCAGGACGGCGCCGTCAACCTCGACGAGGTGGCGGCGCACGTAAGCGTCCTCAATGAAGCCACGGACCTGCCTGTATCCGTTGATCTCGAGAACGGCTACGGCCCGGCGCCCGAGGATGCCGCTCTGGCGATCACCCGCGTCGCCGCGGCAGGCGCCGTCGGCGGCTCGATCGAGGACTACGACCGCGACGACGGCGAGCTCTATGAGCTCGAACGGGCCGCCGAGCGGGTCGCCGCCGCCGTGGAGGCGGCCAGAGCGCTGGACTTCCCATTCACCCTGACGGCCCGCGCTGAGAACCACCTCCGCGGCAACCCGGATCACGACGACACGATCGCCCGGCTTCGTGCGTTCGAGGAGGCCGGGGCCGACGTCCTCTACGCGCCGGGGTTGCTGAGCGCGGAGGAGATCAAGGCTGTCTGCGACGGCGTCTCGAAGCCGGTCAACGTCCTCGCCTTCGGCCGCCTCGAGCTGACCTTCGATCAGATCGCCGAGGCGGGCGCCCAGCGGGTCAGCGTGGGCGGTGGGCTCACCTGGGCGGCGGTGAACGGCGCGATCGAGGCGGCCGAGCGGGTGATCGACGACGGCGACTTCTCCGGCATGGGCACGCCCGGCCGGGTGAAGGAGTGGCTCGGCGCCTAGGGCAGCGGGGTGACCCAGATGCGGCGCTGGGAGAAGGTGGCGCTGGTGTCAGGCCCGCACCCACAGAAGGCGTAGCGGAGCTCGTAGGTGTGGCTGCCGGGCGTGGTGGCGAACTCCACCGGCCCGGCCGGACCGGTGCTGGCGCACGCGCCCGTGATCGACTCGATCGAGGCCGGCGTGCCCCAGGTGCCCGCCAGGGTGTCGGCGGAGGCGAACAGCGCGGGCCCCGGGAGGCCGGCGACCGTCTCGCAGAGCTCGCTCTGCCCCGGCATCGCCGAGCCGTCCTGGAAGAGCGCGACCGCCCCGGCATCGACGCCGATGTGCGCCTGGGAGGCAACCTCGATCAGGCCGGTGCCCTGCGGCGCGCCGGTCGCCTGCGGCACGGACACCGTCACCGATGGACCACCGGCGAGGGCGACGTAGGAGCTCGTGCTGCCGGTCGTGACAGCCCCGCTCGCCTCGGCGAATGTGGGGGCGAGGGCCGGCGTGCCTGGGATCGGGACGTTCTTCCTGGCCAGCTTCAGGGCGCGCTCCGCGCGCTTCCTGGCCTTACGCGCCACACCCAGCGCATGGCGGGCCTTGGTCCGGGACGCGGTTGCGACCTGGCTGACGTCGAGGAGGCGCGGCTCCCTGCCGCCCGAGACTCCCGCCAGGGCCGGGACCGCCACGGCGACGATCGCCACCAGGGCGAGGCCAGCGAGCATCCAGCGTCGTTTCATCCGGACCAACCCCCTTCGAGTCGTTGCGGACCGACCGTAATGGCCGGTCCGGTCGTAAATCGGGAGGCCCCGGCTACTTCGCCGGGATGTCGGTCGGCATCTTGGTCTGCCGCGCGAGCATCTTGGAGAAGGTGCGCTCGGGCAGATTGCCCTTGAGGCGGGCGGCGACCTTCGCGTCGGTGCCGACCAGGTAGCGGTACTTCGGCTTGTCCGAGCGGATCGCCTTGTGGATCACCTTGGCGACCTTGTCGGGGTGGATACCCCGGTCGGCTGTCTCATTGAGGACCTCGCCGAAGCGGGTGAGCTGCTTGCCGTAGAGACGGCGAGCGGCCGGCGAGAGGCCCTTGACCTGCTCGGAGGCGGTGTCGGCGCCCTTCGCCCAGATCGCGGTGTCGATCGAGCCAGGCTCGACGACCGCCACGTCGATGTCCCAAGGCTTGACCTCGGCGCGCAGCGACTCGCCCAGAGCCTCGATGCCGAACTTGCTGGTGTTGTACGGCGACAGGAAGGGGGTGGCGATGCGACCGCCGATCGAGGCGATGAAGACGATCGTGCCCCTGGCCGTGCGGAGCATTGGCATGAAGGCCTGGGTCACGGCGATCTGCCCGATCAGGTTCACCTCGAGCGTGTCGCGGAAGTCCTTCAGGTCCATGAACTCGATCGGCCCGCCGCCGCCCACGCCGGCGTTGTTGACCAGCCCGACCAGTCCCTCCTTGCCGACCGCGCGCCGGACCTTGTCCCTGGCCGCCTTGATCGAGCGGTCCTTGACGACGTCGATCGTGATCGGCGTGAGGCGGTCCGATCCCTCCTCGGAGAGCGCCTTGGCGTCCGCCTGCTTGCGGACGCCCGCGAACACGCGATAGCCCTTCTTGTCCAGCAGTAGCGCCGTGGCGCGGCCGATTCCGGTCGAAGCCCCCGTGACCACAACCGCGCCGCTTTCGTTGCCGGCCATACGCCGGGGGACACTACCGAAGCCGATCCAGCCGCTAGGTTGCTCCGCTGTGACTGCCAGCGTGCTCGCGGTCGTGGGGGCCCGGCCCAATTTCGTCAAGACGGCCCCTGTCGTCGCCGCCCTGGAGCAATCCGAGGGGATCTCGCTCCGGCTCCTTCACACAGGCCAGCATTACGACCGGGCGCTCTCGGATGGGTTCATCGAGCGGCTCGGGATGCGCGAGCCCGACGCCAACCTGGGGGTCGGCTCCGGAACCCACGCGGACCAGACCGCGGGCGTCCTGACCGGGGTCGAGGCGGACCTGCTCTCAAACCCCGGCGGACCTGGTGCTGGTCGCCGGCGACGTCAACTCGACGATGGCCGCGGCGCTCGCCGCCACCAAGCTCGGCGCGGCGGTCGCCCACATCGAGTCGGGGCTTCGCTCGAACGACTGGGAGATGCCGGAGGAGGTGAATCGCGTCGTCACCGACCGCGTCTCCGATCTCCTGCTCTGCACCTCGCAGGACGCCGTCGTCAACCTGGCGGCGGAGGGGATCGAGGGCGACGCGGTCCAGCTGGTCGGGAACACGATGATCGACAGCCTCCTCAGGCTGCTCGAGGACGTGAACCGGCCGGCGGTGCTCGGCAGGAACGCCGTGAAGAGCCGCGAGTTCGTGCTGGTCACCCTGCACCGCCCGGCGCTGGTGGACGACCCGGAGAGGCTCGGCCCGACTATGGAGGTCCTCGCCGGCATCGCGGACTCGATCCCGGTGGTCTTCCCTGTGCACCCGCGCACGAGGGAGCGGCTGGCGGGGACCGGTTCCGGCTGGGGCAAGGTGATCCTGACGCCGCCGATGGACTACGACGACTTCATCGCCCTCGAGGCCGAGGCCCGGATGGTGATCACCGACTCCGGAGGCATCCAGGAGGAGACCACCGTGCTCGGGGTCCCCTGCCTCACCTACCGCACCACCACCGAGCGGCCGATCACCCTCGAGCTCGGCACCAACGAGCTGGTCGGGGTCGACCCGAAGGCGCTGCAAGAGGCCGCCCAGCGCACGCTCGCCGCCGAGCCGCCCGCCCGGGCGCCCGAGATCCCGCTCTGGGACGGCCAGGCGGGCCCCCGTGCGGCGGCCGCGATCGAGGCCTTTCTCGCGTAGTGCGAGGGCGCGCCGCCAGGCGCGACCCGTTTCAGGCCGGGCGGATTCTCCCAATTCGCATAAGCGGCAGGAGCGACTACGCACCGCGCGAATGCCCGCACCATGAAGACCGCAAGCCGCACCCTGGTCAAGTCCCCGCCCGAGGTCTGGGAGCAGATCGACCAACCCGGCCGAATGCAGGGCCTGATGTCCGCCCTGGTCGGACACGCGACCGACGTCAGCGTCTACGAGCGCGAGGAGGAGTCGAAGCTCGCCTGGAAGGCGGCGTCCGACGAGGCCCGGATCGAGGTCGAGCTGGCCGAGAAGGGCTGGGGGACCAACGTGAGCGTCAGCGCCGAGAACGGCCACGGGGCGACGAAGCTCGAGGGCTGGCTCGACGCGGTCCTCGACGAGCTGGCCACGCCGACCAAGCGCCCCTTCGAGGGCATGAGCGATGGGACCGAGCCCGCGCCCGAGCAGCCCGAGGCACCGAAGCCCGAGATCGCGGTCGTCGAGGAGGCACCTGCCGAGCCTGAGCCCGAGCAGCCGCCTGAGCCCGAGCAGCCGGCGGAGGAAGAGACCCCCGCGGCCGAGAGCCCGCCGCCCAAGAAGAAGCGCCGCCGTTTCTTCGGCTTCTGAGCCGCTCGCCGCTCCGTAGGTACTCCCTATCTATCCTGTCCCCATGGCCACCCGGCCAAAGGACGAGGCGCAGACCGAGGGGACCGACGGCGCGAAGAGCAACGGCGCGCCCGAGGCCGAGCAGCAGGCCGCGGTCGACGAGGACCTCCACCGCTACATCGCCCCGGTCGTGGGACCCGACGACGAGCGGGAGATCACCGACTCCGGGATCGAGATCAAGCGGCTCTACGAGGAGGACGACGTCGCCCCGGGGCTGCAGGAGCGCCTCGGGGAGCCCGGCGAGTACCCCTTCACCCGCGGAATCCACCCCGGCATGTACCGCGACCGGCTCTGGACGATGCGCCAGTACGCCGGCTTCGCGAGCCCGGAGGACACGAACGAGCGCTACCGCTACCTGACCGAGCACGGCTCGACCGGCCTCTCGATGGCCTTCGACCTGCCGACCCAGCTCGGCCGGGACTCCGACGACCCGCTGTGCGCCGGCGAGGTCGGCCGCACCGGCGTCCCGATCGACACGATCGAGGACATGCGGATCTGCTTCGACCAGATCTCGCTGGCCGACGTCTCCACCTCGATGACGATCAACGCCCCCGCCGCGATCCTGCTGCTCCTCTACGAGCTTGTCGGCGAGGAGCAGGGTGTCCCGTCCAAGGAGCTGCGCGGCACGGTCCAGAACGACGTCCTGAAGGAGTACATCTCGCGCGGCAACTACATCTACCCGCCCGAGCCGACGATGCGCCTGACCACCGACATCTTCGCCTACTGCGACGAGAACGTGCCCAAGTGGAACACGATCTCGATCTCCGGGTACCACATCCGCGAGAAGGGCTGCTCGGCCGTGCAGGAGGTCGCCTTCACCCTCGCCAACGCGATCGCCTACGTCGAGGGGGGCATCGCGGCGGGGCTCGACGTCAACAAGTTCGGGCAGCGGCTCGCGTTCTTCTTCAACGGCCACAACAACGTCTTCCAGGAGATCGCCAAGTTCAGGGCCGTCCGCCGGATGTGGGCCCGCATCATGAAAGAGCGCTTCGGCGCCACCGAGGAGAAGGCGCAGATGATCCGCTTCCACACCCAGACCGGCGGGGTCACCCTCCAGGCCCAGCAGCCGGAGGTCAACATCATTCGCGTCGCCCTGCAGGGCTTCGCCGCGGTCGCCGGAGGGACCCAGTCGCTGCACACCAACGGCTTCGACGAGGCGCTGGCGCTGCCGACCGAGCGCTCAGCCCGGATCGCGCTCCGCACGCAGCAGGTGCTGGCGCACGAGTCGGGGGTCGCCGACACGGTCGATCCATTCGCCGGCTCCTACTTCATCGAGTCGCTCACCGACGAGGTCGAGGAGCGCTCCTGGGAGCTGATGAAGAAGGTCGAGGACCTGGGCGGCTCGGTGAACGCGCTCGAGTTCATGCAGCGTGAGATCGAGGAGTCGGCCGCCAGCTACCACGAGCGCTACCGCACCGGACAGGACGTCATCGTCGGCGTCAACAAGTACGTCACCGACGTGGCCGACGACGTCGACATCCTCAAGGTCGACCCGGAATCCGAGAAGCGCCAGCTGGCTCGCCTCGCGAAGTTCAAGGAGGCGCGGGACCAGGCGGAGCTCGACAAGCGCCTCGAGTCCCTCCGAGACGTCGCACGCGGCGAGGGCAACCTGCTCCCTCCGATCAAGGAGGCGCTACGCGCGGGCGGCTCGATCGGAGACGTCTGCAACGCGATGCGAGACGTCTTCGGCGAGTACCGCGGCGGCGCTTTCTTCTAGGTTCCTGCCATGAGAGAGAAGAACCCGGTCACCCACGAGGAGAAGCTCGCCTACCTGCGGGAGCTGCGCGAGGAGGCGGTCCACGCCGGCTCCGAGGAGGCGGTCGAGAAGCAGCACGCGAAGGGCAAGCTCACCGCCCGGGAGCGGATCGAGAAGCTGCTCGACCCCGGCTCCTTCGAGGAGCTCGACACCTTCGTCCGCCACCGCACCCACGAGTTCGAGATGGACAAGCGGCGCCCGTACGGCGACGCCGTGGTCACCGGCTACGGCACGATCGACGGCCGTACCGTCTTCGTCTTCTCCCAGGACTTCACCGTCTTCGGCGGCTCGCTGGGCGAGGTGATGGCGGAGAAGATGGTCAAGGTCATGGACCTGGCCGCGAAGGTCGGGGCGCCCGTGATCGGCATCAACGACTCCGGCGGGGCGCGGATCCAGGAGGGCGTCGTCTCGCTGGGCGCCTACGGGGACGTGTTCGTCCGCAACGTCCAGTGCTCGGGCGTGATCCCGCAGATCAGCCTGATCATGGGGCCGTGCGCGGGCGGCGCCGTCTACTCCCCCGCCATGACCGACTTCATCTTCATGGTCAAGGAGACCTCGCACATGTTCATCACCGGCCCCGAGGTGATCAAGACGGTCACCGGCGAGGAGGTCGAGTTCGAGGAGCTCGGCGGCGCGATGAGCCACAACACGAAGTCGGGCGTCGCCCACTTCGCCGCCGATGACGAGGAGCAGTGCCTGGAGGACGTCCGCTACCTGATGAGCTTCCTGCCGCTCAACAACCTCGAGCTGCCGCCGCGGGTGGAGCCGACCGACGACCCGGACCGCGAGGACCCGGAGCTCGACACGATCGTCCCGGACGACCCCCAGAAGCCCTACGACATGCGCGAGGTGATCTCGCGGATCGTCGACGACGGCGATTTCTTCGAGGTCCACGAGCATTTCGCCAAGAACATCGTCTGCGGCTTCTCCCGTCTGGACGGCCACCCCGTCGGCGTCGTCGGCAACCAGCCCGCCTTCCTCGCCGGGGTCCTCGACATCGAGTCATCCGAGAAGGCTGCGCGCTTCGTCCGCACCTGCGACGCCTTCAACGTCCCCCTGCTCACCTTCACCGACGTCCCCGGCTTCCTGCCGGGCACCTCTCAGGAGTGGGGCGGGATCATCCGCCACGGCGCCAAGCTGCTCTACGCCTTCACCGAGGCCACCGTGCCCAAGCTCACCGTCGTCACCCGCAAGGCCTACGGCGGCGCCTACGACGTCATGAACTCGAAGCACATGCTGGCCGACTTCAACTTCGCCTGGCCCACCGCCGAGGTCGCCGTGATGGGGCCTGAGGGCGCGGTCAACATCATCTACCGCCGCGACCTCGCCAAGTCCCCCACGCCGGACGAGCGACGCTCGAAGCTGATCGACGACTACAAGGCGCACTTCGCCAACCCATACTCGGCGGCCGAGCGCGGCTACATCGACGACGTGATCGAGCCGCACCAGACCCGCCCGAAGCTGATCCGCGCGCTCCGCACCCTGCAGACCAAGCGGGTCGAGGGGCCGAAGCGCAAGCACGGCAACATCCCGCTCTGATGGCCGGTAGAAACGGCAGGGGCAAACCCCCGCGTCCCAGGATCGAGATCCGGAGCGCCGCCGCCGCGCCCGACGAGGCCGCCGCGATCGCCGCGGCGCTCGAGCGCTTCCTCCGGGAGACAGCACCGTCGCCGCGTCCGGCCGAGGTGAGCCGCTGGCAGCGAGCCGCGCTCGCGGAGGGAATCGGATCGAGGCCGGGCCTCGGCAGCGGCTGGGGAATACCGCCCGGGGCGTGAGCGGGACTTGTACCCGGAGCGCAAGTGCAATAGAACACTTGCCGCAAACTCATCGCGCTCACAAGAGGAGGGCCCGTGGCCGTCGTAAAGATCATCGAGCTGGTCGGAAGCTCCAAGAAGTCTTCGGATGACGCCGCACAGCAGGCGCTGAAGCAGGCGCAGGGCTCGCTTCGGAACATTCGCGCGATCGACGTCGTCTCCACGGGACTGCGCGGCGAGAACCTCGATGAATGGCGGGCCCACGTGCGGGTCGCGTTCCTGGTCGAGGGCACCGGCGTCGACTGAGTTTGGGAGGAGAGTGTGGCGGCGGGCGCCGGCAGGGCGACGCCCGCCGCCGCTTGATTCGGCCCGCCACGCGGCCTACCCTGCGCCTTCAACGGACCAGGGGATAGTCATGTGCGGAAGGAACCGCACCAAGGGATCAAACAGGCTGCTGGCGGGGCTCGTGCTTACGGCCGTCGTCGTCCTGGGCACCGCCGGTTCGGCGAGCGCAACCCCCCTCTCATTCACATTCGAATCGGGCAATCAGGGCTGGACGCAGAAGCAAGACGACGCGAGCGCCAACTCCGACCCCGCGGGGTTCACGGCGACCGGGGGAAATCCTGGCGGCCATCTGAGCGCCGTCGACACCGGCCCGGAATCGGGCTGCCCCGACTCCAGCCCATGCGAGCTCCTCACCTTCTTCAGTCCGTTCGTCCCCCCGCTCGGAGCCAACTACGGAGGTACCGGCTCCTTCGACCTGCGCTCCAAGGACATCGACCCCGAGTTCGGCGCCGAGCTGTTGCTGCTGCCCCCGGGCGACAATTATCTGGACGGCTTCATTCCGGATAAGGTCGGGAAGGGCTACCACCACCTCTCGATTCCGCTCACGGAGACCGCCCGCCTGACCGGGAAGCTCAGCTGGGCGGTGTGCCCGTATGCGGGGGGGACCTGCACCGCCCCGAGCCGAGCACGGTTCCAGAGCCTGTTGGGCGCGAGCGACCAGATCGCAGTCATCGTTGACGTCGGCCCGAACATGACCGGCGAGACCTATGACCTCGACAACCTCACGGTGACAGACCCGCCGCCGCCGCCGCCGCTGCTGCAGCCGCAGCCGCCGCCTCCCGGTCCGCCCGCCAAACACAAGAAGAAGTGCAAGAAGAAGAAGCACCGCCACGCTGCCGGGGCGAAGAAGAAGTGCAAGAAGAAGGGGAAGGAAGAAGGGGCACCGGCGCGCCGCGGCCGCGCGCTTCAGAGGCTGACCACCGGGGCGTCGATGTCGCCCTCCCGCCAGCGCTCGTAGACGGCGCGGCAGATCGCCAGGTCCTGGATCGCCAGACCGGTCGAGTCGAAGAGCGTGATCTCGTCGGGGCCGCTGCGACCCTCGGCTCGCCCGACGAGGACGTCGCCGAGCTGTGTGACCCGATCGCGCTCGATCACTCCGGCCTCGACCCCGTTCGCCAGCTCCCCGCCCGCGCTCGCCTGCTCCCAGTCGTCGCAGAAGAGGCGACAGCGCCCGATCGCCTCGAGCTCGACCTCCCGCTTGCCGTGAGCGTCGGCGCCCAGGACGGCGACGTGCTGGCCCTCTCGCAGGTCGCTCGCCAGGAACACGGGCTCGTTCCCCGGCGTGACCGTGACGACAACGTCCTGCGCGGCCGCCTCGGCTCTCTCACCGACCCGCCATCCGAGCTCGTCCGCCAGCGCCTGCGCCGCACCAGCGCGAGGATCGGCGCAGACGCCCGGCCCGAAGCCGGCCGCGGCCAGGCACCGTGCCGACCAGGTGCCGTTGACTCCGCAGCCGATGATCCCGACCGACTTGGCCCCCTCCGCGGCGAGCGCCTGCGCGGACACCGCCGCCGCCGCGCCGGTGCGCAGCGAGGTCACCGACGAGCACTCGATCACCGCCAGCTCCTTCCCGGTCTCCGCGTCCGAGAGGAGAGCCTCGCCGCGAACGACCGGCAGGCCCTTGGCGCTGTTGCCAGGAAACGAGGTCACCCATTTGAGCAGCGCCAGCCCGTCGCCTCGAGCGGGCATCGCCCGGAAGTCACCGTACGGCGGGCTGTCGAGGTAGACCTTGGCCGGCATCGCCCATTCGCCTCGGCCATAACGCTCGAACGCCTCTCGCGTGCGCTCGATCGCGGCTTCCGGGTCGATCGCCCCGAGGACCGCCTCGCCGGAGATCACGGGAATCTCAGTCACTCCTGGATTCTCGCGACTGGGGATGGAATCCGGCCCGGCCGATGAATTTCGCTGCGAATCTGCGTCTAAATGGGTGAACCACGAGACGAGAGGAGCCACCATGCTCGAGCACAGCCACGCGTTCAGCGGCTTTGCGGTCGACGACGTCGAGAAGGCCAAGGAGTTCTATGGCGAGACTTTGGGCTTGAAGGTGTCCACGCAGGGCGACGACCTCCTCCAGCTTGACCTCGCCGGCGACAGGCCGACGCTGATCTACCCCAAGCCGGACTTCACGCCCGCGACATACACGATCCTCAACTTCCCGGTCGACGACGTCGAGGCGACCGTCGACGGGCTCATCTCCCGGGGTGTGACCTTCGAGCAGTACGACGGATTCGACCAGGACGAGAAGGGCATCTCCAGCGGCGGGCCCGGCCCGGCGATCGCCTGGTTCAAGGACCCCGCCGGGAACATCCTCTCCGTGCTCGAAGCCGACCCTTCGGCGACCTAGAGCTGTTCCCGTGGGAAAGCTGATCTATTCGGCCATCACCTCGCTCGACGGCTACATCGAGGACGAGGCTGGGAACTTCGACTGGGCCGCCCCGGATGAAGAGGTGCACAGGTTCATCAACGACCTGGAGCGGCCGGTTGGTACCTACCTCCTGGGGCGCCGGATGTACGAGACGCTGGCGGTCTGGGAGACTGACCCTTCGCTCGCCGCCCACGCGGAGGTCACGCGGGACTTCGCTCAGATCTGGCAGGCGGCCGACAAGATCGTCTACTCGAAGTCCCTGGAGGCGCCCTCCACGAGCCGAACGCGAATCGAGCGAGGCTTCGATCCCGATGCAGTCGAGCAGATCAAGGCGTCGGCGCGGGCCGATCTCACGGTGGGCGGCCCGGACCTCGCCGCTCAGGCGTTCCGCGCCGGGTTGGTGGACGAATGCCACCTGTTCCTTGCGCCGACCGTCGTCGGGGCGGGAAAGCGATCGCTTCCCGGCCAGGTCCGCCTGGAGCTCGAGCTGCTCGACGAACGCCGCTTTCGCGGCGGCTTTGTCTTTCTTCGCTACCGCAGCCGGGCCTGAGCCAGGCTGGCGGCGATAATCACCTGAAACTCGATCAGGTTTGCTAGATTGCTGGGCGGTACACGCCCGGGCAAGGCTACGTCGACGAAAGGAACGCCGGTCCTCATGGAGCCCGTCTCCGCCCCTGACTCCACGAAGGCGGCCACAACACCTGCCGCCGGCAACGGCGCCGCGAAAGCGGCGAAGAAGCCGGTCGATCCCGCCTCCCTCAAGCAGGATCCGAACAAGAAGCAGCACGGCAAGGGGAAGGTCGGCTCGCTGGAGAACCCCGAGGTCTACGACGACGTCCCCGGCCACGTGATCCCGATCCTCGAGCGGGAGTTCGACGACTTCGACACCGAGGCGGCCAGCTTCCTTCGCGGCGAGCAGACCGAGGAGCAGTTCATCGGCTTCCGGCTCAAGCAGGGCGTCTACGGCCAGCGCCAGCCCGACGTGCAGATGATCCGCGTGAAGCTTCCCTACGGCGGCGTCAGCCCCGAGCAGATGGAGGCCTTCGCGGACGCGATCGAGGAGCTCGCGCCGCTCAACAAGGGCCACATCACGACGCGCCAGAACATCCAGATCCACCACATCCCCCTGGCGGACGCAGCCGAGTTCATCAGGCAGATCAGCCAGGCCGGTCTCTCCTCACGCGAGGGCTGCGGCAACACGATCCGCAACGTCACCGGCGACCCCTGGGCGGGTGTGGCGGATGACGAGCCGTTCGACGTCACTCCATATGCCGCCGCCTACGCGCGCTATTTCGTCCGCCATCCCACCACCCAGCTGATGCCGCGCAAGGTGAAGACCGCGTTCAGCGCAAGCGATGCCGACCGGGCGATCACCGAGATTCACGACGTCGGCTTCATTCCCAAGGTCAGGGAGATCGACGGCAAGGAGGTTCGCGGCGTCGAGGTCAAGATCGGCGGCGGCACCTCGATCCAGCCCCGCGTCGCCCCCACCCTCTACGAGTTCGTCGAGCTCGACAACGGCGATTACCTGAAGGTCACCGAGGCCGCCCTGCGGATCTTCGACCGCCAGGAGTGGCTGCGCGAGAACCGCATGCGCGCCCGGATCAAGGTGCTGGTCGACAAGATCGGCATGGACGCCTTCCGCGAGCTGGTCGAAGAGGAACTCAAGGGCGACTGGGCCGACGAGCGCGACTTCTCCATCGATCACCTCCTCTTCGTCCACGACGAGGAGGCCAATGCGCCCGCCGTCCCCGGGAGCTACGGCTCCCCGAACGGAGACCGCAGCGAGTTCGACGCCTGGGTCGACGAGAACGTCGCGCCGCAGCGCCAGGAGGGCTTCGTCACCGCCACCGTCAAGGTGACCCGCGGCGACCTCACTCCTCATCAATTCAGGGGCCTGGCGGCGATCATGCGCGACTTCACCGGCGGCTACGCCCGCACAACCGTGCAGCAGAACCTGGTTCTGCGCTGGATCCGGCGCGAGTCCCTCTACGACCTCTGGACCCGCCTCAAGGAGCTCGACCTCGGCGATTCCGGCGCCTTCCGGATCACGGACGTGGTCAGCTGCCCCGGCACCGACAGCTGCAAGCTCGGCATCACGGCCTCGATGGGGCTGAACGCCGAGCTCCAGAAGCGGCTCGAGGAGATGGAGATCACGGACCCGCTCACCAAGCAGATCCACATCAAGATGAGCGGCTGCCCCAACGGGTGCTCGCAGCACCACATCGCCACGATCGGCTTCTACGGCGCGTCCATCAAGGTCGGCGAGCACACGATCCCGGCCTACATCCCGCACATCGCCGGCAACTTCGAGGGCGGCGACGTCGTGTTCGGCCACCGGCTCAAGGCGCGGCTCCCCGCAAAGCGCGTGCCTGAGGCGGTCGAGCGCTGGATCCGCAACTACGAGGAGAAGCGCAACGAGGGCGAGGACTTCAACGCCTTCGTCGACCGAACAGGCTTCGACCAGTTCGAGGAGCTGATCTCGGACCTGAAGCTGCCGGTCGAGTTCAACGCCGACAACCTCATGTTCTTCATCGACTGGAACCGCTCCGAGCCCTACAAGGTCGAGCGCGGCGAGGGAGAGTGCGCGGTTTAGATGGCGGCGCCCGCAACCGAACACGCCGCCGTTCCGGCGGCGCAGCTCGACGGGCTGGGCTTCGACCCCGAGGCCGTCGCCGCCGACCTGGAGGACGCGAGCGCCGAGGAGGCGCTCGGCTGGGCCCTCGACACCTTCCACCCGGGGATGTACATCGCCTGCTCGTTCCAGAAGACGAGCTCGGTCACCGTCCACATGGCGCACTCCATCAACCGCGACGCGCGCTTCTTCTACCTGGACACCGACGTCCTCTTCCCGGAGACCTACGAGACGAAGGACCGGCTCGAGAAGCGCTACGGCATCAACTTCCACCGCTACAGCTCGATCACCCTCGAGCAGCAGAAGGGGCTCTACGGCGACGAGCTCTGGGGCCGCGACCCTGATGCCTGCTGCGGGATCCGCAAGGTCGAGCCGATGCGCTCGGCGCTCTCCGCCGTCGACGTCTGGGTTTCCGGAATCCGCCGCTCCGACTCCCAGACCAGGGCCGGCGCGCCCAAGTTCGCCTGGGACCAGCGCTTCGGGCTCTGGAAGCTGAACCCGCTGGCCGACTGGTCGGAGAAGGAGGTGTGGTCGTACATCTCCAAGCACGACATCCCCTACAACTCGCTGCATGATCAGGGCTATCCCTCGATTGGCTGCACCCACTGCACCCGGAAGCCCGCCGCCGGCGAGGACGATCGCGCCGGACGCTGGGCCGGCCTCGACAAGACCGAGTGCGGGCTGCATGGGTAGCCGCGCTTAGCTACCCTCCGCCGCCTTCCTGACCGAACTGATCACCTTTATCCACTCAAGGACGCCATGACACAGACTGCCCTCCAGCTTCAACTCACCGACCGCCAGACCGCCGACTTCGAGATGATCGGCAACGGCGGCTTCGCCCCTCTGACCGGTCCGCAGGGCTCCGATGACTGGAAGAGCGTCGTGGAGAACATGACGCTGGCGAACGGGGAGTACTGGCCGATCCCGATCACCCTCGCGACCGACCTCGACGTCTCCGAGGGCGACACGGTCGAGGTCTCCAGCGACGAGGGCAAGCCCCTCGGCCGCCTCAACGTCACCGAGGTCTTCGAGCGCGACCTCGAGGCCGAGGCCGAGAACGTCTACCGGACCGCGGACAAGGAGCATCCGGGCGTGGCCGCCATCTACGAGGAGGGCGCCCGCTGCGTCGCCGGCACCTACGAGGTCGACGAGCTGCCGGACCACGAGGAGGCCTTCACCAAGCGCCAGCTCAGCCCGGCCGAGTCGAAGAAGGCTTTCGAGGAGCGAGGATGGAAGCGGATCGTCGCGTTCCAGACCCGCAACCCGATCCACCGCGCCCACGAGCACGTCACCAAGACGGCGCTGGAGATCACCGACGGCCTGATGATCCACCCGCTGATCGGCAAGACGAAGGCGGGCGACATCCCGGCCGAGACGCGGATGCGCTGCTACGAGGTGCTGATGGAGGACTACTACCCCAACGACCGCGTGATCCTCAACGTCTTCCCGTCGAAGATGCACTACGCCGGTCCCCGCGAGGCGATCCTCCATGCGATCGCGCGCCGGAACTACGGCTGCACCCACTTCATCGTCGGCCGCGACCACGCGGGAGTCGGCGACTACTACGGCACCTACGACGCTCAGGCGATCTTCGACGACCTGGACATAGACAAGCTCGGCATCCAGCCGCTCTTCTTCGAGCACACCTTCTGGTGCAACAAGTGCGAGGGCATGGCGTCGGGCAAGACCTGCCCGCACGGCCAGGAGGACCACGTCTTCCTGAGCGGGACGAAGGTGCGGGAGATGCTCGGCAACGGCGAAAAGCCGCCGCAGGAGTTCAGCCGCCCCGAGGTGGCTCAGATCTTGATCGACGAATACGCAAAGGAGCAGCAGTCAAATGGCTGACGAGAAGGGCTTCACCCTCTGGTTCACCGGGCTTTCGGGCGCGGGCAAGACGACGATCTCGCACATCGTCGAAAAGGAGTTGCGTGATCGCGGGTCGCGTGTCGAGGTGCTCGATGGCGACGTGGTCCGGGAGAACCTCTCCAAGGGCCTCGGCTTCTCCAAGGAGGACCGCGACACCAACATCCGGCGGATTGCCTTCGTGGCGGACCTGCTCTCCCGCAACGGCGTGCCGGTGATCACCGCCGCGATCTCCCCCTATCGCGAGCTCCGCGATGAGGCGCGAGAGACGATGGGTGACCGCTTCATCGAGGTCTTCGTCAAGGCCTCCGTCGAGGTCTGCGCGGAGCGCGACGTGAAGGGCCTCTACGAGAAGGCGTTCAAGGGCGAGATCAAGGAGTTCACGGGCGTCTCGGATCCGTACGAGCCCCCGCTGAGCCCGGAGCTGACCCTCGACACCGAGCACGACTCCGCTGAGGAGGACGCCGCGAAGGTCCTCTCGCTGCTCGAGGAGCGGCAGCTGATTCCTGCCGCCCAGCCGGCCTAGCTGCGGCGGGGCGGCAGCTCGGGTTCGCCGAGGTCGTAGGTCGGATAGGACAAGAAGGAGTCGAACATCTTGTGGGACGGGCCGTGAAAGTCAGAGGAAGCGGTCGCCGCAAGGCCACGATCCCTGCAGACCTCCAGCAGGAACTTGGTCTGCGCCCGGTCGTGCGCCGGATAGAAGCACTCGACCCCGTCCAGGTCGAGATCGTCGATCAGCGCCGCCACCTCGTTGGGCTCATCCATATCCCAGAAGGGATGCGCCAGCACTGCGGAGCCCCCGGCGCCATGGATGATCTCGACCGCCTCGGCCGCGTCAGGCCAGCGCCGAGATACGAAGGCCTTCGCGCCGGGAATCAGCCATTCCTCGAAGAAGGCGCTCATCTCGTCGGGCTTGACGCCGGCCGCTTTCGCGATGTGCGGGCGGCCGACGGAAGAGGCATCGCCCGCCTGGGCGATCGCGTCCTCGAATCTGACCGGCACGCCCTGGGCGTTGAGGCGCTCGACGATCTCCTCGGCGCGCGTGACCCGCTCGCGCTGGGCGCGATCGCAGGCCGACGCCATCGCGGTCGTGTCCACCCAGTAGCCGAGCATGTGCATGTCATCGATGCTTCCGTGAATGCAGGACATTTCCGCCGCCGGCACCAGCACGATGCCAGCCGATCTGGCTGCCTCCGAGGCCTCCGCAACGCCATCGACGGCGTCATGGTCGGTGAGCGCGAGCGTCGTCACCCCCGCATCCACGGCGGCCGCCACCACTCCGGCGGGCGGCAGCTCTCCGTCGGAGAACGTCGAATGGCTCTGCAGGTCAATCATCGGCGGTGGAGCATATGAGGATCTCCGCAAAGGCCGACTACGCCGTTAGAGCGGCGGTCGAGATGGCGGCGGCCGGCGACGAGCCGGTCAAGGGCGAGAGGCTGGCGGAGGCCCAGGGAATTCCGCTCCAGTTCCTCGAGCACATCCTGCTCGAGCTCAAGCACGCCCGGCTGGTGAGGGCCCGCCGAGGCGCTCGCGGTGGCTACTGGCTCGCCCAGCCACCGGAGGAGATCACCCTCGCGAACGTGATCCGCGCGGTCGAGGGGCCCCTCGCCAACATCCAGGACCAGGCACCGGAGCAGACGAAGTACCCGGGCAACGCGGAGCAGCTGAGCGAGGTCTGGATAGCGGTGCGCGCCTCGCTGCGTCGCGTGCTCGAGCACGTCACGATCGCGGACCTCCGCGACGGCAAGATCCCAGCCGACGTGCTGGCGCTGACGCGGGACGAAGGCGCCCGAATCACCAGGTAGCCGCACCAGTAGCCGGCGCTAGCGCGGATCCGCACTAGAAACTCCAGCTATTAGGGGGAAAACCCCGGCTCGGCTATAGTGCCGCCCTCGCCTTTAGGACTCTTTCGGTCAAGAAAGGGAACAAGGTGGAAAAGCGGCTTTCGTCCCAACGGCCGCGCCCCTCCCAGGACTTCCAAATGGATCCAGCAATCATCTTCTTCGGCTTCGGCGTCGGCTTCCTCGTCGGGATGACCGGCATGGGCGGCGGCTCCCTGATGACGCCGCTGCTCGTCCTGCTCTTCGGGATCAAGCCAACGACCGCGATCGGCACCGACATCTTCTACGCGGCGGTGACCAAGACCGCCGGCAGCTGGCGGCACCTGAAGCTGAAGACGGTGAACCTGCCGCTGGTCTACTGGATGGCCGCCGGCAGCGTCCCATCCGCGATCGCGGGCGTCTGGTTCCTCGACTACCTGAAGCGCAGGCTCGGCGACAACCTGGATGAGACCGTGTTCGCGATCCTCGCCGGCTGCCTGTTGGTCGTCGGCGCGGCGACCCTCCTCCGCGGATTCTTCCTCGCGGACAAGATCCAGGAGCGAGACGACTTCGAGATGCACACCCGCCACAAGGTCGCCGCCGTCGGGATCGGCGCGACCACGGGCTTCGTGATCGGGCTGAGCTCGGCCGGCAGCGGCACGCTGATCGGGATCATGCTGATCGCCGTCTACCGGCTCACCCCGAGGAAGGTGGTGGGCACCGACGTCGTCCACGCAGCTCTCCTGCTCTGGGCGGCATCGATCGCGCACATCTTCAGCGGCAATGTCGACTTCGGGCTGGCCGCCAACATCATGGTCGGCTCGGTGCCGGGCGTGGTGATCGGCTCGAACCTCTCGGTGAAGTGGCCGCAGGGCGCGCTGCGCTACGTCCTCGGCTTCGTCCTGATCGGCGCCGGGATCACGATCATGAACAAGGCCAATACGGACCTCGTCCCCTGGGTCGTGGGAGGTGCGTCCCTCGCGATCGTGACGCTGTTCGCCGTGCAGATGGCGCTGACGAAGGAAGTCGAGCACGACCCCGAAGAGCAGGCGGAGCTGGAGCGCAACGCGAAGCTGGAGCGCGAGCTCGCGATGCGCGCACAGGCCAGATCCCGCCCGGCAGCGGCGGCAGCCAAGGACTGAGCGCCCACCATCCGGGGGCGCGACTTGATGGCGAAGCCGTCTGCCGGAACCACCTACGCAATACTCCCCCGCCGTGTTCGAGAAAGTCCTGATCGCAAACCGCGGCGAGATCGCGATCCGCGTCGCCCGCACTCTGAAGGAGATGGGGGTCGGGTCGGTCGCCATCTACTCCGAGATCGACAGAGATACTCCGCATGTCCGCGAGGCCGACGAGGCGTTCCTGCTCGGCCCCGCCACGCCGGCTGAGAGCTACCTCAACGTCGAGAAGATCCTCGAGATCGCGTCCACTGCAGGCGCGGAGGCAATCCATCCCGGCTATGGCTTCCTCGCCGAGAACGCTGCCTTCGCCTCGGCCTGCGAGAAGGCCAAGATCACCTTCATCGGCCCCCCGCCGAAGGCCATAGAGGCGATGGGCTCCAAGACCCGCTCTCGCGAGCTGATGCAGAAGGCCGGAGTGCCGATCGTCCCCGGCGCGACCTCGCCCGTCGAGGACGTCGCGGCCGCCAAGAAGCAGGCCAAGGAGATCGGCTATCCGATCGCCTGTAAGGCGTCCGGCGGAGGCGGGGGCAAGGGCTTCCGAGTGGCCGTCGACGAGGAGTCGCTTCCGGATGCCTTCGAGGGCGCCGCCCGCGAGGGCGAGAAGTTCTTCAGCGATCCCACCGTCTACCTCGAGCGCTACCTGGAGGACCCGCGCCATGTCGAGGTCCAGGTGCTCGCCGACGCGAAGGGCAACGTCATCCACCTCGGGGAGCGCGACTGCTCGGTCCAGCGGCGACACCAGAAGCTGATCGAGGAGTCTCCCGGGCCCAAGGTCGACGAGGAGATGCGCGAGCGGATCGGCAAGATCGCGATCGACGCCGCAGCGGCCGTCGGCTACCGCTCGGCGGGCACGGTCGAGGGCCTCCAGGTCGGCGACGACTACTTCTTCCTCGAGATGAACACCCGCGTCCAGGTGGAGCACTGCGTCACCGAGATGGTCACGGGGATCGACATCGTGCGTGAGCAGGTGCTGATCGCCGCCGGCGAGCCGCTCTCGATCTCACAGGAGGATGTCGAGCTGCGCGGCCATGCGATCGAGTGCCGGATCAACGCCGAGGCGGCGCACAAGAACTTCGCCCCCGCCCCCGGCAAGATCGTCGCCTACCGCGAACCCGCCGGGCCGGGCGTGCGCGTCGACTCCGGGGTCGAGGCGGGCTCCGACGTCACCCCGATGTACGACCCGATGGTCGCCAAGCTGATCGTCTGGGACGTCGATCGAGAGCACGCCACTCGGCGGATGCTGCGAGCGCTCGGCGAGTACGAGGTCGATGGCGTCACCACCCTGATCCCGTTCCACAGGGCGTTGCTGGCGACGAAGCAGTGGGCGAACGGCGAGACCTGCCACGACCTGGTCGGCGACACGAAATGGCTCAAAGCCCTGGCGGCAGAGGAGACCGCCGAGACGGCCGTCCCGGCCGGCGAGGACGGGGCCAAGGTCTCGCGCGACTACATGGTCGAGGTGGGCGGAAAGCTCTTCGACGTCAAGGTGATCGGCGACGCCGCCTCCGCTCCTGCGGCAGCCGTTGGCGGCGGCGCGGGCCTGAAGCGGCCTCCAAAGCGGGAACGGTCTGGCGGAGGCGGCAGCGCCGCCTCCGGCGACGACCTGGTCTCCCCCCTCCAGGGCAACGTCTTCAAGGTCCCCGTCGAGGAGGGGCAGGAGGTCTCCGAGGGAGATCTGGTCTGCGTGATCGAGGCGATGAAGATGGAAAACGAGATCACCGCCCACAAGGCCGGCAAGATCACGTCGCTCGCCGCCAAGGAGGGCGCCTCGGTCAACCCCGGGGACGTGCTCGCCAAGATCCAGAGTTAAACGGGTCGCGCTGTCGCGCGCCCTCGCATCTCCTACTTCGCGCCGAGCTTCGCAGCGGCCTCGCGGAGGTTCTTGACCGTCGCGTCCGGGGCCTTGCGCCCATCGAGCTTCTCACCGTTGCGATTCACCCAGATCACCGGCACGTTGAGCTTCAGAGCGGGGCCGACGTCCGACTCGTAGCCGGCGGCGATGTGGACCCAGCCCTTCTTGCCGCCGATTCGCCGTGCGCACTCGCGCAGATGGGTCGGGTCGGGCTTGTAGCTGCGTACCTGCTGAGCGGTGACGACCAGGTCGAGCTCGGTGCGGAGATGACGGCGCGAGATCCCGAGCAGCTTGTCGTCGACGTTCGAGATGATCCCGATCTGGTACCGCTCCTTGAGCCGGTCCATCGCGGCGTTTGCCTCGCGAAAAGGGGGCCAGGAGGCCACGCTGTCGGGAAGGAACTGCGCGCGGGAGGGCTCGATCGTCCAGTCGATCTCCTCGGCGGCCTGAACCGCGGCCCTGCGGAGCACCTCCGCGTAGAGCTCGTAGGAGCCGGACATGATCTGCGCCTGCTTCTCGAAGAAGCTCTCCAGGAACGCCCCCGTGTCGATCGTGAGGCCATCGCGGTCGGCCTCCTTCTTGAAGGCGTCGGCGATGCCCTTCTCCCAGTCGATCAGGGTGCCGTAGCAATCCGTCGTCACCCATTCGATGTCTTTCAGCTTTGGAAGGGCCATGAGAGCCGCGGGAGTATTGCAATTTGCATTCTTCGGGCGAGGCTGACCCCCTCAGCGCGCCCGATCGGCCCTCGTGTACCCTCTCGCGGCCTTGGATCTGCTCGAGTATCAGGGAAAGCAGCTCTTCGCCCGCCACGGGGTGCCCGTACCCGATGGAAGGGTGGCCGACACGGTGGAGGCGGCCGTTGAGGCCGCCGAGGAGATCGGCTACCCGTGCGTGATCAAGGCGCAGGTCCAGATCGGCGGGCGCGGCAAGGCGGGCGGGATCAAGCTCGCCGAGAACCGCGCAGAGGCCGAGGAACACGCCAACGCCATCCTGGGGATGGACATCCGCGGCCCCCGCGGCGAGGGCCCGTTCACGGTTCATCAGGTCTGGGTCGAGGGCGCCTCCCAGATCGACGCCGAGTACTACGCCTCGATCATCCTCGACCGCTCCGCCAAGAAGCTGCTGGCCATGCTCTCGACCATGGGCGGCATGAACGTCGAGGAGATCGCCGAGAAGGACCCGGACGCGCTTGTTCGCCGCCATGTCGAGCCGAATGAGGGCTTCGGGGACGCCCAGGCCTCTGCACTGGCGTCGGACGCCGGTGTGGCCGACGAAGCGCGCGAGAAGACCGCCGCGATGATGGTGCAGCTCTACAACGCCTTCAACGAGAGCGACGCGACCCTGATCGAGGTCAACCCGATGGTCGTGACCAAGGACCGCGAGGTGGTTGCGCTCGACTCGAAGGTGACAATCGACAACTCCGCGCTCTACCGCCACGAGGACCTGGCCGACCTCGAGGAGAGCTTCATCGAGGACGAGCAGGAGCGAATGGCCAAGGAGAAGGGCCTCACCTACGTGAAGCTCGATGGGGACATCGGGATCCTCGGCAACGGCGCCGGGCTCTGCATGTCCACCCTCGACGTCGTCGCACAGGCCGGCGGCTCCCCCGCCAACTTCCTGGACGCCGGCGGCGGCTCCAAGGCGGAGGCGATCATCGACGCCCTCACCGTGATCACCTCGGACCCGAAGGTCGTCGCGATCCTCTTCAACATCTTCGGCGGCATCACCCGCTGCGACGAGATCGCCAAGGGCATCATCGAGGCCTCGCAACAGATCGAGATCGGCGTGCCGCTGGTCGTCCGCCTCGACGGGACCAACTCCGAGGAAGGGCTCGGCCTGCTGGCCGACGCCGACCTTCCGAACCTCCACGTGGAGAAGACGATGATCGGCGCCGCGGAGAAGGTCGTCGAGCTCGCGAAAGCGGAGGCCTAGAGCCGTGTCGATCATCGTCGGCAACGAGACGAAGCTCGTCATCTCCGGCCTGACCGGCCGCGAGGGGACCTTCCACGGGCTCCGCAACCGCGACTACGGCACCGACGTCGTCGCCGGCGTCACCCCGAAGAAGGGCGGCCAGGACGTCGAGGGCATCCCCGTCTTCGACACGATCAAGGAGGCCGTCGACGAGCGCGGCGCGAACACGTCGATGATCTTCGTCCCCGCCCGCTTCGCCGCCGCATCGATCAACGAGGCGATCGACGCCGGCGTCGGGACGGTGATCGCGATCACCGAGCACATCCCGGTCCACGACATGCTCGCCACCTACTGGAAGGCGCGCGACGCGGGCGTTCGCCTGATCGGCCCGAACTGCCCCGGCGTGCTCAGCCCCGGCAAGTCGAACGTCGGGATCATCCCCGCGCAGTTCTTCGAGCAGGGGGCGATCGGCGTGGTCTCCAAGTCCGGGACGCTGACCTACCAGATCGGCAACGAGCTGAAGCAGGCCGGCCTCGGCAACTCCACGATCGTCGGCATCGGGGGCGACCCGATCGTCGGCTCGGACTTCATCGACATCCTCACACTGTTCGAGGAGGACGACGAGACGGAGCTGATCGTGATGGTGGGCGAGATCGGCGGCGACGCCGAGGAGCGCGCCGCCGAGTTCATCGCCGAGCGGATCTCCAAGCCGGTGGTCGCCTACATCGCGGGCTTCACGGCCCCTCCCGGCAAGCAGATGGGCCATGCCGGGGCGATCATCTCGGGATCCTCCGGGACCGCCGAGGCGAAGAAGCAGGCCCTGGAGGCCCAGGGCATCCGCGTGGGGAAGAGCCCGACCGAGACCGCGCAACTCGCCGCCGAGACGATCGGCGCTAAGGCCTAGCGGCTAAGCGGTCTGCTGCGAGGCGCGGCGGCGGAGCTTCGCCCGAGCCCTGGCGGCCCGCTTCTGCTCCTCGCTCTTCGTCAGCGCCCTCTTGCGCGGAGCCTCGGGCGGAACCTGCTGTGGCTGCGGCGCGGCCTCGGGGCCGGTCGTCCGCTTGACCTGAGCCTGATCCAGGCTGCCGCCGAGCAGCTCCTTGGCGGCGCGCACGGCCTCCTTGGGGGTCAGGTAGGTCGCCCACGAGACGATCTTCGAGTCCTCGACGACCCAGAGGCCGCCGAAGCGGCGATCGATCGCGGTGCCCTCCTTGGGCTTTCCCCGCTCGCGGCAGATGCCGACTACCTTGCCGGGCCCGACCTCGGCGATGTCCTCGAGCTCGAACCGGTACTGCTCCCAGCCGTCGAGGTAGCGGCGCATCGCGCGCTGCACCTCGTCGTGGCCCCAGATCAGGTCGCCGTCGGTCCGCGAGGCCCGCTCGTCCCAGCGAATCAGCGGGGCGGCAAGCCCCAGCGCGATCTCGCAGTCCCCATTGCCGTAGGCCTGCAGCGCGATCTTGACCAACTCGAGCGATGCGGGCATCGGGCAACAGTATTGCCAACGCATCGGCCGCTGCAAATTCCATCGGCGCCCGAAATGGCATCCATGCCGGCCGGGAGGGCTTCTTGCCCGATCAGCGGCCTTCATCCCCCGCGCCGGCGATTATGGCACCGTTCGTATACTCGAAGCGCCAGTGGCCGAAAGGACGATCAGCTTCGCGCGGGGTGCGCCCAGCGCCGACATCCTCCCCCACGACGCAGTGCGTGAGGCTGCCGCGCATGCTCTGGAATCGGACTGGGAGAAGGCGCTCAGCTACGGCACCGGGCGCGGCCACCTGGGGCTCTGCGAGTGGATCGCGGAGCTGCACGGTGTGCAGCCCGAGCAGGTGATGGTCACCAACGGCTCGATGGAGGGCGCCGCCCTTCTCTTTCGTCACCTGATCTCCGAGGGAGATCGCGTCGTCATCGAGCAACCCACCTACGACCGCACCCTGCTCCTCCTGAAGCAGGCCGGCGCCGACCTGGTGGGCGCTCCGCTCGAGGGCGATGGCGTCGATCCGGCGGCGATCGAATCCGCCTGCGCGGACGGGGAGGTGAAGCTCGCCCACGTGATCCCCAACTTCCACAACCCGGCCGGCTGCACCCTCTCACTCGAAAAGCGGAGCGCGCTGGTCAAGCTCGCGGCCGACAACGGCTTCATCCTCTTCGAGGACGACCCCTACCGCCTGATCAGCTTCGACGAGTCACGCGGCGAGACGATGCTGGACATGGACACCGCCGACCGTGTGATCCACGCATCCTCGTTCTCGAAGTCGGTCAGCCCGGGAGTTCGGGTCGGGTATCTGGTCGGCCCGGCGGATCAGATCGCGACCCTCGCCAAGCGGGCGAACGAGACCTACATCTCGCCGAACATGCTCGCCGAGTCGATCGTCTTCGAGCTCTGCCGCTCCGGCGGGCTGGAGGAGAACATCACGGTCGTGAACGCGGCGCTCCGCGAGCGGCGCGACGCTCTGGTCGAGGCGCTCCACGAGCACATCCCGGAGGCGGAGTTCGTGGTGCCGGCGGGCGGCTACTTTCTCTGGCTGGACCTGAAGGACGACGTCGACACCGAGGCGCTCCTAGTCGAGGCCAAGGAGGAGGGCGTCACCTTCGTCGCGGGACCCGACTTCATGATGAAGGGCGGCTCCTCCAGCCTGCGGCTCTCGTTCGCGCCGGTGCCGGCCGACGAGGTCGCCGAGGGTGTCCAGCGACTCGCCCGGGCCCTGGAGCGCCTGCGCGAAAGCGGCTCCAGCGCGAAGGCGGCCTAGACCCGGTCCCCGAGGATCTCCCGGGCGCGCTGGTAGAGGTTCAGGTCCTCGGCGCGGGTCGGGTAGGGCTTGCGGCGCTGCTCGTTCCGGTGGGCCTCGATGGCCCTGGCGATCGAGACCAGCCTTCGCTCTGCGAGGTTCCGGTCCGTGATCAATGTCCGGGTGCTCGATTCCATCTCAGTCTCTCTTTCCCCCGTGTTGTCGAGTAGCAAGAAGTCTGGTCCTCGAACCTGAAGCTGGAGCTAACGACCGGTAAAGATCAGCGGCCGTAGCGATCGGAGCTGATCACCAGCTGCTCGGGCAGCGGTGGGCGTGGCTCCGGGGCGGGATCGGCCCGCACGGAAACGGTCTCGGCGACGCTCTTGGACACCGGGTGCTGCCCGTCGTCGGAGCCAACGACGATCTCGTCCGCGTCCGAGCTCTCGATCTTCCCCTCCAGGCCGGGATGGATCCCGGTCCCCTTCAGGTAATGAAGGATCTCCTCGGCCTCGTTCTCGAAGCGCAGGATCCGGACCTCGGCGCCGGGCTCGACGTCTGCAAGCAGAACACCCTGCTCGCGCGCTCCCTCGACGATCGGATGTCCGTGTGGGCAGGTCTTCGCGTCTCCGATCGCGGCGAGCATCCTCTCCTCCAGGACCGGGGACATTGCGTGCTCGAGGCGCTCGGCCTCTTCGTGGACCTCGTCCCAGGGGATCCCGAGCACGTCCGTGAGGAATCGCTCGATCAGGCGGTGGCGCCTGACGATTGCCTGCGCCTCGCCGCGGCCCCGCTCGGTGAAGGTGAGCGACTTGTCGTCGGCGCGCTCGACGTAGCCGTCGCCCTCGAGCCGCCCGATCATCTCGTGGACGGTGGGCGGCGAGAGCTGCATCGCGCGAGCGATGTTCGCGCCGTTGATCTGCAGCCCGGCCTCCTCCAGCCAGAACATCGTCTGCAGGTACTCCTCCTCCGCGACGGTCGCCTGCGCCATGCCCGGAGCCTAGCGGGCACCCCCCATCGCTTCTCGTTGGGCTAGCCGACCTCCGTGGGAACCACTGAGGTCGGCATGAACCTCGCCTGTCACGCTCCTAGTAGGCGAGTTCCGTGTTAAAGCCACGAAGGAAGCATGAACGCCTACCAATCGCCGCTTGCGGCTCGATAGTTGCGCTCGCACTGCTGGCGCCGGGAGCGGCTGACGCCAAGCCGCACCTGGGCAAGCCGGTGCTGGTGAAGGTCGTCACCTCGGCCGATACCGCCGGGGCGATCGCAACCGCCACGCCCTCGTGTCCGAAGGAGAGGCGTTGGGCGACGGGCCGAAGCCAGGGGCCATGGCGGGCGGTCAGCGGCGGCTTCAACATGAGCGTGGGGCAGGCAGTCGTAGTCCCAGGTGGTTTCGTCGTTCGCGAGCCCACCGGCAGCGGGGTCGTCTACGAGTCGCGAAAGATCGGGCAGCGCTCTTGGCGGACCTCGGCCCAGAGCCTCTGGGGCGTGATCACCCTCGAGTCCTACGTGAACTGCCAGCGCCGGGTGCCGAAGACGCGAAGCGCCAGCTCGACCGTGGTCACCCCTGGGACGCCCCGGGTCGGCCCGGCGGCGGTGGCGACATGCCCCGCGGGCAAGACGGTGGCTGGCGGATTCTCTACCCCGCCGCCCCTCACCTCCACCGGGGCCGCCAACACAGTGGTCGGCTCCATTCCCAGCGGGAGGAAGGGCTGGCAGGCCGAGGTGGTCTCGAACCGGGCGAGTCGCCTGACCAGCTACGTCTACTGCGCGAAGCGGAAGCGGGCGGCACGATTGCTCCTCTCGATCCCCTCGGACCTCAGCGTGGCAACGCTTGCCAACTGGGAGGCTCACACCTACTTCATAAGCAGCTGCCCCGGCAAGCGGGTGCCCGCCGACCACCCCAAGGTCGTGCCATTCGGTGAGTTCGTCCCAGGTGTGGGCGGCTTCTCGGAGCAGGGTCTGACGCCGTCGCAATACCTGATTCCGACATTTCTGCGGAGCAGTCCCGTCGAGTGGCATGCCAACGCAATCAAGGTTGGCAGCGGCACGCCGGTGGCGCTCAGTGCGGTCACGCTCTGCGGCTGAGCGTCCCGGCCGCTGTGGGATGGGGACGCGGCCACCAGCCGCGGCTAGCGCTGACTCCGGCGCCTTTCGAGCGAGCGGCGCAGGGCCTCGAGCCGGTCGTCCCACTCGGCGCTCACCATCTGGATCCAGTGCGCGGCCTCGTCCAGGGGCTGCGGGCGGAGCTTGTAGTGGGTCTCCCGGCCGATGCGAGAGGCGCTGACCAGATCCGCGCCACGCAGGGCCGATAGATGCTTCGAGACCGCCTGGCGCGTGATCGGCAGCTGAGACGCGAGGCCGCTCGCCGTCACGGTCCCGCCGCGGGCCAGCGTCTCGACGACTCGCCGGCGCGTCGGATCGGCAAGCGCGTCGAAGACGGCGTCGACGTGTCGGTGAGCGGGTGCCCTCAAGCGACTGGTGCGAATCTCATCGCGCGCCCGAGGCGAGCCAGGCGCGCGCTCCACCCGCCCGCGGCCATGGCCGTCGGACCGATCGGAGTCTCAACTACGGTCACGCGGCTGCCGCCCGGCAGGGCCTCGATCGTGAACTCGACGAAGCTCTCGCCCTCGCCCGGACGCGACCAGGTGAAGGCGAAGCGCTCGTTCTCCTCCACGGTCTCGACGGTGCCGGCGCGCTCTTCTTCTCCGTCGCGTACCGCGATTTCGCCGCCCTCGGTGGGATCGAGTTCGACGTCGGGCGCGAGCCATTCCTCGAGGCGGTCCTCGTCCGTGAGGGCCTCCCAGACCTCCTCGGGGCTGGCCTCGACGAGCGTGTCGCGCTCCACCCACGGAGCCTTCTCATCCGGTGCTGTCTCGTCTCGCAACTTCATGGTTGCCTATGCTACCGTAGTTCGCGCAACCAAAAGGTTGCATTACATCTGAGGAGGTCTCCAGATGCCGATGGTCCCGATGGTGGTCGAGCAGAGCCCCCGCGGCGAGCGCTCCTTCGACATCTACTCCCGGCTGCTCGGCGAGCGGGTGGTCTTCCTCGGCTCAGCGATCGACGACCAGGTCGCGAACCTGATCGTCGCCCAGATCATCCACCTCGAGTCGGAGGATCCGGACAAGGACATCTCGCTCTACATCAACTCGCCGGGCGGGGTGGTCTATTCCGGGATGGCGATCTACGACGCCATGCAGTTCGTCAAGCCCGACGTGCGGACCATCTGTTACGGGATCGCGATGTCGATGGGGGCGCTGCTGCTCGCCGGCGGGGCGAAGGGGAAGCGGATGGCGCTGCCGAACTCGCGGATCCTGATCCACCAGCCGAGTGGCGGCTTCGAGGGGGTGGCGTCGGACATCGAGATCCACGCCAGGGAGACCCTCGACCTGCGCGACCGTCTTGACACGATCTACGCGAAGCACACGGGAAAGTCGAAGAAGCAGGTCCATGAGGACATGGACCGCGACCGCTTCTTCAAGGCGGACGAGGCGGCCGAGTACGGGCTGATCGACCGGGTGATCGAGCAGCGGGAGCTCGAACAGCGGAGGACCGGGTTCTCCGCGAACGGCGGCGGCTAGCCGGCGCTGAGCTCGGCCGCTCTCTTGCGCGCCTCCTCGACGGTCGAGAAGTTGATCACTCGGCTGATGCGATCGCCCTCCCAGAGGCTGAGCTGGCCCCACCTGAACTCGACCAGCTGGTCGGTGTCGCGCGGGGTGCCTCTCTGCAAGAGGCCGGTCACCGTCATCCCCTCGCCGGCGACCTCCTGCTCCTCCACCTCGAGCGACCAGGTGTCGTAGGAGCTGACCCAGTCCTCGTAGAAGCGCTGGTACGCCTCACGCCCGCGATACTCGCCCAGCCCGAGCGGCTCGATGTCCCAGGCGAAGTCCGGCGTGGTGAACTCCTCGAGCCAGCGAACCTCTCCCTCGGAGATGAAGACCTCGTATGCGCGCCGAACCCTGTCCTCCAGTGCCTCGCGGCCGAGCGGATCACTCATGACGCCGAGGTCATGTGCGTTGCAGGATCCGCTCCACGTCCTCGAGCGTCCGGCGAAAACCGCGCTCGAGCACCGGCTGCCAGATGAGCTCCTGCGGTACACCGACCACGGGGGTGGGCACCGAGAAGCTCGAGCGCCAGTCGACGCGCGTGGCGTCATCCTCGGGAGTGAGGGTGATCGAGCCGCCGTCGTGCTTGAACGGGACGTTGAGCTTGACGATCAGGTAGTCGAGACGGGTCGGCCGCTCGTAGGCCGTGATCTCCTCCTCGAAGACAAGCGGCCGGACCTTGATCCGGCGGAGCGCCCCCACGCCGTTCGGCGCCGGATCGCCCTGGCGAATCAGCTCGGAGCCATGGATCGCGCGAAACCGGTCGTAGTTCGCGTGGTCGGCGAGCACATCGAAGATCGGCTCGGGGGGCCCGGGGATCGTGCGCGTGACGTGAACGCTTCGCATCAGGCGCCTGCCAGCGTAGAGACGATGGCCTCGTAGACGCCGTCGCCCATCCGTCCCTCGGTCACCGTGACATTGTCCCGGCCGGCGATGGCCTCGGCCAGGGCGGGATCGCGCTCCGGCCCGTTGGCGGGCACGAAGAAGCGGCCGACGACGTCGGCGACGGTCAGATCCTCGACCGAGTCGCCGATCGCGATGCACTCCTCCGGCGCGTAGCCGCGCGCCCGCATGTGGAAGACGACGGCGTTGGCCTTGCTTGCCGCCTCGGGCATCAGGTGATAGGCGTGGGCGGGGCCCTCGATCCCCTCCATCTGGGCGAAGATCGCGCCGTTGTCGATCAGCTTCAAGCCGGTGTGGCCGCGCTCGGCGAGCACCCGATTGGCCTCGTCGACGTCGACCTTCCCCTTGAAGAGCAGCGAGAGATGGCGCTGCCGGTGCCACGGACTGTGCCACTCGAGCCGCCCGCCGAAATGCTCGAAGAGCACATCGGGGATGCCCCGGTCCACCATCGTCTCGGCGAGAGTCTTGCCCGGCTCGGTCTCGGCGTCTCCGATCAGCAGCGTCGTCTCGCCGTCGATCACGACCGCGCAGCCGACCTCGTAGATGTAGGAGCGCAATCCGAGCAGCTTCGCGTCCTCGATGACCGAGCCCTCGCGGCGGCCGGACTTGATCACGACCTCGACGCCCGCGCGGTGGCAGGCTTCGAGCGCCCGGGCCTGGAGCATCGAGAACTCGCCCTCGGAGTCACGGAAGAGCGACCCCCAGCGCCCGAGCAGGGTCCCGTCGAGGTCGGTGTAGACGCAGCGGAGGGCCACGGCGCAACCGTATTGGGGTTTACCGTTGACCCGTGGCTTCGTGGCAACTGAGGGACCGGGCGCTGGAGCTCGACGGACCGGTCGGTGTCGGGATCGTCAACGTCACCGAGGACTCGATGTTCGAGGGAGCGCGGAGCGGGACGCCCGAGCGGGCGGTCGAGGACGGCGTCGCCCTTGCCGAGGCGGGCTTCGACATGCTCGACGTGGGGGCCGTGGCGGCGCGCAGCGGGCCGCCGGTCCCGCCGCAGGAGGAGGCCGCGAGGCTGATCCCGGCCATCGAGGGCCTCGCCGCCCAGACCGAGCTGCCCCTCTCGGCCGACACCTTCTCCCCGGAGGTGGCGAAGCGGGCGCTCGAGGCGGGCGCGGTCGCGATCAACGACATCGGCGGGGGCGGCCAGGAGATGTTCGAGCTCGCCGCCGGGTCCGGCTGCGGGCTGGTGATCATGCACATCGAGGGCCCGCCCCGTGAGGACCGGGCCATCCCCCGTTACGACGATCCCGTCGACCATCTGCGCGGCTGGTTCTCGGACCGCATCGAGGCCGCGCAGGCCCGCGGCGTCGGTGAGGAGCAGATCGCTCTCGACCCAGGCCTGGACTTCGACCTGTCGCTGGAGGACGACCTGGAGGTTCTGCGGAGGCTCGGTGAGCTGAAGGAGCTCGGGCGGCCGCTGTACGTATCCCTGTCGCGCAAGGACTTCCTCGGGGCCCTGCTGGCCGGCTCCTGGGAGTCACGGCTGCCTGCGCCGGACCGCGAGTGGGCGACCGCGGCCGCGACCGCTCTCGCCGTGACGGCCGGTGCGGACATCCTGCGGCTGCACGACGCCAGTGCCCTCCAGGCGATGCGAATCGCGGCCGCGATCGACGCGCCGCGCGGAGCGCAGGTTGGCTAGCCCCGCGGTGGCGGGCGGAGCCTGGGAGCCGGCCCTCGGGCCCGCCCGGGAGGACGGCCGCCTTGTCGCCGAGTCGGCAGAGCCCGCGACGATGGCGAAGCTCACCGGGCTGCCGGACTCGCTCGATCCGGCGCTGGCGGAGGCGCTGTCGGGAGCCGGGATCGAGTCGCTGTACTCGCACCAGGCGGCCGCCTACGAGACCGCGCGCCGCTCCAACCTGATCCTGACGAGCGGCACGGCGTCGGGTAAGTCGCTGTCGTTCAACCTGCCCGTGCTCGACGGCATCGCCCGGGAGCCCCTGCGCCGGGCGTTCTACCTCTATCCGACCAAGGCCCTCGCCCAGGACCAGGCGCGGAAGCTCGGCGAGCTCCGGCCTCCGGGGCTGCGCGAGGCGATCTACGACGGCGACACGCCGCGCGAGGACCGCCCCTCCATTCGCCGCCGCGCCAACCTGGTCCTCACCAACCCCGACATGCTCAACGTCGGGGTCCTCCCCCATCACAAGCGGTGGGGCGACTTCCTCGCCAACCTCGGCTGGGTGGTGGTTGACGAGGCGCATACCTACCGGGGCGTCTTCGGCTCCCACGTGGCGAACGTGCTCCGGCGCCTGCGGCGCGTGGCCCGGATCTACGGCGCCGAACCGCGGTTCGTCCTCGCCTCGGCGACTATCGCCAACCCGGGCGAGCTGGCAGAGCGGCTCACGGGCCTGCCCTTCGAGCTGCTCGATGACGATGGGGCCCCTCGCGCCGGCCGTGAGATCGGGATGTGGAACCCGCCGGTGATCGAGCAGCACACGATGACCCGGCGCTCGGCGGTGTCGGAGGCGGCCGACCTGCTGGTCGAGCTCGTCTCCCGCGGGGTGCGGACGATCTGCTTCATGCGCAGCCGGCGGGGGATCGAGCTGATCAACCGGTTCGCCTCCGACGAGCTGGCGAAGAGGGGTGAGGGCGGCCTCGCCGACCGGATCGCGCCCTACCGGGCCGGCTACACGCCGCAGCAGCGGCGCGAGATCGAGTCGCAGCTCTCCTCGGGCGAGCTGCTCGCCGTCGCCGCAACGGACGCGCTCGAGCTGGGGATCGACGTCGGCGAGCTCGACGCGGCGATCTGCGTGAACTTCCCCGGAACGGTTGCGAGCCTGCGCCAGATGTGGGGCCGGGCGGGAAGGCGCAAGCGGGGGCTCGCGGTCTACGTCGCGGGGGAGGACGCCCTCGACCAGTTCTTCTGCCGACACCCCGACGAGTTCCTGGAGCGCCCGGTCGAGGCGGCGATCCTGGACCATCGCTCCGAGCAGATCCAGATGCAGCACCTGCTCGCGGCGGCCTACGAATCCCCGCTCGGGCCCGACGACGACGAGATCCTCGGCGAGGGCTGGCAGGAGCGGGCCGAGCGGCTGGTGACGGCCGGAGAGCTGCGGCGCGGCCGGGGCGAGCGCTACCTGACCCGCACCGGCGATTTCGTCGCCGGGCGGATCGCGCTGCGGTCCTCATCGGTGGACAGCGTCGCGGTCGTCGACGCCTCCTCGGGCGAGATGCTCGGCAACGTCGAGGCCGAACGCGCCTTCTCGACCGTTCATCCGGGCGCGATCTATCTCCATCTCGGGCGGTCCTATGAGGTGGTCGAGCTCGACGTCGGCTCGCGGCGCGCGATCGTGAAGCCCTTCGAGGGCGACTACTACACGCAGGTGAAGAAGGAGACCGAGGTCTACGTCGAGGGGATCGAGCGACAACGGCAAACCCTCGGCGTCGAGCTCAGCTTCGGCACGGTCTCGGTCTCCGAGCAGGTGATCGCCTACCAGCGCAAGCGGCTCGGGGACAACAAGGTGATCGACATCGTCTCCCTGGATCTGCCCGAGCAGAACTTCGTCACCCAGGCGCTCTGGTACGTGATCTCAGATCGGATGGCGGCGGCGCTTCCAAGCGAGGTCCTGCTCGGAGCCCTGCACGCCTCGGAGCACGGCCAGATCGCGGTCCTGCCGCTGATCGCCATGTGCGACCGCTGGGACATCGGCGGCCTCTCCACCAACATCCACCATCAAACGGGATCGCCGACGATCTTCATCTACGACGGACACCCGGGCGGCGTCGGGATAACCAGGCTCGGCTATGAGAAGTTCGAGCGACTGGTCAGCGACGCCGACCGGCTGATCCGCGAGTGCCCCTGCGACGACGGCTGTCCCTCCTGCGTGCAGAGCCCCAAGTGCGGCAACCTGAACGAGCACCTCCACAAGGGCGGGGCGCTGGAGCTGATGGGGCAGATGCTGGCGAAGGGCAAGGCGAAGGCCTCGTGACCCAGAGAGCCCAGATCTCGGTGATCGGGGCGTCCGAGGGCTCGGACGAGATCCTTCGCGACGCCGAGGCCGTCGGGCGCGGGATCGCCGAGGCCGGCGCGGTGCTCGTCTGCGGCGGCCTCACCGGTGTGATGGAAGCCGCTTCGAAGGGCGCGTCCGATGCGGGCGGAACCGTCCTGGCGGTCCTCCCCACGCTTTCCCCGGCAGACGCCAACCCCTACGTCACACACGCCGTCGCCACGGGGACGGGTCACGCCCGCAACCTGGCGGTGGTCGCCTCGGGGGAGGCCGTGATCGCGGTCGGCGGCGAGTGGGGGACGCTCTCCGAGATCGCCTACGCGCGCAAGCTGGGGCGGCCGGTGGTCGCGATCCAGAGCTGGTCGCTCCGCAACCACGCCGGCACCGACCTGGGGATCGTGGAGGCGGGGAGCCCCGAGGAGGCGGTCAAGGCGGCCCTGTCCGCAGCCGTGATCGAGCCGAGCTCGGACGATCGCACCGAGGCGGTCGACGACGTCCTCAACCAGGCCGAGGTCGATCGCAGCTAGGACGCCGGATAGCGCGCCCGCAGGGCAAGGACCGCGAAGGCGTGTGACCAGGCGAGGGGCGTAGTCGAGGTCGGGACGCCCGTCGCAGCGCCCACCCGTTCCGGCAGCGTCCCGGCCGGCGTCTCGGCCCGGTGCAGCTCCGCCAGCAGCCTGTCGGCCGCCTGGCTCTCCCCGAGCCCGACGAGGGCCCAGGCCGACCAGGCCGTCGGAGCGGTCCACACCTCGCCTGGGGTCCAGCCCTCGATGGGCGGGATGCCGTAGGGCGTCGAGTCGCGGGCCAGAGCAAGGAGGGTCTTCCGGGCGGCGGCACGCAGGCCCGGGGCGGGAAAGACCGTCACCGCCCAGGCGGCCGAGGAGTCGAGTTGATTGCCGCCCTGCTCGCGAACCAGACCGCGCGAAGTCAAGAATCGCCGCTCGATCTCGGCTGCCGGGACGCCAGCCGCGATCGCGTTGCCGAGCAGGTCCCCGGTGACGTTCTCGCCGTAGTCCTGGCGATCGCGCCAGTCGCCGAGTGACCCGCCGGCCTCGCGATCCCCTGTGGCGGCCGCTGCGGCCGCCACCCAGCCGGCGGCGTCCCCGGCCTCCGGGCGACCCGGAACGCGATCGCCGTCGGGATGGAAACGGGCGCCGTCGAGGTCCAGGCCGCTGAGGAAGCCGGCGACGCGCCTGGCCTCGGGATGGAGCCCGGCGGCTTCGAGCGCGATCGCCCCGGCGGAGGCGTCCCGTGGCCAGACGTAGTCCCAGCCGTCGCGCGCGCCGGCGATCATCGCGCCGGTTCCCGGGTCGGTGAGGTCGACCAGCACCCGCACCGAGCGCCGGTAGAGGCGCCGGGCCCAGTGCGGGGCGCCCGGGCCCAGCGATCTGGTGTGTCGCCGGATCTCCTCGCGAGAGAACGGCCCGGACCGCGGAATCCCGAATTGGGGCGAGGGCAGCGCCGTCTCGATCGGCGAAGGGGGCTGCTCCGTCGCGCCTGAGACGGAGGCCGCCACCAGGGCCGCTGCGCCGACGGCGACGATGCTCCTGATCACACCTCGGACGCTAGCCTTTGCCCCGCCCGGCGAGGTAGCTCAGTTGGTAGAGCACACGACTGAAAATCGTGGTGTCGCCAGTTCGATTCTGGCCCTCGCCATTTCGACTCGCCCTGCTCAGGCGAGGCGCGGCCTGGTCGACTCCAGGGTGTGCGCGCAGGTGGCGAGCGCGCTGCGGAGGACCTCCACCTCTTCGGGTGGGAGGTCTCGAAGCATGTCCGCTTCGATCTGGTCCATGGATTCGTCGCAGTGCTCGAGCACCTCACGCCCCTTGGAGGTGACCGAGGCCCGCAGGACGCGCCGATGCTGGGGGTCAGGTCGTCGCCGTACGAGCCGGCGTCGCTCGAGATTCGAGATGACGAGGTTCATCGCCTGTGGGGTGACGAACGCCCAGCGCGCAAGCTCCGCACTCGACATTCCGTCCCGGTCGCGCAGGACGCTGAGCGCCACGTATTCCGTCGTCGTCACACCGTGGGTCCGCGTCGCGACGTCAAGGCGAGTCCGCACCCGCCGCTCCACCCTGTAGACGAGATATCCGACGCGCGCGCGGGTCGCCGGTTCATCGCTTGCCAGAGAGGCCTTTGCCGCTGGGTTCATCGCTTCAACCTTACGCGCCGCCCAAGACGCAAGTCACTTGACAAGTTGGTTGTTACTCACTATTTTGGCGGAAGTTGACGCTCCGGCTGGGATTCGTGTGAGGAGAGAGCGCAATCACCGTACGTAGGACAGCTCGTTCGATCTACCTGGTGGCCATGGTCGGGCTGCTGGGACTCCTCATCGGCCTCTCAACGGCCCGGGCAAGCACTTCGACCAGCTACGCGGGAACCACCTCCGACGGCGGCAGCTGGATCGCCGACGTGCCATCGGCCTGGAATGGCACGCTGCTGCTCTACAGCCACGGATTCGGCCCACTCCTCCCCGCCGATTCTCCCGACCCGGATACGAAGCAGGCGCTTCTCGATCGCGGCTACGCCCTGGTGGGCTCGTCCTACGACCCAGGTGGGTCGTGGTGGGCGCTCGAAAGCGCGCTTCGCGATCAGTTCGAGGCGGTCGCGGGCGTAAGTCAGGATCTTCCCTCCGCACCGCATCGAGTGATTGCGTTCGGGTCGTCGATGGGCGGGCTGATCAGCGCCCTGGAATCCGAGGCGAACCCCTACGGTCGCGTCGACGGATCGCTTACGACCTGCGGCCTCGTCGCCGGCGCAATCCAGCTCAACAACTACCAACTCGACGGCGAGTACGCGATCAGCAAGCTTCTCGCCGCGGGCGAGCCGATCAAGCTCGTGCGGTTCGCAAGCCCCGACGAGGGATTGGCAACCGGGAAGCTGCTGGACGCGGCAGCGCAGCAGGCACAAATGAGCGCGGAGGGCCGTGCTCGTCTGGCGCTGGCGATGGCGTTCCTCAACGTCTCGCCCTGGGCACCTGGCGAATCGATGCCCGGTCGCCACGCTTACGGTGCCCAGGAGCAGGGGCAGTACGACGTCGAGTTCAGCGGCCCCTTCACGACGATGGATTTCGTCGAGTTCGGGCGGCCGTACATCGAGCAATCGGCCGGCGGCAACGGGTCATGGACCGCCGGAGTCGACTTCGAGCGGCTGCTCCACCACTCCTCCTATCAACCCGAGGTCAGAGCCCTCTACCGTGAGGCGGGGCTGAGCCTGCACCGTGACCTCGCTGCTCTTACGCGAGGCGCCGACATCAGGGCCGACACGGGGGCGATCCGCTCGCTGACCGAGACGTCGGTCCCCACCGGCCGGCTGCTCACGCCCGAGCTCGATCTCCACACCATCTCCGACCAGCTCGTCCCGGTACAGCAGGAGAACCACTACGCGCGGGTGGTCCGACGGGCCGGCTCCAAGTCGCTGCTGAAGCAGGCCTTCATCGAACGCCAGCAACACTGCAACTTCACTCCCTCGGAGCTCGTCGCCGGAGTGCTCGCGATACAGCACCGCGTCGAGACCGGACGCTGGGATTCCGTAGCGCAGCCGAAAGCACTCGAAGCAACCGCGAGGAGCCTCAATCTCGGGGACGCTGCATTCATCCACTACCGGCCAGATCGGCTGTCTGGGGACAACGGCCCGTTCGATCCCTTGATCAACGGCACCGGCTGACGCGGAGCCGCGGCGGCGCCAAGACACTCCGCATCAGGCTTTCCCAGGATTGACGCCACCGCAGATGGTGGCTCCCGCCGCGGGGCTGATCTCGAGCTCCCAGGGCTCGGTGGCGCTGTCGGTTGGGATGTCGAGGACGCCGACCTCGCCCGCTGCCAGCGGGGCCGCGGAGATCGGGAAGGACGCGGTTGCATAGCGGCGGAGGCGGACCTGGGCGCCCGCCCGCGGCGAGGCGTGGACGATGGCCCCACCCGGGGGCAGCCGAAGGATGGCGACGGGCGAGTCCGCACCGAGCGTGAGGCAGCTGCCCTGGCGCTGGGCGTCCGCCTGCGTCGGGAAGAGCAGCTGCGGCGGCGGCCCCGAGGGGACCGTGGATCCCTGGGCGGGCCCGAAGCTGACGCCCAGCGCCCGCCCCATCACCTTGTCGGCCGCGACGCGGGCGGGCTCCGGCGCGCCGGCGATCTCGGCCGCGCTGTCGGCGGGCGAGCCGTACTTGTCGGCGTCGGCCAGATACACCGACGAGCCGACGTGGACGTAGGCCGTGTCGGCGATGCTCTCGTCGAGGACGTACGGGGCCGCCATGCTGTCCCGAGTGATCTCGACGGCGCCGAGGTCGGCCTTGATCACGTCGCTGGTGTTCCTGTAGGAGAAGTAGGAGTCGTGCAGGAAGTTGACGTTCCCCGCCACGATCGCGGCGCCGACCACGTACGCGCCGAGAATCGCGCCCCTCGGCACGCGAACTCCTCGCAGCAGATCGGCGGCGATCATCAGGACGAAGATCACCCCCGGCAGCTGGTAGCGGCTGACGGCCGGCCCGCGCCCGGGTTTGACGTTGAGGCCGGCCAGCACCCAGAACGTGGCGAGGAGTGCGAGCGCGATCCACAGCTCCCGCGGCACACGACCCATCCGGTGCAGGCGCCAGGCGCCGAGCGCCAGGCCCGCCAGCAGCAGGGGCTGGCCCCAGTCCAGGCCGCCGCCGCTCCCGCCCTGGACCAGCCCGAACAGCGAGGCGAAGACCGCGGCACCGGCGTCGAGGATGAAGTGGGGCGTCTCCGCCGCGTTGTGCAGCGAGAGCGCGGTATCGGCGGTGTGCCCCCAGCCCAGCCACCAGGCCGCGTAGAGAAGGCCCGGAACCGCGACCACGTAGAGCCGCCGGAGGCGCTCACCGCGCAGCGCGACGTCGACGCAGGCGGCAACGATGAAGGGCAGCCCAAGGCTCGAGAAGGTCAGCCCCACCGTCAGCAGCACGCAGGCCGGCCAATCGCCGCGGCGATCGCCCCGCTCGAGCAGCAGAAGCGCCCCGATGCCGCAGGCCAGCGAGCCCATGAAGCCCATCTGGAAGCCCCACAGCAGGTCCTCGTAGGCGGGCCCGAGAAACAGCACGATGCCGGTCGCCAGCAGCGCCAGCCATGGATCCACCCGGCGCCGGAGGTAGACGAAGAGCAGAATCGACGCGGCCATGAAGAGGGCGACCGACACGGCGAGGTAGGGCAGCGACGAGCTCATGCCGGCCGTCTCCTGCAGCGCCTTGTAGATCAGGATCGGCGCGATCGAGATGTGCTCCCCGTGCGGGCTGAGGATTGAATGGGCGGTGAAGCCGGGCCGGTAGAGCAGGAACTCCCACTCGTCGAGCAGGAACGTCAGCTTCGACCCCCAGAAGAGCAGCAGCGCCGCCGAGCCGATGACGGCGGCGGCGAGGAACAGCAAGACCGGGTCCCAGGTACGGCGGTCGAGGCGCTCGGGCATCGGGGTAATTTATGCGGGTCGGCTGTGTCAGCCGCGCACGATCGCCCAGTCCGTCGGCTTTCCGCCGTCGGCCCGCAGCGTGAACCTCGCCGTGCCGTGGGCGACCCGGACCGCCGTTCGCCGGCCGTCCACGAAGGCGCGTACCTCCCGGGCAGACCACCGGCCCGGCAGAGAGACGACCATCTTCAAGGCGTCGTGTCCCGCCGGGCGGAGGTAGCCGCGCGCAAGCCTGGGCGAGTAGGCGACTCCCGCGCGCGGCAGGCGCAACGAGAACCTCGGCATCGGCAGCTGGGGGTCGATCCGATATCCGGCCCGCGTCGGCTGCAGGCCCGCCAGCGCGATCGTGTCGTAGAGGCTCCAGGCCGGCTGATGCATGATCTGGGTGTCGTACTTGGTCGTGAAGCCGATGCCGCAGCGGGAGGGGTCGGTCTCGTAGAAGGCGTAACAGACGTCGTCGACCGAGAGGATGCCGTTCCAGTGGTCGGGGAAGGCGTGCGCGTGGGCGGCGAGGGTGTTGCGACGCAGCTCGCCGAAGGCGTACTTCCGGGCATCGGGCACCGTGCCGGCCTGGCGAGCCAGGGCCATCGTGAGCCAGCCGTTGACGGCGTACCAGGCGCCGCCCGGGAAGACCGCGTTGTGAGGACTCAGACCCGGGTAGGTCCGCTCCGTCACCTCGGGGTCGTTCCTCGCCGGTGACTGGGAGGAGCCGATCTGAGCAGGGCCGTGGATCTCAGAGGGCGCCCCGATCCCGGTGAGGAAGCGGCGGACGTTGCCGACCAGCGTGCGAGCCTGAACGCGGTTCGGGATGCCGGCGAGAAGCGCCCACGGCTGGGGCTCGCCGAAGATCGCGCCCGTGCCGATCTGCTGGTCGCCGTCGTAGCCGCGCGAGTACCAGCCACGGCCGGTCCATTGGCTGCTCATCGCCATGCGATCCTGCGCCGCGGCGGCTCGCAGCTTCCGGGCGAAGCCCTTGGCGCCGCGGGCGTCGGCGAGCTGGGCCAGCCGCGGGTAGACATAGGCGAGCTGCGCCGTGACCAAGGTCGACTCGCTCATCCCGAGGAAGCTCGGAGAGAGATCCGACCAGTCGCCGCTGGTGCCGGCGGTCGAGTAGCCACCGTGCGGGCCGCGGAAGCTCTCCTGATGGGTGAAGGCGCGGACGAGGTGCTTCCAGAGCGTGGAGGAGCCGCCGTCGCGCCAGCTCAGCTTCTCGTTGAAGAAGGGGAGATCCCGGCTCGCCAGGCCGTACTCGGCCGCGGTCCACAGCAGCCAGAGGTCGAGGTCGTCGGAGGTCCCCATCGGCAGGGGCCGGCACATCTCCCCCATGGCATACGGGATCTCGCCGCTGGCGCGGTCCTGCTCCTGGGCGGAGTAGCGGAGCACCTCCCGGGCCAGGCCCGGGTCGGAATAGATCAGAGGCAGCACCTGCTGGAGCGGATCGCGATACGCCGCCTGCCAGCCGAAGTCGTATTGGTAGTAGCCGCCCTGCGAGACGATGTGATGGCCGCAGGCCTCCTCGAAGCTCGCCCCGGAGCGGAGCGTGTACCCGTCCCAGGCCAGCTCCCGCGAGAGCCAGTGGTTGCGGCCGGAGAAGCTCGCCCTCGGCACCCAGCTCGCCCAGGCCCGCTGGCTGCGCGCAAACGGGGCGTCGGCGCGCCGCCAGCGAGAGACGAGACCGGGAATCTGCGCCGGATGGGCGGTTCCGTATGCGTACCGCAGGGTCACCGACTGCCCTGGCCGCAGCTTGACCGGAGCTCGCAGGGCGAACATGCTGGAACCGCTCTTGCCTTCGGCCGTCGCTGGCGCAATCGACTGGCCGAGCGCGCCGCCCGCCACCTCGGCCGGATCCGCTCGGCCACCCGCTCCGAAGAACGCCGCGCCGTTGGTCTCCCAGCCCCGGACCCGCCCCCGGAGCGCCGCCGCGAACACCGACAGTGGGTTCGAGTCGACCTCGTCCGGAGTCTCCGCGACCGAGAGGGTGCGACGGGACTTCGAGAAGCGCGGTGGGGCCAGGCCGAGTGGCTTGTCCCGGTACTCGTCGTAGGGGTTGACGTCCCAGTACTCGACCCAGCTCGCGCGGACTCGCCGGTGGGACGTGTTGCGGATCGTGACGTCGTGGAGCAGAACGGGCGAGTTGCCGAAGGGGGCGTAGACGTGCTCGTCGATCGCGACGGGCTTGCTGGCCGTGAGGCGATGGACGTAGCCGGAGCCGAAGTCACGCGCCGTCCGCGCACCCGCGGGCCGGTCGGCGTAGAGGGTGCTGATCGTGCGGCCCGGGAGGCGCAGGTAGCCGTAGCCGCCGGAGTAGTGACTTGAAGCGGCGTCGTAGCGGTTGATCCACTGATAGGCCCGCGCCTGGCTCCAGAGCTGGACGTAGCCCTCGTTGTGGGCATCGGCGACGAGGTAGTCGTTGCCGAGCTGGTGCCAGGCGTCCGTCGAGCCGTCGAGCTCGGTCTGATGTGCCTGGGGAGCCGTCGCCGGATCGATCGTGTAGCCGTATGAGGGCAGCCCGAAGCGGTCGACCCCCCAGCGCCCGAAGGAACCGCTGCCGTACCTGGAGCTCATGTCGGGCAGGCCCCGCGCGGCGGAGAGCGGGGAGGGCCCCGCAGCAAGGGCCGGCGGGACGAGGAGGCCGGAGACGATCAGTGCGGCGGCCACGAGGCCGGCGACTCCGGCCCGTGCGGTCAACTCTTCTTCCGATCCATCGCCGCGAAGGCGGCGGCCACCGTCCCGCGAGAGTTCGAGAGGAAGCGCTCGACGGCTTCGGCCTTGGTCACGTCACTGCGCCGGATCCACCAGCGTCCGACCTGCTCGCCGGCGCCGACCAGACCGTGCGCCAGGACCGAGATCCCATTTGCATCGGGGACTCTCCCGGCCTCCTCGGCGGCCTGCCGGAAGATGCCGGCGATCGACTCCGCGTTGCGCTCGCGCATCTCGTCGACCACGGAACGCGAGGCCTCCCCGTACATCAGCCAGGACGTGTCCCGATTGGCCTCGAGGTAGTCGAAGTAGTGCTCGATGAAGACCCGGAGCTTGTCCCAGCCGGGGTCTGCCTCGGCGACTCGCAGCTCGAGCTCATCGAAGAGCCGCGCCCGAGCGCGCTCGACGCAGAGCTCGTAGAGGCGGTCCTTCGAGCCGAAGTACTGGTAGAGCAAGGCCTTGGTCACGCCACTTTGCTCTGCGATCGCCTCCATTGGGACCGACCGGAAATCGAGCTCGGCGAAGGCGCGCTGAGCGGCGTCGAGGATGACCTCCTCCCGGTCGGCGCGGGCCATGCGACCGCTCGGCGGCTTCGCCGCCTTCGTCGTCGGGTTCATCCGGTTCCCCGCTCCTCCATCGCGAAAATGTATGCTAACTGACGGACAGTTAGCTGTGCGAGGACTGGTGTGAGAGAGGAGAGATGAAGACGCGGGATCCGCATCCGCCCCACCGCGGCGGGCGTTCGAGCTGCGCGCTGATCGCGATGGCGCTCGTCCTCGCGCTCGGGCTGCTGTTCGGAGGGCCGGCCGGCGCCTCCGCTCGGACACCGCTCCGACTGATCTCGAGTCAGCGGCTCGACCCGCGCCTGGAGGAGCTCAGCTTCACCACCCCGGCGCTCGCCGACCCCACCGGCGTGCGAGTCCTGCTGCCGGACGGCTACTCCTCGTCGCGCCGTCGCTATCCGGTCCTCTACCTGCTGCACGGCTGCTGCAACGGGACCGTCGGGTACCGGTCCTGGACCGACCAGCTCGGTGCCGAGGCCCTGACGGCGGGCCTGCCCCTGATCGTGGTGATGCCCGACGGCGGCAGCAACGGCGGCTACGTCAACTGGTGGAACTTCGGCGCGCAGGGCCCTCCCGAATGGGAGACCTACCACGTCGGCCAACTCATCCCGTGGGTCGACAGCCACTACCGGACGATCGCCAGCCGCTCGGGACGGGCGATCGCCGGCCTCTCGATGGGCGGCGACGGAGCGATCCACTACGCGGCTCGCCATCCCGGCATGTTCGTCTCGGCCTCTGCCTACTCGGGGGCCGTGGACCTCAACGTTGTCCGCCCCGCCGAGGCCGCCGTCGGCCTGGACGACGACCAGCCGCTCGGCTCCTACGAGAACGAGCAGATCAGGACGCGCGCGGTCAACGCGTGGGACCTGGCGATGAACCTGCGCGGCCTGAGGCTCTCGCTCCGTACGGGCAACGGCACGAATGCCGCGGGCAAGCTCGTCGACCCGGTCGAGGCGGTCGTCCACGCGGCGAACGTCTCGCTGCACGACCGTCTCAACGCCCTCGGCATCGGCCACGTCTGGGACGACTACGGCTCCGGGACCCACACGGCGCCCTACTGGTCGCGGGACCTGAGCCTCGACCTGCCGCTGATCATTCAGACCTTCCGGCACCCACCAAAGCCGCCGACGAAGGTGAGCTTCATGGCCGCGGAGCCGAGCTACGCGGCCTACGGATGGCGGGTGCGCATCCACCGGACGGCGATGGAGTTCAGCACCCTGTTGAAGGCCGGCCGGCGAGGGTTCTCCCTGATCGGCAGCGGCAGGGCGACCGTCATCACCCCCCGCCTCTATGCGCCTCGCTCAACACACTCGATGCGGATCCACAGCGTCAGCGGAACTCGCCACGCCACCCTGCGCGCCGATCGCCGAGGACGGCTCCGCATCCGCCTGCGTCTCGGCCCCGCCAACCCGCTTCCGCAGTACACGCCCGGTGCGGAGAGCCGCTTCTTCCGCACCGCCGTGTCGGTGCACGACCCACGAGCCAATTGACAAAGGAGAGGTACACCCGATGAGGAGGCTGCCCCGACCACATTGCATAGCCGCACTCGCCCTCTGCTCGATCGCCGGGCTGGCCGCCGTCGCACCCGGCTCCGCCTCCGCCGCAGCCTGTCCGACGACGACCGGCGCCAGGTTCGCCGGCCTGCCTCAGCTCAAGGCGTGGAACGAGAAGCTCGCGAAGTTCGGCGCTCGCCCCACCGGGAGCCCCAACCAGAAGCGCTACATCGACTGGCTCGACGGGCAGCTCCGCGACGTGCCGGGCGTCAAGGTCACCTCGCTGCGGTACCGCTTCAACCGGTGGCTCTCGAAATCGACCTCGCTGCACGCCACGCTCAGCGGCCGTAACACGAACCTCGCCGTGGCCGGTCCCGTCCCATACAGCCGGGTGACGGGCCGTCACGGCGTGACGGCTCCGCTGATCCATCTCCCCGCCGACACGCCGATCACCGCGGCCAACTCGGCGGGCAAGATCGTCGTCCGCGACCTGGTCGCGCCGTCCATCACCTACAGCCTGTTCGACCTCGTCTCCTGGTTCAAGTACGACCCGGCCGGCAGCATCGACCCCAATGCCGACTACAAGCGGGAGTGGCTCAACAACCAGCCGTCCGACGACATGAAGGCGGCGGACGCCGCCGGCGCCGCGGGAGTCATCTTCGTCCACGAGCTGCCTCGCCGCGAGATCCAGGGGCAATACCGGCCCTACGACGGCATCCACTGGCTGACGCCCGGCGTCCACCTCGGCATCGACCAGGGGACCAGCCTCGAGCAGGCGATCGACGGCGGCACCGCCGGCCTCGGCCACATCGTCGTCAGGGCCCAGCAGACCAAGAACGCGCGGACCCGGTCGATCATCGGCCACCTGCCCGGCCCCGGCAAACGCCGGATCGTGGTCGAGACCCACAGCGACGGGATGAACGCCGTCTGGGACAACGGGAACGTCCCCATCCTGGCGATCGCCCACTACTTCGCCAAGCTGCCCAAGCGCTGCCGGCCCGGCCCCATGGAGTTCCTGTTCACGACCGCACACCTCTACCAGCGGCTCGACCCCCCGGAGCACGGGGCAGGCGATGCGCAGTACGCCAAGATCCTCGACCGCGACTACGACCGGGGCACCGTGGGATTGGTGCTCACGCTCGAGCACCTCGGAGCCAGGGACTACGAGGCGGTGCCTCGCGGCAACGGCCTGCCCGGCCTGACCCTGGTGCGAACGAACACGACGGAGCTCTCGACCACTTTCGTCTCCGAGAGCGACTTCCTGGTCAACGCCCTCGAGCAGCTGATCCAGGCCCGTGACGTGCGGCGCTCGCTGCTGATGAAGGGAACCGCCCTCGCCGACAACTCCCACGTGCCTCCCTATTGCAGCTTCGGCGGCGAGGCGACGCCGTATGAGCAGCACCTGATCCCGTCGGTGGGCTTCATCACCTCCCCATGGATCCTGTTCGACCCCGGCTACGGCCTGAAGTCGATCGACTTCCGCCTGCTGCGGCAGCAGACCCTGATCTTCAGCGACTTCCTGCTGCGACTGCGGGGGGCATCTCAGGACGCAATCGCCGGCGCCTACACGCAATACCGCCAGGAGCGGGCCCAGGGGAAGCCGACCTGCGCTCCGTAGCAGCGATCTTTAGCCCGGTCTAGTAGCGTGACGGCCGCGCTCAGGGAGAGTGCGACTGGAGAGGAGAGAGGTGAGGGTGCAGGTGAGGGTGCTCGGCTTGCGACGTGCCTTGATTGCCGTTGTGGCTGCGATGCTCGTCCTGGTGGCGTGCTCGAGCGCGATCGCCAAGGACCGGACCAGCATCGCTCGGAACATCCTGCCGTCGGGCCAGTTCCAGACGAACAGCGGCCCCGCGGCCCGTGCGCAGGCGGAGATGTACAACGCGCTCACTCCCCTCTTCGACCACGTCACCTCCAGCGACCTGTTCACGGACTTCAAGTCCGAGAAGCTCGGCGTCGACACCGACGGGCCGACCACGACGGAGAGCGTGCCGTACCCCGGCGTCTCCATCATCAGGGACCGCTTCAACATCCCGCACGTCTACGCGCAGACCCACGACGGCGGCGTCTTCGCGGCCGGCTGGATCCTGGCGGAGGATCGCGGACTGCTGCTCCAGCAGGCTCGCTACGACTCGCGGGTCGCCGTCATCGACGCGCCCGGGCTGAGCGCCATCGGGCTGGTCTCCGGCCTTCAGAACTTCGTGCCCAGTGCCCAGACCGAGGCGTTCACCGCAACGGAGACCAAGGCGCTGCTGAGGCAGGGCAAGGAGGGACGCTCCGTCCTGCACGACATCGACGTCTACATCCAGGGCATCAACGCCTACCTGTCGGCGACCCACTCCACCAACGCGCCGTGGACGCGCAACGACGTCTACGCGGTGAACGCCCTCAAGGGCCAGTTCCTGGGCCAGGGCGGAGGGAGAGAGGCCGCCAACTCCGAGTTCCTGAGCGGTCTCGGCGCGCAGCTCGGCGCCCGCCGTGGCCTCGAGGCCTTCAACGACTTTCGCCAGTTCAAGAACCCGCGCAGCGTCACCTCGATCAACGGCACCTTCCCCTACGGTCACATCCCGCACAAGCACTCCGGCAGCGTCGTCCTGGAGAACCACAGCTTCACCCCGACCCCGGCCGTGCCGGCCAGCCTCGCCCGCAGGTTCGCGACGAAGCCCGTCCAGGCCAGCAACGAGCTGATGGTGACCGGGCGCCATTCCAGCACCGGGCATCCGATCCTGGTGGGCGGCCCGCAGATCAGCTACTTCTTCCCGGGCCTGGTCCTGGAGATGGACATGCACGCCCCCCACCTGCACTGGCGCGGCGCCACCTCCGCGCCATTCCCCGGGTACCTGCTGATCGGGCGCACCCCCCGCTTCTCGACGACCCTCACCTCCGCGAGCAGCGACATCATCGACCAGTACGCGGAGACGCTCTGCGGCGGCAGCACGCAGAAGTACATGTACAAGGGCAAGTGCAGGGACATGGGTCACTTCGACGCCGGCACGTTGAACGGCAAGCCCGTCAACTTCCTCACCACCGTGCACGGCCCGGTCCAGGGCTACGGCAGGGTCCACGGGCGCACCGTCGCCATCTCCCAGAAGCGCTCGAGCTACGGCAAGGACGTCCTCGACCAGCTCTACTTCCGGCGCCTCTCCGACGGGCAGGTGAAGAGCCCGAAGACCTTCTACAAGGCGGCCTCGCTGACCCCGCAGACCTTCAACTCGTTCTACATCGACAGCAAGCACATCGCCGTGTACACCAGCGGCCGCGATCCCATCCGGAACCCCCAGGTGGACCCGGGCCTGCCCACCAAGGGCACCGGGAAGTACGAGTGGCGCGGCTTCCTCAAGCCCATGGCCCACATGCACGGGAAGGACAACAAGCAGGGCTACATGACCAACTGGAACAACGGGGCCGCCCGCGGCTTCGGAGCCGCCGACGACGAGTGGAACAGAAACGGCTCGGTCGGCCGGGTCAACCTCCTCAACTTCAACCTCAAGCGCCTGGCGAAGCGCGGCAAGTGGTCACCGCAGTCGATCACTTCCGCGATGAACGCCTCGGCCACCCAGGACGTGCGGGCGATCGTGATGCTGCCGCTGCTGAACAAGCTGCTCAGGGGCTCCAAGGCGCCCTCGCCGATGGCGGCGCAGATGCTCGACCTGATGAACCAGTGGCGCCAGCACGGCGGCAACAGGCTCGACCTGAACAACGACGGCCTCATCGACTACCCGGGCGCGGCGATCATGGATACCGCCTACACGAACATCGTCAACAACGAGCTGGCAGCGCGGCTGGGGCAGACGCTCCTCCCGCAGCTCGACAGCCTCTCCAGCCGCTGGGATGCCCCGCCGGGAGGCGAGTACTCCGGCTGGTACCAGTACTTCGACCGTGACATCCGCGGCCTGCTCTCCAAGAAGCGGCTGCCCGACCAGTTGAACCTGACCTACTGCGGCAAGGGTCACATCAACCTCTGCCGCTCGGAGGTCTGGAACGCGATCCAGGCCGCCGGCAACCAGCTGACCAGCCAGCAGGGCACGGCCGATCCGGCCGCGTGGCGCGCCAGCGCGACTGCGGAGCAGATCCACTTCAACCCGCTGTCGCTGATCACCATGGCGTTCACGAACCGGCCCAGCGGCATCCAGCAGGTCATCTCCTTCAAGAAGTAGGAGCGCCTGGTTCGCTCAGCCGCCCTGCTCGCTGAGCAGGGCGTGGAGGCTCTCGTGGTCCTCCGCGCACGCGGAGCACCCCTCGAGGTGGGCGCTCATGCCGCGGATGGCCGCATCGGCGTCCACCCCCGCGCGCTCCAGCTCGACATAGCGGTCGAGCTCCTCGAAGCACTCCTCGCAGGTCAACTCGGGCCCGGCCGGGCCGAGCAGCCGGCCGATCAGCCGATCGGGTCGCTTTGGTCCGCTCATCAGCTCTCCTCCGCAGGGTCGTCGACGATCAGCCCTTGGGCGGCCAGGGCGGCGCGGAGCTTCCGCCGCGCGTCGTGCAGGGTCTTGTACAGCGCTCCACGCGTGCTTCCGAGCCGCTCGGCGAGCACGTCGATCGGCACCTCGTTCAGCGCCAGTGCGACCAGCACCTCCCGCTGTCGCGGGGTGAGGCTCGACTCGATCTCCTGCCGGATGGCCGCGAGCAGGTCGTTCATCTCGACCTCGCCCTGCGGCGCGGGGCCGGGGTCGGCGAGAAGCGGCCACTCCTCCGTCTCGAGGGGCACCTCGCGTCCCTGCCAGGCGAGCTTGCGCATGCCGGCGGCCGCCTCGTAGAGGGCGAACTTGTACGCCCAGGTCGTGAACTTGCTCTCGCCGCGGAAATCATCGAGCTTGCTGAGGATCGCCACCATCGCGTCGCCGGCGCTCTGCTGAGCCAGGTCCTCCTGGTCGCCGCCGCGGATCTGCGACAGGGTCGCGCAGCGCCGGCGGACCTCGAAGCGGGCGGCGCGCAGGAGGAGCTCGCGAAGCTCCGCGATCGCGGCGTCGCGATCGCGGCTCCCCTCGCTGAGGCGCTCCAGCCATCTGCGGGATTCGGAGTCCATCCGGTCGGCGACTTGCGTTGGTTCAGCCATGGCGGTTGCCACACCTTCTTGGCGTCAATCCGCCGGGATTTCTTACCCGGCCGGCTGCGACGTAAGAACCACGGCGGCGACGACGCTCAAGTAACGAGAGCTGAATCAGGCGCTGGCCCGTCCAGGCCGCGCACCGAAAGGAGGCTTCATCGATGTCCACCATCAGCACCACCAGATCGGAAGTCCCCACCCACGGGCCCGCGGCGGCCTCGAACGGGCAGGCCGCTGCGGCCGACCGCCGGCTGGGAATCGCCGCGCACCAGGCGTTCTGGTTGCTCCGGATCGCCTTCACCGTCGCGCCGATCCTGTTCGGGCTCGACAAATTCTTCAACTGGTCCGTCGACTGGCCGGACTACCTGGCGGGCTGGGTCAACGACATCGTGCCCGGAAGCGGCCAGAACTTCATGTACTTCGTCGGGGGGGTCGAGATCTTCGCCGGCTTCCTGGTCCTCCTGGCCCCGCGCATCGGCGCGTTCGTCGTCGCCGCGTGGCTCGGCGGCATCGTGATCAATCTGCTCACGGTCGACCCGCCGACCTACTACGACATCGCCCTGCGCGACTTCGGTCTCATGCTGGGGGCGCTGACACTCGGCCGGCTGGCGCTGGCGGTCGTCCCGGCCCGAAAGTCAGGGGTTCTGCCCGACAGGCCCTGGTAGCGAGGCTCGCCTGACGGTAGGACCGAGCGAGTCACCGGGACCCTCCCCCGGACGTGCTGGGGAGGGTTCCGGGAGACTTGCTTGGCCGTGGCACGGAAGAAGAAGATCGTCGGAGCGCACCTCTCGCCCCCGAAGCCGCTCGAGGAAGCGGAGTCTGTCGGCGCCGACTGCGTTCAGATCTTCCTCTCCGATCCCCAGGGCTGGAAGAAGCCGCCGCCGCGCAAGGACGCCGCCGAGCTGAAGAAGTCGCCGGTCCCCCTCTACGTGCACGCCCCCTACCTGATCAACGTCTGCTCGCCGCGCAACAACGTGCGCTACGGCTCGCGGAAGATCCTGCAGCAGACCTGCGACGCCGCCGCGGAGGTCGGCGCGGCTGCCGTGATCGTCCACGCCGGCCACGCGGACGACGACATCGCGGAGGGCGTGGGCCGCTGGCTGCGGACGCTGGAGATGCTCACCTCGGACGTGCCGGTCTACATCGAGAACACGGCCGGTGGCGACAACGCCGTCGCCCGCCGCTTCGACGCGCTGGCGAGGCTCTGGGAGGCGGTGTCCAAGGCTGACGCGAACGCTGAGATCGGCTTCTGCTTCGACACCTGTCACGCGCACGCCGCGGGCGAGGATCTCTCAGACGCGGTGGAGCGAGTGCTGAAGATCGTCGGCAGGATCGACCTGCTGCACGCCAACGACTCGCGCGACCCGGCCGGGACGGGCGCTGACCGCCACGCCAACCTCGGCAAGGGCGAGATCGGCGCCGACGTCCTCCGCGAGATGATCAAGGCCGCCGGCCCGCCGGTGGTGGTCGAGACGCCGGGCGGGGCCAAGGAGATGCGCGCCGATCTGACGTTTGTCCGCGAGGCGCTCGCGTAGCCAGGATTCCGCCCTGCTTCGCACCTAGACTCTCGCTTCGTCATGCGTCGCAGGCCGTTCATCGTCGTGCTCGCAGCCGTGGCCGTAACGGCCTTGTCGATCCCGGCAGGGTCATCCGCCGCCGCCGGACCCCGTGGCGACGCGCTCTTCGTTCAGGCGGCCGACAGCGGCACCTTCCGCCACGGGTTGCTGACCCTGCGCGGGGTCAGCCACCAGGTGGCCTGGTTCACTGATCGCCCGCAGCGCGACTCCGGCACCGTCTCGTTTCGGGTCTTCCGGCGGTCGCTGTTCTCGGGGAAGCAGGCCGCTCCGAACGCCGCGCTCGACCTTGCCGGGAAGGGGCTCGGAGGCGTGGCCGCGCTGAGGCTCCGCAATCCGTCCTTCGACCCGGCCAAGGGCACGCTCACCTACAGGGTCAAGCGCCTCAAGAACGTCTCCGGCAACCTCGACCACTACGTCGGCCGGCTTAGCAAGCGTTCCTTGCCGAGCAGCTTTGGCGCCGCGTCCCTGTTCATCGACAACGCCCTCGGCAACTCCTGCTACACGACGGTGATCGACGCCGGGGACTTCGGGCTCGTGACCGCCTCCTCTTCGAAATGGTCCACCGACAGCTGGAATCCATCCCTCCCGTCGGACTTCGGCATCGGCCAGGGCGACTCCTGGAGCTGGGGGTCGCAGGGTGGAGCATTCCGGGGCTGCTCCAATTCTGCCGTCTGGAACATGTACGCAGGAGCCACGGGAACCGTCAGCTTCACGACGACCAACCCGTGGACCGGCAGCAACACGTTCGACTGTGCGGTCTCGAATCCCGCATTTCGCTGCGTCAAGGTCAGCAGCAGTGGCGGGAGCGTGACCTGGTCGATCGGACCGACACCGCCCTGAGTCAGGCGGCGGGCGCGGAGGCCGTCTCCGGCGCGCCCTCCAGGGCGAGGCAGATCCCCACTCCTCCGGCCAGGGCTCCCAGCTGCGCGAGCGCCGAGACCTCGGTGCCCAGCGGAATCGTCGCCAGGGCGATCACGGCCGCCAGCGCGCGCCAGGGCCGCCACGGCAGCTTGAGCGTCCGCCGGAAGAACGCGTGACCGATCAGGAAGAGCGCAGTTCCGCCCCCGAGCGCAAGGGCCCGCGCAAAGTCGAGGGTGTCGAAGGGATGTCCGATCGCGCGCTCGAGGGCCGCGGCGTCGCAGATGATCCCCAGCAGGATCAGCAGATGCGCCCAGTAGTAGGCGACGTTGGCGTCGTAGAACTCGCGCCTGGTCGGCGTCATCCGGCGCAGGGCACCTTCGGCCTCCTTGTCGTCCCCGCCGAAGTAGACCCACCAGAGCTCGGCGCTCACGATCAGGCCAAGCACCGCGACGGCGAGCATCTCGCCCGTGATCTCGATCCCCGACGCTCCGATCCCGACGGCCACCACGGACTCGCCGAGCGCGACCATCACCACCAGGCCATGACGCTCGACGAAGTGCGACGGGACGATCCAGCCGGCCTCCTCCGGGACGAGCCAGGGAACCAGGGTGAAGATCGACACCGCGAGGACCCAGAGCACGTACTCCCAGGTGCCGCCCACGATGGTGGCCGCCAGGATCAGGGCCCCCGTGAGCAGGTTCATGCGGGCGAAGCTCCACACTCCGGCGACGCTCCAGCGCGCCGACTGCATGTAGAGGACGGTGTGGATCGCGATCACCGCGAGGTAGGCGCAGGCGAACACGACCCCGTCGCCATCGAACGTCGTGGGGATCGCGAGCGAGATCACGAAGAAGGCGGCCATCCCCGCCATCAGCGGCAGGCGCAGCGCGGTCCGCACCGGCGGCACAGCGTTGGTGAGCCAGGCGAAGGCCGCGTACATCCACCAGATCGCCGTCAGCATCAAGACGATCTGGGCCAGGCTCTCGCCGTCCGGCCTGCTCGCCAGCACGGCGGTCAGCTGCGTGATCGTGAAGACGAAGACGAGGTCGAAGAAGAGCTCGATCGACGAGACCCTGACGTCGTCCTGGCCTATCTCCGGAGAGCCGATGGCTCCTCCTTGGCCAGCTCGCGCAGGTTGCCGAACACGCGCACCGAGAGCAGCGCGATCATCAGCGCGACGATCCCCAGGCCGATCACGTCGAACACGGTCAGATTCAGCCTCAGAAGCCGGAAGTCGAGACCCAGGTCGAGGGCGAGCGCCGTGTTCAACCCGATCAGCACGACCCGGATCTCCGTCGGGCCGAGTAGCCCGTAGCCGAGGCGGAAGCGGCCAAAGGCCATGCTCTCCAGATAGACGTTGATCGAGAGGATCAGGTAGCCGACGACGATCAGCGCCCCGATCGAGAGGAGCATGAAGGGGGAGAGCCCGAGGCCCAGGCCGATCGCCGCCGTCGCGATCGCGTCGACCATGTGGTCGAGGTAGTAGCCGTACTTGGGCCGCTGGATGCCGCGCACCCTGGCGAGCGTTCCATCGAGGCTGTCCCCCACCCACTGCAGGACCAGCAGCCCGCTCGCCACCCAGAGCCAGCCCCGGCCCTGGTTGGAGAGCTGATACGCCGCGCAGACGCCGAACGCGGCGAGCACCCCGACCGCGGTCATGTCGTCGGGCAGGACCCATCGCGGCAGCCGCCCCGCGGCCCAGGGCAGGAAGCGCCGCTCGAAGCGGGCGAACAGGAAGTTCGGCTCGCGCTCCGCCTTGACGCCCTCGTTCTTCTCGTCGCCGGCGCTCATCGAGGGCATTCTCGTTACCAAGTCGGTCATCTCGGCGGAGAGTCCTGTCCGCGGACGCCTCTAATTTCAGTGACCTGATGACGGAGACGCTCTTCGACAACGGGAACGGCAGCAACGGCAAGGCAACGCCGGCGGCGGGAGATACCCGCCTGCTTCGCGAGCTCTCGGACGGCGACGAGGTCAGGGGCGCCTTCGTGGTGCGGGAGCGGGATCGGCGCCAGAAGCGCAACGGGGAGCACTTCCTGCGGGTCGTGCTCGCCGACAAGACCGGGACGGTCCCGGCGATCGCCTGGGACGGCGTCGCCGAGCTCTTCGAGACCTGCGCTCCCGGATCGATAGTCCTGGTCCGGGGCAGCTTCTCCATCCATCCCCAGTTCGGCAGGCAGATCAAGCTGATCGCGGTCAAGCCCGCCGGGCCGGGCGAATACGACGCCGAGCAGCTGGCGGAGGGGCCCGCGCGCTCTGTCGAGCTGCTCGAGACCGACCTGCGGGCCCTGATCGACACGGTCCAGGACCGCTCGCTGCGGGAGCTGCTCGACCGGTTCTTCGGCGCCGAGACGGAGTCCTGGGCCCGGTTCCGCGAGGCGCCGGCCGCGAAGCACTACCACCAGGCCTATGCGGGCGGGCTACTCGAGCACAGCCTCTCGGTCGCCCAGGCCGTCAGCGCGGCCGCCAACTTCTTCCCGGGGATCGACCGCGAGATCGCGGTCACGGGGGCGATGCTGCACGATCTCGGCAAGACCGAGGCCTACAACGACGATCCGCTCGCCATCGAGCTGACCGACGCCGGCCGGCTCGAGGGCGAGATCCCGCGCGGCTACTACAGGGTCCGCCGCGAGATCGAGGACATCGAGGGCTTCGACCCCGACCTCGCCCAGGCGATCCTCCACATCATCCTCTCCCACCACGGGCAGCTCGAGCACGGCTCGCCCGTCGTCCCCGCCACGCGCGAGGCGACCCTGGTGCACTCGATCGACAACCTGGGCGGGAAGCTCGGCAGCTTCGACCGGCTCGAGAAGGAGCTCGCCGACGGCGAGAGCTGGTCGCGCTTCGACCGCGGCATCGACGGGTCGGCATTCTTCGGCTCCAGAGCCGCCTGACCACGCCTCCTGGCTAAAACCTTCGTAAGTCGTCCATCTCGCGGTGGCCCGCCGCCGTACTACGGGGGCATTCGACTGAGAAGGGATGACTCGATGTTGACCAGAACAGCTCAGGTGGATCGTGGCCGGAATCGCCGCGCTGGCACTCGCCGTCGGCGGAGCCGGAGTCGCGTTCGCGGGACACCATCACCACCACCATCATCACCACCACCACGGGATCCCTCAGCACAACGGCGGGGATCACGATGCGGACAACAACGGCGGGCCCAGCGACGGCGACGGAAACATCTAGGCCGATTCGCCGGCATAGGGCTGTTGTCGCCGCGCTCGCTCTGGCGGGCGCGGCGGCACTTGCCGCCTGCGGCGGGTCCTCGGAGACCTCCGGGCCCGCCGCGCCGGCGAATCCGGCCGCCTTCGCGTGGCTGCATCCGGCTCCGGCCCCGGCCGGCTGGAGAACCAAGCCGCTGCCCTCCGGACACGCGACCCTGGCCTATCCACCCGGCTGGCATCTGACGAGGACCGATCCGGGAACCGTGACCGCCTCCCGCACGGCCGGCGGCCAGATCCTCGGCTACCTGAACATCACGCCGCAGCAGGGCGAGGAGACGCTCGGCAACTGGGCGAGCTTCAGGCCCGCCCACAACCGCGATGAGGGAGACAGCGACCTGGTTTCGCTCGCCTCGGCCACCGGACTTCGATTCCGCAACGGAACGGGCTCGTGCGTGAAGGACCGATACGCGACCGAGTCGGAGCACCACTACGTCGAGGTCGCGTGCATCGTGCGCGGGCCATCGGCGACGACCGTGATCGTGGGGGCCGCACCACCCGAGCTCTGGGGTCGCTTCTCCCCGGCAATCCAGCGAGCCGTCTCCAGTCTCGCGGCCTGATACGGCCGCGCAAATTGCGCAAATCCCCTGCCTATCCGTAATAGGTGCGGATTGGACGCCCAGGTCCCGCCTCTATCCTGCGTGCGGATGGCCAAGGACACCGAGAAGCTGATCCGCCAGCTCTCGCTGATCTCGTACCTGATGGCCCAGGGCAGGCCGACCTCGGCGCTCGAGATCAAGCGCGAGGTGGAGGGATACAGCGACATGAACGACGACGCCTTCGCGCGCCGCTTCTACGCGGACCGCGCGGAGCTCGAGAGCCTGGGGATAACCCTGCAGGTCGAGAAGCCCGGCGAGAGCATGCAGGGGTATGAGTCGGAGCTCTACTCGCTCCCGCCCGAGAACTACTACCTCCCCGAGATCCGCTTCGGCGACGACGAGCTCGCGGCGCTGCAGACGGCCCTCCAGCTGCTCGACGGCGAGTTCGCCTACGCCGAGCCGCTGCGCCTGGCCCTGCAGCAGGTCTCCTGGGGGCGGCCCAGCCCGCTGACGGCCCCGGAGCAGTCCTCGGTCGAGGTGCGAATGACTGCCAAGGCCGACGGCGCCGAGGTCTCGCAGCGCCTCTCGAAGATCGAGACGGCGATCTCCCGCCGCAAGACGATCGAGTTCACCTACTACACGATCGAGCGGGACACGACCGAGAAGCGCAAGGTGAACCCGTACCACCTGGTCTATCGCGGCGGGCAGTTCTACCTGATCGGCCACTCGCACGAACGGGACGCGGTCCGGGTGTTCCGCCTCTCTCGGATCCGGGGCAAGGTCTCCTACGCCTCCAAGGCCGAGCACGACTTCGGCCCGCCCGAGGGCTTCGAGCGCCGCGACTACGCGCGCCGCGCCGAGTGGCAGCTCGGCGAGATCAAGGGCAAGGCCAAGATCTTCCTGCGCGAGCGAGTCGCCTGGCTGGTCGAGCGGGACTTCGGGGGCTACGGCGACTTCCGCAACCCCGGCCGTGGAGACGGCTCCCCCGGCAAGGGCCGGATCTTCGAGACCGAGTACGCGTCGAGCCGCCAGATGGTCGCCTGGGTGCTCCACTGGCGCCAGAACGCGACGGTGCTCGATCCGCCCGAGCTTGCGGAGGAGGTGGCCTCGCGCCTCGAGCTGCTCAACGAGCGCCACAGCGCCGGGTTCGAGCCGGCCGAGTCGGTGCGGACGGTGCCCCCGGCACCGCGAACGGCCCGCTCGAACGGCCGCTCGGAGTCCTCGATCCGCCCCGAGCGGTTCGCTCGCCTCGTGACACTGGCGGGGATGCTGATCGAGTCCGCCAAGGGCGACGCTCGTCTATCGACGGCCGACGTCGTGGAGCGGTTGCACGTGACCGAGGAGGAGCTCCGGGAGGACATCGACCTGCTCAACGTCGTCAACTTCGGCGGCGGGACCTACGTGCTCTACGCGGAGCTGCAGGGCGACGAGATCGAGGTCGACGCCGAGCCGTACGGGGACAACTTCGCCAAGCCCGCCCGCCTGCTGCCGCTGGAGGCGAAGGCGCTGGTCGCAGCCATCGACCTGTTCGGCGATCACCTCCCCCAGAGCGGCCTGGCCAGCGCCCGCAAGAAGATCGTCGCCGCGCTCGGCCACGACCCCTCGGAGGAGGGACTGGAGATCGCCGCCTCGGGCGGCGACGACTCCGACGTCGCCCGGAAGGTGAACAAGGCCATCGAAGGACAGCGGGTTCTCTCGATCCACTACTACAAGGAGAACGAGGACGAGTTCACCAAGCGCGAGATCGAGCCCTACCGCCTCGCCAACGGCCCGGAGGGCTGGTACGTCGCCTCCTACGACCGCCGCCGCGAGGACGTACGCCATTTCCGCCTCGACCGGATCAAGGAGGCGGAGGTCTCGAAGGAGAGCTTCGAGCCCCGCCCCGAGGTCGAGGAGATCGCCGCGATCGAGGGAGGGTGGCTGTCCGGCGAGAACGTGCCGGCCGCCGACGTGGCTCGTGTCTGGGTCTCCCCGGAGCGCGCACGCTGGGCGCGCGAGGAGCACACGGTGACCGAGGAGCTCGCGGACGACGCGGTCCTGATCGAGGTCCCCTACGGCAGCACCGACTGGCTGCTGCGGGAGATCCTCAAGGGAGCCGGCGAGCTGGTCGTGCTGGAGCCCGAGGCCGCCCGGGAGGCGATCGCCGAGGAGCTCCGGGTCGACGCGGGCGCGACCGCCGTGAAGGCTGCTTAGGCTCCGGCGGAGCCGGCTTCCACAGCGGCGTCCATGTCCTCCTGAGACGCTGCGCCCGTCGCGTATCGGTGGTGGATCGCCAGCGCGTTGCCGTCCGGGTCCTGGAAGATCGCCTGCTTGCAGACCCCGCTGTCGATCACGTCGGTCACGAACTCGACTCCGCGAGACTCGAGCTCGGCCTTGGCCGCGTCGAAGTCGTCGACGTGGAACTCGAGCGGCGTGGTGTTGGGGCTGAAGTCGATGTTGAACGCATCGACCTGCATCAGGGCGATCGTCACGGCCCCGGTCTCGAACTCGTAGGCGGGCATCTCGCCCCACTGCTTTCCGAACGGCAGGCCGAGGATCTCGCCGTAGAACTTCTTCGCCCCCTCGGCGTCCTTGGTCGGGAAGGCGATGAAGTCGACGCCGTTGATCAGTTGTCCGTTGGTTGCCATGTCCTCACTCTCTCACATTCGTCATGGACGGCCCGCGTGCGGGGCGGGCGCCCGGACGGCCAGCACCCGGCCCGTTCGCGGCCCCTTGCCGATCGCGTCCGGGCCGTTCCATTCCTGAGCCGTGATGAACAGCGTGTCGCCGTCGGCCCCGCCCAGCATGCACGCGAAGCAGCCACGATCGACCTCGATCGTCTGCAGGACCTCGCCGCCCTCCCGCACTCGCACACATCGCTTGTTGGGCACGTCCGCGTACCAGACGGCGCCTTCGGCGTCGATGCAGATCCCGTCCGGGACTCCGTCGCCAAGACCCGCCCAGGTCCTCCGGTCGGCGAGCGCCCCATCGGCGGCAATGTCGAATCCGATCAGCTCCTTCGCGTATGAATCGGCCACGATCAACGTCGCGCCGTCGGGCGTCACGACCATCCCATTGGGGAACGCCACATCCTCGGCGACCTTCTCGGCCGATCCGTCGGGCCGGAGCAGCGCGACGATGCCGGGAGCGAACTCGCCTCCCCCCATCAGGTCGAACCCGGGGCCGTTGACGTAGGCGTTGCCGCGGGCGTCGACCACGATCTCGTTCCAGCCGTGGTCGGAGAGATCGCTGAGGTCGCGGTGCGTGACCAGGGAGCCGTCCTCCCCCATCCGGAGCAGCTCCCGGCCGGCCGTGATCAGCACGGGGCCGTCCGGGAGCCAGTCGATCGAGAATGGAAACGCGTCGACGCGCGCCATGACCTCGCTGTTGCCGTCCTCGTCCAGTGCGATCACCTGTTGGGCGACCCAATCCGAGAACCAGAGCCGCCCCTCGTGCCAGCGCGGGGACTCGCCCAGGCCAATGCCCTCGATCAGGGTTCTCATCCGCCCGCCTGGGCGTAGCGCAGCGAGCCGGGCGTATCGAGCAGCTCCCCGGTCTCGAGCAGCGTCTTCAGTCCCGAGAGGATCATCATCCAGCCGCCGTAGACCTCCGGGTTGGCGTCGATCGGGAGCTGGTCGTGGATCACGGTCAGCATGCAGGAGTCGCCGACCTTCCTGATCTCCCAGGTCACCCGCGAGGTGCCGACTGCCTTCACCTCGTCGCTCCACAGCGCGGTGGAGCTCTGCACGAGCCGGTTGGGCGGATCGACCTCCAGGTTCTCGCCCTCGGCGATCTCGATCACGCCGGGGACGCCGGACGCGTACGTGGAGCCCTGGGTCCAGTCGGAGGTGGTGCTCACCCCGAAGCTGTACTTGGCGCGCATCTCGGGATCGGTGATCGCCTCCCAGAGCCGCTCGGGTGTCGTCTTGATGTAGATCTCGAACACAGCCGTCCCGCTGCTTCCGTCGGGATCGGGAACGAGCGCGATCTGATGGGGAACCTCGAATTCCTCAGGCAACGTCTTCCTCCTCGAGTTCTCGTTTGAGGCCCGTGAGTCCGGAGACCCAGGGCTCCGCGTACTTGCTGACCCAGCGCTCGTAGAGGAGCCGGATCGGGACGGGGTTCAGGAAATGGAGCTTCTCGCGTCCCCGTCTGCGGGTGACGACGAGGTTGGCCTCCTCGAGCACCCTCAGGTGCTTCATCACGCCGAAGCGCGACATCGGCAGGCGCTCCTCGAGCGCCCTCAGCGACTGCCCGTCCCGCTCGAAGAGCCGGTCGAGCAGATCACGCCTGGTCGGATCGGCAAGTGCCCTGAACACATCGTCCATACCCCTTCAGTATATGTGACCTTTTAGTCACATGTCAAGAGGCAGGACCAATCGGGTCGCTCCTTTCGGAGCGCCCCTCGCATAATGCCCGCTCATGCCGATCGATCTCCAGTGCCTGACCGCCCCCAACCCCAGTCCGATGACTCTGGAGGGGACGAACACCTATGTGGTGGGCCGCGACCCCGCACTGGTCATCGATCCCGGCCCCGACGACGCCCGCCACATCGAGGCGGTCCGCGAAGCGGCGACGGCACGCGGCGGGATTGGGACGGTCCTGCTCACCCACGGCCATGGCGACCACAGCGACGGCGTCGAGGCGCTCGGCGTGGAGCCGGCCACAGTCTCGGACGGCGAGACCGTCGCCGGCGTGCAGGCGATCGCCACCCCCGGGCACGCCGCGGACCACTTCTGCTTTCTGCTCGGAAAGGCGTGCTTCACGGGCGACCTGATCCTCGGCATGGGCTCGACGATCGTGGGACCGCGCGACACCGGCGGCTCGCTGCTCGACTTCATGCGCTCGCTGGAGCGGCTGCAGGCCCTCGATCTCGAGGTCCTCTATCCCGGACACGGGCCGGCTGTCCACGACCCGCAGGCGAAGATCGCCGAGTACATCGAGCACCGGATGATGCGGGAGCGGCGGCTGGTCGCGGCCCTCGATCGAGGCGAGCGCTCCCGGACCGCGCTGCTCGCCGAGGTGTGGGACGACGTTCCCCGGGAGCTCCGCGGCCCCGCGGCGATCGCGATGGAGGCGCACCTCGAGAAGCTCCAGGGCGAGGGGCGACTGCCGGCCGACCTGCGCGACTGACCGCCGAGGCAGCCCCCCTGGTATGAACCTCCGATGGGTCTAGATCCAGCCCGCCTGCTGCGCACCGGTGCCAAGGGGGTGGGGATCGGCACGGCGCTGTTCGGCGCGACCGCCGCCGGCCTCTGGTGGCGGCTCTTCAGGCAGCCTCTGCCGCGGACCAAGGGGAGCCTGACGGTCCGCGGGCTCGACGACCGGGTTGAGATCGCCCGCGATCGCTGGGGGATGCCCACGGTCAGGGCGCGGACCGCGGCGGACCTGTGGTTCGGACAGGGCTTCTGCCACGCCCAGGACCGGCTCTGGCAGATCGACGTCCAGCGGCGCATCTGCTCCGGACGCGTCGCGGAGATCGCCGGGCGCGCCGGCCTGCCGGTCGATCGCCTGATGCGCACGCTCGGGCTGCGCCGCGTCGCCCTGCGGGAGGAGGCCGAGCTCGACGGCGACCTGCGATCCCTTCTCGACGCCTACTGCGCGGGCATCAACGAGGCGGCGCGAACCGCCACGGCGCCTCCGGCCGAGTTCCAGCTGCTTCGGCTGAAGTTCGAGGAGTGGAGGCCGGCCGACATGCTGGCGGGCGGGAAGCTGCTCTCGTTCGGGCTCTCCACCAACTGGGAGCGGGAGCTCCTGCGGGCCGACCTGGTCAGGGAGCTGGGCGAGGAGCGCGCCGCCAGGATCGACCCCACCTACCCGAAGGGAAACCCCGTCGTGCTCCACCCCGGCCAGGGCTTCGACGGCGACGGGCTCGAGCTCGCCGAGCAGATCGGCCGCGTCCGGGAGACGATCGGCCTGGCGGCCGCCGCGAGCGGCTCCAACAACTGGGCCGTGAGCCCCAGCCGCTCCGCGACGGGAGGCGCCCTGCTCGCCGGCGACCCGCACCTGCCGAGCGGGATGCCCGGGGTCTGGTACGAGATCGCACTGGAGCTCGACGGCCGGACCTGCCGGGGCGCCTCGATCCCGGGCCTGCCGGGCATCTCGCTGGGGCAGAACGACGACGTCGCCTTTGCGTTCACCAACGTGATGGCGGACGTCGAGGACCTCTTCGTCGAGCGGATCGAGGGCGAGACCTACGAGTTCGAGGGAGAGAAGCGGCCTCTCGAGATCGTGGAGGAGCCGATCGCCGTCCGCGGGCAGGACGTGGCGGAGCGCCACGAGGTGCGCCTCACGCATCACGGCCCGATCGTCAACCGGGCGCTGGGCGCCGACGACGAGCTGCCACTCGCGCTGCGCTGGGCCGCGCTCGACGAGCCGTCGATCTCGCTCGCGCACCTCGGCGTGCTGGAGCCGCAGAGCGGTCCCGAGCTGGTCGACCTGCTGCGGCCCGTGACGATGCCCGTCTCGAACCTGGTCTGGGCCGATCGTCACGGATCGATCGGCTACAAGATGATCGGCAGCATCCCGAAGCGGAAGGGCGACTGCCCGGACCTGCCCAAGCCGGGGTGGACGGGGGAGTTCGAGTGGGACGGATGGATCCCGTACGACGAGCTGCCCGAGCTGATCGATCCCGAGCAGGGGTACATCGTCACGGCGAACAACCGCGTCGTCGACAGCTCCTACCCGCACCACATCACCAGCGACTGGCTCGACGGCTACCGGGCCGCGAGGATCGAGCAGCTCCTGGAAGAGACCGACGAGCACGACCTGGAGAGCTTCCGCCGCATGCAGACCGACCTCTACTCGATCCCCGGCGACGAGGTCGTTCACCGGCTTGCCCGCCTCGAGCCGACGAGCCAGCGAGAGACGAGGGCGATCGAGCGCCTGAAGAGCTGGGATCGGACCCTCAGCCCGGGGACGGTGGCGGGGACGATCTACCAGGCGTTCCTGCTGCGTCTCGCGCGAGAGTTCGCCAGAGCGGCGATTGGCGACCGGGACCTGGCCGACCGCTATCTCGACCGGGCGGACAACGGCTTCCTCTCCCACGTCACCTCGCCCTGGCGCTGGCACTCACACCTTCTGAAGCTCTGGGCGGAGGGCGACGAGAAGGTGATCGGCGGCTCATGGGACGAGCTGGTCCTGGAGGCGCTGCGCGGCGCGCTCGACGACCTGGAGGAGCGCTTCGGCCCGGACCCCGAGCAGTGGCAGTGGGGCCACGTCCACGAGCTGCAGTTCCCTCACGCGCTGGGGGCACTCCATCCGGCGTCCGAGTGGGTCTTCAACCGCACGCTGCACCCGGGCGGCGGGCAGGAGACCGTCGCGCAGATCGCCTACGACCCGAACGATCCCTACCACGCGATCTGGGCCCCGAGCTGGCGGATGGTCGCCGACCCCTCGGCGCCGGACCGCTCACAGTGGCAGGCGTTCACCGGTCAGTCGGGACACGCCTGGAGCAGCCACTACGACGACCTTCAATCGGGCTGGGAGGCCGGCGAGATGCAGCGGATGGCGGGCGAGGGCCCCTTCGAGTCCCTCGTGCTGTCGCCCGCCTCCTGATGCCGTCCCGCCGCGATCAGATCAAGCTCACGGACGACGAGCTGGCCGAGCTGCTCGAGAGCGAGCGCATCGTGATCGTCTCGTCGAACGGGCCACGCGGCTGGCCCCATGCGATGCCCCTCTGGTACGTCCCGCGCGACGGTGAGGTATGGATCTGGACCTACGCCAAGTCCCAGAAGGTGAAGAACCTGGAGCGCGACCCGCGTGCGACCCTGTTGATCGAGACCGGGCTCGAGTACACCGAGCTGAGGGGCGTCCAGATCGAGGCCGAGGCGGAGCTGATCCGCGACGTCGACCGGATCGTCGACTTCGCCAAGGACCTGACCGTCCGCTACAGCGAGGGCATTGAGTCGGTCGAGGGCGACGCGGTCGCGGCCCTGCAGGCGCAGGCCCCGAAGCGGGTGGCGATCCACTTCCACCCGAAGCGAGTGGCGAGCTGGGACCACTCCAAGCTCGGCGGCGTCTACTAACCCGTACCGGATTCTGGGTGGTTGCTTGCACCTCCCCAATTTCGAGGAGGAATCGCCTGGAAAAGTGGCAGAATGCCCGCCGCTCGCAACGGACTGACGACAACCCAATGGGGGATGACATGCGACGGATCGCATTTGCACTGACGACTTTGGGGATCATGCTGCTCGGCGCCGGAACCGCCCAGGCGTCCGTGCTCACCAGCTTCGGTGGAACCATCAGCTACGTAGCCGACCAGGGAGAGAGGAACGACGTGGTCGTCGGCGACGACAAGGTGCTCGGCGAGACCGTCTACACCTTCACCGACGCCGACGCCAACCCGATTCGGATCGGGGGCGGCGTCTGCGAGCTGATCAACGGCGTTGGAACGTGCTCCACCGCCGGGGTGCGCCAGTTCCTGGTCGACGTCCGCGACCGCGACGACACGGCCCAGATCTCCACCGCCGGCAGGGCAGGCCTCTTCCCGCCCCTGATACCCGCCGTGATAATCGGCGGGCGGGGCGTCGACGTCCTCCAGGGCGGCGTGGCCGGCGACGTCCTGAAGGGGAACGACGGCAGGGACTCCCTGCGTGGCCGCGGCGGCGCCGACGTCTACAAGGGCGGCCGGGGCTCCGACACCCTGCAGACCCTCGACGGGCAGACGGACGCCTTCATCTCCTGCGGGAACGGAAGACGCGACCTGATCCGAGCGGACAAGATCGACCCCAAGCCGAAGAGCTGCGAATTGGGCGGCCGCAAGCCTGGCAAGCAGTTCTAGGGCGCGAATCCGTCTAGCGGGCTAGCCTCTCCCGCGCATGGAAGATCTAAAGGGGCTGATCCTCTCGGGAGGGGCCGGGACTCGCCTGCGCCCGATCACCCACACCTCCGCCAAGCAGCTCGTGCCGGTGGCGAACAAGCCCGTGCTCTTCTACGGGATCGAGGCTCTCGTGGAAGCCGGGATCAAGGAGATCGGGATCATCATCGCGCCCGAGACCGGCGAGGAGATCAGGCGGGCCGTCGGCGACGGGTCGGCGTTCGGCGCGTCAATCACGTACATCGAGCAGGAGGCGCCGCTGGGGCTCGCCCATGCCCTGCTCACCGCCGAGGACTTCCTCGGCCAGAGCCCGTTCGTCATGTACCTCGGGGACAACCTGCTCAGGGACGGGATCGTGGAACTCGTCGAGGTATTCCGCCGGTCCGAGCCCGACGCGCTGATCCTGCTCACGCACGTCGACGATCCCTCCTCCTACGGTGTCGCCGAGCTCGACGGCGACCGGGTCATCCGGCTGGTCGAGAAGCCGAAGGACCCACCCAGCGACCTGGCGCTGGTGGGCGTCTACATGTTCGGGCCCTCGATCTTCAAGGCGGCTCACGAGATCGAGCCGTCGGCTCGTGGCGAGCTCGAGATCACCGACGCAATCGACGCGCTGATCGAGTCCGACCTCCGCGTCGAGCCCCACATCGTCAAGGGATGGTGGAAGGACACCGGCATGCTCGAGGACATGCTCGAGGCCAACCGGCTGGTTCTCGAGGACATCGAGCAGCGGATCGACGGCGAGCTCGACACCGCCTCGCGCGTCGAGGGCAGGGTCGTGATCGAGAAGGGAGCGAAGCTGGAGCGAACCGTCGTGCGCGGCCCGGCCATCATCGGCGCCGGGACACAGATCTCGGACTCCTACATCGGCCCCTACACGGCGATCGACCGCGACGTCGTGATCACCGGCTCCGAGGTCGAGCACTCCATCGTCCTGGCGGGGTCCAGCATCCGGGACCTGCACGCCCGGATGGAGGCCAGCCTGCTGGGTAAGAACGTCAGCCTGAGCCGCAGCGAGGGAATGCCCAAGACGCTGCGGTTCCTGGTGGGCGACAACGCCAACATCTCCATCCCATGAAGATCATGGTCACCGGAGCCGGAGGGATGCTCGGCCACGACGTCGTCCGCGTCGCGCAGGACATGCGCCACCAGGTGATCGCGCTCACCCGGGACGATCTCGACGTGACCGACCCGGCCAAGGTGGAGCGCCTGATCACCCGTGAGCGCCCCGGGGCCGTGATCAACTGCGCGGCCTGGACCAACGTGGATGGCGCCGAGGAATCCGAGCACGACGCCTCGGTGGTGAACTCGCAGGGCGCCGGGTTCGTGGCGGATGCCGCGGCCAAGGTCGGCGCGAAGGTGATCTTCCCCTCGACCGACTACGTCTTCAATGGGACCGGCGGGCCCTACGGGGAATCCGACGACACCGACCCGATCAACGCCTACGGGCGGACGAAGCTGGCCGGGGAGCGCGCCACCGCCCTCGTCAACGGGCGCAGCTTCATCGTCCGGACCTCATGGCTCTTCGGCCCGCATGGCGGCAACTTCGTCGAGACCATGCTCCGGCTGGGCCAGGGCGGTGGGCCCGTCGTGGTGGTCCACGACCAGGTCGGCTGTCCCACCTACACGGGCCACCTCGCCGTCGGCCTGCTGCGGCTGGTCGACACGGGCGCCTACGGCATCCACCACATGGCCGGGGAGGGAAGCTGCTCCTGGTACGAGTTCGCCATGGAGATCTTCCGCCAGGCGGAGGTGGTGACCCGCGTGATGGCCACCACCACGGACATGATGGAGCGGCCCGCGAAGCGCCCGGCCAACTCCGTGCTGGTCAGCCGCCGCTCGGCGCCGATCGAGCTGCCGAGTTGGCAGCGCGGCCTCTCCGACTATCTCGCCCGTCGCGGGCACGCCGAGGACGAGGAGGCGGCGCCGAAGCAGCGCTCGAGCTCCTCGCGCCGGCAGCCAATGCTCGACTGGACCAAGCGAGAGCGCGAGGAGAGAGAGGCGGACGGCGAGGAGATCACGGGCGAGAACGAGGTGCCCACGGGCGAGGGCCAGGACGCGGCATGAAGCTCCTGGTCGCCGGCGGCGCCGGCTTCATCGGCTCGAACTACGTGCGCCTGCGCCTAGAGGGCAACCCCGGCGACTCGGTGAGGGTGCTCGACAAGCTCACCTACGCCGGCCGCCGCGAGAACCTCGAGGGCCTGCCCGGCGACCGATTCGAGCTGATCGAGGCCGACATCGCAGATCGCGACGCCGCCCGCGCGGCGATCGAGGGCTGCGATGCGGTCGTCAACTTCGCCGCCGAGACCCACGTCGATCGCTCGATCGAGGCGCCCGGCGAGTTCATCACCACGGACGTCTTCGGCACCTACGTGTTGCTCGAGGCGGCGCGCGACGCCGCGGTCCGCTATCTGCAGTTCTCGACCGACGAGGTCTATGGCGACTTCGAGATGGGGTCGGCGACCGAGGAGTCCCCCCTCTCCCCATCGTCTCCCTACTCGGCCTCCAAGGCGGGTGGCGACCTGATGGTCTCGGCCTTCGCCCGAACCTACGGCGCGGAGGCTCTGATCATGCGCGCCTCGAACAACTACGGCCCCTACCAGTACCCCGAGAAGCTGATCCCGCTCTGCGTCCTGAACGCGCTCGCCGGGGACCCGCTGCCCGTGTACGGGGACGGCATGCAGGTCCGCAATTGGCTCTACGTGGAGGATTGCTGCACCGCCGTTGACGCGGTCCTCGACAACGGCGAGCCGGGCAACGTCTACAACGTGGGCGGCCCCGACGAGCTCCCGAACATCGAGGTCATCAGGCGGATCCTGGCCCTGACCGATCGAGACGAGTCGCTGATCGAATACGTCAAGGACCGGCCGGGACACGACCGCCGCTACTCGCTCTCCGCCGCCCGTCTCGAGGCGCTCGGCTGGCGGGCCGCTGTGAGCTTCGACGAGGGGATCGAGCGGACCGTCCACTGGTACCGCGAGAACGAGGCCTGGTGGGCGCCGATCCGCTCCGGCGACTACCGCGAGTACTACGAGCGCCAGTACGGCAAGGCGCTGAAGTAAGCGGACAGCACGTTTGGAGAAGACGCCGAGGGAGGCGTCTTGCTAGAACGAGGCAGTCGCTCACTGCAAGGGGTGAGCAGGTGGCCAAGGAAGGGGGAAAGACCTCCGCATGACGCGTTACCTATCCCGTCTCGCCGACATCGCATACCGGCGGCGCCGCCGCGTGGTGATCGGATGGATCGTCGCGATGATCGTGATCATCGGGGTCGGCTCGTCGCTCAAGGGCGAGTTCAACGCCAACTACAACACCCCCGGCTCCGAGTCGAAGGCGGCCAGCGACATCACCGAGCAGCGCTTCGGCGGGTACTCCGGGCAGGAGATCTACGTCGTCTGGAAGGACACCGCCGGGGTAGACACCCCGGCGGCGCAGCAGCGCATGAACGCGTTCTTCGCCCAGGCCGAGAAGGTCAACCACATCTCGAGCCATACGCCGATCCGCTTCTCGCAGAACGGGCAGTTCGGCACGACCACCCTGCCGCTGACCGTTCCGGGATGGGACGTGACCAAGGAGCAGGGCAAGCAGCTGATCGACGCCGCCCAGGCGAATGACGGCAATGGGCTCGAGATCAAGCTTGGAGGCGACCCGATCAACAGAGCGGAGTCGCAGGCGAGCCCGGAGGGGATCGGCTTCTTCGCCGCCGCGATCGTCCTGCTGATCGCGTTCGGATCGGTTGTGGCCGCCGGCCTGCCGCTTGGGATCGCCCTCGTCGGCCTCGGCATCTCCTCGGCGGGCCTGATTCCGCTGCTCGCGAACGTCATCGACGTCCCCGACTGGACCACCGCGGTCTCCGGCCTGATCGGGATCGGCGTCGGCATCGACTATTCGCTGCTCGTCCTGACCCGGTTCCGCTCGGCGATGCGGGACGGCAAGGACCGCCACGACGCCGTCGTCGAGGCGGTCACCACGGCCGGGCGCAGCGTGATCATCGCCGGCTCCACCGTGGTGATCGCGGTCCTTGGCCTGTTCCTCACCGGGCTCTCCTACATGTACGGCGTCGCGCTCTCTGCTGCGATCGCCGTCCTCGTGATGATGCTCGCTTCGATCAGCCTGTTGCCCGCGCTGCTCTCCTACCTCGGTCCGAGGGTCGATCGCCTGCGCATCCCGCTCCTCGGGCGATCCCTTCGGCACGCCGACGAGGTGGATCGGGAGTCTCCCGCTCTGCGCTGGGCCCACGGCGTCCAGAAGCGCCCCTGGCTGGCGGCGATCGCCGCGACGGCGGTCTTGCTTGCTCTGGCCGCACCGGCCCTGGGCATGCGGCTCGGCTTCCCGGACGCCGGCAATGACCCGCCCGACAGCATGACCCGGCAGTCATACGACCTGATCACCGAAGGCTTCGGCCCGGGCACCAACGGCCCGGTGATCGTGGCCGCCAAGCTGCCCAGCCCATCGGACAAGGCCGCCATGGACACCCTGGCCACCCAGATCCGCTCGGATCCGGACGTTGCCTTCGTCGGGCCGACCAGGGTCAACTCCACCGGCGATGCCGCCCTGTTCCCGGTGATCCCGAAGAGCTCGCCCCAGGACAGCGCGACGACGGACCTCGTCCACCGGATCCGTGACGACATCGTGCCCGCCGGGGTGGCCAGCTCCGGAATCGACGTCCAGGTCGGCGGCGTCACCGCCGCGCTCGAGGATCAGAGCGGGTTCATCAAGGACCGCATGCCGATCTTCATCATCGGCGTGGTCGGCCTCTCCTTCCTGCTGCTCCTGGTCGCCTTCCACTCGCCGTTCATCTCGCTCAAGGCCGCGGTGATGAACCTGCTCTCCGTGAGCGCCGCCTACGGCGTGATGACGCTGGCGTCCAACGGGGGCGGGCTCAGCAACCTGATCGGCATCGACCACGAGGTGCCGATCGCGCCGTTCATGCCGGTGATGATGTTCGCGATCCTCTTCGGCCTCTCGATGGACTACGAGGTCTTTCTGATCTCGCGGATCCGCGAGGAGTACCTGAAGGACGGCGACACCCGTCGCGCCGTCGCCGACGGCCTCGCCAAGACGGCGCGGGTGATCACCGCCGCCGCGGCGATCATGGTGGTCGTCTTCCTCGCCTTCGTGACCTCCAGCCAGGTCTTCCTGAAGCTGTTCGGGATCGGCCTGGCCTCCGCGATCTTCCTGGACGCGACGATCGTGCGGATGGTGCTGGTGCCGGCAGTGATGCAGCTGCTCGGCAAGCGCAACTGGTGGATTCCGGACTGGCTGGAGCGGATACTTCCGCGACTCGATGTCGAGCGGGTCGCCGTCGGCACAGCGGCGGAGGGTGGCTCCCAGGCGTAGGCGTCGCCTGCACTACCCCGGCTGAGCCGGGTTCGCGGATCTGTAAGGTCAGTAGGTTGGCCATGAGTACGTCCGCGACCCCAAAGTCACCCCTGGAGCCCTTCTCCGAGCCCGTCAGGAAGTGGTTCCAGGCGTCATTCGAGGCCCCCACGCCCGCCCAGGCGGCCGGGTGGCCCGCGATCGCCTCGGGCGAGCACAGCCTGATCTGCGCCCCAACGGGCTCCGGCAAGACCCTGGCGGCGTTCCTCTGGGGCATCGACCGCCTGGCACGTGAGCCTGAGCGCCTCGGAACGGGCGTCCGGATCGTCTACATCTCGCCCCTCAAGGCCCTCTCCTACGACATCGAGCGCAACCTGCGGGCCCCACTGCAGGGGATCGGGGCGCCGATCTCGGTGGCGCTGCGCACCGGAGACACGCCGCAGTCGGAGCGGCGCGCCATGCGCCGGGAGCCTCCGGACATCCTGATCACCACGCCCGAGTCCCTCTACCTGATGATCAGCTCTCAGGCTCGGGAGATCCTGGGGGGCGTCGAGGCCGTGATCGTCGACGAGATCCACGCGGTGGCGCCGTCGAAGCGGGGGTCGCATCTGGCGCTGACGCTGGAGCGGCTGGACCGGCTTGGGACCGGGGCTCATATCCAGAGGATCGGGCTCTCCGCGACGCAGCGGCCGCTCGAGCGCATCGGCGACTTCCTGGTGGGAGCAGGTCGCAGCTGCGAGATCGTCGACGCCTCGGAGCCCAAGCAGCTCGACCTCGAGATCGTGGTCCCGGTCGAGGACATGGTCGAGCCGAGCCCGCTCTCCAACAAGCGCCGCGACGGCGCGGACACCGGCAAGACACCACCAGCATCAGACGGGTCGCGCTCACGCGCGCCCTCGCATGTAGAGAACTCGCCGGAGCGGATCGACCCGGGGCCGATCGAGGCGTCGCTCGACCCGGCCACGAACACCCGATCCATCTGGCCCGCGATCTATCCGGAGCTGTTGCGGCTGGTGCGTGAGCACAGCTCGACGATCGTCTTCGTCAACAACCGCCGCGCCGCCGAGCGGATCGCCAAGCGCCTCAACGAGATGCACAACGACGAGATCGAGGAGGAGCTGCCGGCGACCGAGCATGCGGGCAACTCGAAGGACGGCGAAAAGGGCCCCGCCGAGATCGCCCGCGCCCACCATGGGTCTCTTTCTCACGAGGAGCGGGCCGTGGTCGAGGAGCTGCTCAAGTCCGGCCAGCTGCCCTGCCTGGTCGCCACCTCCTCCCTGGAGCTCGGAATCGACATGGGTGCCGTGGACCTGGTCATCCAGGTCGAGTCGCCGAAGTCGGTCACCCGTGGGCTGCAGCGCGTCGGACGCGCCGGCCACACGCTCGGCGAGGTCTCCAAGGGCCGGATCTTCCCCAAGTTCCGAGCCGACCTGCTCGAGTGCGCCGTGGTCGCCCGCCGCATGCGCAGAGGGGAGATCGAGGAGACGGTCATTCCCCAGAACCCGCTCGACGTGCTGGCCCAGCACCTCGTCTCGATGGCGGCCCTCGATGAGTGGGAGATCGACGAGGTCGAGACGCTGGTCCGCTCGGCGCAGCCCTTCGCCGAGCTCTCCCGCGAGCAGCTCGAGAACGTGCTCGACATGCTCGACGGCCGCTACCCGTCGGAGCGCTTCGCCGAGCTGCGCCCCCGCATCGTCTGGGACCGCACCAAGGGGACGATGCGCGGCCGGCCCGGAGCCCGCCAGCTGGCGGTAGCCAACGCCGGCACGATCCCGGACCGCGGCCTCTATGGAGTCCACCTTCCCGATGGCCGGCGGGTGGGCGAGCTCGACGAGGAGATGGTCTACGAGGCCCGGCCCGGCCAGACATTCCTGCTCGGCGCCAGCACCTGGCGGATCGAGGAGATCACGCGCGACCGGGTCATCGTCACCCCCGCCCCGGGAACCCCGGGTGCAGTCCCGTTCTGGCGCGGCGACGGCATCGGCCGGCCGGCGGAGCTCGGCAAGGCAATCGGCGCCTTCGCCCGCGAGGCCGTCAACGCCGATCCGAAGAAGCTCGCCAAGGAGAACGACCTCGACAAGCTCGCCGCCCAGAACCTCGTCAACTACCTGACCGAGCAGCAGGCGGCCACGCGGGTCGTCCCCTCGGACGAGGCGATCGTGATCGAGCGCTTTCGCGACGAGATCGGCGACTGGCGGCTCTGCGTCCTCTCGCCCTTCGGGGGCCGGGTCCACGCGGCCTGGGGCCTCGCCCTCTCGGCCAAGATCCGCGACGACAAGGACCTGGAGGCCGACGCGATCTGGTCCGACGACGGGATCGTCATCCACCTCCCCGACGCCGACGAGCCCCCGCCCGGCGACCTGGTGATGATCGAGCCCGACGAGCTCGAGGACCTGGTGATCCGCGAGCTCTCCGGATCGGCCCTGTTCGGCGCCCGCTTCCGCGAGAACGCTGCCCGCTCCCTGCTGATCCCGCGCGCCTGGCCGGGCAAGCGCACTCCGCTCTGGCAGCAGCGGCTCAAGTCCCAGAGCCTGCTCGAGGTCGCGCGCGACTTTCCCCGCTTCCCGGTCATCCTCGAGACCTACCGCGAGGTGATGCGCGACGTCCTCGACCTGCCGGCGCTGAAGGACCTGCTGCGCGACCTGCATTCACGCAAGATCACCATGGTCGAGGTCGAGACGCCGACGGCCTCGCCCTTCGCCTCCTCGCTCCTCTTCGACTACGTCGCCACCTACATGTACGAGGGCGACACGCCGAACGCCGAGCGCCGCGCCGCCGCGCTCGCCCTCGATCGCGACCTCCTGGCGGAGCTGCTGGGCCAGGAGGAGCTGCGCGAGCTGATCGACCCCGAGGCGCTCGAGGAGGTCGCCAGGCAGCTCCAGCACCTGACCGAGGCGGGGCTCGCCAAGGACCGCGACGGCCTTCAGCAGATCCTCCGCCGGCTCGGCGACCTGACCGCCGAGGAGTGCGAGCTGCGCACCGAGGAGGGCTACTCGGCCGCGTCCATGCTCGAGAAGCTGGTCAAGGAGCGCCGGGCCGCGGTGGTCAGGGTCGCGGGCGAGGAGCGCTACATCGCCGCGGAGGACGCGGGCCTCTATCGCGACGCCCTGGGGGTGCCGGAGCCCGCCGGGCTGCCGGAAAGCTTCCTGGAGCCGGTCGAGGATGCTCTCGTCTCCCTGGTGCGGCGCTACGCCGCCACCCACGTTCCCTTCCCAACCCGGCAGCTGGCTGACCGCTATGGAGTCGATCCGAGCTCGGCCCTGAAGGAGCTGGAGAGGTCGGGAGACGCCGTACGCGGCGAGCTCCTGCCCGGCGGCACCTCGCGCGAGTGGTGCGAGGCGGACGTCCTGCGCAGGCTGCGCCGAGCCAGCCTCGCCCGGCTCCGCCAGGAGGTCGAGGCGACCGACCAGCGCGAGCTGGCTCGGTTCCTGCCGAGCTGGCAGAACGTCGATGCCCACGGCCGCTCGGGCGCCGGGCCCGATCGCCTGCGCGAGGCGCTCATCTCGCTGCAGGGTGTCGCCCTGACGCCGAAGACCTGGGAGCGGGACGTTCTCCCCCGCAGGCTCGGCGCATACAGCCCGACCTGGCTCGACGAGCTCTGCACCAGCGGCGAGCTGGTCTGGGTGGGCGGCGGGGCACTCGGCCGCAACGACGGCAAGGTCGCCCTCTACTTCCGCGAGGACGTCCGGCTGGCGGGCCCGCCCCCGGCCAACGCCAAGATCGATCGACCCGAGGGCGAGATCCACGACGCCATCCGCGAGCGGCTGTCCAAGGGCCCCTGCTTCTGGCTCGACCTGCTCGAGCTGGAGGGCTCGGCCGAGGAGCTCCACGAGGCGCTCTGGGACCTGGCCTGGTCGGGCGAAGTCACCAATGACGCCTTCGCCCCCCTCCGCGCCCCTCGCCTCCGCGCCGCCCAGCGCTCGGAGCGCGGAGGCCGCCGCTTCGCCCGCCGCCGCGCGGCCGCGGCCGGGACAGTGATCGGTCGCTGGTCGCTCAGCGCTCCGCTGTTCGAGGGCGCGCCCTCCGCCGGACCGCGCATGCGCGCGCTGGCGGAGCTGATGCTGGAGCGCCACGGCATCGTCACCCGGGAGACCGCGATCGCAGAGGGAATCCCCGGCGGATTCGCCTCGATCTACGGAGAGCTCCAGAACCTGGAGCTGCTGGGAACCGCCCGGCGCGGCTACTTCGTCGAGGGCCTGGGCGGCGCCCAGTTCGCCCTTCCCGGCGCGGTCGAGCGCCTGCGCAGCCTGCCCCAGACCGATGGCTCACTGCAGGTGCTGGCCGCAACCGACCCGGCGAATCCCTACGGCGCCACGCTCTCCTGGCCCAAGCTCGAAGGCCAGCGACGGCCCGCGCGCACCGCGGGCGCGTACGTGATGCTCCGCGACGGAGAGCCGCTGCTCTACGTCGAGCGGGGCGGCAAAGGGATCCTCCGGCTCCAGCCCCTCGAGGGCGAGGAGCTGGCCGCCGCCCTGGGCGAGCTCGCCGCTGCCGCGCAGGGCGGCCAGATCGAGAAGCTCGCCATCGAGCGCCTCGATGGCGAGCCGGTGATCGGCTCCGGGTTGGAGGCCGCCCTGGTCGAGGCCGGCTTCAGGCGCCAGCCCCGCCGCCTGGTCGCGTAGATGGCGGAGGGGGATTCGATCCTCCGCGTGGCCAGGCGCATGGATGGGATGCTGGTCGGAAAGACGCTGGCAGTGCGCACACCCGGTCGGCGCCGACCGGCGGGATTGCCCGCCGGCGAGCTGAACGGCCGCCAGCTCGAAGGAGTCGAAAGCCGCGGCAAGCATCTGCTTCTGCACTTTGAGGGCGGCCTGGCGCTACACAGCCATCTCGGGATGCGCGGCAGCTGGCAGCTCTACCTCGCCGGCGAGCGCTGGCGGAGACCCGCGCACGAGGCGTGGATCGTGCTGTCGGCCGAGGGCGCCGAGGCGGTCAACTTTGGCGGCTCGACCATGCGGATCGCCCGTGAGGCCCAGCTGCGGCGCGATCCGCGCCTCGCGCGGCTCGGACCGGACCTGCTGGGGGACGACTTCGATCCGGGGGCGGTGGTCGGTCGCATGCGAGGGATCGCACCTGAGATCGAGCTCGGTCAGGCATTGCTCGGTCAGAGGCTGGTGGCGGGGATCGGCAACATCTTCAAGTCGGAGGGCTGCTTCGCAGCGAGCCTCGATCCCAACCGCTCCCTGACCTCCCTTGCGGACGACGACCTGATCACCGTCCTTCAGGAGACGAGGACGCTGATGCTCGAGGCGGCGGACACAGGGCGTCAGCCGGCACGCGTCTACCGGAAGTCGGGAAGGCCCTGCCCCCGCTGCGGGACGACGATCCGCTCTCGGGCCCAGGGGGACTCGGCCCGGACTACGTACTGGTGCCCTGGCTGTCAGCCGCCCGCGAGCGGCTGAGAACGGCGAGGAGCGCCTCGACGACCTCCGGGTCGAACTGGGTGCCGGCGTTGTCCTGGAGCTCGCTGCAGGCCTCCGCATGCGACATGGCCTGGCGATAGGGCCGATCCGAGGTCATGGCGTGGTACGCGTCGACCGCGAGGACGATGCGGGCGCCGAGCGGGATCTGCTCTCCGCTCAGCCCCTCGGGATAGCCCCCTCCATCCCAGTGCTCATGCGCATGACGGACGATGGTCCGCACTCCGTAGAGGAACTGGACCGGCGCCAGGATCTCGGCTCCAATCGCCGGATGCTGCTTGATCACCTCGAACTCCTCGTCGGTCAGCGGGCCCGGCTTGTTGATCAGCGCGTCCGGGATGGCGATCTTGCCGACGTCGTGGAAGATCCCGCCGTAGCGAAGATCCTCGATCGCGGACTCCGACAGGTTGAGCTCTCGCCCGACGTCGACGGCGAGATCGGCGATCGAGCGCGCGTGGTCGGCCGTGTAGCTGTCCTTAGCCTCGAGGGCGGCGGCCAGCGCCTCGGCGGTGCCGATCATCGACTGGGTCAGCTGGTCATAGAGGTCGCCGGTGCGGATCGCCGCGGAGAGATGCTCCGCCACCCCTGCGATCAGCTCGACGTCGACGTCGTCCAGGACACGCTCCCCGGAAATGCACGAGACGGCGCCCCAGGCGCGCCCGCCCACGATCAGCGGCACGGCGACCTCCTTGGAGGAGCCACACTTGACCCGTCGCTTCTCCCGCAGCGCGCGGCCGATCGATCCATCGTCCGCATCGCGCGAGTGAGCCGACGGTGCGGCGGGGCCGGCCTCCGCGACGACCTCGAGCCGCCCGCTGGAGACCAGCTGCAGGACCGCCGAGAGCTCGAGTTGGAGCACGTCCTGGAGCTCCGTCACGGCCACCGCGGCGCTGACCCCGGCATCGCTCTCGCGGGCCACGCCGAGCCCGATGTCCCCGGCCACGGCCCGCCATCGCTGCCGGCGATCGGGGGATGCGCCGTTCACGGTCGAAGCCTTCACGGGGCTCGGGCTGCGCGACGCGCGACGCACCGACCCGGGACTGAGGCTCCCCTTCGCCTCGCGCAGCGCGTCGTCCGCTCGAGAGATCAGGTCCTGCATCGACTCTCCTTCGGTGCGCTCGGCGACGCCGACGCAGGCGGTGATCCTGCCGCCCGGCACCTCCAGCGTGCTGATCGAGGTGCGCATCCTGTCCAGGACAGGAGCGGCCTGATTCTCGGAGGCTTCGGGGAGGATCACCGCGAATTCGTCACCGCCGTAGCGGGCGATCACGTCGCCGCCCCGGATGCTGGAGCGAAGCGCGGCGCCGACGCTCTTCAGGACCCCGTCGCCGCTGGGGTGCCCGAAGACGTCGTTGACGGACTTGAAGCCGTCGAGGTCGAGGATCGCCACCGAGAGCCGGGCGCCGTTCTGGTCTGCCTCGGCGATCATGCCGAGCAGGTGCCGCTCCAGCCCGTCGCGGTTGAGGCAACCGGTGAGCCCGTCGACCTCAGCCGCCACGCGCACCTCCGCATGCCGCTCGGCGTTGGCGCAGGCCATCCCCGCCAGCTCGGCGAACCCCTCGAGGAGCGCGACGTCACCGGCGGTGATCCGGCGCTGGGTGATGAAGCCGGTCGAGATGAACCCTCTGATTCGATCGCCCCAGCCGAGGGGGACGGCGACGGCCGCCTGAACCCCTTCCAGCGCGGTCGTCTCCGGAGGCGCAAAATCGTCCTCCACGTACCGCTGGGTGATCAGGGCGCGGCCGGCCTGGACCGCACGCCCACCGACGCCGGTACCTGGGGGTTGCCGGAACCCCAGGAAGTCCTCGGGCAGCCCGATCTGCCCCATCACCACGTAGCCATATGACTCGTCGCCGAGCGCGCAGGCGACCGAATCCGAGTCGAGGGCTCTCCCGACTTCCTCGGCAACCATCCTCAAGATCTCCTCGAACTCCAGCGAGCTCCCCATCGACTTGGCGGCCCGCAGCAACGCCGCCTGCTCCTTGGCGCTCCGGTTCCGTGCCTCGTACGCCCAGATCCGCTCCAGCGCCTGGCCTCCCGCCAGGGTCACCGCCTCGAGCATGGCGCGGTCCGTCTCGTTGAAGGGGGTCTCGTGCATCCGCGCAACCACCACGACGACCGGGCGGCCGTCCGCGGTGTGGAACGGAGCCACCATCGCCCCACGTGCACCGATGCCGAGGATGTCCTCGCCGCCCAGCAGCGACGCCCGGCCGTCCTCGATCGACCCGAGGCACTCTTGGCGCTCGAGCAGCTCGCTCGCAGCATCGAGCGTGAGCCCCACCGTCGCGATCGCGCGAGCCGGCCGGCGCTCGTCACCTCCGTCCAGCAGGCAGGCCAGCTCCGCGTCGAAGACCTCGCAGAGCTCGTCGATGAAGCGGCGGGCGAGGTCGTCCTCGCTGGCCGCCGCATTGACGAGACCGATGATGGCCGCGCGGCGCGCAGCCTCGACAAAGCGTTGTCTCAGCGAGCGCTCGACCGTTCCCCCGTTGAGATCGGGGGACTCGGGCTCGCCCTGGGCCTCAGCCGAAGGCAACCGTGACGACGGCATGGTTTCGGTCCCCCTTGGCGCCGCGGAGCCTTGCCACCTCGCCGTGCGTGTACAGGCCCACGACCGGCGGTGCCGGGTCGCCCAGGGCGGCGGTGATCGCCTCGACCTCCTGCGGGATCCCCTCTCGCAGCGCGCGTCGCCGCCCGGCGCAGTCGAAGACCAGCGCCGCCATCGGGTCGTCGCCCCCGAGGGCTCCTATCGCGTCTTGCACGGAGGCCGCGCCGCTCGTGAGCAGCTCGTCGAAGTCGAGCTCGGTGAACTCGATCACGGCGCTCTCGGGGATTCCGGTGCCGAGGACGATGCCGCCCTCATCCGTCCGCCCCAGAACGTGGCGCAGGCGGAAGTCGCCGTGGAGCTCGGGTTGGGCGATCGGGTGGGTGATCGCCATGGTCTCGAACTCGTCGTCGTCGAAGGCAAGCCCCGCGAAGCCGAGCTGCTCCAGGTAGACCTCCTCCGCCGGCCGCCCGTCGATCTCCTCGACCAGCTGGCCGTTCGAGCGCGTCAGGATCGACGGGGTCCCTCGCGTCTTGCACGTCTGCCTGTTTCCCAGGCCCAGGGGCCTCTCGGAGTGGATTGCCACCGCCATCACGCTGTCCGAGGTCGCGCGCCCGTCGTGGAAGTGCGCCTTCTCGGTGCCGCCCGCGGCGCCACCGGCCAAGGGCACGGCCGGGCTGGCCGCCTCGTATGCGCCCGACACCGTGTCGGCTATGTCCCCGCGCGTGGAGTCGATGAAGAGCAGGACGAGATCGGCGTCGGAGCCGAGCTCCTCGAGCGCCTTGGCGGTGCAGGCCCGGCCCGCATCCCTCAAATCTTCGCTCGCCTCCTCGCTGGCCGCGACGGCGGCGCTCAGGTGCGACCCGAAGGCCATCGCGACGCACCCCTCGTCCATCGGGCCCTCCGGGCCGAACAGGCCCTTCCCGGTCATCCCGGCGCTGGAAGCGCCTCCGGCGGCCTCGGCCATCTCCGCGGCGTCCCTCTCGAAGTCCCTCTCTCCGCTGGTGAAGGCCAGAACCAGGCCGGGATCGCCCTGCAACCCCTCCACGGCCTCGCGGCACGCCTGCCCGACGGCGTCCGGCCCGGAGGCTGAGGTCGCGGCCGCAATCTCCTTTGTGGTGGCAGCCCTCATGACTTCCTGTGCCCCTATAAGACAGCCGAGGCGAGGTTCGTATACCTCGAACAGCCAAGGCTAGCGTCGAGTAATCACCCTGTCCTCCGCATTTTTCACCCTCACAGGCCTGGATCCGCGCCAACCAGGGATAATCGACGGTGGGATGGAGAACGGAGCAAGACAAGGGACCGTCGAGCTCCTCGGTGGCGTGCCGCTCTTCTCGGAGCTCTCGCCCGAGGAGCTGGAGCGGGTCGCTCAGGTGGCCATCCCGCGAAGCTTCCCCGGCGACACGCGGGTCTTCCACGAGGGCGATCCGGGCGACGCCTGCTACATCGTCAACAGCGGCAGCTGCCGGGTCATACGCCAGCATTCCGACGGACGGGCGATCACGCTGGCGACACTCGGCCCCGGCGCCATCTTCGGCGAGCTGGCGATGCTCGACGGCGAGCGCCGCTCCGCCAGCGTCGAGGCAGCGGAGAGCACCGAGCTGCTGGCGCTGCCGGCCAACGACATGCGCACCCTGATCCGCGAGCACCCGGAGATGGCCGAGAAGCTGATCGTGGCGCTCACCCGTCGCCTGCGTGAGGCGAACGAGCGCATCGCGCGGCAGTCCTTCCAGACGGTGCCCAGCCGGGTCGCGGGCGTCCTCAACCAGCTGCTCGCCGAGGAGGCCGTCACGCCCCTGGTCCGGGACGGCGTCACCATCCGGCTGCGGCAATCCGATCTCGCTCAGATGGCAGGGACCTCGCGCGAGAGCGTCAGCCGCTTCCTCGCAACACTCGAGCGAGCCGGGGTCGTCCAGGTCGGGCGGGGTCGCGTGACGGTGATCGAGCCCGAGCGCCTCGACGCGTACATATTCTGAGTGTCCTCGTTCGGCCGCTCCCCGGAGTTCGCCGAACAGCGCTCGCGAATGGTCGAGCGGCAACTGCGCCGGCGCGGAATAGGAGACGAGCGGGTGCTCGCGGCGATGGCGGAGGTGCCGCGCGAGCATTTCGTCCCCGACCAGGTTCGCCAGAGCGCCTACAACGACTCCGCCCTCCCGATCGGGCACGAGCAGACCATCTCCCAGCCCTGGGTGGTCGCCGCGATCTGCGAAGCGCTGCGGCTCGACGGAGACGAGAGCCTGCTCGAGATCGGCACCGGCTCCGGATACTCGGCCGCCGTCCTGGCGAGGCTGGCCCGGAGCGTGATCAGCGTCGAGCGGGTGCCGGAGCTCGGCGAGATGGCACGGCGCAGGCTCGGGGAACTGGGCATCGAGAACGTCGAGGTGATCGTCGGCGATGGCAGCCGTGGGTACCCCGAGGGCTCCCCCTATGACGCCATCGCGGTTCACGCCGCCACACCGGAGGCCCCGCACAGCCTGCTCGCCGAGCTGGCCACCGACGGCCGCCTCGTCGTCCCCATCGCCACCGGCTCAGCCGACCTGCTGACGGCATTCATCCGGGAGAACGGCAACCTGCGACAGGAGACGATCGGGCCCTGCCGCTTCGTACCTTTGATCGGGGCCGAGGGCTTCAACCCCCCGGATTGACGCGAGCGTAGGTGCGAGGAGCAACCCGTTTTGATGATGGGTAGGCTCGCCGGGTGAACTCCGCGCTGTACGTCCTCAACTTCTATTCGCCGATCTTCGTCGACCAGCTGCGCAGCGGCCGGAAGACGGCGACGATCCGCCTGGGCGACAAGTCGCGCAAGTACAAGCGCGGGCAGGTGGTCTGGATCACGATCGGCTACCGGCACCAGCCGCGCGAGAAGATCTTCGCCGCCGTGATCGACGACGTCGAGGTGAAGAAGGTCTCCGAGCTCTCGCCCCGGGACATCGAGCACGACAATCCCGAGTTCCGCCGCCGAAACGAGACCGTCGACTTCCTGGAGAAGATCTACACCCGGCCGATAGGCGAGGACGACACCGTCACGGTGATCCGTTTCTCGCAGATCGTCGAAAGGCCGAGTACGCAGTTCGGCAACGGCGAGACGCCGTCCCGCAACTGAGCGGTCTATTCCGCATTCCGTGGCTGAATACCGGTTCCTGACAACCTGGCTGCTCGAGGCTCCGCGGGAGCGCGTTTGGGATGCGATCTTCGAGTCCGAGCGCTGGCCCACGTGGTGGCATGGCGTGCTCGAGGCCGACAAGCTCGAGGAGGGCGACGCCGACGGGGTGGGCCAGTACGGACGCTACGTCTGGAAGTCGAAGCTGCCGTACAGGCTCGAGTTCTTCGTGCGCACCACGAAGGTCGATAAGCCGCATCTGCTCGAGGGCGACGCCGAGGGCGAGCTGGCCGGCGTCGGGCGCTGGCGCCTGTTCGAACGGGACGGCGTCACCGCCGCTCTATATGAGTGGAACGTGCGCACGACGCGGGCGTGGATGAACCTGCTCTCCCCCATCGCCCGCCCGATCTTCGCGGTGAATCACGACTATGTGATGCGCAACGGTGGCCATGGTCTCGCCAAGCTGCTCGGCGTGCCCCTGCTCGCCGTTGACTAGCTGATCACTACCCGCGGTCCGCGTCTGGCTACAATCAGCAGGCGCGCTGGCACTCTCCCATCGAGAGTGCCAAATAGCCGCGCAGACTTGAGACACATCCATCCGAGCTAGGAGGAATGCCGATGAAGCTGAAGCCGCTAGGCGACCGCCTGATCGTCCAGGCAGTCGAGGAGGAGGAGACGACCGCAAGCGGGATCGTCCTCCCCGATACAGCGAAGGAAAAGCCCCAGAAGGGCAAGGTTCTCGCCGTCGGTGACGGTGAGGTCAAGGAGGACGGATCCCGCCGCCCGCTCGACGTGAGCGAGGGCGACGAGGTCCTCTACTCCAAGTACGGAGGCACCGAGATCACCGTCGACGGGGACGAGCTGCTCGTCCTGCGCGAGTCGGACGTGCTCGCCAAGGTCGGCTAGTCCAGGAACTTAGGAAGGAGGAAGCACACATATGGCTCACAAGGAGCTTTTGTACGACGAGGATGCACGTGGAGCCCTGCAGGACGGGGTGGACGCCGTGGCCAACGCGGTCAAGGTGACGCTCGGTCCGAAGGGTCGTTACGTCGTCCTCGACAAGAAGTTCGGAGCGCCCACCATCACCAACGACGGCGTCACCATCGCCCGCGAGATCGAGGTCGAGGACGTCTTCCAGAACCAGGGCGCGCAGCTGGTGCGTGAGGTGGCCACGGCCACCAACGACGTCGCCGGCGACGGAACCACTACGGCGACGCTGCTGGCGCAGACGATCGTCCGTCATGGCCTCAAGAACGTTGCGGCCGGAGCGAATCCGCTCGGGCTGCGCAGCGGCATCGAGAAGGCCGTCAATCAGGTGGTCGACGACCTCCGCGAGAAGCAGTCGAAGGACATCGCGGGCAAGGAGCAGATCGCCCGAGTCGCGGCCATCTCGGCCGCCGACGACGAGATCGGCAACATCATCGCCGACGCCATCGACAAGGTGGGCAAGGACGGCGTGGTGAACGTCGAGGAGGGCCAGACCTTCGGCATGGAGCTGGAGTTCACCGAGGGCATGCAGTTCGACAAGGGCTACATCTCGCCCTACATGGTCACCGACCAGGACCGCATGGAGGCCGTCCTCGATGACGCCTACATCCTGATCGCCAACCAGAAGATCGGCTCGGTGCGCGACATCCTGCCGGTACTGGAGCAGGTGATGCAGGGCGGCAAGTCGCTGCTGATCATCGCCGAGGACGTCGAGGGCGAGACCCTCGCCACCCTGGTGGTGAACAAGCTCCGCGGCACCTTCACCGGCGTGGCCGTCAAGGCGCCCGGGTTCGGTGACCGCCGCAAGCGGATGCTGGAGGACATCGGCATCCTGACCGGCGGCGAGGTGATCACCGAGGAGATGGGCCTGAAGCTGGAGAACACCCAGCTCGACCAGCTCGGCAAGGCCCGTCGCGTCGTGGTGGGCAAGGACAACACCACGATCATCGACGGTGCCGGCGACTCCGAGCAGATCAAGGGCCGCATCAAGCAGATCAAGTCCGAGGTCGAGACGACCGACTCCGACTTCGACCGCGAGAAGCTGCAGGAGCGGCTGGCCAAGCTGGCCGGCGGCGTCGCGGTCGTCAAGGTCGGTGCGGCCACCGAGACCGAGATGAAGGAGAAGAAGCACCGCGTCGAGGACGCCCTGCAGGCGACCCGTGCGGCGCTCGAGGAGGGCATCGTCCCCGGCGGCGGAGTCGCTCTGCTGAACGCCCAGGACGCGATCTCCCTCGACTCCTACGACGACGACGACGAGCGGACTGGCGCATCGATCATCCAGCGCTCGCTCGAGGCACCGATCCGGCAGATCGCCGAGAACTCGGGCTTCGAGGCAAGCGTGGTCGTCGAGAAGGTCCGCGGCCTGAAGGCCGGCGAGGGCCTCAACGCGGCCGATGGCGAGTACGGCGACCTGATCGCCGCCGGCGTCATCGACCCGACGATGGTCACCCGCTCGGCGCTGCAGAACGCGGCCTCGATCGCGAAGAACATCCTCACCACTGAGGCGATCGTCGCCGAGCCGCCCGAGAAGGAGGGCGCCGGCGCCATGCCCGGCGGTGGAGGCATGCCCGACATGGGCGGGATGATGTAAGGACTACGCTTGCCGCAACAGGCGAGTGTGTTCGAGAGGCCCGGCTGACGCCGGGCCTCTTGCTTTTCTGGGCCGGTGACGAAGCTCCGGCTCGCGGGCCTTCTCCTGATCGCCGGCTCGGCGGTGACGCTGGCCCTGCACTTCCTCGGGGCGCCCGAAGACCTCTACCGCTGGCTCTACCACCACCTGCTCTCCGGGCTCGACGTCCCGGATGAGCCGTCGAGCGGAACGGTCGATGCCGTCCGCTACACGTCGCTGGTCGGCGGGATCCTCGAACTCGTAGTCGGAGTCGCGCTGCTCGCGGTCGACCGCGTGCGCCGCGGCTAGGACTGCGTCCCGAGGACCGCGCCCATCGACCGGGGCTCCACGCCGAGCTGCTCCGCGTCGGCCGTGCCGTACTCGCTGGTCATCGGCACCTCCATCAGCTCCGCCTCCTCCCAGGTGGCGAACACCGACGGGCCGACGACGAGCTCCAGAGCCCGAAGGCCGGTCCGCACCAATGGCACCGGCACGTGGACGAGGGGGCGACGGCGCCCGCTCGCCTCCAGGACCCGCTCGACCATGTCGTCGTAGGAGAGCACCTCCGGACCGGCGAGCTCAAAGCGGCCGTTCGCCCCACCCCGCGCCTTGGGCTTCCCGTCGGCGAGCGCGGCGACAACGCAGGCCGCGACGTCGCGAGCCCAGATCGGCTGGTATCGCGCCTCCCCCGAGCCCGACACCGGCAACGCGGGCAGCAGCGAGAGGCGCTGCAGCAGGGTGATCCAGGGATCCCCGGGCCGGTAGACGATCGATGGCGCGAACACGGTCGCCTCGAGCGGCGAATCCAGGATCGCGTGCTCGCCCAGCGCCTTGGAGCGGAAGAACCGCGTTCTCTGGAACCCCGTCGCTCCCATCGCGGAGAAGAAGACGAAGCGAGAGGCGCCCACGCGCTCCGCGGAGCGCAGCAGACGGATCGTCGCCAGCCCGTTGAGCTCCTCGATGGTGCCTCCGGGCTGGTCGCGAATCGTGGCGGCCAGGTGGATCACGGTGTCGACGCCGCGCATCGCATGGCGCATCGAAAGCGGGTCCCGGAGGTCCCCAAGCGCGATCTGGACGTCGACCCGATGCTCCCCGAGCTTCCTCGGATCTCGGACCAGGGCCCGGAGCTCGTGGCCCGCTGCGAGCAGCGCCGGCAGGAGCTCGCCGCCGACCACGCCCGTTGCTCCTGTGAGGAGGATCACGCCGCCACTGTAACCACCGCCCGAGTGACGCCACCGCTCTTGACGGCTTCGCCATCAGGTCGCGGCGACGAGCGGCCGCCCAACAGAAGTCGCTCCGGGCTTCGCCCTCCGCTCCAGAAAGCGGGCGGCCTGGTCGCCGCTAGAATGTCGCGTCCAGCGGCGCCCCAGGGGCGCCGCAATCGCAACTACGACTCCGGAAAGGAATAGGCGCCTTGGCATACGTCATCGCGGAGCCCTGCATCGGCGAGAAGGACAACTCCTGCGTCGAGGTCTGCCCCGTCGACTGCATCCATCCGACCCCGGACGAACCCGACTACGACAACGTCCAGCAGCTCTTCATCGACCCGGACGAGTGCATCGACTGCGACGCCTGCGTCGAGGCCTGCCCCGTCGACGCCTGCTTTGCCGAGGACCAGCTCCCCGAGGAGTGGTCCAAGTACACGCAGATCAACCTCGAGTACTACAAGTCCAACGCCTCATAGGGACCCGGTCGACGCCTCCTGAGCGCTCGTCCCGCTGGACGTTCTTGGACGCGTCTCGATGTGGCCGCTCACGCCTGGCGCGGCGTGTTTTCGCGCCCCCGGCTACCCCGGTAGCGGCTGCATTCGCTGCATAGCTTTGGAACATTCGGCTAGAGCCGGCCGAATACTTGCCTGGACCGGCATTCGAGCCGATCGGGCCGGGGATGGCACGGAAGCTACCGAGAATTGCCCTGGCGACCGTCGCCTGCGCGATCTTCCTGGCACCGGCCGCCGCGAGCGCATCGGGACCCTGGGACAACCTCCTGGCTCCCGAGTCGGCGTGCCCGGGTCAGTCGGATCCAGCTTTGCCGATTGCCGCGCAGGAGCAGACCATGGTGTGCATGCACAATTGGGCGCGTACCCAGAAGGGCCTCAAGCCCCTTCATTCGACGAAGAAGCTTCGCGTCTCCTCGCACAGGAAGGCGCGCGACATCAGGCGCTGCCATCAATTCAGCCACGAGGCTTGCGGGCGGGACGCTTTCTACTGGTTCAGGCGGGTCGGGTTCATGCGGGGCACCTACGGCGTAGGCGAGAACCTGGAGTTCGGACAGCGAAGGCTGGGAACCGTGCGGAACGCGATGAGCGCCTGGCTCAACTCCGACATGCATCGATCCGTGCTCCTCACCCCCAGCTTCGACGACGTCGGCATCAGCGTGGTCGACGGCAAGTTCCGCGGGCATCACGGCGTCGCGATCTGGGTGGCGCACTTCGGCTACCACCACTGAGCCGAGCTAGCCGGGCGAACGGGCCGGCAGGCCCAGGCTGCCGCTCTCCCGCGCGGCACCGAGCACCGGCTCGCTGACGATCCACAGGTAGGCGAGCAGAGAGGCGTTTCTGGCCGCCAGGGGCCAGACGAACGCGCCCGTCAGGGAATCCACGCCGTCGTAGTTCTGCAGCGTGATCTGCGTCAGGAGGATGGCCACGAGCAGGACGAGGTTCTCCTTGCCGAGTCCGTACGCGCAGGCCGAAACCGGCAGGATCCAGAGCAGGAATTGCGGGGAGAGCACGGGCGCGAATACGACCAGCACGGTCACCAGCGCCGTCGCCAGCTTGAAGTTGGAAACCTCCGAGCGCCAGCCGGCCCACACCAGCACCAGGTAGCCGATCGCCCCGATCGCCACGGAGAGCCAGCGCGCCGCGTCGGCGCCCGACGCCGAGAGCTCGAATCCGCCATGTCCGGTCACCGTCGCGACGCCGGAGGACCCCAGCGCGTGGGCGACCTCAAATGGGCTGGCGGCGAAGGCCTCCACCTGCAGCGCACGATCGGTGTGGTAGGTGATCGCCGAACCGAACTCATCGCCCATCACGACGACTGCCGCCGCGCAGAGCAGCAGCGGGATCGCGCCGGCGACGATCACCCCCCGCAGGTTCCTCTCGCCGCGCAACAGCGCCGGGTAGAGGAACAGCGGGAAGGCCTTGATGGCCACCCCGACCGACAGGAGTCCCGACCAGGTCGCCGAGCGGCCGCGATCGCGAGCCAGGATCGCGGCCAGCACGAAGAGCGCGGGAACGATGTCGAACCGGCTGAGCACCAGCGGCCCGGTGTCGATCAGCGAGGGGTCGAGCACCACATCGGAGAGGATCACCAGGCCGACCGTGTAGATCCCGAGAGCCGAGAGCACCTGCCTCGTATCGCCGGGCAGCGCGAACGCGATCAGGACGACGATCGCGAGATCGAACGCCAGCATCTCCCACATGAAGCCGTCGACGAACCCCTGCGTGCTGTCGTCGAGATAGATCGGAGCGATCAGGACCGGAACAGAGAGGGGCGGGTACTCGATGCCCTGATCGCGATAGGGGAGGTCTCCGCCCTTGATCGCCTGAGCCTGAGGGGCGAAGTCGTTGATCAGGATCGATGACCAGTCGCCGATCGTCGGCACGAAGACCGCCAGATGAAATGCGCAGATGAGGGCCGCCGCGGTCGCCCGCCAGCGGGTGGCCAAGGCCTACTGCACCATCGGCAGCTCGGTGCCGCTGACCCCGCCGCCGTTCGGAGCGGCTGCTGCCGGCACTGCCTGCGCTCCCTCCAGGAGGGGGAGCGCGACCGGCGTGGAGGCGACGATGCCGCGGGCGGCCTCGCGGATCATCTGCGAGGCGGGTGCGTCGGGGTCCTCGATCACGAGGGGGTTCCCGTCATCCGCGTGCTCGCGCAGCTCGCCCGAGAGCGGCACCTTGGCGAGCAGGGGGACATCGAGCTCGTCCGCGAGCAGCTGGCCTCCGCCCTCGCCGAAGATCGCCACGCGCTCCCCGTCGGCACCCGTGAAGGCGGACATGTTCTCGATCACCCCGAGCACCTCGAGATCCACCTTGGCGGCCATCTCGGCAGCGCGGCGAGCGACGCTCTGGGCTGCCGGCTGCGGCGTGGTGACGATCACGATCTTCGCCTGGGGAAGGAGCTGGGCCAGCGTCATGGAGACGTCGCCGGTCCCGGGCGGGAGGTCGAGCAGGAGGTAGTCCAGCTCGTCCCAGGCGACGTCCTCGAGGAACTGCTGGATGGCCTTGTGAAGCATCGGCCCGCGCCAGACGACGGCGGCGTTCTCCTCGACGAAGAAGCCGATCGACATCACCGTGGGTCCGGACGGCGAGACGGGCGGGATGATCTTGCGCTCCGGCGATACGTCGGGCTTCCGGTTGATCCCCAGCATCCGGGGGATCGAATAGCCGTACACGTCACAGTCCAGCGCACCGGCCTTGTGACCGTCGGCGACCAGCGCAGCGGCGAGGTTCGCGGTCATCGTGGACTTGCCGACGCCACCCTTGCCGGAGGCGACGCAGATCACGTTCTTGACCTGGGCCAAAGCTCCCTCCGGGAGCTTGGCGCGGCCGAGCTTCTGCTGCAGGCCGGACTTCTCGCTGTCGGAGAGGACGTCGAAGCCGACCTCGACCTTGTTGACCCCCTCCAGCTCGGAGACGTGCTTCGCGACGGCCTGCTGGAAGTGCGAGCGGATCGGGCAGCCAGGCGTCGTCAGGGAGACGACCACGTCAACACGCCCGTCGTCGTGGATGTCGATCGTGCGCACCATCCCGAGCTCGACGATCGATTGCCGGAGCTCCGGGTCGATCACCTGGGTCAGCTTCTCGGTTATCTGCTCCTTGGTCGGCACGCCTCGAAGTGTACGCAGACGTGAAAACCGGGCCACGAGGGCCCGGTTTTCGAGGGAGGAGAGGTTGCTGCTTCCCACTCACATGGTGAGGGGCTTCTCCGGGCGCGCCACCTCTCGAGGGCGGCCCGGGCTAAGCGACTAGATGCGCTCGCGCACCTTCTTCACCGCCGGCTCGACGCGGTCCCGGTAGATGGGCTCCACGCGCTCCTTGACGACGGGCTCGACCCGCTGGCGATACACGGGCTCGACCCGGTCGCGGTAGACCGGCTCGACGCGCTCACGCGCCTTGCGAGCCTGGCCGATCAGCTGCTCGGTGACCTGACGCCGGACGTCGCCGCCCTTGGTCTCGGCCTTCTCGAGCTCTGATCCGAGGCGGCCGCGGAGCGACTCGAGCTCGGTGGTCCGGGTCTTCGGATCGCGGAGGGTCTGGACGCGCTTCTGCAGCGTGTCGATCTCCTGCGAGCGGGTCTCCGAGTTCGTCCATGTCTCGGCGGTGGTGCGGACGGCCTCGGCAACCGTGGGAACGGCGCCGACGGCGACGTCGACGGCCTGCAAGGCCTGCTCGGACGGCTTGCGGCCGTTGGTGGTGACTGCGGTCTTCTCTTCGGTCTTGCTCTTGGTCTTGCTGGCCATCTGGGCTCTCAATCCCTTCAGCTTGCTTTCGTCGGACTCTTATTAGCTCTAAGGATGTTCGGAGCTTAGCACCGAACACATGTTTTGCGAACACACGTTTGTAACCCTCCCGGAGGGGCGAGTTACACCGTTTCGCCGATCGCCCAGCCCGCAAACCTCGAGGATGGACTTTCGCCTAGCGAAAGAGGGAGAGCAGGCGTCTGGGTCGCGCGGCGCCCACGCGGTCGACCCACTCCGCCGGGCTGTCGAGCTCGTCCGGCCGGGGCAGGGCATCGGGCTCGCTCCAGGCGCGGTTCAGGGTGCGGATGCCATGAGCGCGAACGACCTCATCGGCGAACGCCTTGCCGCGCCGGTACTGGGCGAGCTTCATCTCGAGGCCGAGCACCTTGGAGACGATCGAGTCGAGCAGCCCGCGGCGTTCACGATCCCGGTCGAGAGCGCGACGCAGGTCCGTGTATCCGGGGTCGAGCTGATCACCGACGGCGTCCATGACGTGCTCGGCGTAGCCCTCGACCAGGGTCATCGTCGCGGTCAGCTTCTCCACGAGCCTGCGCTGCGGCTCCGGCCAGAGCAGGGTTGCGAGCTCGCCGTTGGTCGCGGAGCGAACCAGCTCGCGCGGGTTCGTTCGGGCAAGCTTGGCGAGGAGCTCGCCCGGCTTCACCTCGATTGCCGCTTTCTCGAAGAGCTCTTCGGCGATCCCCCCGATGTGCTCGCGTAGCCACGGGACGGCCGCGAAGTGGACCGCGTGGGTCGTCTCGTGGAGCGCGATCCAGCGCAGGAAGAGGTCGCGGTCGACGTCAAGGCGCGCCCGCGCCGCCGAGAGGTTTGGACCGACGAAGAGCAGCCTCGGCGCGCGTGCCGGCCCGATCAGGGCGACGTCGTACTGGCCGATCACGCGCTGGGACAGGTAGCCGACCGCGAGCCCGATCTCGGCGCCGGTGGCGGCCCTGACGATCGTGCGCTGCAGGCCCTTGCCGCCGGTGCCGTTGCTGCTCATCCGCTCCTCGAGGTGCTCCTCGACCCGCGTCGAGAGCTCGCGGAAGGTCTCGAGGTTCACGTCTGCCCACTCGTCGCGGTCCACCAGCTCGGCGGGGGGCACGCCTCCTTTCGGCTTCAGGCCCGTGTAGCGACGGACCAGCTCGGCGGCGCGCTCGGACTCGGTGCGGAGCTCATCCGCTGTGCCGTCCCACCGCGGGCCGCTTCCCGAGAGCGCACGGGCAACCCGCTCGGCCATGCTCCAATCGACCATGCCCTCAGGCATAGACGGCCTCCTGTGCCTCGCGCAGGACGCCCAGGTCATTGGGCGTCCGAGCGGCCGCCAGGTCGTAGCGCGCGCTCAGGTCGAGCGAAGCCTCGTCGAGGCCATCGCCTCCGAAATCGATCGTCGCCCCGGCCTCCGTCGTGATCAGCTGCCCGGCGGCCGCGTCGACCGAGCGGCAGCTCCGGGTGGTGATCATGCCGTCGAACCGGCCGCAGGCCACGTAGCAGAGGTCCACCGCGATCGATCCGGGCGACCGGAGTCGATAGGCGCGGTCCCGCAATACCTCGGCGGCCTTCACGACCCTCTCGGGCTTCGAAGCCTCCAGGGCGACGAGCTCGAGCCCGTCCCCCGAGGGCGCCTGGATCTGTCGGCCGTCCAGCTGAGCGCCGCCGCCACGCATCGCGACGAACTCCTCCCTGGCGCCGAACTCGTAGACGTAGCCGAAGGTGACATCGGCCATCGAATCGCCGTCTGCGACGGCGATGCTGACGCTGTGCAGCGGGATCGTCCGGCGGGCGTTGAGCGAGCCGTCGATCGGGTCGATCACCACCCGCAGCGGCGAGTCTCCGTCGCCGAAGCTGACGGAGCCCCGCTCCTCGGAGATCGCGGTGAATTCGTGCCCAGCCCGGTGCAGCGCCTCGAGCTCGTCGAAGATCGCGTCCTCGCAGAGCCGGTCGATGACCAGCGTGTTGTCGCCGCCCTCGCCGACACCCTCGTACCGGGTTCGCGCCTCGATCCCCCGGTGCTCATCGAAGACCCGCTTCTGCACCTCGACGGCCCGGCGGCAGGCGGCAATCCACTCGTCGTCGCTCGGACCGGCCACGCGGGCCAGGTTAGCGATGGTTTTCACGCGGCCAGCGGGAGTGAGGCCGGAAGCGGCGGATGCGTGGGTTAGCCTGAAATCAATGGCCGAGGAGAGCGAACGCCCCGAAATCGGGCTGACCGAGCAGCAGGAGGCCGTCGTCAACCACGAAGCGGGAGCCCTGCTGGTTCTCGGAGCGGCCGGCGCCGGCCGGACGGAGGCTCTCGCGCGCAGGCTCGGGCGCCTGGTCAGCGAGGGAAGCCGACCGCTCGTGCTGACCCGATCGGTGGCGAGCGCGAACCGGATCAGGAGCCGTGCCGAGCAGGCGATCGAGACGGCCTACGAGGAGCTGGTCGTCCACACTCACCCCGCGGCGGCCGCGCGGCTGCTCCGAGAGCACGCGACGGAGGCGGGGCTTGACCCGTTCTTCGAATCGCTGAGCCCTGCCGAGAGGCTCGCGATGCTGCTCGACCGGCTCGAGGAGCTGCCTCTGCGCCGTCACGAGATCCGAGGGAACCCGGCCGGCCTTCTCGCCCGGATCGTCGATCGAATCGACGCGCTCAAGTCCGCCGGCGTGACGGCCGAGGGATTCCGCCGCTGGTCGGAGGAGCAGGCCGGCGGCAGCCAGTCTGAGCGCGACTCGGCTGCCAGGGAGCGCGAGTTCGCCGAGATCTACGAGCTGCACGACTCGATGCTGCGCGCGGCCGGCGCGATGGACGACACCGATGCCGTGCTGGAGCTGACGCGGCTGCTCGGCGAGCGCCCGGCGCTCGCAGAGGCCGTTTCGAAGCGCTTCCCGCACCTGATGGTCGACGAGGCCGAGGACGCCTGTCCGGCGGAGCGCTCGCTGATCGAGGCGCTGGCCCGCGGAGCGGAGAGCACGGTCCTCTCCTGCGACGACGAGCAGGCCCGGGCCCCGTGCGGTGCGGCGTCTGCGTGGGCGCGCCAGGCGCTCGCCCCCGAGGAGGTGATCCTCGAGCCAAGCTGGCGATACGGGGGCGACCTGCTGGACGCGGCGCACGCCGTGGTGTCGAAGGCGGAGCGCGGGGCCGAGGTGGCCCGCCGTGCCGCCGGGCCGGCGACTCGAGTGCGCTTCTGGTGCGGGGCCAACGACCGTGCCGAAGCTCAGGCCGTCGCCCGGGACATCGAGTCGGCCCTCGCAGCGGGTGAGGTGAAGATGGAGGAGGTCTGCGTGGCGGTCCCGCGCGGTGGCGGCAGGGCTCGCGCCATCGCAGCCGCCCTCGAGGAGCGGCGCGTGCCCTATCGCCTGACGGGTCCGGGGGCCTTTTTCCAGCGGCCGGAGGTGCGCGACGTGATCGCCTGGCTTCGCCTGCTCGCCGACCCGACGGATGCGGCGGCCGCCGTGCGCGCCCTCAGCCGTCCACCGGTGGAGCTGCGATCGGTCGACCTGGCGCGCTGTACGACGATCGCGAGGCGGCGCAAGCTCGACATGGTCTCGGCGCTGGAGGCATCGCTCGAGAGCCCGCAGATCCCGCCCGAGGCCCGCGACCGCATCAGGGAGTTCCTCCAGCTCCACCGCGCCGCCGCCCGGGCGATGGGGGAAATGCGCGCCGACGTCTTCGTGCGGCGCCTGATCGAGAGGATCGGCTTTCGGCGCCACCGCCTGTTCGCCGCACACCCCGAGGCCGCCGAGCGGCTCCGCAACCTCTCCCGGCTCGGCGAGCTCGCTGCCGCTTGGACCCGGAGGGAGCCCGCGGGATCAAACCGCGATTTCGTCCGCTACCTGGTCGCCGTCTCCGAGGCGGGCGTTGCGCCGGTCGAAGAGCCGGTCCTGCCGATTGCGGACGCCGTCCGCGTGATGCCGCTGGAGCGCACCAAGGGGCTCGAGTTCTCGCGCGTGTATGTCGTCGGGCTCCACGCCGGCGCCGTCCCGGGCCCGCCTCCCGCCGGTCCGGCGGCGGTGCCTCCGGGGGCCGGCGGCAGCGACCCCTCCCACGAGGACGATTCGCGCCGGCTGCTCTACGTGGCGATGACGCGCGCCAGGGACGAGCTGGTCCTGTCTCGGCCGGCTGCCACCGAGGGGGGCAACGCTCGCCCATCGCCCCTCTACGAGGACGCGCGGGCCGTGCTCGATGCCGGCGAGCAGGAACAGGGCGAGGAGCTCTTCGGGCCCGCCGAGGGCCTCCAGGCCACCTACCGGCTGATCCAGGACGAGGTGCTCGAGGAGGCCTGGCGGGCCGGCGGGAAGCTTCGAGAGCCGCGTCTGGACACCTACATGGATGTGACCCGGGCCGTGGCCCGCTTCCTCGAGCTGGTCAAGCTGGCGGGGCTGATCCAGGGATCCGGCGAGGAGCCGGTCGCCGATGCGCTGGCGGCGACCAACGACCTCCTCGATCACGCGATCTCGCCCGAGCAGCGCACCGCCCTCCACGACTCCGGCCTCGACGCGTACCTGCTGGACGAGGAGGGCGCGGCCAAGCGGCGCCGCGAGCTGATCGAGCAGCGCGACGAGCCCTCCCTCGAGGCCTTCCTGCCCCGGAGGGGCGAGGGCCTCGCGCTGTCGGCCACCGACATCGCGCTCTACCGGACCTGCCCCCTCAAGTACAAGTTCGCGCGGGTCTTCGGCATTCCTCAGGAGACGACGATCAACCAGCGGTTCGGGATCGTCATCCACCAGGTCCTGGAGCGCTTCCATGGGTCGCCACCCGCGGCCGAGACCGCCGGCGCAGAATCAACCGGAGGGGCGGATGCCGGCAGCCTCGAGCGGCTGATGGCGCTGTTCGCCTCGGCCTGGCGGAGGTCGGGCTTCGGCGAGTCCGACGACGAGCTCCAGTTCCGAGAGAAGGCGATCGATGCGCTTCGCCGCTACCACGCGCGCGAGGTCGCGAGTGGCTCGCACCCCCGCTGGGTGGAGCGCAAGTTCGACTTCCGCATCGGCCCGCACCACCTCCGCGGCCGCGTCGATCGGGTCGACCAGCTGCCCGGTGGCGGATATGAGCTGATCGACTACAAGACCGGCGACCCGAAGCCCCCGCGTGAGCTCGAGTCCGATGTCCAGCTCGCGATCTACCGCCTGGCGGCCAGGGAGGCCTGGCGCCTGGAGGGGGCGGCCGGCAGCTACTGGTACGTGCTCGCCGACGAGAAGGTCGCGGTCGGTGCCTCGCCCGACGACCTCGAGCGGGTCGAGGGAGTGGTGCTGGAGGTCGGCGAGGGCATCCTCGGCCAGGACTTCGAGCCGCGGCCGTCGCCCGAGATCTGCTCATGGTGCGATTTCCGCCTGATCTGCCCCGCCTCCGAAGCGTGACCAAGGTCACGTACATTTGTACACATCGAGTGGTACATTTGTACAACCATGTTGGCCTGGATCTATCTATCGGCGGCGATCGCGACGGAGGTGGTCGGCACCGTCTTCCTGCGCTACACCGACGGCTTCACGAGGCCCGCTCCGTCGATCCTCGTGATCGTCACCTACGTGCTGTCGCTGTGGCTCACGGCGCTCGCCCTGAAGACCCTCGAGATCAGCCTCGCCTACGCCGTCTGGGCGGGCGTCGGGACGGCCGCCATCGCGGTGATCGGGATGGCCGCCCTCGGCGAGTCCGTCAACGCCCTCAAGCTGGCGAGCATCTTGCTGGTGATCAGTGGCGTCGTCGGGCTGAACCTCTCGGGCGCCAACTAGCGTGATGGCCACGGCGGAGCAGGCGACCCGCGGGCGCCGCGAGCAGATCCTCGACGCCACGTTGCGCGTCATCGGGCGCGACGGGCGCGAGTCGGTGACTCACCGCGCCGTGGCGGAGGAGGCCGGCGTTCCCCTCGGCTCGACGACCTACTACTTCGACTCCCGGGACGACATCCTGGGGCAGGCGCTGGAGCACGTCGCCGCTCAGGAAGTCGAGCGATACGGCCGGCTCGGGGATGAGCTTCGCTCCGTCAAGTCGGCGCGAGAGCTCGCCGACCGGCTGGTCACCGAGCTGGTCGGGGCCGCGGAGGACCGAACCGCCTACATCGCCGAGTACGAGCTCTGGCTGGAGGCCGGCCGCCGACCGGAGCTGCGTGAGGCGGCCCAGAGCTGGTGCGACGCCGAGCAGCGCTCCGTCGCGGGGGCGCTCGAGACCCTGGGGAGCACTGACCCGCAAGCTGACGCCAGCCTCGTGGTCGCTGCTCTGGACGGGCTCGGCGAGCGACTGCTGGGGCGCGAGGCCGATCCGGCCCAGGCAGCGAAGGAGCTGATGCCGGAGCTGCGGCGATTGGTCGAGCGACTCGTCGGCTAGCTACGCGTCCGGGCCGCTGCCCTGCTGGCGCAGGTAACGCTCGAAATCGCGGGCGAGGGACTCGCCAGAGGGGACGTCCTCCTCGACGTCGAGGCTGTCGGCCTGCTCCGCCTCCAGCCGCTGCACGAGCTCTTCGATCTCGGGGTTGGCCGCGACCGCCCGGCTCACCTGGCTCTCGTAGGAATCGGACTCCTCCTCGAGGCCGGACGCCTCCACCGCGACCCCAACCAGCCCCTCGAGCCGTCGCAGCAGCGCCAGGGCGGCCTTCGGATTGGGGACAGCCGCGACGTAGTGAGGAACGGCGGCCCAGAGGCTGGCCGACGGGATTCCCCGTCGGCGACAGGCGTCGTGCAGGACCCCTACGACCCCGGTGGGCCCCTCGTAGTTCGAACGAGCCAGGTCGAGGCGCTCGACCAGCTCCTCGTCCGAGGCGAGGCCTGTGATCGGCACCGGGAGAGTGTGCGCCACGTCGGCGATCAGGGCGCCGAGCGTGACGACCATGTCCACCCCGAGCATCTCGGCCGCGTCGGCAATGCCGTCCGAGAAGGTTCGCCAGCGCAGGTTCGGCTCGGTGCCGGCGAGCAGCAGCAGGTCGCGCTCGGCGCCTTCCGGGGTGGCGGCGAGAAGGACGTTGCCGGGCCACTCGATCTCTCGGGTCAAACCCTCGGTCATCCGGATGGTCGGCCTGTTGGCCTGGAAGTCGAAGAACTCCTCGGGATCGATCTGGGCGATCACCTCGGCGTCGAGCGACTCAGCCGCTGTGGTGAGAGCTGTCGTGGCCGAGCCCGCCGCGTCGTTCCAACCGGCGAAGGCGCAAACGAGGACCGGCGATCGAAGCTGCGGAGGCTCGGCCTCCCAGGCGAGCGCGTCCATCGTTCGAGACTAGCGAGTCGGGCGCCCCGAGTACCCCGGTTGGTGGCCGTAGGCGTCCGGCGGAATCTGAAAACTCATTGCATGGAAGCCACGACCGCCTCACCGCAGATCGCCGAGTTGCGGCCAGGGCAGCGGTTTCGCGGCGTCTACGCATGCGTTCGAAAGGACCGGCTGTCGGCGCGCAACGGGTCCATCTACCTGACCCTGGAGCTCCGCGACCGCAGCGGATCGATCCCGGCGAGGGTGTTTCGGGAGGTCGACCGCCTTGGCGCGCGCTTCGAGCGCGGCGACGCCATCCGCGTATCCGGCAAGGTGGAGCGCTTCCGCGGCGAGCTGGTGGCCGAGGTGGACGACATCGAGCCGCTCGAGGAGGCCGAGCTCGACCCCGCCGAGTTCCTGCCCGCCGCGTACAGGGACGCCGCCGAGCTCGAGGGGTTCCTCGAGCACCTGACGCGAGAGGTCCACGACGTGGCGCTGCGCGAGGTCGTCGAACGGGTGCTGTTCACGGAGCCGGTGGCCGCCGAGTTTCGCCGCGCCCCCTGCACCCGCGCCGGCCACCACGCCTACGTCGGCGGCCTGCTCGAGCACACCGTCGCCGTCTGCACCCTGGTCGGCGAGGTCTGCCAGCTCCACCCCCGTCTCGACTCCGACCTTCTGATGGCGGCGTCGCTGCTGCACGACGTGGGCAAGACCCGCGAGTTCAGCTACGGGGCGGAGTTCGGGATCACCGAGGAGGGCCGGCTGATCGGTCACCTGGCGCTGGGAGCGGAGATCGTCGGCTCCGCCGCCGGAGGGCTCCCTCCGGAGCGCCGAGCCGCGCTGCTCCACTGCGTTCTCGCCCATCACGGGGCAGACGGGAACCGGTCGGGCGCCGGTGGCCGGGGTTTCGGAACGCCCGAGGCGCTCGCCCTGTACCGGCTCAACGCCCTCGACGCCGGCGTCAAGGGCGCGCTCGAGCACGGGCTCTAGCCGGACTGCTACTTGCCGGGTGGGGCGCCGGGTTTCCCGCTGCCGCCGGGGCTGCCGGTCGAGGCGCTGCCGCCGCCCTGGTCCTGCGCGCCGCCGCCATTCTGGCCTGGGCCGCTACCTCCGCCTGGGGAATCGCTCCCTGTCGGTTTCTGACTGCCGCTCGATTTCTGACTGCCGTTCGAGTGGTGACTCGAACCGCCGCCGTGACCACCGTGCGAGACGGCCGAGTGGCCACGCCCAGGTGATCGCCTTGAGTGCTCCGAGCCCTTGCCGCTGCCCTTTCCGTGGCCCTTTGGCTTCGCGCCTTCGCTCCCGCCGTGAGTGCCCTGGTCGGAGTCGGGACCATCGGCCGTACCCGGACCGCCTGCCTTGCGACGTCCCGGCAGTCCCGGATAAAGGGCCCGGGGGCCGGGCAGCCAGCCGGCACCTCCTACCGGCGCGAGGCCACCCACGTTGCCGTCGGCATGACCGTGGCCGTTTGCACGACCGTTGCCGTTGGAGCCGACGGCCTCGCTGCAGACCTTCGTGCCAGACATCCGGCGGCGGTCCTGCATCGGCTGCTCGGATGAGGTGGGTCCTGTCCCGGCTGCTGGTCGCTGCGAATCAGCTGAAGCCGCCTGCTCGCTGAACGAATACCAAGAATGCGGGGATTAGTCGGATGGACGGTCCGTGGGCCGCAGGGCCCGGATCACCAGCTGGGTGGCGATCAACAGCGCGAGCCCGGCAAACGTCAGCTCCAGGGCCCGCTGGGGGATCGTGTTGGACGTGATCACGCCGACGCCGACCCCAACCGGCGAAAGCGCCCCGATCAGCAGGCCCTCGCGGACCCGGACGTTGCCGTAGCCGAGCTGCCTCCAAACCGCCACGATCGCGACCGGGACGATCGCCAGCAATGACGTCGCCTCGGCGCCGACCTGGCTCTCGTCGAGGAAGACCGCCAATGCTGGCACGAAGATGATCCCTCCACCCACGCCGAGCAGCCCGCCGACCATTCCTCCGGCGAACCCAATCAAGGCTGCGGCGATCGAGCTCATTTGACGATCAGCTCGACTGCGATGAGGACGAGAAGCCCGGCGAACAGCAGGGAGATGAGGCGCTCGGGCACTCGCTGCTGGAGGGCGGTGCCGGCGATCGCTCCGCCGATGGCCGGAATTCCAACGAGGGCCGCATTCGGTGGATCGACGTTGCCGTAGATCGCCTGCAGCGAGACCGCCAGCGCGGCGATTACGACGATCGCCATCATGCTGGTGCCGGTTGCCTCGCGCTCGCCGTAACCCAGCCAGACGATCAGCAGCGGGACTATCACGCTCCCCCCGCCCACCCCGAGGAGGCCGCTGAACGCACCGGCGGCCGTCCCGATCACCGCCAGCTTCAGGGTCCGCGAGGTCATCCGCAAACCCGCGTGTGCGGCCGGCGCCGCCAGGCGTGCGCGAGGGTTTGGGGATGGCCTCGCAGCATGGCGGGCGATACTACGGCGATGGGCTCCCCCGCGACAGACGAGAGTGGCCTCGAGCGGTTGCTCGCCCCTCTCAAAGCGGACCCAAGCCGCTCCGCGATCCTCACCGACGTCGACGGGACGATCGCCCCGATCACTCTCCATCCGGCCGAGGCGGCCGTGCCGGAGCGGACGCGCGAGCTGCTGCGGGCGCTGGCCGAGCGCTACGCCCTGGTCGGCTGCCTGAGCGGCAGGCGAGCGCTGGACGCCCGCCGAATCGTCGGGCTCGATCAGCTGGCGTATTCGGGAAATCACGGCTTCGAGCTCCTCCTCCCGGGTGCGGACGAGGTGCGGCCCGATCCGTCTCTCGACGGACACGAGGGGGACGCGGCGCGTTTCGTCGATGGCCTCGACCGCTCGGAGCTGGACCGGGTCGGGATCAGGACCGAGGACAAGGGTGCCATCGTCGGCCTCCACTGGCGGGGCGCCGACAACGAGGGCGCCGCAGAGTCCCTTGCCCACGAGATCGCCGGCGAGGCGGAGTGGAAGGGGCTGGTATCGCACCGGGGACGCAAGGTGCTCGAGATCCGGCCCAACGTGGCGATCAACAAGGGGATCGCCGTCGCGGCTCTGATCGGGGCCTATTCGCCGGCCACAGACATCGCCGCCGGATCTATGGACGCGGCTCTCTATGGCGGCGACGATCGCACCGATGTCGACGCCTTCGTCGCGCTCCGGACGCTGAGAGACGACGGCCGGATTCAGGCCGCCGCCTGCATCGCGGTCGCTTCGGAGGAGTCGCCTCCGGAGGTCTCCGCAGAGGCCGACCTGACGGTCCCCGGGCCGGAGGGCTTCGCTCAGGTACTCGAAGTTCTGGCCGATTCGTAATGGCGTTCTGCGACCTTCTGCGGATGACGGTTCTGCTCGCCGCCGGCGCGGCCACCGCCCTGGCCGCCATAACGGTGATCTCGGTGAGTGGCGCCGACGACACCCTGACGCTGTACGTCGCCGCGGGCTGGTGGCTCGTCGCCCTGGTTGGCGGGATCGTCCTGGGGCGCCCCGCCCGGGCCGCCGAGGCGATGCGCCCGGCCCTGGCGGAGGCGAAGACCGCGACCGCGCTTCCCTCGCTCGGCAATCCGACCAGGGCCTCGCTGGCACGGCTCTGGCCCCTGGCCGCCTTCGCGGTCATCGCCGGCGGCCTGGGGCTGGTCTTCTCGGGAGTGGCGGCGATCGGGACGGGCTTCGCGCTCGGAGCGGCGCTCACCCTGCGCGCCCGGGAAGGGGCGGTGGCCGCGATCGAGGAGCGCGACGGTGTGCGCTTCTACGTCGAACCTGGGTCGGCGCTGCAACCCGTCAGGCTGATTCGCACGCCCGGGATGCGCCGCGAGCGGCCTCCTCCAGGGCATCCTCCGCCTCCACCAACCGCCCCCGCGTAACGGGCGCGCGACCCGAAGGCCGCGCGCCCGACGCTCGTTTCTAGGCTGCCGAGGGAGCCGCCTCGGCGCTCGTCGCCTCGGCGTTCGACATCTCGACGTGGGCCTTGCTGTCGCGGGTCCGAATCAGGACCAGGGTTGCGACCACACCCAGTGCCGCGATCACCGCGCCGCCCAGGAACGCGCTCTGGAATCCCTCGGTGAGCGCATTGGGGAGACTCGACGTGCCTGTCGCCATCACGTGATCCGTGCGGGTGGTGGCGATCGTGGACAGAACGGCGAGGCCAAGGGCTCCGCCGATCTGCTGGGAGGTGTTGATCAGGCCGCTCGCCAGACCCTGCTCGCGGTCCTCCACCCCGGAGACGGCCGCGATCGTCGAGGTGACGAATCCGAACCCGAGCCCGATCGCCGCGAGGAGCGACGGGGCGAGGATGTCCGTCAGGAAGCCACCGCCGACTGACACCTGGCTGAACCAGAGCAGACCGGCAGAGACGAACGCCAGGCCGACCGCCAGGATCGGCTTGAAGCCGAACCGGGTGACGAGCTGCCCACCGAGGCCCGCCGCGACGACGATCATCAGCGCCAGCGGCAGGTATGAGAGGCCAGCGTGAATCGCGCTGTAGCCGAGCACCTGCTGCATGTACAGGGAGATGAAATAGAACATCGAGAACAGCGAGGCGCCCAGCAGCAGGCCGGAGACGTTTGCTCCGGTCAGGGTCCTGAGCCGGAAGATCCTGAAGGGGACCAGCGGTGCCTTCGAGCGGAGCTCGATCGCTACGAAGATCCCGATCAGGGCCACGGATCCAGCGAGCAGGCTGATGATCTTGGTGGAACCCCACCCGGAGCTGCTCGCATCAAGGAATGCGTATGCCAGCAGGGAGAGACCGGCCGTGATGCTGACCGCCCCGGCCGCGTCGAAGTGACGGGTGGCCGATTCAGAGCGGCTCTCCGGGATCAGGCCCGGGGTGAACGCAAGCGCGATCGCCGCGACCGGGACGTTGACCCAGAGGACCCACTCCCAGCCAAGCCATTCGGTGAGAATGCCGCCCAGCAGCACTCCCGCCGCGCCGGCCGAGCCCGCGACGGCGCCCCAGGCCCCGAGGGCCTTGTTGCGCTCAGCGCCGTCCTTGAACATTGAGGTGACGATGGACAGAGCTGCGGGGGAGACGATCGCTGCGCCCAGGCCCTGTGCGGCTCGGGCCGCGATCAGCTGTCCCTGGGTGGCCGCGAAACCGGCCGCGAGCGATGCGACACCGACCACGAGCAGACCGGCCATGAAGACCCGCCGTCTGCCGAGCAGGTCGGCCGCCCGGCCACCGAGCAGCAGGAAGCCGCCGAAGGCGATCACGTAGGCGTTCACGACCCACGGGAGGTTGGCCTCCGAGAAGTCGAGCCCCTTGCCGATGCTCGGCAGGGCCACGTTGACGATGGACGCATCGAGAACCACGATGAACTGCGCTACGCAGAGCAGGATCAACGCGGTCCAGCGACGCTCTAGGTACTCCTGGGCTGTGGTCATCCCCCTGACTCCTTTCGCGATACGGGGTGTTGGTGCCTCTTCACTCTCTTGACGAATGGGATTGGCTCAAATCGACAGGTGAGGTATGCTCTATTCGGAATGTGAGTTCCGGTTTCGGTTAGAACTATACGGAATCTGAATTCCGTTTGCGTGCAGCTCGTCACACACGTCCTCACCGACCACCACCCTGGAGCCATGGCACCCACCGCGACCAAGCAGACCGAGCGACCCGCCCTGCGGGCCGATGCCCGGCGGAACCGCGAGGCGATCCTCGAAGCGGCGCGACAGGGCTTCGCCGAGCACGGCTTCGACTGTCAGATGGAGGACATCGCCGCCGGCGCCCGCGTGGGCGTCGGGACCGTGTACCGGCACTTCCCGAACAAGGAGGCCCTCCTCGACGCCTTGGTCGCGGACCGCTTCGAGACCATGGCGGCGCGCACCGCGGAGGCACTGGAGCACGAGGACGCCTGGGAGGCTTTCTGTGACCTGATGCGCTGGTCCGCGAAGCTTCAGGCCGACGACCGCGGGCTCTCGGAGGTACTGGGATCGCGGCCCCTGGTGGGTGAGGCCGCGGCCGCCAAGTCCGGGCTGATCGAGCTCAGCGACAAGCTGATGAAGAAGGCTCAGCGGGCGGGCGAGATGCGGAAGGACCTGATGGTCGAGGACATCCCGACCATGATCTGCGGCCTCAGCGCGGTGACCGGCGCGGCCGACGGCAGCATGCCGGCGATGAACTGGGAGCGGTTCCTCGAGGTTATGCTCGACGGGATGCGCGCCCCCGGCAGCGCCAAGCTGCCCCCACCGCGCGCCCGTCTCAATCAGCCGCGCTAGCGGCGCGCCCTCTTTCGTAGTGGTGCGAAGGAGCGCCAGGCCCGCGTGTTCGCGATCTGCTTGGCGCTGAGCCAGGCCCGGCGGGCCGTGGCGACCGAGTACTGCATGTTCACCAGGGTGTCCGTGCCGTGCGCATCGGTGTTGCAGACGATGCGGACTCCGGCTTCGGCCGCGATCCTGGCGTGCCCCTCGTTCAGGTCGCGCCGGTTCGGGTTGCCGTTGATCTCCATCATCGTGCCTGTGCGCGCCGCGGCCTCCGCGATCCGCTCGATGTCGATGCCGTAGGGCTCGCGGCGAAGTAGCAGGCGGCCGGTGAGGTGGCCGATGCAGTCGACGAGGGGATGCTCCATCGCCGCGATCACGCGCTCGGTCATCGCCTTCTCGGAGATCGTGAATGACGTGTGGACGCTGCAGATCACCCAGTCGAGCTCGGCCAGGAGCTCATCGGGGTAGTCGGGTGAGCCATCGAGACCGATGTTGACCTCGGACCCGGCGAGCAGCCGAAAGCCGCGGGGCGCCGACTCGTTCCAGGCCCGGATCTCCTCGATCCGCTTCGCGAGCTGCCGGGGGGTGACGTCATTGCCGAACCCGTGGCTCGCGGAGTGATCGGTGACCGCGAGATACGCGTAGCCTCGCCCGCGCGCCGCATCCGCCATCTCCTCGAGCGAGTTGCGGCCGTCGGAGAGGGTGGTGTGGCAGTGCAGGTCGCCGCGGATCTCGTCGAGGGCGACCAGGTCGGGGAGCTCGCCCGTGTCGCCCGCCTCGATCTCCCCACGGCCCTCCCTCAGCTCCGGCTCGATGTAGGGCAGGCCGAGCAGCTCGTAGACGCCGGCTTCGTCGGCGAACTTGTGGACCTTGCGGCCCTCGACCTTGGCGACGCCGTTCTCGCTGACGGAGAGACCGCGCGCCAGCGCTCGCTCTCGCAGCTGCACGTTGTGGGCGGCTGACCCGGTGAAGTGCTGGAGGAGGTTGCCGAACGTCTCCTCGGCGCCGATTCGGAGGTCGACCTTGAGGCCCGTGTGGGTGAGGACGCTGGCCGCCGCATCGCCGCCGCGCCTGGTCTCGGCCGAGAGGCCGTGGGTCGCCAGCGCCTCCGCGAGCGCAGCCGGGTCGTCCGTGGTGGCGATCAGGTCGACGTCCTTGCAGGTCTCGGTCCATCGCCTGGCCGAGCCGGCGAGCTCGATCCTGTTCGCGACCCCCACCTCGAGCAGGTCGCCGCGGATCTCGTCCGCAATCGGCAGCACGGCCGAGAGCAGCAGCCGCTCGCCGATCCCGTCCTCGGTGACTCCCTCCAGTGAAGCGAGGATGTTCTCCTCGGTCTTCGGCCCAAGGCCCCGGATGTCCGCGATCCGGCCCTGCTCGGCAGCCTCCTTGAGCTCCTGGAGGTTCTCCACCCCCACCTCGTCGTAGATGCGCCGCGCGGTCTTGGCGCCCAGGCCCGGCACGCGGGTCACCTCCACCAGGGTCGCCGGGAACTTGGCCTTCAGCTTGTCGGCCGAGGGGATGCTGCCCGTCTCGATCAGTGTCTCGATCTTCTGAGCCAGCGTCTTGCCGACCCCGGCCAGCTCCGTGAGCCTCCCCTCCTCCGCCAGCTGCTCGACCGAGATGGGGCTCTGCGCCACGGTCCGGGCCGCTTCCCGGTAGGCGAGCACCCTGAACCTGTCGGCCCCGTCCAGGTCGTAGAGGATCCCCAGCTCGCGGAGGGCTGCGGCTATCTCGGCGTTGCGCATACCAGACAAGTTATTGGGCAGCCAAAGGGCGCCCACGGGTGGCGAATCCCCCTGGCATGCCGCTAACTAGCCTTAGCGCGTGCCCGCAGCCCCTCCCCGGACGCAGGACGTCTGGGTCATCCTGCCGACCTACAACGAGGCCGAGAACCTCGAGCGGATCGTCGCCGCAATCCTCGAACACCTGCCCGCTGCCGGGCGGGTGTTGGTCGTCGACGACAACTCTCCGGACGGGACGGGGAAGATCGCCGACCGGCTCGCGGGGTCCAACGAGTCGATCGCCGTTCTTCATCGGGATCGGAAGGAGGGGCTGGGACCGGCTTACCTGGCGGGCTTCCGGGTGGCCTTGGACGCCGGGGCCGAGCGGATCATCGAGATGGACGCCGACTTCTCCCACGATCCCGCCTACCTGCCGAGGCTGATCGAGGCGACCGATCGGGCGGACCTCGCTATCGGCTCCCGATACGTACCGGGCGGGGGCATCACCGACTGGGGCCCGATGAGGCGCTTCATCAGCCGGGGCGGAAGCGCCTACGCGCGAGCCGCCCTGGGCCTTCCTGTCCGCGATTTGACCGGCGGCTTCAAGTGCTTTCGACGCATCGTGCTCGAGACGATCGACCTCGACGCGATCGAGGCCAGGGGCTACGCCTTCCAGGTCGAGACGACCTACCGCGCGATCAAGGCCGGCTTCCGGGTCGTGGAGGTGCCGATCGTCTTCAAGGACCGGGCCGACGGGACATCGAAGATGAGCAAGGCGATCGTCGCCGAGGCGATGTGGCGGGTGCCCGCGATGCGCTTCAGGCGCCGATAGGTCGCTTCACTTTGTATAGTAACTCTGGAGGGCCGGGCTAGACTGAACAGCGGACCTTCAACCACGACCTAGGAGACCAAAGTGCCGGGCAAGCTCAACGATGTGACCGACGCCACCTTCCAGTCCGACGTGCTCGACGCCGACGGCCCCGTTCTCGTCGACTTCTGGGCTCCCTGGTGCGGTCCGTGCCGTGTGGTCCACCCCGTCCTCGAGGAGATCGACTCCGAGCGGGAGGACCTCAAGATCGTCAGCCTCAACACGGACGAGAACCCTCAGACCGCGGCCAAGTACGAGGTCCTCTCCATCCCGACGATGATCGTCTTCAAGGACGGCGACGTCGCCACGCGACTGGTCGGCGCGCGGCCCAAGGCGCGCCTCGAGTCCGAGCTCGAGCCCGTTCTCGCCTAGCTCCTGTCGTCCAACCGTCAGCGAGTCGCCTCGGGCTCGCCGTTCGAGGCGGAGGTCGGGTTCAGCCGGGCCATTCGCGTCGGGGACCGGGTGATCGTCTCGGGCACCGCGCCGATCTGGGCCGATGGCTCCTCTGATCCGGATCCGGAGGTTCAGGCACGCCGGTGCCTCGAGATCATCCTCGAAGCGCTTGGCGAGGCTGGGGCCACAGCACAGGATGTCGTTCGGACCAGGATGTTCATCACCGATGCCGAGGATTCGGAAGCGGTCGGCCGAGCTCATTCCGCGGTCTTTGGCGAGATCCGGCCCGCGGCGTCGATGCTGGTCGTCGCCGGATTGCTCGACCCGCGCTGGAAGGTCGAGATCGAGGCCGAGGCGGTGGTCGGCTAGAGGATCTGCTCGCTGACGAAGCCCGCCAGCAGAACGCTGAAGCCCCCGATCTCGACGACGATCAGGGCCCACATGAAGGGGTGCAGGCCGGGCGCCTGGTCGCCCTCGCGGAACTGGTTGTCGGTGTCCTGCCGGATGCCGTGGTAGATGTAGCCCGAGATCGCTCCGACGAAGAAGGCGATCACGGCGAAGGCAGCGATCAGATTGACGGCTGTGCTCCAGCCGGAAAGCTCGACGAAGGTCGCAATCAAGAGCGTTGCGAACGAGTAGAGCAGCGCGGCCCGATGAGCGACGTCCACGTAGGGATGGGCCAGCCCGTCGGGGCTCGACGCCATCTGCCGGTACTTCCAGGCGCCGAGCAGCAGAGCGCCGATGAAGATCAGGCCCGCTGCGAGCAGGACGGCCTTGGTGTCGCCCCCTAGCTCCATCTCAGGACCCTATTCAGCGGGCCGGAGAGCGCGCACAGCCTCCGGCGTGAGCCCGGTGAGCGAGCCCAGCTGCTCGTCGGCCAGCTCGAGCGCCTCAGGCTCGGGCGGGAAGTCCTGGTTCGGCACGGCGATCACGGCCATTCCCGCCGCATGGGCGGAGCGGATGCCGTTGGTCGAGTCCTCGATCGCGACGCAGGCCGCCGGGTCGACGTCCAGCCTGCTCGCCGTCTCCTGATAGACGTCGGGTGCCGGCTTGCCCGCTCCGACCTGCTCCGAGGAGACGGTCGCCTCGAACGCATCTGCGATCCCGGCCAGGTCCAGGACGAGGTCGATCACATGGCGGTTCGATGACGAGGCCAGGCCGAGCGGCCACTCTTCCGCAATTGACCTGACCGCCTCCACTGCCCCCGGCAGAAGCGGCAGCTTCTCCCGGTAGGTGTCGGCGACGCGGTCCGCGACCTCGCGCGAGATGTCCTCCGGATCCATCTCGACGCCGAGCCGATCCCGCACGTATCGGGACCACTCGACGGAGCTCATTCCCATCATTTCCCGCTGGGCACCGTCGTGCCAGCGGCCGCCCTTCTCCTCGACGAACCGCTCCCGGACGCCGTCCCAGACGGCCTCCGAGTCGACGAGCACGCCGTCGAGGTCGAAGATGACCGCGGCGATTTCCGGTCGATCCCCGTCCACGGCGAGCGACTCTAGGTGACCGGCCACGAAATCCCACTGTCGCTAAAGAGGCCAAAGTCGTCAGCCGATCAAATGCTCAGTGGAATCACGACTGGTCTCCTGGGCGATCTGCGCCGCGATCGCGGGCGTCGTCGTGTGGTTCGGGTTCTGGGTCAATGCCGGACCAACCTCTCCTTCGGCCGCGGAGGCTCAGATCAGAGCGATGCTGACTCGCTCGCTCACGGAGAACGATCCGGCGCAATGCACCCAGGACATGACCTCGGCGTTCAGGCGCCGGCAATTCGGGGACGGGAGTGCCAATCCCCTGGCGGAGTGCCGCGACGAGAACAAGGACGGATCGAACTCGCTGGCAAAGGAAGTGCAGTTCGAGAGCGTCTCCGTGCAGGGGCCGAATGCACACGCTGTGGTCGACGTCTCGGGGTCGTCCCTGGACGGAAGCGTCATCGGCGTGGACCTGGTGCTCGACGGGCCCCGATGGAAGCTGAACCGCCTGGCCAGCATTCAGATCGACCGGCCGCGGATGGACCGGGCTATCGAGCAGGAGGCGATCGCCAAGGGTTTCACTCCGGCACAGGCGCGTTGCTCGGTCGAGGCGCTCGACCGCACTTACAGCGACGAGCGGCTCGAACAGACGATGCTCGCGGGCGCTTCACCCGACATCGGATCCGCCGCATACGGGTGCCTGGGGAGGGCAACGCTGCTCCGGTCCTTCGAGAAGGGGCTGGTGCAGAACCTGTCTTCCAAGGGCGTCCCGCACCCAGTCTCCGAATGCATCTTCCATCGGCTCACCGACGGACTCAGCCTCGCCCAGCTCCGGAACTTCGTCCGAGGCGCGGCTGCTCACAGCTTCCGACTGGGCGACCAGGCCCGCGGCGCGGCGCTGATCTGCGCGGCCGCCTACGGTGCGCGGCAGAGGGCCGTGCCGCCCGCCGCAGCGACCGGAAGCGCCTGAGACGCAGAGGGCCTGTCCTCAGGCCTTGCTGACCGCGATCCGCAGCTCGCGGCCCTCGATCGTCGACTTCTCTCCGGCGCCGTCCGCGCCGTAGCCGACCGAGGTCGCCAGGGTCTCGCCGGCGATGTAGGCCTCGTGCTCCCGGGCGGCGGCGAGCAGCTCGTCGTCGCCGGCCAGCTCGAGGGAGATGCGGTCCGAGACGTCGAGGCCCGCCTGCTTGCGGGCCTCCTGCACGGCGCGCACCACCTCGCGGGCCAGGCCCTCGCGGCGGAGATCGTCGTCGAGCTCCAGCTCGAGCGCGACGGCGTGGCCCGCCTCGGCCTCCACCTGATAGCCCTCGAGCGGCTCCATGACCATGTTGACGTCGTCGGCCGAGAGGGTGTGCTCCTTGCCGTCGATCGCGATGCCGACCTCGGCGCCGGCCTCGAGCTGTTCCGCCACCCCGGCGGCGTCGAGCGCCTCGACCGCGGCGGCCACCTGCGGCATGCTCTTCCCGAAGCGGGGGCCGAGCGAGCGGTAGTTCGGCTTCACCCGGTAGGAGACCAGCTCGGCCTCGGTGTGGACGAAGTCGAGCTCCTTGACGTTCAGCTCCGAGGCGACGACCTCGGCGAGCCGCTCGATCGCCGCCCGCTCGGCGTCGGAGGCGACCACGACCGCCTTGCGGAGCGGCTGGCGCAGCTTCACCTTCGCCTGCGCCCGGGCCGCTCGGCCAAGCTCGACAGTGCGGCGTACGGCCTCCATCCCGGCTTCGAGCTGCGGATCGATCAGGCTCTCGTCGACGTCCGGGAAGTCACAGAGGTGGACCGAGTCCGGGCAGTCCCCGAACGCGTCCTCGTCGGTCCCGACGGCCAGGTTGGTGTAGATCTCGTCGGCCAGGAACGGGGTGAAGGGAGCGAGCAGCGTCACGAGGGTGATCAGGCAATGCCGCAGGGTGGCGAACGCCGTCTCGTCGCCGTCCCAGAAGCGCCGGCGGCTGAGCCTCACATACCAGTTGGAGAGCTCCTCGCTGTAGTCCGCGATCGCGCGGGCGGCGGAGGTGCAGTCGAACCCGTCCATCTGCTCGCGCACCTCCGCGATCGTCCGCTGCAGCCGGGAGAGCGCCCAGCGGTCGAGCTCGCTCGAGGATCCCTCGCCCCGGCGGCCGGAGCTCCATACCTTGGCGAGCGCCTCCGGCTCGAGGCCCTCGCTGTTCGCGTAGAGCACCCAGAACGAGTAGGTGTTCCAGAGGGTGAGGAGGAAATGGCGGACCGCGTCGCCGACCGTGTCCACCGAGAAGCGGTAGCCCGACCAGGGCTGCTGGGAGGCGAAGTAGTACCAGCGGAAGGCGTCGGCACCGTGTCTTGCGATCACGTCCCAGGGCTCGACCACGTTGCCGCGGCTCTTCGACATCTTCTGGCCCTCGGGATCCAGGATCAGGCCGAGGCAGACGACGTTGCGGAAGCTGGACGTGTCGAAGAGCAGCACCGACTCGGCGAGCAGCGTGTAGAACCAGCCGCGGGTCTGGTCGATCGCCTCGCAGATGAAGTCGGCGGGGAAGCGCTCCTCGAAGAGCTCCTCGTTCTCGAACGGGTAGTGGTACTGCGCCCAGGGCATGGAGCCCGAGTCGAACCAGGTGTCGATCACGGAGGCGACCCGGCGCATCGTGCCGCCGCAGCCCTCGCGCTCGCAGGCGAAGCTGGCGTCGTCGATGTAGGGGCGGTGGAGGTCGTCGGGCACCTCGGCGCCCCGCTCGCGGAGATCGGCGATCGAGCCCGCGCAGAAGCGCTCGTCGCAGTCCTCGGCGTCGCATTCCCAGATCGGCAGCGGTGTGCCCCAGTAGCGGTCGCGCGAGAGGGCCCAGTCGACGTTCCCCTCCAGCCACTTGCCGAAGCGACCGTGCTTGATGTGCTCCGGGTGCCAGCCGATCTCCTCATTGGCGGCGAGCATCCGGTCGCGCACCTCGGTCGTCTTCACGTACCAGCTCGCCTTGGCGTAGTAGAGGAGGGGCGTGTCGCAGCGCCAGCAGTGCGGGTAGGCGTGCAGGTAGGCCTCCGCGCGGAGCAGCTTGCCCTTCTCCTCCAGCGCCTCGACGATCGCCGGGTCCGCGTCCTTGACGAACTGGCCGTGGAAGTCCGTGATCCGCTCGTCGAATCGGCCCCGCAGGTCGACCGGGTTCTGCAGCGTGATCCCGTACTGCTCGCCGAGCCTGAAGTCGTCCTCGCCGAAGGCGATGGCGGTGTGGACGAGACCCGTGCCCTCGTCTGTGGTGACGAAGTCGGCCATCAGGACCGTGTGGCCGCGGGGCCCGTAGTCGGTGATGTAGTCGAAGGGCGGCTCGTATGAGACGCCGGAGATCGCCTCGCCGGTGAAGTGGGCGAGCATCTCCGCCTCCTCTCCCAGCACGTGGTCGACCCGATCCCGAGCCATCACGAACACCTCGTCCTCGACACGCACCCTGACGTACTCGATCTCGGGGCCCGCGGCGACGGCGGCATTGGTGATCAGCGTCCAGGGGGTTGTCGTCCAGACCAGCAGCTGGTCGCCGGGCTCCAGCGGCCCATTGGACTCCAAGACCGGGAGCTTCACGTAGACCGCGGGGTCCTCCACGTCGTGGTAGCCGAGGGCCACCTCGTGCGAGGAGAGGGCCGTTCCGTCGCGAGGGCAGTACGGGACCACCTTGTAGTCCTCGTAGAGCCGGCCGTCGTCCCACATCCGCCGCAGCGCCCACCAGACCGACTCGATGTACTCGTTGGTCATCGTCACGTAGGGGTCGTCGAGGTCGAGCCAGAACCCGATCCGCTCCGTGAGCCGGTTCCAGTCCTCGACGTAGCGGAAGACCGACTCGCGGCAGCGGGCGTTGAACTCGGCGATCCCGAACTCCTCGATCTCCTCCTTGGAGGTGATCCCCAGCTCGCGCTCCACCTCGAGCTCGACCGGAAGGCCATGGCAGTCCCAGCCCGCCTTTCGCGGGACCTGGTGGCCGGTCATGGTCTTGAAGCGCGGATAGATGTCCTTGAAGACCCTCGCGAGCACGTGGTGCGAGCCCGGGCGGCCGTTGGCCGTCGGAGGTCCCTCGTAGAAGCCCCAGAGCGGCGCCGATTCGCGGTTCTCGAGCGATCGCCTGAAGACGTCACGCTCGCGCCAGCGCTCGAGGATCCGTTCCTCGAGCGCCGGGAAGGACTGCTTGGGGTCGACTGGGCGGAATCCGGCCATGGAGCCGGATTCTGGCAGTCAGTCCTTGGGCAGCGTCGTCGCGCCGTCCTCCGTGATGGTCCAACTCGGGTTGTGGGCGACCTCCCAGGGGTAGCCGTCGGGGTCGATGAAGATGCCCGAGTAGCCGCCATAGAAAGTGTCGCCCGGCTCGCGGCCGATCGTCGCGCCGGCGGCCCGGGCCTCCTCGATCACCTCGTCCACCTCCTCGTTCGAGCGGGTGTTGTACGCCAGGGCGATGCCGCCCCAGCCGGTCCCTTCCTTGACCGCGCTGTCTTCGGCGAGCTTGGCGCGATCCCAGAGCGATAGGACCATGCCGCCCGCCTGGAAGAAGGCGACGTCGTCGGCGGGTGCGGCTCCCGTCTTCCAGCCGAGAGCTTCGTAGAAGCGCCGAGCGCGGTCGAGGTCCGAGGTTCCGAGTGTGATCAGGCTGACTCTCTGTTCCATTTCGACTCCCTTCCGAAGTTGCGATGTGGGCCGACCCTAAGCCGCGGCCGCAGCCGTGCCTTGAACATTTCGGACGTTCACTAACTTGAAGCGATGACCGAGTACCGCGAGCTGGCTCCCTCGCGCGATCTGTACTCGCTCGTCGCCTGCCGCTGGTTGCGGGAGGTCCCGGGAGAGGAGACGAGGGATTCGGCCCTGATCCTGCCCGACGGCTGCGTCGACCTGATCTGGCGAGACAACGAGCTCATCCTGGCCGGAACCGATCGGACCGCCTGGCGCAGCCCGATCGCACCGGCTCAACGGATGCTCGGGCTGCGACTGCGGCCGGGCGTCGCCGGCGCCGTCCTCGGAATGCCGGCGAGCGAGGTGCTGGACGTGCACACCCGCCTCGAAGATCTGCTGGGCCGCTGGGCGATCGAGCTCGGCGAGCGGCTCGAGGAGGCCAACGGTGACGAGGAGGCGTTCGCCCTGATCGAGAGGGCGGTCGGCTCGCGGGTCGAGGACGGCGCCCCCGATCCGCTGGTGCTCGCAGCGACCCGGCGCCTCGGCTTTCCCGGCAGCCGAGTCGACGAGCTCGCGCAAGCCCTCGGGATCAGCGAGCGCCAGCTCAGACGCCGGTTCCATGATTCCGTCGGATACGGCCCAAAGACCCTTGACCGAGTGCTGCGCTTCCGCCGCCTGGTGGCGCAGACCGGAGCGGTGGCGGCGGGCGAGAGCGACCTCGCGCGCGTGGCGGCCGACCTCGGCTACGCCGACCAGGCTCACATGACGCGCGATTGCGTGAGGCTGTCAGGGATGACGCCTGCCCGGCTGGCGGAGCTCTGGGCGAGCTGAAACTACGCCGCGCGGTCCAGCTTGCGGCAGAGATCCGCGAGCTGGCGCTTCTCGGTCTCGTCGAGGACCCCGAAGGCCTCCCGCACGCGCTCCGCGTGCGCCGGGAACGCGTGGGTGACGAGGTTGTAGCCGGCCGGGGTCAGGGCGACGGCGACCGCCCGGCGATCGCTCTCCAGCCGGCTGCGACCGACGAAGCCACGATTCTCGAGCGTGTCGAGGACCTCCGTGGCGGTCGCCTTGGAGGCGCCGAGACGCCGGCGCATGGTGCGCAGCTCCAGCCGCCCGCCGGCGCTGGTCAGCAGCACCAGCATCGTGAAGCCGGTCGCCGAGACTCCGATCCTCTCGAGGTCCGCCGCGAGGCGGCGGGTGAGGTTCGCCTGCGCCCGCACGAGCGCCTCCAGCGCACGATGCGCGAGCGGATCGATGGGGCGAAGTGGCGTCGCCTCGTCGGTCACTGCCGATCAAGGTATGGGCAGCAGCGGACGTAGGATCAGTGCGTGCTCCGGGGAACGTCCATCGTGCTCCTCTCCGCCGCGGCCATCCTGGCCGTCGCCGGCTGCGGAGCGAAGAAGAACGATCTCGCCCCGGCGGCCTGCCTGGTGACCAACCGCGGGTATCTGAGGGCCCTGGAGCGCGCCCCGGGCGAGGTGCGGCTGGCGGGCACCACCCCCATCTCGGCCTGCCTCGTTCCGGAGCAGGACGCCGGTCAGCTGGCGAACATCGGCCACGAGATGATCATCGCCGGGACCAAGCTCAACGTGGAGGCGCGCCGGGACCCAGGCGGGAGCGCCGCATTGCAGCTCGGCTACCTGATCGGGGCGGTCGCCAAGGGTGCCGACGCGATCCACACCGACCTGGTCAGGCGCCTCAACTCCGCGGCCCGCTTCAGCGCCACCGGGGGCACGCTGCCGGCGAGCTTCGAGCGGGCCTTCGGTCGTGGCTACGCCGCCGGGCACACCTCCGGCTAGGTAGCCTGGATGGAGATGGAAGCGAAGACCGCCGACCAGCTCTGGGGTGCCGAGACCACGAAAGCCGTCGAGAACTTCCAGATCTCAGGCAACACGATCCCCGTGCCGGTGATCCATTGGCTCGGGCGGCTGAAGGCGGGGGCGGCCAGGGCCAACGCCGAGCTGGGCAAGCTCGACGCCGACCTGGCCGAGCGGATCGCGAAGGCCGCTGACGAGGTCGCCAACGGCGAGCACGACGACCAGTTCCCGATCGACGTCTTCCAGACTGGCTCCGGGACCTCATCGAACATGAACGCGAACGAGGTGATCGCCGAGCTCGCCGGCGACGAGGCCCACCCCAACGACCACGTCAACATGGGGCAGTCCTCGAACGACGTCTTCCCCTCGGCCGTCCACCTGGCGGCGCTGGGCGAGGTCCACTCCGACCTGCTGCCGGCCCTGGACGAGCTGCGTGCCGCGCTCGAGCGCAAGGCCGACGAGTTCGCCGACCTGGTCAAGACCGGCCGCACCCATCTGATGGACGCGGTTCCGGTCACCCTCGGCCAGGAGTTCGCCGGCTACGCAGCCCAGATCCGCCTCGGCGCGGAGCGGGTGCGCTCGACCCTGGGCCGGGTCGGGCAGATCCCCCTCGGAGGCACCGCCACCGGGACCGGGCTCAACACCCATCCCGAGTTCGCGGCCAAGGTCCGCGAGCAGCTCAGCGCCGACACCGGGCTCGACATCTCAGAGCCCGCCGACCCCTTCGAAGCCCAGGCCAACCGAGACGCCCTGGTCGAGCTCTCCGGCTCCCTGAAGACGGTCGCCGTCTCCCTGCTCAAGATCGCCAACGACCTGGCGCTGATGGGCTCCGGCCCGCGAGCGGGCCTCGCCGAACTGAGGCTTCCGGAGCTCCAGAAGGGATCCTCGATCATGCCCGGCAAGGTCAACCCGGTGATCCCCGAGGTGGTGATCCAGGTCGCCGATCAGGTCGTCGGGAACGACGCCGCGATCACGCTGGCCGGGAGCCAGGGGCAGTTCGAGCTCAACGTCCGGGTGCCGCTGATCGCGCGCAACCTGCTCGATTCGATCGGGCTGCTTGCGGCGGCATCCCGCGCGCTGGACAAGAAGTGCGTCAGCGGCATCGAGCCGAATGAGGAGATGCTCGAGCGGCACAGGGAGGCGAACCTGATCGTCGCGACGGCCCTGAACCCGCACATCGGCTACGACAAGGCGGGCGAGATCGTCAAGGAGGCGGCCGCCTCGGACCGCTCGATCCGCGAGGTCGCGAAGGAGATGGGGGTCTCGGACGAGATCCTCGACGAGGCGCTCGACCATCGCAAGATGGCGCGCCCGCACGACTGAGCCCTCCGGCCGGCGGCAGGCTCTAGCCCTGGAAGGTGACCAGCCGCTCCTCGGTCAGCTCGCGGACCGCGTAGTGCGGGCCCTCTCGCGTGTTGCCCGAGTCCTTGACGCCGCCATACGGCATCTGGTCGGTGCGGAAGGTCGGGACCTCGTTGATCAGCACGCCGCCGAACTCGAGCGTCTCCCCGGCCTTGATCGCATTGCCGACGTCTCGCGTGAAGACGCCGGCCTGCAGCCCGTAACGGGAGTCATTCGCCATCTCCAGGCCCTCGTCGAGGTCCTTGAAGGTGTGAATCGTCGCCACCGGGCCGAAGATCTCGTCCTTCCAGGTGTGGCATTCGGGCGGGTCGTTGCGGATCACGGTCGGCGCCAGGCAGCGGTCCTCGTCGACCAGCTCGCCGCCGGTGAGAAGCTCGCCGCCCGAGGAAACCGCCTCGTCGACCCAGGACTTCACGCGATCGCGATCGTCCCGGGAGATCACCGGCCCGACGTCGGTGTTCTCGTCCATCGGGTCGCCCGTGACCAGGGACTCGACGTTCTGAACGAAGCGCTTCGTGAAGTCGTCCGCGATCGACTCGTGGAGCAGGATCCGCTGCACGGAGATGCAGCTCTGGCCCGCGTGCGAGAAGGCATGGAGCTTCGCCTTGTCGGCCGCCTGCTCCCAATCGCCGTCCTCGTTGACGATCAGCGGCGCGGTGGAGCCGAGCTCCAGGTTGACCTTCTTGTGCGGCGCCTTGGAGCGGATACCCCAGCCCACCGGCGCCGAGCCCGTGAAGGTGATCGCGCCGATCTGATCGTTCTCGACGATCGCGTTGCCGACGTCCGACCCGGAGCCGCAGACGACCTGGAGCCAGTCCTCCGGCAGCCCGGCGTCGTAGAGGACCTCGGCCAGCTTGATCGCGGAGATCGGCGTCTGGCCGGCGGGCTTCAGGACCACCGCGTTGCCCGCGGCGATCGCCGGGCCGAGCTTGTGGGCGACCAGGTTGAGGGGGAAGTTGAAGGGGCTGATCGCACCGACCACGCCGTATGGGACCCGAATGACGATGCCGAGCTTGCCCTCGCCGGCGACACCGGCCTCCATCGGAACGGTGTGCCCGGTCAGGCTGCGGGCCTCGACCGCCGCGAACTCGAGCGTGCCGACGCAGCGCTGGGCCTCGACCCGCGCGGTCTTCACCGGCTTGCCCGCCTCGGCGGCGATCGTCATCGTCAGGTCGTCCTCGCGCTCAGCCACCAGCTCGGCGGCCCGATCGAGGACGGCGGCGCGCTTGTGCTGGGGGAAATCCCCCTTTGCGAAGGCGGCGGCCGCCGCATCCGTGGCCTTGTCGACGAGGGCGGCGTCGCCCTTCGGCACACGCCCGATCAGGGTTTCGTCGTAGGGAGCCTTCACCTCCGACCACTCGCCGGTCTCGATCCACCCACCGGCAACGTAGAGCTTGTGGTCCGTGGCCTGAATCGTCTCGGTCGCCATCGTGGTCCCTTCTCTCGCCTACCCACAACCTAGCTCACGCACTCAACCGCAACTTCCCGCCGACGTACCCGTTATTCAGGGGTGATGCTTCGGGGGTCGAAGACCGTCATGTTGGCCGCGCTTGCCGTGGCTCTCGCCGTCCCGGCCGCGGCCTCGGCCAAGGTCTGGGTGGTCAAGGGCGCCGGGTTCGGCCACGGCGTGGGCATGAGCCAATACGGCGCCTACGGGTACGCGAAGCACGGCTTCTCCTACGACGCGATCCTGACCCATTACTACACGGGCACGACCATCGGCCCGACCGCGGATCAGACCGTTCGCGTGCTGCTCCGGGACGGCGCGCGCAGCGTCGCCTTCCACGGCGCGAGCTCGGCCTGCGACACCCCCGTCAAACCCGGCAAGACCTACGTCGCGAAGGGAAAGGGCGGCGGGGTCGTGCTCCGGACGAAGAAGCGCAGGGTGATCGCCAGATGCGGGCCGGCGATGACTGCCACCGGAGCGCCGACGATCGTGGTGAAGGGCAAGGGCACCTACCGCGGCGCCCTCGAGGTGCGGGCGTCGTCGGGCGGCCTCGATGCGATCAACGTGGTGGAGCTCGAGGACTACGTCCGCGGCGTCGTCTCGAAGGAATCGCCCTCGTCCTGGCCGATCGAGGCGCTCAAGGCCCAGGCGGTGGCCGCTCGCTCCTACGCGATCTCCACCGCCGCCCACGGCGGCAGCTTCGACGTCTTCGATGACACGCGCAGCCAGGTCTACGCCGGGGTCGGCGCCGAGACGGCGAAGACCGACCAGGCCGTCAGCGCCACACATCTGCAGGTGGTCCTCTACATGGGGAAGGTCGCCCAAACCTTCTTCTTCTCGACCTCCGGCGGCCACACAGAGAACAACGAGTTCTCCTCCCTCGGCTTCGGGCAGCCCCCGGTCCCCTACCTGCGCGGGGTCGACGACCCGTATGAGGCCGACGCCGGGTCGCCCTACGAGCACTGGAAGCGGAAGTTCTCCGTCGGCCGGATCAGCTCCGCGCTCAGGGGCCTGGGCCTGCACGGCAAGCTCCGGAACATCGTGGTGACCCAGCGGGGCGCCTCTCCCCGGATCGTGCACGCGAACCTGGTCGGCAGCGGCGGCACGACCACGGTCAATGGGCCTCAGCTCGCCGGCGCGCTCGACCTGCCCGACACCTGGGCCTTCTTCAAGAAGAAGAAGTAAGGCCCGGAGCCGTGGTCCGAACCCTGACCCTGGCGGGCACCGAGGTCGCCCGGATCGGCCTGGGGACCAACCGGCTGACGTCGACGCCCGGACACCATGCCTTTCTCCGCGAGGCCGTCGAGGCGGGCCTCGGGCTGATCGACACCGCCCACGTCTACACCGGAGGCGACAGCGAACGCGCGATCGGCCAGGCGCTCTCGCCCGGGCCCGACGGGCTGGTGGTGGCAACCAAGGGCGGCTACAGCGGAAAGGGCAGCCCGGATGCCCTGCGAGCGCAAATCGAGCAGAGCCTCGAGAGCCTTCGGACCGACGCGATCGACCTCTACTACCTGCACCGCGTGGACGCCAAGACGCCACTCGAGGTCAGCCTCGGCACGATCGCGGAGTACCGCGAGGCGGGCAAGATCAGGGAGGTCGGGATCTCCGCCGTCGACGTCGAGCAGGTCGAGGCCGCTCGGCAGGTCGTTCCGATCGCCGCAGTGCAGAACCACTACAACGTCGCGGAGCGAGGCTCGGAGGAGGTCGTCGACTACTGCGAGGAGAACGGGATCGTCTTCGTCCCGTACTACCCGCTCAAGGGAGACCCGCCGCCGGCGCTCGCCGAGATCGCGAGTGCCCACGACGCCACCCCGGCGCAGATTGCGCTCGCCTGGCTGCTCCGCCGCTCTCCGGCGATGCTGCCGATCCCCGGCACGCTGTCCGCCGGGCATCTGCGGGAGAACCTCGGCGCGCTCGACATCGAGCTCGACGACGGCGAGTTCGAGGCGCTGGGCTAGGAAACAGCGACCCGGCGCTAGCCGTCCGGGTACGGCTGCACGGGGATCCCGTGGTCGGGGTCGCGGGTGCCGAACTCGTAGGCGGCGGCGCCCTTGACGACGAGCCGCTCTGCCGGCCGCCCGTCCAACTCCACGTCCAGCTCGAGGTCCGAGATCGAGCAGTTGAGCGTGTTGTGCTCGGGGCCGACCGGATCGGCGTAGATCCAGGCCACGAAGTCCTTGGCGGCGGCGTGCACGCTGCCGCTGACCTTGGCGCCCTTGCCCGTGAGCTCGAAGCTGGCCCCGGTCGGCGACTCGCTCACCTCGGTGCTCGGGATGTGGCCGAAGCCGCCGAGCCGGTGGGCCCGGCCGTCCAGCATCAGCATCGCGTTGCCCACCCATGGGGTGGTCCTGCCGGCGACCTTGATCCGGCCCACCGCCATGTCGAAATAGTCCTCGGGCGAGCGGCTCTCGAATCCTGACCCCTGGATCCAGACCCAGCGCTCGGCGTGCTCGGCGCCCCAGTTGTGGCCGATCATGCCCCGCCACCCATCCACCTCGATCCGCTCGCCGCCCACCTCCAGCTGCCCGTTGAAGACCGCGTCCGGGTACGGGCTGAGGAACTTCGTCTTCGGCAGCTTGGAGCGGTAGAGGAAGTCCTTCGGCAGGTGGTGGAAGGGCTCGTGGCTGTCGGCGAAGCTCAGGTCCCAGCTCGCCTCGAGGACGTCGGTCGCAAGGCGGCCGACGGCGCGACCGTCCGTGAGCGAGGCGTCCGCGACCCGGATGTAGGTCTGCGGGTCGGCGCCCAGCTCGCCCGGGCCGAACTGGCGCTTGGTCGCGCGCGGCCCCGCGGCGGAGGAGTCGAAGAGCACGAACCAGATCGCGCAGGTGATCTCCTCCCCGGGGCGCTTGTGAACGGTGTGGCGGATCCACGCGCCCCTGCCGCCACCGGGCTGGACGAGCTTCAGATAGAAGCTCTCGTAGTGACCGGCCTTCTCGGGGATCTCCGGGAATCGAGCCTCGCTGCGCACGGCCGGGACGCTATAGGCCCGTGAGCCTCTGGGCTCGCGAGCGGACCTCCGCGGCGATCTCGCCGGCGCCCTCGACCTCTCGGCCCCTCATCAGAACCTCGCCCGCGACCACGGTCGTGTCGACGACGGAGCCGCCGGCGGCGTAGACGAGGTCTGCGCTCGGGTCGCCCGCCGAGAGCTCGGGGTCCGAGGCGCGGAGGAGCAGAAAGTCAGCGGGCTCTCCGACCGCGAGCGGAGTGGCATCGAGCAGAGCCGAGCGCTGTCCCCGGGCGATCGCGAGCGCCTCCGCGGCGGGCAGTGTCGCCGGGTCGCCGCTGGCGTGCTTCTGGCTCAGGGCGAGGAGCTTCACCTCCTCGAACATGTCGAGGTTGGAGTTCGAGGAAACCCCGTCGGTCCCGAGGCCGATCGCGACGCCTGCCTCCGCCGCGGCCGGATAGGGCAGGACACCGCCGACCGCGAGCTTCATGTTCGCCGCCGGATTGGCCACGACGGTGGCGCCGCGCCCGGCGATCAGCTCCAGCTCGGACTCGTCGAGCCAGACCCCGTGGGCCAGGATCGCCCTCTCGCTGAGGAAGCCGAGCTCATCCAGATACGCGGCCGGCCGCTTCCCGTGGGATTCAACGCAGTCGTGCACCTCGTGCTCGGTCTCGGAGAGGTGGATGTGGACCGGGATCTCGCGCTCGGCGCCGAGCTCGGCGATCCAGCTCAGGGTTCCTGGGCTCACCGTGTAGATCGCGTGCGGCCCCAGGCTGGGCTGGACGCGGGGGCCGGCGTCGGCGAGCCGATCGAGGACCTCGAGCACCTCGGGCCGGAGGGCCTCCCCCTTGTCCGCGTCCTGCTGGTCGATGATCACGCTGCTGACTACGGCGCGGATTCCGGAATCGACCACCGCGCGCGCGATCTCGGGCCCGTGCCAGTACATGTCGACGAACTTCGTCGTACCCGAGCGGATCATCTCGACGCAGGCGAGCCGTGTGCCCCAATACACATCCTCGGGCTCGAGCTTCGCCTCGGCGGGCCAGATCCTGGTTCGCAGCCACTCCATCAGCGCCATGTCGTCGCCGAATCCGCGGAAGAGCGTCATGGCGGCGTGCGTATGGCCGTTGACCATCGGCGGGCAGAGCATCAGGTCCGTCGCGTCGATCGCCTCATCGCCGGGCTGCGCCTCAACCGCAGGGCCGAGCTCCGCGATCACGCCGTCCTCCACGCGCATGCCGACGGCCTCGCCGTCGAGCGTCGCGCCTGTGACCGCCAGGCTCAACTGCCCTGGACGCCCTCGGCGAGCGCCGGCAGGACGTAGCCGAGGTCCGACGCCAGCGTGCGCGCGGTCCGGTCGCGGCCGCGGCGGTACTCGTCCACCGTCAGCGCCTTTCCGGAGATGCCGTTGCCGAGGTTGTCGATGGTGCAGACGGCCGCGTACGCGAGTGCCGCCTCCCCTGCGAGAACCGCCTCGGCCGCGATCGTCATCCCCACCAGGTCCGCGTAGTTGGCGAGCGCCCTGACCTCCGCCGGCGTCTCGAAACGAGGACCGATCGTCTGGGCGTAGACGCCGCCGTCCTCGAGCTCCGTCTCGGTCAGCGAGCCCCAGGCGCCGATCACGACCCTCCGCCAATCGACATCGAAGCCCGGGACGGAGTGGCCGCGCGGGTCGCGGTAGAAGCTGGGAGCGATCTCGGGCGCGTAGAAGTCGTCCGGGCAGATCAGCGTCCCGACCTCCAGGTCCTCGCTCAGGCTCCCCGCCGAGGCCAGTGCGAGCACCCGATCGCAGCCGAGCTCACAGGCAGCGCGGATGTTGGAGCGGTGGTCGACCAGGTGGGCCGGGATCGACCGATCGAACCCGTGCCTGGGGATCCCGACGATGTCTCCGCCGTCGGTCGCCTCCACGGGGAGCGCGCCGCCCGCGTCGACCGTCATTCGCTTGCCCTCGACCGGGTCGGTGCCCTCCGGCAGGCTGTTGCCGTGAATCAGGCAGAGCCGGCTTCCGGTCGGCCGAGGCGCGGTCATGCGCTGACTCTAGTGAGCGGCTATTTCAGGCAGAGCGCGTACGCAATGACGTTCGCGGTAAACGTCCCCCCGGCGTAGTTGTCCCCCAGCACCGTCCAGCCCCTAGGCGATTGGCCTGGGGCGACCGCGCTGCCATCGGCCGCGCTGGGAGAAGAGCCGTTGACGACGACGTCTTGTGAGTTGCTCGTGCTGACATCGCCGCTGCCGCCGATCAGCCGCTCGCCCGGCGCGCAGGTTGCGATGGCCGCTGCGTTCCCGCCGTCTGGCAGGGGCTTGATGGCGGAACGTACGAGGATGTCGCCGACGCCGTTCGCGCCCACGGCACCGGCGGCGAGATTTGCGCTGGTCACCGCCCCAGCTGCGATCTTTGCGCTCGTCACGGAACCGGCGGCGATCTTTGCGCTCGTCACGGCCCCGGCGGCGATCTTCGGGTCGGTAACCGCGCCGTTGGCGAGCTTCGACTCGACTACGGCCCCATTCTTGATGTTCCTGGTCTTGACCGCGCCCTTTCGCAGATGGACCGCGTAGGCGCTGCCGCCGAGCGCGACGAACAGCGCCAGCAGCGCGATCAGGTGAGCAGACGTGAACCTGCTGCGAATGAACTGCATCGTTACCTCCCCGGAAGTTGACCGAGCCCCCTCGCTGGAGTGACCCACCGTAGCGGGGAACCTAGGTCCGGATGTGGATCACGTCGCCGTCGCGGACGACGTAGTCGCGGCCCTCGATCCGCAGTGTGCCGCGGTCGCGAGCTGCCGCGTAGCCCCCCGCATCGACGAGCTCGTCCCAGGCGACCACCTCCGCTCGCACGAAGGCCCTGCTGGATGTCGCCATGGACCCTGCCGGCGGCGTCGTAGGCGGTGCCGCCGCGTCGCAGCGTTCGGGCCATCGCCTCCTTGTCGGTGTCCGCCGTGAAGAAGCTGACCAGATCGAGCAGCTCGAACGCTGCTCGGATCAGTCGCTCCAGCCCGGAGCGCTCGATGCCGAGCTCGCCGCGCATCTCCTCCGCCTCCGCCGGATCGAGCTCTCGCAGCTCCGCCTCGATGCGGGCGGAGATCACCACGACCTTCGCCTCCATTTCCTCGCGCGTGGGCCAGATCAGCTCGGGCGGCGCCGCGGTCTCGCCCTCGTCGACGTTGACGACGTAGAGGATGGGCTTCGCCGTCAGCGGCGAGAGCTTGCGCAGGGCGTCTGGGGCAGCCTCGGGCACGGGGACCTCGCGGGCCGGGCGCCCGGCCGACAGCGCCTCTACGACCGCCTCGAGCCAGGCGTGCTCGGCCACGGACTCCGCCTCGCCCGATCGCGCCAGCTTGGTGACGCGCTCGACGCGGCGCTCGGCCCCCTCCAGGTCGGCGGCGAGGAGCTCCGTCTCGATCAACTCGGCGTCGGCGACCGGGTCGACCCGGCCCTCGGGATGGGCCACCGCACCGGCGCCGTGGGCGCGGATCACGTGGCAGATCGCGTCGGTCTCCCTGATCGAGGCCAGGAACCGATTGCCGAGGCCCTCGCCCGCCGAGGCTCCTCTGACCAGGCCGGCGATGTCGTGGAAGTCGATCGTCTCGTAGAGGGTCTCCGACGAGCGCAGCGTCTCCGCGACGCGGTCGAGCCGCTCGTCCGGGACCTGGACCACCGCGACGTTCGGCTCGACGGTGGTGAACGGGTAGTCCCCCGTCTCGGCACCGGCCGCCGTGAGCGCGTTGAACAGCGTCGACTTGCCCGCGTTGGGCATCCCGACGATCCCGATCTTCATCAGAGCGGCACGATCAGGCCGAGGCCGTCGCCCAGGATCGCGCCGGCGAGCACGTCGGAGGGGTAGTGCATCCCCAGGTAGGGCCGGCAGGTGGCGATCGCGGCGGCCAGGACGAAGAGGAACGCCGCCTCGGGGGCGATCCGCGTCATCGCCGTCGCGCAGGCGAACGACGAGGTGGCGTGGGCGGAGGGGAAGCTGAGCGAGCTCGGCGCCCCGCCCAGCGGCGGCAGGCCCTCCAGCACCGGCCGCGGCCGCCTGACGATCAGCTTGACGGCGAAGTTCAGCCCGATCGCGACCGGTCCGAGAATCCCCGCGATCACCCAGTCCTCCCCGTTGTCCGGATCGACGAACGCCATCACGATCCCGATCGCAAGCCAGACCGCGCCGTACTCACCGATCTTGCCCAGCGCCCTGCCGACCCCCTCCGCGGCGGGGCTGTGAAACCTGGTGCGCATCGCGTAGAGCAGGCGACTGTCGAGGCTCTGCAGCACCGGCGCAGAATACGGTCGATGCGAGGGCGCGCGATAGCGTGACCCGTTTCATGGGGATCTCGGACGCCGAGCGGTTGCGCAACTACGAGCTCGACTTCCGCCAGGCCGGGCTGCCGCTGTTCAGCGAGGACATCTCCGCGGCGGAGGACATCTGGAACCGGGCGGCCCCGCTGCTCGGGCTCGTCTTCCTCGGCGAGATGCTCGGAGCCGGCAACCTCGACTGGAGCTGGTGGCAGAACGCGCTCGCAATCGCAGGCGGCCTGGCGATCCTGCTGGTGGCGGTCGCCGTCCTCAACCGGGCCCGCGGCAGGCCGTTCTCCGCGATCCCGCGGCGGCTCGGGAAGACCGAGCTGGCGGGATTCGTGCTCGTGCCGGCGGTCCTGCCGCTGATCTTCGGCGGGCAGCTCGGCAGCGCGCTGGCCACGGCGGGCGCGAACCTCCTCCTCCTCGCGCTGATCTATGCCGTGGTCGGGCTCGGCCTGGTCGCGATCGTTCGCTGGGTGATCGCCCGGATCGTCACCCAGCTGCGTACGGCGCTGACCCTGCTCGCTCGCGCCGTTCCGCTGCTGGCGATCTTCGTGCTCCTCTCCTTCCCGACCCAGGAGCTCTGGCAGATGTTCACGAACCCGACCCTGGGCGTCTACGCGACGATCATCGCCCTGTTCGCGGTGCTCGGGGTCGGCTTCCTGGCCGTGCGGCTGCCGCGCGAGGCGCAGCGGCTGGAGCACGAGGTCAGCGCCGACGCCCCTCCGCTTCGGCGGCGCCAGCTCTTCAACGTCGGGCTGGTGATGTTCGTCAGCCAGGCGGTGCAGGTGCTGCTCGTCAGCCTGATGATCGGCGCGTTCCTGACCGTCTTCGGCGTGCTGGCGATCGACGACTCCATGCGAACGCAGTGGATCGGGGACCCGGGCAACGTGCTCTTCCACTTCAACCTCTTCGGCGAGCGGCTCGAGCTGACCAGCGAGCTCCTCCGGGTGGCCCTCGGCCTCGCGGCCTTCTCCGGCTTCTACTTCTCGATCGCGATCTTCACCGACTCGACCTATCGCGAGGAGTTCCTGGACGAGCTCACCTCGGAGATGCGCAAGAGCTTCGAGGAGCGGGCCCAGTACCTGAAGCTGCGGGAGAATCAATCGAGTGGCTGAGACCGCGAACAGGGTGATGGTGCCGGGCTTCCGGCACGTGCCGGGCAATCACTGCGGCTCGACGGCGCTGCGCAACCTGCTCGCGTTCCACGGCGTCGAGATCTCCGAGGAGATGGCGTTCGGGCTCGGGGCGGGCGCGTGCTTCTACTACGTAGTCCTCGATGAGCACTCGCCCTCGCGCTTCACCAACGGGCGCGCCGCCCGGCTGGAGGAGAATTTCCTCGGGCTCACCGGTGCCCCGCTCCGTCTCCAGGCCGACGCGGATCCCAATGCCTCCTGGGAGATCGCGAAGGATGCGGTTGACGCCGGCCGGCCGGTGCTCCTGCTCACCGACCTCTACTACCTGGACCACTACGGCCGCTCGGCGCACTTCCCGGGCCACGCGGTCGTGCTCGCCGGATACGACGAGGAGCTCGCCTGGCTCTCGGACACCTCTTTCGAGGACCTGCAGACGACCTCGCTCGAGAGCCTCAGGGAGGCCCGCCACTCCCAGCAGCCGATCTTCCCACTCGAGGGGCACGCGATCGACCTGCCCGAGGGCGTCGAACTGAGCCGGGAGGACCTGATCGCGCACGCCCCTAAGGCGATTGAGAGGGCGGCAAGCCAGATGCTCGAGCCCCCGCTCGGCGACTTCGAGGGGCTGCCGGCCCTGCGCCGCTTCGCATCCGAGGCCGGCGACTGGCCGGAGGCCACCGAGGACTGGCAGTGGTGCGCTCGCTTCCTCTACCAGGTGATCGAGCGCCGCGGAACCGGCGGCGGGAACTTCCGGAAGATGTACTCGCGCTTCCTGGAGGAGGCGGGCTACGAGGAGTCGGACATGGCCGCCGAGGCGGCGGAGCGCTGGACCGAGCTGGCGATTGCCGCCCGCACGGCGAGCGAGCCGGACGAGCCCGATCCGCGAACAGTGGCGCGCGCTCTCCGAGCGGGCGGCAGAGGTCCTCGGACGCCGAGGAGCGGCTCTGGAAGCCCTCGCCGAACCCGACTGATCTAGCTCTTCGCGAAGCGCGCGAAGTAACCGAGAACGTTGCCGACGCGTCGCTCGTAGCCCAGCCCGGCGCCGCTGGCGCGCAGCCGGAGCGCGCCCAGGCCGGAGTAGTGCGGATCGCCGAGCAGCAGCTCGCCGACGACCAGCCGCCGCCGGGCTTGAGCACCCGCGCCAATTCGCGGAGGGCCGCCTCCTGGTCCGGGATCTCCCCCAGGGTTGTGACCAGGTAGCCGCGTCGAAAGTCCCGTCCTCGTAGGGCATCGCCGTAGCGTCGGACCGGCCGGCGTGATGCTCGTCAGGCCCCGCTCGGCGGCGCGCCCCATCGTGTGGTCGAGCATCTCCTGCTGGAGGTCGAGGATGTCGACCTGGCCGTCCGGCGTGACCCACTCCGCCACTTCGAGGGTGTAGTAGCCGGTCCCGGGGCCGACCTCGAGAATCCGCTCGCCCGGCTCGGGCGCGAGGATCTCCTGCAGCCGCGGCCGCGTGATCAGGGGATGCGGCGCCTCCACCCAGAAGCGCTGGCCGTAAGGGCACGCCGAGGGGTTCTTGCGCCACCAGAGCGCCGCCCCGGCGACGGCTGCGGCGGCGCCCAGCAGCAGGCGCCGCGCCTTCACCCGCTGAAGCCGATTCGCTGCGGGGTGGTCGCGCTGCGGATGAAGACGACCTGGCTCAGGTCGATCGAGACCGCGCCCTCCTCGGCTTCGAGGTCGAGCCAGCCGCCGCCCTTCTCGAGCGCCTTCCGCAGATCCTTCAGCTTGCCGTCGTCGATCCGAACCTCCACGACCTGCCCGCCTGAGAACCCGATCGAAACCCGTTCAGCTGACGTCATCAGTGCTCCTTGGCCGGTTCGACTATCTCGGTCAGCACTCCGCCGGTTGAGCGCGGGTGCAGGAACGCGACTCGTGAGTCGCGGATGCCCGGTCGCGGCTCGGAGTCGATCAGCTCGATGCCGGCGGCGCTGAGCTTGCCGAGGACGTCATCGATGTCGCCGACCGCGTACGCGACGTGGTGCAGGCCGGGACCGCGCTTCGCCAGGTACTTGCCGACCGGGGTCTCCGGATCGAGCGGCCTGAGCAGCTCGACATGGCCATCGCCGACGTCGAGCAGGGCGGCCTCGACGCCCTGCGATTCCACCGTCTCGCGATGCGCGAGCGGCATGCCGAGTGTCTTCTCGTAGAGGGCGAGCGCGCCCTCGAGGTCGTCGGTGGCAACTCCGATGTGATCGATCCGGCCGAACATTGGCTGGAGTCTACGTAGCGGCGTCCGCCTCCTGCTCGACGCGGAGGATCTCGCGCAGCGCGGCGACCCCAACCTCGAGCTGCTCGGGGGTGGGCTCCTTGGTGGCGATCAGGCGCTGGATCTCATGGCCGGGACGGTGAAAGGCGCGCGCCGCCGACGTCTCCGGGTTCCGCTCGCTCCAGGCGAACATCTCCGCCGCGATCGACGCGCTCGCGACGCCGACTGCCGCCCTGGCCACCGGCCCCGGCTCCTCCAGGGCCCGCTCGAGCAGCAGCTGGCCGGCCGCCGAGAGCACCAGCATCGGGACGACGAGGTTGGAGCCGCAGCGCTCGTGCTCCTTGGTTGCGGATGCGGGGTCGTCGGAGCCCGCCTCGTAGGCGCCGATCGCCTTGTGCTCGACGCCGTGGTAGGCGGCGAGGTTGCGGTCGCTGAGAGCCACCATCGCCGGAGCGAGGCCGAGCGCCGCCTGGACCAGCTCGACCGCGGCACTGGTGCGGCGCTTGCGGAGCGCACGGCTGGCGCTCGAAGCGACCAGCATCGCGGCGATCACCCGCACGTCCTCGAAGGGGAGGCGGGCAGCGCGCAGCCTCATCCGCACGGTCGGGATCAGCAGGAACGCCTCCGCCAGCCGCAGCGGCCCGCGCAGCAGGGGAATGCGCACCGCCAGCTCCGGGGCGAGCGCAGGCTTGCGGGCCGAGGCGACCTGGATCTCGCCGGCGCTGTCTCGCGCGGCCGCGGCCCAGGAGGTCGGGCCGTGGATCAGGAGCCCGTTGCGCAGAGCCATCCCGCCGAGCCTCAGGACGTATCTCTCCTCTGCCTCGGATCCAACGGGTGCACGGTTTCCGTTGGTCTCGCTCACGACAGCATCCTTCGCGGCAGCTCGTAGAAGAACCCGGCGGAGAGCTCGACGTCCGAGACCGGAAGCCGCTCGTCGGCGCCATGGATCAGCGGCGCCGCGCGCAGCAGGTCCACCTCCCGGTACGGGCAGAACCCGTAGACGACGGCGTCCGGGAAGGCCGTGCGGAACGGGTTGCTGTCGCTGAAGCCGGGCATGACCGTGGGCGCGATCTTCGCCCCCGGATCGGCATCGGCGAGCCAGCCGCGAATCGCATCGGCCAGAGGAGACTCCATCGGCGAGCTGTTGCCGACGACGGCCTCGCTGAACTCGACCTCGTAGTCCCCCTGCCCGATCAGCGCCTCGAGCTGTCGCAGCGCATCGTCCTTGCCCTGGCCCGGTGGGACGCGACAGTCGATCAGCGCCTCGGCCTCGGAGGGAATCACGTTGGCCTTCTTGCCCGACTCGGACTTCGTCGGGGTGAGGGTGACGCCGAGCATCGGCTCCACCAGATAGTCGGCGAGCAGCGGCTCCTCCGCCCGCAGCCGCTCGAGCCCTGCGCGAGCGCCCTCCTCGCCCGGGAAGGGCTCGCCGAACAGAGCTTCGAGAAGGGCCTCACCGACCTCGGTCGACTCTGGCTGAGGCTGCTCGGAGAGGGCCGCCAGGTAGCCGGAGAGCTTGAGCAGGGCGTTGTCGCCGATCCGCGGCAGGGAAGCGTGCCCGGCCTGGCCATGGGTCCGGAGCTTCATCCGGAAGATCCCCTTCTCGCCGACGCTGAGCGTGTAGAGGCGCCGGCCCGCGAACTCGACCAGCTCGCCGCCGCCCTCGTTGACGACGAAGTCGCTGCGGACCGCGTCGGGCCGCTCCTCGCAGAGCCAATGGGCGCCGAGACCGCCACCGACCTCCTCGTCGGCGGTGATCACCAGCAGCAGGTCGCCGGAGGCCGGGCGCCAGCCGGACTCGCCCAGGGTGGCCGCGGCGGCGACCTCGGCGGCCACCTGCCCCTTCATGTCAAGAGCGCCGCGCCCTCTGACCCAGCCGTCCACGACGTCGCCGGACCACGGGTCGAACGTCCATTCATCGGGATCGGCGCGGACGGTGTCGACGTGGCCGAGGAAGGTCAGCGTCGGCCCGTCGCCCGCGCCTCGCAGTCGCGCGACCAGGTTCGGCCGGCCGGGCTCGGCGGAGAGCTGCTCGCACTCGAATCCCGCGGTGGACAGCGTGTCCTGCAGGAAGTCCTGGATCGGGCCCTCGTTGCCGGGCGGATTGACCGTGTTGGTTTGGATCAGCCGGCCGAGGAGCTCCACCGCCCGAGGGCCGAGGCCCTGGGGGACGGCTGCCGTTGCGGTGCCCTCCTCCATCAATCGCAGCCTAGGGCAACGGACCCCCGGCCAAGGCGATCGCCGCGCCGACCCCGCCGGAGGCGACCAGCGTCTCGACTACGCCCCGCCGGGCGATCAGGAGAGTGACCGCGGCGGCCGCGAGCACCGGGATCTGCCAGGTCTCGTCGATGCCGCCCGCGAGGGTGACGGCGGAGCCCAGGATCGCGCCGATCGCCGCCGGGCCCGCGCCGTCGAGGAAGGCGCGGGCGCGGTCGTTCTGGCGCAGGCGCTCGAAGCGGCCGCCACCGAGCAGGATGAACGAGAAGCTCGGGGAGAAGGCGACCACAGCCGCCAGCAAGGCGCCCCCCACGCCGTGCGCGGCGTAGCCGACCGCGGCCACCGTCGCCACCACAGGCCCCGGCGTCACCTGACCGAGCGCGACGGCGTTCAGGAACTGCGCGTCCGACATCCAGTGGTAGACGTGGACCGCGTCCTGCTGCATCAGCGGAATGATCACGAAGCCCCCTCCGAACGAGAGGGCGCCGACCTTGAAGGCGGTCCAGGCGAGGGCGCCGATCCCTCCGACGGAAGCCGTGGCGACGGGCAGGGGCCACCAGAAGCCGTTCGCACCGGCGGGTCGCCGGCGCCGGATGATCTCCAGCACCCCACATGCGACCAGGACCAGGACGAGATAGGGGCCGATTGCGATCGCCGCCGCAACCCCGGCGAGCAGGTAGATGAGCCAGCGAACGCGGTGCCCGTGCCCCTCCATCGCATGGTGGTAGCTCGGCCCGACCAGCTCGCTCCCGGCGCGCACAGCCACCGCCGCCACCGCGGCACCCGCCCCGGCGCCCGCGCCGCGAACCCAGTCCGGCGGCGACGAGGAGAGGAAGAGAATCGACAGCGCGATCACCATCAGCACCGCCGGCACGACGAAACCGAGGCCGCCGATCACCGCTCCCATCGGCCCGCCGACCCGGTAGGCGCAGAAGATCGAGAGCTGCGTCGAGGAGGGCCCTGGAAGGAGCGAGCAGGCGGCGTTGGCGTCCTCGAACGCGCGGGCATCCATCCAGCCGTTCTTGCGAACGACCAGCTCGCGCAGCAGCGTGACGTGGGCCGGCGGGCCGCCGAAACCGATCAGCCCGATCCGCAGCCACTCCCTCGCGATCGTCCCGAGCGGCGCGGTGGGGCGGTTCATACTGCGGCAGCATGGCGAAACCAGGGGACCAGCTCTTCGAGACCGGCGACGACGCACGCCAGGCCGGCGTCCCGGCCGAGGACGCGCCGCTCGCAACCCGCATGCGCCCTCGCGACCTGGATGAGCTCGCCGGGCAGACCCATCTGCTCGAGCCCGGATCCGCCCTGCGGATGGCGATCGAATCCGGCGAGCCGCACAGCGCGATCTTCTATGGACCTCCCGGCAGCGGCAAGACGACCGTGGCGCGGATCATCGCGGCCCGGGCGAAGGGGGCCTTCGAGGAGCTCTCGGCCGTCAACGCCGGGCGGCCGGAGGTCCGCGAGGTGATCGCGCGCGCACGCGAGCGCCGGGCTGCAGGCCGCCCGACGATCTTCTTCCTCGACGAGATCCACCGCTTCAACAAGGCACAGCAGGACGCGCTGCTGCCGGCCGTCGAGGAGGGGCTGATCACGCTGATCGGCGCAACCACCGAGAACCCCTACTTCGAGGTCAACTCGGCGCTGCTCTCCCGCTCCCAGATCTACGAGTTCCGCCCGCTCACCTCGACCGAGATCGAGGAGCTCGTCCTGCGCGCGCTCGGCGACGAGCGGGGCATCCCCGATCCGCCGTCGATCTCGGACGAGGCGCTGGCGATGCTGACCACCCGGGCCGGCGGAGACGGACGGGTGGCGCTGGCGGCACTCGAGCGGGCCGCGGAGGCGACGCGAGCCGCAGGAAGCAACGAGATCGCCGTCGACGTCATCGAGGACGCGCTGCAGCGCAAGGCGCTGCTCTATGACCGCGAGGGCGACAAGCACTACGACTACATCTCGGCCTGGATCAAGGCAACCCGCGGCTCGGACGTGGACGCCTCGCTCTACTACCTCGCGGTGATGCTCGAGGGCGGCGAGGACCCGCGCTTCATCGCCCGCCGCATGGTGATCTTCGCCTCCGAGGACGTCGGCAACGCCGACCCTCAGGCCCTCGTGATCGCGACCGCCGCCGGCCAGGCCGTCGACCGCGTCGGGTTGCCCGAGTGCGCACTCAACCTCGCCCAGGCGAGCGCCTATCTGGCGCTGGCGCCGAAGTCCAACGCCTCGACGAGGGCGATCTCGAAGGCCACCGCCCACGTCCGCGAGCACGGCGCAGCGGAGCCGCCACCGCACCTGCAGGACGCCCATTACCCGGGCGCCAAGCAGCTCGGCCGGGGCGAGGGGTACCGCTATCCGCACGACGAGCCGGGGGGCGTCACCGACCAGCCGCTCGCCCCCGAATCCGTGCGGGGCGAGCGCTTCTACGAACCGACCGACCGCGGCTTCGAGGCGGAGCTCAGAGAGCGGCTGGAGCGGCTGCGCCGGCTCCTCTCAAACGATTAGCGCGACGTTAAGCAGCGGCGGGTGCGGTTCACTGCGCAACCTTTTCGAGAAGTCCGTGTTTTGAGCCCTGTCTGACGCTCTGGCAGTCGTTGGTTCGCCGGAGCCGGCGCGTAAAAAGCCGGGGAGTGGACAACGAAGGCCGGGAGCTCGGGGATTGCTCCCGGCCTTCAAATTTCTCGGGGGTTTGGCTCGGGGGAAACTGGGAGGAAGCGGCCTCGGCGGGAGGTCGCTGCTCGCCTCGCGCGTAGAATCGCCGAGGACGAGCGAAGGCGACGAGAGGAACCAACGATGGAGGCGAGCAGCTCCCGCAAGACCGGTGCGAAGTCAGGCGATGGCAGGAGCGGCAACGGCGCCGCGCCCGCCAAGCCCCGGAAGAAGGCCAAGTCCACGGCGAAACGCTCCAAGGCGAAGCCGGCTCTCGAATCCTTCAACCCCGCGACCGGCGAGCTGATCGGCACCGTCGAGACGATCACGCCCGCGAAGGTGCAGGGCATCGTCGACGACGTGGGTGAGGTGCAGCCCTTCTGGGCGGCCCTCTCGCTCGAGGACCGCGCCCGCTACATGCGCCGCGCCGTCGACGTGCTGCTCAACGACCTCGACGAGATCGCGGAGCTGCTCACCAGCGAGCAGGGCAAGCCGCGGGTGGAGAGCTACACGATGGAGCTCCTCCCCACCGTCGACTCGCTCAAGTGGATAGCCGACAACGGCCCCGGCATTCTCTCCGACGAGAAGATCTCGATGCCGCTGATCCTGAAGTCGAAGAGCGCCAAGTTCAGCTTCGAGCCGATCGGCGTAGTCGGGGTGATCGCCCCCTGGAACTATCCCTGGTCGATCCCCTTCGGCGAGGTCGCGATCGCGCTGATGGCGGGCAACGGCGTCGTGCTGAAGCCGGCCAGCCTGACCCCGCTGATCGGCGAGCGGATCCGCCAGACCTTCGAGAAGGCCGGCCTGCCCGAGGGCCTGATCCGCACGGTCCACGGCGGCGGCCGGATCGGCGACGCGCTGGTCAAGTCCACCGCGGGCAAGATCTTCTTCACGGGCTCAGTCGAGGTCGGCAAGAAGGTCGGCGTCGAGTGCGCCAAGCGGATGAAGGGCTCCGTGCTGGAGCTCGGGGGCAAGGACCCCCAGATCGTCTGCGCCGACGCCGACCTCGCCAACGCCGTCTCGGGCGCCGTCTGGGGCGGCTTCGCCAACTCCGGTCAGACCTGCTCAGGAATCGAGCGCGTCTACGTCGTCGACGAGGTCGCCGATGCGTTCCTCGATGGCGTGGTCCGCGAAACCGAGCGCCTCACCGTCGGCGACCCTCGCGAGTGGACGACCGAGATCGGCCCGATGGTCTCCGACGATCAGGCGAAGATCGTCACCGAGCTGGTCGATGATGCCGTGGAGAACGGCGCCACCAAGCTCACCGGGGGCCCGACCAAGATCAATGGGATGAAGGGGAGCTTCATCGCGCCTGTCGTCCTGACTGGGGTCACACACGAGATGCGGATCATGAACGAGGAGATCTTCGGTCCCGTCCTGCCGGTGATGAGGGTGGAGAGCGAAGAACAGGCCCTGATGCTGGCCAACGACTCGCAGTTCGGGCTCGGCGCCAGCGTGTGGACCAAGGACCGCGCCAAGGGCGAGCGGATGTCGCACGAGATCGAGTCCGGGATGGTCTGGGTGAACGACCACTCGTTCTCGCACGGCGCCTGCCAGTGCGCCTGGGGCGGCGTCAAGGACTCCGGCCTGGGCCGCTCGCACTCCAAGTTCGGCTTCTACGAGTGCGTCAACGTCAAGCAGCTCGCCTGGGAGCCCGGTTGGACGAGGGACATGTGGTGGCAGCCCTATGACCGCAAGCTGGCCGACGCGATCCGCTCCTCGGCGCAGCTCCTCTACAGCCGCAACGGCAACCGCCTGAAGGCGCTCCGCGAGGGCTTCCGGCCACTCGTGGAGGTCACGCGGCGAACGATGCAGAAGGGCAAATAGGCGTCCAATAGACGTCATTTGACGTTTGCTCAGCCCCGGATTGGTCAATGCTTGGGGCGTGCTTGGGGCCAGCTGGAAGGTTGCTCGCTTGAGCGGGACTATCGACCTGCCGATGGGTTACCCATAGGGATGCCCTCGATACCTACAGGGACAGGCAGGTCGCAGGCGACGCTTGCCGTGGTCGCCGTCGCCGCCTGCGCGGTTCTGCTGCTGCTCCTCGGTGGCCCAGGCAAGGCGGCGGCCAAGCCCAGGGCGCAGGCCAGCAAGTCCGTCAGCTACGCACAGCGGACCTTCCAACTCAGCGGCGCGAACAGCAAGCAGCGCCTGACCGTTCGCTGCCCCGGGCGACTGGTTCCCCTCGGGGGCGGGATGACGAGCTCGCCTCTGCCGGATGCCGACGGCGAGGGGATCTATCCGCACTCCTACGAGCGACTGGGCGTGCAGCACGGATACCACAGCACCGTGGTCCTCTTCGACCCATCGGCCGGCAGCACGACGCCGCGCAACGTGACGATGCAGGTCGCCTGCGCCCGAAAGCAGAAGCACGTCACGCCTCCGCACAAGACGATCTTCGTGGGCCCCGGCCAGACGAAGACCGCCGTCGCCACCTGCCCGGGTCGCCGGCATCTCTTCGGTGGGGGCTTCCAGCGCACCGACTTCGTTGCACGCGGCGGCGACTACATCACCGAGTCGCGGGCGATCTCCCAGAAGTCATGGTCGGTCACCGGCCGCGCCTTCGGCGGCTTCGGCGGCCAGCTCACGGCCATCGCCTATTGCTGGCGCAGCAAGAAGCCGCTGCTCACGGAGGTCTCCGCCTCGACCTCGGTTGGCACGGGCCAGTTCGCGACCGCGACCACGCCCTCCTGTCCCGCCGGCCACCTCGTCTTCGGCGGGTTCAGCACATCTCCGGCGGGCTCGTCCTTCTTCACCAACGGCTTCATCAACACGAACGGCAGCTGGCAGGCGTCGGCCTTCAACCACTTCGGCCCGGAGGCCAACCTCACCGCTTACGGCTACTGCCTGAAGCTCTAGATGATCGATTCCTAATCGGCGTGCGCCCAGGGATTCGCCCGGCCAAGCAGCTCAAGGACGCAGGGCGAAGCCTTTGGTGGTGCCCAAGGCGAGCCCGAGGACGCGGATGCGCAGCGCCGGGCGGATCAGCCGGGCGTGCGCGGATTGGGATCGGTCATCTATGCCGGAGTCGTCCTCAAATCACCGCTAGCTTTGCTCGCGTGGAGCAAACGGCGGCCATAGCGACGCCCACCGCGAGTGAGACCGTCCAACCCGCGCTCGAGTTGGCCGGGCTGCGTCGCGATTTCGGCGACCGGACCGCCCTGGCGAGCATCCGCGCCCGTCTCGAGCCGGGCGAGAGCCTGGCGGTCCTCGGGCCGAACGGCTCCGGCAAATCGACGCTGCTGCGGATCCTGGCCGGACTGCTTCGGCCCACCGGCGGCGAGGCCTCCGTGCTGGGCTGCGCCCTTCCCAAGGAGACGCACCTGCTGCGGGGCCGCGTCGGCTATCTCGGCCACGCGCCCCTGCTCTACCGCGACCTCAGCCCGCGAGAGAACCTCAACCTGGCCGCGGCCTTGCACGGGCTCGATTCGGTGGCCGCGGCGGACCGCATCGAGCGGCTGCTCGACGCCGTCGGGATGACCTCACGCGGCGGCGATCGCGTCGCGGAGCTCTCCGCGGGGATGAAGCAGCGCATCGACATCTGCCGGGCCGTGCTGCACGAGCCGGCGTTGCTGCTGCTCGACGAGCCGGACGCCCATCTGGACTCCGAGGCCCGTCAGCTGATCGAGCCGCTGATCGCCGCCGGCGGGCGGCGCAGCCGCGTCATCGTCAGCCACGACCGCGAGGCCGCCACGGCGGGCGCGGACGTCGTCCTGGAGCTGCAATGACCCCGTTCAGCGCGCTCCTGCGCAAGGACCTGCGGGTCGAGCTCCGCACCCTCCGCTCGCTGCCCGCGATGGCGCTCTTCGCCGTCTCCGCCTTCGTCATCTTCCGGTTCGGGCTCGACCGCACCTCGCTCGACGGGGAGCTCGCGGCCGGGGTATTGGTGCCGACGCTCCTGTTCGCCGCGCTGCTCGCGATCAACCGCCTGTTCGTCGCCGAGCGCGAGGAGGGCGGCTTCGACCTGATCCGCCTCGCGCCGATCGACCGCACCGTGCTGTTCGCCGCCAAGGCGAGTGCGCTGGTCATCTACCTCGTCGTCCTCGAGCTGGTGACGGTGCCGATCTTCGCCATCTTCTTCCTCGACTCGGCCTCCGGGCTGATCCCGTTCGCCCTCGTGCTCCTGCTCGCCGACATCGGCCTGGCGGCGACGGGGACCGTGATCTCGACCATCGCAACCATGTCGAGCGCCCGGGACCTGCTCGCGCCCCTGATCCTGCTGCCGCTGCTGATCCCGCTGGTGATCGCTGCGGCGGGGGCCGGCGAGCACCTGCTGGCGTCGGGAGGGCCCGACTATGGGCGCTTCGGCACGTGGCTGGGATTGCTCGGCCTCTACGATCTGATCTTCCTCCTGGTCGGCTACGCGACCTTCGACTTCCTGCTCGAGGACTGACCCGAGGAGCACTCCAAATGGCCAGCGCGCTCCATTCGATAACGCTTCGCCGCCTTGCGATCGCCACGGTGATCGTGATGGGAGCGGGCTATGCGCTGGCGTTCCTCTACGCACCGGAGGACGCAACCGAGGGCTTCGCCCAGAAGATCTTCTACCTGCACGTGCCGCTGGCCACCGTCTCGCTGGTCGGCTTCATGGTCGCAGCGGTGCACGCGATCCGGCACCTGCGGACCGGCGATCGGAAGCACGACGCCCGCGCCTACGTCTCGATCCACATCTCGGTGATCTTCGGACTTGCAGTGCTGCTCACCGGGGCGATCTGGGCGAAGAGCCAGTGGGGCGTCTGGTGGGAGTGGCGGGAGCCGACCCTGGTCAGCTTCCTGATCGTCTTCCTGCTCTACGCCACCTACTACCCCCTGCGCTACTCGATCGAGGACCACGACCGCCAGGCGCGCTACTCGTCGGTCTTCGCGATCACGGCGGGGGCCTTCGTCCCACTCAACTTCCTCGCGGTGCGGCTGGCGCAGCCCTACATACACCCGCGGACCTTCTCGTCCTCCGGCGGCCTGCCTGACTCGATGCTCTTCGCCTTCATCGTCTGCCTGGTCGGCATGGCGCTGCTCTGGGCGACGCTGGTCTGGTTCGAGCTCGATGCAAAGGCGGCTTCGGGGAATCTGAAGCGGATCCGCCGGGCCCTGGAGGCGACCACATGACGCCCCTGCTCGCGATCGAGAACGGGGGCTACGTCGGCGGCGCCTATGTCGTCTTCCTGCTGCTGCTCCTGATCTACGTCGCGATCATGGCCGGCAAGCTGCAGCGGATTCAACGGGACCTGAGCTCGCTCGCCGACCTCGCCGACCGCTCGCAGGGCCAGAGCACGGACCGCGGCGTCGGAACGATCCGCGGCCGCGAGGAGGAGATCGAGGCGGTGCGCCAGGGAGGCCGAGGATGAGCGGCCTGCTCGCGCTTGGCGTCTCCCACCGCACGGCGCCGCTGGCGCTGCGGGAGCAGATCGCCCTGACGGAGGGGCGAGCGGCCGGGGTGCTGAACGCGCTCGTCACGGAGGAGCCGATCAGCGAAGCGGCGGCGCTCTCGACCTGCAACCGCACCGAGCTCTACCTGGTCGCCACCGACTCCGTCGAGGCCGAGGCCGCAGGGCTCGGGGTTCTGGCCCGGGAGGCCGGAATCCGGCCCACCGAGCTGCTCGGCCCCCTCTACTCCCTCCGCGGCACCGAGGCCGCCAGGCACCTCTACCGGGTGACCGCCGGGCTCGAGTCCATGATCGTCGGCGAGGCCGAGATCCAGGGACAGGTCAAGCGGGCCTACGAGCTGGCGCTGGTGGAGGGCGCGACCGGCCCGATCCTCAACCGGATGTTCCGCGGCGCGCTAGCCGCGGGCAAGCGGGCGCGCACCGAGACGGCCGTCGGCGAGAAGGGCGTCTCGATCCCATCGGTCGCCGTCGAGCTCGCGCAGCGCAACCTCGGCGACCTGAGCGCTCGGCGCGTGCTGCTGATCGGGGCCGGCGAGACCTCCGAGCTCACCGCCCGGGCGCTCGCCGCCCGCGGCTCGGACGCCGTCTTCATCGCCAACCGCGGCTACAAGAGCGCAATCTCGCTGGCTGAGAAGTTCGGCGGCCGCGCCGTCCGGATCGACGAGCTCCCCGCCCAGCTCTCGAGCGCGGACATCGTCGTCTCGGCAACCAACTCGCCCCACCATCTGATCGAGCGCTCCGAGCTCGGGGTGATCATGGACCAGCGCGACGGTGCGCCCCTGCTCCTGGTCGACCTCGCCGTGCCGCGCGACATCGATCCGGAGTGCCGCGAGATCGAGGGCGTCAGCCTCTTCGACGTCGATGAGGTGCAGGCGATCGTCGAGCAGAACGCCTCCGGCCGCGAGGCGGAGGCCCGCCACGCCGGCGGCATCCTGGACTCCGAGCTGAGCCGCTTCGAGCGCTGGCTGGGCGCCCAGGAGGTGATGCCCACCGTCGCGGCCCTGCGTGAGCGGGCCGACTCGATCGTCGCCCGGGTCCTCTCCGAGAACGCCACCAGATGGGAGAGCCTCTCCGCCACCGATCGCGAGCGGGTCGAGCAGCTGGCCCGGGCGATCGCCAACCGGCTGCTGCACGAGCCCACGGTGAGGATCAAGGGAATCGCCGACCGCGAGGACGCCTACCTGCAGGTCAGCGCCCTCCGCGAGCTCTTCGGGCTCGACGCCGGCACGGAACCGGAGTCCCCAGAGGGCGCCGACGTCGCCGACCTCGACGAGAGGCGTCGCCGGAACGAACGCGGCTAGGGCGATGGCTGAGCCTCCGCTCCGGCTCGGCACGCGCGGCAGCGCGCTCGCCCTCGCGCAGGCGAAGATCGTCGCCAAGCAGCTGGGGGGAGCGGAGATCGTGCCCATCAAGACCTCGGGGGATTCGCCGTCATCTTCAGGAGGTGACAAGGCCCGCTTCGTCCGCGCGATCGAGCAGGCGGTGCTGATCGGCGAGGTAGACCTCGGCGTCCATTCCGCCAAGGACCTGCCGACCGAGCTTCCGGACGGCCTCGAGATCGCCGGCGTGCCCGCACGGGAGGATCCGCGCGATGCCTACGTCGGCCATGTCGACTCGCTGGGCGAGTGCCCTCCGGGCTCGAGGATCGGCACCTCCAGCCTCCGACGTCGTGCCCAGATCCTCGCCCGGCGGCCCGACCTGGAGGTCGTCGAGATTCGCGGCAACGTCGACACCCGGCTCGGCCGGTATGAGGCCGGCGACTTCGACGGCCTGGTGCTGGCCGCCGCCGGCCTGCACCGGCTCGGTCGCGCTGAGGAGATGGCCTTCCCGATCGAGCCCGACGAGCTGATCCCCGCTCCCGGCCAGGGCGCTCTGGTGATCGAGGCTCTCCATTCCGAGGACCGGCCGGTGACGGCCGCCGAGTCGATCACCGATCGGGGTGCGCTGGGCACGCTCACCGCCGAGCGAGCCCTGGTCGCGGCTCTGGACGCGAGCTGCAACACGCCGCTGGGGGCGATCGCAACCCTGGAAGGTGGCGGGCTCATGCGCCTGCGCGCCTTCTGCGGGCTGCCGGACGGCAGCGAGTGGCTGCGGGACGAGATGGAGGTGGATGCGTCCGACCCCGAGGGCCTCGGCGGCGCCCTGGCGGAGAGGATGAAGGCCGCGGGAGCCGCCGACATCCTGAAGCGCGCCGAGCAGATGGCGGTCGTGACGTGAGCGACGGCCCCGGAATCGTCTTCCTGGTCGGCGCCGGGCCCGGTGACCCGGGCCTGATGACGACCCGTTCCCTCGAGCTGATCGTCGCGGCCGACGTGATCGTCCACGACCGCCTGATCCCTGACGACGCCCTGACGGTCGCCAGACCGGACGCCGAGCTGATCTACGTCGGCAAGGAGCCCGGCGCGGCCAGCGTCCCCCAGGAGGGAATCGCGGAGCTGCTGATCGATCGCGCCCGGCAGGGCAAGCTCGTCGTCCGCCTCAAGGGCGGCGACCCCTTCGTCTTCGGGCGGGGCGGAGAGGAGGCGGAGGCCCTGGCTGAAGCGGAAATCCCCTTCGAGGTCGTTCCCGGCATCACCGCGGGGATCGCCGCGCCCGCCTACGCCGGCATCCCGGTGACCCACCGCGACGAGGCGTCCGCGGTCGCCTTCATCACGGGGCACGAGGATCCGGACAAGGCGGATTCGGCGCTCGACTACGAGGCGCTCGCCCGGTTCCCGGGAACGCTCGTCTTCTACATGGGCGTCAAGGCCCTGCCGCGGATCGCGGAGAGCCTGATCGCCGCCGGCCGCGAGCCATCGGAGCCGGCGGCCGTGGTGGAGCGCGGCACCCTCCCGGGGCAGCGCACCGTCGCCTCCACCCTCGACGGCATCGCCTCCGCCGCCGAGGAGGCCGAGGTTCGGCCGCCGTCCGTGACGGTTGTCGGCCCGGTCGCCGCGCACAGGGAGCGGATCGCCTGGCTCGAGCGGCGGCCGCTGCATGGCAAGAAGGTCGTCGTCACCCGGGCCCGCGCGCAGGCGAGCGAGCTGGCCCGCCGCCTCGATGCCCTGGGGGCCGAGTCGGTCGAGCTGCCGGCGATCCGGATCGAGCCGCGCATCGACTCCAAGGAGGTTCGACTCGCGGTGGAGTCCCTCCACAGCTACGCGCTCGTCTGCCTGACCAGCACAAACGGGGTCGGGCTGCTGTTCGAGGCGATGGCTGCCGAGGGCCGGGACGCGCGGGCACTGGCCAACGCCAGCGTGGCGGCGATCGGGTCCGGGACCGAGGCGGCCCTCGCGGCTAACGGCGTGCTGGCCGACATCGTCCCCGAGCGCTTCGTCGCGGAGGAATTGGTCGAGGAGCTGAACAAGCTCGAGCTGGAGGGCAAGCCCGTGCTGATCGCGCGCGCGGCGGAAGGGCGGGAGGTGCTTCCCGGAGGCCCTGCGCAAGCGCGGCGCGAAGGTCGACGTGGTGACGCTGTACGAGACCGTCGCCGAGGCCCCGGACCCCGAGGCGCTGGAGCGCGCCCGCGACGCCGACTTCATCACCTTCACCTCTTCCTCCACGGTCCGCAACTTCATGGAGGCGAGCTCAAACGGGGTTCCCGAGGGCGCCAAGGTCGTCTCGATCGGCCCGATCACGAGCGAGGCGGCGCGGGAGGCGGGGCTGACCGTCGACGTCGAGGCCGAGCGCCACGACATCGCCGGGCTGGTCGAGGCGTTGCTGGCCGCGACCGCATAATCCGCCGCGGAAATAGGATCCGGCGGTGGCTACTCCGCGGCCGATCACCTTTCTCTCCGACTATGGGTACGAGGACGAGTTCGCGGGCGTCTGCCGCGCGGTGATCTCGCAGATCGCCCCCGGCGCGCCGCTGATCGACCTCACCCACGGGATCGCTCGCCAGGACATTCGCCAGGGCGCCATCGCGCTCGCCAACGCCCTGCCCTCCTGCCCGCCGGGGGTCCACCTCGCGGTGGTGGACCCGGGAGTCGGCTCCGCCAGGCGGGCGGTTGCGGTCGCCGCGGCCGAGGACCGGTTTCTCGTCGGCCCCGACAACGGGCTGCTCTCCCGGGCTCTCGACCGGCTCGGGGGCGCCGTCGAGGCCGTGGAGCTGTCGCGCTCGCCATTTCGGCTCGAGCCGGTCTCCGCGACCTTTCACGGCCGCGACCTGTTCGCCCCGGTCGCGGCGCATCTCTCCCTGGGCGCGCGACTCGGCGAGGCCGGGGAGTCGATCGACCCGGACTCCCTCGCCGCGCTCGACCTGCCGACGCCGCAGATCTCGGGGAGCGAGGTCGTGGCCCACGCGATCCACGAGGACGGCTACGGCAACGTGACGCTCGACGTCGACTCCTCGATGCTCGCCGACGGCCCCATCCGGCCCGGAGACGCACTGGAGGTTCGCGCGCCCGATGGGCGCTTCGAGGCTGTCTGGGCGCGCACCTTCGCGGACGTGGGCCCCGCCGACGTGCTGCTCTTCGAGGACTCCTCGGCGGCCCTCGCCCTGGCCGTCAGCGGCGGCAGCGCCGCCGGGCTCATGGACCTGAGACCGGACAGCGAGGTCACGCTGCGACCGCTTTGATCGGAAACCCGCACCGGCACCACCGCCGCACCGACTCGACCAACGAGCGCGCGAAGGAGATGGCGACCGCGGGCGCTCCGGGTGGGCTGGTGGTGACAGCGACCGAGCAGACGGCAGGGCGCGGGCGCCGGGGCACCGCCTGGTTCGCGCCGCCGGGGTCGTGCCTGCTCTATTCGGCCTTGCTGCGTCCGTTCGCGGCGGACCGCTCGCCGCTGCTGCCGTTGGCCGTCCCGCTCGCGGTCTGCGAAGCGGCGGAGAGGGTGGCGCCCGTTCGCTGCCAGCTCAAATGGCCGAACGACGTCTGGGTCGACGAGCGCAAGGTGGCGGGGGTGCTCGTGGAGGCACGGCCCGACGAGGACTGGGCCGTGGTCGGCGTCGGACTCAACATCGCGATCGCGGAGGAGGACTTCCCGCCCGAGCTGCGCGAGTCGGCGGCGTCCCTGCTGCCCACCGAGGCCGAGGGCGGGCTGCCACCCGGCGGGGCCCCGAGCGTTCGTTCGGCGCTTGAAGCGCTCAACGATGCCCTGGGGCGCTGGACCGAGGTGCCCGACGAGGAGATCCTGAGCGCCTACCGCGCCCGCGACGCGCTCTGCGGCAGGCGGATTTCATGGGATCGAGGCGAGGGGACGGCGGAGGAGATCGACGAGCGCGGTCACCTCGTGGTCGAGAGCCCCGACGGCGAACGTGTCGCGCTCGGCGCGGGCGAGGTCCACCTCGCCATCGAGCCCTAGAGCTCAGCCCTGCTGCCTGCGAATGGCGGCGGTGGCCGTTGCGCTGGCGACCAGCTCACCGCCGGCGTCGCGTAGCTCGCCGGCCAGGAAGGCGACATCCCTGCCGCGGCGGACGATTCGGCCGTGGCCGCGCAGCTCTCCCGGCTTCGCCGCTTTCAGGAACTGGACATGCAGGTCGGTGGTCGGGGCCCACTCGCCGTCGCCGAGGGTCGCGACCAGGGCCGGGCCCAACGTGTCGTCGAGCATCGCGGCCAGGAAGCCGCCCTGGACCGTCCCGGCGGGGTTGAGGAACTGATCCGAGGCGGTAAAGGCAACCTCGATCGTGCCCTCGTCGGGGTCGATCTCGACCAGCTTCCATCCCAGTAGGACGGCTGCCGGCGGCGGCTCCGCCCGGCCCTCCATCACGTCCCAGAATGGCCCCTGCCGAGCCATGGGCTACGACTCGTCGGCGGCCTCTGCGGCCTCTAGCTCTTCCTCGGCCTCCGGCCCCGAGCCGTTCTCGCTCTCTTCCACGTCGAGCTCCTCGACCTCCTGCTCGTCCGTCTGCTCGCCGTTTGCCTTCGCGGCGGCCCCGTTCTTCCGCGCGCCATCCTGCGAGCCGCCGCCCTTGCGCTTGCGGCGCCGGCGACGACCGCCGCCGGCCTTGGGGAAGTTGCGAAGCAGCTCGCGGGCGACGGCGGAGGGCTTGCGGGCGGCGCGCATCTTGGCGCCGCGCAGGACCTCCTCGCCCTCGGGGGTGTGGGCGACGCCGGCGGCGAGCAGTGCAGCGGCCAGGCGGCGGTCGTGATTTCGGGCGGCGTGGACCAGCCGGCGCGCGTTGCGGCCATGGGCGCGGCCTGACGAGTTGACGAGCAGGCCGAGCAGTCGCTTGGTCTCGGGCCAGCGCTGGACCGCGTACTCCTCGTGGAGGTCGCGCGTGTAGTCGGCGAGGCGCCAGACCCAGGCCTGAGCCTGGTCGCGGCGGCCGATTCGCCGCTCGGCGAGGGCCTCGAGCAGGACCTTGGTCCCGGCCCGGCGATCGTCGCGGGACCAGGTCCCGACCGTGTCGATCGCGTCGTCGAAGGCATCCGCGTCGCGGAGGGCTGCGATCTCGGCGAGCGCCTTGATCCGCAGCTGCTGGTTGCGGTTGCGCTGCACGCAGGTGAGCAGGAACCGGCGGCGCAGCTCCTTGGTCTGGTCATGCTGGAGCATCGCCTTGGCCCGCCGCCAGCCGGAGGGATTGACCCGGGCGCCCGCCAGGGCAGCCCAGACGTGCTGCTCGGAGTGGTTCAGGTTCTCGACGGCGATCCGCCAGAGCTCGCGCTCGAGCACCCGCAGGCGCCGCTCCGACTGGTCGGACACCGGCACGACGCGCTTCTCGACCCGGACCCTGCGCCCGCGGCCGCGTCTCACCGGTCCGACGACGATCGCCCCGCCGCGATAGACGTCGCGGTCGAGCAGGCTGTGGAGGGTGACGATGGTCTCGTCGTGGGTGGTGGCCGGGTGGACGAGGTCGATCACCAGGCCGGCCTCCTTGCCGGGATTGCGCCGGGTCACTCGGCCGACCCGCTGCTGGTAGACGCGGCGGGAGGCGGTCGGAGCCAGATGCATGCAGATGGTCGCGCGCGGCGAGTTCCAGCCCTCGGCGAGCAGCATCGCGTTGCAAAGCACATCGACTTCGCCCCTTTCGAACCCGGCCAGGATCTCGGCCAGCTCCCGCTTGGGAGTCTCGCCCGAGACCGCGCGGGCGTTGATGCCGGCGTCCTGGAAGGCCTTGGCGACGTTGTTTGCGTGCTTCACGCCGGCGGTGTAGACGACGCCGGGCACCCGCCGAAACCGCGAGCGATAGAGATCCGCGATCGCGACGTTGAACGGCGCCTGGTCGAGGAGCTTGGCCAGCTCCTCCTGATCGAAGTCCTGGTCCACCTCTCCCTTGCGCAGCGGAACCTTGGCGATCGTTCGCACGCCGGGGCCGGGCGGGATCCGCACGCATCGGAGCGGCGCGATCACGCCCCGGCGGGCCGCCTGGGCGAGGTCGAAGCGCGAAGTCTGGGTCGGGAAGAGATCCGCCACGTGGCGCGCGATCAGTGCGCCGGTCGCGGTCATGCCGATGAAGACCGGGCCGACCCAGGCGCGGATGCAGCCGCTGGTCTTCTCGCCGAGGGCGGTGTGCGCCTCGTCGCAGATCACGATCGAGTAGGCGTCCGAGATCCGGCCGGCGTTGCGGACGAACCACTGATACGTCTCGACCGTCACCGGGCCGTACGGATGGTCGGCGCCGTCGAGCAGCGGCGGCGAGAGGCGGTCGGCGTACCCGCGATCGGAGATCTCGCCGATGAACTGGTCGACGAGGTTGCGGCGGTGGGTGAGGATCAGGATGCCGCCCGTGCGCGAGGCCTCGATGAAGCCGACGGCGGCGACGGTCTTGCCGGAGCCGGTGGCATGCTCGAACCAGAAGCGGCGGTTGGCGCCCGGATCCTCCGGAGCCTCCTCGACGACCTCCTCGTCGACCTGCTCGACCCAGTCCTCGGCCTCCTCTTCCTCGGTCGCCTCCTCCTCCTCTTCCTCCTCCTCGAGGGCCTCCTCTTCGGTGTCGGAACCCGCCCCGTTCTCCGAGGGCGCCTCGTCCTTGGTCGGGGCGGGAGAGGCATTGCCGTTTCCATCGCCGGTCCAGGCGTGGCCGTTGAGCCGCTCCTGGATGTCGGCGATCATCGCCGCGAGGGTTCCGGAGAGCGCATCAACCTGATGTGGATCGAGCTCGGCGCCGTCGGCGAGGTGCGGCTCATCCTCGGACAGCAGGCGCTCGAGGCCGAGCATGAGGGAGAAGTCTCGGCGCCACTCGATCGAGGGGGCCTCGCGGCCCTCGTCGATCTCCGCGAGGGCCGCGTCCAGGGCCCGGCGGCGGGGTGTCCCGGCAGCAAGGTCCTTGGGCTTCTCTCCCTCGAGCAGGAACGGCTCGCGCGCGAACTCCCGAGCACGCTCGATGTCGGCGCTCGTAGGCGCCTTTGCCGCTTTGGCGGCCGGCTTGGTCTCTTCAGCCATCTGAGGCTCTCTGATCCGCCGCGACCCGCCAATCGAAAGGATGGCGAGGCGCAATTGGCCTGATCACGGAAGACACCCGAGATACGGCTGTCCGCTCCGGGCTCTCCCTGGGTCCAGGAACTTGATGGACCGATAGGAATTAAAGCACTCTTGATCGACAAGACGTATTCCCTAAATGTGAACTTCGGCTCGCCCAGGCGTGGTGTCGCCCGCGCGTTCCTCGTCATCGCCGTTCTGGCGGCGGGGTTCGCCGTGGCCGGCTGCGCCGGCGCGAGCGGCGGGAATCCCGACTCGCGGCTTTCCCTTGGGCAGGCGACCCAGCCGCTCACCGGCGCCCCTCCCCAGCTGGCCGAGATTCGCGGTCAGGCCAATCAGCTGCTGGACGGCGGCAAGGACGCGTTCGACCAGCGCCTCGCGGTGCTCAAGGGAACCCCCGTCGTGGTCAACGACTGGGCCTCGTGGTGCGGCCCCTGCCGCTTCGAGTTCCCCTTCCTTCAATCCCAGGCCTCGAAGCACGCCAAGGACGTCGCCTTCCTCGGGGTGGACTCCGACGACTCGAGCGGGTCGGCAAAGACATTCCTCGGCGAGCTGCCGTTGCCGTATCCCTCCTACAGCGACCCGGACAAGTCGATCCGCCAGGAGCTGCATGGGATCGGCTATCCGGCGACCGTTTTCTACGACCGGGCGGGAAACGTGGCCTTCACCCACCAGGGGCAATACCGGACCGAGGCGGAGCTAGCCGCCGACATCCAGCGCTACGCGCTGGGGAGCGGATAATGCATTCATGACCGAGCTCGCCGTCGCACTGCTCGTCGTTGCCGTGCTCCTCTTCATCGCGGAGGCGCACGCGCCGACGACGGTGCTGGGACTGCTCGGAGTGGGCGCGCTGGTCGGGGCCGGCTTCGCGTGGCGGGACGCCGGACACGACCTGCCGGTGGCGGCGATCGTGATCGCCGGAGTGATCCTCGCCGGGTTCATCGTCTTCGCCAGCCGCAAGGCGCTCGCCGCGCATCGCGGCCAACCGGTGCGGACCGGCTACGAGGAGCTGGTGGGCGACCTGGGCGAGGTACGGGAGCCGCTCGATCCGGAGGGACAGGTCTTCATCGAGGGCGCCCTCTGGCGCGCTCGCGTCGCGGATCGCAAGAGCACGATCGACCTAGGCAATAGAGTGCGAGTCAGGTCGGTGGACGGACTGACGCTGGTGGTCGAGCCGGCCGCCGATCAAGACCCGGCAAGCGTCGAGAAAGGAGCCTGACAGACATGGCGGTAGCGATCGGCGTTGTCGTTGTAATCGCGTTCTTCATTCTGATCTTCCTTGGCTCCGCGGTCCGCGTCCTGCGCGAGTACGAGCGCGGCGTGATCTTCCGGCTCGGCCGCCTGATCGCCCAGAAGGGGCCCGGGCTGATCATCCTGATCCCGGTGATCGACCGGATGGTCAGGGTCGACCTGAGGACGGTGACGCTCAACATCCCTCCCCAGGAGGTGATCACCCGCGACAACGTGCCGGCCCGCGTCAACGCAGTCGCCTACTTCCGCGTGATCGACCCCAACAAGGCGATCGTCGAGGTCGAGAACTTCCTACTGGCCACGTCCCAGATCGCCCAGACCACGCTTCGTTCCGTGCTCGGCAAGGCCGACCTGGACCAGCTGCTCGCCGAGCGGGAGCGGCTCAACGAGGACCTGCAGAAGATCATCGACGAGCAGACCGAGCCGTGGGGCGTCAAGGTCAGCACGGTCGAGATCAAGGACGTCGAGATCCCCGAGCAGATGCAGAGGGCGATGGCACGGCAGGCCGAGGCCGAGAGAGAGCGACGCGCCAAGATCATCAACTCCGAAGGCGAGTACCAGGCCGCGGAGAAGCTCGCACAGGCCGCCGACATCATCTCCAAGAACCCGGCGACCCTGCAGCTGCGTTACCTGCAGACGCTGCTGGAGATGGGCGTCAACCAGAACACGACGATCGTCTTCCCACTCCCCATCGACCTGATCGAGGCCTTCACGGCGATGGCCAAGAACAACGCCGGCAAGTGAGCCCCACCGAACACCGCTCCGTTCAGACGCGCGTTTGAGCGCCGACTGCCGGCTAACCGTCAGCGTGCGGACGGCCCGCGACGCCGCGGAGGTCGAGGCCGCGATGGAATTGCGCATCCGGGTCTTCTGCGGCGAGCAGGGCGTCTCGGAGGAGGAGGAACGCGACGAGCTCGACGACGAGGCCACCCAGATCGTCGCGCTGGACGACTCCGGGGTGATCGCAACCTGCCGATTGCGATATCCGGACCGCGGCACGTGCAAGCTCGAGCGGATGGTGGTCGAGAAGCGGCTGCGGGAGCTGGGCGTCGGGGGCAGGTTGCTCGCCGGGGCGGAGGCCGAGGCGCGGGAGCACGGGTCGTGGGAGATGCTCCTGCACGCCCAGCGCCGCGCCGAGCCGTTCTACGCGTCGCACGGCTACGTCGCCGAGGGCGAGACCTTCATCGACGCGGGATCGAGCACGTCCGGATGAGGAAGGCGCTCTAGGTGGCTGACGAAATGCGAGGCCCCAGCGGACGCGAAGCGGAGCAGGGGCCGATTCATGCAGCGGAGATCCGCCTCGACCAGCTCACCGGCCTGCGGACGATCCTCTCGCCCGCCCGCGCCGACCGCCCCTTCGACTTCGGCGGGACTCCCACCGAGGAGAACAGCGAGGCCGCCGAGAAGTGCCCCTTCTGCGAGGGCCGCGAGGACCGCACACCGCCGGAGGTCTGGGCAGACCGGCCAGGCGGGGGCGCGCCCGATACGCCCGGCTGGCGGGTCCGCGCCGTCCCCAATCTCTATCCGGCGCTGGCGCAGACCGCCGACGGCGACGGCGGCGGTGCGCCGGCCGGCGAGGCCGAGGAGGGCCTGACCGCCGCCGGGGACCCGCTGCGGGCGTCATCCCGCGGCAGGGAGCCGGACCTGTTCACCGCCTCGCCCGCCACCGGCTTCCACGAGGTGATCATCCACTCGCCCCGGCACCGCACCTCGCTCGGCCAGCTCGACGATTCGGAGCTGGAGGCAGCGGTCGCCGGCTGGCGGGCGCGGATGAGCGCGCACGCCGAGCGCTCCGCCTACGTGCAGCTGATCGTCAACGAGGGCAAGGAGGCGGGCGCCTCCCTCGAGCACAGCCACGCGCAGCTCTACGCGCTGGGGTTCGTCCCGGCTCAGGTGGCGCGTGAGCGTGAGCGCTTCGCTTCCTATAACCAGCACACGATGGGAGGGGACCTGCTCGCTCAGATCGCCTCGGAGGAGGTGCGTCGCCAGGAGCGCCTGGTCGCCATCGACGACGACGCGCTGCTGATCTGCCCATGGGCCTCCCGGTCGCCCTTCGAGTTGCGGATCATCCCCCGCCGGCCGGCTCCGAGCTTCGAGCGCGACGGCGAGGTCGGTCTCGGGATGCTTCGCACCGCGCTGAGCGCGCTGGAGGCCCGCTTCGACCGGGTCCCGCAGCTCAACGCCTGGACGCTGACCGCTCCCCGGGGGGCCGAGCCGTTCCACTGGCATCTGGACATCGCCCCCCGGATCGGCATTCGCGCCGGCTTCGAGATGTCGACCGGTGTGGATCTCAACGTCTTCCCGCCCGAGCGCGCCGCCGCCGAGCTGCGCGAGGCGCTCGGGTAGGGTCCCGGCCCGTGCCGCCGATCCGCCGACCCATACCCCGCTTCGTCGCCGACGCAAGCACCGAGGGGCTGCCCTATGGGCGCTGGGGCCAGCGCCTCCGAGACGAGTTCGCCAAGGCGTGCGAGCCCCATGTCTCCGAAGCGGGAGGCCCGCCCGGCGAGGTGACCTGGTTCCCCGAGCGGGCCTGGGGCGGTCGGGTCTACGTGCCGGCCATCGCACCCGTCGAGGGCGCCCAGGAGCCGAGCGAGTACTTCGGCTTCGTCTCCTTCGTCCGGCCCGCCGAGGGCGAGCAGGGTGAGGCGGGCTCCTTCGAGGCGAAGGCCGACTTCACCGACGTCACCGCCGACCAGAACCCGGACTGGATGATCGACCTGAACGAGGAGGTGATCGGGCCGTGGCACGGGGAGAGCGATCGCCGCGGTGACGTCACCCTGGTCTGGGGGACCCCACTGGTCCGCGGCGCCACCGCCGCCACCGCCGAGCTCGACGCCGAGGTCGTCGACCAGACGCCCGTGACCGATGAGCGCTTCACCCTGGTCGCGCTCGACGCCGTCAAGGGCTTTCCGGACGAGCTCTACCTCGAGGTCAAGCTCTGGAGCTCACAGGGCCAGCAGCTGGCGGTCGAGAGCCTCTACGACGAGCCTGAGTAGATGCGGCGGCGGTGTTTGTGGCCGCCGTTCATGGGTGTTCGGCGACGAAGCGCCGGATCCAGCGGACCGCCGGCGAGCGATGCGGGTAGTAGAGGTCGGAGACGTGTCCCCGGCTTGGGACGATCCGAAGTCGGGATGACGGGTAGAGCCTCGCCACCTGGCGGGCCTCCCGAACCGTGGTGATGTCGTCGAACTCGCCCGAGAGCACCAGGACGGGCAGCCCCGCCGGCTGGGTCGCGCCCGCCGGCACGGGCGGCTGCATCCCCGCCGTCGGCGGAGGCCAGGCGAGGCATCCGGTCAGACCCGTGGCCGGCAGGGTCATCCACTGGCTCACGGTCAGGGGCGCGAACAGGTGGCGGCGAGGGAACGCGGCGATCGCCTGATCGAGCTGCGCCGTGCGCTGCGCGAAGTCGGCCGTGCGATCCCAGGCCACCGGGTAGTCGTTGCACTCGACCGCCGTGCCCATCCCGGTGGAGAAGTAATGGAAGTCACCGTCGCCGGGGCGCCCCTCGCTGGCGATGTGGTCGAGGCGCCCGGGGTCGCCCGCGAGGTATTCGGTGATCGCACGGTTCAGCGCCAGGTAGGAGTTCGGGGACCAGGTCCCCGCCTCGAGCAGGTATTCCAGCGTGCCGTTGAGCGGCCCCCCGGTGCGCTGGATGCGGGCGAGCGCGTGGCGGAAGCGCTGCTCGCCGTCCCATGAGCAGCGCAGTCCCTTCTTGCCGCAGAGAGACTTGGCCCGCCCGCGACAGGACGAGCTCCGGGCGCAGCTCAGCTTCAGCGCCTGCATCGCCGCTGGGTAGATCGTCCGCCAGAACGGATCATCCGCCGGGTAGGCGGAGGAGAGCACCAGCGAGCGGAGGCTCGCCGGGTAACGGACCGAGTAGGCCTGCGCCAGCAGGGTCCCGTACGAGTCGCCGTAGAGCGTGATCGGCCCCAGCCCGAGCGCGGTGCGGACGGCCTCGATGTCGGCCGCGGACTCGGCCGAGGTGAACCCCTCGTACCGCGCCCCGAGCTGGTTCGCGCAGGAGGCGACTGCGATCTGGTCCGGGACCATCCCCCTCTGCAGCTGCGTGCAATTCACGGCCTGCGAATGCCCCGTGCCGCGCTGGTCGATCAGCACCAGGTCGCGGCGACGCAACAGCGGCCCGAAGACCGCTCGGTACGACTTCGCCGAGTCGAAGTTGGTGCTCGCATAGCCGGGACCTCCCTCGACGGCGAAGATGGTTCCGACCGCCGGCTTCTTCGTCAGGTCCCGCGGGCGGACCGCAAAGAAGATCGACTGGTCGCCGACGCTCGGGTCTCCCCGCACCGCCGGCACGGTGATCCGGCCGCAGCGGAACCGGGGCCCGGCGCCCAGGTTGCAGGGGCTGAGGGCAGGCGAGTCGCCGGTCGCGGCCCTTTCGCCGGCACCGCTTGCTTGGGCTGAACCGTAAGCGCCCAGGACCAGCGCTCCCAGGATCGATGCGAACAGCATCGGGAGTCGCAGTCGAAGCACCGGCGGAGCCTAGACCTACATCGCCATCAGGACGTCCGACTCCTCGGCCTCCGGCCCCTTCGCCTTGCCATCGCCGCCCTTCAGCAAACCCAGCCCGATCGCCGGGAAGAGCAACACCGACAGCAGTCCCGCGCCGATCAGGGCGGCGCCCTCCGCGGCGCTCACCAGGTCGAGATCCTCGCCGATCGCAACCGCGGCCACGATGAAGGGCAACGAGGTCGCCTGCATCAGTCCTGCGATCGCGGTGTGGCGGCCGTCGAGCAGCCGGCGGTAGAGCAGGACTGGGATCCCGCGCGCCGCAAGCAGCGCGGCCAGGAAGATCGGGACCATCAGCACGTTCGAGGCGCTCGAGAGCAGAGCGTCGAGGTCGTAGTTGACGCCGCTGGTGACGAAGAACACCGGGATGAAGATCCCGAATCCGACCGCCTCCAACTTGCGCCGGAACTCAGGATGCGTCATCGCCCGGTCCTTGTCCAGCAGCGAGAGGATCGCGCCCGCCATGAAGGCGCCGAGGATCGACTCCAGGCCCAGCGAGTCGGCGATCGCCGCAAACCCGACCAGCAGGACGACCGCGCCTCGGACTCGGATCTGTGCCGTCGTGTCCTGAAGCCGGACCAGGTCCTGCCGCAGAAGGCTGGAGCGCTCGGCGCTCTTCACCGCGATGAACACCGCGAGGGCGAGCAACACCAGGCTGCCGATCAGCAGCAGCGTCGCACCGACGCCGCCCTCCCCCGAGAAGAAGATCGAGAGCAGGATCACCGCGCCGAAGTCGGCGATCGTCCCGGCGGCGACGATCAGCTGGCCGAAGGTCGATGAGATCTCCCCAGCGTCCTTCAGCACCGGGATCAGCACCCCGAGCGAGGTCGCGCAGAGGATGATCGTGATCAGCAGCGGCGTCTCGATCAACCCGGTCGTCTTGAGCAGCAGAGCGACCAGCAGGGCGATCCCGAACGAGAGGACGAAGGCCATCATCGTCACGCGCAGGACCGGACCGCGGAGCTTGTCGAACTCGATCTCGAGTCCCGCCAGGAAGAGCAGGAACGCCAGGCCGAGCACGGCGATCACCGAGACCGACTGGTCCACGTGCACGATCGCGAGCACCGACGGCCCGATCACGATCCCGGCGATGATCTCCAGCACAACCGACGGCAGCATCACGCTCGGGAAGAAGCCGAGCAGCAGGGGCGCCGCGAAGGCAACCGCGACGACGATCAGGAGGTTGTCGAAGGCAGGCATTGCAGCCAGTACGCCGGCGCGCAGGGGCGTTACGTCACACTAGAGATCGACCCCGATAGCTCACAGGAGGACGCGATGGCAGGCGAAGAGCTGAAGAGCGCACTGCAAGACGCGAACGAGGTCGACCTGACGGTCACCGGCCGCAAGACCGGGGACGAGAGCTCTCGACCCATCTGGTTCGTGCTCGAGGGAGACAAGCTGCTCCTGCTCCCGGTCGGTGGCACGGACAGCAACTGGTACCGGAACCTCCAGAAGACCCCGACGATCGGCCTGAGGGCGGACGGCGCCGAGTTGCGCACCGACGCCGAGCCGACCGAGGACCCAAGCGTCGTCAATCACGTCGCTCTCCTATTCGGCGAGAAGTACGGCGCCGACCGGGTGAAGGAGTACTACCCGAACCTCAACGCCGCGGTGGAGGTACCGCTGACCTGAGGCGGTGCTTCAATGGCGCCGAGCCCCGATAGCTCAGCTGGATAGAGCGACTCCCTCCTAAGGAGTAGGCCCCAGGTTCGAATCCTGGTCGGGGCGCTGAGGGAGGCGGGCGGATCCCGGCGAATCACCCGCCGTGGGCGTCCGCCAGGGTGAACTGCGCGGCGATCACGACCAGGTAGACAAGCGTCGCGACGAAGCCGACGACCATCCAGGCGACCGGGTCGTGGATCGTGGCGGTGACAAGTGCCGCCGCGCCGATCGCAAGGCCGACGGAGACGAGGTGGAAGCCGCCCCAGAGACGCACGGAGCCGTGCTCCCTGGGGGCCAGGATCTCGCTCGGACGCCCGTACGCGAGGGCGGCGGTCACCCCGAAGCCGAGGACCGCGCCCGCCAGGAACAGCAGCGCCTCCCACGCGGTCGGAATGCCGCGGGCATGGGTGGTGACGGCTCCCGAGGTCCAGATGGTCAGCGTGTAGCCGTAGGGCGCGGCGGAGGTCGCCACCGCCGACTTCAGATGGGTCCGGTAGCTTCGGCGACGCGTCTCCATGCACGGGACAGTATTTGCCCGCCGGCAATCCAGCCGAGGTGTAACGCGGGAGGCGTACGATCGACGGAGCGGAGATGACCAAGGAAGCCGGCCACGACACAAGGCTCGAGCGAATCCTCGGCGTCCCCCTCGCGGATGACGCCGTGCGCCAGTGGCCACAGAGCGGCGAGGCGATCACGGGCAGGGCTCGGATCGGCGAGGTGGAGTCTCATTTCGAGGGACTCCGGCTGGCCGTCGGCATGCGCCACGCCCTCGGCGACACCCTGGTGGTCGAGTGGAGCACCGACTACGGCGACGGCCGCATCTACCGCAACGTCACCGTGGCGGAGCTGCGCGACGGCAAGGCGATCAGGGTGACGGATTACTGGGGCGAGCCATTCGAGCCGCCCGCCTGGAGGAAGCCTCTGGCGGATTCCCTCGATATGCCGCCCGATGGGGTCTGGCCGGCGGCAGATGCGCTGAAGGGGGACGACGAACCGGAATGAGCTGCAGCTAGGCCAATCACCGCAGCTGCAAGCCGGGGCCCGCGCCTAGTCAAGCGGCACTGATGTTGCGACCATTGCTGGCGAGGTAGCCCGGTGTCAAGCAGCAGCAAGCGCCTGCCGTACATGCCCGGCCTGGATGGCCTGCGGGCGATCGCCGTGCTCGCGGTGTTCGTCTACCACTTCCACAACGGCGGCGGCTGGCTTCCTGGCGGATTCCTCGGCGTCGACGTCTTCTTCGTGATCAGCGGCTACCTGATCACCTCGCTGCTGCTCAGCGAGTTCCGCAAGGAGGGACGGGTCGACCTGGTCGCCTTCTGGCTGCGGAGGGCGAGGCGCCTGCTGCCCGCCGTCGGAGTGCTGATCGCGGTCGTGATGGTCCTCGGCGCCTTCTTCGACTTCGGCCAGATCTCGACCCTGCGAGGCCAGGCGCTCGCCTCGATGGCATACGTCACCAACTGGGACCTGATCTTCAGCCACCAGTCCTACTTCCAGGAGTTCGCGCGGCCCTCGCTGTTCCGCCACCTCTGGTCGCTGGCGGTGGAGGAGCAGTTCTATCTGCTCTGGCCGATCGTCTTCGCCGCCTGCATGACCCGGTTCGGGCACCGCCGGCTGGTGGTCGGGGTGATCGCCGGCGCGATCGCCTCCAGCCTGCTGATGGCCATTCTCTTCGACCCGGTCAACCCGAACCGCGTCTTCTACGGCACCGACACCCGGGCCACGCCGCTGCTGATCGGGGTGGCGCTGGCGTTCTTCTGGAACCCGGAGCGGCTCAAGGCGAAGACCGGGACGCTGGCACCCGCCGCGCTGGACGCGATCGGGGCGTTCGGCCTGGCGATGCTGCTGATCACCTTCCTCACCGTCCACGATTACGACCAGTCCCTCTACCGCGGGGGCTTCCTGCTGCTCTCCGTGTGGACGGCGCTCCTGATCGCAGCGCTCGCCCACCCCGCCGCGGACATCGGCCGCATCGTGGGCAACCCGGGGATGCGCTGGCTCGGCCTGCGCAGCTACAGCTTCTATCTCTGGCACTGGCCGGTGCTCGAGCTGACCCGGCCGGGGATCGACGTGCCGCTGCACGGCCCGGTCCTGTTCGCACTGCAGCTCGGTGCGACGCTGGCGCTCGCCGACCTGTCCTACCGCTACGTCGAGCAGCCCTTCCGCCGCTCCACCAGCTGGCAGCGGCCCGACTGGCTGCGCATCGGGCGCGTCGGGATCGCGGTCGGGGTGAGTGCCGCGGTGCTCGTGGTGGGCTGGAGCGGGATCGTGCCCAGGGGCCATCCCGGCCAGCTGCGCGTGGCCTCCGCGCAGATCACCCCGAAGAAGACGTTCGTGACCCATCCGGTCTCGGTCTCCAGGGCGGTCTCCGAGGGCTCCGGCGGCCGGGTTCCGGTCAAGGCCAGGCAGGTGAAGGGGGCGAAGGCCAGGGCGCTGCCGGTGCTGGCCCTCGGGGACTCGGTCATGGTGGACGCGCGCTCGGGACTTGCGCGCTTCCTGGGACCGCAGCTGACGCTGAACGCCGCTGTGGGCCGCCAGCCGGAGGAGATCGTCTCCCTGCTCCACGACTACGCCGCCGCCGGCAAGGTCCCCGACGACGTCGTCCTGCAGCTCGGCAACAACGGCCCGGTCTACTCGGATGACCTGGAGAAGCTGCACAACGCCCTGAGAGGCGTAGCGCACGTCTACCTGGTCAATGTCGAGGTGCCGAGGAGCTGGCAAGGCGAGGTGAATTCGGTTCTCTCCGACGCCGCACACAACTGGGGGCAGGCGCAGCTCGTCGACTGGCATGGGATCGCCTCCTCCCACGGCGGGATCACCACTGACGGCATCCACCTGACCAGCAAGGGGATCGATCTCTATTCGCGTCTGGTCGCGTCGTCGGTCCGGACCGCCAACAGCAAGGGCTCGCAGAAGGGCTAGTCGCCGGCGGGCTCAGTCTCCGGGAAGGCGTCGGCCGGCTCGAGCGTGGGCGGCGCGATCTCCACCCTGCTGCCGCCGTCGGTCTTGGCGGTGTAGAGCGCGACGTCGGCCCTGCGGAGCAGCTCGTCCAGGGGCTCCTCGCGGTCCCAGGCCGCGACTCCGGCGGAGAAGCTCCCAAGGTCCGGAGTCACCTCGTTGAGGCGGCCGACGGCAGCCATGGCCTGGCCGTCCGCGGTGTCCATCAGGAGCGCCCCGAACTCGTCGCCGCCCAGCCTGGCGAGGATGTCCCCGGCGCGGAGCTCCGTGCGCATCCGGTCGGCGGTATCGACCAGGACTCGGTCCCCCTCGTCGTGCCCGCGGGTGTCGTTGATCTCCTTGAGGCTGTCGAGATCGAGCAGGAGGAGTCCGACCAAGGTTCCCTCCCGAGCCGCTCGCGACATCTCCCGCTCCGCGGCCATTCGCCAGCCCCGCCGGTTGAGCAGGCCGGTGAGGTCATCCACCGTCGCCTCCTTGAGCAGGCGGGAGTTGAGCGTCTGGGTCTCGCGGGTCACGGCCCGCAGGGAGAACGCCACGCTGCACCCGATCAGCACGAGCACCGTGGCGTGGCCCCAGGAGACCGGATACGCCGGCGGCCCGAAGATCAGCATCGGCAGATAGGCGCAGGCCGCCAGGACCCCCATGCCGACGGCCAGCTCCCGGTCGGTCGCCTGCACGCCGAACCAGATCATCGCCATCATCATCAGGACGGCGTACCCGGAGGCCGCGCCGCCGGAGTACGCCTGGAGCATGGTGAACGCCAGGATCCCGCCGTAGGCGGCTGCGTAGAACGGGATCGGCTGGCGGCGCGTCATCAGCGTGACCACGACCGGCGCCGCACACGCTCCGATTGCGCCGATGAAGAAGACCGTGTGGTGCGAGCCGAAGTCCGTGGCGGTCGCCACGGCCACCGGGACGACATTGCCCGCGACCGCGAAGCGGAGGGCTCGCCTGCGTTGCCTGGAGCTGTAGGGCATCGGTGCTGCCATCAGCAGGTACGGGGCGACCGGAGCTCGAGTAGAGACAACCCTGTCGCCTGACCCTAGCCCCCGGCACCTCCGCATGCATCCCTAGAAATCGCGCAAATCATCGATTTCCGGCGGATGAAGAATCCGGTCAGGCCCGCTCGGCGGCGGTGAGGAAGGCCTCGAGGCGCTCGTTGTAGGCCGTACCCGTGGACGGGACCGTGTGCCCCCGGCCGGGGATCACTGCGCGCTCCGCGGACAGGGAGTCCGCCAGCGCGTCGCAGACCGCCTCGAAGGCCGGCGAGTGATCGCCGGAGATCACCAGCACCGGGAAACCGCCTGCCGCCAGGCGCTCGAGCGGGATCTCGGCCTCCCACGAGGGCCTCTCCCGTTTGAGCAGCTCGACGCCGTGGAGGAGCTCCTCTGGCAGCTCATCCGGAGTCTCGTATGCGGACCCGGCGCCGCCGCGAAAGAGCCGCAGGAAGTCCTCGGACGGGATCTCGGACGCGTGGCTGAAGAGGCGCTCCCCGTTGGCGATCATCTCGTCGACCACCGGCGTGCCCTCGGCGACCCGCAGCGAGCCGGGCTCCGAGACGGTCAGGGAGCGGACCGCCTCCGGCCGCTGCGCCGCGGCGAGCAGCGCGATCACCGCTCCGTAGGAGTGACCGACCAGATGCGCGCCATCGCCGAGAAGCTCGGCGAACATCGGCGCCTCCACCTCGAAGTCGTTGCGCTCCAGAGGCGTGCTCTCCCCGAAACCGGGTCGGCTGGGAATGATCAGGCTCCAGCGCTCGGCGAGCTCGCGCTGCTTGCGCCAGGTGGTGGGCGCTCCGACGATGTCGCCGTGCACGAAGAGGACAGGCGGGCCCTCGCCGAGCCGCTCAACCTCGAGCATGCCGCCTCAGCGCCAGCAGGTGGTTGCGGAAACCGACGCCGAAACCGGTCGGCTTGCCGCGGTAGTTCCGGATCAGGCTGGGTCCGGCGTGACAGGTCCAGCCGCCCTTGGCGTCCCAGGCCCAGCCAACGTATGAGATCCCGCGCCGGTCGGCCCAGCGCATCCACTTGTCGATGTAATCGTGGTGGCAGTCGGTCTGGCCGAGCTCGCCGACCACGACCGGGACCGAGGCGGCCGTGGCCGCAATCGCGGCCTTGCAGCCGCGGAGGCAGGGCGCCAGGTGGTGGCCGTAGTTGTGCTCCGAGGCGACGAGCTGGCCGAGCGGGTCGACCGGCTCATGGGCGAGCCACCCGGACAGATCGCGCGCATAGTCGATGCCGCCCAGCATCAGCGGCTGCGTCGCCCCGGTCGAGCGCACCGCGTCCACCAGCTGCTGCATCCCGGCGGCCCGGTAGGCGGGATGACGCTCGCTGAACCTCCCGCCGGCGAGGACGTCACAGCCCGCGAGCCAGCAGTCCCAGCCGATGTCGTGGGGCTCGTTGTAGAGGTCGAAGACCAGGGAATGATTGGCGGCGAAGTGCGAGGCCACCGAGCTCCAGAAGGCCGGCGAGGAATCGGCGTCCGGCATCGGGATGATCCCCACGGCCCTCTGCCCGGCGGGTGCGGCGACGTGCTCGTCGATCACCACGTAGAGGCCTGCCCGATTGAGGCGCGCGACGAAGCCGTCGATCGCGTTGCGATACGCCTGGCCGCCCAGGGCGGGCTTTACCCCGTCGATCCCCAGCCAGCAGTCGGGGTTGAGGGGCAGGCGAACCGCATCGATGCCCCATTTCTTCATCGCCCGGATGCTGCGAGCGCTGGTGGGGCCATCGAAGAACCCGAACCCCTCCGCGCAGGCATACTCGGAGCCGCTGCGGCTGACACCGAGCAATCTGATCGGCCCTCCGGACTCGTCGACCAGGTGGTTCCCCGAAACGCTCAGGCCCTGCGCGGAGGGTGACGAAACGGCGCTGACGCACAGCGCGAGCACGACGATGCGTAAGGGCCGCGTCATCTCCGAACAAACCCTACGATCACCGCGATGAAGCTGATCATCCAGATTCCCTGCCTGAACGAGGAGGAGTCGCTGCCCCAGGTGCTCTCGGAGCTGCCGCGCGAGGTGGCGGGCTTCGACCAGGTGGAGTGGCTCGTCATCGACGACGGTTCCACCGACCGCACGGTCGAGGTTGCCAGGCGCCACGGCGTGGACCATCTGGTCCGCCTGAACAGCAACCGCGGCCTGGCGGCGGCCTTCCAGGCGGGCCTGGACGCCGCGCTCAAGCTCGGCGCCGACGCGATCGTCAACACCGACGCCGACGGCCAGTACCGCGCCTCCGACATCCCGCGCCTGGTCGAGCCGATCGTCAGCCACCGGGCCGACATGGTCGTCGGCGACCGTCAGGTGCAGAACGTCGAGCACTTCTCCTTCACGAAGAAGCTCCTGCAGCGGACCGGGAGCTGGGTGGTGCGTCAGGCCTCCGGGACGAAGGTGCCCGACACGACCTCGGGCTTCCGCGCATACAACCGGGAGGCGGCCCTGCAGCTGATCGTCGTCTCGCGCTACACGTACACGCTCGAGAGCCTGATCCAGGCGGGCAAGATGTCGGTGGCGATCGAGGACGTCTCGATCTCGCCCAACCCGACCGAGCGCGAGTCGCGCCTCTTCGGCTCGACCTCGGCCTACGTCCGGCGCAACGCCTACGCGATCTTCCGCGCCTACACCCTCTATGAGCCGCTGCGAGTGTTCATGATTCTCGCCGCCCTCTTCAGCGTGCTGGCGCTTGCCGCCTGGTCGCCGTTCCTGTTCGACTGGATCGTCAACGGCGACCGCAGCGGCCACATCCAGTCCCTGATCCTCGGCGCCGTATTGATGCTGGCCGCAGTCCAGATGTTCGCCCTGGGGATCATCGGGGATGCGCTCGCCGGCCAGCGGGCGATCGCGCAGCGCGTCTATGAGCGGGTCAGGCGGCTGGAGCTCGAGACGGGTGTCGAGCCCTCCAACTACGAGCCCGGAGACCGAGCCCCTGCCAGGCCGCTCACTGTGGAGACGATCGAATCCTCCATCGCCCGGTGAGCGTCGACGCTGCCGAAGCCGGCGGGAACGTCTACGACAAGTACGGCACGTCCAATCCCATCGCCCGCAGGCTGATGCTGGGATTCATGGACCAGTTCGACCAGTTGGTCGCGCGCACCGGGGCGATCGAGGCCCATGAGGTTGGCTGCGGCGAGGGCGAGCTCGCCATCAGGCTGGCTCGCCGGGGAATCCGGGTCCGCGGAACCGACGCCGTCCCCCAGGTGCTCGAGGAGGCGCGCGAGCGGGCCCGTGTCGCCGGCGTTGAGATCGACTTCGAAGCCACTCCGGCGGAGCGGCTCGAGCCGGCCCGCCACGGCGCGGAACTGATCGTCTGCTGCGAGGTGCTCGAGCATCTCGAGGACCCTGAGCGCGCAATCGAGGTCCTGGCGGGCCTGGCGCGCCCGTGGCTGATCGCGAGCGTCCCCCGCGAGCCGCTTTGGCGTGCACTCAATCTGGCACGGCTCTCCTACGTCGGAGACCTCGGCAACACGCCCGGACACCTGAACCACTGGTCCAGGGGGGAGTTCGTGCGGTTTCTCACGTCGCGGTTCGAGGTAGTGGAGGTGAGGACCCCGACCCCGTGGACCATGGCCCTCTGCCGCGTACAATCGCCGCCTTCATGAGGCGCCTGCGTCAAACATTGCATTCACTGCGCGCGCGCCCGGGCCTCGCAGCAGTGGTCACGCTCGGCGTCGCCTGGGGGCTCGTCATGCACCAGATGGGCTGGGCTCAGATGGCCCACTTCGACGAGGTCCAGGCGTTGTCCAAGGGCCGGGCCCAGATCGACCAGTGGCACTGGAACACCAACGACAAGGCCTGGGTCGACGGCCACTTCTATTCGGTCAAGAGCCCCGGCGTCGCCGCCCTCACCGCCCCGCTGTACAAGGCCATCGAGGACCTCGGCGGCGACAAGCTGGCGCGGGCTGCCGTCGACAACGAGCGCCAGACCGCCCATCCGAAGTGGTACCCGCAGAGCGTCGTGCCGCTGGAGAACTTCGGCTACGACGTGGAGCGTGGCATCCGCGTCCAGCACGCGATCGAGGAGTCGGCGCCGATCGTCTGGGCGCTCACCCTGCTGGCGGCGGTGATCCCCGCGATCCTCTTGCTGCTCGCGGTGCGCTGGGCCGCCGACCGCTTCCTGCCCGGATATGGCACCGCCGCTGCGATCACCCTCGGCCTGGCCACCGTGGTGATGACCTTCGCAGCCGAGTTCTTCTCTCATGTGATCGCGGCCGGCTTCGGCTTTGCGGCCTTCTGCCTGTTGATGAAGGAGAGGGAAGGCCCTCCCCGACCGTGGATGGTCGCGGGGGCCGGCCTGCTGGCCGGGCTCGCCGTGACCTTCGAGTTCCAGACCGGCCTTGTGGGGGTGGTGCTGTTCGGTTACGCGCTCTCGCGCAGGACCGACATTTTCCGGCGTGGCGCCGCGTACGCGGCAGGCGCGGTCGCCGGGGCGCTGCCGATGCTCTCCTTCAACTTCTGGGCGTTCGGCAACCCGCTCAAGCTGGCCTACGGAGACGCCGTCGCCTTCCCCGGTGCGAGCGGCCACGACGTGCTCGGCCTCAACAGCCACGGGTTCTTCGGGATCACCGCGCCGCGCTTCGACAGCGCCGTCAGCCTGCTGCTCGCCGGCCGGGGTCTGCTCGTCCTCACCCCGATCGTGGTCATGAGCGTCGTCGGCGTGTTCATGATGCGCCGCGACGGGCACCGGGCCGAGGCCAACACGATCCTCGCCATCGCCGCCGTCTACTTCATCTACAACAGCGGGTACTGGCTGCCGTTCGGCGGCGGCACCCCGGGCCCGCGCTTCCTGATCCCCGCCCTGCCCTTCGTCGCGCTCGGGCTGCCCTACGCCTACAAGCGCCTCCCGGCACTGACGATCGGACTCGCGATCCCGTCGGCGCTCCTCATGCTGATCGGGAGCCTGACCTACCCGCTGATCGGGAAGCAGGGGACGGGGACCTGGGCGGACTGGCTGATGGAGGGCAAACTCGAGCACACCGTGCTGACCGGATTCGGCGTCACCAACGCCTGGCTGGCGGTGGCTCCTATCGTCGCGGCGGTCCTGACGGCCATCGTCCTCGCCGTCCGCGCCACACCCTCGACCTCGCTCTCCGACTATCGCTACGCCGTGCCGGCTCTGCTGGCCTGGGCCTGCGTCTCGGCGGTCGGCCCCGGGATCGCCGGCGACGACATCAGCCCGCTCGCGCGGGGCAACTCCTCGGCGCTCTGGCTGGTCGCCTCGGCGCTGCTGCTCTCCCTGACGACGCTCACCGTCGTGCGGCTGCGCGAGCGACGCGCTCAGTCCGGCCCCGAGGTGCCTCCGGCGCGAGAGGCCGCGCTCGGGCCCGAGCTGGCGTTCGACGACCCGACCTCGTAGAAGACCAGCCCCGGGCGGTCCGGCAGCCGGTAGCGCCTCAGCGGCAGCCCTGCGATCGGCTTGCGCTGCGCACCGGCCTGCGGCGTGCCTTCGGTCAACCCGAGGTGAAGGACCACGGTGCGGACGCCATACGCCTGCAGCTCGCGGACTGTCGCGGCGTCGGGGAAGGTCGCCATGTGCTTGACCAGATCCAGGACCACGGCGGGGTTCGTGCTGGCTCTGCCATTGACGATCTTGGGGAAGCCGTCGGTGGACTCCAGCTGGAAGGCGCGGTTCTCCTTGGCAGTGAGGGCCGGCAAGTGGAGCTGGGGCTGCGGGATGTCGGCGGTCGAAGCTGCCGGCGCCGGCACGGCCGGCTCGGCCTGGTTGTCGAAGGGGTCGAACGGCAGGCTGCGGCCCTCGGTGACGACCGCGAGGGCGAGCACGCCCGTGACTGCGACCGCCGACCACGCGGGCCAGCGATGTCGCTGGGCCGCCCGGATCGCGGCCTCGGCCCCGGCCGCCGCGAGCAGGGCGAGCGCGAGCGACGCGAAGGTCATCATGCGGCCCGGGGTGCGGATTCCGTTCCAGCCGGGAAGTCCCTCGTAGAGGACGCGATAGGGCCACAGCAGGCCGCCCTCCTCACGAAAGCCGAGCGAGAGCACCAAGAACGCGATGACCGCGACCCCAAGCCAGATGCGCCAGCGCTTGCTGAGACTGCTCGACCACAGCCCGGCGATCGCCAGCAGCAGGATCACCGCGCCGGGGAAGAGGGTCTTCTCCTGCCAGGTGGTGAGCGAGTCGCGGATTCCGGCGGTGGCATGGCCCCAGACGAAGTTCTCCTCCGGCGCCGTGAGGAACACCTTGAGCGGCCCAGAGAAGGCCGCCACCTCGTGCGCGCTGCGCTTCGACGCCGGGAAGTGGTCCCCGATGTAGAGATATGCGTGCGCGATCCAGTACGAGAACAGCGTGAAGACGACGGCGCCCAACACTCCTGCGACGATCATCCGCCGCGGGACCGGCGGCCGCCCACGGACCAGCCATGCGATCACCCCGATCAGCACGGCTCCGGCGATCCCATACGCGAACGGAAGGCCGAGCGCCCAGCCGATTGAGAGTTGCCACGCCGCCACGATCCAGGCCCCGAAGATCCACCAGTGTTTGCGCAGGCGGATGCCGCGTACGGCGAAGGCGATCGCCAGTGGGATCCCGCCGCTCGAGATCACCTGCAGGTGCCCGTCCTGCTCGAGTCTGTACGGGGCGTAGGCGAACGCGGCGCCCGCGATCACGGCGCCGAGCGGGCCGAGCCCCAGCTCCCGGGCCAGCATGTAGGCGCCGAAGAACGCGAGGGCATAGGCGAAGATGAAGAGCAGGTCGTAGCGGACCATCGCCGCGTGCGGGCCCGTGCCGATCAGCCCGGCGGGCGCGTAGCCGATCAGCGCGTCCCCAAAGGCGAGCGAGTACTTGGTCGGCCAGAAGCGGTTGGCGTCGAAGAAATGCAGCGGCTGGTGGAGCAGGGCGTGGCCTCCCCAGGCCGGCTGCCAGGCCTCGGCCAGGGGGTCGCCGATATCGCGCGGGACAGTGCCTCCCAGGTGCAGGAGCAGGGGCCAGGTCATCACGATCGCGAGCACGCAGGCCCCGATCGCGGCGAGCCCCACCTCTCGCCGACTCATCTCTCGCGGCGACATAGAGCCGGGCATCCTCGCAATTCGGGATGCCAATGTGCTCCGCCGTCCATATGCTGCGGACATGGTCGTGGCGCTGATCGTGATAGGCGTGATCGTCTTCCTGGCGATCGACGCCTGGATCTTCTTCCGCGTGTTCAAGTCGCGGGCGAGCGCCGACGACTACGGCATGTTCATGGTCCCCGGAGAGACCACGGTGACGATCCCGGCGGGCAAGCTGAAGATCTCCTACCAGGAGGAGTACCACGCCGGCTCGACCACGGGCGACGACATCGACTTCGACCCCCCGCCGGGCCTGCAGGTGGAGATCGCCAACTCCGCGGGCGGCGAGCCCATCCCGATCAAGGGCCCGGGCTTCAAGGGCATGGGTTCCTCCAAGAACACCGGCAAGGGCTGGAGCCGAGCCCTGATCGGAACCGTTCAGATCACCGAGCCGGGCAGCTACACGGTGAAGGCCGGCCCGGCCGTCGAGGGCGTCGAGCCGAAGATCCTGATCGGGAAGTAGTCAGCATCAATCGGGTTGCGCTAACGCGCACCCTCGCATGACGCGTAAGCGCAACCCGTTATGCGTCGGGGCGGTCCGGGTAAAGCTCGTCGATCGTGACCAGCGCCCGGTAGGGCGCGCCGCCCGCCTCCTCGATCGCCTCGGCGCCTCCGGCGAGCCTGTCGACCACGGAGACGACGCCGGCGACCGCGTGGCCCTCCTCCAGGATCCGCTCGATCGCGCGCACCGTGGATCCTCCGGTGGTGACGACGTCCTCGACCACGAGACAGCGGGTCCTCGGCTCGAGCACGGGCCCCTCGATCCAGCGCTGGAGTCCGTGCCGCTTCTTCTCCTTGCGGACGAAGAAGGCGATCAGACCCTCACCGGCCTCCGCACCGATCGCGGCACTGGCGAGCGGGTCGGCGCCCATCGTCATGCCGCCGACGGCGGTCGCCCCGCGCTCGGAGGCCTCAGCGGCGATCAGCTCGCCGACGGCGCGAAACGCCGGAGGTCGCAGGATCGCCCGCTTGGCGTCGACGTAGTACTGGGCGGTCTGGCCGCTGGAGAGGGTGACCTCGCCGATCACCAGGGCGTGCTCCCGCAGCTCGCGCCAGCAGGACGTCGTGTGCGCCCTCGAGATCCGTCGGCATCGGGGCATCCTAGGATGCGTCCGATGCGGACGGGGTACAGGCTCGCCTTGGCCACCGCGGGCATCACGATCGCCGTCGCCATCGTGCTCCTGGTGGTCGAGGCGGTGGGAGCCACCCGCGACGCCCATGCCTACGGCGAGGTTCCCGTCCCGGGACGGGAATCGGTGAACCTGCCGGCGGGCGACGTGATCATCTTCTACGGGGAGCGCATCGGCAGATTCGAGCACTCGCCGCTCGCCGTCCCCTCGAATCTGAGGCTCCGGGTGCGCACCACCAACGGGCAGGAGCTGCTCGGCTCCACCCCGTATGCCTTCAACCAGTTCAACGACGGCGACTACGTGCGGCGCTCGATCGCCAAGCTCAGGGTCCCCGAGGCCGGTGACTACGAGGCCGTGGCACCGACGCGCGTGCCCGGGCGGCGTCGACCCCGTGATCAGCTTCGGCCGCAACGGGACGAGGAACTTCGTCTACGTCCTGTTCGTCCTCGCTGGAGGCCTGCTGCTGGCGGCGATCCTCGGCATCGGCACGGCGATGGTGGTCCGCCGGGAGACCACCCGCACCTAGCCGAGCCCCTCGCGGAATCCCTGGCGCCAGCTCGGGTAGCTGCGGCTGCCAACCGAGCTCCCGCTTCGCCTTCTCGTTCGATGCCCCCTCGAGCCGCTGGTCGACATACCGGCCGCCTGCCTTCCAGCGATCCAGCTTCGCCAGCCAGACGGGCACGCGGCGCGGCTTCTTGGCCCCGAGCGCCTCGGCGTAGGCCGGGAGCCACTCCGACCTCGGCGCGGGATCGTCGTCGCAGATGTTGTAGATGCCCGGCGCCGCGGTCGAGCGCGGCGACGGTCGCCGCGGTCGCATCGTCCATGTGGACGAAGGAGAAGATCCCGGTGCCCTTGCCGACTATCGGAGCCGGCGCCGGCGGATATCCTCCACCTCGAAACCCCCGTGCTCGCATCGCCGACCTCGGGTCCGTAGAAGAAGCCGTAGCGAAGGACCACGCCTTCGAGCCCCGGCGTCTCCACCGTCGATCGCTCCAGCGACTCAAGCGCCACCACGCCCTGGCGCGGCGGGCAGCTCGGGCGGCAGGTCGAGAGGGGTCGTCCTCGGTGTGCGCCGGCATGCCGGTCGAGGCGTAGAAGAAGCAGACGCTCTGGGCGATCAGCCGGCGCGCGCCGGCCTCAGCCGCCGCCCCGGCCAGCGCCGGGCCGGCCTTCCCGCGCAGCTCCGTGGTCGGCCCGAAGGTCTGCTCTGCCCGGCTTGTAGTTCGATCTTGCTGGGCAGGTTGGTGAGCTGGTTGATCACCACCTCGGGCCGCGCCTCGGCCACCGCGCCGCGGAGCGCCTCCGTGTCGCGAGCGTCCACGACCGCCGGCTCACCGCCGAGCTCGCGAATGGCTCTCAGCGCGCTCCTCGGAGCGGGTCGTGCCGACCACCTCGTGCCCGGCCTCGCGAAGCTGCTTCACCAGCGGCCGGCCGATCACGCCGGTCGCCCCGGCGACCAAACCCTCATGGCCTCCGAGCAATAAACCGCGCCCGACGTTAAGCGCCAACTGACCGGGCGACCTACGCCTCACACGTAGATGTGGATCGCGTCGCCGAGGTTGATCCAGTTGTAGATGTACGTCGAGAACGGGATCGGGTTCCTGACGCAGCCGTGGCTCGCGGCCTCGTGCATCGGCACCGGGTTGTAGCCGTGGGTGGCATACCCGCGGATGAAGTAGACGGAGTAGTACATGCCCTCCGAGTTGTAGCCCGGGTCCTTGCGGTAGAAGTGGTACGTCCCCCGGACGGTCGGCGTCGACGGCTTTCCGGTCGAGACGTGGAAGGTCGCCACAACGTGGTCGCCATCGACAAGCGCCATCACCTGGCGCGAGATGTCGACCTCGACGTGGTGGCCGGAGTGGTAGCGGGGCCGGAACGCGCCCCTCCCCATCAGGAGCTTGCGGAAGATGACCGGCTTGTACTGGTAGTTCCGGGCCATGTTGTTGACCTTGCGGAACGCGAGGGTCGCGAGCTGAGACCCGAGCCCATAGTGGCTGCTGACGTTGCGGCCGACGTAGTAGCCCTCGTCGACCAGGGACTGGTTGTAGAGGCGGGTCACAGCTCCCTTGCGGAGGTGCTTGGGGACCCTCACTGAGAAGCGCTGGGCGGGTGAGCTCTGGCCTCCGCTGGTCGCGGTCACCTCGTAGGCACAGCAGGAGTCGACGACGAAGGGGAAGGAGAACTTGCCGTCGCCGCCCACCGTGAGCTGCTTCTTATCCACGGTCCGGCCGCTGGCCTCGACCGTGATCGTCACCTGGGCGCCCGCCGTCGCTCCGGGGATGCGCGCCGTTCGCGGTCACCTTGCTGAGCAGCCCGGGCTTCTTGGGACCGTTCAGCGCCAGCGTCGGCGGACCGGTCGCGGCGCTCGCCGCGGCGGGCAGCGCGAACGCCGCGGTGGCGGCGATTGATACGAGGGCGCACGTCAGTGCGACCCTTTGATGTATTCCTCCCCGACGGATCACGACCGCGGCATTGTGCACGATCCGGCGGTCGAATGCACTTGCGCGAACAAGAAAATCCATTGCCCACGCAGACAGAGCGAAGCCAGCAGTGCCCAAGTCCCTCCCATTGAGTTGCCGGCGAGCGTCGCCGCGTCGAGCTCGAGCTGGTCGAGAACCTCATCGACGAATTCGACCGAAGCGTCCCGGAATCGCTCGCGAGGGACGCGGGTGGGATCACTCAACCCGAAACCGGGTCGATCCACCGCGATCGCCCGCACACCCTCGACACGCTCGAGAACCGGCAGCAGGGACAACGCAGACGTCCCGCTTCCGTGCAGGAACAGAACCGGGGATCCCTCGCCAACCTCGATGACGTACGCGCGTCGACCTGAGCTGAGATCGAGGTACCGACCGCTTGCCGGCGAGCCGGCGAGCAGCCGCTCGTAGACCTCTCGCACTTCATTCGAGTGCCCCGGAACGGGAGCTCCAGGCTCAGCCGTCTTCAAACCCACTCACCACCTCCATTCATCGCCTCCCAACGCTGCATCCAGACCTTGCCCTGCATACGGTGCGCGGAGAATCTGAGATTGCGCGTCGCTAGGCCACCAGCTTCTTCCGCAGCGCCCTGCACCGGGATGGTGAAGAGCAGGCGCTGACCGCGGCGAGCCAGGCGGCGTTGCCGACCACCGAGGTGAGCTCCGGCCCGGTGGCCAGGCCCCGCGTGATCTCCACCAGGTGGTAGAGCGGCATGAACCAGGCCACCACGCTCACCCAGTCGGGCAGCTGGTTGAACGGGAAGAAGATCCCCGAGAACAGGAACATCGGGGTGATCCCGAGCGTGAAGAAGTAGGAGTACAGGTCGATCTTCGGGATCAGCGTGGTGAACGTGTAGCCGATCACCGAGAAGCAGATGCCGCCGAGGAAGACGAAGGGCGGGATCAGCAGCGCCCACCAGGAGGAGACCAGGCCGAAGGCCGACACCACCGCCAGGACCACGCAGCCGTAGACGGTGGCCCGGCTCGCGCTCCAGGCGATGTCGCCGGCGACCACGTCCTGCACCTCGACAGGCGTCGAGAGCACGTTGTCGTAGAGCCTCAGCTCGTTCATCCGGAAGTAGACGTTGTAGGTCGTCTCGAAGGCCGACGACCACATCGCGGCCGAGGCGATCAGCCCCGGCGCGATGAACTCCTTGTACGGGATGCCGTTGATGTGGGCGACGTAGGTGCCGAGCCCGAAGCCCATCGCCAGCAGGTAGAGGAACGGATCCAGGAAGGTGGGGAGCAGCGCCCCGCGCCAGAGCTTCGAGAAGACGCGCGCGTTTCGCAGCCAGACCGCGGCGGCCAGGCGCGGGACAGGCACCAGGTCGCGCGGCGAGATGCGTGGGCCGAGCCCCGCGTAGCCGGGTTCCTCGAGCATCGCCATCTACTCGCGGAGGCTCCTTCCCGTCAGTCGCAGGAACACGTCCTCCAGGGTGGCACGCCGGACCAGCGCGGACTCGGTCGGGAAGGCGCGGTGATCGAGGCCCTCGAGCACCGCCTCGGCGTCGTCCGCGTAGAGCATCAGGGTGCGGTCGGAGAGGTCGTGACCCTGGATGCGCCCGTCGAGCGAGCCGACCAGGCGCTCCGCGTCGCAGCCCTCGTCCAGCCGCAGCTCCAGGACCTCGCGCCCGACGTGCTGGCGAACCAGCTCGGAGGGCTTGCCGTCGGCCACGATCTTGCCCTCGTCCATGATCACCAGGCGGTCGCAGAGGCGCTCGGCCTCCTCCATGTAGTGAGTCGTGATCAGCAGCGTGACGCCGCGCCGGCGCAGCCGGTCCAGGGCGTTCCACACCGCCAGCCGGGCCTGCGGATCGAGCCCGGTCGTCGGCTCGTCGAGGACGACCAGCTCCGGGTCGCCCATCAAGGCCCTGGAGATCAGCAGGCGGCGCTTCATCCCGCCGGAGAGCGCGTGGATGCGCTCGTCGGCCCGTTCGGTGAGCAGCGAGAAGCCGAGCAGCTCGTCGGCCCGCTCGGCTGCCTTCTCTCCGTCGATCCCGAAGTAGCGCGCCTGCTGCAGCAGGTTCTCCCGCACGGTCAGGTCCCCGTCGAGGTTGGTCTCCTGAGGAACGACCCCGATCCGGCTCTTGATCTCGCGGCGCTTGCGGGATGCGTCCATTCCAAGGACCTCGAGCGAGCCGCCGTCCACGGTGGCCAGCCCGTAGATCGTCTTCATCGTCGTGGTCTTCCCGGCCCCGTTCGGCCCGAGGAAGCCGAAGCAGATCCCGGGCTCGACCTCGAAGTCGATCCCGTCGACGGCGACCCGGTCGCCGTAGCTCTTGGCCAGACCGTGGGCGCTGACCGCCGGGCCTGCGGCGCCGTTCAGCATTGACCGATCACCACCGCCGATCGCGAGTGCGTTGTTGAGGAAGTGGGCGAGCATGCAGGGGTAGAGGGACCCGGTCTTGTTGTAGAGCCAGGCGAGCCCCACCCCGAGCCCGGCGAGCGGGATCGCGGCGGTCGGCCCGGTCGGGGCGTGCACCACTCCGAAGATCGCCCCGGAGAGGAGAGCCGAAGGCCACAGCGACCAGCGCGTTCGCAGCCCTGCGAAGAAGAAGCCACGGAAGAAGATCTCCTCCGCGATCGGCGCCAGCACGATGATCGCCAGCACGGCGAAGATGGCGATCCCGATGCCCGGGTTGCAGACCCCGAGCTCCTTGCCGATGTCCTCCTGGTTGGGCTTCACCACCAGCGCCGAGAACGCGATCGCACCGGCGTAGTAGGTGCCGAGCACGGCGAACATCCAGCCGAGCGCCGAGGGCTCGAATCGCCTCAGCCCAAGCCGCCCGAGGGCAGCCCTCAGGTCGAAGCGCCACCCGGAGGCCATGCCGACCGCGACCGCCACCAGGAACCCGTCGAACAGGGCCTGCGTGGCGAGGATGGCCGCGTCGCTCGCCTTGTTGGGATCGGCGATGTCCGGGTCGAAGGGAAGAACCAGCAAGGGCGGGACGATCACCACCAGCAACAGGCCGCCGATCAGTCCCCAGATCGAGTCGCGGAAGCTCCACGGAATCTCGGGCAGGCTCGGTTCCTCGGGCTCCGGCTCCACCGCCGGGGCGGGGGCCGGCGGAACGACGGGCTCGGCGCCGCCGCGGATCGGTGCCGGCGCAGCCCTTGGGGCACGCCGCACCACGATCGTCTTCGCTGCCTTGTCACCGAGGCGCTGCTGGCGCTTGCTCGCGGCGATCATCAGCTCGCCGACCAGAAAGAAGTCGATCAGGCGCAGCAGGTTCCGGATGCTCGCCTGGCCGTAGGTGAGCCGGGGATCGCCGTCGACCGAGCGAACCTCGATCCCGGTCGCGTTCTTGCCCATCGTCTGGCCCCAGCGCCATTCGCAGAAGGCGAAGTAGTTGAACCAGAGCGAGAAGAAGACGATCACCGAGACGATCACTGCCGTGTCGCTCTCGAGCGCGGCGCCGCCGACTACCCAGGCGTAGATCCAGAAGTAGAAGATGACCCAGCTGACGTTGTCGATCAGCGCGGCCAGCAGCCGTCGCCGGAATCCCGCGTAGTCGAGGTCGGACATCTCAGAGATGCTGATCGATCTGCTCCAGCGAGGAGATGTCGCCGTCGCCCCCGTCGCGGTCGATCAGCAGCGGGCGGATGCCGGCCGCCCGGGCGCCGGCGACGTCCTCCTCGGCGGTGTCCCCCACGTGCAGGGCCTCGCCGGCCTCGCAACCGGCCAGCTCGAGCGCCGCCGTGAAGATGGCCGGGTCCGGCTTGCGAGCGCCGGCCCCGGCCGACGTGACCACGCCATCCAGCATCCGCTCGATCCCGCAGCGCTCCAGGACCCGTGGCAGCGCGAAATCCCAGTTCGAGACCGCGATCAGGCGAAGGTCGCGGTCCCGGAGGGCTCCAAGCGCGGGTGCCGTGTCGGGGTATGCGGAGAACCGGATCGCCTCGACCAGCTCGTCGACCGTGATCTCCAGGTCGAGCTTGCCGGAGACGATCGCGGCGCAGCGCTCGCGCAGCTCCGCGAGGGAGGCCTCGTCGCGTCCCTCGTGGGCGTGCTCCCTGTAGTACGCCATCTCCGCCTTGAGCGCTTGGACCAGCCGCTCGTCGCTGACCTCTGCCGGGACCATGTCGCGCAGGGAGATCCACGGCGGCTCGAGCTCGACGAGCGTGCCAAGGGCGTCCAGGAAGACAGCGCGGGTCTTCATCGATTGAATACTGCCCCACGCCATGTACGTAGCCGCGGAACAGAGCTTCTGGCAGGCGCACGGCGACGAGATCTCGGCCGCGATCACGGTGATCGTCGCCGTGTTGGTCGCGATCGTCGTCGACCGCGTCCTGATCGGGCGGGCTGTCAAGGCGACCACGCGCCTCGACACAGGGGAGCTCTCGCGCGAGGCACGAACCCGGCTGCGATTGATCCGCCGCCTGCTCTTCCTCGCGATCATCCTGATCGGGGTCGCCCTGGCGCTCAGCCAGTTCGCCTCGATCAAGCGGTTCGCGACCGGCGTGCTGGCATCCACCGCGGTGCTGGGAATCATCATCGGCTTCGCCGCCCGTCAGGTGATCGCCAATCTCGTGGCGGGAGTGGTGGTGGCCTTCACCCAGCCCATCCGGATCGGCGATCTGGTCTCGATCGGTGACGAAATCCATGGGCGAGTCGTGGACATCTCACTCACCTATACGAGCGTCGACGCGGGCGATGGCAGCCTGATCATGGTTCCGAACGAGAGGGTCACGACGGACTCCGTCGTCAACCACTCCGCCGGCAACAGCAGCGCGCCGATCACCGTCGAAGTCTGGCTACGCCCGGACGCAGACGTGGAGGCCGCTCGCACGGCCCTCGAGCACGGCGAGGTGACCTCGGCGCACCTGATGGAGCTGACGCCCGAGGGCGCGAGGCTGCAGGTCAAGGCGGCGATTGACGCCGGCGCCGACCGTGAAGCGCACGAGACTGAGCTGCGGGAGCGGGCGCAAGCCGCTCTGCGCGACGCGGGTCTCCTTAGATCCCCCTGATCCCGGCCGACTACCCTTTCGGGGCGTTATGACGCAGCGAGCGCGAAGACGACGCCGGCGCCTTCGGGAATCGGGCAGGAAGAAGCTCCTCTTGGGCCTCGGCCTCCCCCTCGCGATGGTCGCGCTGGCCGTCGCGGTTGGTGTCGGCTGGGTGATCAGCATCTACGACTCTGCGCCCTCGCTCGCGACTCTCAGACCGATCACCAAGGGGGACGTGTCGAAGGTGTACGCGTCCGACGGCTCCCTGATCGGGGTGATCCACTCGGACACCATCCGGCAGCCGGTCGCCAGCGCAAAGATCCCGGAGGACCTCAAGAACGCGACGGTTGCGATCGAGGACAGGAGGTTCTACGACCACGGAGGCGTCGACCCCTCGGCGATCATCCGCGCCGGCTGGGAGGACCTGGTCGCCGGTGGCAAGCCGCGGGAGGGCGGCTCCACGATCACCCAGCAGCTGGTCCGCAACCTCTACATCCAGGATCCGCAGGACACGGTGAAACGCAAGATCGTCGAGGCGCACCTCGCCAACGAGGAAGAGGACGCGCACTCCAAGGACTGGATCCTGACCAAGTACCTGAACACCGCTCCCTACGGGACCAACGAAGGCGCCACGGCGATCGGCGTCGAGGTGGCCGCCGAGACCTACTACTCCAAGCACGCCCGGGATCTGACCCTGCCCGAGGCGGCGATGATCGCGGGGCTGCCGCAGGCGCCGTCCCAATACAACCCGTTTCTCAACCCGCGAGCGGCACTGGCCCGGCGCAACGAGGTGCTCCAGGCGATGAGGCAGCAGGGGAAGATCACCGACAGCGAGTACACGGAGGCCTCCAGCCAGGATCTGGGCCTCCACCCGGGACACAAGTACAACACCATCCGCCAGCCCTACATCTTCGATCTCGTCAAGCAGGAGCTCGAGGACCGCTACGGGCTGAACACCGTCGAGAATGGCGGGCTGAAGGTCTATACGACGATTCAGCCGCGGCTCCAGGAGGCCGCGCAGAGCGCGGTGGACTCCTGCTCGGTCTGCTACCCGGACGGTGGCCCGGCGTCGGCTCTGGCCTCGATCGACCCCTCGAACGGCGAGATCGTCGCGCTGGCCTCGACCCAGCGCTACTCGTTGAGCAGCCAGTTCAACTTCGCCGCGCATGCCCAGCGCCAGCCCGGGTCCTCGTTCAAGGTCTACGACCTGACGGCGGCGATCAAGCAGGGCATCGATCCCGACACCACGTACTACGACGGCAGTTCCCCGAAGACGCTCGAGACCGGCGGCTCGACCTGGACGGTCAACAACGCCGAGCCGGGCGGCGGCGTGATGCCGCTGACCGAGGCGACCTGGGACTCGGTCAACGTGATCTTCGCCCAGCTCGGCCTCGACGTCGGTCCCGAGAACATCGCCCAGACCGCCTACCAGATGGGGATCACCTCACCGCTTGGGGTCAAGCTTCCAAATGACATCCCCTGCAAGGGCGGGCCGAACTGCTTCATCCCCCCGGCCGACGCGATCGGCGGCCTCAGCGTCGGCGTCACCCCGCTCGAGCAGGCCGACGCCTACGCCACCCTCGCCAACGGCGGCGTCCATCACGACGCGACCGCGATCGGCCGGGTCGTCTTCCCCGGCGGCAAGGTCAACGAGCCGAGCGCCGGCGAGGGCAAGCGCGTGCTGACTCCAGGCCAGGCCTACGAGGTCACGAAGATCCTCGAAGGAGTGATCACCAGCGGCACCGGCGCCGGCTACACGAGCATCGGCTGCACGGGGGAGGCGGGCAAGACCGGCACCAGCGAGGGGCTGTCCGACGCCTGGTTCGTCGGCTACACCCCGCTGTATTCGACCGCCGTCTGGACCGGGCACCCGCTCTCGCGCGACTACACCGGGTACGGCGGCCCCACCTCCGGGCCGATCTGGCGCTCATATATGGAGGCCGCCCAGGGGAGCAACTGCCCCGACTTCGAGGTTCCCTCGAGCCTGCCGACCCTGTCGGCGTACCACGGGGCGCACACGGCATCCAGCTCGAGCTCGTGCTACTCGAGCTCCAGCAGCTCGAGTAGCTCCAGCAGCTCCAGCTCGTGCTCGTCCACCTACACCCAGACCACCACAACCGACAGCAGCAGCAACAGCAACAACCACGACAAGGGCGCCTACGCCCCGGGCGTGGGCCAGAAGCCCGCTCCGACGCCCAAGCCGAAACCGACGCCGGCGCCCGCGCCCGCGCCGACGCCCGCTCCCGTTACACCGCCTCCGAGCGGCGGCGTCACGCCTTAATCGCCTTCAGGGCCTCGGGTCCCACGCCCGAGATCTCGATCCGCTTGCGCCGCCCGCGCGCGCCTCTCGCGACTCTGAGCCGGCTGGGTGCCACGCCGGTGCGCTTCGCGATCAGCTTGATGACGGCCCTGTTGGCGGCGTCATCCACCGGCGCCGCGGTGACGCGAACCGCGAGCACTCCGTCCCGCATGCCGACGATCTCATCTCGGCTGGCCCTAGGCGTGACTTTGATCTCGATCGCGAGCAAGAGGCCTAGCCTACGGGCATGCCGGCGAGCGAGTTCGACCTGATCGGCGCCATCAACGACTGCCTGCCGCTGCGAGGGGAGCGGATCCGCATCCCGAGTGGAGACGATGCCGCGGTCGTCGAGCCCCACGCAGCGACCGCCGTGTCCGTGGATGCAGTTGTCGACGGAGTCCATTTCAGCCTCGATGCCTTTGGCCCTCGGCCCGTTGGGCGCAAGGCCCTCGCCGCGGCGCTCTCAGACCTCGCCGCCATGGGAGCCACTCCGGGCGAGGCCTATGTCGCCCTCGGCGCGCCGCCCGGGCTGGAGGACGAGGTCCTGCTCGGGATCGCCGACGGACTCGCCGAGGTGGCAACGCGCGAGTCGGTGGCGATCGGAGGTGGCGACCTGGTGAGCTCACCGACGCTGTTCCTCTCGGTCACGGCGGTTGGCTACGAGACCGGGGACGCCGAGCTGGTCACGCGGGCGGGAGCCAAGCCGGGCGACCTGATCGGGGTGACCGGCGAGCTCGGCGGAGCAGGCGCGGCCCTGGCGCTGCTCGACTCCGGCGCGGCGAGGCCCGAGGTCCCATCCGAGCTTCGCGAGGGGCTCGTCGCCAGGCAGCTCGACCCGAGGCCACGCCTGGACGAGGGTCATGCGCTGGCCGAGACCGGCGCGATGGCGATGATCGACATCAGCGACGGGCTGGGTGCGGACGCCGGCCACCTCGCGGAGGCCAGCGGCTGCAGGCTCGAGATCGACCTCGACCGGATTCCGATCGCCGCCGGTGTGAGCGAGGTGGCGGGCGGCGACGGGGCGGCGCTCGAGCTCGCCGCCGGCGCCGGGGAGGACTACGAGCTGCTCGCCGCAATCCCCGCGGAGGCCTTCGTCGAGGCGACGGCGGCCGTGCGCGAGGCGGGTGGCGCGCTCACCGAGATCGGCTACGTCACGGAGGGCCGCGGCGTCGCGCTGCGCCTGCCTGGCGGGGGCGAGATCCAGCCGACCGGCTTCGACCAGAGGCGGGGATCCCTCTCCGGCTCCGGCTCCGGCTGAGCCTCGGGACTCTCCTCCCCTCCCGGTTCGTCCTCGGGTGCCGCATCGCCCGGGCGCTCGGGCCCCTCATCGGGCGCGCTCGACTCCCGGCGCACCGAGATCTCGCCCGGTCCCTCGAAGATCACCCCGCCGGCCGGTCGCGCGGGGCCGCGGCCCGCGACGGCGACGATTGCGACGCCACACCCGGCGAGAACACACGAGAGGAGCGCCAATGTCGCACCGATCTGCCCATCCGCGAGCATCAGCACCAGGTCGTGCCAGACCCCCACCCCCGCATCGAATCGGCCGGCGAGGTTGGCGACCAGGGCAACCAATGGCAGCAGCCCCAGCAGGACCAACCCCCCGGCGGCGAGCCGCCCACCCACCGGCCTGGTGGCGGCCCCGAGCCACGCCTGCAGGCCCAGCGCCACCAGGAGAGCCAGGTACGGGTTGACGGCCCAGACGCCGAGGGCCGCCACGCAGGCGACCAGGAGCGCCGCGGGGGCGGCGCTGGCGACCGCCGCCGCCGGGGGCGGCCGCAGCGGGCGCAGGAAGAACGCGATCGCGCCGTAGGCGAGAACCGCCACCACAACCGAGATCGTCCCCCCGGCGCCGAGGGACTCGAGCCGCGGATCGAAGGGGAATTCGGGGCTGGGCAGCAGGCCGACCAGCGCGGCCGCGAGCAGCACAAGCAGGGAGCCGAGGAACGGCACCGCCCGCAGCGCGGTCCAGAGGACGCCCCGCGCCACCTCGATCGGGCTCCGCGACCCGGACGCGAGCCCGGAGCCCGCGGCGAGCCCCACCGGGAGCAGCAGCGAGAGCGCCAGCATCGCGATCGTCCATCCCGGCAGCAGGTTCCCCGCCAACCCGATGTAGCCGTCGGGGCCATGCTCCACGGCGCCCGGGGATGAATCGAGCACGAGGACCAATGACAGCGCCGCGCGGCCAAAGCGAGCGAAGGTGTCCGTGCTGAACTCATCCGGGATGTCACGCGAGGGATCGAGCGGCAGCTCACCGTCGGACGAGAGCCGAACGGCGGGCAGGCCCGCCTCGACCAGCGGGCCCTGCTCCCCGAGTCCCGCCGGCAGGGCGAGCCTGAACAGGTCCGAGAGAGGTCCCTCGTCGCCGGCCGGCGTGGCCGTCTCCTTCGAGACTGTCGAGTTCGCCGTGTCCTCCAGCTGGCTGGCGGTGCTCTGCGGACCCGTGGACCAGGGGATCACGAGCGGCGCGGTGGGGTGCTGCACGGCCGGCTGGCTCAGCACGATGGCGGCGTCCAGCAGCGAGGCGTCGCTGTAGTCGCGGATGAAGCGCTTCACACCCAGGGCACCGATGCTGGACCCGTCCGTGGAGACGAAGACGAGGGTCTTGTGGTGCGAGGAGCCCGAGAAGCCCCCGGCGATTTCCAAGAGGGCCGCGGTCGACGCGGCGCTGGTCAGCGCGCCACTCCCCTGGGCGACGTCGCGCGGCGCGATCAGCGCGATCTGGCGGTTCGAGTCGCCCGGAAGGGTCGCGATCAGGTTGCGCAGGTGGACGTCGTGTCCGTGAAAGGAGCCGTCGAACCGCTGCTCCGAGACCGTCGCCCCGTCGATTCCGGAGAACTGGGCCTTGACCTGATCGGCCATCGCGTTGTCGGCGGCCGAGCCGGGAGTGGGATAGGCGGCGGTCTCCGCGAGCTGCTTCGCGAGGGGCGCTGCGCTCGACGGGTCGAAGGCGTCGGGAGGGACACCGCCGGAGAGCGAGGACGGCACGCCCTGGAGAGAGAACATCGCTATCACGGCCGCGACCGGGACGGCGAGCAGCGCGAATCTGTAGAGGCGTAAATCGATCACTGGCTTGCCTTCTAACCTTCAGGCATGGCGCGAGGACAGGCGCGGATCCTGCTCGTGGACGATGAGCAGGCCGTGCAGACGCTTCTCACCTACCCACTCCGCAAGGAAGGGTATGAGGTGGTGGAGGCAAAGGATGGGCAGGAAGCCCTGGATCGCTTTGGCGAAGAGCGGTTCGATCTCGTGGTCCTCGACATCATGCTCCCGAAGCTGGATGGGATTGAGGTGTGCAGGCGCCTGCGCACTCGTAGCCAGGTGCCGATCATCATGCTGACGGCGAAGGGGGACGAGGTCGACAAGGTCGCCGGCCTCGAGATGGGCGCCGACGACTACATCACCAAGCCGTTCTCGGTGCGCGAGTTCCGCAGTCGCGTCAAGGCGGCGCTGCGCCGCGGAAAAATGGCCGGAACGGGGACGCTCACCGGCAACGAGCCGATTCGCGCCGGGGATCTGGAGATCGACTTCGAGCGCCGGTCGGTGCTGCTGGCCTCCGAGCCGATTCAGCTCACCTACGTCGAGTTCGAGATCCTCGCCACGCTCGCCGGTGCTCCCGGCCGCGTGTTCACGCGCGAGATGCTCCTCGAGCACATCTGGGGCGACTCGACCTACCGCGACCCCCGCACCGTCGACGTCCACATCAGGCACCTCCGCGAGAAGCTGGAATCCGACGCGAAGCAGCCCGAGTACCTGTTCACTGTGCGCGGCGTCGGCTACCGCTTCCGCGACACGGACCGCGATTGAGACTCAACACCCTTCGCAATCGGCTGGTGGCGCTGATCACGCTGATCACGGCAGCGGCGATCGGGTTCGTCTACCTCTACGTGGTACCCCAGCTGGAGTCGAGCCTGACGGCCGAGAAGCTCCGCCGCCTCGAGCGGCTCGGCAACGAGCAGGCGCCCCGCCTGGCTCACGCCCTCGAGTCGGGAGCCTCGCAGCAGCAGGTCGAGGACCTGGTCCGCACCACGGCGCAGTCCACCGAGAGCAGGGTGACCCTGCTCGCCGTGCGGGATCTCTCCGGCGGGCCCGCGCCGGCCTTCGTGGTGGCCGACTCGCAGGCCGAGGCCACCGCGATCCAGGGCCGCTATCTGACAGCCGATGCGGCGATCTCCGACGGGAACGCTGCGTCAGGCGTGGAACATGTCGCGGGAACGCGGGTCGCCACGTCGGCCGTCCCGATCGCCCTTGGCGGTCAGCCGCGCTGGGTCCAGGTGCTCTCGACCCCGCTCGCGGAGGTGAACGACGACGTTGCGCTGGTCCGCCGCCAGATCCTGATCGCCGGGGGGATCGCGCTGATCGCCGCCTCGCTGATCGCCTACTGGGCCTCCGGCGCGGTCTCGCGGCGGCTCCGCCGGATGCGGCAGGCGGCGGAGGCGGTCGCGGACGGCCGCTTCGACCAACCGATTCCGGTGGACTCCTCCGACGAGCTCGGTCAGCTGGCACGCAGCTTCAACGAGATGCAGCGCCGCCTCGCGCGCCTGGACAGCTCCCGGAAGGAGTTCATCGCCAACGCCTCGCACGAGTTGCGCACGCCGATCTTCTCGCTCGGCGGCTTCGTCGAGCTGCTCGAGACGGAGAATCCGAGCGCGGCCGAGCGGCGGGCCTTCGTCGCCGAGATGCGCGGGGCGATCGAGCGGCTGCAGAAGCTCACCATCGACCTGCTGGACCTCTCCCGCCTCGACGCCGACGTGATGGAGATCGGGCGGGAGCGCGTGGATTTGAAGGAGGCCGCGCGGCAGGTCGCCAATGAGTTCCGGCCCGCGGCGAAGGCGGGGGACTCCACGCTCCAGGTCCGAGGGCGCGGCCAGGTGGTCGCGCTGGCGGACCTAAATCGAGTCTCACAAATCATCCGTATTCTCATCGACAATGCCATCACCCACACACCGCAGGGAACGAACGTGACGGTCACCGCCGTGCGCGGCAGCGACACCGCGGAGCTGATCGTCGGCGACGACGCCAAGAAGGGCATCGACCCGCGGGCGATCGACAAGGTCTTCGACCGCTTCTACACCGGCGACACCGCCACGGGCTCGGGGCTCGGCCTCGCCATCGCGGACGAGCTCGCGCAGCGCATGGGCGGCCGGCTCGCGGTGGTCTCCCGCCGGGGCCACACCGCATTCACCCTCAGCCTGCCCCTGGCCGAACGCCGCAAGCGCCCGCGTGAGCCGGCCGGAGCGGTGGCATGAGCATCGATGCGAGGGTGCGCGCAAGCGCAACCCGTTTGATGCCGGTTCTGCTGGCGGTCGTGGCCGCGGCATTGATCGCCGGTGGCTGCGGCGGGGGCGGCGACAACAACTCGAGCAGCGGCGCCGGCGCCACGCCGACAACCACCCAGCAGGTGGTGATCCAGGCCAGCGACGGCAGCTTCAACCCGGCCCAGATCTACAAGGACGTCTCGCCGGGAGTGGTCACGATCACCTCCGTCTTCAACGGCGGCGGGGACTCGGTCCTCGGCAGCAGCGGCACCTCCGCCGGCCAGGGCTCCGGCTTCGTCGTCGACAAGAACGGCGACATCGTCACCAACGCGCACGTCGTCACCAGTGGCGGGCACCTGAACGGCGGAGGGACGCCGCAGGCGGCTAAGCAGGTCTTCGTCGAGTTCGGCGACCGGAACCGGGTCCCGGCCGAGATTGTCGGCTTCGACGCCGACGCGGACGTGGCCCTGATCAAGGTGGATCCGGACGGCCTCGACCTCGTGCCGGTACCCCTGTCCGACCGCTCAACCTTCGCCGTCGGCGAGCCGGTGGCCGCGATCGGCAGCCCCTTCGGCGAGACCCAGTCGCTGTCGATCGGAGTGATCTCGGCGACCAATCGCACGGTCGAGGGCCTCACCAACTTCGGCATCGACAACGCGATCCAGACCGACGCGTCGATCAACCCCGGCAACTCCGGCGGGCCGCTGCTCGACTCGAAGGGAGAGGTGATCGGCATCAACGAGCAGATCGCCTCGAGCTCCGGCAGCAACTCTGGCGTCGGCTTCGCGATCCCCGTGACCTCGGTGCGCTACTCGCTCGACCAGCTGCGCAACGGCGGCAAGGTCGAGTACGCATTCCTCGGGGTGACCAGCGAGTCGCTCTACCCGCAGCTCGCCGAGCACCTCGGCCTCGACACCAAGAGCGGCGCGTTGATCACGGATGTGGTCAGCGGCAGCCCGGCCGACGACGCCGGCATCAAGGGCTCCACCGGCGAGACCACCTTCCAGCTTCAGCACGTGAAGACCGGCGGCGACGTGGTGATCGCAGTCGACGGCAAACCCGTCTTCCAGAACAACGACCTCTCGGAGCTGGTCGCCCTTCACAAGCCCGGCGACACGGTCACCCTCGACATCATCAGGGACGGCCACCACGCCACGGTTGACGTCACGCTCGGCTCGCGCCCGGCGGACGTAAATCAGTAAGAACTGCAGGCGATGGAGATTCGGCAACTGGTCACGGACCTGGCGGTGACCCTGCGCGAGGAGGTCCTGCCCCATCTGGGAGCGCACGCGGGCCGTGCCCATTCGGGCGAGGCGGAGGGCGGCGACGTCACCTTCGAGATCGACGAGCGCGCCGAGGCGCGGATGGAGTCCTTCCTCACCGAGCGCGCCCCCGAGGTCTCCTTCTATTCGGAGGACCGCGGGCTCGTCTCCCCCGCGGGCGACCGGGCCGAGTGGGTCCTGATCGTCGACCCGATCGACGGGACGCGGCCGGCTCTCGCCGGGCTGGAATCCTCCTGCGTCTCGGTGGCGGCCGCGCGGCTCGATTCCGAGCCGACCATGGGTGACGTCGAGATCGGATGCGTCCTGGAGCTGAAGAGCGGCGCGAGCTTCGTCGCGGAGCGCGGTCGCGGCCTCGAGCCCGGGGCGAGGCTCTCCGAGAACAGCTCCCTCGAGCGGATGTTCTGGACCTACGGCTTCCGCGGGCGCCCTGCGCGGGCGCTGGTGGAGGTGCTCGCGGAGCTGATCGACACGTCGTCGGTCGGCGGCGGCACCTTCGACCTGGGCTCCGCCACCTTCGACATGACGCGCGTGGTCACCGGCCAGCTCGATGCCTACATCGAGCCCGGGCCGCGAATGATCGACGACGTGCCCGCCGTCCGCGCGGAGTTCGAGCGGATCGGGGGCGGGTCGGTGCTGAACAACTCGCCCTACGACCTCGCCGCCGCAACCATCTGCCTGCTGGAGGGCGGCGCGCTGGTCACCGACGCCTACGGCAAGCCGCTGGATGACCGCCCGCTGCTCGGCGCCGCCCACGAGTTCCAGATGTCATGCGTGGCCGCCGCCAATGCCGAGCTGCACTCCGCGATCTGCGCCGAGCTCGACTCGGGCATCGAGCGGCTGCGCGCCGCCACCGCTTGACGAGTACTTTTTCGCCCTTGCGCAATCACGGACTTAGGGCAGGGACATGCTTCAAGAAGTAGCGCTGGGGAGCAAGTCCCTGGCCGACTACACGCACCTGGCCGGCCGGGGTCTGGTGGACGAGATCCGCGAGCTTGCCGACAACCTGCAGGGAAAGCGGGTCCTGCACGTCAGCGCGACGGCCTTCGGCGGCGGCGTCTCGGAGATTCTCTACACGCTCGTCCCGCTGATGCGGGACGTCGGCCTCGATACGCACTGGCAGATCATCATGGGGCGCGAGGAGTTCTTCAACGCGACGAAGCTCCTCCACAACTCCCTCCAGGGGGACCCGAACACGCTGACCCCCAACCAGTGGGAGCTGTTCGACCACTACAACAAGATGAACGCGGACAGCCTGGAGGGCGAGTGGGACGTGATCATCGTCCACGACCCCCAGCCCGTCGGGATGCGCCAAGCGGCGACCGACCACGCGAAGAACTGGGTCTGGCGCTGCCACATCGACCTCTCCGAGCCGAACCCCGAGCCGATCGAGAGGCTGCTGCCGCTGATCTCGGAGTACGACATCACGGTCTGGCACATGGAGCAGTACGTGCCGAAGGGGCTCGACGGCCACGGCGGCGTTCGAATCGTCCCGCCGGCGATCGACCCCCTCTCTCCCAAGAACATGGCCCTCTCGCCCGACGACGCCTCCTACGTCTGCAACCAGTTCGGCATCGACGTCGACCGGCCGCTGATCACCCAGGTCTCCCGCTTCGACCCGTGGAAGGACCCGATCGGCGTGATCGACGCCTACCGCCAGGTCACCAAGGAGATCCCCGAGGTGCAGCTGGCGCTGGTCGGATCGATGGCCACCGACGACCCGGAGGGCTGGGAGTTCTTCCACCGCACCTTCGAGTACGCCGGATCCGACCCCGACATCAAGATCCTCAACAACCTGAACAACGTCGGCGCGATCGAGGTGAATGCCTTCCAGTCGCAGTCAGACGTGGTCGTCCAGAAGTCGATCCGCGAGGGATTCGGGCTGACCGTGGCCGAGTCGCTCTGGAAGGCCAGGCCGACGATCGGCGGGGACGTAGGCGGCATCCCGCTGCAGATCGTCGACGGGGAGGACGGATACCTCGTCTCCACGCCCGAGGTGGCCGCCGAGCGCGCCATCCAGATCCTTCAGGACCACGAGCTGGGCCGGAGGCTGGGGCGGGCGGGCAAGGAACGGACCCGCGAGCGCTTCCTGACCCCCCGCCTGTTGCTCGACTGGCTGCGGATCTTCACCGACCTGGACTCGTAGCGGCCACCCCCCGGTTCTCGTCCAAGGCGGCGGTTCTTCCACACTGCAGCAGAGCGGGACGTTTTCCGAGGTACCGTTGCGTCCGGTGCGGCTGAGAGCTGGCGCAATCGTGTTGGTGGGGTTATCCGCGGGGATGCTCGCGCTTGCTGGATGCGGAGGTGGGAGCCACAAGAGGACGGACAGTTCCGTCCCCACGACACCGCCTGCCAGCACGGCGGGTGAGAAGCCGGTCGCCAGCGGCGCGACGGTGGCGAGATGCCAGATCGCCATGATCGGCGGGCAGGGAGCAACGAATTGGCGGAGATACTCGACGTATTTGGGTCCGGTGGGCTTCTTCGGATCCGGGCGACACTTCGGGCATGTGGTGGGGCACATCGTGAAGACCCCGGTGGTGGTCGAAGGCAGGCAAGGGGTGACACTCGCAATCGTCCCATCTGACCGGGATCACGCCGGGCTGCTGATCGTCGGAGACACCCACCCCTACGCCGAGGTCCGCCTCGTCCCTTGTCGGGACCACGCGAGGACCATCTGGCCCGCCGGCTTCAAGCTGCCGGGCAACGAGCTCGTACGAGCGCCGGTGTCAGTGCTGGTACGTGTTGGAGGACGCCCGGTGGGCAAGATGGAAGTGGGACGCCGCTAACGCTCGTTTCGACTTGCGTGAAATGACTTCTAATCCAAAGTACCGGCCGCTCACGGCCCCGATCTGATGCCGAATGCGTCAGCCGCGATCGCTCCGGCTGATACAAACGCAGGGTGCCCGACACGCACCCCCTGACGATCGTCTCCAACCGCGGCCCGGCCGAGTTCGGGCGGGACGAGCGTGGCAACCGGATCGTCCACCGGGGCGGAGGCGGCCTGGTGACCGCGCTCTCGGGCCTCGTCTCGCACAGGCAGGCGCTCTGGGTCGCCTCGGCGATGACGGACGAGGACGTCGTCGTCGCCAGCGAGGAGGACGGGCCGGTGACCATCGAGCTCGACGGGATCTCCTATGACGTGCAGATGGTCGCGTCGAACCCCGCGGCGTACGACCGCTTCTACAACGTGATCGCCAACCCGATCCTCTGGTTCATCCAGCACTACCTCTGGGACCTCTCGAACGCGCCGGACATCAGGCAGGCGGAGGTCGACGCCTGGGAGGAGGGCTACAAGGTCGTCAACGACGACATCGCCGATGCGGTGATCCGCGCGATCGAGGGCCAGGAGGAACCCGTCGTGATGCTTCACGACTATCACCTCTACACCTGCCCCGGGCTGATCCGGAAGGCGCGCCCCGACGCCTTCCTCCACTACTTCGTCCACATCCCGTGGTCCCAGCCCGACTCCTGGCGCATCCTGCCCAACCGATGGCGGGAGGAGATCTACCTGAGCATGCTCTCCAACGACATCATCGGCTTCCACACGACCGCCTACTGCCGCAACTTCCTGCAGTGCTGCCGCGAGCTGATGGAGCTGGAGACGGACTACGAGCGGATGGCCGTGATCCACGAGGGGCGCGAGATCTGGGTCCGCGCCTACCCGCTCTCGATCGACACCCAGCGCCTCTACCGGGCCGCCGAGTCCTCGGAGGTGGCCTTCTACGAGAAGGAGCTGCTGCGCAGGCGCCGAGACCACCTGATCATCCGGGTCGACCGCGCCGACCTCTCCAAGAACGTCCTGCGCGGGTTCACCGCCTTCGACGTCTTCCTGGAGCAGCATCCGGAGTTCCGCGAGAAGGTCACCTTCATCGCCCATCTGCAGCCCTCCCGGCAGGACGTACCGGAGTACGCCGAGTACCTGGAGCGGATCGAGGCGCTGGTCGCGGTCGTCAACCACCGTCACGGCACCACCGACTGGATGCCGATCGACCTGAGGATCTACGAGAACTTCAACGAGGCGGTCGCCCGCTACAAGCACTTCGACCTGCTGATGGTCAACTCGCTGTTCGACGGCATGAACCTGGTCGCCAAGGAAGCGCCGGCGGTCAACACGAGGAACGGCGTGGTGATGCTCTCCGAGAACACCGGCGCACACGAGGAGCTCGGCGACTGCGCCCTCTCGGTCAACCCCTTCGACATCCAGGAGCAGGCCGACGAGATCTACCGCGCCCTGACGATGGAGCCCGAGGAGCGGGCGCTGCGGGCGCGGCGCCTGAAGGAGATCATCACCGAGCGCGACCCCGGTGACTGGGTCGACGAGCAGCTGGACGACATCCGCGCCAAGCGCTCGACCGCCGACGTCACCTGAAGCCCGACCGCTCGATCCTGAACTCCCCGGGCGGCGATGGCGGCGAGTAGGCCGGCGCGGGGGCGTATACCGGGCTTGGCGCCCGGCCGGTCCCGTCCTCGGTGGGTGGGGCGGGATGTCGCCGGGGATGGTGGTGATGCGCAGGCTTGGGCCGCTGACGGGCCGGCCGGTGCACTGTGTGTTGCCGGTGGGATCGCCATTTCGGCCTCGGCTTGGGCGAAGCGGTAGCGGCGCTCGGAGCGGGCGGCGGCGCGGCGGTTGAGAGCGGCGCGGGTGTCAGGCCGACGTCCGGTGGCACCGGCGGAGGCGCGTCGCCGCCCAGCAGCGCCGGCAGGGACGCGATCCCGGCCACCGCCGCTGCCAGGATCGCCGCGATCCGGCCCACGCTTCGCCATCGGATCTGCCTGCCGGCCACCCAAGGGTGAGGGCACGAAACCGCCTCCTCTCCCCTATAGTCGCTCGCCGCTGTGAACCGGAGCTACGAACTCGTATTGATGCTCGACCCCGAGGCCGCCGACGAGGCGCGCTCGAAGGTCGCCGGCGACGTGCGCCAGCAGATCGAGGGCGCCGGCACCCTCGACCGGGCCGACGAGTGGGGCGTGCGCCAGATGGCCTACGAGATCCGCCAGCGGAACGAGGCCGACTACCGCTTCTATCGCTTCCAGGGCGAGCCCGAGCTCCTCGAGCGCCTCGACCACAGCCTGAAGATCACCGACGGCGTGCTCCGCTTCCGCATCTTCAAGGTGGATCCAGAGTCGCCGGCGAATCCGCCGCCCCCGGTCGAGCGGCTGGCCGTCGCCTCGGATCGCCCCGATCGCGATCGGGGCCGAGGCCGTCGCGACCGCGACGACGAGTAGACCTCACTGAGCGTTCGTCGAGGTGCCCTGGCTCGGGGGCTGCAGAAGCTGCTGGCATTTCTGGCTGGCCGCCTGGAACTTCGGGTCGTCGCGATTGACCTTCGACTCGTCGAAGATCGGCCCGTTCCCTGACAGATTCGGGGCGGGCAGGTCGTAGCCGTTCTGCTTCACGCAGGCGACGTAGCGACTGACCGACTGGCGGTAGGCGCTGCTGTTGACGTTCGGTGGCCCGCCCGCCTGGAAGCTCGGCGGCTGGATGCCGCACGACTGGAAGGCCTTTTGCACGTTCTCCGGCAGCTGGGTGGGCCCGGAGCCACCCTGCGGCCCGACCGCGCCGGAGGGCGGAGCGCCGTACGTCCGCGTCGCGCCGGACGCGCCGGCCGGAGGCGCCGCGTTGGTACCGGTGGGAGCGCCGCCCCCCGGAGGGGCCGTCCGGAGATTGAGGCCGTGCCTCTGCAGGCACTGGCGGTCCGAGGCGCTGAGCTGCCCGCCGGGCCCGAACGCGGCCGCGTTGGTTGTCGCGCCCCCGCCCGAGCCGGACGAACCCCCGCACGCCACCAGGCTGCCGGAGACCGTCAGGAACGCTGCCCCCGCGAGCAGCCGGGGGATCGTGAGCCGACCGCCGAATCGTTGTCTGGACCCTCTCATCGTCACTTCCTCTGTGTCGTCGTTTGCATGCTGGACCGGACTACTGCCCGAAGAGCTGATCGACGGCTCCCGTCCCGCCGCCGGATTGAGACGAGGCACCGGCCCCGCCGGCCCCGGATGTCTGCAGAGCGCCGCCGCCGAGGAGGGCGCCGCCTCCGCTCCCCGCCTGCGAGGCGCGGATCGACTGGGCCTTGACGGTCCCGCTCTTTCGCTGCTGCCCCTGGACGACCACGGTGTCGCCGGGGTGGATGTCGCCGACCTTCGAATCGGACGAGCGGGTCACGGTGGAGCCCTTGGTCGTCAGGACCTTGACCGTGTTCCCCTGGGCGTCGGTGACGTAGAGCGTCCGGCCGCTGACGTTGGCGACGGTCCCGAAGGTCATCCCGCCGCCTGCCTGGGCCCCCGCCAGGCCGGCGGGCCCACCACCCGATGACGCGAGCCCGGCCGGCAGGGCGCCGGCGCCGGTCGACGGACCCGTCTGGCCCTTCTCGACCAGGACCCCGCCCACGAACCCGGCGGCCGCGATCGCCAGGGCGAGCAGCCCTCCGGTCAGGGGCGTGAGGCGGCGCGCTCTCTTCCCGACCGGCACTTCGGCAGCAGCGTCGGGCCACTCGCCCCCCTCGATCAGGGGCTCGTCGACGGCGTGTTCGGTCTCACTCAAAGCGCAATGCCTCCATTGGTCGGAGCCGGGCGGCCCGGCTGGCGGGATATGTTCCGAAGAAGAGGCCCGCGGCGGCCGCGGCCCCAAAGGCGAGGAAGACGGAGTAGGTCGCGATCACAGGCTGGACCCCGGCGATCCGGAAGCGGCTGGCGACGATTCCGGCGGCCACACCGGCGAGGCCGCCGAGCACCGAGACGACGACCGCCTCCGTCAGGAACTGGGCGAGTATGTGGCCGCGGCGTGCGCCGACGGCCTTGCGGATGCCGATCTCGCGGGTCCGCTCGGTGACGCTGACGAGCATGATGTTCATCACCCCGATGCCGCCGACCAGCAGGGAGATGGCCGCCACGGCGCCGAGCAGGGTGGTGAACACGTCGCTGGTCGAGCTCGAGGCCGCCAGGATCGATCCCTGGTTGATCACCTGGAAGCCCGGGTTGGTCGGGTCGGTGACGTCGTGGCGCTCGTAGAGGATCGAGGTGACCTCGGCCTGGGCGGCGTCCAGCTGGTCGCGCGAGCGGGCCTGGACCGTGATCGAGCTGATGTCTCCATAGCCGGTCAGCGTGTCCTGCGCTGCCGTCAGCGGGACGATCACGACGTCGTCCTGGTCCTGGAATCCGTTCGACCCCTTCGACTTCGTCACGCCCGCGATCTGGAAGTTGGAGCCGTTGATCTGGATCGTCTGACCGACCGGGTCCTGGCCGCCGAACAGGTTCGACACCACGGTTGGGCCGACCACCGCCACCCGGTTGCGGCTTGAGAGGTCCTTCTGAGTGATCATGCTGCCGGCTGCCGCCTCGTAGTCGTGGGCGGTTGCATAGGAGGGGGTCGTCCCGACCACCTGCGATGGCTCGTAGCTGGTGCCGCCGTTGACCAGGGTCGCGCCGGCGACGTTGACGACCGGCGAGGCGTTGGCGACGTCGGGTGCCTGGGCGGGATCCTGGATCGCATCGGCATCGTCGGTGGTGAGTGGCTTGGCGGCCGAGCCACTGTCGGCCTCTGCCGCGCCGGGGCCGACAGGACCGGTCGTGCTCATCACCAGCAGGACGTTGGTCCCCAGCCGCTCGATGCTCGACTGCACGGCCGCCGAGGATCCGTTCCCCACGGCCACCAGCACGATCACGGAGGCCACTCCGATCGTCATGCCGAGCACCGTCAGGGCCGAGCGGAGCTTGTTCGCGCCGAGGCTCGCAACGGCGGATCGCAGCGTCTCGCCGAACATCAGGCCGCGACCCTCGCGCCCGCGGACTCGGCGACCTCGCCGTCGGCCAGGTGGACCACCCGGTCGACCCGGGCGGCTACCTCCGGCTCGTGCGTGATCAGGACGATCGTCTTGCCCCGATCGTTGAGCGCCTCAAAGATCCGCAGGACCTCATCGCTGGAGCGGGAGTCGAGGTTTCCAGTTGGCTCGTCGGCGAGGATCAGGGCGGGGTTGGTGACGATCGCGCGCGCGATCGCGACGCGCTGCTGCTGGCCGCCCGAGAGCTCGGAGGGAAGATGCGCGCGGTGCCCGAGCATCCCCACTGCGGCCAGGGCCGCCTCGGCGCGCCGGTGGCGCTGGGTGCGCCCGACGCCCGCGTATCCGAGTGGCAGCTCGACGTTCGCGATCGCGCTGGTGCGCGGCACCAGGTTGAAGCTCTGGAAGACGAACCCGATCTTCCGGTTGCGGAGGCCGGAGAGCCCCTCGTCGTCGATCTGCCCGACGTCGATCCCATCGAGCAGGTACCGGCCCGAGGTGGGCGCATCGAGACAGCCGAGGATGCTCATCAGCGTGGACTTGCCGCTGCCGGAGGGGCCCATGATCGCGATCAGCTCGCCCCTCTCGATGCTCAATGAGACCCCGCGAAGGGCGCGCACCTCGGAGCCGGGGAGGCGGTAGGTGCGGACGACGTCCCGGAGGCGGATCACCGGCCCGTGCACCGTGGCCGCGCGCCGTGGCGCGCTCACGGGCCGGCACCGGGTGGCGAGATGAAGACACCGCCGCCGGGGCCGCCGCCGGCGGCCGCGCCGCCGCCCCCGAGGCCTCGCGAGATCGCCCCTCCGTTTCCGCCGAGCGCCTGTGCCGCGGCGGCTCCCAGGCCGGACGCGCTCGGGAGGACTACCCGCTCGCCCGCCCGCAGCCCGCTGACGATCTCCGTGGTGCTGTCTCCGACCAGGCCCGTGGTGACCTGCCTCCGGACGTCCTTCCCGCCCTGCTTGACGGTGACCGAGGTACCGCTGACCGCGCGGCTGGGGACGGTGACCACTCCCTGGACCTGAGCGATGACGACCTCAGCGGTCGCGGTCATGCCTGGCCGGATGCCGGGCGCCGTCTGCTTCACGACGATCGTCACCGGGTAGCTGACCACGCCGTTCGAGGTGCTGGAGAGAAGGCCGATGTGCGTGACGCGCCCGGCGAGCTTCTCGTCGGGCACGGCGTTGACGCTGACGCTGGCGGGCTGGCCCACCTTGACGTCGGTGACGTCCGACTCGCTCAGCGAGACCTGCATCTTCATCCGATCGAGCTGCGCGAGGGTGATGAAGTCCGGAGAGCCGCTGTCGCCGATCGAGGCGACGATCCCGTCCATGGAGGCCCTGAGCTCGGTTGCGCGCAGGGCCCGCTGTGCGTTGCCGAGGGAGATCTTGGCGTTGAGCAGGCTCGCCTTGGCCGAGCTGACGCTCGCCGCGTGACTTGCGGCGCTCTGGTCGCTCGAGGAAGACTGGTCGGAGGGGGACGACGAGTTAGGGCTGCTCGACGAGCCCGCCCTGGCGCTCGCCAGCTCGGCCTCGGCCGAGGAGAGCTGGGCCTCGGCCTGCTTCAGCCCGCGCCGGGCGGCGGCGGAGTCGAGCGTCGCCAGGAGCTCGCCCTTGTGAACGTGATCGCCCTCCTTGACGTAGAGGTGCGACACCGTCCCGGGGTTGCTGAACCCGACGGTGTCCTCGCGCGCCGGCTGTAGGGAGCCGCTGCCGGACACGGTCTTCTGGACGACGCCCCGCTGGGCCGCGACGGTGGTCTCGGGCGCCTCCTTCGCCGACGCCGGCCCGATCACCGCGATGGCCGTGGCGACCGCGGCCGCGCAGATCAGGCCCAGCACGGGCACCGCGAAGCGGCGATCGCCGACCCGCCTAGACATTTCCCGGTTGGATCTTCATCTCCCGATCGATGGGACCCTGCCGCGGCAAGCTGAGAGCAGGCTGGGAATCGGATGAGAATCCGGTAGTTCCGCCTTTATCCGCCGGCGGGGGCGAGAAGCCGCCGCGTCGCGACTTAAGATCGAAGTTCGGAATCGAAGGAAGAGGAGCTGATCAACTTGGCAGCGAGCAACATCAACGTGGTCGCCATCACCGGGAACCTGACCAAGGACCCCGAGCTGCGCTCGACCCCCAACGGGACATCGGTCTGCAAGCTTCGAGTCGCCGTCAACAGCCGCCGCAAGGACGGGCAGAGCGGCGAGTGGGTCGACAAGCCCAATTACTTCGACGTCACCGTCTGGGGAGCGCAGGGTGAGAACTGCGCCAACTACCTCTCCAAGGGACGCCCGGTCGCCGTCGAGGGACGGCTCGACTGGCGCGAGTGGGAGGCGCAGGACGGCTCCAAGCGCCAGGCGATCGAGATCATCGCCAACAGCGTCCAGTTCCTGGGCTCGCGCTCGGACAACGCGGGCGGTGGCGGTGGCGGCGAACGGCACCTTCCAGCCGAGCTCCGACGTCCCGGCCGACACCTCGGACTTCGAGGGCGCAACGGTCAGCTCGGGCGGCGGCTCGGACGACGACATTCCGTTCTAGCCCGCGCCACTGGCCCATCACCGCATCCGCAGCGCGCGCCCCGGCGAACTCGATCTGCTCCGTGAGATTCACCGTCGTGCGTCATACATCTGGCCCGAGGACAGGCCCAACCTCGACGCCAACCCCGGCATTTTCGGCGTCGACCGGGGGGCACTCTCCTCCGGCCGAGTCCGCGTCGCGGTCGATCCCGCGGGCGACGTCCTCGGATTCGCCACCTGGCGACCGACGGGAAACGACGCCGAACTCGATGACCTCTTCGTCGAACCGCACGCGATGCGACATGGCATCGGTAGTGCACTCGTTCACGACGCGGCACGCCACGCGGCTCGGGCAGGGCATTCACGCCTGATCGTCATCGCCCACCAGCGAACCCTCGCCTTCTACGAGCGTGCGGGATTCGTCGAGGAGGGCCCCGCCACCACCGAGTTTGGGCCGGCGCTCCGGCTCGTGCGCGATCTACACGGCGCTGACTAGGGATCCTGTTGGCGCACGCCTCGCGACCCGGTGTCGATCGGGGCGCGGTCGCTACCATTCGCGCCCGTTCATGGCGCGACAGCAACGACAGCAGACCCCCACCGGCGGCCGCAGGCGCCGCGGGCTCACCGATCGCGGACGCCCGCGCAAGTACACGCGGATCAACGTCGAGACGATCGACTACAAGGACCTCGGACTGCTGCGCCGCTTCATCTCCGACCGCGGCAAGACCCGCTCACGCCGCGTCACCGGCCTCTCCCGGAAGCATCAGCAGCAGCTCGCGCTGGCCGTGAAGCGCGCCCGCGAGCTCGCGCTGCTGCCCTACGTCGGCGAGCGCTGAGCCGGTGGCACAGGCAGTTCTGCTCAAGGACGTCGACGGGCTCGGCGAGGCCGGCACCGCGATAGACGTCTCCCCCGGGTACCTCCGCAACTACCTCGTGCCGCGCAAGCTGGCGCAGCCCGCCACCAAGGGCGCTCTGGAGGAGGCCCAGCGCAAGCGCGAGCGGGCCGAGGAGGCCGAGAAGCAGGCGGCCGAGCGCGCCGGGGAAACGTCCGCCCTGCTCGGCAAGACCGTGCTGACGATCAATCACCGCGCCGGTGAGGACGGCAAGCTCTTCGGCTCCGTCACCTCCGCCGAGATCGCCGAGGCGATCCAGGCCGCGCGCGGCATCAAGGTGGACCGCAAGAAGATCCGCCTGGAGGAGCCGATCCGCGAGACCGGGACCTTCATGGTCGAGATCGAGGTCGGCGGCGGCGTCACGGCGTCGGTCAAGACGATCGTCGCCGAGGCGAAGGAATAGCGGCGCAAATAGCCTGAACTCGCCTGCGGGGGCGGGCCGCCTGTGATTTTCTAGCCAGGCTCGTGCGGATTTAGTTCCACAACGGGGCACCTGGGAATCCGCCGGGCGCGTATCCAGACTTGAGTGGAGACTCGGCCGACGGCCGGGCAATCCCCTGCGCAATCCGAGGAGCAGTTGGCGACCAACGGAAAAACCATCGTCCCGCCCCAGAACCTCGAGGCCGAGGAGTCGGTCCTCGGGGCGATGATGGTCTCCGAGTCGACGATCGAGCCCGTCCTGCTCGACGTCCGCCTCCACGCCGAGGACTTCTACCGCGACCGCCATCGGACGATCTACGAGGCGATCATCGGCCTCAACGAGAACGCCGACCCCGTCGACGTCCTGACGGTCTCGGAGGCTCTCGCCAAGCACGGCCAGCTGGACGCGATCGGCGGCCGGGACGTGGTCGCCAGCCTGGCCGCCAAGGTCCCCGCCCCGGGCAGCGCCAAGCACTACGCGCAGATCGTCAAGCAGAACTCGCTGATGCGGCGCCTCGACATGGCGGCGAAGACGATCCAGCAGTCGGTCGCCGAGCGCGATGGCGAGCCCTCGGAGATGGTCGAGCAGGCCGAGCGGCTGCTCTTCCAGGTCGCGCACGAGGAGCGGGCCGTCGACTTCCGCGAGATCGGCGAGATCCTCCACGACGAGATCGACAAGCTCGAGGCGCTCGCCAGCGGCACCTCGGACATCACGGGCACGCCCTCCGGCTTCCGCGACCTCGACGACAAGACCGGCGGCTTCCAGCCCGGGAACCTGATCGTGATCGCGGCGAGGCCGGCGATGGGAAAATGCTGTGGAGGAGGGACTCTCGTCTACGACGCCAGCTCAGGTGCTCGTCGGCGTCTCGATGAGGTCGTGGCGGCACACGAGACAGGGGAGGAGATTTGGATCGCCTCTGTTGGGCCCGATCTCAAGATCCGCCCAGCCAAGATCTCACACGCAATCCGAAGCGGGACGCAGAAGCTCTTTCGTCTCACAACTCGCCTCGGACGCATAGTCGAGGCCACAGAGAACCATCCGTTCCTCACCCTTGGAGGCTGGCGAGCTCTGGAGGATCTTTCCGTGGGCTCGCGGATCGGGGTGCCACGCTGGCTACCTCGGCGGAACCCGTCTGCCCAGATGCCAGACCACGAGATTGTGTTGCTGGCGGCGTTGATCGCCGACGGCACGCTCCGCGAGCTCACCCCCAAATTCACGTTCGGAAGCGAGGACACAGAGCTAGTCCAGGAGGTCAGACAAGCGACCGAAGAGTGTGGCGCTTCATTCAATGTGGGGACTCGCGGTACGTACGCGTGCCTGAGCGGCCCGCCCACTCCGACCGGAGGGCACGGGCCGAATCCGGTCACGGAGATCTGCCGGCGACACGGCCAATGGGGAAAGGGTTCAGAGGACAAGTTCGTTCCAGACGCGATCTTCGAGCTGCCGGACCATCAGATCGCGCGCTTCCTCGCGGTCCTGTTCGGATGTGATGGCTACGTGCATTGCACAGAACGGCTGTCTCACATCGGCTACACGACGATCAGCGAGCGGCTCGCGCGCGACGTCCAGCACCTTCTCCTGCGGCTCGGAATCGTTTCCTGCATAAGAACGCTGAAGCGTGAGGTGTATGAGGGGACGGACAAAGTCGCGCGCGAAATACGCATCACGGATCAACGCTCACTCGCCCGCTTCGCCATGAGCATTCGCATCGTCGGCAAGCAGAAAGCTCTTGGTTCTGTTCTCGACAAGCTGGTCACCGCTACCTCCATGACAAATGTCGACACCGCCCCAGTCGAGGTCTGGGACAGGGTCCTCGCGGCCAAGGGCGAGCGCAGCTGGGCCGACGTCAGTGAGGCGGCCGGCTATCCGCGGAATCACAACTGGCACGTGGGCAAGCGGGGGCTCTCGCGGCTTCGCTTGATCCAGATGGCGGATTTACTCGACGCGCCTGAGCTTGAGGAGCTAGGTGACTCCGACATCTGGTGGGACGAGGTGGCGTCGATCGAGGAGATCGGCGAGGAGGAGACGTATGACCTCACGGTCCCGGACCACCACAACTTCGTCGCGGACGATGTGATCGTCCACAACAGCACGCTGGTCTGCGACTTCGCCCAGAACGTCGCGCTGAAGCACCAGAAGCCGGTTGCCCTCTTCTCCCTGGAGATGTCGGAGATGGAGCTCGCCCACCGCTTCATCGGCTCGCAGTCGCGGATCTCGAGCGACCGCCTGCGCAAGGGCAAGGTCTCGGGCAAGGACTGGCCGAAGGTCGTCAAGGCCTGCAACCAGCTCGAGTCCGCGCCGCTGTGGATCGACGACTCCTCCGATCTCGGGCTGCTCGAGCTCCGCGCCAAGGCCCGGCGTCTGCACGCGCAGGAGAAGGGCCGCGGCCACGAGGGCCTCGGCATGGTGATCGTCGACTACATGCAGCTGATGCGCAGCGACGACGCCCGGGCGAACCGCGTCGAGCAGGTCTCCCAGTTCAGCCGGGGCCTCAAGATCCTCGCCCGCGAGCTGGCCGTGCCCGTGATCGGCATCTCGCAGCTCTCGCGCGCCCCCGAGCAGCGCCCCGACAAGAGGCCGATCCTCTCCGACCTGCGCGAGTCCGGCGCGATCGAGCAGGACGCCGACGTCGTCGGCTTCCTCTATCGCGACGACTACTACAACACCGACTCCGAGGACCCCGGCGGCGCCGAGCTGATCCTCGCCAAGCACCGGAACGGGCCCGTCGGGACGGTCCGCCTCGTCTTCCTGGAGCACTATCCGAAGTTCGCCGACCGGGCGCGCGGTGAGCAGCCCGTCGAGCAGCCCGCCGGCGAGGGGCCGCCGATCGAGGACGTCGGCGGCAACGGCTTCGCCGGCGCGGAGGAGGCCTGAGATGGCGATCCACTCGCCCTCGGGCGAGCGCCAGCCCTGCCGGCTCGGTGTCTGCGACGGCTCCGGCTGGATCCTCGGCCCGGAGGACGTCGCGAGGCCCTGCGAGTGCCGCTCGCGGATGGTCGCGAGGGCGCGGCTGCGCGGCATCGACTCGGTGATTCCCGCGAAATACCGGGGGGTGTCGTTCGACCGCCCGCCGGTGACCCAGATCGACGACTTCGTCGTCAAGCGGGTCCGGGATTACTGCGAGGGACTCGACGAGAACCTGAACGGCGGCCGAGGGATGTGGTTCTTCGGCAATTCGGGAACCGGCAAGACCACGCTCGCCATGCTGATCTCGCGGATGGCACTGGAGTCCGGGCGATCCGTCGCGATCTACTCGCTGCCCAAGCTCCTCAGCCGCATCCGCCAGACCTACGACGCAGAGATCGGAGAGCAGTCCTACTCACAGTTCTTCGAGCGCCTCGCCACCGTCGATCTGCTGCATCTCGACGATCTCGGTGCCGAGAAGCAGACGGAATGGGTGCTCGAGCAGCTCTACGCACTGATCAACGAGCGCTACGAGCGACAGCGCTCGCTGATCGTCACCAGCAACTACGAGGACGACGAGCTCGAGAAGCAACTCGGCACCCGCATAGTCTCCAGATTGGTCGACATCTGCGGGGATCCGGTCCTGCTCTTCGGCGAGGACCGCCGCATGCACGTCTCGGCCGATACGGCCGGCTCCCTCGGCGAGGGATCCGTCGGCGGCGGGGGTGCGGTGGGCGGCGGGCTCGGCCCGCTCGACCACTAGGACCAATTCCAGGCAATTTGAGGCGCCGGCGTCCCGCGACCCTCATAATCTGCCGCCGTGCCCGGAATCGTCATAGTCGGCGCCCAGTGGGGCGACGAAGGCAAAGGGAAGGTCACCGACCTGCTCGCGGAGCAGGCGGACCTCGTGATCCGCTTTCAGGGCGGCAACAACGCCGGCCACACGATCATCCGCGACGGTGAGACCTTCAAGTTCCACCTGATCCCGTCGGGGATCCTCTACCCGGGCAAGACCTGCGCGATCGGGAACGGCGTGGTGATCGACCCCGCGGTGCTCACCCACGAGCTCGAGGAGCTGCGGCACCGCAGGATCGACGTCAGCGGTCTGCGGATCTCGGCGAACGCGCACGTGATCATGCCCTACCACGTGAAGCTCGACACCGCCGGCGAGCTGAAGCTGGGCAAGCTCGAGATCGGCACGACCCGGCGCGGAATCGGCCCCGCCTACTCGGACAAGGCCGCCCGCCTCGGGATCCGCGTCCAGGACCTGCTCGACCCGAAGATCCTCCGCAAGAAGATCATGACCGCGATGGAGCCCAAGCAGCAGATGCTGCGGCCCTTCGCGAAGGATCCGGAGCTCGACCTCCACACGATGGTCGAGACCTACGCCACCTACGGCCACCGGCTTGCGCCGCACATCACCGACACCGCGAAGCTCTGCTGGGACGCCCTCGACGCGGACCGCACCGTGCTCTTCGAGGGCGCTCAGGGCACGATGCTCGACCTCGACCACGGGACCTATCCCTTCGTCACCTCATCGAACCCGGTGGCGGGCGCGGCGTGCATCGGAGCCGGAGTCGGCCCGCGCGACATCGATGAGGTCTGGGGGATCGCCAAGGCCTACGCGACGCGCGTGGGCGCCGGCCCGTTTCCCAGCGAGCTCGAGGACGGCCTGGGAGAGACTCTCCGCGAGCGTGGCGGCGAGATGGGGACGACGACGGGCAGGCCCCGCCGCTGCGGCTGGCTCGACCTGGTCGCGCTCAGATACGCCGTCAGGCTGAACACGATGACCGCCCTCGCAGTCACCAAGCTCGACGTGCTCTCGGGCATCGATCCGCTGCGCGTCTGCGTCCGCTACCGGCATCCCGAGGGCGCCGTCTTCGACGAGTTCCCGTACCACCAGTCGATCATCCACACGGCCGAGCCCGAGTACGAGGAGCTGCCCGGCTTCGAGGGCGACATCGGCGAGTGCCGCCGCGAGGAGGACCTGCCCGCCGAGGCCAGGAACTACCTGGCCGCGATCGCGGACCACATGGGGATCCCCGTCCGGCTCGTCGGGGTCGGTCCGGGCCGCGACCAGGTGATCTGGATGGGCCAGGAGGCAGAACATCGCCTCCGCGCCGCCGCCTAGGCCAGCGCTCCCGTCGCGCGCATGCCGTGCTCCTCTGTGTTCGGGATCACGCCCTCCTCGGACTCCCCTCTCCTCGCCGCGGCGCAGCATCCGCAGCCCGAGGATCGTCGCCGCCAGGGTGGCGGTCACGCCGAGGCTGACCTGCACGCTGAGCAGTCCCTGGCGCGTCCAGTAGACGTCGCGCAGATCGAGCAGCAGCGCCGCCTCGTCCATCGTCAGGCCCATTCCAGCGCCGAACGGGATCGCGAGCGCCGACTCCACGCGCTCGTTGCTGGTGGTGATTGCCCCGACGCCTGACCCGAAGGCCAGGACGATCCCGGGGATGAAGTGATGGATGTGCCGCCCGCTGACGTGGATGTTCCCGGCGGGCCACCACGACTGGCGGATGCCCCAGGTCGCGAGCCGCGCGAACGCGAAGGCGCCCAGGAACCCCTGTAGGAGATTGAAGAGCACGGTCTCGTGGTGGGGCGTCGCGATGATCCCGCGGCGGGCGACCGCGAGGGTGTCCCGAGTCGCGTAGCCGGCGGCATCGGCGAGGGTCGCCGGCGTCTCGGTCTCCGAGCTCTCCCGCCGTCGCCGTGCCATCCGCAGCAGCTCGCCGCTCACCAGCGTTCCGAGGGAACCGGCCGCGAACACGGCGAGGCCGACCGTCACCCGGTCCGCCCTGCGCTCGGTGAGGCGGCGCCTCTTTCGTCTCGGCCTCTTCATGGGTTCGGCATGCTAGCCGCGCCCGTCCGACAGCCCGCAAATAGGGCAAGGATTCGGCTCTGCGCAGCCAAAAAACCCGATTTCTGGTGAGGTCGCGATCCGCCACGCCCAATAGGATTTCCCTATGCGCAGGTTGCTCTCACCGGTCAACGTCGGCGTCAGCGCCGCCCGCCACGTGCTCTGGTACCTGAGCTACCACGCCGCGCCCCGCCAGCGCTAACGAGCGCATCCCCCGGCCGGTAGGGTCCCGGCCCGATGGGAATCATCGCCTGGATCATCCTGGGTCTCTTCGCCGGAACGATCGCGCGCGCCCTGATCCCCGGCCGCACGGAGCCGGGCGGCTGCATCGGCACCACGGCGATCGGCATCCTCGGCGCGCTGATCGGCGGCTTCATCGCCAGCGCGCTCCACGTCGGCCACATCCACGACTTCTTCAACCTCGGGACCTGGCTGATCGCGATCGGCGGCTCGATCCTCCTGCTGCTGATCATCCGCGCGATCGCCCGCTAGCCACACTTCGACCTCGGCCAAGGTCACGCGATGGCGATCTACGCGACCCTCAAGCCCCACATCGGCTAGAGGGGTCGCGACTCGATGGTGATGATGATGGGCCGTGCAGGGATCGAACCTGCGACCTTGAGATTAAGAGTCTCCTGCTCTACCAGCTGAGCTAACGGCCCTGGTTGGGGGCGGAATTATAGGAAGGGTGACGCGGAGCTAGAGCCCGCCGGTGCCGCCGCTCAGGCCGCCGGTGCCGAGGCCGTTGAGCGGGTTGCCGGCGCCGCCGGTCGCGCCACCGCCGGTCGCGCCACCGCCGGTCGCGCCCTGAGTCTGCTGCTGCTGCTTCGTGAGCTGCTTGATCGCCGTCTGGAGCTGCTGGCCGAGCTGCTGGATCTGCTTGAGCTGGCTGTCGATCGTGGAGGGGTTGGCACCCTTGGCCTGCTTCGCTTTCGCGGCGGCCTGGTTGGCGGCCTGAGTTTCCCCGGCGAGGTAGAGGTACTGCGCGAGCGTCGCGTAGGAGTTGGAGGTGGCCTTGTTGGGCTGCCTGTCGATCAGGACCTGCTGGGCCTGCGCGGCGGATTTCCAACTGCTCACCGCCGAGTTGATGTCGGTGAGGGCTTCGGTGGAGGTGGTGTCGCCTCGTGCAGCGGAGAAGTCCAGCCGGGCCAGCAGGTCGAAGGTGTTGAGCGCGTAGACCGCCGCCGCCGGGGAGAGGTTCCCCTTGCTCGCTTTCACGTACTTGTTCCAGGCGTCGGCGGCCTGACGAAGATGCTGCTCGCCGTCGCTGGTGGGGGCGCCGTTACTGTCGGTGTTGGCATTGGCGGCGGAGTACTGCAGGCGCACCAGGTTGGCCAGTGCCGTCGTGTCGCTGGGATTCACCTGAAGCTGCTTCTGGGCCGCCTCGATGTCGCTGTCGAAGGCAGTGGAGCTGCTGCTGCCGCCACCGCCGCCGAACAGGTCGCTGAAGCTGAAGCCGCCGCCGCCGGTGCCGACGCCCAGGAACACGAAGCTGATCGCGAAGATCAGCGCCAGGCCTCCGAACACCACCCGGACCACGCGGCGGCGACGGGGAGTCTGCAGGTCAAAAAGCACGGCGTCAGCCTAGATGAAGCCGGGTCCGGGCCTACGCCGCCCCGCTGGGCGGCGGCTCGGAGACGGTGATATCGCGGTCAGAGGCGCTCTCGGGAGGCCGGCCGAACATCCTTGCCAGGATCACGCTGCCCTCGTACAGCAGGATCAGCGGAACCGCTTCGATCAGCATGGTGACCGGGTCCGTGCCCGGCAGCAGCGCGGCGATGATGACGAGGATGACGTACGCGTAGCGGCGGTTCTGCGAGAGCTGCTCAGGAGTGATGATCCCCAGGCGGGTGACCGCGAGGATCCCGATCGGCAACTGGAAGATCAGCCCCATCACCCCGAGGGTGAGCGTGAAGAAGCTGTAGTAGTCGCGCGCCCTGATCTGGATGTTGAACTGGTTGTCGTTGAAGTTCAGGAGGAACTTGGTCGCGGCGGGCAGCACGACGAAGTAGCCGAAGACGACCCCCGCGACGAACAGCAGCGGCACACCCATCAGGAAGGGAACGACGACGCGTTTCTCCCTGGTGGTCAGGGCCGGCAGGATGAACGCGTAGGCTTGGTAGAGGATCACCGGCAGGGAGATGACGAGGGCGGCGTAGGCGGTGATCGTGACGGTCGTGGTGAACGGCTCGGCAACGCCGAAGGTGATCGGCGTCTTGTCGCCGGGGAGCGGCGCGTTCGCGATGTCGAGCAACCGGCCGTTCTGCCAGAAGCAGAGTGCGAAGGCCGCGCTGTACGCGACGATCGAGATGACGATGCGCGTACGAAGCTCGTCGAGGTGCTCGACGAGCGTGAGCCGGTCCTCGAAATCGACCGGCCCTAGCCGGGCCATTGACTAGGCCTTGTTCTCGGAGACGACCTCGCCCTCGACGGGCTCCGCGGTCTCGCTCTCGGCGGCGCTGGGCGCGGGCGTGCTCTCGGCGGCGCTGGGCGCGGCCTGGCTCGCCTCCAACTCGCGACGCTTCTCCTCCGGGGATTCCTTGTCATCGTTGTCTCCGGAGAGAGAGCTCTTGAACTCGCGGATACCACGCCCCATCGACTGGCCGAGCTCCGGGAGGCGCTTCGGCCCGAAGATGATCAGGACGATGATGAGAACGACGGCTATCTCCAGGGGTCCCACGTTGGGCATCGAGCGGATGTTAGCGGCAGGTGGGGTCTCCGCCCCGCACTCTTCATGCAGCGCTTACCGCCGATCGAAGTTGAGGTAGAACCGGCTCGCCGTCGGCTCCGCCTGCCCCTGGTACTTGCTGCCGGCCTCCTTCGCGCCGTAGGCGTGATCGACCGGCCCGTCCATGCGCATGAAGGAGATCTGCCCGATCGGCATTCCGTGGTAGATCGTGATCGGCAGGTTGGCGAGATTGGAGAGCTCGAGCGTGAGGTTCCCCTCGAACCCGGGATCGACGAAGCCCGCGGTGGAGTGGATCACCAGACCGAGCCGGCCAAGGGAGCTCTTTCCCTCCAGGCGCGCCACCAGATCGTCGGGCAGGGCGACCCTTTCGAGGGTCTGACCCAGCACGAACTCGCCCGGATGGAGGACGAAGGGCTCCCCGTCCTCGACCGTGACCAGCTCCGTCAGGTTCTCCATCGGCTCACGCACGTCGATGTACGGGTAGCGCGAGTTGTTGAAGACGCGAAAGCTGCGGTCGACGCGCATGTCGACGCTGGAGGGCTGCACGAGGTCCTCGTCGTAGGGGTCGAAAACCAGCCTGCCGGCTGCGATTTCCTCCTTGATCGTGCGGTCGCTCAGAACCATCGAAATTGAGTCTATTCCGGGGGTTATCCGCAGATTCGTAAGAACCTCACTATTTGCCTAAAGATCGGCCGCTTCGAGCCCGATATGTCCACCACGATGGGAGTTCCGAAGCGGTCAAACACCCAGCCCCTGACGCACACAGGCACGAAGTCCGCCGAGGGCATGCACGCCTGCCCGACCTGCTCGTCCACCCTGGTGCAGCCGGTCAACTGGCACGAGCAGGGTGACGGGTACTGGCACGTCGAGCTCCGCTGCCCCGAGTGCGAGTGGTGGGGTCGCGACAGCTACTCCCAGTCCGAGGTCGACACCTACGACGAGGAGCTGGATCGTGGCGGTCAGGAGCTGATCGAGGACCTTCGCTCCCTCACCCGGGCGAACATGGAGGAAGAGGCCGATCGCCTCGCCATGGCGCTGGCGAGCGACAGCATCCTCCCGGAAGACTTCTAGCGCGAGTCACGTACCACTCCAACCCGATTCATCTCCCTGCACCACGAACGGCGGCCCTCCGGGGCCGTCGTTTCTATGAGTACCGCTCGACCACCCCTTCGGCGATCAGCGCGAGCAGCTCACGCTCCTCGTCCGAGAAGGCGTCGGATTCGAGAACCCGCTTGGCGCGCTCGATCCCCCGCTTGGCGCGACCGCGCACCTCATCCAGGGCTCCGGTCGCCGCGATCCGGTCGCACATCCGCTCGGCGCCGCTCTGGTCGAGACCCCGCAGCTCGGCCGACTCCAGCGCCGGGTCGAGCCGGCGAGCCAGGATCAGCGGCAACGTCACGGTGCCGTCCAGGAGGTCCGTCCCGCGAGCCTTCCCGGTCCTCTCCGGCGGCCCGGTGACGTCGAGGACGTCGTCGAGCAGCTGGAAGGCGAGGCCGATCTCCCTTCCGAACGAGGCGAGCTCCTCGGTGCCGGGAGCGCCCGAGGCCAGGCGCCCGACCCGGCAGGCTGACTCGAAGAGCCGGGCCGTCTTCAGGGAGCAGCGCTCCAGATAGCGCTCCTCGGTGAGGGAGGTGTCGAAGGCGTCGTGGCGCTGGGCCAACTCCCCGAGGGCCAGCGCGACCGAGGCCGAGCTGAGCTCGGCGACCTCGGCCTCGCCGCCGTCCACGGCGAGCTCGGCGAAGGCACGCGAGAAGAGCAGGTCCCCCACCCCCACCGCCCGGTCCCTGCCGGAGCGAGCCACCACCGTCGGGCGACCCCGGCGGACGGGTGCGCCGTCGAGAACGTCGTCGTGGACCAGTGTCGCCATGTGGACGAGCTCCACGGCGGAGGCGGTCCGAACCGCGCGGTCCCCAGCCCCCTCGCCGGCGGCCATCAGGACCAGCAGCGGCCGCAGGCGCTTGCCGCCCGCCGTCAGGGTGGCCTCGGCTTCCTCGCCCAGCCGTTGCCCGTATCCCGCGGAGAGACGTGCCAGCCGGTCCTCGACCTCGGCCATGCGCTCCGGGAGCCAGGCGCTCGCGGCGTCCATCACCGCGGTCACCGGCGGTGGAATGGACGACCGCGTCATGCGGCCTTGGTGGCGCTGTGGATGGCGATGATCCCCCCGGCGAGCAGCAGCCAGCGGATCTCGGTGAAGCCGGCGGCGTCCATCATCGCCGCCAGCTTCTCCGGCGCCGGGAAGGTGCGGACCGAGTTCGGCAGATAGTTGTAGGCGTCGGAGTCGCCGGCGAACGTGCCGATCACGGGCACCACGCGGTCGAACCAGAGGGAGTAGAAGCTCGCCAGCGGCTCGCGCTGCGGCCGCGTGATCTCCAGGACCACCAGACGGCCACCGGGCCGCAGCACCCGCCCCATCTCGGCGAGCCCCTTGTCGAGGTCGGCCAGGTTGCGAGCACCGAAGCCGATCGTGACGGCGTCGAAGCTCGCGTCCCCGTAGGGCAGGTCGAGCGCATCCGCCCAGCCGAACTCCACCGGCAGGCCCTCGTCGCCGCTCTTGCGCCGCGCCAGCTCCAGCATCGGCTCGGAGAAGTCGCTGCCCACCACTCGGCCGTCCGGGCCGATCCGCCGCCTCAGCTCGAGCGCGAGGTCGCCGGTGCCGCAGCAGACGTCGAGCGCGTCAGAGCCCGGCCCGACCTGCGCCCGATCGACCGCCCGCTCCCGCCACTGGTGGTGGAGCCCGGCGGTCATCGCCGAGTTCATCAGGTCATACACGCCGGCGATCCGGTCGAACATTCCGCGGACCTCCGTCGCGAACTCCTCCGAGTCGCGCCGCGGGACGCTGCTGCCGGCCTCGGTGCCGGACGAGACACTCATTGCGCCCGAGGTTAGTCCAGACTCAGTTCAGCGAGGCGATGTAGGCCGTCAGCGCCGCGAACTTCTGCGGCGACAGGCCCGAGTACGACGGCATGATGCTCGGCCCGACCTCGAGCGAGCGCGCGATCGCGTTCCTGGGCAGACGGGCGCCGATGTGCGTCAACTCGGGCCCCGGGCCGTTGTTGCCGTTGTCTCCCAGCCTGTGGCACGCGAGGCAGCCCGATTGGGCGACGACCTCCTTGCCCGGCTCGAGGGCGGCGGTGGTCTTCAGGTCGATCTCGCTCGGCGGCCCGGAGGTCGCGCCGAGGAAGGTCAGATAGGCCATCGCGATGATCGTCAGGATCCCGGCGGTCAGGGCGATCGGCCTGCGCTCGGGTCTTCGCTCCGCGTTGCGGTCGTAGAACGGCAGCAGCAGCAGAAGCACCATCGCGATCGTCGGGATCCCGATCGTCGCGATCGGCACCGCCCACGGCGGCTTGATCACCCGGAGGAGCTCGAAGAGGAAGAAGAAGTACCACTCGGGCCGCGGGGTGTAGGTGGTCGTGGTCGGGTCAACCTTCGGGCCCTGCTCGGCGCCGAGGACGATCGACAGCGCGACGATCACGAGCGCGACGACCAGCATCATCGTCGTGTCCTTCAGCACGGCGTAGGGGAAGAAGGGCTTGCCCTTCTTCTTCAGCGTCTCGTACTCGCGGAGGTAGGCCTCCTTCTCGCGCCTGTTCACCCGACCTCCTCCCTGCGCAGCGACTTCGGGCGGTCGCCCTTGAGCCAGGGTGGGGCCGTGGTGCCCAGCTTGACGACCAGATACAGGTGCGCCCCGATCAGGGCGATGATCAACCCGGGCACAAGGAGCATGTGGATCGCGTAGAACCGCGAGAGGGTGGTGGCGCCGATCTCGGGGCCGGCGCGCAGGAAGTCAGCGAGATACGGACCGACGACGGGGCCGGTGCCGGTGATGTTGTTGGCGACGATCGTCGCCCAGTAGGAACGCTGGTCGAACGGCAGCAGGTATCCGGTCAGGCCCATCAACAGGGTGAGGATCAGAAGCACCACGCCGATCACCCAGTTGAGCTCCCGCGGGTACTTGTAGGCGCCGAAGAAGAAGGTGCGCCCCATGTGCAGGAAGATGCAGATGATCATCACCGAGGCACCCCACTTGTGCATGCCTCTGACGAACTCGCCCATCCAGACGTCGTTGGTCAGGTGGGTGATCGAGCCGTAGGCCTGGGTGGGCGACGGCGTGTAGTACATCGCCAGGAAGACCCCGGTCAGGGCCTGGAAGGTGAAGGCGAAGAGCGTCGCCGAGCCGAGCGTGTAGAACCAATTGGTGCCCTTGGGCACCTTGCGGTAGAGCATCCCGGTGAGGAAGCCGGTCGCGCCGGTCCGCTCGTCGATCCAGCCGAGTGCGTCGCCGCCCGCCTCCTTGGCGACCTCGGCGGGGCCGGCGCCGTTTCCATTGGCGCCGTTGGTGCGCTCACCCGGCCTCGCCGGACGGCTCAGTGGTCCTGGCTTTGGAAGCTTCGGCACGGTCGGCTCCTACGGCGGCGGCGGCACCGATGGCCGCGGCGGGTAGAGGTAGTTCCAGACGCCCCCGGTGAACTCGCCCGGATCCCGGGCGCGCACCGGGTCGAAGCTGTTGGTGACGCTGTAGCGCGGACCGATCTCGACCTGCCCGTTGGTAACCCGGGTCTGGAAGCGATCCAGGGGCCGCACCGGCGGACCGCCGATCCGCTCCCCGAGGAAGCCGTAGACGCCGCCGTGGCACGGGCAGATGAAGTTGCCGGCTGCCTGCACGAACCGCACGGGGCAGCCGAGGTGCGCGCAGCGGGTGGTGATCGCGACGTACTCGTCGGAGGTCTCCCGCTCGTACCCCGAGGGCAGGTCGGTGAGGGTGGGGTCGCCCCGCCGCACGTAGACGGTGGTCTTGCCGGTCTCGCCGATGTCCTCCACCGCTGTGATCACCACGGGCCTGTAGGTGTCCGGGGTGAAGGCCGAGGTCGGGCCGACGGCCTGCCAGGGCTCGTCCTCCTGCTCGAAGAGCGGCGCGGCAGCGAAGCCGATCGCCGGCAGCACGATCGCGGCCCCGGCTATCCCCCCGATCGCCTGGACGCCGATGGTGAAGGCGGTCCGCCGGTTCATGGACTCGCCCTCGAAGTAGCCCGCGGGGTCGGGGCTTGGTAGGCCCTTCGGTGCCCCCTGCTTGTCGTTTCCCTGATCAGCCACGTTTCCGGACGTCCTCGGCGGCGAAGCCTATCGCCTCGGCTGCGCGAGCCAGGGCGCCGGCCATGCCCGCTCGGCGCGCCGTTTCTGTCGCGTTTTGGACCAGCATCTCGACCGCGCCGGGCTCTCCGCGCCGCAGCGCTTCCTTGGCGGTCTCGTGCTCGTCGGTGGTGCCGGCGCCCACCGCGACGGTCGAGGCAAGCCAGAGCGCCGCGGAAGATGCGAGGGTGCTCTGAGCGAAGCGAGGAGCAACCCGTTTAGTGGTGGAACCGTCTCCGTTCTCGGCGTGAACCTGGGCCGAGAGGCTGATCAGGTCGGCCAGCTCCCTGACCGCATCGAGATCCCCCCGGGCGGCGAGCTTCTCCAGGCCGAGGGCGTACAGATAGTCGCCGGCGAGCAGCCGCAGGTCCGCGTCGGCGCCGTCGATCAGCCTCGGGGTCTCGTAATGCAGCAGGTACCCCTCCCGGATCGCCTCGACGAGGAGCGTGTACTCGACGGGCGCCTCGCTTCCCCGCGGGCCGGCCGCAGCCAGCGCTCCGAGGGCGGGCTCGTCATCCGAATCGCGGACGTACGGCGAGATCACGTTCTCGCCGTCGCGGAGGAGGGTCGCCAGGGTCGCAAGCGGGGTGACAGTCGAGGCCATTCGGAATCGAGATTAGCCCGGGGCGTCAGGAAATGGCGTGCTCAAACGCCTCGCCCGCGGCGGCGATCGTGCGCTCGATCGACTCGTCGTCGTGGGCGAGGGAGGGGAACCACGCCTCGAACTGGGAGGCGGGCGGATAGACGCCGCGATCGAGCATCGCCCGGCAGAAACGGCCGTATGCCCTCGTGTCGCACGCCTGGGCGCCGGTGAAGTCCCGAACTGGCTCCGCGCTGAAGAAGACCGTGATCAGGCCGGGCACGCTCGCCACCTGGACCGGCCGGTCCCCGGCCGCCCGGCGCAGCCCGGTCGCGAGCCGGGTGGTGATGGATTCGATCCCGACGTAGGCCGCGCCGTCCAGCTTGCGCAGCGTCGCGAGTCCGGCCGCGACCGCCAGCGGGTTGCCGGACAGGGTCCCCGCCTGGTAGACGTCGCCGGCGGGAGCGATCCGGTCCATCAGCTCGCGCGAGCCGCCGTACGCGGCGGCCGGCAGGCCGCCCCCCAGGACCTTGCCCATCACGGTCAGGTCGGCGTCGACGCCGAGCAGCTCCTGCGCGCCTCCCCTGGCGACTCGGAAGCCGCTGATCACCTCGTCGAGGATGAGCAGCGAGCCGACCTCGGCGGTGGTCTCCCTGAGCATCTCGAGGAACCCGGGATCCGGGGGAACGACGCCCATGTTGGCGGGGATCGGCTCCGCGATCACCGCGGCCGGGCGACCCCTCGAGATCGCCTGGGCCACGGCGTCGGCGTCGTTCCAGGGCACGATCACCGTGTTCGAGGCCTGGGCCTCGGTGACGCCTGGGCTGGCGGGGACGCCCGCCGTCGCCAGGCCGGAGCCGCCCTCCGCCAGCAGGCCGTCGACGTGACCGTGGTAGGCGCCGGCGAACTTGAGGATCGTGGTGCGGCCGGTGGCGGCACGCGCCAGGCGCAGCGCCGACATCGTCGCCTCGGTGCCGGAGCTCGTCATGCGGATCATCTCCACGCTCGCGAAGCGATCGGCCACCTCGGCCGCCAGCTCCACCTCGCCCGCGGTCGGAGCGCCGTAGCTCGTGCCGCGACCGGCCGCCGAGCGAATCGCCTCGACGACGAGCGGGTCGGCGTGGCCCAGGATCAGCGGGCCCCAGGAGGAGACCCAGTCGACGTAGCGATTGCCGTCGACGTCCCAGATGTAGGGGCCCTCACCGCGGTCGATGAAGAGCGGATCGCGGCCGATCGAGCGCATCGCCCGCACCGGCGAGTTGACCCCTCCGGGCAGCACCTCGAGCGCTCGCCGGTACAGCTCCTCCGACCGGCTTATGAGTGCTCAGCCTCCCAGCGGGCGTAGTCGTCGGTGAAGTAGTGGAGGCGGATCTTCTTGAACTCGGTCGAGGAGTAGAGCACCGCGCGGTCGTCGCCGTGAAGGTCGTGCTCCGCGGCGATCCCGTCGAGGATCGCGTCGCACTCCTCCTTGGAGCGGCCGTGGGCCATCGTGAACACGCTGTACGGCCAGTCCGCGTAGGTCGGGCGCTGGTAGCAGTGGGAGATGCCGCGGACGGCGGCCATCCGCGCGCCCACCTCGAGGATGTTCTCCTCGGGCACCCGCCAGACGCCCATCCCGTTGGCCGAGAAGCCCGCGCGGCGGTGGAAGAGGATCGCGGCGACGCGGCGCAGCAGCTTGCGATCGACCATGCCGCGGAGGTGGTCGAGGAACGCCTCCGTGTCCATCCCGACCGCCTCGGCGGCCGCGTCATAGGGGCGATCCGTGACCTCCATCGGCCCCTGCAGCGCCCTGATCACCGCGATGTCCACCTCGTCGTAGGGCTGGCGCTCGAGCTCCCGGGGGGGCGCCGCCTCGACGGCGGCCGACAGCTCCTCGGTGCCACCCTCCATCTCCAGGTTCATGTTGATCTTGAACAGCTGGAGGGTCGGGAGCTGGCGAATCGACTCGGCTCCCGTCAGTCGCTGGAGCACGTCCAGAGTGCCCTGGAGGCCCAGCTCCGAGTCCGGCGGGGTCGCGATCGTGAACCAGAGGTTGAACTCGTGCGTCCGCAGGTAGTTGTGGGAGACGCCGGGGTGGGCGTTGATGATCTTCGCGGCCCGGTGCGGGTTCTCGGAGTCGACCTTCGCCGCGACGAGCATCGAGCTGTACCCGAGGGCGCGGGTATCGAAGATCGGGGTGATCTCGCGGATGATCCGCTCGTCGAGAAGGCGCTGGGTGCGCGTCTTGACCTCGTCGGGCTCGAGATCCGCCTCCGCGGCGACCAGGTCGAACGGCCTGGGGTCGAGCGGGTAGCTCGACTGGAGCAGGTTCATCAAACGCTTGTCGGTCTCGTCGAGCGGGATCGCCGCGCCGCCCGCCCGCGAGCGAACCTTCGGTCGCGCTCTGCCGGCAACACCGTCCTTAAGTGATGTTGGTTCCGCCGGCTTGTTCACCGGTTGGCGGCCTCCGCTGAGAGCCAAGCAGCCGCGTCCTTCGCGAAGTAGGTGATGATCATGTCCGCGCCGGCGCGGCGGATCGCGGTCAGCGACTCCATCGCGGCGGCGCGCTCGTCGAGCCAGCCGTTGGCGGCGGCGGCCTTCAGCATCGAGTACTCCCCGCCGACGTGGTAGGCGGCGAGAGGGGCGCCGGTGGCGTCCTTGACCCGCCTGATCACGTCGAGGTACGGGAGCGCGGGCTTCACCATCACCACGTCGGCTCCCTCCTCGAGGTCGAGCTTCGCCTCCCTGACGGCCTCGTCGGCGTTGGCGGGGTTCATCTGGTAGCCGCGGCGATCGCCGAACTCCGGCGTCGAGTCCGCTGCCTCGCGGAAGGGCCCGTAGAACGCGGACGCGTACTTGGCGCTGTAGGCGACGATCGGCACCGAGGAGTGTCCCTCCTCGTCGAGCTGGCCGCGGATCGCGCCCACCCGGCCGTCCATCATGTCGCTGGGCGCGACGGCGTCAGCGCCGGCGTCCGCGTGCGAGATCGCGGTCTTCGCCAGCAGCTCGATGGTCAGGTCGTTGTCCACCTCGCCGCCTCGGACGATCCCGCAGTGGCCGTGCGAGGTGTACTCGCAGAGGCATACATCGGTGATCACCACGATCTCGGGATGCGCCTCCTTCAGCGCCCGGACGGCCATCTGCACGACTCCCTCGTTGTCGTAGGCCTCGCTGCCGACCTCGTCCTTGCTGGCGGGAATCCCGAAGAGCAGCACCGCCCGCACACCCGCGGCGGCGATCTCGGTGACCTCGGCGACGGCCTCGGAGATCGAGAGCCGCTCCATGCCTGGCATCGTCTCGATGGGTTCGCGGATGCCCTCGCCGGCGGTGATGAAGAGCGGCTGGACGAGGTGGTCGGCCGTCAGGTCCGTCTCGCGGACCAGGTCTCTCAGCGGCTCGGTTCGCCGCAGACGGCGCAATCGCGTGACCGGAAAGCTCATATCGCTGATTCTAGGGCGGGGATTAAGCAAACCTTCGCAAAGCGAGGCGCGCGAGCACGAGATAGCCCACGGTCAGCAGCGCGAGGTGCAGCAGGGGCATGCCGAGATCCGGTCCTGACGCGGACAGGGCTCCGGAGAGGGCGTCGACGGCCGCGCGGAACGGGAAGGCTCCGGCGATCACGTGGATCACGTCGAGCAGGGTCTTGCTGACCGTTCCGGAGGGGACCAGGGAGATGAAGGCGACCGGCAGGGCCAGGGCGAAGGCGAGCAGGGCGCTGGCTCGCACCTCGCGTGCCGCGGCGCCGATCGCGAGCCCGAGTCCCGAGGACGCGGCGCCCGCCAGCAGGATGGCGGGGACGATCAGATAGATCCGCCCCCAGGCGATCGACTCGAATGGGCTGATTGCGGCGAGCAGGAGCAGGGTGACCACCAATGCCGCTCCCGTCCCCAGTGCGGCCTTCTCGACCAGCAGGCCCGTCCGGCTGACCAGGCCGCGGGTCAGCCGGGTGAAGGTGTTCTCCTCCCGCTCGAGGGCGAGCGATCCCGAGACCAGCAGCACCGTGACGAAGAGCAGGGTGATCGCCGCCGCCACGGCGACCGCGAAGGTATCCAGGGGCGGGACGCTCCCGGCGATCACCTGCTTGTCGACCGCGATCGGCTGGCGAACCGAGGAGAGCAGGCTGTCGGCGAGAGCGAGGTTCTGGCGCGCGAGGCGCGCGAAGTCGCTGACCCGGGTCACCCGGCTGCGCTGCGCGGGGGGCAGGCTCGCCGCGACGGCGTCCAGCGCCTTCTCCGAGCGCTGCAGTCCCAGGATGTGAACCGTCTGGCCGAGGAACGGAATCGTGAACTCCCCGCCGTTGGCCAGGATCTTCTCGTAGTTGCTCGCGACGTTGCTGATCTTGGACGAGAGCAGCAGGTTCGCCTGGGTGAGCAGGGAGCTGATCCGGTCGTCGACCACCTGCGCCTTGAGCGGGTCGTCGTTGTTGACGATCACGTCGACCGTCGCCGGCTCGGTTCCGCTGGTGCCCAGCTCGGCCTGGAGCTTGCTGATGAAGTCGGCGGGCAGGATCAGGCCGCCGAGGACGTCTCCGTCCTTCACCTTCTGCTCGAGCTCGGCGCGGCTCGAGACGTCGACGCACTCGATCTTGGCGCAGAGCTGGCGGCGAGCCTCCTCCTGGCTGAAACCCCCGGTGCCGAGGTTGAGGCCGCCGCCGCTCGGGATCTGGTTGAGGAAGCCGACCCGCGGTTTCTCCGGACTCCGGGAGATCGCCAGCCCGATCAGGACGGCGAGCACGATCGGGTAGACGATCAGCAGGCCGGTGACCAGAGGGGAGCGGCGCAGCAGCTGAAGGTCCTTGACGAGCAGCCAGCGCATCAGTGGCCCCTCCCCTTCAGGAAGCGGACGAAGTCGTTCTCGGGATCGGCGACCGAGCCCTTCGGCCGGGGTCCCGCCGCCCGGCGCATCTGGGCGAAGGTGCCGTCGAAGATCGTCTCGCCGTCGGCCAGCACCACCAGCCGGTCCCCGTAGTGGCTGGCCTCCTCGATCTGGTGGGTCGAATAGATCACCGTCGTCCCGCCCTTGGCCAATCCCGCGACGAACTCCCAGAGGCGGACCCGCTGGCTCGGGTCGAGACCCGAGCTCGGCTCGTCGAGCAGCAGAACGGAGGGATCGCCCAGCAGGCCGATCGCGATGTTGATCCGCTGCTGGTTGCCCCCCGACAGCGAGGAGACCGGGTCGTGGCGGCGATCCTCGAGCCCGGTCTGAGCGAGCATCCGGTCGACGATCCCCTCGACGTCATCCGCCTCCTCCATCCGGGCGAAGAGGCGCAGGTTCTCCTCGACGGTCAGCCTGCGGTAGAGGCCGGCCTGCTGGGGCACCCAGCCGACCTCGCCATTCAGGCGCTCGATCCGCCCGGCGTCTGGCCTGGTAATCCCGGCCAGGATCGAGAGCAGCGTCGTCTTGCCCGCGCCGTTCGGGCCGAGCACGGCGAGCAGCTCTCCGCGATTGACCTCGAGGCTCACCTGGCTGAGGGCGGCGCGCTCGCCGAATGACTTGGAGAGGCCGTCCACCTCGAGCACGGGCGCGGCCCGGCGCCGTCGCGCCCGCACTGGCTTCTCGCTCATCGGGCGAAAGCTAGCGACTGCAAGACCGCTCCATCCAAGCCGTCTACAGCTACGCTCCGCCGCTGATGCGCCTCCTGTTCATAGGGGACGTCGTCGGCAGGCCCGGCCGCGATGGGCTGGCGGCGGCGATGCCCGGGCTCCGGGCGGAGCGGCTGCCCGACCTAGTCGTGGTCAACGGGGAGAACGTGGCCGGCGGCGTCGGGGTCACCGAGGACACCGCGGCGCAGATCTTCGAAGCCGGGGCCGACGTGATCACGCTCGGCAACCACACCTACCGCCACCGTGACGTCTATCCCTACCTGGACTCCGAGCAGCGGATCATCCGCCCCGCCAACTTCCCGCCCTCCAACCCTGGCCGGGGTCACACGATCGTCGAGGCGGCCGGGATGCGGGTGGCGGTCATCAACCTGAGCGGCCAGATGCACCTGCAGGTCGAGCGCAACCCCTTCACGGCGATCGACGAGCTGCTCGACTCGCTCGCGGGCGCCGCCGACGCCTTCGTCGTCGACTTCCACGCCGAGCTCACCAGCGAGAAGGTCGCGATGGGATGGCACCTCGATGGCCGCGTCGCCGCGGTGCTCGGCACCCACACCCATGTGCCCACGGCCGACTGCCGCGTCCTGCCGGGCGGGACCGCTCACATCGCCGACGTCGGCATGACCGGGTCGCGAGCCGGCGTGATCGGGGTCAAGCGCGAGCAGGCGCTACGCGCCTTCAAGACCCAGATGCCGGTCCGCTTCGACACCGCGGACGAGGACATCTGGGTGATGGGGGTCGCGGTCGAGATCGGAGACGACGGGCTCGCTCGCGGGATCGACCAGATCCTCCTCCCCGTCTCCCCTTAGGGGAACGGTGCCGGTCGCCAGCAGGGCAATCAGCAGGAAGGGCAGGAACCAGGGGATGTAGAGGTAGAACCAGTGGTCGACGGTGAGCTGCATCCCGATCATCACCGCGGCCCCCAGGGCGGCGACGGTGATGTGGTCGCGGCGGCGCGGCCGGAACGCGACCAGCAGTGCGAGCCCCACGACGGCCGCCTTCACCACGGTCTGCAGCCAGCCGAGCGAGTGCGCCTGGCCCCAGACGCTGAAGGGGGAGTCGCGCCCGCCCTGCTCCGCGATGGTGCGGTGCCAGTAGGTCGAGAGGCCCGGGTCCTGCAGGGCCTGGAACGAGACGGCGAGGACCGTGAGCGCGAACGCGATCGTGAACGGAATGACGACCTTGGCGTAGCGGCGGATCGATCTCCCGTCCGTCGCCCCGAATGTGGCGAAGAGCGGGCCCAGGGCGAGCGGAGCGAATTTCGTCATCGATGAGAGGGCCAGCATGATTCCTCTTGCCGGGGCGGACGTCAGGCACAGGAGGGTCGCCGCCAGGGCCAGGGAGACCAGGGCGTCGTTCGTGTTCGACTCCAGGGCGAAAGCCGTGTACGGACAGGCCGCCCAGGCGAAGCAGAGGAGGATCCCGAACTCCGTTCCCCGGCGGCCGCGCCGGAACCGGCGTCCCAGCAGGAAGAGGGCGCCCATCGTGCCCAGGTCGAAGAAGATCGAGGCGGCGTGCGCGGCGGGCAGGTCGTCCCAGGTCCCGCTCCAGGGCAGCACCTGCTCGAACGGGACGTACGCGTAGTAGGCGACCGGCCCGTAGGTGTCACCGGACTGGTCGTCAGAGGGGAAGTTGCCGTAGATGGGCTTGCGGTCCGCGATCCGGTCGGCGCCGATCACTCCCGAGTAGCCGACGTCGATCACGTTCGAGTCGACGACGTTCAACGTGATCCGGCCGGCGATGAGCACGAGGGTCGCGACGGCCAGGACCGCGATCGGCATCGAGGGGCGCAATCCGGATCCCTCGACCCGCCGGAACCCGAGCCAGAGCGCCCGGGCGAGCAGGTAGAGCAGAGGCGGATAGGCGAGGGGCACCGACCACCCGATGTTGCCCTGGTTGAACAGGTACTGAGAGAGCCCGAAGCCGGCGACGATCACCAGCAGGTCGATGTGGGCGAGCCGGAACGGGCGCCGCCAGTCGAGCAGCCCCAGCACGAAGATCGCGCAGAGGGGAAGCCAGATATAGGGGGCGTTGACCATGCGGCCGAAGGCGCCCGGGTATCCGCGGGCCATTCGCCAGGCGACCTGGTAGCCGGTCCAGGACTCGACGATGTTGCCACTGCTCGGGTCGATCACGACCTGCACGACCTCGTTGTTGCCGGCGAAGAAGCCCACCTCCCAGAGGCCCGTGGACTTGTTCCGGCTCGCCGACGGGGTGAGGTTGGGGTGCTCCTCCGTCGCCGCGATGGCCTTGGGGTCCTGCTTGGCGAGCTCGATCGCCTTGCTCTGCGTGATCTTCGGTGACTCAGCCCCCGCGGGGCCCGGCAACAGCAGCGTGGCGGTGAGCGCTAGGAAAGCGGCGAGAAGAACGACCCTCAGTCGTCGAAGGTCCACAGCTTGTTGCCGACGAAGTTGAACGGCATCGCGATCGCGACCGCGATGGCCTGGGCGGGCAGCTCACTCATTCCCCCTCCAACCAGGAGCTTGAGCGCGATCAGGTTGACCACGAGGGCGAGCACGCTGACGGTGAAGAAGCGCGCGGCCTGAAAGCCCGCGTGGCCGTGCTTCGCGTCGAAGGTCCAGTGGCGGTTCCACCAGAAGTTGTTCATAACAGCGACGCAGAAGGCGAGGATCGCCGCCGCGATGTAGTGGATGTGAAGCGGTCCGTTGAGCAGCGCGAAGACCACCAGGTTGATCAGGTATCCCGACGCGCCGACCAATCCGAACTGGAAGAGCTGGAGCCAGTTGCCCGGCTTGAGCGTCCCGCGTCCGATCCGCTTTGCGGTCCCGCCCGGGGTCATCCCTGAGGCCTTCGGCCGTCCACCCCGAAGTGCTCCAGGATCACCGGTGCGAGGTCCCGCAACGCCCATTGCGGCCGCTTACCCGGACGCTTCGGTCCGCAACCGGTGAATATCGCCGGCCCGAGCGAGTCGCCGCGGCCCAGCGAGCCGTGGCTGCCCCCGCCGACGTGGCTGATCCCGCCCCAGTCGACGCACTCATACCCCTCTGCGGCCGAGATCAGGATGTCCCCGGCGTGCGGCGAGGTGACTGCCGACCAGAGACGGGCGAGGGCGTCCGGGTACTGATCGGACTCGAAGCGCCCGCGCGTGATGTCGCCGTCCAGGGCCTCCGGCTCGCCGCTCACCCTCCAGTTGTTGCCGCGCAGGTCGCGGAGCTGGCCGCCGGGACGAAAGCGAAACTCGCGCCCGTCGCGCTCCACAACGACCTCGAGGCGGCCGGCGTCCGGGAGGCCGACGCCGGTGCGCAGCACCGGCGCCCCGTCCTCCCCCGCCAGCCAGGTCACCAGGTCCACCCCGGCGAGCTCCCTGAGTCGTAGGCGGGCGCGCTCGTGGGTGCCGGGATGGCGCCGCCCCGTGTCGAGGATGTAGACGGCGCCCGCGCGGGAGGTCGGGCTGACCGCGATCTCCGCCTCCTCGGGCCGATCGGTGTTGGGCTGGAGCACGGCCCAGTCCTCGGCGAGCTCGTCGGCAAGCGGCAGCGCGTGCTCCACAGGTGTCTGGGCGTGATCGGAGGTGAGCAGGACCGCATGCTCCGAGAGAAACGCATCCAGGCCGCCGCCGGCCTCGACCAGGCGGGTGAACATCTCATCCGCCTTGGCGATCGAGTCGATCGTTGCCTCGGGGCCGTGGCGGTGGGAGTGGAAGTCGTTGTCCGGCAGGCTGAAGAGGAGGAAGTCGTAGGCGCCCTCGCCGACGAGCTGCTCGGCGACGCAGGCCGAGTACTCATCCCGCGTCCCGGGGCGGGTGAAGCTGGGGCCGCATCCGGTCGGGCGGCTGGCGTAGAGGTCGCCGTAGAAGAACTCGTCGGGCCCCCAGACGGCGTGGCGGAAGTTGGCGGCCGCGGCGGCGCGCCGCACCAGTCCCTCGAGGCCGAGCTGGTGCCGATGTCGCCCCCTGTAGATCAGGAAGGGCGTGGCGGCCGTGCGCACCCCGGCGTCGCCGAGGCGCTCGAAGACCGTCTGCGCCTGCCAGCTCAGGTGGTCGAGATTCATGTTGTAGACGAGGTCGTACATCGCCCGGAACAGCCCGAACGTGCGGGTGGCCTCGAAGGAGGACCCGTACTCGATGTAGCGGCGCTCCAGGCGGTGGTACCAGTTCATCCCCATCACCCAGTGCCCGGCCGGGCCGACGCCGGTCATCATCTCCGAGCTCGCAACCGGCGTGACCGAGGGGAAGCTGGAGACGACGTCGGGAACCATCTGACCCCGCTCGAGCAGCGCCCCGAAGGTCGGCGCGACGTCCTCGTCGATCGCGCGCAGGAGCATCTCCGGGTGCATCGCATCGACCACGACGAGGACGAGCTTCCGCGGCACGGCTTAGATGGACCCGGTCGTGGAGCTCATCTAGCGGAGGACCCGCAGGCCCTCGTGTTTCCGCTCGGCCTGCCGGCGGCGCGAGACCCAGAGCCAGATCAGGGCCACCAGCACCAGCAGCGAGAAGGGCTTCAGCACCAGGCTGACGCCGGCGATCACGGCCGCGGCGAGCACGACGATCGCGGTCACCCCTCCCGGCGCCTGCGCGTTCGCGGCGGCCGGCCCATCCTGCTGCCGGCGGGCCGCTCCGGCGGCGACGTCCCGGGCAACGACGGCGGCCAGGCCCGCCCCGATCACCCCGACCGGCAGCGCCGGCCAGAGCGCCTCGTCGGCGCCGTTGAGCGCGGCTCCCGCGGCCAGCACCCCGAGCGGGGCAGCGCCGACCACCGCCCCCCAGGCGGGCATGATCGGGGGAACGACCACCCCGATGATGAGTCCGATTGCGATGGCCAGGCCGAGTCCCTGGCAGATGGCGAGGAGCATGATCGGGGCGGGAGGCTACAGACAGAATCTTGATTGGCAGTTACGGGACCGCCGTTCCGCCACACTGTTCGCCATGACCGAGCAGTCCGGGCACGAGGACCAGCCGAGGCGATCGAGCGAGCCACCGAGGCGCCGACGCGCGCACACCACCTCGCGCGACCTGGAGCGGTACGCCGGCCTCTTCGCCCGCCGCACGCAGGTGATGCGCTCCTCGGCGATGCGCGACCTGATGGCGATCACGGCCCGGCCGGAGGTGATCTCCCTGGCGGGAGGCCTGCCCGACACCTCGACCTTCCCGTCCGACAGCTTCGCCGCCCAGATGACCCGCATCGCGCACGAGTCCTCGGCCGAGGCGCTGCAGTACGGCCCGACGGAGGGATTCGAGGAGACCAAGGCCTGCATCGTCGAGGTGATGGCGGAGGAGGGCATGGCCCCGGACCCCGACGACCTGATCGTCACGACCGGCGGGCAGCAGGCGATCGACCTGATCGCCAAGACGCTGGTCAATCCCGGCGATCCCGTGATCTGCGAGGCGCCGACCTATCCGGGCGCGGTTCCCGCCTTCTGCAGCTATGAGGCCGACGTTCACCAGGTGAGCACCGACGACGACGGGATGCGGATCGACGAGCTCGAGGAGCTGCTCGCGGCGCTCGCGACCGCGGGACGGCGCCCCAAGTTCATCTACTCGGTCCCCAGCTTCCAGAACCCCGCCGGCGTGACCATGTCGGCGGAGCGCCGCCGTCGCCTGGTCGAGCTGGCGCGCGAGCACGAGGTCCTGATCTGCGAGGACAACCCCTACGGCCTGCTCCGCTACGACGGCGATCCGCAGCAGACCCTCTACAGCCTCGACGGCGGCGACTATGTCCTCTACCTGGGCACTTTCTCGAAGATCCTCTCGCCGGGGATCCGGATCGGCTGGGTTGCGGCTCCGCCGCCCGTGCTGGAGAAGATCGGGCTCGGCAAGCAGGCGGCCGACCTCTGCACCTCCACGCTCACCCAGTACTTCGTCCGCGAGTACTTCGCCGAGGGCCGCTGGCGCGAGTACATCGGCGACCTGGTGGAGATCTACCGCGATCGGCGCGACGCGATGCTGGAGGCGCTCGAGCGCCACTTCCCCGAGCAGGCCGAGTGGACCCGCCCGCAGGGCGGGCTCTTCGTCTGGGCGACGCTGCCCGACTACATCGACACCACGGACCTGCTCGCCAAGGCACTGCGGGAGAACGTCGCCTTCGTCCCCGGGCGGGCTGCCTATGTCGACGGCCGCGGAGGCTCCTCCATGCGACTCAACTTCTCTGCCTCCGGCGAGGACGAGCTGCGTGAGGGCATCCGGCGAATCGGCCGCGTCATCAACGAGCAGGTCGCTCTTTACGAGACGATCACCGGAGAGCACCGTGTCGAGCCGGAGCCGGACGACGACGACTTCGGCGGAGAGGTCGTCCCGCTCCCGAAGCGATGAAGGTCGCGGTCTTGAAGGGCGGCAGCTCCCTGGAGCGCGGCGTCTCGCTCCGCTCCGCCGCTCGCGTCGAGGACGCGGTCTCCGCCCTGGGCCACGAGGCGACCGGCATCGACGTGGGCCAGGACCTCGTCAGCCGGCTGCGCGCGGATCGCCCCGATGTCGTCTTCATCGCACTGCACGGCCCCGGCGGCGAGGACGGCACCGTGCAGGAGCTGCTCGAGATCCTGGACCTGCCGTACACCGGCCCCGGGGTCGCGGCCTGCGCGCTCTGCATGGACAAGGTCGCTGCCAAGCACGAGATGCGCGCGGCCGAGCTCCCCACCCCCGACTGGGCAGCGTTCAACGCGACGGCCTTCCGGGAGCTGGGGGCGGCCGACACACTCGAGGAGATCGAGGAGCGGCTCGGCTTCCCGCTCGTCGTCAAGCCCGCCAGCCAGGGATCGTCGCTCGGGGTGGAGTTCGCCTCCTCCCGCGACGAGGTCCCCCAGGCCCTGGTCGCCGCCTTCAGCTACGACGACCGGGTGCTATTGGAGCGCTACGTCAAGGGCCGGGAGCTCGCGGTCAGCATGCTGGGCGAGGAGCCACTGCCGGTGGTCGAGGCGATCCCTCGCGAGGAGGACTTCTTCAACTTCGAGGCGCGCTACGAGATCGGCCGCACCGAGTACGTCTGCCCGGCAGATCTCGGCGATGAGCAGACCAGCCGCGTGCAGGAGCTCGCCGCGAGAACGTACGAATCGCTGGGTTGCAGCGGCTTCGCCCGTGTCGATTTGATGCTCGGCGAGGACGGGCCACAGGTGCTGGAGGTGAACGCGATCCCCGGCCTCACCGACACCAGCCTCCTGCCGATGGCGGCCGAGGCTGCGGGAATCGACTTCCCGCAGCTGGTCGAGCGGATCCTGGCGTCGGCCCGCCAGCGGCCGCGGGCACAGGCCACCCTCCCCGCCTGACGCTCGAGCCCGGGCTCTATTCCTCGCCCTGGGCGAAGTCCTCTGGGGTGACGTTGTCGAGGAACTCCTTGAACTTGTCCACAACCTGCTCGGTGTCCTCGACCTCCTCGCCCTCGAACTCGATCGCGGACTCCTCGATCACGTCGTCCGCAGCGAAGATCGGGGCCGAGGTTCGAACGGCGAGGGCGAGGGCGTCCGAGGGCCTGGAGTCGATCTCCATCTCGGATCCGTTCATCGAGATCGTGATCGACGCGAAGAAGGTGTTGTCGCGAAGCTCCGTGACCGAGACCTTCTCGCACTTGGCCTCCATCTGATCGAGCACGTCGGAAAGCAGGTCGTGGGTCATCGGCCGTGGGGTCGAGGCGCCCTGGAGCTTCATCAGGATCGCGGCGGCCTCCGGGTGGCCGATCCAGATCGGCAGGAACTTGTTGCCGTCGACGGTCTTCAGCAACACGATCGGCTGCTTGCCGACCATGTCGAAGCTGACTCCGTAGATGGTCATTCTCTGCACGCAGGTCTCCTCGGGGCGTCGGCACGGATTATAGGAGCGGCCCAACGCTCGCCTGGGCCATGGCACAATCGAGAGGCGATGCCGGAGTGTCGCCAGCAGGCCTTCATCGACGCGCCCCTCGACGTGGTCTGGGAGCTCGCCTCCGATCCGGATCGCCAGACCGAGTGGTGGCCGGACACGATCACGTTCCAGTGCATCGACGGCGACTTCGAGCAGGGCTGTCACGTCCGCAACATCCAGAAGCGGCCCTGGCCGATGTCCGACCTCGAGACGACCCTGGAGGTAGACAGCATGGTGCCGGGCAAGGAGCTCACGATCCGCTGCATGGACACCGGCACCTACACGCGGTCGGTCCTCACCGAGGGGCAGGGCGGCACCTTCCTCGAGATGGAGGCCGGCAACGATCCCACGAACCTCGGCGTCCGTATGCAGGTGGCGATGGCGGGGAGCCGGCTCTTCCGCCGCTGGGTCGAGCACGCGCTGGAGGGGATCCGCGCCGCGGCCGAGCGATCACAGGCCGCGGGCTGAGTGGGCGATCCTGGACTCGAACCAGGGACCTCGTCCTTATCAGAGACGCGCTCTAACCAACTGAGCTAATCGCCCAACATGAAACGCCTGGCTGCTCCGCTTCGCGTCCGCCGCCGGCTCGCATGAATACTAACTACGGCGGCGAAGTCGCCTGGCGAGAGATTCCAGCTCCGAGAGGTCGTCGAAGCGGAGCTCGGCCTTGACCCCGTCGCCCGCCCGACGGACCTTGACGTCCTGCCCCAAGGCCGACCCGAGCGTGTCCTCCGCCTCGGCCATCGCGGCTCGCTCCTCGGTCGAGATGCGTCCTCCGGCGCTGGCCTTCTTCCGGCCCGGTCCGGAGCCCGCGCGGCGCTCGGTGTCGCGGACGGACCAGCCCTCGGCCGCGGCCTGCTTGGCGAGCCTGGCCCGCCGGTCCTGGTCCGAGACCTGGAGGATCGCGCGGCCGTGGCCCTCGGTCAGCTCCCCGCGCTCGAGCAGGGAGAGCGCGGGGTCGGGGAGGTCAAGCAGGCGGATCAAGTTGGAGATCGCCGCGCGGCTGCGGCCGACGCGGCGGGCGAGCTCCTCCTTCGAGATCCCGAGGTCGTCGACCAGGGAGGCGCAGGCTCGGGCCTCCTCGACCGGGATTGAGGTCCTCCCGGACCATGTTCTCGATCAGGGCCGCCTGGAGGCGCTCGTCCTCCGGCGAGGTGCGGATCACGGCCGGGACCCGGTCGATCCCGGCCTTCTGGGCGGCTCGCCAGCGGCGCTCGCCGGCAACCAGCTCGTAGCGCCCGTCGTCGATCGGGCGCACGATCAGCGGCTGCAGCAGCCCAACCGAGCCGATCGACCCGGCCAGCGCATCGAGGGCGGCGGGGTCGAACTTCGTGCGCGGCTGGTCGGGGTTCGGCTCGATCTGGGTGACCTCGAGCTCGCGCAGCTCGGGGCCGCCCGCCGAGCTCTCCGGCAGGATCGCCGCCAGACCCCTCCCCATCCCGCGCTTGCGGTCAGCCATCCACCGCTCCGAGTGCGAGGACCTCGTCGGCGAGCGCGCGATACGCCTTCGAGCCCGAGGACTTCGGGTCGTGCTCCGAGACGGGAATCCCGTAGCTCGGCGCCTCGGCGACCCGGACGCTCCGTGGCACGACGGTCTTGAAGACCCTGGCCGGCAGGTGCTCGCGCAGCTCCCGCTCGACGTCCTTGGAGAGGCGGGTGCGGTCGTCGTGCATGGTGATCAGGACCCCGGCCATCTCGAGGGAGGGATTGAGGTCGCGCCGGACGAGCTTCAGGGTGTCGAGGAACTGCACCAGCCCCTCCAGGGCGAGATACTCGGCCTGGACCGGGACGATCACCTTGTCGGCCGCGACCAGGGCGTTGACCGCGACCGGGCCGAGCGACGGCGGGCAGTCGAGCAGCGTGTAGGCGAATCGCGAGCGGACCGGTCCGAGCCCGTCACGGAGCCGGGTCTCGTAGCCGTCGAAGCGCGGCAGCTCCACCGCCGCTCCCGCCAGGTCCACGTGCGCCGGGACCACCCACAGGTTGTCCGGGCCGGCGGGACGAGCCGCCTCGGCGACGGAGACATCGCCGGTGAGGCAGTCATACGACGACGGCGAGGAGTCCTTGGGAAGACCAAGCGCAACCGTGGCGTTGCACTGAGCGTCGAGGTCGACGATCAGCGTCTGCTGTCCGTCGTTTGCCACGCAGGCGCCCATGTTGACCGCCGTGGTCGTCTTGCCGACGCCGCCCTTCTGGTTTGCGATCGCGTAGACGGTTCCCATTCGGATTCGAATCGTTCGGGTTAGTGCTGTTCGGAGCCGAACGGCCGCTTCGCCGCCATCCCGGGCCGGCGCGGCAATCCGTTCGGAGTCGGTCCATTCTTGCGGAGGAGGTGGATGTGTCTGTCGCGGCTGCCCGGATAGGGCTCCACCGGGCGCACCTCGACCGGCGTCATGGCGAGGCGATCCTCCGCGCGAGCCAGCGCCGCCTCCTCCTGATCGGATCGCGCCCCCTTCCACGCCGCGAGCACGCCGCCTTCCCTGAGCAGGGGCGAGGCGAGCTCCGCCAGGGTGGGGAGCCCTCCGACCGCCCGGGCGGTGACGGCGTCATAGGCCTCCCGCCCCTCGCCGCCGGCCCAGGCCTCCGAGCGCTCGCGGACGACGGCCGCATTGGCGAGGCCCATCCGCTCGATCGCCCGGTCGAGGAACTCACACTTCCGGGAGACGGACTCGATCAGGTCGAAGCGGGAGTCCGGGAGGCATGCGGCCAGAACCAACCCAGGGAGGCCGGCGCCGCTGCCGAGGTCGGCGACCCGGGCGGCCGAGAGCAGCGGCTCGAGCTCCAGGCCGCTGAGCGAGTCGGCGATGTGGACCTGACGGGCCCGTCGCACACTCGAGGCGGACACGGGCGCCCGCGGCTCCGCCAGCATCTCCAGCAGCGCCTCCAGGGCGGGCTCGGCCGCGGCCGGGACGGCGCTCAATCGGAGACGAGGGGCGCGACGACCACGCAGCGGTTGGGCTCGTCGCCCTCGCTGTAGGTCTCGATCTCCGGGCGCTCGCGGAGGTGCTCGTGGACGACTCGCCGGTCGTTCGAGCCCATCGGGTCCATCTCCACGGCCTGGCCGTGGCGGATCGCGTCCTCGGCGGCCAGATCCGCGCGACGGCGCAGCGACTCTCCCTGGCGGCGGCGGTACCCCGCCGCGTCGACCGAGACGCGCTTCCGGTCCTGGCGCCCCCGGAAGGCGGCCTGGTAGCAGATCAGCTGGATCGCGTCGATAGTCTGGCCGTGCCGGCCGATCAGAAGCCCGACGTCCTCGCCCTCGATGTCGGCATGGATCTCCTCCTCGGCCTCCTCGACGGCGACGGACGCCTCCATCCCAAGCTCCTCGAGGATCCGCTCGAGGACCACGCGCACGCGTTCGGCCGGCTCCTCCGGCAGCACGGTCGGCTGCGACTCAACTCCTCCTTCGGCCACGCTGGGAGTCTAGGCGCGAGTAACTACTTACGCCGTTTCCGCTTGCGCGGAGGTGGAGGCGGGGGTCTGGTGGCCCGCACCTCCTCGGGCGTCGGGACGGGCGGCAGCGGCCAGACGATCCTGATCACACCCTGCTGCATCATCTGCCAGACCCCGCTGGCGATGAAGTAGACAGCGATGCCGGCCGGGGCGTTCGGGATCAGGAAGACCGTGACCAGCGAGAAGGCCCCGGCCATCAGGTAGCGCTGGGAGGCGCCGCCGGTGGTCGGCGACGGGTTGAAGAAGAGCAGGGCGAAGGTGGAGAGCACCGAGAGCACGATCAGCACAGCGGCTTCCGCTCCCGTCGGGTGCGTGGTCAGGTCGGAGACGAAGAGCCATCCCGTGTTCCCGACCTCGTCCTTGAACTCGCTGCTGCGCAGCAGGGCGTAGAGTGCGATGAAGACCGGGAACTGGAAGAGGAGCGGGAGGCAGGCGGAGAGGGGGTTGACGCCGTGCTCCTGGAACAGAGCCATCTGCTCGCGCTGCATGCGCTGCCGGTCGTCCTTGTACTTCTCCTGGAGCTCCTTCAGATGCGGCTGCAGGGCCTGCATCTCACGCATTCCGTGCATCGATTTCAGCGTGAAGGGCAACACGACGATCCGGGAGAGCCAGGTGATCAGCACGATCCCCAGGCCCCATGCGACGCCGACGTCGTTGTGCAGCCACTTGAGGACGTCGTTGAAAACATTGATCAGCGGCTGCAGGATGTGGGCTTCGGGGAACATTGGCGTGGAGTTCTACGTCAGATCGGCGCCGCCGGACGACCCGGCCGCGTCTATCCGGCGACGGTGTTTCGTCGGGGTGTCGCGGAAGAGGCGGCGGTCCGAGAGCTCGTCGACGCCTCCATGGCTGAACGGGTTACAGCGGAGCAGGCGCCAGCCGGCCAGGATCGAGCCGCGGACCGGGCCGAGCTCGCGAATCGCCTGCACGGCGTAGCTCGAGCAGGTCGGGTAGTAGCGGCAGCGCGGCGCGAATGCCGGGGAGATGAAGCGCTGGTAGAGGCGGATCGGCGCAATCAGGATCGCGGAGAGCAACCGTTTCACGACAAACGCTCCTCGTCGGAGTCCCCGACGAGCTCGGCGAGGGACGATTGAATGCCCTGCTGCCCATCGCGCTCGAGCAACCCCTCCACACCGGGGCGGGCCACGATCACGTAGTCGTGCTCGGCCTCAAGACCCTCGGAGAGCTCCCAAAACGCCTCCCGCACGGCGCGCTTCACCCGGTTCCGGGTCACTGCCTTGCCGATCTTGCGGCCGACGGAGAGGCCGAGCCGGGCGCCATCGCTGCGGTCATCGTCGCGACGGGCGAAGGAGTAGAGGACGAGAAAGCGGTTCCCGCGCGAGTTCCCTTCACGATAGACACGGTCGAAGTCGCCGCTCCGGGAGAGACGGCGCCGACGAGCATCCGGACGGCCCTTGGACGCCAACGTCTACGGCGTGAGCCGCTTGCGGCCCTTCTGACGCCGGCGCCGCAGGATCGCGCGACCGGAGCGCGATCCGCTCCGGGCTCGGAACCCGTGGGTCCGGGCTCGCTTGCGCTTCTTCGGCTGATAGGTCCGCTTCATCAGGAGGGCCCCACGGAGGGGCGAGGGGCACGGCAGTATAGGGCGTGACCCAAGCCGGAAATCTCCTTCTCGGTTTTCGCCGCGTTTTGCGCGGCGCTCGCCCGGCGACCCCTATCGAGACCCGTGGGCCGAGCCTATGATCGCCGCTCCCTCACTGAACGGGTTGCTCCTTTCGGAGCACCCTCGCATGACAACACGACGAGAGAGGAGGACCAGGTTCCGGGGCAGGTTCGCGACGCTGGCCAGGACCTCGGCGGTCCCTGGCACGAGATTCAGCGAGAGCTGGCGGCCTCAGTGCACGAGGACACCTACCGCCTCTGGTTCTCCCCCCTCTCCCCGGTCTCGCGCCGCGGCGCCACGCTCTATCTGACCGGGCCCCGCCGGGTGATCCGCTGGGTCGGCCGCCGCTACATGGAGCTGCTGCGCGCGGCGGCCCACCGAGCGGTGGACGAGATCCGGGAGATCGAGCTGGTCGGCGCCGACGACGGCCCCGCAGCCTCCCCCGCCTCCGAGGAGGCCGCCTCGCAGGTCGCCCTCAACCCGGACTACACCTTCGAGCGCTTCGTGATCGGCCCCGGAAACCAGCTGGCCCACGCCGCGGCGCTCGCCGTCGCGGAGGCCCCGGGAGAGGCCTACAACCCGCTCTTCCTGCACGGCCCCCCGGGCCTCGGCAAGACCCATCTGCTCGGCGCGATCGCCAACTACCTACATCGCCACAGCCCTCAGCTCGCGGTCCACTACACCACCGCCGAGTCGTTCACCAACGAGTTCGTCTCCTCGCTCCACGGCTCCAGCATCGACGGCTTCAAGGAGCGCTACCGCAGAGCCGACGTGCTCCTGATCGACGACGTCCAGTTCCTCCAGGGCAAGGCCCGCACCGCCGACGAGTTCTTCCACACCTTCAACGCCCTCTACGAAGGGGGCGCCCAGCTCGTGCTCACCGCCGACCGTGTCCCGGCCGAGCTCTCAGCCCTCGCCGAGCGCCTACGCGACCGGTTCGAATGGGGCCTGACCGTCCCCGTCGAGGCGCCCGACCTCGCCACCCGCCTCGTCTTCCTCGGCAACCTCGCGCGTGAGCAGACGGAGCAGCTCCCTCCCGACGCACTGCGGGCCCTGGCCTCCAAGACCGCCTCGAACCTCCGCGTGCTGAAGGGGGCGCTCACCCGCGTCGTCGCCCTCTCCTCCCTGACCGCGTCGGCCGTCACCGCCGACTCGATCGACCGGGCCCTGCCGGCTGGGGAAATCGTCCCGCACCCCTCCCCCCGCCCCGACGCCCGTCAGATCCAGGAGGCCGTCGCCGCCCGGCTCGGACTCAGCGTCGAGGTGATCCTCTCCCCCACACGGACCGCCCCCGTCGCCAGGGCCCGCCAGCTCGCCATGTACCTGACCCGCGAGCTCACCGACCTCTCCCTCCCGGCCATCGCCGAGGCCTTCAACCGCCGCGATCACACCACCGTCATGCACGCCATACGTAAGGTCGAACGCGCTGCATTGGCGGACGCCAGCATCTCCCGCGCCGTCGAGGAGCTCACTGCGGAGCTCCAATCCGAGGGAATGATGGATCGTGACCGAACGGATTGACAGAATCGTCAGAGGAGGCTGTCCACATATCCACGCCATCCACAACCCTTACTACTCCTAGGAATGCCGAAGACCAACAGGCCATGAAGATCAACACCACAAGGCAATCGCTTCTCGATGCGCTGCTCGTCGTCTCCCGCGCAGTGTCGGCCCGCGCCGCGCTGCAGGCGCTCTCCGGCATCCTGATCACCACCAACGGGGAAGCCCGGCTACGCGCGACCGACATGGAGCTGGGACTGGAGGTCGGTCTCGACGGCGAGATCGACGGCGCCGGCTCGGTCGTGCTCCCCGGCCGGCTCCTGGTCGAGGTCGCCCGCTCCCTCCCCGACGGACCCGTCAGCCTGGCGCTGCGCGAGGCGGAGCGGGACATCGAGCTCAGCGCCGGCTCCTCCCGCTTCCACCTGCGCACGCTCCCCGCGGACGACTTCCCCCGGTTCCCGGAGACGGAGGGCGAGCCGGTCGAGCTTCCGGCTGCCCCCCTCCGAGACACGATCAACCGCGTCGCCCGCGCGGCCTCGCGGGATGAGGCGCGTCCGGTCCTGACGGGAGTGCTGGTCACCGTCGAGGGCGATGAGATGACGATGGTCGCCACCGATTCGTACCGTCTCGCCGTCAAGAAGACGAAGCTCGAGTCCTCGGTGCCGGAGCGGCTCGAGGCGAACGTCCCCGCCCGCGCGCTGCGCGAGCTCGCCAGGCTGATCGAGGCCGGGGGCGAGGACTCGCTGAGCGTCTGGCTCACCCGCAATCAGGCGATCTTCAAGGTCGGTCCGACCTCTTTGAGCTCGAGGTTGATAGATGGTCAGTTCCCGAACCATTCCCAGCTGCTGCCCGAGTCCTACGAGCACGAGGTGAAGCTGCCGAGGGCGGATCTCCTCGAGGTCACCAGGCGGGTGTCGCAGCTCGCCCAGCGCAACGCGGCCCTGCGCCTCTCGTTCTCGGACGGGGAGCTGGTGGTCTCCGCCGAGACGCCGGACCTGGGGGATGCACGCGAGGCCCTGCCCGCGCCCTACTCAGGGGAGCTGCTCGAGATCGGCTTCAACCCGGAGTTCGTGCGGGACGGGCTGGAGAGCATCGACTCCGACGAGGTGGTGCTGAAGCTGATCTCACCCCTCCGGCCGGGTCTGATCGAGCCGTCAGCGGAGGACGACTTCAGCTACCTGGTGATGCCCATCCGCCTGAACGTTTAGCGAGAGGGGGCCCGGACGCGGAGCGGAGGAGCCACCCGATCAATGCCGGTCCTCGGCGCAGTCGAGTGCCGCGCGTTCCGCAACCTCGTAGATACGCGAACCGAGATCGGCGCGAGCGTCGTGGTGGTCCACGGGCCCAACGGCGCCGGCAAGACGAACCTGCTCGAGGCGATCTACTTCGGCCTGACGGCCCGCTCGTTCCGGACCGGGAACGATCGCGACCTGATCCGCTACGGCGAGGAGGGAGCCCGGGTGGAGCTCGAGCTGGCGGCGGGCGGGTCGCTGCTTGCGGCACTCGATCGCTCTGGAGAGCGCCGGCACCTGCTCTCGGGCAGGGCCCTCGCCGGCGATCAGGGCGAGCGACCCCTGGTGAGCGTCTTCCACCCTGATCGGCTGCAACTGGTCAAGGGGGCCCCGGCACATCGCCGCGCCCACCTCGACCGGCTCTGCGGCGCGATCTGGCCGGCGCGTGCGGACCTGCGCCGGCGCTTCGGCCGGACGCTCGCCCAGCGGAACGCCCTGGTCGCCCGTATTCGCGCCGGACTCGGCAGCGCCGACTCGCTGCCGTCCTGGGACGAGCGACTTGCGGCCGACGCCGCGCCGCTGATCGAAGCGCGAGCGGAGGCGGTCGAGTCCCTGACCTCCCCGTTTGTGGAGCTGGCGGACAAGCTCGGCCTGCCGGCGGCCGAGATCTCCTATCGCCCGCGGGCCGCCGAGGGCGGCGAGGAGCTCGCGGCCGAGCTCGCCCGGCGGCGGGATCAGGATCTCGGCCGTGCCTATACCTCCTACGGCCCCCAGCTGGACGAGGTCGAGATCCGCCTTGCGGGCCGCCCCCTGCGGCGCTTCGCCTCACAGGGCCAGCAGCGCCTCGCTCTCCTGGCCCTGCTCTTTGCCGAGCGCCAGTCCCTGCTCGACGCGGACAGGGCCGCTCCCCTGATGCTCCTCGACGACGTGATGAGCGAGCTCGACGCCGCGCATCGCAAGCTCCTGGTCTCACTCTTGGAGGGCGATGGCCAGTCGGTGATCAGCGCGACCGAGACGGCGCATGTGCCATCGGAGAGCGCCCTTCGCATCGAGGTGAGCGATGGCGCTCTCGCCACGGTCCCCGCCCTCAGGGCCGCGTGATGGGCCGCCGAGCCCCCCGGCCGATCGGCGCCGCCCTCGAGACCGTCCTCTCCGGGGCAGAGCCGGCGACTCTGCTGGCCGCCGTCCAGAGCGCCTGGCCCGGCGCGGTGGGGGAGGCCGTCGCCCGCGAAGCGAGCCCCGTGTCCGAGCGCGACGGGGTGGTCACCGTCGCCTGTCGGTCCGCCACGTGGGCTCAAGAATTGGACCTGCTCGGCGGCCAGATCCTGGCTCAGCTGAGGCAGAACCTGCCCGAATGGGCCTCGCTGGAGGCTATTCGCTTCACGGCCTCAGGAGACCCGGACTGAGTTCCAAATTGTTCGTGATTTGCAGGGATTTCGTGACGGCTCTCCGCAAATTCCGGGAGTCTCGACTGGTAAACTGTCTGTACTTGTGTGAAGCCCCGACCCTCTTGTCCGTGAGGACTCTCCAAGCCGGGTCACGAAGGTCGAGGCGTCCCCTGATTGGACTGAAAGGAAGCTGAGTGGCGAAGACCTCCCAGCGCGGAGGAGCGAGCAAGAAGGGCTCCTCGCGCACGAATGGTGCAGCCAAGCGCACCGCGACCAAGACCAAGAGCGCAGCGAAGACAGGCTCGAAGGGCTCCTCCTACGGCGCCAAGGACATCACCGTTCTCGAGGGGCTCGAGGCCGTTCGCAGGCGCCCGGGCATGTACATCGGCTCGACCGGCCCCCGGGGCCTGCACCATCTCGTCTACGAGGTCGTGGACAACTCCGTGGACGAGGCGATCGCCGGCCATGCCAAGCGGGTCACCGTCACCCTGCACCCCGACAACAGCTGCACCGTGGTCGATGACGGCCGCGGTATCCCGGTCGAGAAGATGAAGAAGGCCAAGAACAAGCCCGCGGCCGAGGTCGTGCTGACGACCCTGCACGCCGGCGGCAAGTTCGGTGACGGCGGGGGGTACAAGGTCTCGGGCGGCCTGCACGGCGTCGGCATCTCCGTCGTCAACGCCCTCTCGGAGAAGCTCGACCTCGAGATCTGGCGCGACGGCGCGGTGTGGACCCAGTCCTACTCGCGCGGCAAGCCCACCACCAAGTTCAAGAAGGGCCGCCCGGTGAAGAGCACCGGGACGACCATCACCTTCTGGCCGGACCCCGAGATCTTCGAGGAGGTCGAGTTCGACTTCGACATTCTCTCCGAGCGCCTGCGCGAGACCGCCTTCCTGACCCGTGGGCTGAAGGTCGAGCTGATCGACGAGCGCGGCGAGGGCCGCAAGGTGGAGTTCCTCTACAAGGGCGGCATCGCGGACTTCGTCAAGCACCTGAACGAGTCCAAGGACCCCCTGCACCGCAAGATCATCTACTTCGAGGGTGAGACCAAGGACGGGCAGGTCGAGGTGGCGCTGCAGTGGAACTCCTCCTACCAGGAGTCCACCTTCAGCTTCGCCAACAACATCAACACGCATGAGGGCGGCACGCATCTCTCCGGCTTCCGCTCGGCGCTGACCAGGACGCTCAATGCGATCGCCCGGAAGCGCAACCTGATCAAGGAGAAGGACGAGAACCTCTCCGGCGAGGACGTCCGCGAGGGCCTCACCGCGGTCGTCTCCGTCAAGCTCGCGGACCCGCAGTTCGAGGGACAGACCAAGGGCAAGCTCGGCAACCCGCCGATCGAGGGCCTGGTCAAGGAGGTCGTCAACCGCCAGCTCGGCGACTTCCTCGAGGAGCACCCGGCCGACGCCCGCCGGATCCTGACCAAGGCGGTCGACGCCGCCCGGGCTCGCGATGCGGCCCGCAAGGCCCGCGATCTGACCCGGCGCAAGTCGGCGCTGGAGAACTCGATGCTGCCCGGCAAGCTCGCCGACTGCTCCGTCAAGGACCCGGCCCTCGCCGAGCTCTTCATCGTCGAGGGCGACTCGGCGGGCGGCTCGGCGAAGCAGGGCCGCGACCGCAATACCCAGGCGGTGCTGCCGCTGCGCGGCAAGATCATCAACGTCGAGAAGAGCCGGATCGACAAGGTCCTCTCGAACAACGAGATCCAGGCGCTGATCACGGCGATCGGCACCGGGGTCCAGGACGAGTTCAAGGTCGAGGACCTCCGCTACCACAAGATCGTGCTGATGACGGATGCGGACGTCGACGGCGCCCACATCCGGACGCTGGTGCTCACCTTCCTCTATCGCCAGATGAAGGAGCTGATCGACGGCGGTTTCGTCTACATCGCGAAGCCGCCGCTTTACAAGGTGAAGAACGGATCGAGTGAGATCTACGTCGAGCGCGAGGGAGAGCTCGAGGAGCTGCTGCTGGCCGACAAGCTCGAGGAGTTCGAGATCAAGGACTCCAAGACCGCGAACGCCAAGCCCAAACAGCTGAGCAAGCGCCGCTGGCAGGATTTCAACCGCCACTTCAAGGCGGTGGAGGGCTGGTCCTCGACGCTGCGGGCCGAGTTCGGCCACGAGACGATCGACTTCGTCTCCGACGCCCAGCTGGTCGGCTCCGGCGCCAAGACGATGGCCGCCGCCGCGAAGCTGTTCCGGGCGAGAGATCCGAAGGACGCCCCATACGAGACGAAGCTGGTCGATCAGAAGACGACAGGCCTCGTCGTCAAGGGGACGCACCGCCGCAGTGGCCTGGCGCGGGAGCACACGCTTCCCAAGGCTCTGTTCGAGTCCCAGCCCTACAAGGAGCTGGTCGACGCCTACTCCAAGGTGGTCGGCGTGATGGGCCAGCCGCCCTTCACCATCACCCTCGGCGAGCGGGAGGCCGAGGCGGAGAGCTTCTCGGAGCTCCGCCGCGAGGTCCTCGAGCTCGCTCGCCACGGCGTCACGCTGTCCCGCTTCAAGGGTCTCGGCGAGATGAACGCCGAGCAGCTCCGCGAGACGACGATGGATCCCGAGAGCCGGACGCTGCAGCAGGTCCAGATCGATGAGGCAGCGGCCAGCGGCTTGGAGCAGACCTTCTCCGATCTGATGGGCGACAAGGTCGAGCCGCGCAAGGAGTTCATCGAAAGACATGCCCGCGACGTCCGTTTCCTGGACGTCTGAGAGGTGATCGCTGATGGCTGACGAGACGACTCTCGACCAGGCGCTCCACGGCAAGATCGAGGAGCGCGAGCTCGAGAAGGAGATGCGCTCCTCGTATCTCGACTATGCGATGAGCGTGATCGTCGGGCGCGCGCTGCCCGACGTCCGCGACGGGCTGAAGCCGGTCCACCGCCGGGTCCTCTACGCGATGCATGACCTCGGGTTGCAGCCGAATCGCGCCTACCGCAAGTGCGCGTTCATCGTCGGCGAGGTGATGGGCAAGTACCACCCGCACGGCGACTCGGCGATCTACGAGACGCTGGTGCGCATGGCGCAGGACTTCGCCCTGCGCTACCCGCTGGTCGACGGCCAGGGGAACTTCGGCTCGATCGACGACGACCCGCCGGCCGCCATGCGGTACACCGAGGCGCGCCTCGGGCCACTGGCGACCGAGATGCTCCGCGACATCGACGCTGACACGGTCGACTTCGGCCCGAACTACGACGAGTCGACGCGCGAGCCCGTCCTGCTCCCGGCTCGCTTCCCGAACCTGCTGGTCAACGGCGCCACCGGGATCGCGGTCGGGATGGCGACCAACATCCCGCCGCACAACCTGCGCGAGGTGATCGGCGCCGTCAACGCGTACATCGACGACCCCGAGATCGACATGAAGGGCCTGATGAAGCACGTCAAGGGCCCGGACTTCCCGGGTGGCGGCACGATCATGGGGAAGCAGGGGATCCGCGACGCCTACCGCTCCGGCCGCGGCTCGGTCAAGGTCCGCGCCAAGGCCCACGTCGAGCCGATGAAGGGCGGCAAGGAGGCGATCATCGTCACCGAGCTCCCCTTCATGGTGAAGAAGGGAGGGGAGGGCGGCCTGATCGCCAAGATCGCCGACCTGGTCCGCGACAAGAAGGTGACCGGCGTCTCCGACCTCCGCGACGAGTCGGACCGGACCGGAATGCGCCTGGTGATCGAGCTGAAGCGGGGCGGCGACCCCGCACAGGTGGTTCTGAACCAGCTCTACAAGCGCACCGCGATGCAGCAGGCCTTCGGCATCAACATGGTCGCGCTCGTCGACGGCGTGCCCAAGACCCTCAGCCTCCGCGAGCTGGTCGAGCAATACGTCGGCCACCAGAAGGAGGTCATCACCCGGCGCACTCAGCACCAGCTGGCCCGGGCGGAGGCGCGGGCGCACATCCTCGAGGGGCTGCTGATCGCGCTCAAGAACCTCGACGCCGTCATCAAGCTGATCCGGGGCTCCAAGGACCCAGATACGGCGCGCGACGCCCTGATCAAGAAGTTCAAGCTGAGCCGCGCGCAGGCGCAGGCGATCCTGGACATGCGCCTGCAGCGCCTGACCGCGCTCGAGGCCGACAAGATCAAGGCCGAGCACCGCGAGCTCACCAAGCTGATCAAGGACCTACGCGCGATCCTCGCGGACGAGAAGAAGGTCCTCGGCCTGGTCAAGACCGAGCTCAAGGAGATCGGGGAGAAATACGGCGACGACCGCCGCACCGAGATCACGGCCTCCGACGGCGAGCTCGACATCGAGGACGTGATCGCCGACCAGCAGATGGTCGTCTCGATCACCGCCTCCGGCTACGCCAAGCGAACGCCGCTCGCCACCTACCGGCAGCAGCGCCGTGGCGGCCGCGGCGTGATGGGGATGAACATGAAGGAGGGCGACTACATCGAGCACCTGCACGTCTGCTCGACGCACGACTACCTCCTCTTCTTCACCAACCAGGGGAAGGTCTACCGGCAGAAGGTCTACGAGCTGCCGGAGGGCAGCCGGGCCTCGCGGGGGCGTGCCCTGGCGAACTTCCTGCCGCTGAAGGACAAGGAGAAGGTGATGTCGGTGATCCCGACCCGGGACTTCTCCGAGGGCAAGTACCTCGTCTTCGCGACCGCCCAGGGAATGGTCAAGAAGACGCCCTTCAAGGACTACGACACCCCGATCCGCGCCGACGGGATCATCGCGATCAACATCCGCAAGGGCGACGAGCTGGTCCGGGTCCGGATGAGCTCCGGCAAGGACGACCTCGTCATGGTCTCCAAGTCCGGCCACGCAATCCGCTTCAACGAGAAGCTCGCGCGGCCGATGGGACGCGGCACCGCCGGGGTCAAGGGCATGAACGTCGCCGACAAGGGAAACCAGGTGCTCTCGCTCGATGTCGTCGATCACCAGGACAAGAAGGGGGAGCTCCTCGTCGTCACCGAGAACGGCTATGGCAAGCGCACCTCGATCTCCGAGTATCCGATCAAGGGCCGCGGAGGCAAGGGGGTGCTGACCGCGAAGCTGACCGCGAAGAAGGGTGGGCTCGCCGGCGCCCGCGTCGTCCGCGAGGGCCAGGAGCTGATCTTCATCTCCCAGACCGGCATGGTGCAGCGCAACGCTGTCTCCGGGATCTCGCGGATGGGTAGGCCGACTCAGGGCGTCCGGCTGATGAACCTGAAGAAGGGCGACCGGGTCAGCGCCGTCGCGCTGGTGATGGAGTCCGCCGAGACCAACGGGAACGGCGCCGCCGCGGCGACGGGCTCGGTCGAGGAGGAGGCGGCGACCCTCTCAGACGTCGCCGAGGAGGCCGCGGCCGCGGAGGCTGCCGGTAACGGCAAGGCGACGGTGACGAAGACCAGGCCGAAGCGCTCCTCGGGCTCAGCGGCAAAGGCGCCCGCCAAGCAGCCAAAGGCGAAGCCGGCCGCGAAGCCGAAGAGCAAGCCACCGGTCGCCAAGCCGAAGGCCAAGCCCGCGGCTCCGAAGAAGAGGGCCTCCAAGCCCGCCAAGCCGAAGGTGAAGCCGAAGCACACCGCGACGGCGAAGCAGCGAGCCGAATCGGCGAAGAAGCGCCCGAAGAAGTAGCCCTAGGCCGTCAGCAGGTACGGCTCCCACGCCTGCGGTGTCCGCGGCGCGGCGATCCTGATGAAGACGGTGGGTCCCGGAGGGCGCGGGTTGCGGCGCGGGTGCATCCTGATCTCGTGGGGGAGCCGGTTGCCCTTCTTCCGGTTGCAGGGTGCGCAGGACGCGACGATGTTCTCCCAGACCGACTCGCCGCCGCGGCTTCGCGGAATGACGTGGTCCACGGTCAGGCTCGGCCTGTCCGATCCGCAGTACTGGCAGGTCCAGCCGTCGCGCGCGAGGACGGCCTTTCTCGTGATCCGGCGGCGGTGGATGTCACGCGGAACGCGGACGAAGCTGACCAGCCGGATCACCTCGGGGCAGTCGATCCGCATCGTCTCGGAGCGGAGCACGTCGTCGCCTCGCTCGAGAACCTCGGCCTTGTCCTTCAGGATCAGCACCAGCGCTCGCCGGACGGTGCACACGTTGAGCGGCTCGTAGCTGGCGTTCAGGACAAGAACCCGCCCCCGCGTCAGGCGGCGGGCGGCGGCTACCGCTACCTCGCCGTCGGCCTCCCCATCCGGGCCAGCCTCATGGCCGTTCAGATGGGCGGCCACATGGCCGTTGGATACCGCGACCTCTGCGGTGGCCCCGTTGCCCATGTCGCGGCGATTGTAGAGGAGGGCTGCGGCGGTCCTGCGCAATCGGCGGTGCGCCGCCACTAGCGGCCGGGGACGCCGGGTGAGGCGGCGATCGGCCAGCTGCCCAGCACCCGCACGGACTCGGCCTTCGAGCGAAGCGCCTCGATTGCCGGTGCCAGGGGTTCCTCGCCGGCGACCCCCTCGACGTCGAGGAAGAACTGGTAGCGGCCCAGCCCCCGCCGCAGGGGCCTCGACTCGATTCGGGTCAGGTTGACGGCGCGCTCCGAGAAGACCTGCAGCGCATCCACCAGCGCGCCGGGATGGTCCTCACCGAGCTCCGAGAAGACGAGCGAGGTGCGCCATGGGCCCGACCCGGAGGGTGTCGTGCCCTGGGGCGCCACCCAGACGAAGCGGGTGATGTTGTCGGGTTCGTCCTCGACGCCCTGCCGGAGCACCGCTGCGCCGTAGAGGCGCGCGGCGGACTCGGCGCCCAGAGCGGCCCAGGGCTCATCCGACTCGGCGACCGTCCGCACCGCCTCGGCGGTGCTCGGGGCCGCCCGCACCTCGGCCTGCGGGAGGTTCTCCCGGATGAAGCGGGCGCACTGGGCGCTCGGCTGCGGGTGGGAGATCACCACCTCGATCCGCTCCAGCGGAATGTCGTCACGGGCGATCAGGCAGTGCCGGATGGGGAGGTCGTACTCGCCCACCAGGGTCACCCCGTCGGCGTCGAAGGCCAGCGTGTCGAGGGTGGCGGTGACCGCTCCCTCGATCGAGTTCTCGAACGGGACCAGCGCGCGGTCGGCCTCTCCCTGGCGGACCGCGAGGATCGCGTCGTAGACCGAGGCAGCGGGGACCGGCTCGACCTCCTCATCCCCGATCGCTGCCCGGAGGGCGTCCTCGCTGAAGGTCCCCCTCGGGCCCAGGTAGGCGATCCGCACTACGAACCGAAGACGACCGTATAGGTGGCGGTGTTGTTGTCCGTCAGCTGCTCGCCGGGAACGGGCGAGACGACCACCTGGACGGTCGTGTCGGTCCCCGGACTCGGCTTGCTGGTCAGCGGGATCTTCACGGTCCCCGCCTGGCCGGCGCTGAGGGACTGGAGGGTCCCGTTCAGGGAGGTGCCGCCGAGGGTGACGCTGACGCTGATCCCGGTCTCGTCGCTGTCCCCCGAGTTGGTCACCCCGATGTCGATCTCCTGCGCGTCACTCGGCACGTTCGTCGTGCTGTCCGGGCTCAGCTGCGTGTTACCGATCGTCGTCGAGTCCAGCTGCAGGCCGTGGGTGCCTCCCGTGGTCGCGGTCTGGCCGGTGATTGCGTTCAGCTTCGTGACCAGAGTCGCCTGGTTGAGGAAGTCGGTCGCGTTCGCCGGCATGAACTTGCCCGGCGGCAGGGGCTGCCCGTCCACGCCCTCGTCCTTGAGGACCTTGGTGATCTCCGGCGCACCGAGCTGGGTCCAGAGGATGTCGCTGGCGTAGAGCGACCCCATCGCGTTGCTGATCGACTCGATCGCGTTGGTGGTCTGAGTCCGCGCCGCCGCCTGTGTGACGTTCGCGGCGATCGCGTTGAGCGCCTTCTCGCGCAGCGTCAGGGACTGCTCGACGGCACTCTGGGCGTCGTGCATCTGGCCGGGGGTGCTGAGATTGTCGGCGCGGTCGAGCAGGCTCGTGGCCGCGTCGCGCTGGGCGAAGATCTGGTTCCTGACGTCGATCGGACCGGATGCGCTCGGGCTGTTGAGGAGGTCGAAGAAGTCCTTGCCGCTCTGCTCGGACTGCTGCATGATCGTCGCGATGTTCGAGTCGTAGTTGCGCAGGGCGCGATCGGAGCGAGCCTCGAGGCAGCCGCGGAACGCGATCACGACCAGGATCAGGAAGGCCAGGCCGACGCCGACGCCGATCAGGCGTCGCACGAGGTACTGCTGGCGTCGCCGCTGGGGCCCCCCGACCCTCCGCCTTGGTCGATCCGGCTCTTCGGCGACGACCGGGTCGTCTTGTTCCTCATCGAGGAATGCCAAACCGGGCCCCAGTATGAACATCCCAGCGGCCACAAGGCCGCGCCACTCAGGAGCGGAGGCCGAAAGGCCGTAGCGACTTATGTTGGGCGGCCGCAGTGGCCGCGCCTGATGATGGCCACAAGGCCGCCCCGCGCAGGAAGAGGCAGTCAGGTACCGAACTAGGACGGGCAATGGTCGGCGAGCGAATCCTGGGCAGATTCCGGATTGAGGAGCGGATCGGAAGCGGTGGCTTCGGCACCGTCTACCGCGCCTGGGACGAGCGGCTGCAGAGGCCGGTCGCCGTCAAGGTGATCGACCGCGAGCACGGAGCCCCCAGGGTGACTCGCGAGGCCCAGGCCGTGGCCCGCCTCGCACACCGGAACATCGCGACGCTGTATGAGCTCGCCACCGACGGGGAGAGGGCATTCCTCGTCTCCGAGCTGATCGAGGGCGAGACCCTGCGCACGCTTGGGCGCCGCGGTGAGCTCACGGACCGGCTCGTCGCGCACGTCGGCGCGGGCGCGGCGGCGGCGCTGACGCACGCCCACCGCGCCGGGGTCGTCCACCGCGACGTCAAGCCTGAGAACGTTCTCGTGTCATGGGAGGGCGCGCGCAAGCGCGACCCGACTAGTGGAGTCGAGGCGAAGCTCGTCGATTTCGGCATCGCTCGCATCGCCGGGGAGCGGACGCTCACCCAGACGGGGGCCGTGGTCGGGACCCTCGCCTACATGGCCCCGGAGCAGGCGGATGGACTACGTCCCGGGCCGTCCGCCGACGTCTACTCGCTCGCCCTGACGCTGTACGAGTGCCTCTGTGGCGAGCATCCGCTGATCCGCGAGGGCCCTGCGGCCACCGCCCGGGCCATCGGAGAGCCCATCGCCCCCCTCTCCGCGGTCCGCCCGGAGCTGCCCGACGCGATGACCGAGGCGATCGACGCTTCGCTCGACCCGGACCCGGAGCTTCGGCCCCTCGCCTCCGAGCTCGAGGCTGTTCTCCACGCTCACGTGAACGAGCTCGACGGCGAGCCGCTGCCCGCGATCGAGGGCCCCGACGGCGAGCCCGCGATCCCTCGCCGCCGGCTCCCGAGGGTCACTCGGGCCCTCCCCGGAGTCGGGATTGCCTCTCTCGGGCTGGTCGCGCTGATCGCGACCGGCGCCCCACTGCCGATTGCCCTCGCCGCCCTGATCCCGGGAGTGCTCGCGCTCGGCCGCCCGCGCCCCGCGTTCGCCATCCAGCTGGGCCTCGTCCTGCTCTGGGTGACGATCGGCGCCGGCGAGCCCGGGGTGGCCGCTCTGATCGCCGTGCTCGGCGCGCCTCTGCTCCTGCCCTTGATCGACCCCGATGCGATCCCGCTGCCCGGCGCAGCCCCGCTGCTCGGGCTGCTCGGTCTCGGGCCGGTCTATCCGGCGCTTGCCGGCCTCACCCGGGGGGCCGCGAGCCGCGCGCTGCTGGGCGGGATCGGATACCTCTGGATCGCGGCCTGGGAGGAGCTCGCCCACCGCACGCTGCTGCTCGGGCCCGTGGCGGACCCACCCGCCCACTGGAAGGGGTCCGCGAGCACGGCGATCACCGACGTCGTGATGCCCCTGTTCGATGGTTCGGTGTTGGCGGCGACCGGCATCTTCGCGGCCGCCGCGCTGGTGCTCCCCGTGCTCGTCAGGGGCCGGACGCCCCTGCTCGACGCCCTGGGCGCGCTGATCTGGGCCGCCGGCCTGATCACGACGCTGCGGCTCGTTGCGGGGAGCACGAGTCCTCCGGGCCTCCTCCTTGGTGCTCTGCTGGCCGCGGTGGTTGCCGCCGTGCTGTCCCGCAGAATGGGGCCGCCCACGCATTACACGACCGGGCCGATCGACGATTCTCGACCCGACGCTCTTGCGTAGCGTGGGGCACTAGCATTTCGCAGCGGTAACGCGAGGGCGCCGCCAGGCGCAACCCGTTAACAAGGCGGGCCATCCCACCGATCCTAGGAGTCTGCGATCAGCGTTCTGCGCAACCTGGAAGCTCGCATCGAGGGCCTCGTCGAGGGCGTGTTCAGCCGTGCATTCAGCTCCGGCGTGCAGCCGGTCGAGATCGCGCGCAAGCTCGCCAAGGAGATGGACGCCCACAAGACGGCCTCTGTCCAGCGCGTCTACGTGCCCAACGAGTACACGGTCTGGCTCTGTCCGGACGACTACGAGCGCTTCAAGGACTACGAGTCATCCCTCGCCCAGGAGCTGAGCGGTCACCTGCTCGAGCACGCGCGTCACCACGACTACGACCTGCTCACCCGGCCCGTGGTGAATCTGGATCAGGACGAGCGGTTGCGGCTCGGGGAGTTCGGCATCCAGACGCGGCTGGTGCGCCCGCCCCAGCGTCAGGGCGCGGAGCCGACGCAGGGTGAGCACGGCCACACGATGGTCTACTCGGCGACCCAGGCGCAGAAGGCAAAGTCCAAGCGGCGGCCCGACGCCGCCTACTCCGAGACCCGCGCGATCGTCTCCGTGGACGACCGTCGCTACGTCCTGGACGGGCCGACGGCCACGCTGGGGCGCTCCAAGGACTGCGACTGCATCATCGACGACCCCAACATCTCCCGTCGCCATGCGGAGCTGCGGCGCTCGAGCGTGGGGGACTGGCAGATCGTCGACCTGAACTCGACCAACGGAATCAAGGTCAACGGCCGCCGCGTCGCCAACGCCCGTCTGTCGCCGGGCGATGAGATCACCCTCGGAACCAAGGTCTTCGCCTTCGACATCGAGCAGTGAACGATCTCGAGCCGCTAGCGGTAGCGCTCAAGTTCGGCTTCCTGGCCGTGCTGTACCTGTTCCTGCTCTGGGTCACCCGGATGGCGCTGCGCGACCTGCGGGGCACCGCCTCTCCGGGCTACGAGACCGGCTACCACGAGGTCCTGGGCGGCGAGGCGGAGGACACCGACGCCTTCCTCGTGGTCCAGGAGGGCGGCGGCCTGACCAAGGGCGATCACTTCGACCTCTTCGGCGGAATCTCCCTCGGGCGCTCCGCCGATGCCGACATCAGGCTGGACGATCGCTACGCATCCGGCTTCCACGCCCGCGTCTTCAACCGCGGGGGCCGTTACGTCGTCGAGGACCTGAATTCGACCAATGGCACTCTGCTCAATTCGCGCGAGCTGCACGGTGAGGCGGAGCTCAGCCCGGGCGACGTGATCAGAATCGGGGACACTGAGCTTCGCTTCGAGGTCTCCTGATGCTGACCGTCGCCGAGGAAGCCCACAAGACAGACACCGGCCGCCAGCGCCAGGCCAACGAGGACTCGTACTTCGCCCGGTCGCCCCTGTTCGCGGTCGCCGACGGGATGGGCGGCGCCCAGGCGGGTGAGGTCGCCTCGCGGATCGCCGCGGGCGCCTTCGAGCGCCGGCAGCGCCTCAGCCGCGAGGAGCCTGCCGAGGGGCAGCTCGAGGAGATCGCCCAGACGGCTAACCGCGAGATCCACCAGCTCGCGCAGGAGGATTCCTCCCGCGCCGGCATGGGCACGACCCTGACCGCGGCGATGGTCCGCAACGACGAGGTGTCCTTCGGGCACGTCGGGGACAGTCGGGCCTATGTGCTGCGGGATGGCAAGCTCAAGCGGCTGACCAAGGACCACTCGCTGGTGGAGGAGCTCCGCCGCCAGGGCCGGCTCACCGAGGAGCAGGCGGAGGAGCACCCGCAGCGCTCGATCATCACGCGCGCCTTGGGGCCCGAGCCGAACGTGAACGTCGACACCATGACCTTCCCGGCCCGCGACGGCGACGTCTTCCTGCTCTGCAGCGACGGCCTCACCACGATGGTCTCGGACGACGACATCCGCCGCATCCTGACCGAGTCGAGGAGCCTGCGGAGCGCCGTCAACAGGCTCGTCGAGGCCGCCAACCGCGGCGGGGGGCGAGACAACATCACCGCCGTCGCGTTCCGTCTCGCGGACGCCGAGGCGAAGGAGGGGGAGGAGAGCGCCACGCTGATCTCCCGGACCGCGGAGCAGGCGGGCCTGACCGGCGAGCGGATGCGGGCCGCCGGCGATCGGCTCCGGGGCCGGGGCCCGATGCCGGCTCCGCGGCGCAGGCGCCGGATCCTGGGCTGGGTGGTCGCGGCGCTCGCCGCGGTCGTCGTGCTCGGCGGCGGCTTCCTCGTCGCCCGCTCCGTCTACTTCCTCGGCACCGACAACCAGGGAGACGTCGCCCTCTACCGCGGTGTGCCATACCAGCTGCCGCTGGGGATCAGCCTCTACTCGAAGCAGTACTCGATCCCGGTGCAGGAGGGCACCCTCTCCGAGGAGCGCCAGAAGGCGGTCACCGGCCACACGCTGCGGGGCAAGGGAGACGCGACGGACCTCGTCGACGACATCAAGCTGAGGCCGACGGAGGGGCTCCCGCCGCCACCCGCACCTACGCCGGCGAAGAAGAAGAAGAAGTCTGGGGCCAACTCCAAGGGCCAGCAGGCAAAGAAGTCTTGAGCGCCCGCACCCGCGAGCTCTTCGCACTGATCCCGGTCGCGCTCCTGGTCACGGCCGGGTTCACTGCCGTGCTGATCACGAATTCGGACAAGCTCGGCAACCTGAGCGTGCTCTACGGCGCGTACTTCCTCGCGGTGTGCGTCGCCACGCACATCGTGATCCGGATCCGGCTGCCCGACGCCGACCCGTTCCTGTTCCCGCTGGTTGCGCTGCTGGCGGCCTTCGGCCTGGTGATGCTCTACCGGCTCGACGAGGGCCTGGCCCGCGATCAGGCCAACTGGTTCGTGCTCGGGCTCGTCCTCTTCTCGGCGACGATCATCTTCCTGCGCGACTACGAGGCCCTCGAGCGCTACCGGTATCTGATCGCGCTCGTCGGGATCATCCTGCTGATCCTGCCCCGGTTCCTCGGCCACGCCACGAATGACGCGTATCTCGCCGTCAACCTGGGCCCGGTCACCTTCCAGCCGACCGAGCTGGCCAAGATCTGCATCGTCGTCTTCCTCGCCAGCTACCTGAATGAGCGCCGCGAGGTGCTGGTGGTCGGCGCGAGGAGGTTCGCCGGCCTCGTGCTGCCGCCGCTCAAGCACCTGGGGCCGCTGCTGGTCGTCTGGGGGGCGGCCATGGTCCTCCTGGTCTTCATCCGCGACCTGGGGAGCTCGGTGATGTTCTTCGGTGCCTTCCTCGCACTGATCTACGTGGCTACGGCGCGGATCTCCTTCGTGATCATCGGCCTGCTCATGTTCGTCCTGGGCGCCTGGTTCTTCGCCCACACGGCCGCCCACATCCACCAGCGCTTCGACATCTGGCTCGACCCATTCCACGACCCGAGCGGCAGCGGCTACCAGCTCTCGCAGTCCATCTTCGCCCAGGCGGACGGCGGGCTCTTCGGCCGCGGCCTCGGCGACTCGCTGGTGCAGCTGCCCGCCTGTCACGGGGACTTTCCGGACAGGTGCGCGATCCTGCCGGCGCCCCACACCGACTTCATCTACGCCGTGATCGTCGATGAGCTCGGGCTCTTCGGCGGTGCCGCCGTGGTCCTGATCTACGCACTGATCGCCGAGCGCGGCTTCAAGACGGCGATCCTGGCCGAGGACGGGTTCTCGAAGCTGCTGGCCACCGGCCTGACGACGATCCTCGCCCTCCAGGCGTTCGTGATCATCGGCGGCGTCACCAGGGTGATCCCGCTGACCGGTGTGACGCTTCCCTTCATCAGCTACGGGGGCAGCTCGATCGTCGCGAACTTCATCCTCTTAGCCCTGCTCCTGATGGTCTCCGACAAGTCTCGCCGGAGGGTCCGGCGGCAGGCCGAAGCGGGAGCGGCGGAGTGAACCGGCAGATCGTCAAGATCTTCGGGCTCATCCTGGTGCTCTACGCGCTGCTCTTCGGCTTCACCTCGTACTGGTCGGTCTTCGATTCGAGCTCGCTGAAGGCGAACACCGCGAACCGCAGGCCGTTGCTCGAGGAGCAGCGAATCCACCGCGGCTCGATCCTGGCCGACGACGGCACCGTGATCGCTCGCTCGACGCAGCAGGGCAAGGGCAACAACAAGATCTTCGTCCGCCATTACCCGCTCGGCTCCCTGTTCGGCAACCCGATCGGCTACAGCTTCGTCGACCGCGGCCGGGTCGGCACCGAGCTCGCCCACAACGACGAGCTGGTCGGGAACAAGACCGAGTTCCTCTCGGTCCTCGACGAGCTCCAGGGACACTCCCAGGTCGGCGACAACCTGACCTCGTCCCTGGATCCCCAGGCGCAGCGTTCCGCAGTCGACGGGCTGGCCGGCCGACGCGGTTCGGTCGTCGCGATCGTGCCGTCCACGGGCGAGGTCCGGGCGATGGTGAGCATCCCCGAGTACGACCCCAACCAGGTCGAGAACTCGAACACCTTCAAGCGACTCAACAGCGACGACAGCGCGCCGCTCTTCAACCGCGCCACCCAGGCCGGCTATCCGCCCGGGTCGACGATGAAGGTGGTCACGGCGACCGCCGCCCTCGACAGCGGCGAGCTCACGCCGAACTCGGTGTTCAGCGGCCGGTCTCCGATCGAGATCGAGGGTGTGCCGCTCTCGAACTCCGGCGGGGAGCAGTTCGGAGACATCGACATGACGACCGCCCTGACCAACTCGGTCAACACCTGGTGGGCCCAGGCGGGGGAGAAGATCGGCAAGGACACGATGTTCAAGTACATGGACCGCTACGGCTTCAACGCCAAGCCCCGGCTCGACTACCCGGGCTTCCAGCTCGCGGCCAGCGGTGTCTACGACGGCAACAAGCTGCTCGGCCCCGGCGACACGATCGACATCGGGCGCGTCGCCATCGGCCAGGAGCGCCTGCGGGTGACGCCGCTCCAGATGGCGGAGGTCGCCGGCACGGTTGCGAACAAGGGTGAGCTGATGGAGCCTCGCCTCTGGTCCAAGGTGACCGATCCCGATGGGCGCGTGACGCACCTGAACCCAGCTCACCAGAGTCGTGTGATGAGCGAGGACACCGCGGCCAAGCTCAACACGATGATGCAGGGCGTGGTGAACGAGGGGACCGGTACCGCGGCGGCCGTGTCCGGTGTCGACGTCGCCGGCAAGACGGGGACGGCGGAGATCTCGCCGGGCGTCAATGACGCCTGGTTCATCGGCTTCGCACCGGCCAACGATCCGCAGATCGCGATCTCCTGCATCGTGGAGCACACCAGCGGATTCGGCGGCCCGACCTGCGGGCCGATCTTCAAGGCCGTTGCCGAATCGCTGCTGAATGGGAGCTCCGGTGGCTAACCCTCGCAAGGGCACGATGGTCGACGAGCGCTACCAGCTCGATCGGAAGATCGGCTCGGGCGGGATGGCGGACGTCTGGCTCGCCGAGGACACCGAGCTCGACCGCAACGTTGCGATCAAGATCCTGCACGACCGCTTCGCGCAGGACAAGGAGTTCGTCCAGCGCTTCCAGCGTGAGGCGCAGTCGGCGGCGGGGCTCCAGCACCCGAACGTGGTCGGGGTCTTCGACCGTGGCTCGTTCCGGGACACCTACTTCATCGCCATGGAGTACGTCGATGGTCCCTCTCTCAAGGACCTGGTCAAGGGCGGGATGGGGACCAAGGACGCGATCAACTTCACCCGGCAGATCCTCAACGGCGCCCGGTTCGCGCACCGCAAGGGGATCATCCACCGCGACCTGAAGCCGCAGAACGTCCTGATCGACGACGAGGGCCGCGCCCGCGTCGCCGATTTCGGGATCGCCCGGGGCGGTGAGAACTCCGACATCACCGCCACCGGCTCCGTGATGGGGACGGCGCAGTATCTCTCGCCGGAGCAGGCCCAGGGCAAGCCGACGACGCCGCGCTCGGACATCTACTCGATCGGGGTGATCCTCTACGAGGCCCTCACGGGACGGGTCCCGTTCGAGGGCGACAGCGCCGTCGCAGTCGCGCTCAAGCAGGTCTCCGAGGCGCCGCGCCGCCCCAGCGCGATCAACCCGGACATCCCCCCGGCCCTCGACGCGGTCGTGATGCGAGCTCTCGCCAAGGACCCCGACGCCCGCTTCAAGGACGCGGACGCCTTCCTGCGAGCCCTCGACGCCGCCGAGCGGGCGCCCGACAAGCCCCGCCCGGAGGACACGGCCGCATTCGCCGCGGTCTCTCCGGAAGGGGAGACCGCCATCCCCGGTGACGAGGACGAGGAATACGAGCAGTGGGAGGACGAGCAGCGCCGCAGGCGTCGCTGGCGCTGGATCGTCGTCGCCATCCTCGCCTGTGGCGTGGCGGCGCTGGTCGCCTACGCGCTGACCCGGCCCTCGCACGTCGCGATCCCCGATGTGATCGGGAAGAGCTCCGGTCAGGCGAGCCAGGTCCTCGACAATGCGGGCTTCAAGGTGGCGATCAAGGCCGTGCCCAGTCCCGCACCGAGGGACCAGGTCGTCGAGCAGGACCCGATCCCGACCGACCGGGGAGGCGGCAAGGCGGAGGAGGGCTCCACCGTGACCCTCAGCGTCAGCTCCGGCCCGGCGATCGTGGCGGTGCCCGTGGTCGCCGGCCTGAATCAGGCCGATGCGACAAAACGCCTGGAAAACGTGGGGTTCAAGGTGAACGTCGTGCAGCAGTACTCGAAGTCCGTGCCGAGGGGCCTGGTGATCGGGACCTCGCCGCCCGCGGGCACCCAGCTCTCCACCGCCCAGGCGGTGAACCTCCTGATCTCGCGCGGCGCCAACACGGTGGTGGTGCCGAGCGTCGTCGGGCTCGACGACCAGGCTGCGCTCGCGGCTCTCTCGAACGCCGGCCTCTCGGGTACGGAGGTGCAGCGGGACTCGACGGAGCCACAGGGCAAGGTGCTGAACCAGAGCCCCGGAGCCGGCAAGCGCGTTGCTCGCGGCTCGCAGGTCACGATCTTCGCCTCGACCGGCGCGATCACGGTCCCGGACGTGGTGGGACAGGCCAGGAAGGCGGCGGTCACGGCGCTGAAGAAGGCGGGCTTCACACCGGCGGTCACCGAGGAGACGACGACCGATCCCACCCAGGTCGGAGTGGTCATCTCCGAGTTTCCGCCGGCTGGATCCCGCGGCCAGCGCGGGGACACGGTGACCATCTCCGTCGGCATCGCCTCGCCCACCACGACCACCACGACGCCATGAGGGTCGCGGTGCTCGGCGGTGGGACTTCGTCTGAGCACGACGTCTCGCTGCGCTCCGCGGCGTCGGTGGCTGCGGGCCTCCGGGACGCCGGCCACGAGACGGTCGAGGTGACGATCGACCGCGATGGGGGCTGGTCCGCCGCGGGCGAGGCGATCAGCTTCACGCCGGCCGGAGGCCTGCTTGGGTGCGACGTCGCCTTTCCGGTGCTGCACGGCCCCGGGGGGGAGGACGGCAGCGTCCAGGGGCTGCTGGAGGTCCTGGATGTGCCCTACGCCGGCTCCGACGTCGAAGCGTCCGCGATCTGCATGGACAAGCTCGTCTTCAAGGACCTGCTCGCTCGACACGGGGTGCCGCAGGTGGACTACTGCCGCGCCGGGGAGGAGGACTGGAGGGCGATCGCCTCCGGTTTCGGACAGCCGGTCTGGGTGAAGCCGGCGCGTCTCGGATCGAGCGTCGGGATCGCCCCGGCGTCGGGGGAGGAGGAGCTCGATCGCGCCGTCGAGCAAGCCGCCCGGCACGACCCGCGCGTGATCGTCGAGGCGCCGGCGCCGGGCAAGGAGGTCGAGTGCTCGCTGCTCGGCAACGAGGAGCCCGTGGCGTCCCCGCCGGGCGAGATCGACACCAAGGGACACGACTGGTACGACTACGAGGCCAAGTACGACGAGGGCGGGATGGAGCTGGTGGTCCCCGCCCGGATCTCCGAGCAGGCGACCGAGCGGCTACGCGAGCTGGCCCGCCAGGTGTTCACCCTCTGCGGCTGCAGCGGGCTGGCGCGCTGCGACTTCTTCGTCGACGGCGAGGTGGTGCTTGTCAACGAGCTCAACACGATCCCCGGCTTCACCGAGACCAGCGTCTACGGCAAGCTCTTCGAGGCGGACGGGATCTCCTACCCCGACCTCTGTGACCGCCTCGTCAAGCTCGCGATCGAGCGGCACGATCAGGCCCGCTCGTACGAGTTCTAGGTCGAGAGCCGAACGTCCGAGATTTCCATCTGGTAGCGGCCCGGGTCGTCCTCGGCGTGCGGGGGCTGCGTGATCCAGATCAGGAACGACTGAGCGGGCTTCCCGGGCAGATGGATCGTCTCGTTGGCGCCTCCGTCGCTGACGGTCGCCACCGGCTGTCCCCATCCGGACAGCTCGCTCGGCGGTGAACCGCTGAACTCATAGATGCTCGCGTCCCAACCGGGCGTGGGGCTCCGGATCTGCATCGACCTGGCGGTCACGGTGTTCCCCGCGTCGATCGTCAGCCCGACCCCGTCCTTGAGTCCTCCGAAGTCCTGCGTGTCGTAGTGCTCGGTCGCCCAGGCGGTGCCCGTGGGGTTCGAGTCGATGGCAAGGCGCTGCGTACCCGTCTCCCGGCCGTCGGCCTCCGGGTCGAACTCGCTCGCGGCGTCGGTGGGCAGCTTGATCTCGGCGCTGCTGGTGCCGCTCGAGCCGCTGTTGCCGAGATGGATGTGCTCGCCGCCGAAGATCAGCGCCGCGGCGATCAGCGCGATCCCGATGATGCCCATCGCGATTCCAAGCCTCGACCGGCGGCGACCGCCCAGCCGCCGCCGCGAGGACGGCACCGAGTCGAGCACGCTGGTCGCCTCGCCGCTGGTCCCGCCGCGGCGCGCAGCCTCGACCTCCAGGGTCTGCTCCAGGTCGCGAACCATCTGCGCGACCGACCCGTAGCGGTCGCGCTGGTCCTTGGTCGTGGCGCGGTCTACGACGGAGGCGACCGCTGCCGAGACCTCGGGCCGCTTCGCCTGGACGTCCGGCATCGGCTCGTTCACGTGCTTCATCGCCACCCCGACCTGGGTCTCGGCCTGGAAGGGGACGTCCCCGGTGAGCATCTCGTAGAGGACGACCCCCAGCGAGTAGACGTCGGAGCGCTCGTCGACGTCCTCGCCCATCGCCTGCTCCGGGGAGACGTAGTCCGTGGTCCCCAGCACCCTGCCTGTTGCGGTCATCCCCTTCTGCTCCAGGGACCGCGCGATCCCGAAGTCGGTCACCTTCGCCCGCCCCGCAGGGTCGATCAGGACGTTCTGCGGCTTCACGTCGCGGTGGACGAGCTTGCGCGCGTGGGCGGCGGTCAGGCCGCGCCCGATCTCGATCGCGTAGGCGACCGCCTCGTCGACCGGCAGCCCGCCCTCCTCCTGGATACGGCGCTTCAGGGTCCGGCCCTCGATGTACTCGAAGACGATGTAGGGACGCCCGTCGTCCTCGCCGGCGTCGATCACGCCGACCAGGTTCGGGTGGGAGAGCCGGGCGGCGGCCCTCGCCTCACGGCGGAAGCGCTCGAGCTGGTCGGCCTCCTCGGAGATCTCCCGATGCAGCAGCTTGACCGCGACCGGGCGATCGAGGACCTCGTCGAGCGCCAGGTAGACGGTGGACATGCCGCCCGAGCCCAGCTTCGACTCGAGCCGGTACCGGCCCGAGAGTACGGTGGAGCTCAAGCGTTCCAACTGCTTTGCCTTTGCATCGCCATGTATTTTCGCCACAGGGTGCACCGGCCGCTGAGAGCCAGCGCCCGGACGAATGATGACTGTCGAAGTCCGCTACTACAGCGACCCCGCCTGCCCGTGGTCGTGGGCCGCCGAGCCCGCGCTGCGGAGGCTGATGTGGGAGTTCGACGGAGAGCTCGAGTTCGTCTGGGTGATGGGGGGCCTGGCTCGGCGCTACGGCCGCGAGTACCGCGACGACGAGGGGCGGATCGGCCACGGCCCCGACTGCTTTGCCGACCTGATCTCGCACTGGCTCGAGGTCGCCGCCGACGGGCTGATGCCGACCGACCCACGGATCTGGACCGAGAGCCCGCTCACCTCTACCTACCCCGCCTGCCAGGCGGTGGAGGCGGCCGCGGAGCAGGGCTGGGAGGCCGGGTACGGCTACCTGCGCCGGCTCCGCGAGGGGATCATGTTCGAGCGGCGGAAGCTCGATCACCCGGAGGCGCTGATCGCGGCGGCGCGCGGCACCCAACTCGACCGTGCCCGCTTCGAGATCGACCTCTTCTCGGAGGCGATCACGGAAGCGTTCGGGGCCGATCTGGACGAGGTGCGCAGTCCGCCGGACGACGCGCGCGGGGCCGGCGGCGTCCGCCGGACCGAGGGCAAGGAGAGGCTGAGCTTCCCGTCGGCGGTCTTCATCGGAGAGGACGGGTCGCGGCAAGGGATCTGGGGAATGGCGCGCTCGCATCCGGCCCTGCGGGATGCGGCGCTCGCAGCGGGCGCGAAACAGGTCAACGAAGGAGCGCTGGAGCCGCTCGGTGCGATTCGGCGCTTCGGCCGTTGCGCGACCCGCGAGCTGGAGGTTCTCGCCGAGAAGCCCCTACCGGTGCTCGAGGCCGAGCTCTGGGAGCTGGCGCGAGACTGGAAGCTCAAACCGGTCCGGGCCCTGACGGGCACACTCTGGGAGCCCGCCTAGCGACCCGGGCGACTATCGCCGGGTGATCCCCGACGGGCCCGCGGTGGCGCGGCCGATCCGCTTCGCAGCGGCGTAATGGGCCTGCAGCCTCTTCATCGCCGCTGTTTCGTCGGCCGCGGCCACGACTACGCAGAAGCCGCAGCCCATGTTGAACACCTCATGCATCTCGTCGTCTGAGATCTCACCGCGCTCCTGGATCAGCTCGAAGACCGGTGGCACCGGCAGCGGGTCGTCGATCTCGTAGCCGACCTCGGCCTCGAGGCGGAGGAGGTTGTCGAGGCCGCCCGAGGTGATGTGCGCCAACCCCCGCACGTCGACGTCCGAGCGCAGCAGCTCGACGATCGGCTTGACGTAGATCTCGGTGGGCTCCAGGAGCACCGCACCGAGGGGGCGGCCCAGCCGCTCGTCGTCATCGGGAAGGTCCTCCAGGACCGAACGAGCCAGCGTGTAGCCGTTGGAATGCAGACCCGACGACGGCAGCCCGATGACGGGGTCGCCCGCCTCGATCGTGGCGCCGGTGACCAGCGAGTCGAGTTGGACCGTGCCGAAGCAGGCGCCGGCCAGGTCGAGGCCCTTGATCACCTCACCGAGCTGGGCGAGCTCGCCGCCGACGATCTCGATCCCGGCCAGCTCGGCGCCCCGGGCGAGGCCAGCGCCGATCGCGCCCGCTACCTCCGGGTCCGCTCGATCGACGGCGAGGTAGTCGACCATCGCCAGGGGCTCGGCCCCGACGCAGACCACGTCGTTGACGTTCATCGCGACGCAGTCGATGCCCACCGTGTCCCAGCGGCCCATTCGCTCCGCCAGGACGAGCTTGGTCCCGACCCCGTCGGTGCTCAGTGCGATCCCGGTCCGCTCGTCGAGGCGGACCACGTTCGCGTAGTGGCCGCTGGCCAGCACCTGGCGGCTCTGCGCGGGAGGCGAGGCCGCCAGTGCGGAGACCAGGGACGCGACGGCGGCGTCGGCGTCACCCTGGCTGACGCCGGCCTTCGCGTAGGCGTCCTCGCTCAACCCGACCGTCTCTCCGGCTCGGTTGGAGCGGTCGCCCAGCTCGGGATGCCGTTGCCGCCCGCCACGGCGCCGGTCCCGTCACCGGAGGGAGCGACACCCGTGGGTTGCGGGTAGTCGGGAGCGCGACGCCGACGCCGCCGGCGCCACATCTTCGCGATCACCAGCGACGCGAGGCCGGCGCGATAGGCGGCGTACGGCCAGAGCGCGCTGTCGCGCTCGACCAGTCGGATCAGCGCCTGCGAGGCCAAGGTGGAGGCGAAGGAGGTTGCGGTCCCGGCGGCAAAGCCGGCGCGGGCCTCCGGGGGGAGGCCCCGGCGCCGCAGCCGGGCGCCCTTGAGGGCGGCCGCGCCGACGATCACCGGCAGCGCGACCGTGCGGGAGAGCATGTTCGAATGCTGTCGCGTGAAGCCGCGCCAGCGCGCGGCGGTGAGCGTTGCCCCGTTCCTGGAGACGCCGGGAGCGAGGGCCGCCGCCTGAGCCAGGCCGAGAGCCAGCCCATCGGCGGCGGTGGCGCGCCCCCTGTCTCGAACCTGCGGGCGGCGATCGGCGATCACCATGCCGGCGGCTCCCGCGAGCAGGCCCACGACGGTCGCGACCGGTCCGCCGAGCCGTCGCTCGATCGGGCGCTCCAGCGCAACGCCGAGGATCGCCGGGGGGAAGAAGGAGAGGGCGATCACCGCGGCCTTGCGCGAATCGAAGGAGCGCAGCTCCTCGGCGATCACCCGCCGCTGGCCGACCAGCAGGGCCGCGGCCGCGCCGGCGTGGAGCGCGACCTCGAAGCTCTTCTGCAGCTCGGGATCCCGGTCGCGGTTGTCCCAGCCGGCGAGCCAGGGGATCAGGGTGAGGTGGGCGGAGCTGGAGACCGGGAGAAGCTCGGTCGGCCCCTGAACGGCGCCGAGGACGATCGCCCTCGAGCGCTTCATCCCTCGGTCGCGGGCTCGACCCGGCCGCGCCTGCGCCTGATCACGGCCCAGACGATCAGCGCCAGGATCGCCACCACGACCGCGTAGTCGAGGTACTGCAGGTGGTCCTTCCAGGTGTGCCATTTGCTCCCCACCCCCTTGCCAAGCAGCGCCAGCGCCAGCACCCAGGGGATGCAGCCGGCGAGCGTCAGCAGGGTGAAGCGCCAGAAGGGCATCCGCGCCACCCCGGCGGGAAGGGAGATGAAGGTCCGGATGATCGGCAGCATTCGCGAGAAGAACACCGTCGCGTCGCCGTGGCGCCTGAACCAGTCGTCCGCCCAGTCCAGATAGCGCCTGTTGGTGTGGAAGATCGCGTGCCGCTCGACGAGCTCCAGGCGGCCGTAGTAGCCGATCGCGTAGGCGATCCAGGAGCCGACCAGATTGCCCGCCACACCGGCGGCGACGATCCCGAACAGGGTCAGGGTGCCGTCGTCGACCTTAAAGCCGGCGAACAGCATGGTCGCCTCGCTCGGGATCGGGATCAGCGCGCTCTCGAGCGTCATCAGCACGAAGACGCCGGCATAACCGGCGTCACCGATCAGGTTGGTGGCGAAGTCGACCAGCTTGTCCGTGACTGCGCCGGTCAGGAGAATGTGGCCGCTCACAGGGGCGGCATGGTAGGGGCTAGAGTGCTGCTCGCGTGGAGCGGTTCAAGCACCCCGTCTACAGGCACCGCCTGATCCAGATCGCCGCGGATGCAATCCTCATCGCGGCCGCCTACTACCTGGCCTTCAGGTTGCGATTCCTCGATGCCCCGGGCGGCATCCCGGACCGCTACGACCACATGCTCGGGCACTCGATCGGCTTCGTGGTCGCCGGCCAGCTGGTCATCTTCTACGCGTTCGGCCTGTACGAGAAGTGGTGGCGCTACTTCAGGCTCCCCGACATGATCGCCGTGCTGCGCGCGTGCGCGGTGTCGACGGCGATCCTGGCGATCGCCTTTTTGCTGCTGAAGCCGTTCGAGGACCAGATTCCGCGGTCCGTGGTGGTCAGCTACTTCCTGCTCACCGTCTTTGCCATCGGCGGCGCACGGCTCCTCGTCCGGATGGTGCTGGTGGAGCGGCTGGCGCGGCGGGAGGTGCGCGGCGCGAGGCGTGTGCTGGTCGTCGGGGCCGGCTCCGGCGGGCAGATGGTGGCGCGCGAGATGCAGCTCAACCCGAACCTGGCGGCACGCGCGATCGGCTTTCTGGACGACGACCCTCGCAAGCGCGGCATGCGCCTGCACAGCCTCAACGTCCTCGGCACCACCGACGAGGTGGGGGAGATCCTGGACGAGTTCCATCCCGACGAGGTGATCATCGCGATCCCGTCTGCACCTGGAGTGCTCCGCGGCCGCGTGGTGACGGCCTGCCGCGAGCGCGACGTCCCCGTGCGGACGCTGCCGACCGTCTTCGAGCTGCTCCGCGGCGGCGTCCAGCTCACCAGGCAGCTCCGCGAGGTCCAGGTGGAGGACGTCCTCGGCCGCGACCCGGTGAAGATGGAGCTCGACCGCGTAGGCGCCTACATCCAGGACAAGGTCGTCATGGTGACCGGCGCCGGAGGCTCGATCGGCTCCGAGCTGGTCCGCCAGATCGCCCGGGTGCGGCCCAAGCTGCTGGTTGTCCTCGACCACGCCGAGGACAACCTCTTCCAGATCGACAGGGAGATGACCGAGGAGCGGCACTTCACCCGGATCGAGTCCGTGCTCGCCGATTGCAAGGAGGGCGACCGGATGCTCGAGGTGATGCAGCGCTTCAAGCCGGCGGTCGTGTTCCACGCCGCGGCCTACAAGCACGTCCCCCTGATGGAGGCGAACCCGCTGGAGGCGATCCGCAACAACGCGATGGCCACCAAGGTCACCGCCGAGACGGCCGTCGCATCGGGCTGCGAGCGCTTCGTCCTCGTCTCCACCGACAAGGCCGTCAATCCCCGCACGGTGATGGGCGCCTCGAAGGCGATGGCGGAATGGATCGTCGAGGCGGCCGGGCGCAAGCACCCGCAGACCCGTTTCGTCACGGTTCGCTTCGGCAACGTCCTGGCGTCCTCCGGAAGCGTGGTGCCGATCTTCCGCGGGCAGATCGAGCGTGGGGGCCCGGTCACCGTGACCGACCCGGAGATGGCCCGCTACTTCATGACCATCCCCGAGGCCGTGCAGCTGGTGATCCGGTCGGGCGACCTCGGTGGCACCAGCGGAGAGGTCTTCGTCCTCGAGATGGGCGAGCCGGTGAAGATCGTGGACCTGGCCCACAACATGATTCGCCTGGCCGGCTACGAGCCCGAGGTCGACATCGCCGTCGAGTTCGTCGGCGCCCGCCCCGGGGAGAAGCTCGCCGAGGAGCTCTTCAACGCTGATGAGCGGCCGCAGCCCACCGCTTCGGACCGAATCGTCCGCGCCGTGCGCCACGCTCCGCTCGATCCGGAGTGGGTCAACGGCACCCTCACCCGCCTCGAGGCGATGATCCGCGACGGCGACGAGGCGGACCTCGCCACGCAGACCGTCGAGCTGGTCTCGGCAAGGCGCGGCACCCCGGTGCCCGTCGACGACCTGACCGCTTAACATCCCGCGCCGCGGCCATGAGCAGTCTCCTGAAGGAAGTCGGTGCAGTCGCGGGCCTTGCCTCGTTCCTGGGGCTGGCCCTTCTCGCCCTGCTCTACTTCGCCCAGGCTCGCGACGTGCGCCGCCTGCGGGACCAGGCGAGCTTTCTCGTCGAGGGGGGCTCCGAGGACGGCGAGTCCGTCGCCCCCGCAGAGCGGGCCGCGACCGCGGTGGCCTCAACCACCAAGGAGCCCGAGAAGGCAGCGGCGGCCGCGGCCGCGACGGCTCCCAACGAGGCGGAGGCCTTCAGGCGGGCTGAGCTCGCCCGCCAGGCCGCGCAACGGCGCCAGCGCTTCGAGCAACGCCGGCGGAGCCCCGGCCGTGAGCGACCCGCATGGATGTCGGAGCCCGCGTCCCTCGCGGTGATCGTCGTCGGCGCAATCCTGCTGGTGGCCGGCGTTGCGTTCGGCGTCACGCGGATCACCGGTGGATCGTCCGACTCGACCACGTCCGACGGGGCGTCGAAGAGCAAGGGGCCGTGTCCGCCGGGGAGGACCAAGGTCGCGGTCTTCAACGCGACGGCGAGCCCGGGTCTGGCGGCCGATTCGGCCGGGCAGCTCAAGAAGGCCCAGTACAAGGTCGGCCCAATCGGCAACATCTCTACGCCACTTCCCACCAGCGTCGTCATGTTCGACCCGACCGATGGGCGTCAGTGCGCCCCGATCATCGGGCAGGTCGTCGGGATCCAGAAGACTCAGGGGATGAGCAACGAGGTGCGGCAGGTGGCCGAGGGAGACCCGGTGGCCGTGGTCCTGGGAGACGACCGGGCGGGTGCGTCCAGCACATCTGGGGTCAGCGACACGACCGGCTCGGGAATCTGAGCCAACCAGTAGACCGGCCGCCCTGTGAGCGAGCGCAGTCGACCGGGCCTACTGATCTCCGCGATTGCGGTGGCGGCGTTGCTGGCGGCGACCGCGGCGGCGATCGTCATCACGCAGCACGTCCGTGACGAGGGGCCGGTCGCCAGCTCGATCTACTGGAAGACCCGTCCCGGGCCGCGGTACCGGGTCTGCTTCCTCCTGACGCGCGACGACAGGGTTCAGGTGTCGGTGGTCGACGGCGCCGACCGCTCGGTGCGCGTGCTCGGGGACGGCGAGCTCAAAGGCGGGGACGCCCCTCACTGCTTCGACTGGGACGGCAGGAGCTCCGGCGGCCAGCCGGCGCCGCCCGGGCCGTACCACCTGCAGCTCTCCCTCGAGCGGGCGGACCGGACCGCCATCTCGGGCGAGCACGTGATCATCCGGACGCCCGGAGCGCAATCGTGACCGAGGCCCTCGAGGTCGCGGGCTGCCTGGCCGCGGCCGGGGCGCTGTCGGTCTCCTTCCTCGCCTCCGATCCGAGGCTCCGAGTCGGGCGGCCTGGTGCTTGCCGGGGCCCTGGCGCTCGCGCTGATCGGCGGGCAGGGCTGGGACGACCTGCGGAACCTTCGCGAGCACCACCTCGCATTCGCTGGATCGATCGTGGGGGGAATCTTCGTGCTGGCGATCGGTGCGGCTGCGATGCTGCGCTGGCCGATCCTGCTGCCCCTGCTGGTGGTCGCCACACTGCCGTTCCGGGTCCGCCTCCACGTGGCCGGCGGCCAGGCTGTCAACCTCCTGGTGCCGCTCTACGTGGTGATCGGCTCCGGCGTGCTGGCGACGGCGGTGGCGACGCTGCGCGGTCAGACCAGGCTTCGCAGCCTCCCCAAGCCGCTCGTCCTGGCGCTGGTCCTGGTGATCTGCCTCTACGCGCTACAGACGATCTACTCGGAGGACGTCGCCTTCGCCGCCCGGAACGTCGGGTTCTTCCTGGTCCCGTTCGCGATCCTCTTCTCGCTGCTCGCCGAGGCGAGCTGGGACCGGCGCCTGCTGCGCCTCGCCCTGATCGTGCTGGTGGCGGAGGGGCTGATCCTGGCCCTGATCGGGATCGGGCAGTTCGTCGATCAGCACATCTTCTGGAACGGCAAGCTGGAGGCTTCCAACGACTTCCATTTCTACTTCCGGGTCAACTCACTCTTCTGGGATCCGAACATCTATGGCCGCTATCTCGTCCTGACGATCATGCTCGCGACCACCGCCCTGCTCTGGGTGGCCAAGCGGGCCCTCGCGTTCGCCCTCGTCGGAGCGGTGGCGATCGTCTTCGCCGGCCTCGTCTTCGCCTTCTCGCAGACGAGCTTCATCGCGCTCTTCGATCGGGCTGGCGGTGCTGGCCGGGCTTCGCTGGAGCGTGCGCTGGGCGATCGTGGCCACACCGGTGGCGCTGGCGGCGATCGTCGTCGGGGCCCTCTTCCTCGCCGGTGGGTCCAATGAGTCCACGCGGACCGTCACCGAGGGCCACAGCAGCCTGGTCTCCGGCGGCCTCAAGCTCGCCAAGCACCGGCCTCTCTACGGCTACGGCTCGGCCTCGTTCTCGAAGGCGTTCGCGAAGGAGGAGAACGTCAGGCCCGGGAGACACGACCATCTCCCACACCGAGCCGGTCACGGTCGCCGCCGAGCAGGGCGTGATCGGGCTGCTCGGCTACGGCGCCCTGCTCGCGGCCGCGCTCTGGACCGCATTCTCGGGCCTGCGCTCGATCTCGCCCGGCCTCGGGGCGCCTTTCCGGCCTCTCGGGGATGTTGATACGAGGGCGCGCGTCAGCGCGACCCGTGAGAGGTCGGAGCTGGCGCCGGCGCGGATCGGGATCGCGGCGGCGTTCATCGCACTGCTCGTCCACACGATCGGCTACGCGGCGTATCTCACCGACCCGCTCACCTGGGCGCTGCTCGCGGTGGGAGGCGTGCTCGCCGCCGAGGTCGGCGCGGGTGAATGGCCCGGCTCAGCCTCCGCCGGCTCTGGGCGTCAGTCTGCCGAGTAGCTCATGACCGGATATCTCCGCCGCCTGGCGACCACCGGGGCCGCTTACACGGCCTCCAGCGTGATCTCGAAGCTGATCGCGGTCGCGCTGCTGCCGCTCTACACGCGCTATCTGACGCCGGCCGACTACGGCGCGGCGGAGGTGCTGATCACCGGCGTGATCGCGGCCAGCATCGTGATCCGGCTGGGGATCATCGAGGCCCTCCTGCGCTTCTACTACCAGTCCGGCGAGGACCCGGACCAGGTGGTGAAGACTGCCTTCGCCTCCCTGCTCTGGACCACGACGATCGGCCTGGCGATCGCCCTTCCCCTGGCGGAGCCGCTCTCCAGGCTGCTGCTCGACCACTCGGATCCCAACCTGTTGCGGATTGCGATCTTCGGCCTCTGGGTCTTCACGATGTTCGAGTTCCTCACCGCTCTCTTCCGGATCGACGAGCGGGCCAAGGCCTACTTCGCATTCACGGTCTCGAACGTCCTGGTCACCATCCCGGTGACGGTCTGGCTGGTGGTGGGGCAGGACAGGGGCGCGAGCGGCCTGCTCTGGGGCCAGTACGCCACCGGGGCCGTCTTCCTCGCCGGGCTGATCGTCGCGCAGCGGCGCCGTTTGGCCCTGCTCCCCGACTTCGCGCTCTGGCGCCGCATGTTGCGCTGGGGGCTGCCGACGATGCCCGCCGAGCTCTCGCTCTACTCCCTCAACTTCATCGACCGCGTCCTGATCGTCCGGCTCGTCGGACTCGGCGACGCGGGCCTCTACAGCCTCTCCGTCAAGTTCGCGCAGGCCGTCAACGTCCTCGTCAAGGGCTTTCAGCTCGCCTGGCCGCCCCTCGCCTACTCGATCCAGGACGACGACGAGGCCCGCCGCGCGTACGCCGTGATCGTCACCTGGTTCGTCTCGGTGACCACCTTCTTCGTCGCCGGCATGTGGCTGCTCTCACGCTGGATCGTGCGGCTCCTCGCGGCGCCGGAGTTCTTCGATTCCTACAAGACGATCGGGTTGATCTCGACCGGGGTGATGCTCTACGCGCTCTATCTGGTCCTGGTGATCATCCTCGGCCGCACCGGCCGGACCGAGTTCAACTTCCCGGCGACGGGCGCGGGCACCGTGGTCAACATCGGGCTCAACCTGATCCTGCTGCCCTCGATGGGGATCGTCGGCGCGGGCGTCTCGCTGGTGGCCTCCTATGCCGTGGTCCTGGTCCTCATGTACGTCTTCACCCAGCGCCTCTTCAAGGTGCCCTACGAGTGGCTGCGACTGGCCCAGGCGACCGGCCTGGCGGCGGTGCTGGTCGTCGCCGGAGAGGTGTTGTTGCCCACCTCCGGCTTCGGCGGCCTGGCGGGCCGCACGGCGCTCTGGCTCGCCTATCCGCTGCTGCTCTGGGTGACGGGCTTCCTCAACGACGAGGAGCGGGAGGCCGCCGGACGGGTGCTGAGCCCGGCGTACGTCCGGGCGGCCTTGAGCAACCTCCGCGAGGCGCCGGCCGAAAGCCCCTCGGCCGAGCCGGAGCCCGCCCATGGGCGAGGCCCGCGAATGACGCGCGAGACCCTCGAGGCCGAGCAGCGCGACGAGGACGCGATCCGCTAGTCGGGCGGGGGAAGGGCGTCCTCTTGCGCGCCGAGCAGGATCAGTCCGCCCACGAGCAGGCTCCCGGCTCCCGCCAGGCTGATCCAGAAACCCCAGGCGAATGTGCTGTTGCCGTCGTAGATCCGCACCCCGAAAACAGCCACAACCACACACGCCAGCAGGCCCAGTGCAGCGATTCCTCCAGAGTCGTGCGGCCGACCCCGCTTGGCGACGCGGGTCAGCATGAACACGGCTACGGCTCCGATCAGGACGGACAATTCGCCTTGGTTCAGATCGATGCCCGATGCGTAGCCCAGCCCCTGGAGATCGCCTCCGTAGTAGGACCAAGGAGCCAGGCTCCCACCGATCAGCGCGATCGCCGCCGAGCCGGTGAATTGCACATCCCCGGCAGACGCTGTAGACGCTTGAAGCTCGTCACCGGCCGATCCTCTCGGCTGCGGTCAGCCAAGTCAACGGCGGCTACGAGCCACCTGCCGCGCGCTTCAGAACTTCGACCATGCGCGCTGCCTGCCGTTTCACGTCATGGGCGGCGGCAGCCTCTCGTGCCGCCGGGTTCGGCGAGGGTATGCCTGCCGCTTGCTGGAGCGCGGAGATCAGCCCCGTGGTGTCGTCGGGGTCGACCAGAACACCCGCCTCCGGCGTGACGAACTCGGGCGGGCCGCCCACAGTTGTCGCCACCACGCTGCGCTCCATCGCCATCGCCTCGAGGGCCGCCTGGCCGAATGGCTCGATCAGCGAGGGCTGGCAGAGGACGTCGCAGGCGGCCACCCAGCTGCGGGACCTCGGCTCTGCGGGATCCGGCCGGCGAGGGTGACGCCGGCCGCCCCTCCAGGGCCTCGCGAAGCGGCCCGTCGCCGACGAAGGCGAGTCGTCCCCGCCCCAGCGAGGCGAACGCGTCCGCGAGCCGCACCACGTTCTTCCGCTCGATCAGCGAGCCGACGCAGAGGAAGGCCGGTCCCTCGCCGTCCCAGCCGAGCTCTCTGCCGCGCCTCCGCCGCTGGGCGCGGCGAGAAGGCATCGAGGTCGACGCCGCAGTCCGCGATCTCGATCTTCGGCTCGGCGGCCGGGATCCGCTGGACGAGGCGATCGGCGAGCCAGCGCGAGTTGGCGATCGCGGCCGACGACCGCCGCAGGACCCAGCGCGTCGCGGCCGTGACCCCGGGAATGTGGCCCAGGTTGGCGACGTCCTGTCCGTGGGCCATGACCACGAGCGGTGCGTCGGCCGCGCGGGCCGCGAGGGCGCCGGCTGCTCCCGAGGGAAAGAGGAAGTGCGCGAAGACGACGTCGGGGCTGAAGCGCCGCGCCGCGGCGCGCGCCTCTCTCGCCAGCCGCACGTACTTCGACCGGGAGCCGCCGCGCTGGCTGATCGAGGAGACCTCTACCTCGTGGCCCAGCGCCTCGATCTCCCGCGTCAGCGGCACCAGGAAGCTCCCCAGGTCCGGCTGCTCCGGGCTCGGCCACATCTGGGTGACGACCAGGATTCGCACGGCTACGACCCTAAGGCCCGGTTGTACGCCTCCGCCGCCTCGCGAACGCCCTCTCCCCGCCCAGGCAGCAGGGCCTGGCGGGCGTGCAGCCAGTAGCGGCGGGAGGAGTGGCCCGGCAGGACGAGTGCGGCGGCGGCGCGCAGCAGATACGGCCAGGCGAGCAGCGGGCGGAGCAGAAGCGCCCTGACCACGCCGAGGTGCTTGCGGAGGTAGCGGTCGCGGTTGCGGTGGTACTCGACGGTGCGCCGCTCCGCGCCCAAGGCGTCCTGGGCCATCTGGTCATGGTGGGTAGCCCGGGCGGAGGGCACGTAGAGGATCCGCCAGCCCGCATCCCCGAGGCGCTTGCAGAAGTCGGTCTCGTCGGAGTAGACGAAGAAGGCGGGATCGAGCCACCCGACCTCGCCGGCGGCCTCCCGGCGGACCATCATCGCGCTCGACTGCACCCAGCCGACGGGACGCGTCCCCGTGCCGCCGCTCTCAACCGTGAAGCGGCGGTGCAGGAAGAGTGCGCCGGCCAGAGCCGTCTCGGCGCTCGGCAGTCTCCAGGCGCACGGAACCTCGCGGCCCGCCGGCGTGAGCAGCTGCGCTCCGGCCGCGGCGGCATGCCGGTCGGACTGCAGCGCGCCGAGCAGCGCGGCCACGGCTCCGGCCTGCAGCTCGGTGTCCTCGTTCAGCAGCAGGCAGAACTCACCGTTCGCCTCCTGGAGCAGCCGGCTGTCGTTCGCCGCCTTTCCCTTCCGCCGATCGAGCGCGATCAGCCTGATTTCGCGGTTCAGCGCTTGCACCGCCTCGGCGGATCCGTCGTCCGAGGCGTTGTCCAGGACGAGCACCTCGTGCTCGAGGTCCACGGGCGTCGTCCGCTCGATCGCCTCGAGACAGGCGAGCAGGAGGTCCCGCCCGTTGGTGTTGACCACGCAGTAGGAGACCAGCACGGCGACAATGCTCGCCCATGCGGGTTCAGATCGTCGATCCGGCCGCCTACACGCCACCGTACGACCACGCGCTGGCGGGAGCCCTCGCGCGCGCCGGGGCGGATACCGAGCTGATCACCTGCCGTTTCCCGTACGGCCCGGTCCCGGAGGAGCGTGGCTACGAGGTGCGCGAGCTCTTCTACCGGCGCGCATCGCGGGCCGGGATCGGCCCCAGGCGCCGTCGCCTGCTGCGTGCCGCCGAGCATCTCCCGGACATGCGGCGCTACCGGCGGGTCGCCGAGCAGGCCGACGTCGTCCACTACCAGTGGCTGCCGATCCCGGCCCTCGACCGCCGGCTGCTCGCCCCGAAGCGCCCTCGCGTCTACACGATGCACTGGCGGCTGCCGGAGAACGGCACCCGGATCGCCGGCACGCTCACCAAGCTGCTCGCCGAGATGGATGCGGTCGTGGTCCACTCCGAGCACGGCGCCCGGCGGCTCGAGGCCGACTTCCGCGTCCCATCGGACAGGCTGCGGGTGATCCCCCATGGCGCGTTCGACTACCTGACGCGGCGGGAGCGGGAGGTGCCGCTGCCCGAGGAGCTGCGGGCCGTCGAGGGCCCGGTGATCCTCTCCTTCGGCCTGGTCCGCCCCTATAAGGGGACCGACGTCCTGCTCGAGGCGTTCAGTCGTATCGAGGGCGCCGAGCTCTGGATCGCAGGCCTGCCCCGGATGCCGATGGACGAGCTGCGCGAGCTGGCGGAGCGCGCCCCGGGGACCGTTCGCTTCGTGGACCGCTTCATCCCCGACGCCGAGATCCCGGCCTTCATGCGCAGGGCGGACCTCGTCGTCCTGCCATACCGGAACATCGAGCAATCGGGCGTCCTCTACACCGCGCTCGCGTTCGGCCGCCCGCTGGTGCTGAGCTCGGTCGGTGGCTTCCCGGAGATCGCTGAGCACGGGGCAGCGCGGCTGGTGCCGCCGGGCGATCCCGGCAGCCTGGCGGACGTCCTCCGTGAGCTGCTCGCGGATCCGGGCGCCCGTGAGGCCCTGGGCGCCGCCGCCGCTCGCGAGGCTGAGACGACGTACTCATGGGACCGAATCGGGGAGGCGACGATGGAGCTCTACCGCGAGCTGCTGGGGAACCCCAAAGCCGATAATCCCCGCTAATGGCGCTCGAAATCCTCTTCTGGGTCGCCGCCGGCCTGATCGTCTACGCCCACCTGGGCTATCCGCTGCTGCTCGCGGCGCTGGTCGCCCTGTTCGGAGAGTCGAGGCGTGCCTCGGAGGCCGGCGGCGAGCTGCCCCTCGTCACGCTGATCATTCCCGCGTACGACGAGGAGCGGGTGATCGAGCGCAAGGTCGCGAACGCGCGCGCGCTCGACTATCCGGCCGACCGGCTCGAGGTCGTCGTCGCCTCGGACGGCTCGACCGATCGCACGGCCGAGCTGGCTCGTGCCGCCGGCGCCGACCAGGTTCTCGAGCTGCCCCGAGGCGGCAAGGTCGCCGCGCTCAACCAGGCCGTGCCCGTTTCACGGGGGACCATCCTCGCTTTCTCCGACGCCAACAGCTACTGGGAGCCGGACGCGCTCCGCAAGCTGGTCGCCCGCTTCGCCGACGGGCGCGTGGGCTACGCCTGCGGCCAGGTCCGCTTCGAGGGCGGGGAGGGCGGAAACCAGGAGGGCCTCTACTGGCGCTACGAGATGGCGGTGCGCTCGATGGAGACGCGCCTGGCGGGCATCACCGCCGGCAACGGCGCGATCTACGCGGTCCGGCGCGAGGCGTACATCGAGCTCGATCCGAGCCGAGGCCAGGACATCGGCTTCCCGTTCGAGCTCACCAAGCGAGGCTGGCGCGCCGTCTACGAGCCGGCCGCGGTTGCCGAGGAGAAGATGGCGCCGACCGTCGAGGGGGAGTTCAAGCGAAAGCGCCGGATGATGTGGGGGCTCTGGGACGTGATGCTGAAGTGGGGGATGCTCGACCCGCGCGGCTACGGACCCGGCTACGCCCTGGAGATCTATTCGCACCGCCTGCTCCGCTATCTGACGCCCTGGCTGCACCTGGTCGCATTCGCCGCCAACCTCGCGCTGCTCGGCGACGGCTGGGTCTACGTGGCCACGATGGCCGTGCAGCTCGCAGTGCTGGTCGGAGCCCTGCTCGGGCGGTTCGTCCCCGCCCTTCCGTTCCGGATCGCCTACTACTACGTCACCGTGACCGCCTCGATCGCCGTCGGACTCTGGGACCGGCTCCGCGCCGGCACGGTGCCGATCGGCTGGGAGAAGGTCGAGGGCACCCGATGAGCAGCACCAACGGCCCGGTGCCGGACGCCCATCAGCAGCGCCTGAACGTGACGCCGCCCGCCACCAGGCCGAAGCAGGGCCTGCCTCGCTGGGCGGACTTGGCGATCGCGCTGGTAGCCCTGGTTCTCGTCTCACCGATCCTGCTGGCGGCGGCGATCGCGATCAAGCTCGCCTCGCGCGGGCCGGTGATCTATCGCCAGCGTCGAGTGGGTCGCGATGGCGTGATCTTCGAGATGTTCAAGCTGCGGACGATGCGCCAGGGTGCGGACCCAGTCGGGGTTGGCACCGCCGTGACCGCGCAGGATCCGCGGGTGACGGGCATCGGCAAGCTCCTGCGCCGATTCTCCCTCGATGAGCTGCCGAACCTCTTCAACGTTCTGCGCGGCGACATGCGCATCGTGGGGCCGCGGGCGACCCTGCCCGCGCAGGTTGAGCTCTACACGCCTCGCCAGCTTCGCCGCCTGGACCTGCGACCGGGCGTCACCGGCTGGGCTCAGATCCACGGGCGAGCGGGGATCCCCTGGGAGGAGCGAATCGAGCTGGACGTCTGGTACGTCGAGCATCGCTCGCTGCGGCTGGACCTGAAGATCCTCGCCCGCACTCCCGGAGCGCTGCTGGGCGGCGCCGGCAGCGTGGCCGCCGACCAGTACGCGGGCTCCGCCCCCGACTCGCCGTTGCGTAAAGCCGCCGAGCGCGAGGAGGCCGGAGACCGCTGATGGCCCGCGGCATCTCGCTGAGGGACTTCCGCCCGGAGGACGCCTCCGCCGTGCACCGCTGGTTCAACTCCCCCGCCGCGACGGCCAACCTGCTCGAGCACCGCGACGAGTTCGGCGAGGAGGACGCCAGGCGCTGGGTGGAGCGGGCGATCGAGCAGTCCCGGGACCCCGACGCCGAGGACCGCAAGTGGGCGGTCGAGGTGGAGGGGATCGACGAGCCGGTCGGCTACACGGCGCTCTACGGGCTGAACCGCCAGACCGCCCCCGAGCTCGGGGCGATCATGGGAGACGAGCGGGTCCGAGGCCGGGGCGTGGGTCGCGAGGCGGAGCGGCTCACCAACCTGAAGGCCTTCGAGGAGTTCGGGGCCCACAAGGTCTACGGCCGGATCCCCGCGACCAACGAGGCCGCGAAGAAGGCGGTCATCTACAACGGCTGGAAGCAGGAGGGCGTGCTGCGCAGGCAGGTCCGCCATGGCGACGAGCTGATCGACGTCGAGCTCTGGGGCGGGTTTCGCGAGGACCTGCCGGAGCCGCCCGAAGAGTGAAGGCACGGCTGATCTCGGACGGCGGCACAGCCGCGTCCGCCGAGGCGGAATTCTTCCGCTCGCCGGCGTTCCTCGAGGCCGAGGGCGTCACCCACACGATCGAGATCGAGTCAGAGATCCCGCTCCGCGCACCCGTGGTCGTCCGCGCGATCGAGGGGGGCGAGCTGATCGATGCGATCTCGCCCTACGGCTACCCGGGGGCCTCAGGGCGGCCCGAGAGCCCGATCGAGCCGAGCGAGATCGACTGGTCGGAAACTGGGCTGGTCAGCGTCTTCCTCCGCGGCCGGATAGGCGAGTGGGCGCCCCTGACCGGCGGCACGGTCCGGAACCACGTCCACGTAGCCGGCGGCGACGCCGGGATCCGAAAGCGCCTGCGCGAGCAGATCAGGCGCAACGAGCGCCGCGGCTGGAAGATCCAGGCGATCCCGGGGCCTGAGGCGGGCGACGACGCCCGCGCGGACTTCGAGCGGGCCTATGCGGAGACGATGGCGCGCACCGGTGCGGCGGAGCGCTACCTCTACCCGAGCGAGTACTTCCGGGGGCTGCTCCGCAGCGAGAGGAGCTGGCTCGTGATCGCCGCCCGTGACGATGAGGCGGACGGACTCGCCGGCGCGATCGCGGTGGCGAGCGACGGCTACCTCCACTACTACCTGGGCGGCACGGCCGACGAGGCGCTCGGCGACTCACCGATGAAGAACCTGTTCGCCGCGATGATCTCCCTCGGCGGCGAGCTGGGCCTGCCGGTGAACCTGGGTGGTGGGCTGTCCCCCGGGGACTCCCTGGACTCCTTCAAGCGGGGATTCGCGACCGGGGAAGAACCTTTCCGGACCCACGAGCTGATCTGCGATCCCGGCGCCTACGAGAGGCTCGCGGCGCGGGCTGGCCCGGCGCCCGAGGGGTTCTTCCCGGCCTACCGCTAACCGAGATGGATCGGGATGCCCTGCTCGGGGCCGTTGCCCCGGTAGGTGTCGCGGAAGTTCCGGATCACGTCGAGGACGACCGGGCTGTACTTGGGACAGACCACCTCGTTGGTCCAGGCGGTGACCGCGACGTCGTAGGGCATGTCGGGGTCGGGGTAGAGGAGCATCCCGTCGGGGTCGTCGTCGAAGACGCCCTTCAGGGCCAGCTGCTCGTTCTCGGGCAGGCTCGGCTTGTAGTGGATCTCGATCCGCCCGTGCTCCATGGCATGCACCTCGTTGCGGATGTTGGTCGTCTGGCTCGTGTCGCTCGTGATCGGCGTCTTGTAGGCCCCGTCGTCGATCGGCACCGGGTTATGGTTGCCCGAGGTCGGAGGGACCGTCCCGTAGTGGACGGGAGTCGAGTTGGGCACGTGGGTGTTGCCCTCGTTGGAGAGGTTCAGCTTGAGCTGGCAGCCCGCCTTCTGGGCGGAGGTGGCCAGGTCCGCGAACTGGATCGGCGGAGGCGGGGTTCCAGTGCGGCAATCGGGCTCGAGGTCCCTGAAGGTGCCGCCGGAGTTCTTGACGTGGGCGTTGTCGCAGGCGTTTGTCCCGCCGCCTCCGCCGCCTCCGCTCGCGATCACCGCCACCAGTCCCGCCAGGACGGCCAGCGCGAGCACCCCGGCCACCACGTAGCCGGCCAGCAGCCGCCTACGCCCGCCCGATGCGGCCGCCTGCTCGGCGGCGAGCCGCTGCGCGCGCAGTCGCTCCTTCTCTTCCTTCCGGCTGGCCATCAGAGGGCGAAGAGGCTAGCGGAGGCTGTTCAAGCCTCGCTTAGCGCGGTCTCCGGCATCCGCGTGACTCCCCAGACCTCATCGAGGAACTTGGCCAGCTCGGTATCGAGCCTGTTGGGGGAGACCCGCCATTCGAGGATCGAGGTTGCCTCGATCAGCCGGGCGTTCGGGAGCTCCTCGGCCAGCATCCCGGAATCGGAGAACGGGTGGAGCGGGTCGGCGCGGTGGCCGATCACCAGAGCCGGCTGCTTCATCTCCACACGGAACTGGTGATGGGGGGCGGATGACCCCAGGAACAGGCCCTCCAGGACGGCTGAGGATGGCGCCGGGTCCTGCCGGAGGAGATCGAGGCCGGCATCCACCAGGGGATTGGTACGAGGGATCCTCCGAGCCACGGACGCGAGCCTCCTCAGCACGGGCTCGCCGATGCGGAGGCCGATCATGATCGGGGTGAAGATCACGGCGGCCGCGAGCAGGGCGTTGTCCAGGACGGGCATCTCAACCATCATCGCCCGCACCCTGTCGGGGGACAGATAGGCCAGCTCGAGCGTGGCGTTGGCGCCCAGTGAGGTACCGCCGATCACGGCCTGGTCGAGCTCCAGGTGGTCCATCAGCGTCTCCACCTGGCGGGCGAAGAACGTCATCGAGTAGTTGGACATCTGCGCCGGGCGATCCGACCGGCCATGGCCGAGCAGGTCCACCGCGATCACCCGATTGCCGAGCTCCGCCATCTCCGGCCCCAGCCGCTCGAACATCCGGCGGTTCATCAGCAGGCCGTGGATCAGGATGATCGGCCGATCCCCCTCGCCGTACTCGTCATAGGAGATCCGGTGACCGTTGTAGTCGAACTCGGGCATCTGGGCGCGAGAGAGTCTAAGCGGGGCTCAGGTTGCCACGGCTGCCGTGGGCTCGCGCTCCTCCCACGGCTTGGAGGCGTGGAGCGCGCCCAGGATCGCGCGGGCAGCCGGCCAGCGGTTGAGCGCGTAGAGGTGGATGCCCGGGGCACCCCGGCGCAGCAGATCGGCGCATTGCTGCGTCGCATAGGCGACGCCGAGCTCGAACTCGGCGCGCTCGTCGCCCTCGAGGTCCTGCATGGCGGATGCCAGCGGCTCCGGGATGCTCGCTTCGCAGAGCTCGGAGATCTTGGCGATCTGCTTGAAGCCGGTCATCGGCATGACGCCCGGGATGATCGGCACGTCGATGCCGGCAGCGCGCGCGGCGGGGACGAAGTCGAAGTAGAGGCGGTTGTCGAAGAAGAGCTGCGTGATCAGGAAGCTCGCGCCGTTCTGGACCTTGGTCTTCAGGTAGGCGAGGTCGGCCTCGAGGCTCGGCGCCTCGGGATGGACCTCCGGGAAGCAGGCTCCCCCGATGGCGATGTCGGGGTGTGTCTCGCGGATCAGCGCGGCGAGCTCCGCCGAGCTCCCGAGACCGCCCTCCGGCTGCACGAAGTCCTTCTTCCCGCGCGGCGGGTCCCCGCGCAGCGCCAGGATGTTCTCGATCCCGGCGTCCGCAATCCGATCGATGATCTCCCGCAGGCTCTCGGTGGTCTCGCCGACGCAGCTCAGGTGGGCCATCGCCTCCGACCCGTATTCGTCGCGGATCGCTCGGGTCGTCTCGAGGGTGCCTTCCCGAGTCGCGCCCCCGGCTCCATAGGTGACCGAGAAGAAGTGCGGATCGAGCTTGCGCAGGACCTCCACGGTCTCGAACAGCACCTGGCGGCCCTCGTCGGTCTTGGGCGGGAAGAACTCGACCGAGAAGACCGGTCGCGTCGAGGCGAGCATTTCGTCGATTCGCATCCCAGCAAGGGTATTGGGAGGCACATAGCATCGGGGCAGTGCCGTTTCACGTGGAGATCAGCAAGGGCTTCAGGCATGCCCGCGCCTTCAATCTGGACGAGGCGAAGATGCGCGGCGAGATCCTCGATCCCTGGATGCACCGTCGCGTCATCCTGCTTGGGGACAGGGATTGGGAGCCGAAGGATTGCCGGCTGATCATCCTGGAGGGTCCCGAGCTCGCCGATAGCGATCTCTCGATGGGGCGGGGCTGGTCGAATGCCGAGAAGAGCTCGGATAACGTCACCCGTCGGCTGGTTGAGGAGTCGCAGCCCGCGTCGGCGCCAGTGGTCGTGGTCCTGGCGGAGGGCTCGGCCGCAGCGGATGTCGCTGAAATGCTGGAGACGATCGAGCTGGAGACGGCGCCGTGGAGCGAGCTGCGCGGCCGGATCCTGGGGGCGCCCTCCGCAGGTGGGCCGGGCTACGCCGCTGTTCTGGTGATCGAGGGCGCAGAGCCCTCGGCGTCCTGGTTGTTCGATGCCGGCCTGGCGCGGGGAGCGCTCGGCCCGAGGGCAGTGTTCGTCCAGCTCGGCGATGCCGCGATCCCCGCGCAACTGGCGGGCGTCGAGGTGCTGCGCCTGGAGGTGGGCGACGAGACCTCGCTCAGCGCCCTCCGAAACCGGCTGTCCAAATAGACGGGGCGCCCCGATGGGGCGCCCCGCAGCGCTCGATATCTGCCGGCTGCGTCTTGCGAAGCTCAGACTTTCGCGGCGACCCGCTTGACGAGGCTCGGCTTTGAGAACTTCACCTGTGTGCCGCGCGGGACTGCGATCACCGGGGTGTTGGCGGTCTCGATCGCGTAGCCGGCGCGGGCGCTGAGGTTGACGTGACCCTTGGGCGAGGCCGGGGAAGAGCCGACCACCAGCAGATCGGCGCCCTCCGGCGTATCGGCGACGGTGGCGCCGAGCGCATCCGCAAGGCCGTTGGCCGTCTGGAGCGCGGCGTCGTCGCCGTCGTCCTCGGGCAGGACTCCGATGGTCTTGATCTCGCCGCTCCGGCTGCGGTACTCGGCGGGCGCAACCGCGACCGCGACGGGTCCCCCGGTCAGCATCCGCTGGGCGGAGGTCCCGGGCATGACGGCACCCGAGGCGGTCCGGTAGTCGGAGCCGAAGACGACCACGTCCGCCTTCTCGCTCTCCGCGAGCTCCCAGAGGCCGGCGCCGGTCGAGGCGTGAACCACGACGTGGCGAGGCGTCTTGTCGTCGCCCAGGGCCTCGACGCCGTGCTGCAGAAGCTCTTCGGCATCCTTCTCCTCCAGCGCCTCGCGAGCGCTGTCGGGCAGCTGCGTGTGGCGGACGTAGGCCAGCGAGATCTCGCCGCCCAGCTCACTCAGCGTGCGGCCCAGGGCGAGCGCGTCCCTGTCGTTGTCGGTGTCGTCGTAGGAAACGATGATCTTTGCCATTGCGAAGGTCTCCTCTGTGAGAGTTGAGATCTGAAGTTCGCCGTCATGATGCCCGCAACCTGCCATTAGCACAAGTACTCTTGATGATCGTTAGAATCAGTGTTGCTAATGCTGAATGTCCAGCGGCTCAAGGTCCTGCGTGAGGTCGTGGCGCAGGGGTCGTTCTCCGAGGCCGCGGGTGTCCTCAACTACACGCAGTCCGCCGTCTCACAGGCGATCGCGACTCTCGAGGCCGAGGCGGGGGTGCCGCTGCTCGAGCGCGACCGGCGCGGCGTCCGGCCGACCACCGCCGGCGAGCGGCTCAACGAGCACGCCGGAAGGATCCTCACCCAGCTCGACGCCGCGGAGGCCGAGCTCGGGGCGATCGCCGGCATCAAGGGCGGCGAGCTGCGGATGGCGTCGTTCCCGACGGCGGGCGCGACCCTGATGCCGCTCGCGATCGCCGCCTTCCGAGCCGCGCACCCCGACGTCACGCTCAGCCTGGTCGAAGGCGAGCCCGAGGAGCTCACCCCCCGCCTGCGAGACGGTGAGTTCGACCTCGGCCTGATCTTCGAATTCGAGGGGACCGGCGAGCTCGGCCCCGGCCTGAAGAGCTCTGCTCTCTTCGAGGATCCGATGAAGCTTGCCCTCCCGAAGCGCCATGCTCTCGCAGGTAAGGAGCGAATCAAGCTGGAGGACCTCTCGGACGACGCGTGGGTGCAGACATCCGAGGCCAGCGCCTGCGCACGCCACGTCGTGCGGATCTGCCGGGCGGCGGGCTTCGAGCCACGCGTCTCGTTCGAGAGCGACGACTACCTGACGGTTCAGGGCCTCGTAGCCGCCGGCGTCGGCGTGGCGCTGATTCCCCAACTCGCCCTCTCGCAGACGGTCAGCTACGACATCCTGGTCCGGGAGTTGGGGTCAGGCGGTCCAGTCAGGAACGTCGTCGCTGCGACGCCGGGCACGGGGGCCTCGCTGCCGGCCGCCGCTGCGATGCTCGAGATTCTCCGGGACACCGCGCGTCAGTACCGGCCCCACTAAACGGGTTGCTCCTCGCTTCGCTTCGGAGCACCCTCGCAACGACCGCCGCCCCCACCTTGCGGCGGGGGCGGCGGTCAGACCTTCAATTGAGCCGGATCGAATCCGACTAGCCGGACGCTCCGGACGGATACGCCAGGGAGGGCACGTCCGAGGGGTAGACCTCGTGGCCGTGAACGGCCAGGTCGCCCTCTTCCATCTCCTCCTCGGTCATTCGGAGCGAGACGAACAGCCCGATGATCTTCAGCAGGATGAACGTCCCGATCGCGGAGAACGCGATCACCCAGAGCGCGGTCAGCGCCTGCCAACCGAGCAGGTGCCCGCTGCCTGAGACCAGGCCGGGGGCACTGCCCATGGCCTCGTTGGCGAAGACGCCGGTGAGCAGGCCACCCGCCAGGCCGGCGAAGCCGTGCGTGTACACCACGCCCAGCGTGTCGTCGACCTTGCGGAAGGGTGCCGCCCGGCTCAGGTAGTTGAGCGCGAAATAGACGATCACCGCAGCGATCACGCCGATCGCCATCGCGCCCCAGCCGTTGACGAAACCGGCGCCGGGAGTGATCGCCACGAGTCCGGTGATCATCCCGTTGACGCTCGAGATCAGGCTGGGCTTGTGACCGGTCGCGTAATCGCAACCCACCCAGACCAGCAGCGCCACTGCTGTGCACAGGTTCGTGTTCAGAACAGCTGCGGAGGCGATGTCGTTCGCCAGGTACGGGTCACCGCCGTTGAAGCCGTTCCAGCCGAGCCACAGAAGGCCCGCTCCGGTGGCGACCATCAACAGGTTGTTCGGTGCATCGATCTCTCGATCACGCTGCAACCTGGGCCCGATGACCGCCGCAGCGACGAAGCCCGAGACGCCCGCGGCGAGGTGAATCACGTAACCGCCGGAGAAGTCGAGGGCGCCATGCTGTGCGAAATAGCCGCCACCCCAGATCAGGAAGGCGTTGACCGTGTAGATCAAGCTCGACCACACGATCACGAACGGGATCCAGGCCCGGAAGTTGATCCGGCCCAGGACGGACCCGAGCATCAGGATCGGGGTGATCGCCGCGAAGACGAACTGGAAGTAAGCCAGTGTCGACTGCGGGAACACCACGTCTCCGACGTTCGGGATGTTGCCCTGCTTGAGCAGGTCGTCGCTGTTCAGGATCGCTCCGGGCTTACCCCACAGGTTCGCGAAGAATCCGTGGTCCGCGCCGAAGACGTGCATCGGTGCGCCGAAGCCCAGCTTGTAGCCGTAGAGCACCCAGACGATCAGCACCAGGGCGAACGCGATGAAGGCCATCATCATCGAGTTCACGGACCAGCGCTTCTGCATCACGCCGCCATAGAGGACGACGAGTCCGGGCACGCTCATCAGCCCGACCAGGGTCGAGGCTGTCATCTGCCAAGCGTTGTCGCCTGGACTCAACCAATTCAAATCCATAGCGTGGTGTTTTCCTTTCTCGGTAAGGGCAGAGCCGGGCGCCCCAAACGCAGAAACGCCCCTCCTAGAGGGACCTGCCCAATGGCAGGTCGAAGCGTGCCGGGGGCGGGGTGCCGTCGGTACATACAAGGGTCCAAAGATTCGCCGGCGGCACTCGCCACCATGTCGGAACGACCCGCGGGCGGGCAGGCAAACTCCCGCTACGAGCGGAAATCAGGCCAAATCCGCCCCTGGTGCGACCCGCTAACCTGCCGCGATCCATGCCCCTGCAAGGACACTGGGAGCGCGTCAATACGCCGCTTCGCAAGCTCACCCGGCGCGAGCGCAACGTGGCGATCGGCGCCGTCGCGGTGAGCGTGATCGCGATCCTGGCGGTGGTCCTGGCGACCGCAGGGAACTCGGCGCCGAAGGCCGGCCCGGGCTGCATCTACGCGATCATCCCAGGCGTCATGGGTGCGGAGCCCGTGGACGCCTGCGGCAGGCAGGCCGAGTTCGTCTGCGCGAAGCACCAGACCGGCACCGCGCCCGGGTCCGAGACGATCAGGAAGGCGTGCCGGGAGGCCGACATCGTCGTCACCCCGGCCGCTGCGAGGCAGGCGCAGAACGCGCCGGGTTTCCCGCACCGCAGTACAGCGACCGGTCTGTGAGCCCGGCCGCTGCCTGACGAGTGGGCGCTCCCGAACGGATCCTCCACGAACGCGATCTGAACCGGGCGCTGCTCGCGCGCCAGATGCTCCTGGAGCGGGTGAAGGGGCCGATCCCGGCGGTCCTGGACCGGATGGGGACGCTGCAGGCCCAGTACGCGCCCTCGATGTACATCGGCCTCTGGTCGAGGATGGTGGGGTTCGAGCGGGAGCAACTCGACCGAGGGCTCGAGCGGGGCACGGTTGCCCAGGGAACGCTGATGCGCGCCACCATCCATCTCGTCTCGAAGGCGGACTACTGGCCCGCGGCGCTCGGCGTCCGGCAGGGCCGCCGGGAGGCGTGGCTCAACGCCTCCTACCGCCGTGACTACACCGGGTCGCAGATGGCGGCGCTCGCGCGCAAGCTGAGAAGCCGCATCGGGGCAGGGACGATGACCCGCAAGGAGATCCACGAGCTGCTCGGCTCCGACAGCGTCGTCACCAACGGCGTCAACATGTGGCTGGACCTGGTCCGGGTCCCTCCGTCGGGCACCTGGGACCGTCGCCGCGCGGACCTCTACGCCGCCGCGGAGCACTGGATCGGACCGGCTCCCAAGAACGCGGAGGCCGATGGAATCGCGCACCTGGTCCGGCGCTACCTGCGCGGCTTCGGCCCGGCGACCGTGCCCGAGATCGCCAATTGGGCGGGGCTACACCCCACGCGGGTGGAGCCCGCCCTCGAGCGGATCAGGCTGCGCCGCTTCGAGGCGGAGGACGGCGCGGAGCTGCTCGACCTGCCGCGGGCGCCCCTCCCGGATCCCGAGACACCGGCTCCCGTTCGCTTCCTGCCGACCTGGGACGCGACGCTGCTCGTTCATGCCCGTCGCGCCGGGATCCTCCCGGAGGAGCATCGTCCGAGGGTCTTCAGCGCGAAGACCCCGCAGTCGGTCCCGACCTTCCTGGTCGATGGCCGGGTCGCCGGCAGCTGGCGCTACGAGAAGGGGAAGGTGAAGACCGAGCCGTTCGGCAGGATCGACGCCGCGGCCCGTCGGCAGTTGCGCGACGAGGGCGAGCGCCTGGCGGCGCTTCATTCCGGCTAGAGCGCGAGCGCCGACAGCCAGGCGCGGACGGCGGCTGCGATCGCCTCGGGGTCGGCCTTCAGTCCGTGATCCCCGCGCACCTTGACCACCTCCCGCTTCGGGCCGGGCGGCGGCATGCCGAAGCGGTCGCTCTCGCCCTGGACGACGAGCACCGGGAGCTCCACCGCCTCCAGCTCCGGCAGGCGGGTCTGAGGCGGCTTGTCGCCGCGGCGCGGCGGAAGCAGCGGGAACGCCAGGCAGAGCACGGCCACCGCTCCGGTCGCCTCGACGGTGCGGCAGGCCACGCGGGCGCCGAGCGACCGCCCACCGACGACGAGCGGCACGCTCGACAGCTCGTTCGCCCGCAGGTGCTCGACCACCGCCATCCATGCCGCGTCGAGCTGCTTGGCGCCGGCGGGCGAGCGGCGGCCCGCGACGCGGTAGGGCTGCTCGACGAGCGCGACCGTGAGTCCCTCTTCGACCGCGGCACCGGTCGCTGCGACGAGATCGGGCGCCTCGACTCCGCCGCCGGCCCCGTGTCCGAGGACGAGAGCGCCTTTCGAAGCGCCGGCCGGGTGCAGGTGGACCCGAGCGGGGCCGGAGGGGGTGTCGACTTGCGTGGGCGCCAAGCGCGGATAGATTAGGTTTCCGGCGGGATGCGTCGGCTCCTGACAGGAAGTCTGGCCGTCGCCGCGGCGATCTCCGCGCTCGGACTCCCTGCGCTCAGCCAGGCGGCGGGACGAGGGGTGACCGGACCGCAGCTCGCCAACGGCTGCTTTGCGCTCCGCTCGGCGGCGAGCGGCCGTTTCCTGGTCGTCTCCGGCGACGGCTATCGCGCCGACGGCTCCACGAAGGCGGGCGCCGCCGCCTTCTTCTGGAAGCCCTCCACTCTGCGCAGCTATCTCCCGCAGGATCAGGCGGAGGGGTTGCTCAGCGCCCGTTCCGGTGGGGCTGTCGGCCGCGATGCTTCGCCGAGCCCGGCGACGGAGTGGGCCGTGCATGCCGCGACGAGGCGGGCGGTGGAGCTCGTTTCGCTCGCCGACGGGGGTCAGCTCGGGGCATCCGCATCCGGCCGGGTCCACCAGCTCGGTGCGAAGTCCGGGGATCGTGCTCGGCTGTTCGAGCTCGTCCGTGACCGGGGCTGCAGGCCCTTCCCGGAGGCGCGCCTGAACGCGAGCGGCAGGCCGTTCCGCGGGACGAACCGCAAGGGCGATGTCTTCGGGTTCGCCGACATGCACCTGCACATCACCGCGAACCAGCGCGCCGGGGGATCGGTGATCTCCGGCGAGCCCTTCGACCGCTATGGCATCACCCGGGCGCTCGGGCAGGACGCGGGTGTCCACGGCGCCGACGGCGGCCTGGACGTAACCGGCAATCTGCTGCGGGCGGGGATTCCCTTCGGGACGCACGACACCCACGGATGGCCGACCTTCGCCGGGTGGCCGGTCCACGACACGATCACCCACCAGCAGACCTATTACGTGTGGCTGAAGCGAGCCTGGATGGCCGGCGAGCGCCTGGTGGTCGCCCAGACGGTCGACGACCAGCCGATCTGCGAGATCGAGCCCGTCAGGTCGAACAGCTGCGACGAGTCCGAGTCGGTTCGCAGGCAGATCCAGACTCTGCGCGGGCTGCAGAACTACATCGACGCCCAGGCCGGCGGCCGGGGCAGGGGGTGGTTCCGCCTGGTCTACAACCCGCGCCAGGCGCGCCGGGCGATCGAGCGGGGCCGCATGGCGGTGTTGATCGGGATCGAGTCGTCGAACCTGTTCGGTTGCGGCGAGCGGATGGACGTCCCGCAGTGTGGACGGCGCGACATAGACCGCGGCATCCGCAGGGCCCGTCGCCTGGGGGTGCGAAGCGTCTTCCCGATGCACTGGACCGACAACGCCTTCGGCGGTGCCGCTCTGGAGGGAGACGGCAAGGGGACCTTCATCAACATCCTCGAGGCCTTCCAGACGGGGCACTACTTCCGGACCGGGCCCTGCCCGGAGCCCGGGCAGGGCGAGAGCGTGGACACCCTGAGCAAGGGCGAGCTGGGCGTGCTGGCGAACTTCTTCCCGGCCGCTGAGCCCCTGGCCCAGGCGGGCATGCCGGCCTATCCGCCCGGCCCACAGTGCAACGCGAAGGGTCTGACGCCGCTCGGGGCCTATCTGATCAAGCGGCTGATGGCGAACCACATGCTGATCGAGGCCGACCACATGAGCGAGATCGCCCGTGAGAGCGTCCTGCGGATGGCCAAGGCTCACCGCTATCCGCTGGTCTCGAGCCACACCGGGACCGGCGGGGAGTGGACCCCGGGGCAGCTCAGGGAGCTCTACAGCCTCGGGGGAGTCGCGGCGGCGACGCCGGACACGGCGCCCAAGCTGGCGGCGAAGATAGAGACGCTGAGCACGTACCGAAGCAAGCGCCACTACTTCGGCGTCGGTCTCGGTACCGACACGGGCGGCTTCTCGTCGCTGCCCGGCCCGAGGCCCGATGCGGCTCAATCGCCCCTCGCCTACCCATTCCGCTCCTACGACGGCAAGGTCCTCTTCCAGCGCCAGCAGTCCGGGGATCGCGGCTTCGACCTGAACGTCGACGGCGTCGCTCACTACGGCCTGATCGCTGACCTGGTGGCAGACATGCAGCAGCACGGAGGCCGCGCGGCTCTTGGACCGCTCTTCCGCTCGGCCGAGGCCTACCTGCGCATGTGGAAGCTCGCGTACACGCGGTAGCCGCGACACGCTGAGGAAGTGGAGCTAGCCGGACTCGAACCGGCGACCTCCTGGGTGCGATCCAGGCGCTCTCCCAACTGAGCTATAGCCCCGCATTGAGGTGGGACATATGTTGGCTCGCAGGGGACCTGTCAAGCGAGCCGGGGGCCAAGGATACGCTGTCTCAGCGTGAGGTTTGGACGGCGCCTGGCGCTCTTCTTCCTACTGCTTGCGATCGTGCCCACCGCGGCGCTGATCGCCATCCTGCTGTTCGTCAACAGCGATTCGCAGCAGGGCAAGGCCGACGCGCGGCTCGCGGCAGGCCTGCAGACCGCGGTCGCGGTCTACGGGGGCCGCACGGAGGACGCCACGGCGGACGCCAAGCGCCTCGCGCGAGACCCGGAACTGGCCGCGGCGCTGAGGGTGGTCGACCCATCCCGTCTTCGTGCGTTCGTCCGCAGCGCCCGGCGCGAGCCCGGTGTGATCAGGGTCGAGGTCCTCGACAACGCCGGCCGTCAGATGGCGGCTGCCGGACCCGTCGATGCGGTGGCGTTCGCCCGGGTGGGCCTGACGGAGAACGCGCGCCCCGTCGGCGCCATCCGCCTGTCGACCACGACGGCGGACCAGTACGCCGCCGCCGTTCGTCGCCTGACCGATCGAGAGGTCGTGCTGAGCCGAGGGAACACGACCCTGGCGTCCACGGTGACGCCGCCGCCGGAGGTGCTGCGGCCAGACGAGACGGCGGACCTGACGATCGGAGGGGTCGAGTATCGCGGCCATGCGATCAGCCTCGACGCAAGGGACGGCGAGACCGTGCTGCTGCTCGGGCCGCCCAAGTCGGGGGGAGTGCTTGGGATCGGACCTCCGGCGCTCGCCATCCTGGCCTGGTTCCTGGTCGCCGCCGTCGTCCTGGCGTGGGCCCTCGCCCGGACTCTGACGCGCCTTCATCAGCGGGTTGCGGAGCAGGCCGTCACCGATCCGCTGACCGGTCTATGGAATCGGCGCTACATGGCGGAGACCCTCGAGCGGGAGGTCGCGCGCTCCAGGCGCTTCGGGCACCCGATCTCGCTGATCATTCTCGATGTCGACGACTTCAAGCAGATCAACGATCAACAGGGGCACATGCAGGGCGACATCGTCCTCGAGAGGGTCGCCGACGTCATTCGGGAAGCGACACGATCGATCGACGTGGCGGCACGCTACGGCGGGGACGAGCTCGCCCTGATCCTCGTCGAGACCGGGCGCGAGGGCGCGGGCATCCTCGGCGAGCGCCTCGGCGAGCGCATGCGATCCACGCAGGTGCCCCTCAGGGAGGGGGGATCGATGGGCGTCACGATCAGCGTCGGCGTGGCGACGATCCCGGACTCCGCCGAGGACCTCGACTCCCTGGTCGACGCGGCGGACAGGGCCCTGCTTGCGAGCCAAGAGGGCCGGAAAGAACCAGATTCGTGCCGCGCCCGCCACGAGAGCAGCGAGCGAAGGGGCTAGGCAACAGCCGTAAATTGGTCGCTCGGGTGCAGGTCCAGGCGACGATCCAGCTATCACATGTGCGCCTCAGCACCTAAGCTTTGAACCCTCGAGGCGGTCAGACCGCGCATCATGGGAATACTCGACGACGCGATTCGCGAACACCTCGATCTGAAGCGCAGGCACGGCGCCCGCGACGCCGATCTGCGCGAGATCGAAGATGAGGCGTTCGGCTCGACCGATCGCCCGGATCCGTTCGCGGCCAATGAGCTCTTCAACGAGGTCTCCTCGACCGGTACGGCGGAGGCGGAGCGTCCCGGCGCGGCCCCCTCTGAGACCCCCGGCGGCCTGAGCGAGCCCGACGTGGGCGGGGAGGAGCCGACGAGGCTGGTCGAACCCGAAGGCCTTCGTCCTTCCGAGCCCGGAACGCAGGAGGACCAGCCCCAGTCCCCGGCCGAGCCCATCAGCCCACCCGAGGGCCTTGGCGCTGTCGAGCCGATCAGCCCGCCGGAGGGGCTTGATGACGCCGAGCCGATCAGCCCGCCGGAGGGCCTCGACGCGGCCCCCGGCCAGTTCGAGCTCCCGGGGCAGGATGAGATCCCGGGCCAGGAGCGCCTCGACGAGCCGCCATCGGAATCCCTCGAGGACCTGATCGCGGAGGAGGAGCCTTTCCCGGAGGACGCCGCCGCACCCCATGCGCCTCCGCCCGAGGACCTGGCGGAGCCTCCCGCGCCCGCCGCGCCTCCAGAGCCGGAGGTGGCCGAGCCGCCTCCCCCGGAGCCTGAGCCCGAGCCGGAGCCGGAGCCGGAGAGCTCGGTCCCCGATCCGCCACCGCCGCCACCCTCGAGCGGCACCGAGCCGCCCGGCCGGGCGCGTGGCAGGGTGGATGTCCCCACTCAGGAGCATCCCGCGCCGGGGGAGACCGGTGGCCTGCCGCCACTCCCGGCCGAGCCGGGATTCGAGCCGGAGCATGAGCCCGGCGAGGAGGCGCCCTCCAGCGAGGAGTCGGTGCCGGCAGCCGAGTCGCTCGCAGAGGAGGAGGACGGCGGGGAGCCGGGCGGGCCGGCGCTCTACGACTTCGAGACCGACGAGGATCCACTCGCCTCACCGGGGCCGGCGCCTGCGGATGACGACTTCGAGGCACTCGGGCCGGCGGAGGAGGAGGCGCCCTACCTCGAGGAGGAGAAGCCTTACGCCGAGGAGCCCGTTTCCGGCACCGAGCCTCCGGCCGAGGAGCCCGGGACCGAGGTCAGGCCGGCGCTCGAGGACGAGGAGGTCTACGAGGGCGGAACGCTCGATCCGGAGGAGACCTACGAGGAGGAAGAGGGCGAGGAGGGGCTCTGGTTCGAGAAGGGCCCGCCCCAGGACTTCGACTTCGAGGACGAATGAATTGATTGGGTCGCGCGGTCGCGCGCCCTCTCGTCCGCTACACGTACCCGCGGGTGCGTGACGCCTCGACCACTCTCTCGATTCCGACCAGATAGGCGGCCTCGCGGAGCGAGATGCGCTCCTCCTTCGCCCGACCCGACACGTCCCGGTAGGCCCGGCGCATGATCCCGCCGAGCTTGTCGTTGACCTCGCGCTCCGACCAGCGGAAGTGCTGGAGGTTCTGGACCCACTCGAAGTAGGAGCAGACGACGCCGCCGGCGTTCGCCATCACGTCCGGGATGACGTGAACGTCCTTCTCGTGCAGGATCTGGTCGGCAACCGGCGTGGTGGGGCTGTTGGCGCCCTCGATGATCATCTTGGTGTTGATCCGGTCGGCGTTGCCCTCATGGATCATTCCGCCGAGGGCCGCCGGGATCAGGACGTCGCACTCGATCGCGAGCAGGTCGTCGGGGCTGATCACCTCGGCGCCGGGAAACTCCGTGAGCTTGCCTCCGTCGCGCAGGTGGGCGGCGAGGTCGTCGGCGTCGATGCCCTCGTCGCTGCGAATCGCGCCCGTCGCATCCGAGGTCCCGATCATCCTGGCGCCGAGCTGCTGGAGGATGCGGGCGGCCCAGGAGCCGACGTTGCCGTACCCCTGGACCACGAAGGTGCTGTCCGCCGGGGTCAGCCCGATCTGCGGAGCGGCCTCCCGGAACATGTAGATGCAGCCACGGCCGGTGGCCTGCTCGCGGCCATAGGAGCCCTCGAGTGCAATCGGCTTGCCGGTGCAGATCGCCGGAGTGTGGCCGTGGAGCTTGCCGTACTCGTCCATCATCCAGGCCATCGTCTGGGCGTTGGTGCCGACGTCCGGCGCCGGGATGTCGCGAGTCGGGCCGAGGACCTTCTGGATCTTGTCCATGAACGAGCGCGTGATCGCCTGCAGCTCGGCACGGTCCAGCCTGTCGGCCGGGACGTTGACGCCGCCCTTGGCGCCGCCGAACGGGATGTTCGCGACAGCGGTCTTCCACGTCATCAGCGAGGCGAGGGCGCGAACCTCGTCGACGTCGACCTCGGGGTGGTAGCGGATGCCTCCCTTGTAGGGGCCGCGGGCACCGTTGTGCTGGATCCGGTAGCCGGAGAAGGTGTGCACCTTGCCGTCTGCGAGCTTCACCGGGATCTGGACGGTGACCTCGCGGTAAGGGGTCCAGAAGACGGTGCGGATGTCGTCAGGCAGCTCGAGGCGCTCGACCGCCCGATCGAAGTAGAAGCGGACGATGTCGAGGTTGGACATCTCCGCGTGCCGAGCGGGGCCCGACTTCTTGGTCGCCGCTCCGTTTCCCGCCGATTCAGGTTCTGTGGCCCTAGTTGCCATTGCCCCTCGTGGAAGCCTGGCCAGTTTCTCACAGGAGCATTCGCGAGGTTGCGCATTCGCGTCCTACAATCGGCCTCCCACGGGGCCATAGCTCAGTTGGGAGAGCGCTTCCCTTGCACGGAAGAGGTCGCCGGTTCGAGCCCGGCTGGCTCCACTCCCTGCGATGCCGTTACCGGTCCGTCGTCCCGCGTGGCCCCGCGGCGGGCGGGCCGGTCTCACCGCCCTCGGAGGCGTCCTCGATCACCTTCCGCTCGATCCTCTCCAGCTCGACGTCGAGCTCGCGGTCGGCGAGCATGCCGCGCAGCGCCCCGGTGATGGTCCGCGCCCACATCCGCCGCGCCACCGCCACCTCGGTGTGGCCGGCGGAATCCGATTCGTACTCGGTCCACTCCACGCAGACCTTCCTGTCGCTCTCCCCGGGTGCGTCATCCGGCAGCGGGGCGCCGTCGCCGTAGAGGAGGATGCGAGCGCTCCAGCCGTCGGGGCAGAGCTCCTGCATCCGCTCCCGGGCCCGCCGCTCTCTCATGACCATCGCGTCGCGTCGCTGCCGGTACTTGCTGAGCAGCAGGACGGCTGCGGTCAGCAACAGGCAGGCGACGATGGTGGCGCCGATGATCTCGAGCGAGACGCCCGGGCCTGGGTCCGCGCCGGGGACCTCTCTCTGGATGGCCAGGATGCTGAGAGATGAGGTCATCGCAGTTGCCCGAACATCATCCACCGTTCGCTGGAGAATTCCAGTCCTTGCAGTGCCATCACGTATACCCGCGATACGGCTTCGCAAAGGCGATGGATGCGGAGGTCAGTAGAAGGCGCAGGTGCTGCCGAGCACGAAGAGCAGGGCCACCGGACAGGCGATCAGGCTGATCAGGGCGGCGATCCACTGCCTCAGGATCAGCGCGCCGATGCCCGACGCCATCCCGCCGATCGCCGCGACCGCGGCCGCGGAGTCGATCGGATTCGTCCAAAGCGGAGGGCTGCCGCTGGTGCCGCAGCCGGGCTGAGCGAGGACGAACGCGAACGCGAGCACGCAGGTGAGGGCCGTCAGGGCGAGGGCCACGAGGGACAGCCAGCGAGCGAGCTCCTCCAGGCGTGATCGTTTGGCCTGCCCAGCGGTGCCGACGTGTATCGCCAGCTTGCCGAGATGCAGGACCCTGTCCCTGATGTCGTCGGCCTGGCTCCTCTCGGCCCAGCCCTCGGAGCGCCCGATCAGCGTCCCGGTGACCGCCGCCACCAGCAGGACGACCGGCAGCAACAACAGCGGCGCCGGCGGAGGCGTCACCGCGTTTCCGTCAGTGGCCACCAGGACCACGGTCACTCCGATCCCCAGCCAGACGCCGATCACGCCGAGATTGCCGAAGATCCGCAGCCATTCGGTTCGATCATTCGACCGCAGGCCGTAGGCGGTCGCCACCGCGGCGATCGCGAGGATCACGAACGCGTACAGCCAGGCGCGCGAGTCGTACCGATGCTGCAGGGGCTCACCGGCCCGCTCCCGCGCCAGCGACTCGCTGCGCTGCACGTTGAAGCAGCTCGCTGGGTCCAGCTTGCAGGACCGGGAGGGAAAGTCGGGCAGCCGCGACTCCGTGTGCGCCAGATCCACCCCGGCCAGGACCAGCACGAGGGCGCACAGCGCCAGGCAGACGAGAATGGGGCGCGAGGGCGCGCGTAGCCGTGACCCGTTGAATATGGCCGACGGCTCGCGCACCGCGCGCCTAGTCGTCCGGCGGCGCCTTGGCGCCGGCGGGTGGGGGGCTCGGGCCGATCGCACCCACCTCCTCGAAGCCGGCGCGGAGCAGCGCCGGGACCTGGGTGAGCGGATCGGGCGAGTGCATCAGGACCACCCCGAGCTGATGGCCGCCGATGCGGGCGGTGGTGACGTAACAGCGGCCCGCGGGATCGGTGAAGCCCGTCTTCAATCCGGTGACCTGGGCCTGCGGAAGGCCGGCCAGCCCGTGCTGCAGGAAGTAGTGGTTGTTCGAGAGGTAGAGGTGCTTCCCCTTGATCGGGAAGCGCGGCTTGGCGTAGCGCGTCTGGGCGATCCGGGCGATCCTGGGGTTCGCCAGGTCGGCGCGCGCGAGCTCCGCGAGATCGAGCGGACAGGAGTAGTTGTTCCGGTCGCGCAGCCCGTTCGGCGTGGAGTAGTGCGTGCAGGTCAGCGCCATCCATTTCGCCTGGCGATTCATCTCCTTGACGAAATGCGTCACGGTGCCGCCGTCGTGCTCGGCGAGCGCCACCGCCGCGTCGTTGGCGGAGATCATGATCAGCGCCTGCAGCATCGCCTCGAGCGGAACCTTCTTGCCGCGCGGCAGCAGCCCCGTCGCCGATCCGGGCGTGGACGCCGCCTTGGCGCTCACCCTGACGTGCTCGCCGGGCCGGTCCCGATTCGCGACCAGCAGCGCGGTCATCATCTTGGTCAGGCTCGCAATCGGGTGCTCGAGGCGCGGATGCCTCTGCCAGAGGATCTCTCCGGTCTTCACGTCGAAGAGGACCCCGGCGAGCGGCGGATGCTTGAACCGGTAGGAGACCGGCAGCGGTCCCGTCACGGGGCGCAGCGCGAAGCGGGCGGCCGCCGGTAGTGCGATCGTCCCGATGTCCGGTGCGGTGACGCTGGGAGCGGTGACGGAGCGCGCTCGACCGCTGCTGGTCGAGGCCGCTCCTTGACCGCCGCCGCGGTCCTGCCAGATCGCTACTGCGACCGCGGCCGTCCCGCCGAACAAGATCACCACCCCGACGATGATGGCGATCCGCTTAGTCATCGGGAGGGTTGCGGAGGGCGCCGATCAGGCCGGCAGCGATCATCCCGACGATCGCGAGGGAGACCGCGTAGAGACCGATCGCACCGATGTCGCCATAGGTCCTCAGCCGGAGCCCCGTGTCGACGATCACATAGATGGTCACCGCGGCGAAGAACCCGCAGAAGATCAGGCCGAGCAGCAGCAGGGCGTTCCGGAGGTCGGGATCCAATTTCGCTCAGTAGACGGGTGATCGCGGCTCGGGTCGGCGTCTTCGCATCGTGTAGAGCATGGTCGCCGCGACGGCCAGCCCGAACGCGAATCCGCCCACGTGGGCGAAGTAGGCGACCCCCTGGTCGCCTCCCGAGCCGACCGCGACCTGCCCCAGCGCCGGGACGAACTGGAGGATGAACCAGATCGCGAGCAGGATCAACGCCGGGATCTCGACCAGCGTGACGAAGAAGATGATGAAGATCAGGGTCAGCACCCTCGCTCTCGGGAAGAGCAGCGCATAGGCGCCCAGCACGCCGGCGATCGCGCCGCTGGCGCCGATGGTCGGGGCTGTCGAGGCCGGGTCGAGCAGCGCCTGCGTGTAGACCGCGATCAGCCCCGCCAGCAGGTAGAAGAGCAGGAACTTCACCCGCCCCAGCCGGTCCTCGATGTTGTTGCCGAACACCCACAGGAACAGCATGTTCCCGGCGATGTGCAGGATGCCGCCGTGCATGAACATCGAGGTGAGCAGGGTCAGGTACCACGGCTTCTGGTCGATCTTGAACGGCCCGAGGTCGTCCTGGGGATTCGCCCGGCTGCGGGCGACCGCCTCGGCGTAGTCCTTGGTCCCGGGGCAGACGACACCGGCCTGGAACTGCTGGACGGAGACCTGATCGACTGCGCCGATGGCGCAGTCCCCGGTACCGGGGTGCGTGATCCGGTACGGGATCGCCCCGTACTCGAGCGAGCTCTGGTCGATCGAGCCGAAGCCGGCCTCCTTGAGCCGGTCGTTGGTCGGGAAGTTGAGCTGCCAGATGAACACCAGGACGTTGACGACGATCAGCGCGACCACGACGATCGGGAACCGCGAGGTCGGGTAGTTGTCCTTCAGCGGCAGCACCGGGCGCCGCAGAGCCTAGATTCGGCGGCGGTGTTTGGGGCCGCCGGTTATGGCGAAGCGAACTATCGACCCGCTCGCTGTCGCGGCGGCGGGATCTCGTCCCGAACCGCCGGCAGCTTCGCCGACTTCGGGGGCGGCAGTGCCACCCGCCCCGACGAGCCCGCGGCGACGGCCCCGCCGTCGGTCCAGCGAACGGCGAGCGGCTTGTTCTGCAGCAGCGGGCCCCAGGTTGGGACGTCGAGGTTGCCCGTCTGGGGGAGCCCATGGTCGGCCTGGAAGGCGTAGACCGCCGCCTGCGTCGTGCTCTGGAAGTAGCCGCTGACCGGCACGGTGTATCCGCCGCCGGCGAGCAGCTGCTGGGCCCAGGCGACGAAGTCTCCCTTGGATCCGACGTGCAGGAACGGATAGCTCGGATAGGGCGCGCCTGCGGCGGGCGAGACCGGTTGGCCGACCGCCTTCCACTGGCGCTTGCCGGCCTCCTGCCAGTCCCACCAGCTGACACCGTCGAAGCCGTGCGACATCGCCAGGGCCCGGAAGCGGCGGATCTGACCGGCCTTCGGGCGGTTGTAGACCTGCCCGAGAGGGGCGATCTTCTGGCCGTAGATCCTGTTCCACACCCAGGTGTGGATGTAGCCGGTGTCGACGGTGGTGCCGATGTCCTTCCAATAGAGCTGCGGCACGTTGTACTGAGCCCCGCCCGGCCCGAGAAAGACCGAGTACGGCAGCGCGGGGTGGTAGTCGACGTAGGGGAAGCTGGCGAGCCCGAGCGGATAGTCCGCCCCGACCTGAGAGCGGAGGCTCGACATGAAGTACGAGGCCTGCGGATACTTGCCCTCGTACTGGCCCTCGACGTCGAGCACCAGGCAGTCGGCGCCTTTCGCGACGGCCGCCGCGCCCACCCGCGCCTCCTTGCCCGGCTTGTCCCCGTAGATGAACTGCCAGGCACAGACGTTCAGGCCGCGCGCATGCAGCCTGCTCACCACCGACTGGGAGAACTGGTTCCAGTAGTGCCTGCCGTCCCCGGACTTGATCAGGACCGTGCTGATGTCGTGCGCGTGAGCCTTCTTCGCGATCGCCCCGAGCTTGCCGTGCGACGAGCGGCTCAGGTACCAGATCCACATGCCGTTGCCGGCCAGCGGGTTCTTGCCCGCCGCGGTGCCGGTCGTCTGAGATGAGGCGCCACCTGCGAGGGGTCCGACCCCGAGGGCGAGCGCGGCCGCCGCGACGGCGATCAGCGCAAGCGCTCTTGTGCGTAGGCGGGCACGCATGATTCGAGGCTACGGCTCCCCAAACACGCCTTTGCAGGGAAAGCTGCGGGGCGTGGTCTAGAACGGCTTCGCCATCAAACGGGTCGCGCTGACGCGCGCCCTCGCATCTGCTCGTCCGCGTGGTACGAGGAGCGCACCAGCGGGCCCGAGGCCACCGACGCGAATCCGAGCTCGTAGGCGGCCGTCTCGAGCGCCGCGAACTCGTCGGGGTGCCAGTAGCGGTCGACGGGAAGGTGCTTCTCGGTCGGGCGGAGGTACTGGCCGACGGTCAGCACCTGCACCCCGTGGTCGCGCAGGGTCGAGAACGCCTCGACCATCTCGTCGAACTCCTCGCCCAGGCCGACCATCAGCCCGGACTTGGTGACGACCTCGTCCCCGCCCATCTCCTTCGCCATGCGCAGGACGCGTGCCGAGCGCAGGAAGTCGGAACCGCGCCGGGCGATCGGATAGAGCCTGGGCACCGTCTCGACGTTGTGGTTGAAGACGTCGGGCCGCTCGGCGATCACCTTCGCCAGCGGCATCTCCTGTCCGCGGAAGTCGGGCGTCAGGACCTCGACCTTGCAGCCGGGCGCCATGCGCCGGATGGAGCGGATCACGCCGACGAAGGCGCCGGCGCCGTAGTCGGGCAGGTCGTCGCGGTCGACCGAGGTGATCACCGCGTGGCGGAGGCCCATCCGCTTCACCTGGTTCGCGACCCGCAGGGGCTCGAGGGGGTCGTTCCAGGTCGGCTTCCCCGTCTGCACGTTGCAGAAGCCGCAGCGCCGGGTGCAGACGTCGCCCAGGATCATGAACGTGGCCGTGCCGCGCTCCCAGCATTCGCCGACGTTCGGGCAGTTGGCCTCCTGGCAGACCGTGTGGAGGTTGTCGGCGTCGATCGCCTTCTGCAGCCGCCTGTAGGTCGGGCCGCCCGGCGCCGGGACCTTGAGCCAGGGCGGCTTGCGGGAGCGGAAGGGGACCTTGCCCTCGTCGTCGGGAACCCGCCCGCCAGGGTTCGCCCGGGAGCGGGTGACGTGCAACCGCTCCGTGGTCGGCGGGGTGGCCATCGCTCCTACCGTACCGGGGCGGGTTCGCCGAGCAGCTCGGTCAGCGCCTCGGGTTCGGTCGGGACCGGCTCTCGCCCGTAGATCTCGCCGAAGCGCTCGGTCACCACGTCCATGTACCCGTTCATGTCCAGCTCGCCGCCAACCTCGCGGCAGAGCGAGGTCATCCGGACCCCCTCGAGACCGCACGGCACGACCCACTCGAAGGGCTGCAGGTCGTTGTTGACGTTGACGGCGAACCCGTGCGTGGTCACGCCGCGGCTGACGTGCACGCCGATCGACCCGATCTTGCGGCCCTCGGGCGGCTCGCCGCCCACCCAGACGCCGGTCAGGCCGTCGATCACCTCGGCCTCCACGCCGAACGCGGCCAGCGAGCCGATCATCAGCCGCTCCAGGCGCCGCACGTACTCGTGGACGTTGTCCCCGTAGGGCTTCAGCGAGACGATCGGATAGCCGACCACCTGCCCGGGCCCGTGGTAGGTGACGGCGCCGCCGCGATCCGTCTCGCAGACCTCGATCCCCTGCATCCGGTACCAGTCCTCGCCCATCGCGAGCTCACCGGGCTGGGTGCGGCGACCCTTCGTGTAGACCGGAGTGTGTTCGAGCAGCAGCAGCACGTCCGGCACGCTGTCCTCCTGCCGCGCCGCCTCGATCAGCTTCTGCAGGCGCCGCGCGTCCTCATACGGGACCACTCCGCAGCGCACGGCCAGCACCTCGTCCACAGGGCAATTGTCACACGCGGAGAGGGGCGGCTCCGTCGGCCGCCCCTCTCGCGTTGCCTGCGTGATGGGTGAGCTTCAGGCGTCGGCGCCTGCGACGGCCGGCCGCTCGGGGGGCCTGCCGCGCCGCTCGGTCCGCCTCGGTCCCACCCTGGGCAGCCACTCGAGCCAGCTCGGCAGATACCAGTTCCAGTCGCCGAGCATCTTCATCGCCGACGGCAGCAGCACGCCGCGGACGATCGTCGCGTCGATCAGCACCGCGCTCGCCAGCCCGATGCCGAACTCCTTGAAGATCACCGACGAGAGCGTCGCGAAGATCCCGAACACGGCGACCATCACGAATGCGGCGGCGGTGATCACCGATGCGGTCGACTTGATCCCATGCGCGACCGCGTCCGCCGTGGACTCCCCGTTGTCGTAGGCCTCGCGGATCCGGGTGAGGATGAACACGTGGTAGTCCATCGAGAGCCCGAAGAGGATCACGAACATGAACATCGGCAGCCACGAGAGCACCGAGCCGGTCGCCTTGAAGTTCAGAGCCGACTCGAGGTGGCCGTCCTGGAAGATCCAGGTGACGATCCCGTATGCCGCCGAGACCGAGAGCAGGTTCAGCAGGATCGCCTTGATCGGGATCACGATCGAGCGGAACGTCACCAGCAGGAGCAGGAACGCCATGGTGAGCACGAACCCGAAGACGATCGGCAGCCGCGAGTCCATCAGGCTGTTGAAGTCCTCGGACTGCGCCGTCTGCCCGGTCACCCCGACGGTCACGCCGTTGACCGATCCCACCGTTCGCGGCACCAGGTCGCTGCGCAGCTTCTTGAGCGCGGCGATGGAGGCGTCGTCGTTGCCGTCCCCCTGCACCGGGATGGAGAGCACGGCGACCGTGTGATTCGGGCTGACGTCGACGGTGATCGGCGCACCGAAGTGCTTCGCATCGGCCCTGGCCTGATTGCGCAGGTCGGCCATCGCCCGCTGGACCGCGGGGGAACGGACGTCGTTGGCCTGCACGACGACCTGGGCGGGCACCTGGCCGCCCGGGAAGGCCTCCTGCATCCGGTTGTAGGTCTTGATCACCTCCAGGTTCTGGGGCAGCGCGTCGACGCCCGCCACGGCCGTCTTGATGTTCAGCGCCGGCAGCGCGAGCACGAGCAGCAGCGCCGTCGCGAGGCCGGCGGAGATCGCCGGGCGGCGCAGCACCCTGTCGAGCAGCGCGCTCCAGAGCCGCGGCTCGCGGCCCGCCCGCTCCTCGGGGCTGGGCAGGAACGGGATCCGTGCCTTGTTCACCCGGTCCCCGAGCTTGGAGAGGACCGCGGGCAGCACCGTGACCGAGCCGAGCATCGCGATCGCGACGACCAGGATGGTCCCGGTCGCGAACGAGCGGAAGGTCGGGTCGCCGGCCAGATACATCCCCGACATGGCGATCAGCACCGTGAGGCCGCTGACCAGAACCGCGCGGCCTGAGGTGGCGGCTGCGGCTTCCAGCGAGGCGCTCTCGCTCAGCCCCTTGGCGCGCTCTTCGCGTTCGCGCCGCAGATAGAACATCGAGTAGTCGACCCCGACCGCGAGCCCGATCAGCAGGACGACCGACGAGATCGACTCGTCAACCGGCCAGATCTGGCTGATCGGCGCGATCAGCCCGATCGCAGCCAGCACGGCCGTGATCGCCAGCAGGAGTGGGACGCCGGCCGCGACCAGGGCGCCGAAGGCGATCACCAGGATGATCAGCGTGATCGGCAGCGAGGTGAGCTCGGCGCGCTTGAAGTCGTTCTCAAAGCTCTTGGAGAGCTCCTTGTTGGCGCTCGCCTGGCCGAACTCCTCGATCCGATAGCTCGCCTGCCGGGCGTCGAGGCGGTGGACCGTGTTCAGCGTGGACGCGACGACGTCTTCGGTGTGGCTGTCCGACCCGGGCAGCTCGAAGCGGATCAGGGCCGAGTGGCCGTCCTTCGAGATCTGGCCCTCGTTGCCCGGAGCGTACGGGCCCTCGATGTTGCGCACGTGCCGGTTCTCGGCGAGCGCCGCCTCGGTCTCCTTCACGGTCGCCCGAAAGCCCGGATTCGTCGCGGGGACGCCGTCCTGGCTCTGGACCAGGACAGTTTCCTGAGCCTTGTCCGGGAACGCGTCATCGATCGACTTGTCGGCTCGGCCCGACTCGCCGACGTTCGACTGGTTGTTGCCGAGCGTCTTGGTGCCGAGCGATCCGCCGACGAACGTCGCGGCGATCACGAAGGCGAGCCAGCCGAGGATGGCCGTCTTGCGGTGGGCGGCGCTCCAGCGGCCGGCGCGGGCGGCGAGGTTCTTGCTCCTGTTCAAGGGGATCCCCTTCCGTGGGTCGTGAGGGCTTCCGAGTGCCGCATCAGCCTGCCTTCGATCGGCCCTGCCGTCTATGGGGAATGTCACCCAACCGACCCTGAGTCCCCCGGTGCCGTGTCAGGGTCGCCCCGGCCCTCAGCCGGAGGCTCCGGCAGCCGGCGCGCCCACCTGATCCGGCGGCCAGAACGGCCATTCCTCGAAGTGGAAGCAGAGACCCCGATCGTCCAGGCGAACGATCCAGAGATCCCGGTACTCCTTGCCCTTCGGCGCCCCGTAGCGGACCTCGACCCTGACGACGCCGGTGTCGCCCTCGACGGCCACGATCTCGCTGCTCATCTCGAATTCCTCGTCGGGCCCAAGGCGCTCCGCCTCCCACATCGCGCCGATCGCATCGAGCCCCCGATGAGGGCTCTCGTAGGGAGCGGTCGAGTAGGTGGCGTCCTCGGCGAATAGGCCGGCAAGACCGTCTGTGCCAGGCGAGCGCCAGGCGCGCTCGTATCCCGCGATCCAGTCGGTCAGCTGCGCGCGATCCATGCGATCGCGGACGCTATCTACAGGGCGAGCCCCAGCGGCTCCTCGAGCAGCTGCCGCACCCGCGCCAGGAACTGAGCGCCATCGGCGCCGTAGAGGATGCGGTGATCGCAGGCGAGGGTGACGCCCATCAGCTGGCGGGCCTCGATTTCCCCTGAGTCTGTGACGACGGGCTTCGGCTTCAGCTCGCCGATCGCCAGGATGCCGGCCTGCGGCGTGTTGATCACGGCGCTGAAGTTGGAGATCCCGTACATGCCGAGGTTGGAGACCGTGAAGGTCCCGCCGCTGAGCTCGGGCGGAGTGATCGATCCCTCCCTGACCCGCGATGCCAGAGCCCGCGTCTCCGTGGAGATCTGCCGCAGCCCCTTCAGATCGGCGTCGAAGACCGTGGGCACCACCAGCGCATCCTGAGCGGCAACGGCCACACCGACATTGATCCGCGAGTAGAGCTCGATCCGCCCGTCCCGGTAGGCGCCGTTGGCGCGAGGGAACTCGCGCAGCGCCAGCGCACAGGCCTTGACGACCATGTCGTTGAAGGTGGGAACCGGCTCCCCTTCCTTGGCCTGTTCCTTGAGGGCCGCGCGCCCATCGACGGCGGCCGTCATGTCGATCTCAGCCTGCAGGTAGAAGTGAGGCGCCGTCGCCTTGGACTCGGCCATCCGGCGAGCGACGGTCTGCTGCAACTTGGTGAGCTCGACGACCTCGACCTGCCCCTTGGCTGTCTCCGGCTTCTCGGCGACACCGGGCGTGGGCCCGGCTGGAGCAGCGACCGGAGCGGGTGCCGCCGGAGCCGCAGGAGCGGCAACGCCCGAAGCAACCGCTCGCTCCACGTCAGCCTTGACGATCCGCCCACCGGGGCCCGACCCGGAGAGCCCATGCAGGTCGACCCCCCGGTCCCGAGCAATGCGCTTGGCGATGGGAGACGCCTTGACGCGCCCGTCGCCCCCAGCTGCGGCTGGGGAAGGGGGTGCAGCAGCAGGCGTCGCGGGACCCGGCGGCGTGGCCGGGGCCGAGGCTCCAGCGGGCTCCCGCAGTCCGGTGGCCGGCTGATCTGGACCGTGGGCCCTCCGACTGTGGTTTCGTCGCCGGCCCTGCCCGCTGCGGACGCAGCCCCGGCCCCCCCGCCGGACGCGCTGTCGCGGCGGCCCCGGGCGCGCCGCCATTGCCCGCCGACCACCTCGGAAGCATCCCCAACCCGCGCAATTGGGATCCCCGACCGGCAGCGTGTCCCCCTCCTGCGCCAGGATCTCGACCACGGTCCCGGCGGTATCCGCCTCGTAGACCATGTTCGCCTTGTCGGTCTCGATCTCGACCAGCTCCTCGCCGACCGCCACCGAGTCGCCGACCCCCTTCAGCCAGCGCAGCACCGTCCCCTCCTCCATGGAGTCGGACAGCCGCGGCATCACGATGTCCACCATCAGCGGCTCCCCTCCAGCGTCTGCAGCGCCGCGCTCACCACGTGCTCGGCGTGCGGGATCGCAGCCTGCTCCATGCGCTTCGAGTAAGGCATGTGGACGTCCGCGCCCGTCACCCGCTCGACGGGCGCGTCGAGATAGTCAAACGCCTGCCCCTGGATCAGGGCGGCGAGGTTGGCGCCGACGCCGCCGTGCGGCCAGCCCTCCTCGACGATCACCACCCGGTTCGTCTTCTGCACCGACTTCACGATCGTGTCGAGGTCGAGCGGGCGCAGGGTGCGCGGATCGATCACCTCGGCCTCGACGCCATGCTCGTCCGAGAGCGTGCGCGCGGCCTGCATCGCGACCTCGACCATCCGCAGGATGCCGACGATCGTCACGTCGGTCCCCTCGCGGCGAATGGCGGCTTCGCCGAAGTTGACGACGCCGTCGCCGTTCTCGGGGACCTCGCCACGGGCCCCGTAGAGCGTCTCGTGCTCGATGAAGATCACCGGGTTGTCGTCGCGGATCGCCGCCTTCAGCAGGCCCTTGCCATCGGCGGGAGTGGAGGGGCATGCGACCAGCAGGCCGGGAATCTGCAGGAAGAGCGCCTCGAAGCTGTGTGAGTGTGTCGGCCCGAGCTGGTGGCCGCCGCCGCCCGGCATCCGGATGACCACCGGAACGCGGACCTGACCGCCGAACATGTACGGGATCGCGGCGGCGTGGTTGACGATCTGATCCATCGCCAGCAGCGCAAAGTTGACGGTCATGATCTCGACGACCGGACGCAGGCCGCCCATCGCGGCGCCGACGCCCATGCCGACGATCGAGTTCTCGGAGATCGGGGTGTCGCGGACCCGCTTCTCGCCGAATTCGTCGAGCAGCCCCTCGGTCACCTTGAAGGACCCCTGGAAGACCGCGACGTCCTCGCCCATCACGAACACGTTCTCGTCACGGCGCATCTCCTCCGCCATTCCGTCCCGCAGCGCCTCGCGCATCCGCAGCTGCGTCATCAGTGCACGTCCTCCGGCCGCGCATCGGGCAGGTCGCCCTCGGCCTCCCGCATTTCCTCGTCCTCCGCGTAGGCAGCGCCGCTCTCAGCCAGCTGCCGCGCGCGTTCGGTCGCCTCTCTCTCCTCCTCGGCCGCGTGGGAGTCCGGCGAGCGCTCGTCCACCCCGTACCAGCCCGGGACCTGGTCGCCGTAGACGTAGAGGTGGTCATAGAGCGAGTCCAGCGGCGGCTCGGGCGAGTTGTCGGCGAACTCGACCGCCTCCGTGACGATCCGGTCGGCCTCCTCGCGGATCGCGTCGACATCCTCCGCGGAGAGCACCTTCTCCTTGATCAGCCGCCCGGCGAAGGACTCGATCGGGTCCTTGCGCTGCCATTCCTCGACCTCCTCCTTCTCGCGATAGACCTCGGGGTCGGCGGCGGAGTGGCCGCGGTAGCGGTAGGTGAACGCCTCGATCAGCGTCGGCCTGTGCTCCTCCCGCGCGAGGTCGATGTGCTCAGCCACCGTCTCCCGGACCGCGAGAACGTCCATGCCATCCACCCGCACCCCGGGGACGCCCAGGCCCTCCGCCTTGTGGGAGAGGTCTGGCACCGCCGAGTGGCGCTCGAGCGCGGTGCCCATCCCGTAGAGGTTGTTCTCGACCAGGAAGACGACGGGAAGGCTCCAGAGGGCCGCCAGGTTCATCGTCTCGCCGAAGTTCCCGGTGTTGGAGGCGCCGTCGCCGAACATGCAGACGGTCACCTCGTCGGTCCCCTTGTAGTCGGACGCCAGCGCCAGACCGGCCGCGAGCGGCAGGTTGCCGCCGACGATCCCGTAGCCGCCCATGAAGCGGCGCTCGAGGTCGAAGATGTGCATCGAGCCACCGCGACCTCCGGAGGTGCCGTCGACCCGGCCGAAGATCTCGGCCATCACCCGCTTGGGGTCGGTGCCGCGCGCGATCGCGTGGCCATGGGTCCGGTAGGTCCCGATCAGGTAGTCGTCGTCGCGCATCACCGAGGTGGTGCCGACGATCGTCGCCTCCTCGCCGATCGCCAGATGCAGGAACCCGCCGGCCTTGGCGCGCTGGTACTGACGCCCGGCCTCCTCCTCGAAGCGCCGGATCAGGGCCATCTGGCTGAGCAGCTCGCGGGAGGTCTTCTTGTCCGGGAGCTTCAGCCTGGCGGGCGGCTTGCCCTTGCCATCGGGCGATCCCGCCGCTCTCCGCCTCGTCTTGGTCTTGCTCTCAGCCACGAGCTCAGCCTACTCCCGCCGTAAAGCCGCCACCGCTCGTTTCAGGCTACGGAGGCCGCCGCGACCGCCTCCTCCAGCCTGTCGTCGCCCCAGAACAACCGGTCCCCCACGGCGAGCGTGGGGATCCCCTCCACGCCCAGCGCGATCGCCTCGTCGGTGGCGGCGCGGAGCCGGTCCTTGACCGATTTCGTCTCGATCCCCTTCAGCACCGCGTTCGGGTGCAGCTCGCAGGCGGCAGCCGCGACGAGGACGTTGTCGAGATCGCTCATGTCGCGCCCCGCGGCGAAGACCTGCCGGAAGCAGGCAAGCGTGAAGGACACGACCCGCCCGGATTCCTTGGCGTAGACCGCGGCGCGGATCGGATTCAGGCTGTAGTTCTCGACCGGCCAGCCCTCCGGGTAGCGCACCTCCGGCAGTCCGCGCTCGTCGGCCCGTCGCTGGATCTCGGCGAAGTCCGCGCTGCGGTCCTCCTCGAACGACCAGGGCCGCCGGCCGGTCACCTTGAGGACGTGGCCGAAGGAGATCGGCTGCCACTCCGGCTGCTCGAGCTCGGCCTCGGCGAAGAGGCCGCTGATCCGCTCCGCCGCCAGATAGGAGTACGGCGAGCTGAAGTCGTAGTAGAAAGTGGACGGCTTCGCCATGACTCCGTTGCGTTTAAGCGCGCCCTGCAACCTCCGGGCTCCGCATTCCGACGACCATGTAGTAGATGGCGACCAGCGAGATGATCACGAGCACGACCGCCGGGCTGATGAATGCGACAACCACGGCGACGGCGTAGAAGGGATTTCCGATCAGAAACGTGACCGTCGTCCTGCGGATTTCGTCATCGCTGAGCTCGACGCCGAGCTCCTGGCGGTGCCTCGTGATGTACGTCCAGAGGGCGCCGAAAGCGAGCCCCATCGCCAGGAACGCACCGCTGTAGACGAGCGCCGCAATCGTCTCGTCGGCGCCCGACTTGAGGTGCTCCGCCATCAGCGCGGTTGAGAACGGGATGAAGACCACCGTCATTAGGACCAGCAGGTTCAGGTAGAGGACCGGCCTATCCGCAAGCTTCAGATGGTCGAACACGCCGTGATGGTTCACCCAGATGATCCCGATCACCCAGAAGCTGACGAAGAAGGAGGCGAAGGAGGGCCACTCGTCCTTGAGCTGCTGCCAGAGGTCCTCCCCGCCCGGCACGTTGATGTCCAGGATCAGGAGCGTGATGGCGACGGCGAAGACCCCGTCAGAGAAGGCCTCCAGCCGATTCATCTTCATCCGTCGGCGCCCCTAGGCGTGGATGGCCCAGCCGTCGACGGCGCGGGCGCCATCAAGGATCGCCTCCGACATCGTCGGGTGGGGGTGGATGATGCGCTGCAGCTCGGGATAGCCGCCCTCGAGAGCCATCACGTTGCAGATCTCGCTGATCATGTCGCAGGCGATGTTGCCGACGATGTGGGCGCCGAGGATCTCGCCGTACTCCGGGTCGCCGACGATCTTGACCAGCCCGGCGCGGTCGTCATAGACGACCGATGCGCCGGCGCCCCCCAGCTTGAACTTGCCCACCTTGATCTGACGGCCGGTCTCCTTTGCCTGCTCCTCGGTCATCCCGACGCTCGCCACCTGCGGATGGGTGAAGGTCGCTCCGGGGACGAGGTCGATGTTGACCGGCTCGGTCTCGTGACCCGCGGCCGTCTCGACGGCGACGACGCCCTCCTCCTCGGCCTTGTGGGCGAGGGCGGGGCCACGGACGAGATCGCCGATTGCGAAGACGCCGTCGGCTGAGGTCCGCTGGTACTCGTCGATCTCGATCTGGCCGCGGTCGTTGGTCTTGACCCCCGCGGCGTCGAGGTTGAGCGGGTCGGTGTCCGGCCGCCGTCCTCCGGCGATCACCAGGTAGTCGGCCTTCAGCTCCACCTCTCCAGCCTTCACCTTGACCCCGGTCTTCTGCTCCTCGACGGACTCAACCTTGGTCTGAGTCAGCACCTCCATGCCGTCCTTCTTGAACTGGCGCTCGACCACACGGGCCATGTCCTTGTCCTCGAGCGGCAGGATCTGGTCGAGCATCTCGATCAGGGTCACCTGAACGCCCATGCGGGAGTAGGCGGAGGCGATCTCGGAGCCCGACGCGCCGGCGCCGGCGATCACCAGCGACTTCGGCATCGAGTCGAGCGAATAGGCGCCCCAGGTGTCGATCACCCGGTCGGAGAAGTCGACGCCCGGAATCGGCATCGCCACCGAGCCGGTGGCGAGCACGATCGCCTTTGCCTGGTGCTCGTCATCGCCCACCTTGACCTTGCCGCCGCCGACCAGCGAGGCCTCGCCCTTTAGGAAGTCGGCCTTGTTCTTCTTCCAGAGGAACTGGACGCCGTCCTCGAGCGTCTTGGAGACCTTCGTTCGGCGCTCCTGGAGTGCCTTCCAGTCGATGGAGGTGCTGCCGGCCTTGATGCCGAGCTCCGCGCCATCCTCGCTGACCGTGTGAAAGATCTCGGCGGTGTGGAGCACGGTCTTCGCCGGGATACAGGCGTAGTTGAGGCAGCGGCCGCCCGCCTTGTCGCGTTCGACGACGGCCGTCTTCTGGCCCAGCTGGGCGGCCCTGATCGCGGCCACGTATCCCCCCGGCCCGCCTCCGATCACGATCACGTCGTACTCGGCCATCGGGGATCGACTCTATCGGAGCGTTTGATCCGGCTTCGCCGTCAGGCGTCGGGGCCGCTTGGCATCTGGATCCGCGCCATCGCGCGGACCATGAAGTAGAAGAGCGTGCCCGAGCCGAGCAGCAGGAGCGTGGTGCCGACGGCTTGGAGTACGGAGTTGACCACCACCAGCCCGAACGCGCTGGCGAGCATCATCAGGAGGAGCACGGTCTGGAAGCCGAGCACGGCCCAATAGCGGGCGCGCCACATCCCGACCGCCATCGCCCAGAGCACGACCGCGAACAGGATCAGGGGAGCGGGGCGGGTAGCCCCCTGACCGGAGCTCACGCCCGCCAGCGAGAGGACGCCCTGAACTGTGATCGTGATCGCGAGCACGCTCGAGACGACGGCTCCGATCGTGACGGCCCTGGGGCGCTCGCCGCGCTCGAGCGGCTCGAGCTTCGCCCTGGCTTCGTCGTTGCGCTCCTCATAGCGGCGGGCCATCCTCTCCTTGAAGGTCTCGGTCTCTGGCGCCTCGGCCGTCGTTGCGGCCGCGCCGTCGCCGTTTGGCGCTCCGACCCGCTCGGCGGACCGGCGCTTTCGCTTCTGGCGCTCGGCCCGCTTCCGGTCGCGGTCGCTCATCGCTCTTCCGCTCGTGCCGCCGGGTCGACCAGGTCGAACAGGGCCGTCGCCGCGGCTCGCGGAGTCTCGGCGTCGCGAATCGCCCTGACCACGCAGAGGCGCTCGGCCCCCGCCGAGACGACCTGTTCGGCGTTGCCGGCGTCGATTCCGCCGATCGCGTACCAGGGGCGCTTGGCGATCTCGGCCGCGTCGCGGATCAGCTCGAGCCCGGTCGCCGGCCGTCCCTGCTTGGTGGGGGTCTCCCAGATCGGGCCGACGCTGATGTAGTCGATCGGAAGGCTCGCGGCCGCCTCGATCTGCTCGCGGCTGTGGGTCGAGAGGCCGATGATTGCGGCGGGACCCATGATCCGGCGCGCCTCGGCGGGGTCGATGTCGTCCTGTCCGACATGGACCCCGTCGGCGCGCAGCTCGAGGGCGAGATGGGGATCGTCGTTGACGATGAAGAGCGCGCCGTAGGTGTTGGCCAGGCGGCGGAACGTGTGTCCTGAGCGCTCGATGGCGTTGCGGGGGTTCTCGCGATCCCGCAGCTCGATGATCCCGGCGCCGCCGCTCATCGCCGCGTTCAGCATCGCCTCCGGCTCGCGGCCATGTGGGCGTGCGTCGCAGACGAAGTAGAGGCGCGCCCACTCGAGCCGCTGGCGCCGCAGATCTCCGATTGCCTCGGGAGGTGCGAGATGAGTCTGGCCAGAAGCGTCGTTGGTCACTGTACGAGCAAGGGTACGATGAACGTGTAACGGGAGCCCACCAAAGGGCTGAGAGGGTGGCTGAAGCGCCGCCGACCGTCCGAACCTGATCCGGGTAATGCCGGCGAAGGGAGGTCTGGTGAGAGACGACACGAACAACGGCTACGACGGGATCTTCGTCGGCGGCGGCGTGATCGGGCTGGCCTCGGCCTGGTGGGCCGCGCGGCGGGGCGCGCGTGTCTGTGTGCTCGAGCGCGAGCGCCCGGCGGCGGGTGCGACGGGAGTGGCGGCGGGGATGCTCGCTCCCGTGGGCGAGGCATCCTGGGGCGAGGAGGCGCTGTTGGCGCTCAACCTCGAGTCCCTGCGCGGGTGGCCGGTTTTCGCGCGGGAGCTGGAGGCTGAGTCGGAGATGGAGATCGGCTTCGGCGCTCACGGAGCGCTGCACGTGGCCCTCGACCGCGATGAGGCGGAGGCGTTGCGTCGGCGCTACGAGCTCCATCGCAAGCTCGGCTTGGAGTCCGAGTGGCTGCCCGGACGGGCCTGCCGGAAGCTCGAGCCTGGACTGGCGCCCGCAGTCCGCGGCGGCGCGGACGTTCCCGGCGAGGCCAGCGTCGATCCCAGACGCGTGATCGCGGCGTTGCTCGGCGCCCTCGAGCGCCGGGGGGTCGACGTCCATGGCGGCGCGGAGGTGGTGGCGGCCGAGCGGCGTGACGGCGCCTGGCGGGTCGATACGGCGGATGGCCGCAGCTTCCGCGCGGGCACGCTGATCCTGAGCGCGGGCTGCTGGTCGGGAGGGGCCCACTGGGTCCCGCCGGATGCCAGGCCACCGGTCCGCCCGGTTAAGGGGGAGATCCTCACCCTCCGCGGTTCGGCCGAGGAGCCCGCTTGCGGGCGAATCGTCGCCGGCGAGCGGGTCTACCTGGTCCCGCGCGCGGATGGGAGGCTGATCGTCGGCGCGACAGTCGAGGAGCGCGGCTTCGACACGACGGTGACCGCCGGTGGAGTACACGAGCTGCTCCGCGAGGCATACAGGCTGATTCCGGAGATCGAAGAGCTGGAGCTGGTCGAGGCCAACGCGGGCCTGCGTCCGGGCACGCCCGACAACGCTCCCCTGATCGGCTCGAGCGCGACCGACGGATTGCTGGTCGCCACCGGACACTTCCGCAACGGGGTTCTGCAGGCGCCGCTGACCGCCGCTTGCATTGCGGCGCTGCTCGCCGGCGAGGAGCCGCCGTTCGATATCGGCCCGTTCTCGCCGCGGCGGTTCGCCGGGCGATCGGCCGAGGCCGCCGTGGAGGTCGCGTGAACGTCGAGCTCAACGGCGAGCCGGTAACACTGCCCGACGACGCCACCGTCGCGATCGCGATCGAGGCCTCGGGGGCGGAGCTCGAGCAGCGGGGGGTGGCGGTCGCAGTCGACGGGGAGGTCGTCCCCAGGAGCGAGTGGAGCCGGACGCAGCTCGCCGATGGCCAGAAGATCGAGGTGCTCGCCGCCATCCAGGGCGGCGCCGATGACGGCTTCGAGCTCGGGAGCCGAAGCTGGGGCTCGCGGCTGATCGTCGGTACAGGGGGCTTCCGCTCGCTCGAGCAGATGGAGGAGGCCCTGATCGCATCGGGCACCGAGATCGTCACGGTGGCGCTCCGGCGGGTCGACCCCGACGCACGGGGTTCTGTCCTCGACCTGATCCGACGGCTTGGCCTCTTCGCGCTTCCCAATACGGCCGGCTGTTACACGGCGCGGGACGCGGTCCGGACGGCCAGGCTCGCGCGCGAGGCGTTCGAGACCGACTGGGTGAAGCTCGAGGTGATCGGGGACGACCGGACCCTGCTCCCGGATGCGGTCGAGCTGATCGACGCCGCCGAGACCCTGGTGGACGAGGGCTTCACGGTTCTGCCCTACACAAATGACGATCCGATCCTCGCCCGTCGGCTCGAGGAGGCCGGCTGCGCCGCCGTGATGCCGCTCGGGTCGCCGATCGGCTCTGGGATGGGGATACGCAACCCGTACAACGTGCGGATCATCGCCGAGCGCGCCGGCGTCCCCGTGATCCTCGACGCGGGAATCGGCACGGCGTCGGATGCCGCACTGGCGATGGAGCTCGGCTGCGACGGAGTGCTGCTGGCCAGCTCCGTCTCCAGAGCCGAGGATCCGGCGGGCATGGCGGCGGCGATGCGCTCGGCGGTGGAGGCGGGCTGGGCCGCCCGGCAGGCCGGGCGGATTCCGCGCCGGCTGCACGCGGAGGCCTCGACTCCGCTCGAGGGTCAGCCGGACCTCTCCTAGCTGCGGCGGCGGCCGACGACCCGGTCGATGCCCTCGCCGACCGATCCAAAGACCCAGCCCACGCCGTGGGTGGCCCGGTTGAGCAGCGAGTCGTCGAGCGGGGCGGCAGCCCGCTCGGGGTCGGTGCCGAGCTCGACCGCCGCCTCCCGGACCGCTCCCAGCTGCGCCTCGAGCCGGCTTGCCCATTCCTCACAGAAGCCGGCGAGATCGCGGTCCTGCCGCGAGCGGGCCAGCTCGGCGAGCTGCCGAAGCAGCGTCGTGATGTGCTCGATGTCGAGTACGGCGAAGCGGACCACCATGCCGGTGTCGCCACCCCGGTCGACGAACGCAGCCCGCACATCTGCGATCCGCGCGCCCACTCCCTGCGCCGCCGGCCCTCCGTGCAGCCCGTAGGCGGCGGTGCGGGTGCCCAATGCCTCCAGCAGCCGCTCGGTTTCATCGACGCCGCGGAGCAGGCTCTCACCGACCGGCGTTCCCTCCAATGCGGGCGCCAGGCGGCCCCAGCGGCGAATCAGCTGGCGGGCGGACGCGTACAGCTCGCGATAGGCGCGGTGCTCGGCAGGGTGGAGTCTCGTCGTCTCGTCGGTCATGGCCCTGGAGTCTGACTGAGCCGAGGCCGGCTCACGAAAGGGATCTCTCCGCCGTTGAATCACCGTAGACGAGCCGATCGGTATGCGAACATACGTTCGATGCGCTGGGACTCACAGAAAGTCGACAGAGAGAAGGGAAGGAGCTTGCCCGGCCTGGACGTCGAGCGCGTCCGCACCTTCGACGCTCCGGAGGCACTCGGCATCAACTTCCACGAGGTGCGCGCCAAGTCGGCGCTCAACAAGGTGCCGGGTGACTACCTGCCGTTCAACTGGACGGTCAACGCGTTCAGAGGATGCACCCATGCGTGCACCTACTGCTTTGCGCGCAACACGCACACCTACCTCGACCTGAACGCGGGCCGCGACTTCGAGCGGGAGATCGTCGTCAAGGTCAACGTTCCCGAGCTGTTCCGGGCGGAGCTCAGCAGGCCGAGCTGGAAGCGGGAGCTGGTCGCCTTCGGGACCAACACCGATCCGTACCAGTGGGCGGAGGGACGCTACGAGCTGATGCCCCCGATGATCGAGGCGCTGCGTGATTCCGAGACGCCCACCTCGATCCTGACCAAGTCCTCGCTCGTCCTTCGGGATCTCGACCTCTACCTCGAGCTGGCCGAGATCGCCGACGTCAGCGTCAACTTCTCGGTTCCGACACTCGACGAGAAGATCTGGCGGGCGACCGAGCCCCACACACCGCACCCGCGCAAGCGGCTCGAGGCGGTGGCGGCCTTCAACGAGGCCGGGATCCCGTCCGGGGTGCTGGTGGCGCCCCTGATGCCCGGGATCAACGACTCGCCGGCGTTGGTCGAGGAGATCGTCTCCATCGCCGAGGAGGCCGGCGCCACCTTCGTCAACGGGATCGCCCTGCACCTGCGCCCCGGCGTCAAGGAGGTCTTCATGTCATGGCTCTCCGCGGCACGTCCCGATCTCGTGCCGAGGTACGAGGAGCTCTACCAGGACCGCGCCTACGCGCCCAATGCCGAGCGCAAGCGGATCGGGTCCCTTGTTCGCGCACCGAACCTCTCCCACGACCCGCGCTACAGCCGGCGGGCGCGGCTGGAGGCGCGGCGCAGGGAGCGGGCAGCAGTGGCCGCAGAGCCCGAGCTGGCCCAGACAAAGCTCTTCTAGCCGCTCCGGTCCGATGGTTTGCTCGCTGCGCGCCGGGTATCCCGGTGGGAAGACCAGAGAGGAGGCAGACAGATGCCACCGAGAGGAATCAAGAAGGGCACCAAGTGGGCCCGGATGTACGAGCACGTCAAGAAGAGCGAGCGGAGCGAGGGACGATCCGAGGCCAGAGCCGAGGAGATCGCAGCCCGCACGGTCAACAAGGAGCGCGCCAGGGCCGGGCAGTCGCGCCGGTCGTCGTCGGCGTCCCGGCGAGACATCTCGTCGCATCGCCGCGGTGGACTTCGGTCCGGAAGCGGCCCGGGCGGCCGCACGTACGAGCAGCTCTACGAGGAGGCCAAGGACCGCGGGATCAAGGGCCGCTCGAAGATGACCAAGCGCCAGCTGGTCGGAGCTCTGGGAGGGAAGAAGCGCTGAGAGGGCGCGGGCTACCCCTCGATGCCGGTCGCGTCGTGGGGTGCGCCCACCGGCTTCGACTCAGGCGAGCCTCGCTGTCGCAGGAAGACGGTGAAGGCGACGAAGGAGCCGACAGCGAGGAACTCGGACTGCCAGTTCTGCAGCGTCGCCTCCCAGAAGTCGGCTGAGCCGACGTATCCGAGCCATGACACGGCCTTCTCGTGGTGGTCGGCCTGCTGGGCGTTGAACTCCGTCCAGCCGGTGACCGATTGGGCGAACCAGGAGCCGAAGAAGATGATCGACATCACGATCAGCAGCGAGTTCGAGTACACGTAGGTCTTGATCCCCTTGGGCTTGGCCCAATCGGGCGAGTCCCTGCGTGCGTGCTCTCCGATCGCCTGTTCCTTGTCCGTTTCGGTCCCCTTCTCGCCGAGTGGCTTCGACTCCGGCGAGCCGCGCTCGACGAGCCAGATCGTGGCGAGCATGAAGAGCATGAACTGCAGATACTCCGATTGCCAGTTCTCCATCACGGCATTGCCGAAGTCGGAGGAGACGACGTAGCGCCATAGCGTCATCGTCGTCCCGTGGTGCGCCATGGCGTCCTCGTTGTGCAGGATGTGGCCGGCGATCGCCTGCCCGATCAGCGCGGCCAGGAAGAGGGCGAGGAAGAAGAGAGAGAGCGAGTGATCGCCGACGAAGCGCCGTATTCGCTGCATCAGTTGTGGCTCAGCCCGATCAACGTGTAGAAGGCGAGCCCGGTCGCAATCAGCACCAGCCAGGTGAAGAACATCACTCGCATGCGCCCCACTCCTTCCCGCTGGCTGTCCCCCTAATCGGCGAGAGCTGGCAATTACGTCTATTCCCATTGACTTACTGTTGTTTCTGCTACGGTTCCCGGCCTTGTCAATCAACGCAATCAAGAAAGGTCGGAAGAAAGCCTCATGACTCAGGGACAGCGCAACCGAAAGCCGAAGCGAATCGCCGCCCTCCTGGGTGCTTCGCTCCTCGGCTTGGCCGCGACGATTGGTGTCGCGGCGTGCGGGGGATCCGCGAGCGCCAGCGACTCGATCGATCTGGTCGCGTACTCGACTCCGCAACAGGCCTACGAGCAGGGCCTCGAGCCTGGCTTCAACGACACGGCGGACGGCAAGGGCATCGGCTTCTCCAATTCGTTCGGAGCGTCCGGCGACCAGAGCCGAGCCGTCGAGGCCGGTCAGCCCGCTGACGTCGTCGAGTTCTCACTCGAGCCCGACATGCAGCGTGTGGTCGACGCGGGTCTCGTTTCCGCCGACTGGGACAAGAACCAGTACAAGGGAATCGTCACCGACTCGGTCGTGACCCTGAGCGTTCGCCCGGGCAACCCGAAGCACATCACCAGCTTCGATGATCTCGCCCGCTCGGACGTCGACGTGATCGACCCGAACCCGGCCACCTCCGGCGGAGCCCGCTGGAACATCATGGCCATCTACGGGTCGCAGATCGCCGAGGGCAAGACTCCCGCTCAGGCGCAGGCCTTCGTCAAGCAGGTGCTCGCCAACACGTCCGTTCAGGACTCGAGCGCCCGTGACTCGCTGAACACGTTCTCCAGCGGCAAGGGCGACGTGCTGGTCGGCTACGAGAACGACGCCATCCAGGCCAAGAAGGACGGCATCGATCTCGAGTACATCATTCCGGACAGCACGATCCTGATCGAGAACCCGATCGCAGTCACCAAGGACGCGCCGTCCGAGGCCCAGAAGTTCGTGGACTTCCTATACACGGACCAGGGCCAGCAGGACTTCGCTGACGCGGGTTATCGCCCGGTCGTCAAGTCCGTCGCTGACTAGTAACGCGAGGAAGTTCCCGACCCCGTCGGGCCTGTTCACCATCGACAAGTTCGGTGGCTGGGGCAAGGTCGCCGATCCGTTCTTCGGGGACAACGGCTGGGTCATCCAGGCCGAGAAGGACCTCGGCAACCCGACGAGCTAGGCAGCTGGAGCGAACCGCCACATGGCATCAGCTGACACCGCCGTAGCCAGACCGCCGAGGGTGGGCTTCCGTCCCACCCTCGGCGGTGCGGTGCTCATCCGCGGCGCCGCGATCCTGTGGATCAGCCTGATCGTGCTGCTCCCACTCGCCGCCGTCTTCAGCCGCGGCTTCAGCGATGGGCTCGGCCATTTCTTTGACGCGATCACTGACAAGGAGGCCGTCGCGGCCATCAAGCTCACGCTGATCTCGTCGCTGATCGTCGTCGCGATCAATGCGGTGATGGGGACGCTGATCGCGTGGGTCCTGGTCCGCGACGATTTCCGGGGGAAGCGGCTCGCTCAACTCGATCATCGACCTGCCCTTCGCCCTGCCGACGATCGTCGCGAGCCTCGTGCTGCTCGCCCTGTACGGGCCGAACTCCCCGATCGGGATCCACGCCGCCTACACCCGGACAGCGGTCGTGATGGCCCTTCTCTTCGTGACGCTCCCGTTCGTCGTCCGCGCGGTCCAGCCGGTCCTCATGGAGGTCGATCGGGAGATGGAGGAGGCCGCCGCCTCGCTCGGGGCTCCGAACCACCGGATCTTCCGCAGCATCCTGCTTCCCAACCTGACGCCGGCGATCATCGCCGGCTGCGCGCTCGCCTTCGCCCGCGCGATCGGCGAGTTCGGCTCGCTCGTCCTGCTGACCGGGAATGTCCCGTTCAAGACCCAGGCCGCATCCGTCTACATCTACGGGCGCGTGCAGACCAGCGATTACTCGGGGGCGGCGGCCGTCTCGGTCCTGCTGCTCGTGATCGCCGTGGGCATGCTCTTCGCGATCAACCTCTTCGCGCGCTGGAGGTCCCGACATGAGCGCGCTTAGCCGTCCTTCGCGCTGGGGCCTTCGCTCCATCGCGCTGGTGTATCTCTCCGCCCTGCTGATTGTGCCGGTGGCGATGATCTTCTACCGGACCTTCGAGCACGGGCTGAGCCAGCCCATCGACGCGATCACCAGCTCCGACGGCCTCAACGCCTTCTGGCTGACCATCGTCTGCGTCGGCATCGCGGTTCCTCTGAACACGATCTTCGGCGTCATTACGGCGATCGTGCTGGTCCGCCAGGAGTTCCGAGGCAAGGCGCTGATCAACGCCGTCATCGACGTGCCGTTCGCGATCTCCCCGGTGGTCATCGGCCTGGCGCTCTTCCTGGTCTACGCCCCGCGCAACAGCTGGTTCGGCGAGTGGTTCATGAACCAGGGCGTCCAGATCATCTTCTCGACGCCGGGCATGGTGCTGGCGACGATCTTCGTTTCGCTGCCCTTCGTCGTGCGCGAGGTGATGCCGGTGCTGCAGGAGATCGGCGCGGACCAGGAGGAGGCTGCGAAGACGCTCGGGGCCTCTCCCTGGCAGACCTTCTGGAAGGTGACCCTCCCGGCGATCCGCTGGGGCGTGACCTACGGCGTGGTTCTGGCAACCGCCCGCGCGCTCGGCGAGTTCGGCGCCGTCAGCATCGTCGCGGGCAACATCAGCGGCAAGACGCAGACGCTGCCCCTGTTCGTCAAGGACCAGTTCGACAGCTTCAACCTCGCGGGGGCATATGCCGCCGCGATCGTGCTCGCGATCCTCGCGATGGCGGTGCTGTTCGGCATGAATCTCCTCCAGAAGCGCTCGGCCAAGGCCGCCGAGGGCGACGAGGACGATCACGCGATGCCAGGTCCGGGGGTCTTCGTCCCGCAGCCCATCGAAAAGGAGGCCTGACATGGCCATCTCCGTCAAGAACGTGACCAAGCGCTTCGGGGACTTCGTCGCCCTCGACGACGTTTCCATCGATGTGCCCGACGGCGGCCTGACGGCCCTCCTCGGCCCGAGTGGCAGCGGCAAGTCGACCTTGCTGCGCGTGATCGCCGGGCTCGAGCAGCCCGACGAGGGCCAGGTGTTGATCTCCGGCGAGGACAACACCGAGACGCGCGTGCAGGACCGGAACGTCGGCTTCGTCTTCCAGCACTACGCCGCCTTCAAGCACATGACGGTGTACGACAACATCGCCTTCGGCCTCAAGATCAAGGGGGAGGGGAACGGCGCGATCCGCGAGCGGGTCGGGAAGCTGATCGAGCTGGTTCACCTGAAGGGGTTCGAGAAGCGGTTCCCGAACCAGCTCTCCGGTGGACAGCGCCAGCGGATGGCGTTGGCCAGGGCGCTGGCGGTGGAGCCGCGCGTGCTGCTGCTCGACGAGCCCTTCGGCGCCCTCGACGCGAAGGTGCGCGAGGAGCTTCGCACCTGGCTGCGGCGCCTCCACGACGACGTGCACGTGACGACGATCTTCGTCACCCACGACCAGGAGGAGGCGATGGACGTGGCTGAGCAGATCATCGTGATGAACGACGGCAAGGTCGAGCAGTCGGGCGGCCCGCGGGACCTCTACGAGAATCCTGCCTCGGAGTTCGTGATGAGCTTCGTCGGGCCCGCGCATCGGCTGGGCAACGCCTGGGTGCGGCCGCACGATGTCGAGATCCGGCATGAGCCCAACGGCCAGACCATCGAGGCGATGGTGGAACGGATCGTTCACCTCGGCTTCGAGGTCAGGGTCGAGCTGATCCTGAGCGATGGGGAGCAGTTCTCAGTGCAGCTGACCCGGGACCAGGTCGACGAGCTGGAGATGAGGGAGGCGTCGTCCGCCGGCGCGGTCGCGCTGACAAGCCGGGTCCGGTCACCGATCGTGCTTCGTAGTCGCCCGCGCGAGCGAGCCGGCCGCCACCAGGTGTTCGCCAGCGTCGGCTAACGCTGACTCCAGGCTTCCGCCGGCTCGCTCAGCTCACGGACCGCCGCCGGCAGCTCGCCGCCGACCACGTCGGCGAGGGTCGTGTCCTCCATCACCGCGCGCAGGTTGGCGCGCAGGGCGATCCAGACCTTCTGCAGCGGCTCGGCCTCGCCCCTGTAGCTGAGCGTCTCGGGGCTCTGGCCGCGAACGCTTGCCAGCGGCCCCTCGACCGCGCGAACGATGTCGGCGAGGCTGACCTCGTCGGCATCCTTGGCGAGCCAGTAGCCGCCCTGCGCGCCGCGGCGGCTGGCGACGATGCCGGTGTGCTTGAGCTCGCCGAGGATGTTCTCGAGGAACTTGAGCGGAATGTCCTGGGCGTCGGCGATCGCCTCGCCCTTGATTGGATCGCCGCCCGCAGCCGCCAGCTCCAGCGAAGCCCTGACCGCATAGTCGACCTTGGCGGAGATCCTCATCGTCACGTGGGACTCTAGTCGGCCGCGACGCGGCGCCTAGACTTGCGGCGCCCCCTTACGTCAACTGGCTAGACAGCGAGACTTTTAATCTCGCAGGTCCGGGTTCGAGTCCCGGAGGGGGCACTTTCTTCACCGATTTGCAGGGGATTCGTCAGCCTTGGCGCGGCAGCATGAGGTGTGGGCCAAGCGGACGCAAACTCGATCGCGATCTGAAGCGCTCCTGTGCCCTTGGTCAAGAATCGCGGGCGCCCTCCGGATCTGCGGCGCAGACGGCCCGTCGAGGTCCGGCATTGCGACCGTCACGGCGAAACCGAGTTCGCGAACTACAGCAGGGGACCAAGCAGGGCTGTCGCTGGGCCTGCAAGCGCTGTGTTGGAGAGGCCGTCACACGCCGCAAGCAGAAGCTCAAACGGATCCTGGTCGATGAAGCCGGCGGATGCTGCGCGGTTTGCGGCTACGACCGGTGCATTGTCAATCTCACGTTCCATCACGTCGATCCGGCAATGAAGTCGTTCGCCATGTCGATGGCAGTAGGCAGATCCATCGCTGCGTTTCGGGCTGAGGCCAAGAAGTGCGTCCTTGTTTGCGCCAACTGCCATGGCGAGATCGAGGCGGAGCTGATCGAGAGTCCTCCCGCTGGGGGCGAAGTACGCGACGTGCGCTCGCTCGAAGCGGCGGCCTAGAGCGCCTAGTGCCGGAAGTGGCGGCGCTTCGTGAACACCATCGCCACGCCCGCGGCGTCGCAGGCCTCGATCACCTCGGCGTCCCGCTTCGACCCGCCGGGCTGGATCACGGCCGTCGCGCCGGCGTCGATCGCCGCCTGCGGCCCGTCGGCGAAGGGGAAGAAGGCGTCGGAGGCGAGCACGCAGCCGGCGAGCAGCGGCTCCGCGTCCGGGCCGCGCGCGTCCTTCGCCTTCTCGATCGCGAGCCGGACCGAGTCCACCCGGCTCATCTGTCCCGCCCCGATCCCCAGCGTGGCCCGGTCCCGCGCCAGCACGATCGCGTTCGAGCGCACGTGGCGGACCACGCGCCAGGCGAAGAGCAGGTCGTCCCACTGCTTGTCCGTCGGCTGCGTCTTGGTCGCGACCTCCATCAGCTCCCGCGGCTCGGGTGAGCCGTCTGGGTCCTCGACCAGGATGCCGCCGCGAACCCGTTTGATGTCCGGCTCGATCTGGTGGCCCCGCCGCTCGGTGTCCTCGAGGATCCGGATCGCCTCCTTCTGCTGGAGCACCGGCAAGGCGTCCGTCCTCATACCCGGGAGCGATCAGCACCTCGATGAACTGCTGGTGCAGCCGCTCTGCCAGAGCCTCGTCCACGGGCCGGTTCAGGGCGATTACGCCTCCGAAGGCCGACATCGGATCGCAGGCGAAGGCCGCGTCGTACGCGGGACCGATCTCGTCCGCCTCGGCGACCCCGCAGGGGTTGTTGTGCTTGACGATCACGCAGGCCGGCCCCTCGAGGTCCGCGAGCAGCGTGCGCGCCGAGTTCAGGTCCAGCACGTTGTTGAAGGAGAGCGGCTTGCCGTGCAGCTTGCTCACGCGGGAGAGGACGTGCGAGCGCGCCCTCGGCTCCACATAGAGCGCCGCCCGCTGGTGTGGGTTCTCGCCGTAGGAGAGATCCATCTCCTTCTCCCACGCGGTCACCCAGTAGGTCGGCAGCTGCTCGTACCGGCGCCCGAACCAGCGGCTGATGGCCGCGTCATAGCGCGCCGTGTACGCGAAGGCCTCGTTGGCGAGCCAGTGCCGGGTCGCCGCGGACAGCTCCCCCGTCTCCTCCAGCTCGTCGAGCACCGCGTCGTAACTCTCGGGCCGAACGACCACGGCCACGAAGCGATGGTTCTTGGCAGCCGCCCGGATCATCGTCGGGCCCCCGACGTCGATGTTCTCGATCGCCTCCTCCTCGGGAACGTCGCGGCGGGCGACGGTGGCCTCGAACGGGTAGAGGTTGACGCAGACGAGGTCGATCTCCTCGATCTCGCGCTCCCGCAGCGTCTCCGAATGCTCCGGGTTGTCCCGCACCGCGAGCAGCCCCGCGTGCAGATGCGGGTGGAGCGTCTTGACGCGCCCGTCGAGGATCTCCGGGAACCCGGTGAGGTCCTCCACCGGCCGCGCCTCGACTCCGGCCTCGTGCAGCACCGACAGCGTTCCTCCCGTCGAGATGACCTCGACCCCCTGCTTGGCCAGTCCCGCGGCGAACTCCGCCACCCCCGTCTTGTCGGCCACCGAGATCAGCGCCCGGCGTACCGGCAGCGACTCGCCGGCCGGCTCTGGAGCGATCTCGGATGACGGAGTCGACACGGAGACGCGAGTTTATTCGGGGTCGATGTGGACGAGGCGCGGGTTCTCATCGTCGATCCGGATGCGACCCGCCGCGAGCATCCGGATCGTCTCCGGCAGCAGCGTGTGCTCGGTGGCGTGGATCGCCTTCTCGGTCTCAGCCCAGTCCCGGCTCGGGGCGATCGGAACGGGCCGCTGGAGGATGATCGGCCCCGAGTCGACCCCCTCGTCGACGAAGTGCACCGTCACGCCGGTGATCTTGGAGCCATGATCGATCGCCTGCTGGAGGGCGTCGATGCCCGGAAAGGCGGGCAGCAGCGCGGGATGCACGTTGATGACCCGGTTGCGGAATCGCGCGACGAACTCGGGCGAGAGCAGCTGCATGTACCCGGCCAGCACGACCAGGTCCGGTCGGCGCTCCTCGATCCAATCGCCCAGGGCGGCGTCGCGCGCCCGTCTGTCCTCGTATTCGGCCGCCGGGAAGACAGCGGTCTCGACGCCGGCCTTGCGCGCGCGCTCGAGCGCCGTCGCCTCGGGCTTGTCGGTGCCGACGCCGACGACCTCGACACCCTCCTCACCTCCGTGCAGCTGATCGAGGATGGCCTGAAGGTTGGTGCCGCCACCCGAGGCCAGCACGACTACCCGGAACGCGCTCAACCGGCCACTCCTTGGGGCAGGCGGCACAGCTTCCGGTACGCGGATGCGAGCGTCGAGGCGACCTCTCCCGCGTCGCCGACCCTCTCGGCGATCGCCTCCTCGCTCATCTCCTCCTGGACTCGGAGTATGAGCAACTCCATTTCGCGCTGCTCCAGCCCGGCCAGCTCGGCGGCGTCGCCGCCGGGGAGGATCCGAAAGTGGCTCACCTTCCCGTCCCGAAATCCGGCCACGTGGACGTCGACCCCTCCCCGGACCGCGACCCCACTGCCCCTTCCGCGCCCGGTCATGTGAACCAACGCGATCACTCCATCGCCCGCGTCGAGCAGCTCCACCGGCTCCGCCCGCAGCTCGCCCCATGCCTCGCGAAACTGGACCATCCAGCGCCCGACCGCGGCAGGATCCCGATAGGGCCCCGGCTCGGGCAGTCGCGGGTGGCCATGCCACTCGACGGCATCGGCCAGTCCCGAGATCAGCTCATCCGTGTCGCCGGCATTCCAGGAGTCGTAGTAGCGCCGCAGCAGCTCTACGTTCTCGGCGGACACTGAAGGCGGGTCAGCGGCTGGCGGGGACGACGGCGATGTCCTCGAGCGCGAACTTGCCGTTCGCCGACTCGGGATCGCCGAGCGGATAGTCACCGGTGAAGCAGGCATCGCAGTGCTTCTCGCGCGGGGTGCCGACCGCTTCGTAGACGGCGTCCATGGAGAGGTAGGCGAGGGAGTCGGCGCCGAGCTCCTCGGCGATCTCCTCGACCGTGCGGTCATGGGCGACCATCTCCTCGCGCGTCGACATGTCGATGCCGTAGTGGCAGGGATGGCGGATGGGCGGTGCCGAGATCCGGAGGTGGACCTCCTTCGCGCCCGCGTCCTTCAGCATCGCGACGATCTGGCGGGTGGTGTTGCCGCGCACGATCGAATCGTCGACGACGACCACCCGCTTGCCCGCGACGATCTCAGGGAGCGGGTTGAACTTCATGCGCAGGCCGTGCTTGCGCAACTCCTGCCCGGGCTGAATGAAGGTCCTGGCGACGTAGCGGTTCTTGATCAGCCCGTCGTCCTTGGGCAAACCCGTGGCGCGGGCGAAGCCGTTGGCCATCGGGTTGCCCGAGTCCGGCACCGAGATGACCAGGTCGGCGTCTACGGGCGCCTCCTCGGCGAGGAGCTCGCCCATCCGGCCGCGGACCTCCTGGAGCACCCGGTTCTCCAGGCGGGAGTCGGGACGCGAGAAGTAGATGTGCTCGAACACGCACTGGGCGGGCCGCTCGCCGGTGATCACGGGCTTCAGCTCGAGGCCCTTGGCCGTCAGCGAGACCATCTCGCCCGGCTGGACCTCGCGGATCATCTGGGCGCCGATGATGTCGAAGGCGCAGCTCTCCGAGGCGACCACGAAGCATTCTCCGGAGCCGTCGCTCGGCTTCATCTTGCCGAGGGCCAGCGGCCGCACCCCGTGCGGGTCGCGGAAGGCGACCACGGCGTGCTTGGTCATCACGACGGTCGAGTAGGCGCCCTCGAGCCTCGGCATCACCTCCGCCACGGCGTCCTCGATCCACTCCTGGCCCTCACCGGCGCGCCGGGACAGAAGGGCGGCCATGATCTCCGAGTCCGAGGTGCCGCGGAGCTGGACTCCCGCCTCGGTCAGCTCGTTGTAGAGCTCGACCGCGTTGGTCAGGTTGCCGTTGTGGGCGAGCGCCAGCTCCCTGCCGTCATCGCGCCAGACCGGCTGGGCGTTCTCCCACGCCCCGCCTCCCGTCGTCGAGTAGCGCACGTGGCCGATCGCCATGTCGCCCGACAGCGCCCGCAGCTTCTCCTCGTCGAAGACCTGGGAGACCAGCCCGAGGTCGCGCAGGGTCGTGATGTGCCCGCCCTCGCAGCTCGCGATCCCGGCCGATTCCTGCCCTCGGTGCTGGAGCGCGTAGAGGCCGAAATACGAGAGTCGCGCGACATCGCGGCCGGGCGCGTATATGCCGAACACCCCGCACTCATCGCGCGGGCCATCGCGATCGGGAACGTCGAAGCGCGCGTCGTTCACGTCTGGAGGAGGTGTCTCAACCTCTGGAGATAGAAGTAGCGGACAGGAGATCAGCCCGCAGACGGAGGGTAGCAGCGGCCCCGGGTGGCCAAGGCGCCTCAATCCGCCGCAAATTCCCTGGTTCTGACGCTATTTCTTCTTCTTGTGATTCTTGACCAGGTGGATGGTGAGCTTCTTGCTGCTCTGCACCCCGGCCACGCCGGCGGGGAGGAAGGTGATCCAGACCGTCGCCTTCGCCTTGCCCTTCCTCTTCAGCCTTTTGGCCGTCTTCCCCTTCGGCTTCACGGGGAGCTTGAAGGAGCCCTTCGTGCCGAGCGTGAGGCTCTGGACCTTCACCTTCGACGCCGTCGCGCTGGTCGCCGGCGGGGAGTTCTGCAGGCCCACCTGCCCCGGGCCGGGCGCCTTGGCGTTGATCACCGCCCTGCCCTTCTTCTTGCGGGTGACCGAGTTGACCGTGATCTTGTTCGAGGGTGCCGCGGCGGGCAGGCAGGGATCCGTCGCCCCGGGGATCAGGCTCGGGTTGGACGACTTGCCACTCAGGTTGGCGCGGCCGATGGAGCTGGTCGGACCGGAGTTCCCCCAGAAGACGTACTGGGAGTTGACCGCCACGCCGCAGGGAGTGTTGGAGGGGCTGGTGGCGCTCGGGATGAAGCTGTTGCTGGCCGTCCCGCCGCCCACCGGCGCCCGGCCGATCGACCCGTCCCGGCCTCCCCAGTAGAGGAACGAGCTGTCCACGGCCAGGCCGCAGCTCGTGCTCGGATCGACGCCGTCGATGCGGAAGGCCGAGAAGACCGAGGGCGGGGAGCCGTTGGCGTCCACTCGCTCGATGGACGACCCCATCCGCGTGGCGACCCAGTAGACGAAGTCGTCGGTCACCGCGATCCCGCAGACGATGAAGACCTGTGGGCCCGTCACGTTGAACACCTTGGAGTTCGGCGCGCTGCCGTCGATGTTCGCCCGCCCGATCGTGTGAGTTTCGGTATTCGACCAGTAGACGCCGTTGGTGTTCACCGCGATCGCCGGCTGGGGGGCGAAGTCCAACGGATCTGGGGACGGCGCTCTGAAGTCAATACCCGCGGAGTGAGGGATGAAGCTGGGGTTGGCGCCGCTGCCGTTGAGGTTCGCGCGCCCGATCGAGCTGGTCGCCCCGCTCCCCTGCGTCCAGTAGATGAACCTGGAGTCGATCGCCACGCCGTGCACGTCGGTGAGGCCGGAGATGAAGGCGTTGTTGACGGCACTGCCGTTCAGCTTCGCGCGCCCGATCGTGGTTTGGCCGGAGTTGGCCCAGTAGACGAAGTTGCCGTGGGCGTGCGGCGGCGCGATCAGCAGAGCCAGGGTCGCCAGAAGCCCGGCGACGACAATCACCAGCGCGGCGCGCCTGCGCGGCGGGTGCGGATCACCCCTGTGATGCGAGTGGCCGGCGTGGGACAACCTCCCGAACACGTCACGATCGTACCCGCCCGGAGGCGGGTCAATCAATCGACCGCGGCAGCGCTCAGAGGCTGTCGCCAAGAGAGCGCCATGCCCTCTCGGCATCGGCGAGCGCCAGGGAGACGTCTCGCTCGGCCGCTGCGATCGAGAGCCGGTCCCCCGCGGCCGCCCCGATCTCGATTGCCTCGACCCCGGCGCCCTCCGCCCTCTCCATCACGGACCCCAGGTCCGGCTCCGCGACCGCGAGCACGATCCCGCCGGGACCCTCGCCGAATAGGCACGACTCACCAGACCCGCCGCGCAGCTCGACGAGTGGATCGAGGTCCGCCTCGAGACCGGACCCCGCCGCGATCGCCATCTCGGCCAGCGCGCAGGAGAGCCCGCCGTCGCTGACATCGTGCGCGGCCGAGGGGACGCCATCGCGGACAAGGTCTCTGACCAGGGTCAGCGCGTCGGCCACGGCGGCGGTGGCGGGCTGCGGCAGGCCGGTATCGAGCTCGCCGCGCTGCTTGGCGAGCTCGGAGCCCGCCAGCGAGGGAGCAAACGGTCCGACGAGGACGAGCCGGTCGCCCGGACGCGGCGCCAGCCCCCCGGCCCTGGCCGGATCGGGCAGCTCCCCCACCATCCCGACGACGGGGGTCGGGTAGATCGGGCCATGCTCGGTCTCGTTGTAGAGGGAGACGTTGCCGCCCACCACCGGGACCCGCAGAGCGAGGCAGGCGTCGGCGAGGCCGAGCACTGCCCGGTCGAGCTGCCAGGCCACGTTGGGCTTCTCCGGGTTGCCGAAGTTGAGGCAGTTGGTCAGGCCGAGCGGCTCGGCGCCGACGCAGGCGAGGTTCTGGGCGCACTCGAGCACCGCCTCGACCGCCCCCGCGTATGGGTCGCAGGCGACCCGGCGCCCGTTCCCGTCGATCGCCACGGCGACCGCTCGCTCGCTCTCGGGGAGCATCAGGACCGCCGCATCGGCCGCCTCCGGCCGCTTGGCAGTGCGCGATCCGACCACGGAGTCGTACTGCTCGAAGGCCCAGCGCTTGGAGGCGACGTTGGGAGCCCCGAGCAGGGCCAGGAGGACCTTCGAGGGATCGTCCTCGTCGAGGGAACCCTCGTTGCCGTACATCCAGACGCCGGCCTGCTCGGGCTCGAGGTCATAGAGCGGGCACTCGTCGACCAGCGCCGAGACCGGGACGTCACCCACCTCGACCCCATCGTCGAGAACCCGCAGGTGGCCGCTGTCCGTCACCTCGCCGATTGCGGCGGAGCCGGTCTGCCAGCGCTCGCAGGTGGCCACCACCTCCTCGAGCCGGCCCGGCTCCACGACGGCGAGCATCCGCTCCTGCGATTCGGAGATCATCACCTCGAACGGCTCGAGGTCCTGCTCGCGAAGCGGCACCCGGGAGACGTCGATGTCGATCCCCACCTCGCCCTTCGACGCCATCTCGCCCGCGGAGGAGGTCAGGCCCGCGGCGCCGAGATCCTGGAGCGAGACCAGCAGTCCCCGCTCCAGCAGCTCGAGGCAGCACTCGAGCAGCTTCGACTCCTCGAACGGATCGCCGATCTGGACGCTCGGGCGCTTGCTGTCGTCGCCGGCCTCGAGCTCCGCCGAGGCGAGGACCGAAGCGCCCCCGATTCCGTCGCGGCCCGTAGAGGCGCCCATGATCACCAGCAGGTTCCCCGGCCCCGCGGCCGCGGAGCGGATCATCTCGCCGGTCTTGGCGAGCCCGACGCACATCGCGTTGACCAGGCAGTTGTGCTCGTACGACGGCTCGAAGTAGACCTCGCCGCCGACCGTCGGGACGCCGATCGAGTTGCCGTAGTGGCCGATCCCGGCGACCGCCCCCTCGAACAGGTAGCGCGAATGCTCGGAGGAGAGCTCGCCGAAGCGCAGCGAGTCGAGCACGGCGATCGGCCGCGCTCCGATCGCGAAGACGTCGCGGAGGATCCCGCCGACGCCGGTCGCGGCCCCCTGGAAGGGCTCGACCGCACTCGGGTGGTTGTGCGACTCGACCTTGAAGGCCACCGCGTGTCCATTGCCGACGTCGACCGCGCCCGCGTTCTCGCCCGGGCCCATGACCACCCGCTCGCCCTCGGTCGGCAGGCGCGCGAGCAGCTTGCGCGAGTGCTTGTATGCGCAGTGCTCCGACCAGAGCAGCGAGAACATCGCCAGCTCGACCTCGTTCGGATCGCGGCCGAGCAGCTCGGTGATGCGCGCGTACTCGGAGTCCGTGAGCCCCAGCTCGCGGTGGCGGCTCTCGGAGACCTCGGGGCTCACGCTGCGGCGGCCTGGGGCGCAGCAGCGAGCGCGCGGAACAGGGCGAGGCCGTCGTCGGACCCTGTGAGCGGATCCACGGCGTGCTCGGGATGGGGCATCAGACCGAGCACGTTGCCGCCCTCGTTGACGACGCCCGCTACGTCACGGACGCTGCCGTTCGGGTTCTCACCGGCCGCGTAGCGAAAGGCGATCCGCCCGTCGGCCTCCATCCGGTCGAGCTCCTCTTCCGGGGCGAAGTAGCGGCCGCTCATGTGCTTGACGGGAATCGAGAGGCTCTCTCCCGAGCCGATGGCCGCACCGAACGGCCCCTGGAAGTCCTCCGCGACCAGCCCGACCTGCCGGCAGATGAAGCGCAGCCCCTCGTTGGGCAGCAGTGCCCCGGGCAGCATCCCGGCCTCGCAGAGGACCTGGAAGCCGTTGCAGATGCCGAGCACCGGACCGCCCTCGGCGGCGAACCGCGCGACCGCCTCCATCGCGGATGAGAACCGGGCGATTGCTCCAGCCCGCAGATAGTCGCCATAGGAGAACCCCCCGGGCACGACTACCCCATCGAGACCCGACAGATCCGTCTCCTCGTGCCAGACCAGTCTCCCGTCGCCGACCCTCTGCACCGCCGCAAGCGCATCGCGCTCGTCACAGGACCCTGGGAACTGAATGACGCCGATCACTTCTCGATCTCCACCTCGAAGTCCTCGATCAGCGGATTGGCGAGCAGCTTCTCGCAGAGCGCATCGAGCTTGCTCGGATCGTCGGTCTCGAGCTCGACCAGCCGGCCGACCCTGACGTCGTGGACGCCCTCGAAGCCCAGCGCGGGGAGCGCCCGCTCGACGGCCTTCCCCTGCGGATCGAGGATGCCCTCCTTCGGCCTGATCAGGACCTTGGCCTTCACCGGGTCAGGGTACAAGCGCCCTCAGTCGAGGCTTCTGCCTGTGATCTTCTCGTATGCCTCGACGTACTTGGCCCGGGTGTTCTGCACGACCTCGTCCGGCAGCTCGGGACCGGGGTCGGTGTGGTCCCAATCCACCGAGTCGGAGTAGTCGCGGACGTACTGCTTGTCGAAGGACGCCTGGCCCCGGCCGGGCTCGTAGTCGTCGGCGGGCCAGAAGCGTGAGGAGTCGGGTGTCAGCACCTCGTCGCCGAGGACCACCTCGGCGCCGGGGGAGCTGCCGAACTCGAACTTCGTGTCCGCGACGATGATCCCGCGCTCGGCGGCGTGGTCGGCCGCCGTCTTGTAGATCTCGATCGAAATCCGGCGCAGCTCCTCCAGCAGCGGGCGGTTGCCGATGATCTCTGCCGCGCGGTCGAAGTCGATGTTCTCGTCGTGTTCTCCGAGTTCCGCCTTGGTCGCCGGAGTGAAGATCGGCTCAGGGAGCACCTCGGACTCGGTCAGGCCCTCGGGCAGCTCGATCCCGCAGACAGCCCCGGACTCTCGGTACTCCTTCCAGCCGGACCCTGAGAGGTACCCGCGAACGACGCACTCGATCGGATACATCTCGAGCTTCTTCACCCGCATGCCGCGTCCCGCGGCCTCCGGCGGGACGTCCTCGGAGATGAAGTGGTTCGGGACGATGTCGCCGGTCAGCTCGAACCAGAAAAGCGACATCTGCGTGAGGACCTTCCCCTTGTCGGGGATCTCGGTCGGCAGGATCACGTCGTACACCGAGATCCGATCCGAGGCGACCATGATCAGCTCGTCGCCGTCCTCGTAGATCTCGCGGACCTTGCCGGAGGCCGCCAGCCGCAGGTCTGCAAGGGAGCTCGTCATCCGCCGCCGATCTCGGGCTGGATGGTTGGGTGCGCCTTCGCCCACTCGGCGATCTTGCCCGAGCCGACGATGGTCTTGCCCTCGTCGAGGGCGAGCACAGGGAGGTTGATCTGCCCGGTCAGGTCCTTGACCTCGTCGCGGCCTCGCCGGCGATCCCCCCAGGTCCAGGGCGCCATCCGGTAACCGGGCAGGTCACGAATCTCGTACTCGTAGCCGGCCTCGTCCAGCGCCTTCGCCGCCCGGCCGCAGGCGTGCCCGATGGCGGCGTGCTTCTCCTTCTGGCCGCACGTGTAGAGGATCACGTCTCAAGCCTATCCAGCCGGGCCAGCACCTCCGGCACGTGCTCGAGGTAGGCGCCGTAGTCGAATACGGCATCGAGGTCCAGTTGGGGCGCGGCGGCGCCGATCAGCTCGCGGAAGCTCGTGCCCTCGTCCCAGGCCCGCTGCGCGTTCTCCTGAACGACCCGGTAGGCGTCGTCGCGGGTCATCCCGGATTCGACCAGTGCGGTCAGCGCCCGCTGGCTGAAGAGGGCGCCGTGTGTCAGCTCGATGTTCTCGCGCATGCGATCGGTGCGCACCGTCATCCCCTCGACGATCCGAGTGGCGATGTGCTGCATGTAGTCGAGCGCGATCGTCGCGTCGGGCAGCACTACGCGCTCGGCGCCGGAGTGCGAGATATCCCGCTCGTGCCAGAGGGCGATGTTCTCCAGCCCCACCTGCGAGTAGCCGCGCAGCACCCGCGCGAGCCCGCAGATTCGCTCGGCCAGGATCGGGTTGCGCTTGTGAGGCATCGCGGAGGAGCCCTTCTGGCCTGAGCCGAAGGGCTCCTCGACCTCGCGCACCTCGGTGCGTTGCAGATTGCGGATCTCCGTGGCGAATCGCTCCAGGCCGCCGCCCGCGATCGCGATGCGGGCCAGGACGACCGAGTGACGGTCCCTCGGGACCACCTGAGTGGAGATGTCCTCCGGCGCCAGCCCGAGTGCCTCCATCACGCGCGCCTCGGCGGCGGGCGGAATCGAGGCGTAGGTGCCGACGGCCCCGGAGAGCTTGCCGACCGCGGCCTGCTCGAAGGCGTTGGCGAGGCGCTGAACGTTCCGGTCCGCCTCGAAGGCGAACCCGGCCAGCCGCAGCCCGAAGGTCGTGGGCTCGGCATGGACGCCGTGCGTGCGGCCGACGCAGAGCGTTTCCGCGAACTCCTTCGCGCGAGCGACCAGGGCGTCCCGGTAGGCCCGTGCGCCTCGCACGAGGATCTCGCCCGCATCGACGAGCTGGAGCGCCAGGGCGGTGTCCAGGACGTCCGACGAGGTCAGCCCATAGTGCAGCCAGCGCCCCTCCTCCCCGATCGAGCCGGAGACGACGTCGACGAACGCGGCCACGTCGTGGCCCGTCGTCCTCTCCCGCTCCTCCACCGCCTCGACGGTGAACGCGGCCGTCTCGCGACACGCCTCCGCGGCCTCCGCCGGCACGCTCCCTCAGCCGCCCACGCGTCGGTGGCCGCGAGCTCGACCTTCAGCCAGGTCTCCATCCGGCGCTGCTGGGTCCAGACGGCGCCGATCTCCTCCCGCGTGTACCTCGGGATCACCTAATCACCGGCCGCCACAGACACCGCGGCCGCATCAAGCCGCTGCCTCGGCCCACGGTGGGGTCAGTGCCTTGGTCAGCAGCTCCGTGTCGCAGTACTCGGTCAGCTCTCGCACCTTGCCTCCATCGAGCCGGCAGACGTAGCAGTAGGTGTTCCCGTAGGGCTGGCCGCGAGTGGTGGTGACATCGCCGCGGCATTCGATCACAACGTAGTCGTCCTCGGCGATCAGCCGGATGGCGGTGTTGCGGTACCGCGTCGCGAACTGGGCAAAGAGCGGACCGAGGAGCTTCGTTTGCACGGCGTGCTTCCCCTCCCAGGTGCCGGACCACTCCGTGCTGCCGATGATCCGCCAGCTGACGTCGTCGCCGAGAGCGTCGACGAAGGGCCCGCCGTTGCCGTTCGCGAGCTCGGCGAAGACCTCCTGCATGAGCGCCTTGTTCTCCGCTGCTTCCACGTTGGGTTCCTCCTTGCGTTCGACTGCAGCGAAGGTAGGCCGCGCGGAGCAATGACACAAGCGAGGATCTATCACAGCTAGCATGCGTGTTACGCATGGCAGAGCTAAGCCTGACCGGGCTCAGGGTCCTCCGTGAGGTCGCGGCCCGAGGATCGTTCACCGCCGCCGCGGAGTCGCTCGGCTACACCCAGTCCGCCGTCTCACGACAGGTGGCGGGCCTCGAGAGCGCAGCGGGCACCGCGCTCTTCGAGCGAACGGCGCGCGGCGTTCGCCTGACCGATGCCGGCGGTGCCCTCCTGCGCCGGGCGGACGCAGTGCTCGACGAGGTCGATGCAGCACAGCGCGAGCTCGAAGGGATGTCGGAGCTCGCCGGCGGCAGGCTGCGGGTCGGGGCATTTCCCACTGCCGTCGCGGCGCTCCTGCCGCGGGCCTTGCGGGCCTTCAGGGAGCGCCACCCCGGCGTTGATGCCTCCCTCCGCGAGGGTGGAACCTCCTCCCAGATCCGGCGCCTGACCTCGGGATCCGCCGACGTGGCGGTGATCAGCGTGTTGCCGCAGCGGCAGGCGCCACGCGATCACCGCGTCACCCTGGAGCATCTGATCGACGATCCGCTGCTGCTTGCGGTGGGCTTCAACCACCCGCTGGCGAGGCGGCGGACCGTCAACATCGACGCCCTGGCCTCCGAGCGCTGGATCGCCGGCAGCCCGAAGGCGAGCGACTCGATGTTGGGCGCGTGGCAGTGGGCGGAGTGGCAACCGAAGGTCGAGCTGATCGCGAAGGAGTGGACCGCGAAGCTGGGCCTGGTCGCCGCGGGACTCGGGGTCACGCTCGTTCCCGGCCTCGCAGCCGACGCCGTGCGTCCGGATGTTGCCCTTGTGCGGATCCGCAGCGAGCGGCCGGTCAGCCGCGCGGTGCTCGTGGCGAGGAGGGCGAACGACGAGCCGCCGCACGTCAGGGAGTTCGCCGAGCTGTTGCACGACGTCGCGACCGAGCTCGCAACTGAGCTGCAGCGGCGTGTCGCTAGGCGTTGATGATCCGGACGGCGAGCAGGCCGGCGTTCTTGGCCCCGTCGATCGCCACGCAGCCGACCGGAACGCCCGGCGGCATCTGAACGGCGGAGAGCAGGGCGTCCAGGCCGCCCAGCGTCTTGCCTGAGATCGGCACGCCGATCACGGGCAGGTCCGTTTGCGAGGCGGCGAAGCCCGGCAACGCGGCGGACATTCCGGCGCCGGCGATGATCACCTTCAGGCCGCGCATGCGCGCGTTGCTGCAGTACTCGCTCGTCGCCTCCGGATCGCGGTGGGCGCTGAGAACCCGCACCTCGTAGCGGATGCCGTGGTCCTGAAGCGCCTCGCCGGCGGGTTGCAGCTTGGGCTTGTCGTTCTTCGAGCCCATGATGATCCCGACCAGCGGAGCGTCGACATCGATCTCCTCGAACGCCTCCTCGACCTGGGGCATCGTCTCGACAACATCGCCCTCGGGCATCAGCTCCTCCGTTCCGTTGTCAGTTCCGCGCGCGCTGCGATGTCAGTACGCATCTGCCGCCCCTCGAAGCTGATCAGCTTGGCCGCATCGTATGCGCGGCGGCGGGCGTCAGCAGCCGTCGGCCCCAGCCCGGTGAGATTGAGCACGCGGCCGCCGGCCGTCACCACGTCGCCGTTGGCGCGGGCCGTGCCGGCATGGGTCACCTCTACGCCTTCGACCGCCGCCGCCTGATCCAGTCCGGCGATCGCGTCGCCCTTCGAGGACGAGGCGGGGTAGCCGGCGGAGGCGAGCACGACGGTCACGGCCCAGTCGTCACCGAACTCGGCGTCGACGCCGGCGAGTCCACCCGGCTCGCGCGAGGCGAGGCAGAGGGAGAGCAGGTCGGAGCGCAGCCTGGGCAGGACGGCCTGGGTCTCCGGGTCCCCGAAGCGGACGTTGAACTCGAGCACCTTGGGCCCGCCCTCCGTGAGCATGAGGCCCGCGTAGAGGACCCCGTGGAAGGGAGTGCCGCGCCCCCGCATCGCCTCGACGATCGGGCGGTGGACGAGATCGGCGATGCGCTCGGTCTCGGCGCGATCGAAACCCGGCACTGGCGAGTAGCTGCCCATGCCGCCCGTGTTCGGGCCCTCGTCGCCGTCACCTATTCGCTTGTAGTCCTGGGCGGGCGCGAGCGGGAGCACGTTCTCCCCGTCGCAGAGGGCGAGCAGCGAGAGCTCCTCGCCCTCCAGGAACTCCTCGATCACCACCTCGGTTTCACCGAAGCGCCGTTCGTCGAAGAACACGCCGACGGCCTCGCGCGCTTCGGCCTCGGACGGACAGATGATCACCCCCTTGCCGGCGGCCAGGCCGTCGGCCTTGAGCACGGCGGGGTATGAAGCGGACGCAATCTGATCGAGCGCCTCCTTCCCCGTCCGCAGGACCGTATGGGCCGCGGTCGGAACCCCGGCCTCGATCATCAGCTCCTTGGCATGGAGCTTTGACCCCTCGAGCCGGGCGGCCTCGCCGCTCGGCCCGAAGGCGGCGATGCCCTCTCCCTCGAGCGCGTCGACCAGCCCCGCAACCAGCGGCGCCTCGGGGCCCACGACCACCAGGTCGACCTTCTCGTCGCGGGCGGCGGCGACCAGGGCGTCGACGCTCTCGGCGCCGACCTCGAGGCAGCGGGCCTCCTGGGCAATCCCGGCGTTCCCGGGAGCGCAGAGCAACTCAGGTTTCTGAGTGGACCGGGCGAGGGCACGGATGATCGCGTGCTCGCGCCCACCGCCTCCGACGACGAGGACTCTCAAATGGCGCTCGCGAACTCCTCGGCCGGAATCGCGGCCAGGGTCTGGCTGCTCATCGTGCCGCGCGAGCCGAGCTCGACGGAGACCTTGGCCATGGTCTTGTCGTCGGGTGCCTCGACGATGGTGATGAAGTCGTACTGGCCGAGCGTGGCCCACTGCTCCTTGACCTTGACTCCGAGCTGCTCGACCTCCTTGTTCACCTCCTGGACCCGCGTGGGGTTGTTCTTCAGCGTCTGAACGCCCTCGGAGGTCAGATTGGTCAGCATTACGTAGGTGGGCATCGCTTCTCCTCTCCTCGTGAACCTGGATGGGCCCCCTTTCTCTCACTTTCGGGCGGCGCGTGCAATCTGGATGCGCGCGTCCGCGCCAGGGGAGATGATCAAAGGGTGACCGAGCACCCCATCTTTGCTCGCTTCTACGACCGGATGACGGCCGGGACGGAGCGCGCCGGACTTGGAGAGATGCGGCGGGAACTGCTCGCCTCGGCGTCGGGAAGGGTGCTCGAGCTCGGAGCCGGGACTGGCCACAACCTCGAGCACTACACGGACGCCGTCACCGAGCTGGTCATGACAGAGCCGGACCCCCACATGGCCCGGCGGCTACGCGAGCGGCTGGCCAAGGATCCCGGCGCCGCCGGAGCCGCCTCGGTGGTCGAGGCTCCCGCCGAGGATCTCCCCTTCGACGACGGCACCTTCGACGTCGTCGTCGCGACGCTGGTGTTCTGCACGGTCCCCGACCAGGCCCGCGCCCTTGCGGAGGCACGCCGCGTGCTGGTCGAGGGAGGCAGGCTCCTCTACATAGAGCACGTGCGCAGCACCAGGCCGGGATTGGGGCGCTGGCAGGACCGACTGGAGCGGCCCTGGGGCTTCTTCGCCGCGGGGTGTCATCCCAATCGCTCCACCGACCAGGCGCTCGCAGACGCCGGGTTCTGGATCGACAGCCTGGAGCGCGAAAAGCTGCCGAAGGCGCCGCCCATCGTCCGGCCGCTGATCCGCGGGGTGGCCCGCCGCCCGACTTCGGCCTAGCTTCGCTCGTTCTCCTCCATCGCGCTCCCTTCCTGCCAGGGGGCCAACCCGGCGGCCGTCGCCCAAGGTGAGGCTTCCTCCGTCTCGACCTGCCTCGTCATTGCGGCCATCTTCTCCTGGGACGAATCGGTTGCCGACGCGACCATGAACCACTTCCGCTCGACCGCCAGGCCACGGGCGAGGGGCAGCGAAGCGCCCTCGTAGACGGCGTGCTTCAGCGAGCGAATCGCCTCAGGCGAGCGTGTCGCCAGCCGCTGTCCCATCCGGATCGCCGCCTCCTTCACCTGATCGGCTGGGACCACCGCCCCGACCAGCCCGTAGTCGAGCGCCTCGCTCGGGCTCAGCGTTCTTCCTTCGAGCATCATCTGCAGCGCGCGGCCGACGCCGACCAGCCTCGGCAGCCGCTGTGTCCCTCCGGCTCCCGGGTTGAAGTCGATGGTCATCTCGGGCAGGCCGATCGCGATGTCGCTGTCGGCCATCAGCCGGATGTCGCAGGCGAGCGAGATCTCGCAGCCGCCTCCGGTGGCGGGGCCGTTGATCGCGGCGATGAAGACCAGATCGGAGCGGTTCATCTCCAGGAAGAGATCGTGGATCCGGTAGAGCTCGAACACCGCGGCCAGGGGGGTTCGCTCCGCCAGCTCCCGGAGCACCGGCACTCGCCGCACGGCGCCGGCGACCCGCAGCACGACCGCGGTCAGCCACGGGGGCGCCGCTATGCCCGCCCGCCGGACGCTGGCCAGGATCTCCCCCACGTCGTAGTGGGTGATGTAGAGGCCGTCCGGCTTGCCGGTGATCACCACGGCCCCGACCGATCGGTCCCCGCGCAGCGAGCGGACCAGGCCGGTCAGCTCGCGCACCATCTCGGCCGTCATGAAGTTGTGGGGAGGGTTGTCGATCCGCACGACCAGGACCCGGCCCTGGCGCTCGGTTTCGAACAACGGCATGGCCGAAGCCTATTTCCGCATCCGCGCCGGCGCGCTACCCGTCAATGCGTGTCCCAGCCAGGCTCGGGCGGCGCGGGCCTCTGCTTATGCGTCGAAGCCGACGTGGACGTGATCGCAGTGGTCGGCCTGTGCGAACCCGTTCGGGTCGCCGGGCCCGTCGGGGTCGAAGCAGTAGATCAGCTCGGTGGGCTCCTGCCCGGCGGGAAGTGCGCCGAGCTGGCGAGCGATGGTCCCGCAGGGGCCGTCGGGTGAGACGTCCGTACAGGGGACACCGTCGATCGCCGCGATGTCCATGGCGCGGCCGTAATAGTGGTTCGAGACGTTGCCGCTCGAGGTGAACTTGGAGTGGTCGGAGCGCAGCGCCGAGATCCGGATCGTGTGCTGCTGGCTGATCGCGCCGAGGATGTTGAGGATCCGCGGGTCGATCACGCCCGACTGGATGTCGACCATCTCGAGCGAGTTCGAGAGCTCGACGTTGCCCCAATTGATCGGGGCGTTCGTCGGGCCGGGCAGCGCCACGGAATAGGCCACGGTCTTCACCTGACAGCTTCCCGCCATCGACTCGGCGTCGGTGAGAACCGCGTCGACGTACCACTCGGCGTGGTTGTGCTGGAAGAGCCCGGCACGGAGGTCGCCCGCCGACCAGATCATCCGCGCCAGGGTCGCGGCGGAGTCGGAGGGGCTCTGGTGCCGGACCTTGCCATCGCCGTCACCGTCCACGGCGTACTGCTTCCAGTTGTCCTGGGTGATGCCGAGCGGACCGACCGTGTCGAGCTCATCGGGGCTCATGCCCTTGCCGAAGTTGGATTCGACCCGGGCGACGGCGGCGAGCGCCCAGACCCCGCTCTGGCCGAGGTCGTATCGGCCCGCGGCGTCCTGGAAGGCCTTCATGTAGTCGTCGGGGATCGACTCGCGCGAGCCGTCGGCGGGGGAGCAGACCAGCTCCTGCATCTTCGGGATCAGCGAGAGGCCACCGATCGCTCCGTTGCCGATTCCGCTGAAGCACGCGGCCCGAGCCATCACCTCGGCCACGTACCAGTCGGCGTGGTTGTAGGCGAACACCGCGCCCTCCGGGTCCTCGGGCATTCCGGCGGCGCGCAGGTACCTCGCTGCGGCGAAGATCGCGTCATTCGGGTTGTTCGGGTCCCTGGTGCCGTCGCCGTCCGCATCGACGCCATAAATGGCCCAGGTCGACGGCATGAATTGCATCCACCCCTCCGCCCCTGCGGAGGACGGCCCCAGGTTCTGGCCGAATCCGCTCTCGATCTCGTTGATCGCCGCGAGGATGGACGGGCCTGCGGGCCCGAGGTCGTAAGCCTGCGCGGCGGCCTGATAGATCGGGCCCAGGTAGGCGGGGATCGCGACGGGCCCGCAGGCGGTGGGGACCAGCGGTGCCGGCGGAGGCGGCGCGGTGCCGCCGACCTTGGCCGCCCCCTTCTCGTGCTCGCCGCCCTTCGGCTTGGTGCCGCCGTTTGGCGACGGCTTTCGCGACGGCTTCCGCGATTCGCGACGGCTTGCGCTGGGGCTTGGGCTTCGGCTTGGGCTTCGGTACCGGCTGCGGAGCGGGGAGGGTCGTCGTAACCGGCGGCGGTGGCTGGGTCGCCGGTGGCTCAGGCGGGGTGGTCGTCGTGGTCGGCGGAGGCTCCGTCGTGGTCTGCGCGTTGGCGCCCGGGGCGGCAATCGCCGCGCCCACGACCGTCGCCGCGATTGCCGTCCTGATCCGTCCCATCAGCCAAGGACCTGAGCGACTCGCCAGACGTTGCCCGTCTTCGTCAGGGTCAGACGCACCTCGCTGATGGCCCGGAGCCTGACCAGCGAGACGCTGGCGGTCACCTGCTCCTTGCCCGCGGCGCCGAGGACGACGTTGAGGACCCGCGCCTGCGGCACCTTGCCTGCGGAGGGCAGCCTGGGCGGATCAGCGGCGAGGGACTTGACGAGCGGCTTCGTGGCTGTGGCTGCGAAGGCGGCGTCCGTCTTCTTGTTCGAGCGACCAACCTCGTAGCCGACGAACGCCTGCGCGAATTGCCAGGCCACCTGGGCGGGCGGCGCGGACGTCTTCGTGGGCGGCTGCGGAGGAGCCGGCGCAGCGTGGCCGGCCTGGAACTGGGGAGTTACGCCCTGGAGGGCCGTCAGGCCGGAGGCGTGCGTCGCCGGCGTGACGGAGGCCGCGACCGGTACCGAACCAGAGGCGGAGGGATGGTCAGAAGCACTGAGCGCACCGCCCACGGCGGCCGCCATCGCGGCCGCTACGGCGCCCGCGGCGATGGCCGCTCTCCCACGACCGCTGCGCGAGCGCAGGGCGTCGGCAATCGGCCAGGTCAACCTCGTCTGGATGAGGCGCTGGAGCGGCAGCATCGAGCGACCGGCTCGCCCGAGCGCGCCGCGGGTCGCGTCGCTTCCTCGCCATAGGACCCGCTCCTCGAGGCCCCAAGCAGCCTCCCGGATGGTCCAGCCGGCGTCCTCGGCTGAAACGCGGAGTTTCACTCTTGAAATAGTCGTCCAGGCGGGAGGGAACCGGGATACCGAGAAGTTGGTCGATTAGGCGGCTGACAGGCGCCGTGCAGGCGGCTTGGCCTTCTCGAAGCCGAGCTCGCCGTCCTTGGCGTCGACCTTGACGGCATCGCCCTCGGCGAACTCGCCCTCGAGCAGGCGGAGCGCGAGCTTGTCGATCAGCTGCTTCTGGATCACGCGCTTCAGCGGCCGGGCGCCGTAGGTCGGGTCGAAGCCGAGGTTGCCGAGCAGCTCCCGCGCCCCCTCGGTCAGCTCGATCTCGATGCCGCGCTCGTGGACGCGGTCGGAGAGCAGGGCGACCTGGATCTCGACGATCTTGCCCAGGTCCTCCTTGGTGAGGCGATGGAAGATGACGACGTCGTCGATCCGGTTGAGGAACTCGGGCGGGAAGGTCTGGGTGAGCGCCTCCTCGACCTGCTCCCGGGCCTTCTCCTCGACCGATTCGGCCGCGATGTATTGCGAGCCGACGTTCGAGGTCATGATCATCACGGTGTTCTTGAAGTCGACGGTGCGTCCCTGGCCGTCCGTGAGCCGGCCGTCGTCCATGATCTGCAGCAGGACGTTGAAGACGTCGGGGTGGGCCTTCTCGATCTCGTCGAGCAGGATCACCGAGTAGGGGCGGCGCCGCACCGCCTCGGTGAGCTGGCCGCCCTCCTCGTAGCCGACGTAGCCGGGGGGCGCGCCGATCAGCCGCGCGACGGCGTGCTTCTCCATGTACTCGGACATGTCGATGCGGACCATCGCCTGCTCGGAGTCGAACATGAACTCGGCGAGCGCCCGCGCCAGCTCGGTCTTGCCGACGCCGGTGGGGCCCAGGAAGAGGAAGCTGCCGATGGGCCGGTCGGGATCGGAGAGCCCGGCCCGGGAGCGCCGCAGGGCGCCGGCGACCGCCTCGACCGCCTCGTCCTGGCCGATCACCCGCTCGTGCAGGCGCTCCTCCATGTGGATCAGCTTCTCCACCTCACCCTCCATCAGGCGGGAGACGGGGATGCCGGTCCACTTGGAGACGACCTCGGCGATGTCCTCCTCCGTGACCTCCTCGGTCAGCATCGAGCCGCCGCCGCGGTGGAGCTCGGCGAGCTTCGCCTCCTGCTCCTCGACGGTCCGCTCAAGCTCGGGAATCCGGCCGTAGCGGAGCTCGGCCGCGCGCTCCAGGTTGGCGTCGCGCTCGGCGCGCTCGGCATCGCGGGCGGCCTCCTCGAGCTCGGCCTTGGCCGACTTGATGGCCTCGATCGCCTGCTTCTCGTTCTGCCAGCGAGCCTTCATCTCCGAGGAGCGCTCGCGGAGGTCCGCGAGCTCGGACTCGATCGCGGCCAGGCGGTCCTTCGATACTTCGTCCTTCTCCTTCTTCAGCGCCTCGCGCTCGATCTCGAGCTGCTGGATGCGGCGCTCGACCTCGTCGATCTCGGTCGGCATCGAGTCGATCTCGATCTTCAGTCGGGACGCGGCCTCATCGATCAGGTCGATCGCCTTGTCGGGCAGGAAGCGATCGGCGATGTAGCGGTCGGAGAGCGTCGCGGCGGCGACGATCGCGGCGTCCGTGATGCGTACGCCGTGGTGGACCTCGTAGCGCTCCTTCAGGCCGCGGAGGATCGCGATCGTGTCGCCGGCGTCGGGCTCGCCGACGAAGATGGGCTGGAAGCGGCGCTCCAGCGCGGCGTCCTTCTCGATGTGCTTGCGGTACTCGTCCAGGGTGGTCGCGCCGACGGCACGAAGTTCGCCCCGCGCGAGCATCGGCTTCAAGAGGTTGGATGCGTCGACGGCGCCCTCCGCTGCCCCGGCACCGACGATCGTGTGCAGCTCGTCCATGAAGAGGACTATCTGTCCCTCGGCGGCCTGGATCTCCTTGAGGACGGCCTTGAGGCGCTCCTCGAACTCGCCCCGGTACTTGGACCCGGCGAGCAGTGCGCCGATGTCGAGGGCGATGACGCGCCGGTCGCGCAGCGACTCGGGGATGTCGCCCGAGACGATTCGCTGGGCGAGGCCCTCGACGATGGCCGTCTTGCCGACGCCGGGGTCGCCGATCAGCACCGGGTTGTTCTTGGTCCGGCGCGAGAGCACCTGGATGACGCGACGGATCTCCTCGTCCCGCCCGATCACCGGGTCGAGCTTGCCGCTCTCCGCCTCCGCCGTCAGGTCGCGCCCGTACTTCTCCAGCGCGCCGAAGGTGTCCTCCGGATTGGGCGAGGTGACGCGATGCGGGCCGCGCACCTCGGAGATCGCCTGGACGAGCTCCTTGCGATCGGGGAGCAGGTCGGCGACGCCGGACTTCGGCTCCGCCAGAGCGAGCAGGATGTGCTCGGTCGAGATGTACTCGTCCCCCAAACCGGTCGATTCCTTCTCCGCCTGCTGCAGCACCCAGACGAACTCGCTCGCGGGGCGCACGTCGGGGACGGTGTTGCCGCTCAGCTTCGGCAGCTTGCCGATCGCCTCGCGGGCTCGCGCTCGAGCGTCCTGCGCATCGACGCCGAGACGCTGCAGCACCGGCACGACGACGCCCTCCTCCTGGTCGAGAAGGGCGAGGAGGAGATGGGGAGGCGCCACCTCGGGGTTCGATCCTTCGGCGGCGAGCCGCTGCGCGGCGGCGACGGCCTCCTGGGACTTGATCGTGAAACGGTCAGGCTGCATCTTCGACCATGGTACCGACTTCAGTCGAGAAAGTAAAGAAATCTATGTGGGATAGGCTTAGATCTACGCGTGGCTCCATCGAGATGAAATCCGGGGTGGCATCGCCCGGTGGCACGCCTTAGGATGGTCCATCCAGACGGTCCGGTCAAGGATGACTGTGGAGACCAACCTCGAGACGTATCAGCGCATTCTGGAGACCTTCAACCGTGAGGGTGTCGACGGCGTCATGCACTTCTTCAGCGACGACGTCGAGGTCTACGACCCGGATCTGCCACCGGGCAAGTACCGCGGCCCCGAGGCCGCCAGGCGCGTGGCCGAGCAGCTGATGAGCGGATTCGAGAACGTCGAGATCAAGGACTTCAGGCTGCTGCCCGCGGGCGACCGCGTCGTCGCCCTCCTGCACACCCGCGCCAAGGGTGAGCGGGGCGAGCTCGAGGTCGAGACGCGCGACGCGCACACCATCACCTTCCGCGACGGCAAGATCGCCTACTGGCGGCTGTATCTCGACCAGGCCGAGGCGCTCGCCGACGCGGGCCTCGATCCGGAGCTGGCGAGCGCCGGCGCCCGATCCCCCTCCTGAATCGGCTGGCTGCTCCGCTTCGCGTCCGCCGCCGCCTCTCTTCACGCTTACGCTTCCCGGGTGGGGAGCGCCATGACGAGCAGAACGGCGCGATGGGCGCTGATCGCCCTGGTGGCCGTCACCGCCCTGGGCGTCGCAGGCCGCTCGGCCGCGGACCAGAGCGGTGCGGGCGGACGGCATGACGAGCTCGGGAAGATGTGGCCGCGGATTCCCTATCCGTCCTCCCGGGCCATCCACCGGGCGCAGGAGTTCGCCGCTTCGCGCGGTGACGTCTCCTTCGCCGTCATCGACGCCTCGATCGGGATGCGCGGCTATGACGTCGATCGGCAGCTCAGCTCCGCGAGCGTCAGCAAGGCGCTGCTCCTGGCCGCTGAGCTCCGCCGGCTCGATCGAGAGGGCCTGCCACTCGACGGCGAAACCAGGGAGCTGCTCGAGCCGATGGTCACCTACTCGGACAACCGTGCCGCCGATGCCGTCTACGCCGAGGTGGGGGACGAGGGCCTCGAGGACGTCGCGCACCGGGCCGGGATGCGCGAATTCGAGGCGACGCCGGGATTCTGGGGCGGCGATCGGATCACGGCGGCCGATATGGCCCGCTTCTTCTACCGGCTCGAGGCGAACCTCCCCCGGCCACATCGCGCGTACGCGAAGCGGCTGCTGGCGGACATCGCCCCGATCGAGCGCTGGGGCATCCCGCAGGCGGTGGGCCACGGATGGTCGGTCTGGTTCAAGGGCGGATGGCGCCCGGCCGGGCAGAAGCACACCAGCGGCGCAGTCACTCATCAGGCCGCGCTGCTGGTGCATCGAGGTGGCGAGCGCGTCGCTCTGGCCGTGCTCACGGCCGAGCCGCCCGGGGACGGAGGCGGCTTCGCGGCAATCGAGGGCATCACCGAGCGCCTGCTTGGGCCGCCTCCGCCCTGGCGCCGTGGCTGGCCGGCGATCTAGCTGCCCGTGGCCGCGACCTGATGGCGAAGCCGATTACTTCAGTGGCGCCGCCGGATCGGGATCCGGGTGGATTCCCGAGCCATGTTCTTCGGCTCGTATGCGCCGTACGGCACGAGCTCGCCGCCGATCGACTTCCGCAGTCGCTTGAGCTCCTCGGTCATGCGGCTCTCCATCTCGGCGGCGCGCTTTCGCATCCTCGCCATCTCGACGCGCATCCGGTCCAGGCGGCGCTCGAGCTCCAGCACGGTCTCGACGCCCGCCAGGTTGAGGCCCTCCTCGCCGGTCATCTGCTGGATCCGCCGCAGGCGCTCGACGTCGGCCTGCGAGTAGAGGCGGGTGTTCTTCGGCGACCGCTTCGGGGTGATCAGGCCGCGCGCCTCGTACATCCGCAGGGTCTGTGGATGCATCTCGGCGAGCTCGGCCGCGACCGAGATCATGAAGACCCCACGCTCCTGGTCGATCCGCCGCTCGGCGTCGTCCTTCCTTCTGCCCCTCTGAGCCATCAGTCCTCAACTCTCCCTTCTGAACCGGATGATCCGGCCGCGGTCGATCCGTCGGCGGTGTTTGTGGCCGACGACTTTGTGCTGGCCGCTGATGTCCGTCCGAGCATCGTGGCCCTCGGGTTCTGGCCGTTGAGGGCCTCCGCGAGCTTCTCGACCGCCTCGCGCTGCTCGTCCGAGAGCTCCTTGGGGACGTCGATGCGGATCCGGTAGTAGATGTCTCCGCGCCCAGGTCCGGCGGCGGTCTTTGTGGCCGCCGTTGATGTCGGCCGCGGCGGGCCCTCGCCGCGAAGCCGCTGGACGGAGCCGTGCTGGGTGCCCGGCGAGATCCGGATCGTCTTCGACCCGTCCAGGGTCGGGACCTCGATGGCCGCTCCCTGGATCGCCTCGGCGACGGTCACCGGCAGATCGACCTCCAGATTCCCATCGGGGCGCTGCTTGAAGACCGGTGACGGGGCCACCCTGGTGGTCACGTACAGATCGCCGCGTGGCCCTCCCCGGAAGCCCGACTCGCCCTTGCCGGCGAGCCGGATCCTGCTGCCGTCGTGGACCCCCGCCGGAATGTTGACCCGGTAGCGCTTGGTCTCCTGGGTGATCCCGCTGCCGCCGCAGGTCGGGCACGGATCGTCGATCAGGGTCCCCTGCCCTCCGCACTCCGGGCACGGCTGCGAGATCGAGAAGACGCCCTGGCTCTGGGCGTCGATGCCGCGGCCCTCGCAGCGCGGGCAAACGCGCGGCGAGGTGCCGGGCTTGGCCCCGCTGCCGTCACAGGTGGGGCAGGGCCCGGTCGTCGGGACCGAGACGGCGATCTGCGTGCCGTGCATGGCCTGGTCGAAGCTGAGCCGCACCTCCGTCTCGAGGTCGCGGCCGCGCTGCTCGCGCGGGCCCTGCTGACGGCCTCGCCCGAAAAGCGAGGAGAAGATGTCCCCGAGGTCGGCCGTGAAGCCGCCGCCTCCGGGGAACCCGCCCGCGCCGCCCGGGAATCCGCCCGCGCCGAAGCCGGCGAATCTCCCGCCGGCGTCGTACTGCTTGCGCTTCTCCGGGTCAGAGAGCGCGTCGTAGGCCTGCTGGATCTCCTTGAAGCGCTCCTCCGCGTCGGGATCATCCGGGTTTCTGTCCGGATGCCACTTGCGAGCCAGCTCCCGGTAGGCCTTCTTGATCTCGTCCTGCGAGGCGGACTTCGAGACGCCGAGCACCTCGTAGAAGTCGCGAGGAGCGGTCGCCATTACTTGCTCACCACCACCTTCGCCGGTCGCAGGACCTGGCCGTTCAGCCGGTAGCCCTTCTCGAGTGTCTCCACGACGATCCCGGCCTCTGTCCCCTCCTCGGGACGGGTCGAGAGCGCCTCGTGGAGCTGAGGATCGAAGTGCTCGCCAAGCGGATCGAAGGCCTCCACGCCGGCGCTCTCGAGCCGTCCCCGGAGCTCGTCGTGGACCATCGCGACCCCGCGGGCCAGGGCCTCAATGGCCGAGGTGTCCTGGCCTGCCTGAAGCGCACGCTCCAGGTTGTCGATCACGGGCAGCAGCTCGCGCGCGAGCTCCGCCTTGCCGCGAGCGAGCGCCTCGGAGGTCTCCCGGGCGACTCGCTTGCGGTAGTTGTCGAAGTCGGCCCGGGTCCGCTGGGCCAGCTCCAGATACTCGTCGCGCTCGCGCTTGGTCTCGCCGAGCTCGTCCAGATCCCGCTCGACCTGATCCGCGGCGCCGTCGCCGTCGCTCTGCTCGCCTGCCGGCGATTGGCCCTCGTCGACCACCTCGGCCTCGACCACTTCGTCTTCGCCAATGGGGCGCTTTGCGTCCGACATGCGCCCTCCTTAGGAGGTCTTCTCGTCGTCGACCACCTCGGCGTCCACGACCTCCTCGTCGTCGCCGGCGCCGTTCTGCGAGGCGCCGTCGCCGGAGGCTGCCGCCTGCTCCTCAGCGGCCTGCGAGTAGAGCTGCTCCGAGACCTTCTGGAAGGCGGCCTGCAGCGCGTCGGACTTCGAGCGGATCTCGCCCGCGTCCTCGGAGGTCAGCGAGTCGCGGACGTCCTTGATGGCTGCCTCGATCTCCTCCTTCGAGGACTGATCGACCTTGTCGCCCAGCTCCGAGAGCTGCTTCTCCGCCTGGTAGGCGGCGTTCTCGGCGACGTTGCGGGCCTCGGCCAGCTCGCGCTGCTTCCGGTCCTCGTCGGCGTGCGACTCGGCATCCTTGATCATCTGCTCGACCTCTGTCTCGTCGAGGCCGGAGCCGCCCTTGATCTCGATCTTCTGCTCCTTGCCGGTGCCGAGATCCTTGGCGGAGACGTTGAGAATGCCGTTCGCGTCGATGTCGAAGGTGACCTCGATCTGAGGCATACCCCTCGGCGCGGGCGGGATGCCGGTGAGCTGGAACTTGCCCAGGCTCTTGTTGCCGGATGCCATCTCGCGCTCGCCCTGGAGCACGTGGACCTCGACCGAGGGCTGGTTGTCCTCCGCCGTCGAGAAGATCTCCGACTTCTTCGTCGGGATCGTCGTGTTGCGCTCGATCAGCTTCGTCATCACGCCGCCCTTGGTCTCGATGCCGAGGGTGAGCGGGGTTACGTCGAGCAGCAGCACGTCCTTGACCTCGCCGCCCAGGACGCCGGCCTGGATCGCCGCGCCGATCGCGACGACCTCGTCGGGGTTGACGCCCTTGTGCGGGTCCTTGCCGGTCAGCTCCTTGACCTTCTCCTGGACCGAGGGCATGCGGGTCATGCCGCCCACCAGGACGACGTGATCGATCTCGGTGCCGGCGTCGGCGAGCGCCTGCTTCACGGGGCCGACGATCCGATCGAGCAGAGCCGAGGTCAGCTCGGAGAGCTTCGCTCGGGTCAGCTTGATGTCGAGGTGCTTCGGGCCCGCGTCGGTCGCGGTGATGAACGGCAGGTTGATCTGCGTCTCCTGCGTGGTGGAGAGCTCGATCTTCGCCTTCTCCGCGGCCTCGTAGAGGCGCTGCAGGGAGTTCTTGTCGGCGGACAGGTCGACGCCCTGGTCGCGCTTGAACTCGGCGACCAGCCACTCGACGATCGCCTTGTCCCAGTTGTCGCCGCCCAGGTGGTTGTCACCGGCGGTCGACTTGACCTCGAAGACGCCGTCGCCGATCTCCAGCACGGAGACGTCGAAGGTGCCGCCCCCCAGGTCGAAGACGAGGATCGTCTGGTCGGACTCCTTGTCGAGCCCGTAGGCCAGGGACGCCGCCGTCGGCTCGTTGATGATCCGCTTGACGTCGAGGCCCGCGATCTTGCCGGCGTCCTTGGTGGCCTGCCGCTGATCGTCGTTGAAGTAGGCCGGGACGGTGATCACCGCCGAGTCGACCGGCTCGCCGAGCTTTGCCTCGGCGTCGGACTTGAGCTTCTGCAGGATCATCGCCGAGATCTCCGGGGGCGAATACTGCTTGCCGCCCGCGTCGACGCGGACGTCCCCGTTGGGGCCGGCGACCACCTTGTACGGAACGATGGTCTCCTCCTCCTTGACCTCGGCCTCCTTGCGGCCCATGAAGCGCTTGATCGAGAAGATGGTGTTCTCGGGATTCATCACGGCCTGGCGCTTGGCGACGGTGCCAACGAGCCGCTCGTCCGAGTCGGTGAAGGCGACGACGGAGGGAGTGGTGCGGCCGCCCTCCGCGTTCTCCAAGACGGTGGGCTCACCGCCCTCCATCACCGCCACGCACGAGTTGGTCGTGCCCAGGTCGATGCCTATTGTCTTTGCCACTGTCATTCCTCCAAAGCTTGGATTAAGAAATCTGAGTGGCATTGTGGCAGATATATGCCTGGATGTAAACCCCGGCCGGAAAAGAAGAGGGCCCCCGCTCGCGCGGGGGCCCTCGGTGGCGAGCTTCGCTTCGCCGTCAAACGGGTTGCGCTTAGGCGCACCCTCGCATCTACTTGATCAGCAGCTGACTCGCCACGCCGAAGTGGTCGGAAGACCACAGGCCGTTCGCGTAGGTCGTCGTCAGGCCACCCTTCTTGAACTTGATCTTCTTGCTGTTGGACATGATGTGGTCAACCCGATGGGTGATCCCTGCGGTGCTCGGGTTCGCCAGGTTCGAGTCCTGGATGCAGCAGCCGAACGGAGGAGGCGTGAGCGCCCTCTCGCTGAACCCCCCGGCGAGCAGCGCCTGGTAGGCGAGTGCGTCACCCGGGAACACCTGGTCGCCGTGGACGGGGAAATCGGAGTTGAAGTCCCCGATCAGCAGCGTCGGCAGCTTGGATGAGCTCGCCGGGCCGCCCGGGCCAACCAACTCCTTGGCCTGGGCCTCACGGATCCCACCCTTCGGGTAGGTCTTACCGTCGCTGCCCGTGTTGCTGGCCCCGCTGTCAAATGCCTCCAGGTGGCTGTCCACCACATGCACCTTGCGGCCATGCAGCTTCACGTCGATCGCGGCCCAGCCGCGAGTAACGTCGACGTTGAGGGCGCCACCGACCTTGACGCGAAGCAGCGTCTTGAACGTGCCGCTCGTCGCGTTGCTGGTCTTGACGCCCTTGCGGACCAAAATCGCATCACGCATGGTCAGGCGCTCGTTGTGGCATTGGCTGGGGCAAACCCCGAGCCCACCGGATCCGTTGTTGACCGGAAGCTCAAAGTCGAACTCGGTCTTCTGGACCGCGATCCTGTACTTCAGCGCGCCGCTCTTCTTCTTCTTTTTGGCGGCGCTGGCCGAACCCTTCTTGCCCTTCTTTCCGTTGCCCTTGTTCAGCTGGGTCAGCAGGTCAGTGAGGAAATCGCCGCCCAGCGGGTCAGTCTGGGTTGCCTTCGGCCCCGACGTCACTGCACCGAGGTCATAGGGGCCGGTCCGCCACCAGGCGCCCTCCTGGAGACCAACGACATCCGGCCTCTGCTTCTTGATCTCCTTCGCCAGAAGCGCAGCGCGAACCGACGGGAACTTGGTCGCGTGCACCTGGTCCTCGATCACCTTGCCGGCGTCGACGGCTCCACCGATGGTCGTGGCCTGCAGCGCAGGGCTGAGGTCCGCGCCCAGATAAAGATTGCGGGTCATCACGTTGAGCTGATGACCGACTTTCTTGCCCTTGCCCTTGGCATCGGCGGCGCCTGGGAGAAGCGTCAGGCCGAGGACCAGTACCAGCCCAAGGACCATCGCAATACCCATTCGCCCCCGCTTGCCCGGGAACTGATGTGCGTGACTCAACAGAACTCCTTTCTCAGAGGGGCCTGTTGCCACGCATCGGTGCGTGCGGTCCCCTCGAGTCCTCTCTCACTGCTGCTAACAACGTTATTTCAGCCAGAGTTGCGGGGGAAACCGCAATTAGCCGCAGTAATCGGTACGGCTAGGGACCCTGTCCCGCGACCTGCGAGACGAAGGTGGCGACCTCGTCGGCCTGCTGGCCGGTGAGGACCCCCTTCGGCATCCGCCCGGCGACGCCGTTGTTGATCGCGCTCAGCACCCGGGGCTTGATCGTCGAGGGATTCGGGGCGCTTGCACTGGGGGGAGCGAGCAGGTCATCCAGGTTCGGCCCGATCACGCCGTCGGTGCCGGCCTTGGCCAGCGTGTGGCAGGCGCCGCAGTTGGTGACGAACAGGTCCTTGCCGGGCTGCAGGCTCGAGGACACCTCCTCCGGGGAGGCGCTTTGCGAGCCCTCGTGAGTGATGGCCCAGGCGGGTACGCCGACTCCGAGAAGCAGGACGACGAGCCCGAACATGACGAAGGTGCTCCGCTTCATTTCGCGCGGGGCAGCATATTGGTCCTGTTGGCCCGGTAGTACGGGCACATCCGGCGCAGGCCGCACTCACCGCACCGAGGCCGGGGGCGGCAGATCGCCCGGCCGTGCTGGATCAGGTTGACGTGGAGCTCGTAGGCGTCCTCGGGCGGGGTGATGGCGAGCATCTCGTCGTGCGCCTCCTCGAACGGGGCACCGAGCCTGAACAGCCCGAGCCGGCCTCCGACCCGGTGCACGTGGGTGTCCACCGGGATCTCCGGCCGGCCGAAGGCGAAGATCAGCACGCAGGCAGCCGTCTTTCGCCCGACCCCCGGCAGGCCGGTGAGGAACTCGAGCGCCTGGTCGCGGGGCGCCTCCGCGAGCCAGTCGAGGTCGGGATGGTCGTCGAGCAGGCCGAGGATCTCCTGGATCCGCGGGGCCTTCGTGGCGCTCAGTCCGCCGGGCTTGAGGGCCGCCTCGACCTCCTCGGTCGGCGCGTCGCGGACCTCCTCCCAGGTCGGGAACCGCTCTCGCAGACGGGCGTACGCAAGGTCGCGGTTGCGGTCGTTCGTGTTCTGAGAGAGCACCGTCCGAACCAACTCGGCGATCGGGTGCCCGTGCGGCTCGTTGACCGGCTGTCCGTAGAGCTGACGAAGGCGATCGCGAATCGCGAGCACGCGCCGGCGCGAGGGCCGCCGCCAATCCGGATCGCGCTTCGGAATCCTCGGTGGTTTCCCGGGAGGGAGCGTCGCTGTGTTGCCGTCGGCGAGTACGACCTTGCTGGGGAGTGGCACGCCACCATTAAACGGGTTGCGCCTCCGGCGCACCCTCGCACTAGTGTCCGCGCCCACCGTGGCCGCGATCGAGACCGGCACCGTGATGGTCGACGGCGTCTCCACCTTCTTCCGCAGGGTTCATGGCGTCGGGCCTCCGACCGTGTTCGTACACGGGAACCCGACCCACTCCGAGGACTGGCAGCCGTTTCTCGAGCGCATCAGGGGCCCGGCCCTGGCGCTCGACCTGCCGGGATGGGGCCGCTCAGCTCGCCCCTCCCCGGCCGAGTTCGACTACTCGATGGACGGGCTCGCGAGGTTCACCAATCGGTTTCTCCAGCGGATGGCGGTCGAGGATCACTCCCTCGTCGTGCACGACTGGGGAGCGGTCTGTCTGATCGGCGCGCAGGAGGAGCCTGAGCGAGTCAGGCGGCTCGTCCTGCTGAACGCCGTCGCGCTGTTGCCCGGCTACCGCTGGCACAGGACCGCCCGGGTCTGGCGGACGCCCCGGCTGGGCGAGCTGTCCAACCGGATCTGGACGCGCCGGCTGCTCGACCTCGGGCTGCGCGAGTCCCGCGGCGACTGGAGCCGGCACGACCCCGCCTTCATCGACATGGTCTGGGATCACCTGGACAGGCGGACCTTCGACGCGATCCTCAGGCTCTATCGCTCCGCTTCGCCCGATCGCTTGGCCGCGGCGGGCGCGCGCCTCGAGACGATCACGGCGCCGGCGCTGGTCGTCTGGGGGATGCGCGATCGGTACATCCCGGGACGTTTCGGCGCCGCATACGCGGCTCGGTTGCCCAACTCGGAGCTGGTCGAGCTCGCCGATGCCGGGCACTGGCCCTGGATCGATTCGCCCGAGGTGGTCGACCGCGTGATCCGGTTTCTCGCAACCGACGAAGATTTCCCCACCCCGTGACGAAGGTGTTACCACGTGGTGACTAGAATTCCCGGCTTATGCGTGCCCTGATCGACAGAATCGGCAATTGGCTTCCACAGGGATACGGGGACGCGGCCCGCCAGCTCAGTCTCTTCGTGGTCGCCGAGCTCTGCTACGAAGCCGTCCGCGGTGTCGCGGACGGCCAGCGAGCGCATGCGATCACGAACGGCCAGAACGTGATCGACTTCGAGAAGAGCCTCCACACCTTCTTCGAGCCGGGCCTGCAGTCGATCTTCATCAACCACAGGTGGACCATCGACTTCGCGAACTACATGTACTTGAACAGCCACTTCGTGGTGACGACCGCGTTCCTGGTCTGGCTCTACCTGTTCAGGAACCAGAATTTTTACTTCGTCCGCAACATGTTCATGGTTGCTATGGGGCTGGCGGTGATCGGCTACGCGCTGCTGCCGACCGCGCCCCCGCGGATGTTCCATGAGTTCACCGACACGATCACCGACTACGCCCAGGTCAACCACGATTCCGGCCTCGTCAAGCTCTTCATCAACCCCTACGCGGCGATCCCGAGCATGCACGTCGCCTTCTCCACGATGATCGGGGTGACCGGAGTGTTGATCTCGAGGCACAGGATCACCCGCATCGCCTGGGCCGCCTACCCGGTGCTCGTCTTCTGGGTGGTGATCGTCACCGCGAACCACTTCTGGGTTGACGGAGCGTTCGGCCTGCTGGTCGCGGCGCTTTCGGCCGTCACCGCTCTGCAGGTTCTGGCCCGCGTCCGGCCCGCCGTCTGGTCCTGGCGGCCAGCCACAGCTTGAGCGCGCGAGACGCGCTCCGTCGCTATGGCGAGCCGGGATTGGTGGCGGCTGCCCTCGGCGCCGCCTACCTGATCATCCAGCCCGACAGCGCCGACCACGCCGCCCAGGTATTTCGCTCGGGCCTCTTCACCCACGACGGAATCGTCACCTGGGACAACTTCTGGTTCGGGGGCCATCACCTGCCGGGCTACGGGATTCTCCTGCCGCTGCTCAGCGCCCTGATCGGGCCCCGGCTGGTCGGGGTGATCGCGGCGATCGTCGCGGCGCTGCTCTTCTCGGGGATCGCCTACGGGCGCTTCGGGGACCGCGCGCGACTCGGCGTCATCTGGTTCGCGACGGCCACCTCGATCAGCCTGTTCACGGGACGGCTCACCTTCGCCCTCGGCGTCGCCGTGGCGCTGGGCGCGGTCCTCTCGATGCAGAGGGGGCACCGCGTCCTGGCGATCATGTTCGCGGCGCTGACGCCTCTCGCCAGTCCCGTCGCCGCCCTCTTCCTCGCCTGCGGCGTGGTCGCCTTCGCGATCGCGGAGCGGAGCCGCAGGGGACTCGAGCTCGCTGTGGTCGCGGTCGGCATCGCCCTGCTGATCTCCGCCGCCTTCCCAGAGGGCGGTACCGAGCCGTTCGACTTCTCCAGCTTCGAGCCCGCGATCCTCGTCGCGATCGCCGTCTTCGTGGCGCTGCCGCCGGAGGAGCGCCTGCTCCGATACGGCGTCGCCGCCTATGGCGCAGCGCTGACCGCGGCCTTCCTGATCAACACCCCGATGGGCGGGAACGCGACCCGAATGGGATCCCTGCTGCTTGGCCCCGTTCTGGCCTTCGGCCTGTGGCGCCGCCAGAGGTTCGCCCTGGTCCTGTTGATCCCGGTGCTGATCTACTGGCAATGGTCGCCGGTGGTGCGGGATCTCGAGGAGGTGAGCGCCCAGCCCTCGGTGAGCGCGGGCTACTACGCGCCGCTGGTCGACTTCCTGCGCGGGCAGCCCCACCGAGATTCCCAGAGGGTCGAGGTGCTGCCCGAGGCTCACCACTGGGAGTCCGCCTATGTCCCCAATGGGATCTACATCGCCCGGGGCTGGGAGCGCCAGCTCGATCGCAAGCTCAATCCGCTCTTCTACCAATCGGCTCCCCTGACCGGGACGCAGTACCGAAGCTGGCTCGACGACCTCGGTGTCGGCTACGTGGCTGTGCCCCATGCCCCACTCGACTACGCGGCGAAGGGCGAGAAGCGGATGCTGAAGCGGGGGCCGCCCCGGTACCTGGAGCGCGTGTTCCATAGCGATAACTGGACCGTCTACAAGGTGCGCAACCCATCGCCGCTTGCGATCGGGGGGAAGATGGTCAAGCTGACCCCGCAGGGCTTCGTCGTCGACGCGAGCGCGCCGGGCACCGTTCTGGTCAGGGTGCACTGGACGCCGTACTGGGCGATCGAGCAGGGGACCGGATGCGTCGAGCAGGCGCCGGGCGGCTACACGATGATCGACGTCACCACCCCTGGCCGCTTCCGGGTCGGCATTGACTTCACGCCGTGGCGCGCCGTCAGCTCGGGCCCGCGCTGCCACCAGGAGCCGGTGATCCAGTACGGCTCGGCGCAGTCCACGGCGGGCCGCGCCGCCCGTATCGCGCGCATGGGCAGTTCCCGTTGACCGCCGCCCGGCTCCATGGGCTGCGTGGGAGGTTGCTGCCCCGCGGGCCGCTCGACCTCCTGCTCCAGCTCTTCCTCCTCGCCGCAGCGTATTGGGCGTGGCGTCACGCGCGGGGCGCCGTCGACCCCGGCATGGGGCTCTCGTTCTCCCACGCCCGTGACCTGGTCAGCGCGGAGCGGTCCGTCGGCCTGCTGATCGAGCCAGGCATCCAGCACTGGGCGATCAGCACCGGTTGGCCGGCCGAGGTCGCACGCTGGGGGTACGCGAATCTCCACTTCAAGGGGAGCTGCCTGATGCTGGCGATCCTCTACTTCGGATACAGGCAGAGCTTCGGCTTCGTCCGCAACGCCGTCTTCGCGGCGATGGCCATTTCCGTGATCGGCTACGCGCTCTTCCCGACCGCGCCGCCGCGCTTCCTGCCGGAGCTGGGCCTCGATCCGTCGAGCTCCGTCACCGGCAACAACCCGCTCCTCTCTCACCCGGGCGACGCCCTCTTCAACCCATTCGCCGCCGTGCCGTCGATGCACGTCGGGCTCTCGGTGATCCTGGCGTGGTCGCTGGCGATGCTGGTTCGCCGGCCGGCCCTGCGGGTGCTGCTCTTCGCCTATCCACTGCTGATGACCTTCGTGGTGATGGCCAGCGGAAATCACTTCTGGCTGGACGCGGTCCTGGGTCTGGCGACGGCGGCCCTGGCGATCGGCGTTGCCGTCCTGCTCGGCCGGGTCAACCCCGACTGGTCGTTCGCACCGCGCACGGGGAGAGCCTCAGCGGGAGAGCTGGAGCCACAGCCCGAGCCAGAAGCGGCTCCCGCCTAGCCCGTGGAGTTCTCGGCCGCGGTCCGCAACCGCCTGATCGAGTCCCGCCTCACCCCGAACGCGATCTCGATGGTGGGCCTGGTCGGCAATCTCGCCGCCGCCGTACTGGTCTGGCAGGGGCTCTACTTCCTCGGCGGCGTCGCCTTCATCATCGGCTCGGTAATGGACACCCTCGACGGGCGCTACGCGCGCGCGTCCGGCAAGGGGACGCTGTTCGGAGCGTTCCTCGACTCCACCCTGGACAGGGTGGAGGAGGGCATCGTGCTGACCGCCGTGGCGTACCGGTTTGCGCTCAGCGGCGACGAGTTCGCCGCGGCGATGTGCGTGGTCGTCGTGCTCGGCTCGCTGATGGTGTCCTACACCCGGGCACGGGCGGAGGCGCTCGGCGTGGAGTGCAAGGTGGGAGTGGCCACGCGTCCCGTCCGGGTAGTCATACTCTCGATTGGCCTCGTCTTCGCGAAGGGCGCCGGACTATTCGATGCAGACCTTCTGGCCCCGGCGATCTACGCTATGGCGGCGCTGACGGCAATCACCGTGGTGCAGCGCGTATGGCACGTGAGGAACGCGCTCAACGAGCGTGGCGCGGAAGTGCAGCAGGCGCCCGTCGAGCACGCGGTTCCGGCCGACGACGTGTAACCAGGCAGAAGCGCGAGTGTGCTTTCAAAGCTGAGTCTTCATATCTAGGAGGGTCTTTCAGAGATGAGCACCGTGAATGGAAGAGCGAACGGCGCCCGGCGCAACGGCGCTCGTGACGAGCAGGTCCGCGTCGCGATAGTCGGTGTCGGCAACTGCGCGAGCTCTTTCGTGCAGGGCGTCGAGTACTACAAGAACGCCGATCCCGCAGAGCGTGTTCCGGGCCTGATGCACGTGGACCTTGGCGGCTACCACGTCCGCGACATCGAGTTCACCGCCGCCTTCGACATCGATGCGGACAAGGTCGGGAAGGATCTCTCCAAGGCGATCTTCTCCGGGCAGAACAACACCTACAAGTTCTCCGACGTCCCGAAGCTCGGGGTCAAGGTCCATCGCGGGATGACCCATGACGGTCTCGGGAAGTACCTGAAGGAGAAGATCACCAAGGCCCCGGGCCAGACCGCCGACATCGTCGGGATCCTGCAGGACACGCAGACGGATGTCCTCGTCTGTTACCTGCCGGTCGGCTCCGAGCAGGCGACCAAGTGGTACGTCGAGCAGGCCCTGGCCGCGGGTGTCGGCTTCGTCAACTGCCTGCCGGTCTTCATCGCCCGCGAGGACTACTGGGACAAGCGCTTCGAGGAGGCGGGCCTGCCGATCATCGGAGACGACATCAAGTCCCAGGTCGGCGCCACGATCGTCCACCGCCAGCTGGCGAGGCTGTTCGCCGATCGCGGCGTGAGCATGGAGCGCACCAGCCAGCTCAACGTCGGCGGCAACATGGACTTCTACAACATGCTCGAACGCGAGCGGCTCGAGTCGAAGAAGATCTCGAAGACCAATGCGGTCACCTCGATCATGGATCACGAGCTGGCCCCCGAGAACGTCCACGTCGGTCCCTCGGACTACGTGCCGTGGCTGACCGACCGCAAGTGGGCGCACATCAGGGTCGAGGGCAAGGCGTTCGGAGACGTGCCTCTCAACCTCGAGCTCAAGCTCGAGGTCTGGGACTCGCCGAACTCCGCCGGCATCGTCATCGACGCAGTGCGGATCGTCAAGTTGGCGCTGAACAATGGGCTCAAGGGCCAGCTCGATGGTCCCTCGAGCTATCTGATGAAGTCGCCGCACAACCAGCGGCCGGACTCGCTGGCGCGGGAGCAGACCGAGGAGTTCATCGCCAAGTACGCCCGGCAGCGTGGGCTGCCCGCCGATAGCGCAAAGGGCAAGAAGGGCAAGAAGTCCAAAGGCGAAGGCCAAGTAGCACCGGGATGCGGACGGCCGTAGCCGCCGCCTACTGCTCGCTGCTGTGGACGCAGCCTCGCACGGCGGCGTCACGGCCGGCCCTGAGTTCACTGCTCTGCTTCCCTATGCTCGCGGCGTGGGCGCCGACTCGCTATCCATCGCTCAGGTCAGTCCCCATCCCTGGGAGAGCCGGCATGAGATCAACGAGTTCGTCCGCCGCACCTCCGAGGAGCTTGCACGACGGGGGCATCGGGTTCTGGTCGTGGCCCCATCCGAGTCGAGGACGGCGATTCGCGAGAGTCGCCGGCTGATTCGCGAGGCCGGGAGAACCCCCGGCGCCGTATTGAGGGGGGAGAACCCGCGGGTGCTCGCGATCGGCCAGAGCATTCCGCTGCCGAGCGGCCCCCGGCGTCGGCCGGCGCCGCTTCCGCTGGACATCAGTGGAGCCATGGAGCGCCTCCTCGGCGCCGTCCCGCTCGACCTTGTGCACGTCCACGAGCCCTTTGCCCCCAGCACCGGCTCGGCTGCGTTGCGACACTCGCAGTCGCTCAACGTCGCGACCTTCCACGAGCCCGTGGAGCGCGTCCTGTCCACGCAGGTGGCGCGCATGCTGGTGGAGGTCTTCTTCGGGCGGATCGACGAGCGAACCGCCGGCAACGAGGCGACCGGGGAGCTTCTGCAGCGCTTCTTTCCGGGCCAGTACGAGCTGATCCGACCCGGCGCCGACGTCGCCGAGCCGGCGCTCGAGCCGCCGCCTGCCGGGCGGGTGCGCATCGTGCATTGCGCAGAGGAGGAGCGCGGTGCTCTCCGGCTGCTGCTTCGGGCGCTCCGCAAGCTCCCGGACGATCTCGACTGGGAGGGCGTGATCTGGTTCGACGGGCCCACCGACCCGCTGGCTCGGGTCAGCAAGCGCCTGCGGGAGAGGCTTCGCGTGGTGCGCCCGCGCGACGGCGAACCCGCCGAGTTCCTCGCAGGCGCGGACATCGCCTGCCTCGCGTCGGGCGGGGTGCGGGCCGCTCCCGGGGTGGTTCGCAAGGCGTTCGCCGCCGGTGCCGTCCCGGTCGTCTCCGACCTCGAGCTCTATCGCGAGCTGGTCGGGGAGGGCGAGCGCGGCCTGCTCTTCCCGCTCGGTGACGTGCTCACGCTGGCCGCCCAGCTCGAACGGCTCTGCCGCGATGCGTCCCTGCGGGAGCAGCTCCGCGCGGCGGCGCGGGACTGCGGCGAGGCACGGCCGTGGGCCGAGGTCACCGACGAGGTCGAGGCGGTCTACAGGCGTCTGGCGGGTCGGCGCCATGACCCGGAGGGGAACCCCGAGATCCGAAGGCGGCTGCAAGAGCGCGACCACATCCAGTGCGACCTCCACATGCACACCGACCACTCACCGGACTGCGCGACGCCCGCGGAGCTGCTGCTCGAGACCGCCAAGGAGCGGGGGCTCGGCGCAATCGCGATCACCGACCACAACGAGATCTCCGGGGCTCTTGAGGCGCAGGAGATCGCGAACCGAATCGGCGGGATCAAGGTGATCCTGGCGGAGGAGGTGAAGACCGCCCACGAGGGGGAGGTGATCGGCCTCTTCCTCAACGAGCGGATCGAGCGCGGCATGTCGATGGCCGAGACGATCGCCGAGATTCGCCGCCAGGGAGGGCTCGTCTACGTCCCACATCCGTTCGACCGGCTCCACTCGGTGCCCGACTACGAGCACCTGCTGGAGATCGTCGACGAGATCGACATCCTCGAGGTGTTCAACCCACGGGTTGCGTTCTCCGCATTCAACGAGGAGGCCGTCCGCTTCGCCCGCAAGTACTCGATCGTCCCGGGGGCCGGCTCTGACAGCCATGTCGCCCAGGGCCTGGGCAGCGTGAAGATCCGGCTGCGGGATTTCGACGGGCCTCAGGAGTTCCTCGAATCCATGCGGGAGGCCGACATCGTCCGCAAGCACAAGAACCTCGTCTACGTCCAGGCGCTCAAGTTCTTGCAAACCACGGGCGGACGGGGAGGCAGATCCCTGGCTGAACGTGACGGTCGTCGCAAGCCGCGCCGTCGCAGCGCCAGCAAGAGTTGATGCACCCGCAAGGGGCCGGGCCGGGGCCGAAGAAGAGGCAAGGCGCCGTGTCATCCATAACCGACGACGAGATCCGCGAGAAGTACCTCGAGCGCGCGATCCGGGAGCTGAACGATCTGGGCAGGGAGCTCTCCGCCTGCCAGGACTGCCCCCGGGGAAACGTGATGCCGGTCCAGGGCTCCGGCCATCCCCAGGCGGACATCCTGATGCTGAAGCGCTCGGCCACGGCCTCGGAGATCGAGGAGGGGGTCGCGTTCTACGGTCGGGCCGGCAATGCCCTGATGAAGAGCTTCAAGCGGCTCTCCATCGATCCGATCGTCGTCTTCGGGACGCTCTGCGTGAAGTGCCCGCTCACCGACCCGACGCACGCATCGGATGCCTGCGTCGCGAGGGTGGCGGAGGAGATCGCGATCGTCCAGCCCCGGATCGTGGTGATCATGGGCGACGAGGCGCTCGACGTGCTCAACGACCTCGAGCTGCCGCTCTCCGACCCCGTCGAGCCGGTCGAGGGGGAGATCCAGCGTCTCACCCCGACCATCGATGCGCTCTACGTGCCGGACATCGACGACTCACTCGACACCGAGGACGCGAAGCAGCGCTTCTGGTCGGCGTTCAGGGTGCTCGGCGAGTGGTACGACCGGCTGCCGCCGTACTAGCCTTCAACGCATGGAGCTCGAGGAACGCACCATCGAGCAGCTGCCGGACCGCTGTCAGAACTGCGGCGCCAAGCTGACCGATGCGGAGAAGAACACCGCTCTGACGGAGGGCCCGCCGAGCGGTCTCGTGCTCTGCACGACCTGCGCCGCCGAGGTCGTTCCGGTGGAGGCGGAGGAGGAGCCTGAGGTCTAGCGCCGCCGCTTGCGGTGGCGGGTCACCCGGCAGTCGCCATGGCTGCGGGATCCGGCGGAGGGCCGACTCACCTTGACCGTGACGCTCCGCCGCCGCGGGCACGCCATCACCTTGAGCAGGCTCGCCCCCGGCTTCGAGGCGATCCCGCCGCCCTCGACCGAGACCCGGTAGCCCGCCGGATAGTGCTCGTGGCCGAGGAAGATCTGGGTCTGGCGTGACTTCCTCGCTCCCGGGGAGTGCTTGTGCTTGGCGCGCTTCTTGCGGCGCCGGGCGAAGTTCCGGCCGGTCGGCCCCTTCGTCGAGTAGGAGAGCTGGAACCGGCCGGAGGCGGGGTCGAACCCGTAGCTGTTCGGCGTGCCGGCGATCAGCTGCGGATAGGGCTCTGAGAGCACGTCCAGCTTCGCCTGCTTGACGTTGTCCCCGGTTGGAGGCCGGTTGGGATCGATCACGATCGCCTGGGTCCCGGAGCCGGTCGTCGTCGGGTCCAGGCACTCGCAGTAGTGCCAGTACGCCCACGAGACCATGTGCTGGTCGGCCTGCCTCACGTCCTGGCCGATCGTGCTCAGGTCATCGGTGGCGCCGAACTCGCTCAGCATCAGTGCGTCTCCCGTCGCCTGGGCCTGCTTGTCGGCGTTCGCGAGGACGTGCTCGTTGAGCAGGTCGCAGCCCTGCCCCTTGTAGGCGGGGATCGTCAGTCCGAGCGTGCAGTAGAGGTGGAAGGTGAACCCGGCAGAGCGGTCGCCGAGGCTCGGGAGGTTGGTGGCGGCGCCGAAGTTGAAGAGCACGTTGGGCTCGTACCAGATGAGCTTCTGGGGCTCGACCCTTCGAATTTGGGCGAAAACCCGCCGGTAGAACGGCTCCAGGGTCCCGGTGTCGAACGCCGGGCAGCCGGTCAGCACGAGACACGTCGCAAACGGCGTCCCGGGCCAGGGCTCGTTCATCAGGTCGAAGCCCAGGGTGTGCCCGGCCGAGGCAAAGCGGGCCGCGACGTGTCCCCAGGCCGCCGCGTAGCGGTCCTGGAGGCCCACTCCGCCCGGCCCCGGATCGTTCGCCCAGAAGTGGTCGAAGGCGCGGATCAGCGCCGGGTTACCGAAGTAGTTGGTGGGAAAGCCGAGCTGCGGATTGGGCAGGCCGTCGTCCTGAACGGCCCAGTCCGGCCAGCCCTCGCCCTGGAAGCGCTCGTTGTAGAGATCCTGGTGGAAGTCGAGCTGGCTGAAGACACCGTGGCGAGCGAGGTCGGCCTCGGTCTGCGCGATCTGGTTGAGGTAGCCGTCGTCGTAGGCGCCCGGGTTGGGCTCGACTCCCTTGTAGATCAGGCCGAGCCGGACGGCGTCGAAGCCGTTTCGCTGGAGGAACGCCGCGTCGTCGTCACCGAAGCCGGTGGCCGCAGGGGAGTAGGGCGGCCTCTTGTTGACCATGTTGACGCCGTGCACGATCACGACCCGGCCCCTGGCGTCGATGATCCAGCGCCCCGAGTGGCCGAGAGGAGCGGTTGGTGCCGCCTGCGCCACGGAGCAGAGGACGGCGACGAGCGCCGTCGCGGCGGCCATGGCCCCGGCTCTCCTCACCCCGGACACGCCGGCAGTATGGCGCGGGCGGCTCAGGCAGTGTCGCCCAGTGTCTCGGCGAGGACCGAGACCTGGGTCGGGTGCGCCTCCGACTGGGCCTTGCGGCCTGCGTCGGTGACGCAGGCGAAGACGCCGCGCCGGTCGTGGTCGCAGACGTTCCGGCAGACATAGCCGTCGTCCTCGAGGCGCTGCACGAGGCGGGAAAGGGCGCTCTGGCTGAGGTGGATCTCCTCCGCGAGCTCCTGGATGCGCCGGTGCCCCTCTGGGGACTCCGCGAGGCGGCGAAGCACCTCGTACTCGCTCAGCGAGAGCCGGTGCTCGCGTTGCAGGGCGTGCTCCATTGCCTCGCGCACACGAGCGTGCTCGGTCTCGAGCTCACTCCATCGATCTAGAAGCTGGTCTCTCTCTGCTGCTGTGGAAGGCATTTCGCCTCGCTTCTCCTGCCCCCTGTGGGCGCGCATTATAGCAAAAGTTGCTTGCGCAGTTTCTGTTGACACATTGCATGCGTATGCATATACTACCCGCCTCACAGATCTCGACCCCGGCCTCGTTGGGAGGAACAGATGGAGCAAGCGACACAGACTTCACCGGCAACTCGATTCGATTCCCGCCTCTGGGGACTCCTGCTGCTCCTCTGCGGCGTCCTCTTCCTGGACGGGATGGATGTCTCCATGGTCGCGGTCGCGCTGCCGAACATCGGCCACGAGCTCGACCTGGAGCCCAGCTCGCTGCAGTGGATCGTGAGCGGCTACGTCCTCGGCTATGGAGGGCTGCTGTTGCTTGGCGGTCGCGCGGCGGACCTGATCGGCCGCCGCAAGGTGCTGCTCGCCGGCCTGGCCGTCTTCGTGGTCGCGTCGTTCATCGGCGGCATCGCCAACGACGGAACGACCCTGATCGCGACCAGGTTCATCAAGGGCGCGTCGGCGGCCTTCACGGCGCCGGCCGGGCTATCGATCATCACCACGAAGTTCGCCGAGGGGCCGGCACGCAACAAGGCCCTCAGCGTGTACACGGCGACGGGCGCGAGCGGATGGTCGGCCGGCCTGATCTTCGGCGGGCTGCTGACCGAGCTCGGCTGGCGGTGGACGTTCTTCATGCCGGTGCCGATCGCGGCGGGCATCCTGTTCCTGCTGCCGCGCTACCTCGATCGCGATGAGGGGGCGGGATTCTCGCTCCGCAAGCTCGACTTCGCGGGGACGGCGACCCTGGCGGCGACGATGCTGGCCCTCGTCTACACCGTGGTCGAGGCGCCGGACGTCGGCTGGGGATCGGCGCGCACGCTGCTCTCCTTCGTGGGCGTTGCCGCGCTGCTCAGCGCGTTCGTCCTGATCGAGCAGCACAGCTCGAATCCCCTGGTTCGCCTGGGCATCCTGCGCTCGCCGCAGCTACGGCGGGCCAACTTCGGCGCAATGGCGCTGCTGGGCAGCTGGTTCGGGTTCCAGTTCATGGGCACGCTGTACATGCAGGACCTGAGGGACTGGTCGGCGGTCGAGATGGCCCTGGCCTTCCTGCCCACAGGGCTCATCGTCGCGACGGGGTCGCCGAACATCGGGCGCCTGGTCAACCGGTTCGGAACGACCGTGCCGATCGCGCTGGGCCTCACCAGCCTGGCGGCCTCGTACGTGCTGTTCATGAACATCGGGGCGAACACGGACTACCTGACCGGGATGCTGCCCACCTTCATCCTGGCCGGGATCGGCTTCACGCTCACCTTCGGGCCGCTCAACATGGCCGCGACGGGTGGTGTGGCGCCAGAGGAGCAGGGACTTGCCTCCGGGCTCGTCTACACCTCGTTCCAGGTCGGCGGGGCGATCGGACTCGCCATCGCCACGGCGGTGATCGACGCCGGCACCGCCGCGTCCAGCTCGCCCGCCGGGAGTGCCGCGGCGCTGCTCGACGGATTCCATCCGGCGATCCTGACCTCGCTGGCGATCGCCGTGGTCGGCATTGCGATCACGGTGGTTCCCCTCCTCCGCGGCCGCCGCGCCACTGCTCCCGCGGACGTCGCCACCGAGTCGGGTCACTAGGGCCGATTCCCCGGGCGGGGCGGCTTCCCCAGCCGTCCCGCCCGGCCCTTGGATCAGTCCCCCGGGGCCGCCGCCTCCGCCAGCATGCTCATGTCCTCGATCGTCGCGCTGGCGAGGGCCCTGACCACGATCACGTCCAGGGCGCGGTAGCGGGAGAGTCCCGCCTGGACGACGCTCTCGTTCTCGCCAGCGACGCCCACGGTCCCCTCCGGCGCCGCCTGCCGGTCGAAGTGGTTCCGGTACCCGGCGTGCAGATCGCGGTAGAAGGACTCGTCCTTGGCAACGCGGCCCTCCGCGTTGGCCCCCACCGCCGTGCGGACGTAGCCGAAGATCGGCGGTGGCTCCCTGCCGGCCTCGTTCGCGCCCTCCTCGACCCGCTCACGGGTCTGGGCGGCGAACTCCGGGGTCATCCAGTTGAAGAAGACGCCATCCCACTCGGCGCCGGCGAAGGCGCTCATCTTCGGCCCCATCGCCGCCAGCACGAGCCGGACGCCGGGTAGCGCCTCGCGCAGACCGGGGAGCGCCTCGCGCATCGTGGTCAACGGCTTCTCGGTGAAGCCGGCGCCGAGGCCGAGCCAGAGGCGATCCTTGTCGATGCCAAGGCGCTCGATGTCAGACGCGATCTCTTCGGGTGATTGGCGGTCCAGGGCGATGACCGCGACCCCGAGGTCGATCCGGTCGGCGCCCTTTGCGTACGCGGTCAGGGTCTCGAGGCCCTTGGCTCCGGGGTGGTCGTTCGACCACATCGAGCTGTATCCGAGCTCCTGGCAGCGGCCGGCGAGCGGGCTGGCGATCTCCGGATCCAGACCCGCGGTGACTCCGAATGCGCGGCTCACGCCTTCTCCAGCAGCGCCACGCACTCGATGTGCGGGGTCTGGGGGAACATGTCGACCGGCTTCACGCGGCGCAGCCTATAGCCGGCCTCCGCGAGCTGAGCTGCGTTGGGCGCGAGCGTGGTCGGGTTGCAGGAGACGTAGACGATGCGCGGTGCCTCGCACTCGATCAGGCGGCGGACGACCTTCTTCGACAGCCCGGCGCGCGGCGGGTCGACGACCACGACGTCGGGCCGCCCGGCCTCCTCGAGCAGCGGCCGGATCTCCTTGCGGGCGTCGCCTGTCCGAAAGCGGGCGTTCTCGATCTCGTTGAGGCGGGCGTTCTCCTCCGCGTCCACGATCGCGTCCGGGACGATCTCGACGCCCCAGACCTCGCCGGCGCCCTTCGCCAGGGTGAGGCCGAGGGTGCCGATTCCGCAGAAGAGGTCGAAGACGCGCTCGGATCCGGTCAGCCCGGCCAGATCCGCGGCGAGGCCGTAGAGGCGCTCGGCCATCTCCGTGTTGGTCTGGAAGAAGGCGCGGTGGGAGATCCGGAAGCGCAGCCCGCAGAGCTCCTCCTCGAGGTACTCGGCGCCGATCGCGCCGGTGGGCCCGTCGGTGCCGCTGCCCGTGCCCTCGACGATCGTGTGCAGGTCCACCGGCGGCCTCGGGATCTCGGCCGGGGAGGTGACCAGGCGGCTCTGCAGCTGCCCGGTGCGGCGGCCCTCGCGGATCACCAGGTTGCGCAGCACGCCGTGATGGCTCCGCTTGTCGTAGGCGGGCAGCCCTGCGGACCCCGCCCAGTCGCGGAGCTCGTTGCGCCGCGCGTTGTTCCGCTCGGAGGCGAGCTGGCAGTCCTCGGCGTCGACGATCAGGTCCCAGCGCCCGCGCTCGTGGAAGCCGAGGACGAGCTCGCCGTCGCGCTCGCCGAAGGAGTACTCGAGCTTGTTGCGGTAGCGCCAGCTGCTCGACCGCCGGCTCGATCGGCTCGAGCTCGAAGCCCTCAGGCCGCCGAGCCTGACCAGCGAATCCTCGACCTGGGTCTGCTTGTGGCGCAGCTGCTCCTCGTAGGCGAGGCCCTGCCACGGTGCGCCCGGGCAGGGCTCGCCGCCGTGGTCGCAGCGGGGCGGGACGCGGTCGTCGGACTCGCGCAGGATCTCCTTCGTCGAGGCCTCCGCATATCCACGTTTGGCACGGGTGACCTCGGCGGTGACGCGGTCGCCGGGGAGCGCGCCGGCGACGAACACGACGTAGCCGTTCCGCCGGGCGACGCCCTTGCCGCCGTAGGCCAGGGACTCGACGTCGAGCGTGAGCAGCTCCCCGCGGGCCGGCCTCTGCTGGGCGATCGCCTGATCCGTCATCTCCGGCCTATCGTTGCAGCCGCCTTGACCTGGGATCTCGACGAATACCGGCGGGAGGCGGAGGTCTTCCTCGAGGAGATCGACCGCGAGTACTACCTGCAGGGTGCCGGGCACAAGCCCGACCTCGCGATCGAGCCGATCTACGAGCGGCACGAGGGGCTCTTCGAGCGTGAGGCCGTCGACCGGGTCAGCGAGGCGAGGGCCGCCGCGACTGATGAGGAGGCGACGCGGCTGCGCTATCTGCACCAGTTCGCGCTCGATGGCCACCTCGGTTCGGTCACCCGCGAGCTCGAGACCCGGGTCGCCGATCTCGAGGCCTCCCTCGAGATCGAGGTCGCCGGAGAGAGGATCGCCTACCGGATGGCGCCGGTGATCCAGGCGAACGAGCCGGACGCCGACCGACGGGCCGAGATCGAGGGGGCTCGCACCGCCGTGCTGGCCGAGCGGCTCAATCCGCTTCATCTCGAGGCTCTCGAGAGCACACACGCGGCCTGCTCGGACCTCGGTTGGCCGTCCTATCTCGACGCCTACTCGGACGTGCGCGAGCTGGATCTCAGGGCCCTCGCCGGTCGCCTGGAGGAATTCACCCGGGCGACCGAGGCCGACTACGCGCGCACGGTCGACCCGGAGCTCGAGCGCACGGTGGGGGCGCCGCTCGCCGAGCTGCGGCGCTCCGACCTCGCCCGATTCTTCCGCGCGGCCCACCTCGACGAGATCTTCCCGGGCGACCGGATGGTCCCGGCGCTGCGACGGACGCTCTCCGGGCTGGGGATCGACCTGGATGCTCAGCGAAACGTGACCCTCGACACCGAGGCCCGGCCGACCAAGAGCCCGCGCGCGTTCTGCTCGACGCCGCGAGTGCCCGAGGAGGTCTATCTGGTGATGCCGCCGATCGGCGGCCGGGAGGACTATGCCGCCCTCTTCCACGAGGCCGGTCACGCCGAGCACTACGGCTGCACCGATGCGGACCTGGCATTCGAGTTCCGTCACCTGGGCGATAACGCGGTCACCGAATCGTTCGCCTTCCTGATGGAGGGGCTGACCGCCAGCCCCGAGTGGCTGGAGAGCATCCTCGGCTCCGACGAAGCGGAGGCCGCGATCGAGCACGCCCGCGCCGCTCGGCTGATGATGCTGCGGCGCTACTCGGCCAAGATCGCCTACGAGGTCGAGCTGCACGGCCCCGGGGTGGACCTGCGGGCGATGCCGGAGCGATACTCGGCGCTGCTCTCCGAGCGCATCGGCGTGCCGTGGCCCCGGGAGACGTGGCTCTCCGACGTCGATCCGAGCTTCTACGTCGCCTGTTACCTGAGAGCCTGGGCGTTGGAGGTCGATTGGCGCCGCGAGCTGGTGGGGCGCTTCGGGGAGGGGTGGTTCGCGGACGGCGAGGCCGGCGAATGGCTGCGTGGGCTCTGGACCCAGGGACAGCGGCGCGAGGCGGAAGGGTTGCTGGCCGATGCAACGGGCGGATCACTCGACTTCGGCCGGCTCGCCTCGGAGCTGATCGCCGTATAGGCTGATCCCGCACTTTGCGGGAGAACACGAGTAGGAGGTCCAAGGTGGAATCAAGCGAAAGCAGTGGCGTCAAGGATCAGGTGCAGAAGGCGATCGACGATCTGCGCGCCGCCGGCGAGAAGGCGACAGGCGACGTGCGCTCCAGCATCGACTCCGCCGTGGCGCGGCTGCGCGACATCTCCGGTGATGCGGGCTCGAAGGCCCAGGATCAGATCTCAGGCTGGCGCGACACCCTCGACAAGGCGACCGACGACATGCGCAAGGAGCTGGGCAAGCTCGCGGTGCGGGCACAGACCTCGCTCGAGTCGCTCGACGAGATCGCCAAGGAGCTCGACGAGAGGCGGAAGGCTCTCAAGTAGATTCGAGGGTGCTCCGCGAGGAGCAACCCGTCCTACTTCTGGAGCTTGCGGTCTAGCGAGCGCATGATGCCCTTGCGGTCCTTGTTGCGGCGCTCGTAGTCGCGAACCTTGCGCAACTGCTGGCGACTGAGGTCCTGCAGCCGCCGGTCGATCTGGCGGACGGTGAGCTGGTCATAGGCGGTGATCGGGAAGCCCGGGACGCGCGCCGCGCGCCGAACCCTGTCCGCGCGCGCGAGCGGCTTGTCGGCGGCCACGACTGCCCGCTTCCGCGCCACCTCGGCGCGCCCGCCGACCTCCTGCACCGCCTTGCCCGGTGCCTCGCGGACCTGGCCGAGGATGCGCTCCAGCTGGGCGAGCAGGTCCTCGGCCTGCTCACGCCCGCGTGTGGCGAGGCGCCCGACCATCTCCTCGGCGTCGCCTCGGGTCATCCGGCCGCGCTTGACCGCGTCGTCCACGACCTCCTGGAGGCGCTCCCGGGAGATCGTGATGCTCTTCTCGAGCGCGTCGCGAAAGGCCTGGACGCTCTGCTCGGAGCGTGAGCCCTCGTCCATTGTGGCCTTGGTGGAGCTTGCCATCGTTCGCACTATCTCACAGTCGTGAACCTTCCAATCACGGGGTTGTGATCGGAAAGCCGGATCTTCAACCCGGTGTCGCGGTCGACCACGTCCCGGGCCTCGGGTGGCCAGGCGGTCGGGTGCTCGATCACCTCCAGATCGCGCACCAGCAGATGGCTGAGGCGGTCCGGGGCCGTGCGGGGGGCGAGGCCGAAGCGCTCCTCGAGCTGGTCGAAGACCCCGCTCGCCTTCGGCCTGACGTTGAAGTCGCCGCCGAAGATCAGGGGGTCGGAGCCGGCGAACGCGATCGCCCGCTCGGCGCCATCGAGCAGCTCCCGCTCGGCCGATGACGGCTTGGTGCTGACGTGGACGTTTGCGACGCATGGGCCGGACTCGAGCCGGGTCAGCGCCATCACCCGGAGCTCGGGCCTCCGCGTGAGCACAACTCGCCGCCGCTCGGCGATCCCCCCAGCGGCGGGACGGACGAGCGTCGTGTCCGACCCGCCCTCCCAGGCCCCCAGGAGATCGGGCCGCCAGCGCCCGATCATCGAGGTGAACGGCTGCAGCCAGTTCCGGCCGCTGAGCGCCCGGTGAGCCTCGGCGCCACACGCGCTCGCCAACATATTCGGCGGCCACAAAAATCGCCGCCGGGCAGACCAGCTAGGTGGAAACTCCTGAAAGAGCGCGACGTCCCAGTCCACCGCGTCGATCAGCGAGGCGAATTCGTCGAACAGATCCCAGTTGACCTGCTCGTAGCTCTTCCCCAAACGCGGTCCCCGGCGGAAATTGCCCTTGTGGGCGCGCACCTGGAGCTCAGGCTCGGGCGGCCAGTCGCGTCCGTGGAACAAGTTCCATGTCATCGCGGTGAGCTGCACGGCCCTAGTATCGGCGGCCTGATGGTCCCACCGACGGCACATCTTCCAGCCAGCGACTTCCTGACCGGCGAGGAGCTCGATCGCGGAGAGCTGCTGGGGCTGCTCGAGCGCGCAGAGGAGCTCAAGCGCGGACGGGACCGGGGCGAGGGAGGCGACTCCCTGGCGGGCCTCTCGGTGGCGCTCGTCTTCGAGAAGCCGTCGACTCGGACCCGCGTCTCGTTCGAGGTAGGGACCGCCGAGCTGGGCGCCACGCCGATTGTGCTCCGGGGAGACGAGCTCCAGCTCAGCCGGGGCGAGTCGCTGGGCGACACCGGCCGGATCCTCTCGAGGTACGTACATGGAATCGTGATCCGCTCCGGGTCCGACGAGAAGGTGCGTGGACTGGCGGAGGGCGCGGACGCCCCGGTCATCAACGGGCTGACGCCACAGCACCACCCCTGCCAGGCGCTGGCTGACCTGCTCACGCTGAAGGAGCGCTTCGGCGAGCTGGAGGGACTGCGGCTCGCCTACGTGGGGGATGGGAACAACGTGGCGCGGTCGCTGGCGATCCTTGGCGGGATCGCGGGCGTGGACGTGGTCGTCTCGAGCCCGGACGGCTACCGGCTCGAGGATGGCCTGGCCGAGCTCGATGACGACCCTCGTGTCGCCGTCGCTGAGGCGGACGCGGTCTATACCGACGTCTGGGTCAGCATGGGCGACGAGGCCGAGGCGGATCGGCGCCGCAGCGACCTGGGGCCGTATCAACTCAACGACGAGCTTCTCTCGGCGGCCTCGCAGCGCGCCGTCGCCCTGCACTGCCTGCCGGCCCACCCGGGCGAGGAGATCAGCGCGGAGGTGCTCTACGGAGAACGCTCGGCCGTCTGGGACCAGGCGGAGAATCGCCTGCACGCCCAGAAGGCCCTGCTCGAACGCCTGCTGCGCCCCACCTAAGATCACCTACGCGGCCCCGTGGTGTAACGGTTAGCACGCGAGGTTTTCAACCTCGTAGCGCGGGTTCGACTCCCGCCGGGGCTATTCAGGAAGGGGAATCGCGGTCGCCCACCGGCTGTGGAACCCGGTCGTACATGGCAATTCGATCGCGTCCCGACTTCTTCGCTTCGTACATGGCCATGTCGGCTTCGACGATCAGATCCGCGTCGAGGGCTGCCTCAGGCCCATCGTGGAACATCGCGATCCCCGTACTCGCCGTTACTTGATGTGCTGACGCGGCGCCGCCGAGCCGCAGCTCGCGGATCACCCGGCGGATTCCCTCGGCGGCGTGCCTTGCCTCTTCGGCGCTGGCCCGAGGAATGACGATGGCGAACTCGTCTCCACCCAGGCGCGCCAGTGTGTCGCTTGCCCGCATCCGGCCTCGGAGGGCCTGGGCGACGGCGCGCAGCAGCTCATCTCCGGCAGCGTGGCCCTGTGAATCGTTCAGGGCCTTGAAGTTGTCGAGATCGAGCAGGATCACGGCTCCACCCGACCCGTAACGGTGGGCAGCGGCCAGCTCGCGCCTGAGCTCGGTTTCGAAGCGGCGCCGGTTCGCGAGGCCCGTCAGTGGATCGTGGTCGGCCAGGTACCGGAGTTGGCCCTCGTGACGCTTGCGTTCGGTGGCGTCCTGGACCTGAACCACCGCGTGCAGCGGCTCCCCGTGCTGATCGCGGACGATCGAAACGCTGGCGCTGGCCCATCGCTCACGCCGGTCGGCGCCGACGAACCGCACCTCCGTCTGGTAGGTCGCGCCGTGGCGCGCCAGCAACTCCTCGACATCCTTGCCGACCCGGGGAAGGTCGTCATGGTGGATCAGGTCCCAGATCCGCAGCCCGGACAGCTCCGCCTCGGAATAGCCGCTGAGCTCCACGAGCGCCTGGTTGGTCTGCAGGAGCCGTCCTCCCTCGCGATCGGCGCTGCGCACTTCCACCAGCGCCATGCCGGTTGCCGAGTCCTCGAAGGACCGCCGGAAGCGCTCCTCGGCCTCACGCAGGGCCTGTTCCGTTCGGCGCCGTGCGCTCACGTCCCTGACGGCGGCTGTGACGAGCAACCCCTCCTCGGTCTCCAGAGGGCTGAGGCTGATCTCGACCGGAAACTCGGAGCCGTCCTTGCGCCTCGCGAACAATTCCAGTCCCGCCCCCATCGGGCGGGCGTCCGGTGTGGCGGCGAACTCGGCGCGATGAGCCGGATGCTCGGAGCTGAAGCGCTCAGGAATCAGCACTTCGACGGGCCGGCCCAGCAGCTCCCCGCGTCCGTAGCCGAAGACCTCCTCGACCCGGTCATTGACGAGCACGATCTCTCCGGCTTCGTCGACGATGATCATCGCATCGGGGGCGGCCTCGAGGAGAGACTCGAAGCGGCGCTCGGCCAGCTTCCTGCTCGTGATGTCGCGGAGGGTTGCCGTCACGCCCACCACGTCACCGGCCGTGTTGCGCACCGGGGCGACGGTGAGATGGACGTCGAGCAGCCTTCCGTCCTTGTGCCTTCGCCGGCCCTCCCATTCGGCAAGCGGCTGGCCGCGCCAGATTGGAGCCATCAGCTCCTCCGCCTGCCTGCGCTCCGCATCGGGAACGACCAGCGCCAGGGGAGCGCCGAGCGCCTCCTCGCGCGTGTACCCGAGTAGGGCCTCGGCGCCCGGGTTCCAGCTCTGGAAGCGACCGGTTCGATCGATGCTGACGATCGCATCGGGTGAGGATTCGACGAGCTTGGCCAGCGTGCGGAGCTCCGACTCGGAGGCCTTGAGGCGCCGGGCCATCAAGAGGACGACCGTGGTCAGCAGGAGAAGAATCGCCAGGGCATAGACGGCGCTGCCGAGACGCAGGCCGACGAGACCCTGATCCTCCGCCTCCAGTCGAATCGCCCCGAAGACGATGACCGCCAGAGCGGAGATCGGGAGGACGACCCGGGCCATCCGGGCCCCGGCGTCGTCCGCACGCATTCGAGCCGCCAGCCCCCGATCCGGGCGCAGACAAAGCGTTGCCGCGACCAGCAGCACCAGGCAGAAGAGCGTGTGAAGGGCGATGCCGTTGGCTCTGGTGACGCCACGCAGATAGTGAACGCCGAACAGGTAGCCGACGATGCCGAAGACGACCATTACGCCAGCCAGGGCGATCAGGGCCTCGTTGACCCAGCCTCCGAAACGCGGCGAGTCGGTGCTCGCCAGGGCCAGACCCAGGATCGTCAGCGTCACGCCGGCGTGGGGTGAGGGCCGCCCGGGGTCGAGGCCGGCGTGGTCCGCGAACAGAAGCTGGTCGACGCCGCCGATCCGGCCGAAGAGATACTCCAAGCAGACCAGGAGGCCGAACGCCGCGACGGCCAGGCCCAGGATTCGCCCGATCCGCTTCGTGCGCGCCGCTGCTTCGGTGCGCAGGCAGAGCAGGGCCGCCGCTGACACGATCAAGGTGAGTGCCGTGTTCGCCTTCATCGCAGGCAGGCCGGGTGCGATGCTCTTCAGCAGCCCCGAATCGGCGATCCAGCCAGCCAGTGCAAGCGCCCCGATCGCAGCCACCACCACCGCCGCGATCGTGACGAAAGTCTGAAGCCGTCTGGTCTCAACCGAGGAGTCCAATTCCGCCATCAGGTCATTCTTCGGCAGATCGGCGGCCAACTCTGAGGATGTCCTCGCAGCCTCCGTCTAGGTAGTTCACCCTGAGCTCAGATCTGCGGTCAGGGCTGAGGTAACGGCGCCTCGCGGGTGTGAGCCTCTCTGGCATGGCGGATGACACGACCGGAAGCGGAGTTCCCGGCCATGGCGGGCCGGCCCGGGCGAGTGTCGTTGTGCTCGGAGGCGGCTTCGGCGGGCTCGAGACCGCCTTCGACCTCCGCCTGCTTGTCGGTGATCGCGCCGACATCACCCTGGTCTCGGACCAGGACCATTTCCTCTTCAAGCCGAACTCGATCTACGTGCCCTTCGGGCTGGACCCGGACCGCCTCAAGGTGTCGCTGGCCAAGCCGGCGGCGAAGCGCGGGATCGAGCTGGTTCAGGCCCGCGCGCACGAGATCGATCCCGATGCCCGCCAGGTCAGGGTCGACGGTCGCAGCCTCGGCTACGACCAGCTGGTGATCGCGACCGGCTCAGACATGCGCCCCGGTGAGATCCCGGGGCTCGCGGAGCACGCCCGCACGATGTGGACCCCCGCGGAGATGCTCGAGCTGCGCGAGGCGTTCGAGCGCACGCTCGCGGCGGCCAAGGCGGGTGAGCGCCGGCGCGTCCTCTTCCTGATCCCGCCGAACAACAAGTGCGCGGGACCCCTCTACGAGATCGTCCTCATGTTCGAGACCTGGCTGCGCCGCAAGGGCGGCCGCGACGCGACCTCGATCACCTGGGCCACCTACGAGCAGGGATACATCCAGGCCTTCGGCCCTCGCCTCCATGACCTCGTCACCGAGGAGTTCGAGCGGCGCGGCATCGAGGGCCGGACCGACTGGGTCGTCAAGGGCGTCGATGCGAAGGGCGTCGACTTCGAGAACGGTGAGCGGCTCGACCACGACCTCCTCGTCGCCTTCCCGCCGTACATCGCGTCGACCCCATTCGCGGGCCTGGAGGCGGACGACCGAGGCTTCCTGGCGACGGACCTGGCGACCCGCAGGGTGCAGGGCCATCCCGAGATCTATGCCGTCGGCGATGCCGGCGACTTCCCGGTCAAGCAGGCCTTCCTCGCCTTCCTCCAGGGCGACGCGGCGGCCTCCCAGATCGCATCGGTGATCCTGGACAAGGAGCCTGAGCTCAGTTTCGACCCGGTGAGCATGTGCATCATGGAGCAGTTCGACAAGGCGACCTTCGCCAAGGTCCCGCTGCGGCTCACCGGCGACCCGGCGCATCCGATCGAGGTCCGGCCCGACGCCGACGGCGACTACAGGGTCGGCTCCTCGCGGATCTGGAGGATGGGGAAGAAGATGCTCGGAACCTCGGTGCCCTGGCGCTTCCGCCACGGCAAGCCGTTTCACGGTGGCGCCTTCTGGAGCGGCATGGACGTCGGCCTGAAGGCCATGTCCGGGGCCTTCTCCGACTGAGCATCGCGCGTTTAGCCGGCTGGACTAGCCTCCCGTCCGGTGCTGCCTGAGATACACCTCGGACCGCTGACCATCCAGACCTTCGGGGTCTGCTTCGCGCTCGCGTTCATCGGGGCCGGGGCGGTGATCTGGCGGCGGCTCGGGGAGATCGGCAAGCCGGTCGACTGGGCATACGAGATGGGCTTCGCCGCGCTGATCGGCGGGCTCGTCGGGTCCCGCCTCGACTTCATCTTCGAGAACTACAGCGACGTCAAGGGAGACCTGCTCGGCAACATCTTCTCGGGCTCGGGATTGGTCTGGTACGGCGGAGCGATCGGCGGAGCGATCGGGGTTTTCCTCTGGGCCTGGTGGCGCGGTTTCCTCACGCTCGCCCTGCTCGACCTGGCCGCCCCCGCGCTCGCCCTCGGCTACGCGATCGGCCGTTGCGGCTGCCAGCTCTCCGGCGACGGCGACTACGGCAAGGCCTGGAACGGCCCCTGGGCGATGGCCTATCCGGACGGCACCAAGCCGACCGACCAGACCGTCCACCCGACGCCGGTCTACGAGACCCTGGCCATGGGCCTCGTTGCCCTGGTGCTCTGGCGCCTCCGCGACCGGTTCACCAACGGGACGCTCTTCGCCCTCTACCTGCTGCTGGCGGGCACGGAGCGCTTCCTGGTCGAGTTCATCCGCCGCAACGACGACGTCGCGGTCGGACTGACCCTGGCCCAGCTGCTCAGCGTGGGGATGATGATCGCCGGCGGGGTCTGGCTGCTGATCGCCTTCCGGCGGGCTCCAAGGCCCGCCACCGCCTGAGGGACCGAGCGTCACAGCGGCTTCACATCGCCCCGGCTCGCCTTCGGTATCACCGGTGGCCGAGTCAATCGACGCGAAAGGAGTCAGGATGACCGACGAGCTGCAGGAGGCCCAGGAGGCCGGAGAGATCCAGGAGGAGCAGGCCCCCCAGGCCGAGACGGCCGCCGAGACGACGACCGACGAGGTCGGCGAGGCGACGGTGGCCGAGGCGGATCAGGACGAGTCCGCGGAGCCAGACCAGGGGGAGGAGGACTCGGAGAGCGCGGAGCCGGAAGAGCTCTGAGCTAGACCGAGCGGAGCCGGCCGCCGTCGAGCGGGATCACCGTTCCCGTGAGATAGGCGGCCCGCTCCGAGCACAGGAACGCGACCAGGTCGCCGTACTCGTCGGGCTCGCCGAGCCTCCTCGCCGGCACCATCTGCTCGGCCGCCGACCTGGCACTCTCCAAAGACCCTTGAGCGTCGGCGAGCCGGTCTGTGGCGAACATGCCGGTGGCGACCGTGTTGACGGTGATCCCGTCGCCGGCCACCTCGTCGGCGAGGGTCTCGAGCAGGCCCAGGGCCGCGAGCCGGTTGGCGTTGGAGAGCGCCAGCCCGGCGATCGGCTCGCGAATGGAGCTGGAAGAGACGTTCACGATCCGGCCCCAGCGCCGCTCCCTCATCGAGGGCAGCACGCCCTCGACCAGGACCCGTGTCGCGAGCACCAACGAGCGGAATGCGTCATCCCACTCCTCGAGGGAGTTGTCGAGCGTGCCGCCGCCGGGCGGCCCTCCCGTGTTGGCCACCAGGATCTCGATGGGGCCGAGCGCCTCGTCCACCTCGCCCGGCAGCGTTCGCAATCGCTCGAGGTCGCCGGTATCCGCAGGAAACGGCCGCACCTCCCCCTCGATCTGATCGGCCGCGTCGCGCAGCGCCTCCTCGGAGCGGCTGGAGATCGCCACCCTGGCACCCTCCCGCGCCAGAGCGCCTGCGATGCCCCGGCCGATGCCCCGGCTCGCGCCCATCACCAGGGCGGTGCGGCCCTCGATCCCTAGGTCCACAGCACGCCTCCGGGTCGCCGCGCCAGCCAGGCGCACCAGGCGGCGAACGCCGCGATGGCGATGATCACGCCGAGCCAATGGACGCCGGCGAGGACCGCGATCGCGCTCGGGATCCCGGCCAGGATCGCGCCGAGCATCACGCCGCGAACGTCGAGGTGCAGGGCCCAGGCCGTCAGGGCCGCGCAGCCGAGCCAGGCCACGGGCCCGGTCAGCCAGCCCCAGTCCTCGAAGAACGAATGAGGCAGCGTCACGGCCAGGACCAGCGACACGGCGGCCACGGCCACCACCTGCGCCGCGGCCGCACGCCAGAGAATCGAGCGATCCATCACCCGGTTAGTTTGGCGAGATACGCAGCGTCGTCGGGCGGCAGGCCCGGAATCGACTGGCCGTCCCAGGTGATCCCGTCGGCCATGGCGACGAAGAGCTGCTCGCGCTGGCGCAGGCTGAGGCGCTCGAAGCGCGCGAGCGCCAGGAAGGAATAGAGCTTCGGCATCGCGTCCCGCCAGCCCTTGTCGGTCCCCGGGATCTTTGACAGGTCGTGGATCGTCTTCGGCGCCTCCTTCAAGGGCTCCTTGAAGATCTGAGCGAGGACCGCGAAGTCGAGCTGCGTCTCCCGTCCTGCCGGCACCAGGAGCGTCTCGTCCTGCGGCTGCAGGAGCCCGCGCTCGAGCTCCTCCGCGGTCATCAACAGGACGCCGTCGGTCGGCCGCGGGTTGCACTCGATCATCACCAGTCCGTCGTCCGTCTCGATGAAGTCGAGCGACATCTGGCCGTCCCAGCCGAGCTCCGTCCCGAGTCGCTCGACGGTCGGCAGCGTGTCCGCCGCATCGACCGAGAGGAACTGGATCCCGGTGGAGTGCTCCCACTGCCGGGGCGCCCGGTAGGACATGTGGGAGGCGACGTTCCCGTCATGAAGGCAGGAGTAGGTGCAGTGCATCGGCCCGTCGACGAACTCCTGGACCAGCCAGGGGTTCGCCTCGGTGGGGTGGCACTCGTCCAGCGAGAGATGACCGGCGAGGGGCCCGGTGTTGGTCAGCAGGCCGACCCCTCCGCGGGAGAAGGCGGCACGCGCGAAGTAGCGCGGATAGCTCTCAACCGCCTGGCTCAGCTCGGCGGGGTCGTGCGCCAGGGTCGTGTGCGGGGTCCGGATCTCCAGCCGGTCGCAGAGCTCCTGGAAGGTCCCCTTGTCGTGCACCTGCGCGAGCGTCCGGAACGGCGGCGCGTACAGCCTGGTCACCGCCGAGAGACGCTCGTGCTGGGCAGCGAGGTAGAAGACCTCCTCGAACATCGGCACGACGAGTTCGATCTCGTTGATCTGAGCGATGCGCTCGATGTCGGAGGCGAACTGCCCCGGGTCGTCGCAAGGAGACGCGGTGGTGAAGTGCCCGGCGAGATAGCGCGAGTGGCTGCCCGGTGAGGCCGCGTAGCTGTCTGACGCGAACACCTCATGCTCGCGCTCGCCGAGCTTGCGGATCACGTCCAGCGCAAACGGCATCCGCGAACTGGTGACGAGGACCCTCACCCGCCGAACCCTATGTCTCGCCGCGCCTTCCCGCCTACGTACCGTGATTTTGAGAAACCGCCGCTTTGCATGGAAAGCAGGAGACCGAGCCGGGGGCTTCTCTCTTGACGCCCACTCAGCTGGGAATAGAGTCAGGTGATCGAGTTTCAATCGGAGAGGAGCGCGCCATGTATGCACGGATAGCGACGTTCGAGGGCGAGCCAGATGGCGTTGAACAGGCGATCGAGGCGGCACGCGGCCAGGCCGAGGCCAATTGGGAATCGCCGCCCGAAGGGCTGGAGGTCGTGAAAGAGCTGTGGATGCTTGTCGACCGCGAGGGACGAAAGGGTCTCGGCATCACGATCTATGAGACGGAGGAGGATCTACGCCGGGCCGACGACGCACTTAACGCGATGTCGCCTCCGGATGCCGGTGGGCGCCGAACGGGCGTGAGCGTCTACGAGGTGGAATTGCATAAGGAGCGCAGCTAGCTCGAGGTTTGGCTCGTGCGGTACCGGTACCGCTTTGGACGAGAAACAGCGGCTTGTGGGCGCGAAATCTCCAGTTTTTTTCGCGCTGAGCCAATCGGCGGTCTGCGAGACCCGCTCCCGCCGTTGACGACCCTCCCCCCGATAAATTGACCGCGGTGGAGGAATCCCACGCAGTGGTGCGATCTATGAAGCCCGAGGCGGCGTGGGGGGCGGTCCAGCTCGGCTTCGCGGAGATTCTCGATCTGAGGACCGGGATCGAGCGTCGCCGCCACGGAGCCCCGCCTGGGGCGAGACCGGTATCGCTCGCCAAGCACATAGCAAGTCCGGAGGGGCCCGGCGCCATCTACCTCTGCCAACACGCCATCCGCTCCAAGGCGACCTTGCGCCGGGGGGCTGCCGAGGTCGCGGGCGGCTTCGCCGCGTGGAAGGAAGCTGGCCTTCCAGTCGAAGAGGTCGACTAGCGTGGCTGCGGGAGTAGGCTCGCCGCATCCCCTAGAACGGAGGCAACAATGGCCACACCGGAACGTCGCGGCGGCGGGATTGGCGGTATCTCCCTCGGAGGCATCCTCGTCATCATCGGGATCGTGGTGGCGCTGTTATGGAGCCTCGTGATCGGGCTGATAATCGTGCTGATCGGACTGATCGCCTTCGGAGGCTTCGCCCGGGGCAAGTGGTACTGAGACATCCTCGAACCGCCGGACTACGGGAGCAGGCGATGTCGCAGGAGCTGTCGAAGTAGCCGCTTTGGACGAGAAGCGGCTCTCTGCTTTGCATGGAAAGCAGTACCCCGTCGAGAGATACTGCGTGGGCGATGTCGGAGGAGAACGTCCGGGCTTTTAGGGATTGGGTGGATGCCTACAACAGAGGCGACAAGCGTGCCTGGACAAGCCTCATGGATCCCGAGCTTGAGACGGTTCCCCTTCCTGAGTGGCCTGAATCCGGTCCCTTCATCGGGCCGGATGCCGCTTGGGACTTCTACAAGCACTTCGAGGAGGCGTTGCCTGCAAGGGAGGCATACGAGATCACTGAGCTGATCGACGCCGGAGACAGCCTCATCGCCTGTCAAGAGGCGCCGATGCGTGGCCGAGCAAGCGCCGCCGAGGTCGGCTTCAAGCTCTGGGCCGTACACACGCTTCGCGACGGTCGGATCAACCGAACACAGTGGTTCAACGAGCGGAGCGAGGCCCTCGAAGCCGCCGGGCTGTCGGAGTAGGCGATGTCGGAGGAGAACGTCGACCTCGTGCGCTCCATCTTCGCCGCGTGGGAGCGCGGCGACTTCCGCTCCGCCGAGTGGGCGCACCCCGAGATCCGGCTGGTTATCGCCGATGGCCCGACACCAGGAAGCTGGGCTGGGGTGACGGAGATGGCAGCAGTGTGGCGCGAAGCGCTGAGCGCCTTTGAGGAGTTGCGCGTCAAGGCCGACGAGTACCGCACGCTCGACGAGGAGCGGGTGCTCGCGCTTGTGCACTTCAGCGGGCGAGGCAAGACGAGCGGGATGGAGGTCGGGGACATACAGATGAAGGGCGCGAACCTGTTCCATGTTCGCGACGGCAAGGTGACGACGCTCGTCCTCTACTGGGACCGCGAGAACTCGCTCCCCGACGTCGGGCTGTCGGAGTAGGCGATGTCGGAAGAGAACGTCGAGATCCTCGGAGCCTTCAACGAGGCCTTTAACAATCGTGCCTTTGATGACGCCCTGCAGTACCTGGATCGGGCCGTCGAAATCAATCCCGGCGTAAGGGCTCCGGACCACGACTCGAAACTGCTTGGCCATGACGGGTGGAAAGAGTTCATCCGGGTCGCTATCGAGGGCTGGGAGGCCGTGAGCGCGGAGCCGTTGGAGAGGATCGAGACCGAGGACGGCCGGATTCTCTCCATCGATCTATGGCGCCTTCGGGGTAGGGAAGGCATCGAGATCGAGCGAGAGCTTCCGACCCTCTACAGCTTTCGAGACGGCCTCATCGTGCGAATCGATGGCTTCACCGAAAAGGCCGAGGCCCTCGAAGCCGCCGGGTTGTCCGAATAGCTGCTTTGGACGAAAAGCAGACATCCTGAGCAGTTCTCTTGGGAATCACCGCGGACCGGGGGCGTAAAGCCGATCTCACTCCCGCGCGGCGCGGCGGACCGCAGCGCTCAGAACCTCACCGCCGATGAGGCGCTCGAGATGCCCGACGACTGCCCACAGCACCCGAAGGCGAAGGCCGGCCTGGCCATTGACCGGCTTGATCCGCGCCTCGCTCACCAGGGCGTTTCGCTCGGGGCCCTCCGGCTCGATCCAGTGAGCCAGTAGCACCCTGACCGTGCCGCGCTGATTCCAGGCCAGGAAGTCGTCCGCGCCTTCGATCCGGGGGTAGTCCCGCCGAAGCGTCCAGATTCGCCCGCACATGCCCGAAACCGACCAACGAGCCCCTTCGTCGATCACGGTGAACGGGTACTGCCGGAACAGATCCCGGAACAAGAGATCCGACGAGGTGCCGGGGATCCGCCAGCGCACCGCCCGTCCCAGGGTGGGGGCGTCACGAAGCCGGACCGTCTCTGCTGCATGCCACAGTCGACCGGCCTCGGCTTCGGCGGAGAGGCGGTGGCATGTGCGTACCTGTGGATTGGGAAGCCATTCATCGAGGTCGGGGTGCACGGGTCGAGTACTACGCCACTGCCGCTTCTTAAGGATTGCCGCCGACCGCCTTCAAAGCGCCGCTTCTCGTCCAAAGCACTACTCCAACAGCCCGGCGGCCCGTTAGCTCAGCGGGGGAGCAGCTTGGCCTTGTTGACGCACTTCTTGCGCTTCCTGGCCTTCGCCTTGCCCTTGAACTTCTTCTTGCACTTCTTGACCGCAGCCGCACGCTGACCCGTATTGCTCGGGGGCGGAGGAGCCGCACGCTGACCCGTATTGCTCGGGGGCGGAGGTGTAGGCACGGTATCGGGCGTGGTCACCGTGGCCGAGACGGGGTAGCGGACGAGGCTGCCGGGGGTGTCCGGCGAGACGGGGGTGTTGAGCGGGGGGTTGCCGGTGAACTGGTCGAAGGTGTCGCCGGAATTAGACGTGAACGTGCCACAGTGCCCGAAAGGTGATCCAACGAAGATGCCGATGATGTCTCCGGGCCGCACCGGGATGTTCGCCGGGTAGGTGTTGAGGGCATGGAGGTTCTGGGTCCCAGCCTCCGCTTCGCCGACGAAGACATAGCCCCCATCCGACTGGGGCCTGGCCACCTTGAGCTTCAGTCCGGGGAGAGCGTCGATCCCGTTATGGAAGCTCCACGAGGTGATCACCCCGGCGGCGGCGACCGTATAGGAGTTGCCCGAGGACACTGACGTCTGCAGATCGGTCACGCTGCCACAGATGACGTTGCCGGCCTCGAAGTCCTGACCGACCGTCAAGGTTCCCGCGAATGCCTCTCCACCGAAGAGCAGGAAGCTCGCGGCGCTGAGCGCGGCCACCAGGCTGGCCCTACGAATCATCCAACTCACCATTCCCCTTCCCCTGGCCCGCCCATTATCCGCCGATGGCGGACCCGCTCCCGCTGAACTCGCGGATCGCTGTTCCGACTGCGTTTGCGACGCCAGCCGGCCTCAGGCGGATCGGCCAGGACCAGCCGCCCTCCGGTTGGGATTCGAAACTCGTAGTGCCCGTTCGTGAGTGTTACCGCTGGTCCCTTCATTGCTCGTTCCTTGCTCATACTTGCTGTGCGCTGTCTGATCGGGATACGGGAACCACTTGCTGCGGGATTCGGAAGTGTGCTGAAGATCACGCTGGTGAGCACGCGGAAGGTCTTCGGGTTTAACCGGGCGAGGAATCTCGCTCGAAAGTGCTGCTTTCCATGCAAAGCGGCGCTTGTCAGTCGCAGCTTTAGAGAAGACGCCTCGCGTCTAGTGGCGGTGCTTGCGCTTGCGGTGCTTCTTCTTGCGGTGCTTCGCCGCGACGCCGGAGGCGCCGGTCACCGGGTCGCCGAGCGGCATCGTCACGTCGATGCTGCTGAACGTGAGCAGCCCGGCCGAGCGCTGGATGTCATAGAGCGACGACGACGGGGTGAGCTGCAGCGTGTATCCGCCGCCCGCCGGCGCGCGCCCGGCGACCATCTCGAGGTCTCGCGAGATCGAATGCGGCTGGCCGTCGAGCGTCACCGGGATCGGTGTCGCGATGTTCCCCAGCACGGTGCCATTGCGCGGGTTCACGAACTGGGCGTAGACCCAGGTCCTCTGCGGAGCCGCAGTGCCCCGATAAGTCAGGTCGAGATGCGGTGCGCCGACGACGTTCGCGTCGCCGCTCGGCCCCGGAACGGGCACGTTGACGGCGTTGGCCGCCGCGGTGGCGAAGATCAGGCCGCCGCTGCCCTGGCCGGGGAGGATCGGGAGGGTCCCGGAGCCGGACGCCGTCAACCGACCGGCGGGCTGCAGCGGATACGCATCGCTGCCGCGCAGCTGCGCGTCGTCGGCGATCCAGGCGAACTTGGGGCCCGTATCGGTGTTCTGCTTGCCGCGCAGGTAGCGGTCGAACCAGGCGAGCTGGCGCTGATCCAGGTAGTCGCTGCCGGGGCCGGCGCCGGTCAGGCAGACGCCGTGCCCGCCGCAGAACCAGATCATCTTCACCGGGACTCTCTGCACCTCCGAGGCGGCGCGGCCGCGCCTGCGCTTCCTCTTCGCCTTGGCCATGATTGCGGCCGTCCTCAAGGGGTTCGCGCCGATCTGGTTGAAGTTGGCGACGCCCTCGTCCAGCGGGAACAGCGTGTCGACGGCGCCCTGCATGATCAGCGTCGGGACCTGGATCCGGTTCAGCAGCTCGCCGGGCCCGTGCGACGCCATCCAGTCGAGGTCATCCTGGGTCGTAGTCCCGCTCGCCAGCCCGTTGGTGAGGATGGAGTAGAAGTGAGGATCCTGGCGGCCGGCGGCGGTCGCCGGCGCGCTCAGGCCGCCCGGCAGCGTCCCCTCGACGCCGATGGCCTCCAGGATCGATCCCCAACCGAGCTTGATGTTGCCCTCTGGGAAGAGACTGGTGAGCAGCGAATGCCAGGCGATGGTCGGGGCAATTGCATCGATCCGCTTGTCGAGTCCCGCCGCGACCAGCTGGATGCCGCCTCCGTAGCTGGCTCCCGCCATCCCGATCGTCGGGTCGTTCGGACTGGTCGCGCAGGTGACCTGGCGCCTTGAACGGCGCTTGCGGTGCTTCCCGCGCCGCTTCGTCTTGGAGCAGCTCTGGTCGAGCTGGGCCTCCGGCCGCTTTGAGACCCAGTCGATCAGCGCCTGGACGTCGCGGCCCTCGTATTTCGGATCATCGATCTCGACGGTTCCACCGGACTGGCCGAATCCGCGCGGGTCCCAGGTGAGGACGTTGTATCCGTGGCTGACGAAGTTGCTGATGCCCGGCACACCGAAAATCGCGCCGGCATCGGCGGCGCCACCTCCGCTGTTCGTATCTCCGCCCTGGCTCCAGCCCGGCCCCTCCAGGATCGTCGGCGCCCGCTGGCCGGGGCCGACGCCATCCCCGACGAACCAATGCGCGGCGATCTTGGTCCCATCGAATGAGGTGATCGTCACGTCCTGGGCGCTCGCCGCCGGCGCGCAGGCGAGCGCGGCCGCGAGGACCGCGGCGAAGGACAGTCCCCCAAGGACTCGCCTCCACATGGCGCGCGACGGTACCACCACCCGCGAGCTCCCGCGCCGGTCATAATCGGGCGGGCCAGGGCGGTTAGCTCAGTTGGGAGAGCGCTTCCCTTACAAGGAAGAGGTCGCCGGTTCGAGCCCGGCACCGCCCATCGCAGCGTTCCCCGGGTCGATCGGCTATCTCCGATTACGTCACCGCGGTGCGGGTATACGAGCGCCGAGCAAGGCAGGCCAAGGAAGGAGGGAATGCTCATGCTGTGGCTAATCGCAGGCATCGTCCTACTGATCATCGCCATCGCGGGCGGGGCAATCATCCACCCCGTGCTCTTCGCGCTGGCGATCGTCGCGTTGCTGATCTTCTTCATGGGACGCGGCGGCAGACGCACCACCGTCTGACCGTTTAAGCACCCCGCTATTGATGCGGTACCCGCGCCGGTCCGCTGTCGGCTCGAGCTTCCTACCGGCAGCGGGCCAGTGCGCGGGCACGGAGTCCTGGGACCGAGTACAAGTTGCCCCTTGCCCGACTCGACTCTCTTCGCGTATGGCGTGGCCAGCGGCGACCCGCTCACCGACCGGGTCATGATCTGGACCCAGGTCGGCTCGGAGGACGAGTCGGTGCCGGTCTCGTGGAAGGTCGCCCGCGACCCGGGGCTCTCCGACGTGGTGGTCTCGGGCGGCACCGTCGCCGTGGCCGAGAGCGACCACACCGTCCATGTGGACGTCACCGGCCTCGAGCCCGGAGTGACCTACCACTACGGTTTCAGCGCCGGTGGCGAGGACTCGCCCGTCGGCCGCACCTGGACCCTGCGCTCCGATACGGATCGCCTCCGCTTCGCGACCTGCTCCTGCGCCAAGCACAACGCCGGCTTCTTCAACGCCTACAGCCGGATCGCCGAGCGCGACGACCTCGACTTCCTGCTGCACCTCGGCGACTACATCTACGAGATGTCCAACATCCCGGCGAAGGGGCAGACGCCGGGGGCCGACATCGGCCGGGACTTCGACCCGCTTGGGGAATGCCGGACGCTCGACGAGTACCGGGCGCGGTATCGCCAGTACCACCGCGATCCGGACGTGCGGGCGCTCCATCTCGCGATGCCGATCGTCCCGACGCTCGACGATCACGAGCTCGCCGACGGCGCCTGGGCGGGCGGCTCGGACGCCCACGACCCGGAGCTGCACGGCCCCTGGGATGACCGCAAGGCCGCGGCCTTCCAGGCGCGCTGGGAGTGGCTCCCGGCGCGGCCGCCGGATCCCGCCGACACCACCCGCGCCTTCCGCCGGATCGGGGTCGGCGACCTGGCCGACATCTTCCTGCTCGACATCCGCTCGCGTCGCGACCAACCCGCGCTCGAGCCGGCCATGAGCGACCCCAAGCGAACGATGCTCGGCGCCGAGCAGCGCGACTGGCTGATGAGCGCGCTCGACTCGTCCACCGCCGCGTGGCGCCTGGTCGGCAGCCCCTCGATCATCCACCGCACCTGGTGCGAGGACCCGAGCGAGCTCCTGCAGACGGCCCTGCTGAAGCTGAAGCTGATGGACGAGGACGGCGAGGGGCCCGACGAGGATCAGTGGGACGGCTATCCGGCCGAGCGCGACGCGCTGCTCCAGAAGTTCGAGGGGCTCGAGGACGTCGTCGTGCTCAGCGCCGACATCCACGTCAGCGTGGCGGCGCAGCTCTCCCGGAATGGCTCGCCCGTCGCGCCCGAGATCACCGCGCCCAGCCTGACCTCGCAGAACCTGGATGAGAAGCTCAAGCTCGAGCCGCGCGACGAGACGATCGTCGCCTCCGAGAGGGCCTTCGTCGAGGCGCTCGACCACGTTGAGTGGTGCGAGTTCGCGGGCCACGGCTACGTCGTCTGTGACGTCGACCGCGAGCGGCTCAGGGCGGAGTGGTGGCTCGTGGACGGTGTCCTGGAGCGGCTTCCGGGCGAGACCATGGCGGCCGCCTATGAGGTCCGCCGCGGCTCCCCGGCGCTGAAGCGCGCCTGACGCTCAGGCGGTTTCGTCGGGGCTGTCCGGCTTGCTGTGCTGCGGCATCAGCGCGCCGGTCGAGCGGGAGCGGTCCCGGGCGATCAGCTTCCGCGCCTCGGACGACTCGTCCTCGGGCAGGAATGAGCGGCGCAGGTCGTGCGCGTCGAAGATCTCGTCGAGGTCCTCGCGGGTGAGCGTCTCGCGCTCGAGGGCGTTGCTGGCGAGGTCGTCGAGGCATTGGCGGTTCACCTTCATCAGCTGGCGGGCTCGCGCGTACGCCATGTGGGCGAGCTCCTGGGCGTTCTCGTCCACGTCGCGGCGGCTGCGGTCGGACATCGAATAGTCGCCCGTCGGCTGCGCCAGGGGCGCGCTGTCGGGCGGGCCGTGCGAGACGGTCATCCCGAACTCCGTGACCATCTGGACGCAGACCTTCTGGACCCTGGCGAGGTCGTCGGCGGCGCCGGAGTAGGCCTCGTCGAAGACCTCCTCCTCGGCAGCCCGGCCGCCGAGCAGGATCACGATCTCATCCATCAGATCCTTGCGCGAGCGCAGGTAGCGGTCCTCGCTCGGGGAGTGCGCGACGAAGCCGAGCGCGGGCCCGCGCGGCACGATGCTGAGGATCTCCGGAGGATCGAGCCCGCAGAGCCGCCTGCAGAGCGCGTGCCCCCCTTCGTGGTAGGCGACGATCTGGCGTTCCTTCTCCGTCAACCGGCGCGTCTGCTGGGAGCCGACGGACTGGCGCAGCAGAGCCTCGTCCAGGTCCTCGCGCGCGATCGCCATCCGCCCGGCCCGGCCGGCGATGATCGCGGCCTCGTTCAGGGCGTTGGCGAGCTGTGCGCCAGTCAGCCCGGTGGTCTTGCGGGCCACGTCGACGAGGTCGACCGTGTCGGAGAGCGTCTTGTCGCGGGCGTGCGATCGGAGGATCGCCTCGCGCCCGTCGCGGTCGGGCGGCGCCACCAGCACCTGGCGGTCGAACCGGCCCGGGCGGAGCAGGGCCTTGTCGAGCTTCTCGATCTGGTTGGAAGCGGCGAGCACGATCACGGTGCCGGGGTCGCGCTCGAAGCCGTCGAGCTCCACCAGCAGCTGGTTGAGGGCCTGCTCGCGCTCGGAGGTGCCGCCGTCGCCCGCTCCGGAGCCGCGATGCCCGCCGACCGCGTCGAGCTCGTCGATGAAGACGACGGCGCGACCGGAGCGGCGGGCCTCCTTGAACAGGCGCCTGATCCGCGCCGCTCCGCGGCCGACGAACATCTCCACGAAGCTCGACCCCGAGGCGGCGAAGAAGTCCACACCGGCATGCCCGGCAACCGCGCGGGCGAGCATCGTCTTCCCCGTGCCGGGCGGTCCGTAGAGCAGCACGCCACGCGGCGCCCGGGCGCCGAGGACCTCGAACCGCTTCGGGTCCTTGAGCCACTCGGCGACGTCCACCAGCTCCTCCTTTGCGGCATCCACCCCCTGCACGTCCTCCCAGAGGACGGTGTCCGTCTTGCTGGCCTTGACCGTCTCCGGTCGCGTCGTCCCCATCGTGGTCCGGAGGAGGAAGACGAAGACGATCAGGATGCCGGCGGAGAAGAAGACCCCGAAGACCGGGTACCAGTTGAAGAAGAAGTCGGTAATGGATGCGAGCAGGGGCATATGAACGCCAGGGTTCTATCGGCAGCCGGCGCCCAGGTCTGGACCCCTATTTAGCGCTGCGGCCTGGTGGCCGTTATGCCTGCCCGTAGAGCATGACCTTGCTGGTGTCGTCCGGATCGGCCTTGATCTGGAACTTCCCACCGGGCTGGTACGCGTTGACGGCGTCCTGGGTCAGGTACTGGTGCACCGTGGTGTCGTAGCTCTCACCGTTCTCGAGCGCGACGCTGACGCCGATGTCGTACGCCTTGTTGACCGGGTCGGACCCCTCGCCGGACTCCGTGATCGAGTTGATCGTGGCGACGCCAGGAAGGCCGTTCTGGTTGAGCTTCATCGCCAGGTTCGCATGCTCGACGTCGCTTGCGTCGGGGCTCATCGCGCCGGCTCCCCCTTGCTGCATGGCCTGCTGGGCCGCGTCCTGAGCCTTCTTTATGTTGTCCATCAATCCCATCTGAGCTCACTCTCCCCAGGTTCCGTGGTTGAGGCCGCACTCTAACCCAGGTCCTCTGGGATAAGTTGCCGAGCTGTGGACGCGACCCAGTTGAAGCGAATCCCACTTTTCTCCGACGCCTCGGACGAGGAGCTCCGGCAGGTTGCGGCCTTTGCGCAGTCCAAGGAGGCTCCCGAAGGAGAGGTGATCCTCGAGGAGGGTGGCTTCTCCCGCGAGCTGCTCGCGATCGAGGATGGGACGGCGGAGGTCACCCGCGAGGGGGAGCACCTCGCCGACCTCGGTCCCGGGGACGTCTTCGGTGAGGCGGGAATGCTCGACGACTCGATGCGCGCCGCCACCGTCACCGCCACCTCGAGGATGAGGCTGATCAGCCTCGGCCACTTCGAGGTGAAGAGGCTGAAGAAGAACGCTCCCGGCGTCTATCGCAGCATCGAGCAGCTGGTGGAGGAGCGCAGCTAGATTCGGCCGCGGTGTTTGTGGCGGCCGTTCATGGGGTGGGGTTGTTGAAGCGGTCGAAGCAGGCCGTGATCTTGTCGATGTCCCCGCTCGCGGCCTGGATGCACTGATTGAGCTGCTGGGCCTGCTGGATCTGAGGCGGGATCGGTGTCCCGCCTCCCCCGATGTCCTGCACCTGCCCGCCGTCGGCCGCTGCCCGGTAGGTCAGGTTTCGCCCGCCCGCCTCGGCGTTGATCGTCCAGGCGAGCTCCCTCGAGCCGAAGGGGATCCGCCGCTCGAGGTTGAGCACGGCGGGCTTGAAGTCGGCCGCGCCGCTCATCTTTCGAGCCGAGGCCAGCATCCGGTCGACCGCCGAGGGCTGCAGCCCATCGAGCGCGAACGCGAAATCGGCGATGGTGGCGTTCCCGGAGATGGTGATCGTCGCGCTCTGGCGGACCAGGTCTCCGCTGTCCGCCCTCACCGAGTAGGCCACGATCCCGTTGCCCCGGCGCAGGCTGAACTGGGTCTGCGTGTCGTTGATGCTGACCCTGGTGAGCTGGCGGTTCGGCCCCACCGCCGCACGCACCTTGGCGATCGCCGAGCCGAAGGCGGCGGAGGTGAATGGGTTCGCGGTCGCCGCGGGCTGCGGCTGCGGCTCGGTCTGCGTCCGGCCGATCGTGGTGTCCTCCAGCGTCGTGTTGGACAGGTTCGTCTCGGCGCTGTTGGTGCCCACGTCGGGGAGGTCCGGCAGGTTGATGTCGACCCCCGAGACGAGGAGATAGGCCCCGACCCCGAGCGCGCCCGCGACCAGGATGACGAGGGCCGCCTTGACCCAGCCGCCGGAGAAGATCGGGTCTTCGCGCACGGCTAGGCGATCGTCGTGCGCAGCTCGCCCAGGGTGGGCGAGGTGATCACGATCTCGTCGCCCGGCTTGAGCCAGACCCGCGGCTCGCGCACGCTGCCCACCCCTGAGGGTGTGCCGGTGGAGACGATGTCGCCCGGCTCGAGGGTCATCCAGCGCGACAGCCTGGCCACCAGCTCGGCGACGGAGAAGATCAGGTCGGACGTCGATGCCTCCTGCATGCGCTCGCCGTTCAGGTCAAGGGCGAAGGAGATCTCGTCGGCCGGGCCCGCCTCATCGGGCGTGACGATCGCGGGTCCGCAGGGCGCCGAGCCGTCGAAGACCTTTCCGGGCATCCACTGCGGCGTCGCGAACTGGAGGTCGCGGGCGGAGAGGTCGTTGAGCAGCATGTATCCGGCGATCCCGTCGAGGGCCTCGTCCGGCGCGACGTCCCGGCAGCGCCGTCCGACGACGAACGCCACCTCGGCCTCGTAGTCGACCTTCTCGCTTGCCGCGGGCAGTGAGACGGTCGCGTCGGGTGGTGCCAGCGCATTCCGGAACTTGGCGAAGAAGGTGGGGTGGTCGGGCGGGTCGATCCCCGCCTCCGCGGCGTGGGAGCGATAGTTGAGCCCGATGCAGACGATCTTGTCCGGGTCCGGGAGAGGTGGGAGCAGCTCTACGCCCTCGACGCCCTCGGCATCCGCACCGTCGAGCCTCTTGCGCAGATCGTCGAGCCGCCCGCCCGCGATCAGCTCCCTGACGCCGATGCGATCGATCCCGAGAACGGCCGCCACGTCGCGCAGGCCGCCGTCGATCTGCACTCCGGCGCGTTCCTCCCCGTCCGCCCTATAGGTCACGAGCCGCATCGCGGTTCCACCCTAATCCGTCACGCGAGCATCGGGCTGGCGGGTTCGCTAGGTTCACGCGCCATCAGAGGGGGGTCAATCCCCAAGATCCAGGAAGCGGAGGCGGTATGGCAGAAGGGACGGTCAAGTGGTTCAGCAACGAGAAGGGGTACGGATTCATCACGCCGGATGACGGCAGCAAGGACCTCTTCGTGCATTTCTCGAGCATCGATGGAGACGGGTACCGGTCGCTCGACGACGGTGCGCGGGTCAGCTACGAGTCCGAGGAGGGCCCCAAGGGCCCCGTCGCCACGAACGTTTCATTGGTGAGCGGCTAGCCTCCAACAAACGCGGCGGCCACAAAGACCGCCGCCGGATATTCGGGGGCGTAGCTCAGTTGGTTAGAGCGCCGGCCTGTCACGCCGGAGGCCGCGGGTTCGAGTCCCGTCGCTCCCGTTACTTCGTCTCTTCTCGAACTTCTTGGCGGCCGGCTCCCCCGCGCCCGAATCCGATAGCCATTGCGCATGCAATCGCGCCGGATGCGGCTGCCACTGACCGCGCTGATCGCTCTTGCCGCACTCGCCGCGCCCGCTGCGGCCCACGCCTGCGACCCGGGCTCCTTCGATCCCGCCGATCAGCCCCCTTTCGGCGGACGGACGGCCGCGCTCTCCCGGCCTCTCCCCCCGGGCGCGAGAGCCCCGGGGTTCGAGCTCACCGCCGGGCAGGCGACGGCGATCGCCAGCGAGGCGCTCACCCCGCGCGGATCGGTTCGCCGCTTCGAGACGCGTACAAGGAGCGGAACGGGCCTTCCCAGGCAATGGCAGGTCGACTACTTCGACGAGCGCGGCGACGACATCGGCCAGGTCGTGATCGACGACGCCGGAGCCTGCGTCGTCGAGAAGTGGACCGGCACTCAGGTCGACACCAAGCTCGCCCGTGGCTATCCCGGGGCCGTCTCGGGTGCGGTCAACCACCTCTGGATCTGGCTGCCCCTCTGCGTCCTGTTCCTGGCGCCGTTCGTCGATCCGCGGCGGCCGCTGCGGCTGATCCACCTGGACCTGCTCGCCCTGCTCGGCTTCAGCGTCTCGCTCGCCTTCTTCAACCACGCAAAGATCGAGGCGTCGGTGGCACTGGTCTATCCGGTGCTCGCCTACGTCTTCCTGCGGATGCTGATCGCGGGATTCAGGCCTGCGGAGACCCGGGACCGGCTGGTGCCGCTGGCGCCGCGCGGGCTGCTGGTCGCGGGCATCGCGGCGCTGATCGCCTTCCACACCGCCTACATCGCTACGGAGGGAAAGGTGATCGATGTCGGCCTCGCCGGGGTGGTCGGCGCCGACCGGCTCGCCAAGGGCGAGGACGTATATGGAGAGGGGTCGTCCTCGGGGATGCCGATCCGCGGCGACGTCTACGGGCCGGTCAACTACCTGGCGTACGTCCCGTTCGAGCAGGCCCTCCCTTGGACCGGCCACTGGGACGAGGTCTCGGCGGCGCGCGCCGCCTCGCTCGGCTTCGAGCTGCTCACCGCTCTGGCGCTGTTCGGGCTCGGTCGCCGCGTCCGATCTGGCCCGGAGGGGACGACCCTAGGCATCGCCCTCGCCTACGCCTGGCTCGCCTACCCGTTCACGATGTACGCGCTGGGCTCGAGCTTCAATGACTCGCTAGTCGCGCTGCTCGTGGTGAGCTGCCTGCTGGTGCTCTCCTCGCCACCGGCTCGCGGGGCGGCGTCGGCACTCGCCGGGTTGACCAAGTTCGGGCCGCTGGTGCTGGCGCCGTTGTTCGCCGCCGGGCACGGGGAGCGGCGGGTACGGCCCCTGATCCTCTTCACGCTGGCCTTCCTCGCGACGGCGGCTGTCGTGACCATCCCGCTCCTCCCCGACGGCGGCTTCCGCGAGCTGTACGACCGCTCGCTCGGCTACCAGGCGTCGCGCGGCTCGCCGTTCAGCGTTTGGGGGCAGGCACCATCCCTGCACTGGCTGCAGACCCTGAGCAAGGTCTTCGCCGTAGGGCTCGCCGCGTTGTTCTTCTTTGCCCCCCAACGACGCTCGACCGTCCAGGTCGCCGCGCTTGCGGCGGTTCTGCTGATCGCCGTCCAGGTGACCGCGAACCACTGGTTCTTCCCGTACGCGGTCTGGTTCGCACCGCTGGTTCTCGTGGCCATCTTCGCCCAGCGCCGAGGCCCCGAACCCGCAATCCAGCGCCCCTAGGCACGCATTTCGACCGTCGGTCGAGCGGCCTTCGGCGATTTTTCGACATCGGTCCAAGGATCGAGGCACCCCTCGCGCGGACAATTTCAGGCATGACGGGAGCGATGAGACAGGTTGTTGCGTTTGGCGGCGGCGGTTTCTCCCAGGAGTCCGGGAACCCGCTTCTCGACGACTACGTCCTCGGCCTCACCGGGACGGCGAACCCGCGCATCTGCTTCCTGCCGACCGCGAGCGGCGACGCGGATCACTACGTCGTCCGCTTCTACAACGCGTTCCGGGACCGCGCTCGGCCCTCCCACGTCAGCCTCTTCCGCCGGGAGCGGGGCGTCCCGGACATCCGCTCGCACCTGCTGGCCCAGGACGTGATCTACGTCGGCGGCGGCAGCCTGATCAGCCTGCTGGGCGTCTGGCGGGCGCACGGGATCGATTCGATGCTGCGTGAGGCCTACGAGGCGGGGGTGATCCTCTGCGGGCTGAGCGCCGGATCGCTCTGCTGGTTCGCGGAGGCCGTCAGCGGATACCACGGTGAGGTCAACCGGGTGCCCGCGCTGGGATTCCTGCGCCACAGCAACGCGGTCCACTACTGCGACGGCGACCGTCGCGGGGCGTTCCACCGCCACCTGCTGGACGGGATGCCCGCTGGCTTCGCGGCCGAGGACGGGGCGGCTCTGCGCTTCGTCGGCGACGAGCTGGTGGAGGTGGTCGCCTCGCGGCCTGAGGCCCGGGCCTACAAGCTGGAGCGACGAGGGAGCCAGGTCCTCGAGACGAGGCTGGCCACCCGGTACCTGGGCGCGGAGGCCCCGGACAACGTCGTTCCGCTGGTTCGCCAGGCCGCGGCCTAGGCTGCTCTAGTGACCTCGCACCGCCGCATCCTGGCCCTCGGCGGTCACGACTTCGACCGCCGAGCGGGCAACGACGCGATCTGCGACCTGATCGTCGACCTCGCCGAGTCGCCGAGGCCGAAGGTCTGCCTGCTGCCGACGGCGAGCGGGGATCACGAGGATCAGATCGCGCGCTTCCGGCGCACCTTCGCGGAGAGAGACTGCGTCCCCGATGTGATCTCGCTCTTCCGGCTCGGCGAGAACCCCGTCGATCTGCGCGAGGAGCTCCTCAACCAGGACGTGATCTACGCCGGCGGGGGCAGCATGCTGAACCTGATCGCGATCTGGCTCGCCCACGGACTCGACGAGATCCTGCGGGAGTGCTGGCGCGAGGGAATCCTGATCGTCGGCCAGAGCGCCGGGGCGATGGTCTGGTTCCAGGGAGGGATCACCAGCTCGCAGGGCGATCCCGCGGTCGCAGGCGGGTTTGGGCTGCTGCCCGGGAGCGCCTGCGTGCACTACCTGACGGAGCCGGTCCGCCGCCGCCTCTTCCTGCGCGCGATCAGCTCGGGGAAGCTCGAGCCCGGCCTGGGCCTCGAGGATCAGACCGGCGCGCTCTTCGAGGACACGGAGCTGGTGGAGACCTTCACCGCTCGGGAGGGCGCCGCGGTCTGGGAGGTGACGGCGGAGAACGCCGGGGCCCGCGAGGTCGAGCTCCACTCCCGCCGGCTGGAGGACAGCCGCCAGCCGATCAACGAGATGCGATCGGACATCCTCGAGCTCCGCCAGACGCTCGCAACCCGTGCGTCAAGGCGAAGGGCGCATCGCAGGCGCCCAGGGCGGCTGGACTAGAGCGCGCCGCCCGCTGCCGGCGGCATCGATGGGTCATCGCCGGCGTCACCGATCTGCTCTCGCGCCAGGAAGTCCTCGATCAGCAGCGGGCTCTCCTTCGCCTGCTCGCAGACGTTGAGCAGGTCGGTCATCGATGAGACCTCCTCGACCTGCTCCTTGACGAACCAGGCGAGGAACTGCTCGGCGCGGAAGTCACCGCTATCGCGGGCGAGCTTGAAGAGGTCGTTGATCTCGTCGCTGACCCGCTTCTCCTGCTCCAGGGCCATCTTCACCGGCCCGACGACGTCGTCGTAGCGGGTCTGCTGCGAGGTGATGTCGGGGATCCGCACCTCCTCGTCGGTGTCGAGCAGGTACTGGACCATGATCATCGCGTGGTTTCGCTCCTCGACCGCCTGGCGGTAGAAGAAGGCGGCGAGCCTCGGCAGGGTCTCGGAGTCGTAGTAGACGGCCGCGCCGATGTACTGCTGCTGGGCGGCGAACTCGTTCGAGATCTGCTCGTTGAGGGCGTCGGCGAAGCTTTGATCGGCCATGCTCAAACCCTATAGGGCGCACGCCAGCGCGCCCGCCCTGGTCAGGGTCCCCATCTGAAGCCGGTCTCGTCAGGCATCGGCTCGAGTGGGCTCGAGGGCAGCCCGGGCTCGGTGCCGGCGGTGTTGTAGCCCGACGGGGCGACGTCGTTCGGCGTGTCGGGATGGAAGAGCGAGGCCAGGTACTGGATGTGGCCCCGGCCGGGGCCCAGCTCCCACTGCCCGCCTCCATAGGCGCCGATGCCGTTCTCGTCGCAGTAGTCGTACGCGGCGAAGAGCTCGTGCAGGGGGCCGAAGCGCGACGGCTTGATGTTGACCATCTTCGGAGGCCAGGGCTGAGCCTTGATGTCGGCCACCGAGTGGATCACGGCGTCCCAGGTGACCCGATCGGCCACCGCGTCGAGGATCGGCCTGGTCTCGTCGTTCACGTCCGGGTCCTCCAGCCAGGCGTCGGGGAACGCCTCGATCAGCTTGCGGTAGAGCTCGGGGTCGGTCTCCACGTCGACCGGCGTCCCCTTGTACTGGCCCTTCAGGTCGAGCGAGTCGACGGCGCCGGTCTCCACCAGCTGCCCGATCAGCTCGTCCGACCAGTCGTTGGTCGGATCGAGCTTGAACCGCAGCGTCGGATAGATCTCGAGGCGCTTGCGGACTGGCTCGATCGTCGAGATCTCCTCTGATCCGGGCGGGATCAACCGCATCGAGACCACAAAGGTGACGGGACGCGCTTCGCGACCGACGACCTCGTGCAGGGACTTGCCGGCCTGCCGGAGCGCCAGGTCGAGAGCCGCGCTCTCGAAGGCCCAGCGGCGGTAGTTGACGGACACCTCGCGCTCGGGCGGCGTCGGGAAGAGCGCGGCGCCGTCGAGCAGCTCCGAGAACGACGCGATCGTGTGCTCGCCGGCGAGGTCCAGGACCGGGCCGGCGTCCTGGAATGCGATGTGGTCTAGGGAGTCATAGACGACGTCCTCCCCAAGCCCCTCGTGGCCGCCGCCCTTCAGGTGGATGGTGGTGGTCAGCCGGTCGAAGTCCGTGCCCTCCGGATGGAACTCGCGTCCCTCCAGCTCATAGCCCTCGACCTCGAGCGGCAGGTCCTTGATCTTGTCGTAGGAGCTCACGGCGGCTGACCTTACCGATCGCCTGATCTCGGCTTCCGAGGTCGCGTAACGTTGCGTCGCGCGGGGGGACGATGGACAGTCAATCGTCCGATGAGAGGAGAAGGAATGGCCGAGTCACTCGCCGCCGACGCAGGCGCAGGTCTCAAGGCACTTGGCGTCAACTGCACGTTGAAGCGCTCGCCGGAGATCTCGAACACCGAGGCGCTGATGAACCGCGTCCTGGGCCTCCTGGAGGAGCACGGGGTGGAGACACAGATCCTGCGACCCGTCGACTACGAGATCAAGTTCGGCGTCAGCTCCGACGAGGGTGACGGCGACGAATGGCCCCAGGTCCTGGAGAAGTTCAAGGCCGCAGACATCCTGCTGATGGGCATGTCGATCTGGTTCGGGGTGCGCTCCTCGGTCTGCCAGATGGTGATCGAGCGTCTCGACGGGACCTACAACGAGCGCAACGAGGTCGGCCAGTACCCGCTCTACAACAAGGTCGCGGGAGTCGTGGTGACCGGCAACGAGGACGGCGCGCACGCCAGCGCCGAGACCACCCTCTTCAACATGACCCACCTCGGCTGCGTGGTCCCGCCCAACGCCGACACCTACTGGGTGGGCGACGCCGGGCCGGGGCCCTCCTACCTCGACGCCGGCGGCCCGGATCACCCGTACACGCAGCGGACCAGCTCGTGGTGCGCCCACAACCTGCTCCACATGGCCCGGATCATGCGTGACAACCCGATCCCGCCGATCGGGAACACCCTGGAGGAGATGGGCGGCGACGCGGTCCACACCGGCTAGGCGTCGGCAAGCCGATAGGGAAGCCGTTCCGCGTATATATGCTGCAGACCTAACCCAGGGCCAAGGAGAGGGCGGACGGGATGAATTGCGCGGGGAGCGCGAGGCGTCTGAGAGGAATGGCGGTGCCGGCATTTGCCGCGGCGTTCGCGATCGCCGCGATGGCGCCTGCGGCTGCCTCGGCGGCCAACAGCCTCGCCGTCCACGGCAGCGTCAACCAGGTCTATGTCACCGGGGCCCAGCCGGGGACGAACCTGCGCCTGCTCGACCGCAAGGGCAAGCGCGTCAAGACCAGGCAGGTGGGGACGCTGGGCGGCGTCGTCTTCCGCGGGATCCCGGCCGGGAAGGGCTACCGGGTGCGCGCCGCCGACGGATCCCTCTCCGTGAAGGTCGGCGTGATGAGGGACAGGCCCGCACCGAAGGACCCCTCGATCTACAACCAGACGCTTCCCGCAGGGCGGCTACGGGTACATGACCACGCGGGACGGGACGAGCCTCGCGGTCGACGTCCGGCTGCCCGGCCCGGCTGACAAGGGGCCGTACCCGACGCTGGTCGAGTACTCGGGCTACGGCTACGCCAACCCCGCCGGCGCGGAGAGCGGCATCAGCCAGATCATGAACCTGCTCGGCTACGCCGTCGTCGACGTGAACATGCGCGGCACGGGCTGCTCCGGCGGCGCTTTCGACTACTTCGAGAGGCTGCAGAGCCTCGACGGCTACGACGTCGTGGAGACCGCCGCCCGCCAGCCCTGGGTCCTCCACAACAGGGTCGGCATGGTCGGCGTCTCCTACGGCGGGATCAGCCAGCTCTTCGTCGGCGCCACGAGCGCCGCCGCACCTGGCCGCGATCACCCCGCTGTCGGTGATCGACAACACCGCCACCACGCTCTACCCGGGCGGCCTGCTCAACACCGGCTTCGCCGTGCAGTGGGCGCAGGACCGGGTCGACGACTCGAAGCCGGCCTCGCCGACCGAGGGCCAGGGCTGGGCCTACAAGCGGATCCAGGGCGGGGATCAGATCTGCAAGGCCAACCAGACCCTGCACACCGCAGCCGCGGACCTGATCGCCAAGATCTCCAAGAACCGCTACTTCCGGCCGAGAGTCGCGAACCCACTGTCTCCCGCGACCTTCGTCAACAACATCAGGGTGCCCGTCTTCATGGCCTGTCAGTTCAACGACGAGCAGACCGGCGCCCACTGTCCCAACCTCGCCGACCGGTTCACCGCAGACGCGCCGCAAGTGGTTCACCTTCACCAACGGCTTCCACATCGATTCCCTCGATCCCGAGACCTTCAACCGCTGGTTCGACTTCCTGGAGCTGTACGTCGCCCAGCGAAAACCGCAGTACCCACCGGGGGCGGCGGCCTCGGCGCCGGGGATCTACGCGGCCGCGATGGGCATCCCGGGTGTGACGCTGCCGCATGACCCGATCCAGGACCAGCCGAGCTACCAGGCCGCGCTCAGCGCGTTCCAGGCCATACCGCCGATTCGGATCCTCTTCGACAACGGCGCGGGCCGCGCCACCGGGACGCCCTACCCGACGTTCGAGCGCTACTTCAATCGCTTCCCGATCCCCAAGACCAGGGCACGCTCCTGGTTCTTCGGCGCCAATGGAGCGCTGACGGGCAAGCCTCCGAAGAAGGGGCGCAAGGGCGGCAGCGACACCTTCATCTGGGACAAGACCGCGCGGCCCGCCAGCGACTTCGCGGGCACGGACACCGGCGGAGGCGATCTCTGGACCGCTCACCCCAACTTCGACTGGCGCCAGCCGCCCGCGGGGAACGCCGCGTCCTTCATGACGCCCCCCCTGGCGCGCGACGCCGGAATCATCGGAGCCGGCGCCGTCCACGCCTGGATCCGGGCCTCCGCGCCGAACGTGGATCTCCAGGTCACCGTCTCGGAGGTCCGCCCCGACGGCAAGGAGACCTACGTGCAGAGCGGCTACCTGCGCACCAGCGCCCGCAAGCTGGACGCGAAGCACAGCTCCCTGCTCGAGCCCGTATTGAGCCTGCGGCGCGAGGACGCCGCCAAGCTGCCCAAGGGCCGCCTCACGAAGCTGATCATCCCGCTCTACTACGAGGGCCACGTCTACCGGGCCGGCTCGCGGATCCGAGTCACCGTGAGCGCCCCGGTCGGTGATCAGCCGGTCTGGGCCTTCGCCGAAACCGTTCCCGCCGGCAACGCGAACGTCACGGTCGCCTTCTCGCACAAGCACCCGTCCCGGCTGATCCTGCCGCTCGTGCCGGGAGTGTCGGCGCCGACGCCATTGCCCCCGTGTCCCGGGCTCCGCGGCGAGCCGTGCCGCACGTTCGGGCAGTAACAGCTTCCGACCCTCGCTTTCGACGAGCCTGGGGAATTGCGATCATCTCTCGTGTGCCCGTCGCCGCGCCTCGCCCAGCACCCCGCACATTCGCCTCGCCGGCTGAGGTGATCCGCGACTTGATCGGCGTCGCGCGCCGGGCTCGCCCGCTGTCCTCGGTGTACCTCCGCCATACGCTCGACCCACAGCTGCGTGAGCGGGTCATGGTCGCCGTCAGCCGCGTCAACTCCTGTCGCGGTTGCACCTTCGTGCACGAGCGCTTGGCGAGCCGCGCGGGGGTCTCGCCTGAGGATCTCGAGGCGATCGGCCTCGGAGACCTGGGGGAGCTCGACGATCGCAGCCGTGCTGCGGTCGTCTACGCCACGGCGCTGGCCGAGACGCGCTTTCGTGGGCCGATCCCCACTGATCTGAGCGCTGCCGTCGCCGATCAGCTATCGCCCGATGAGCTGGTCGCCGTCGGTGCCGTGGCCAGGGGGATGGCCTTCGCCAACCTGTCCTCAAACACCGCCGAAGAGCTGATCGACCGCATCCGATCCAACGGGACAGCCCAAAACGAGGCTCGCTGATGCTCGTACGGCGACTCGCTCGGCTGCGCGGGGTGGGTGGTTGGAGGTGCTGCTTCTCGCGCAAAGGGCTTCAACAGCGGCGGGGAGGTACCGCTGGTTCGGACTCCGACTAGCTTCAGGTGGCGACGAGATCCACCGGCGCCGGGACGCTGGGGGTGACGGCAAGCACAGTGGCCAACAGCAGTGGGGCGAGCAGGGCGAGCCGCTGTGTCGATGGAGCCGCAAGTTCCGCAGCTCTGACCTCGGCCAGAGATCGGGCCTGGAACGCGATCAGCTCCGCCATCTTCCGGCAGACCTCTACTTGCGGCGCGTCGTCTGCGACCTGGCAGGCGAGCGCCGCCAGCGCCACGAGCTCCTCGGCGTCCGCCCCGACGATCATGCGGCCGAGGGCGACGGTGAGATAGAGGTAGACGCGCTCGGTGATCAGGTCCTGCGGCAGCTCGGCGGGTCCCGGCGCCGGGCCGAGATCGAGCGGGGTCTCGCCGGAGATCAGCCGTTCGAGCTGATCGCCGCAAACGCCGCGGATCTGCTCGGCCGACAGGCCGGCTTGCAGCGCACAGCGAAGCGTGAGGATCGCGTTGAGCGCCGGGGCTCCGTACGGGACGTCGCTGGCGAACAGGATTCGACCCGGCGGGACGTACGAGAACAGAGTCAGCAGGTCCAGCGGAACCCACCACGAGGTGTCGATAAAGACGTTCGGGTGCTGATCGAGGCGGCGCCAGATCCAACTGAGGTCTGAGACCGCGGCATGGGCGAGGATCACCTGAGCGTCGGGGTAGTCCGCCGAGAGCTCGAGGGTGTGCCGGCCCAGTGCGGGAATGCCGCGGCCGGCATGGATCAGAACCGGCAGCCGGTGTTCATGGGCGAGGGCGAAGATTTCACGCGACTCGGATCCGTCCAAGGCGAAGGCGTCCGAGCGAGGATGAAGCTTGATGCCTCGAGCACCCAGCTCGATGCACCGGGAACCCTCGGCGACCGCGCCGTCGTTTGGATTCAGCCGGCAGAACGGAATCAGTCGCCCCTCGGAGCCGGCGGCCTCGGAGAGGATCAGGTCGTTGGCCTCGCGGTAGCCATCGGGCTCGTGCATCGCAAACACGACGCCCTTCGCGTCGAGTGGAGCCAGGATCGCGAGCAGCTGCTCGCCTGACAAACGGGCCCCGTCCGGATCGTTGAAGCCGATGTGGGTGTGAGCGTCGAACAGCGTCACCCCGGGAAGATCCGCGAGCAGGTGCTCGAGCCATGATTGGAGCAACGCTGCGTTCGTCGGATCGGACAGGAGTCCAGTCTATGCCAGGGCCGATCGCCAGCGTCCGCGAACAGTTCTGGCCAGGCCCGATCTGCAGCCGTCGAAGGACTACGATCCGGCGCGTGGAACAGGGCTATGACCGCTTCGACGACGCGCGCGAGGTGGTCGAGCGCCTCTACGAGCTCGGCCAGGAAGCCGGTGACCTCGATCCGGAGCTGGATCGGGATCGGCTTGATGCCCTGATCAAGGAGGCGACCGCTTTCTTCTCCGATGACGTGGAGCTTGTCACCCGGGATGGCACCCTCTACGGCCCGGAACGGTTCTTCTCGGACTGGGAGGTGCAGACGAAGGACTTCCGGCTGCGCTTCGAGCAGCCCAGGTTCCTCGACGCCGGTGACGGCACGGTGTTGGTCGTCTCCAAGATGGTGCGGACTGCTCGGCAGGGCGGTGACTACGTGAGCTCCTGGCCGGCGACGGTGTATCGCGTCAGGGGCGGCAAGGTCGTCTTCTTCGAGGGCTACCCCGACGGGCGCAAGGCCTGCAGCGACCTTGGGCTCGATCCGTCTCTCGCGCGCCAGCACTGACGTTCTGACGTAGGCCCACCTCGGACCCGGCCGCAACTATTGAAGTCGAGCATGTCGGGCGCTAGGCCGCTTTGAGACCGGGGCCGGGGAGGGCCTCGGCGTCGCGCGCGCCGATCTCCTCGCCGCACTTTCCGCAGCGCAGCTCGAGCGTCGGCTCGCCGCCGCAGCCCCTGTGGCGGATCTCGACGGGTGGGCCCTCCTCCGCCATGTAGCGGTCGCCCCACTCGCGGAGCGCCATCAGCACGGGATAGAGGTCCAGGCCCATCTCGGTGAGCCGGTAGCGGTCGCGCGTTCGGACCGCGTCCTTGTAGGGCTCGCGGCGCAGGACGCCGGCGTCGACCAGCCGGCCGAGCCGCTCGGAGAGCAGGGAGCGGGAGATGTCGAGGCTCGACTGGAAGTCCTCGAAGCGCTTGATCCCCGAGAACGCCTGGCGGAGGATCACCAGCGTCCAGCGGTCGCCCAGCAGGGCGGCGGGCCGAGCGATCGAGCATCTCTCTGTCGCTAGGTCCGAGGCGCGCATCCGGGCCAGCATAGCGAGGCTGCGTTCGAAATCCGAACCCTATAGCGTGCGTCCAGCTTCTGAACCCAAGGTTCCGCCGAAGGAGGATCTGATGCCGAAGCTCGACCTGACCATTCCCGCGGAGTCCCTCACCGACGACGCCAGGCAGGAGCTCGCCCGCGATCTCGGCGCGACGCTGCTGCGCTGGGAGGGAGCCCCCGACACCGAGTTCTTCCGCTCCATCACCTGGGCCCACGTGCACGCGCTGCCGGCGGACGACATCCAGACTCCCGACGGCGTCGCCGAGCCACACGCCGTCCTCGACGTGACGGTCCCGAGCGGCGCCCTCAGCGAGCGGCGCAAGGCCGGCCTGGTCGAGGACGCGACCAAGCTGGTCCTCGAGGCGACCGGCTGGGGCCCCGAGGCAGGCGTCCGGGTCTGGACGCTGATCCACGAGGTGCCGGACGGCAACTGGGGCGCCGCGGGCCAGGTCGTCCGCTTCGAGCAGCTCCGCGAGGCGGCCAAGGCCGAGCGGGAGGAGGAAGGCTCCGGAAGCGAGAAGCTCCCGGCGGCCGGCGGCGGCAATCAGGAGGTGCCGGCATGAGGCAGCTCGAGTTCCTGGAGAAGGGCAAGCTCGAATGGCGCGAGGCGCCCGATCCGAAGCTCGAGGGCGACGGTGAGGCGCTCGTCCGCCCGGTTGCCCTGGCGACCTGCGACATCGACGTTGCCTTCGTGCAGGGGCGCTTCCCCGCCGAGCCGTTTTCTTTCGGGCATGAGTGCGTCGCGGAGGTGACCGACGTCGGCGACTCCGTCAAGTCGGTCGAGCCGGGTGACCTGGTCAGCGTGCCCTTCCAGGTCTCCTGCGGGGAATGCGACGCATGTCGCGCCGGCAGGAGCGGGAATTGCGATTCGGTGCCGAGGCTCTCCACCTACGGGCTCCCGATCGGAGACGACTTCGGCGGCTTCGCCAGCGACTCGGTGAGGGTTCCCTACCCGGACGCGATGCTGGTCCCGATTCCCGACGGCATCAGCCCCACGACCGTGGCCAGCCTCTCGGACAACATTCCGGACGCTTGGCGGTGCGTGGCTCCTCCGCTCAAGGAGCGACCGGGCGCGCCGGTGCTGATCGCAATGGGGGCCGGCTCGATCGCGCTCTACTCGGTGGCGATCGCCCTTGCCCTCGGAGCAGAGAGGGTCGACGTCGTCGGCGGCACCTCACGCGACCGCGAGCTGGCGGCGAAGCTGGGCGCGAACGTTCTTGACGAGGAGTTTCCGCACCGCGTGGGCTTCTATCCGATCACGGTCGACGCCAGCGCCGACCCCGACGGAATCGCCTGCGTGCTGCGTTCGACCGATGCAGATGGCTACTCGACCAGCATCGGCATCTACCTCGAGCCCACGCCGCTGCCTCTGCTCGACATGTTCACGCAGGGGATCACCTTCGTCACCGGACGCCCCCACGTGCGGACACTGATGCCCGACGTGCTGGAGCTGATCCGCGAGGGCAAGTTCGATCCGGACCCGATGACGGTGAACAGGGTCGCCTGGGATGACGCGGCCGAGGCGCTCTCGGACCTGCGCGCGAAGACCGTGGTGGACCGAGCGGCCTAGGTGCCGCCGGGAGTGACCCCGCCGGTGCTGCCGGAGGAGGTCTTGGCGCCGACCGGCGGCCGCAGGGGCGCGATCGCAGGCTGCTGCAAGAAGAGCCGCATCCCGTCCTCGGCTGCGAAGAGGAAGAACGCCCCAACCCCCTGCTTGAGCGCCGGGGGCACGCAGGACGCCGCCAGCGCGGCGGAGGTGCTGAGGATCGCCTGGCTGGCGCTGGCCTGGGGGCTGTCCGTGAAGGAGATCTCCATCGCCAGGTTGCTCAGCTGCGGCTTTGCCTTCTTCTTCAGAGGCAGCCGGACGGTCTTCTTGACCTTCTTCTTCTTGCCCTTGACCCGCACCTTCTTGGTGATGAACTTGAAGTTGTATTGGAGGCGTAGCTGCTTGGCACGGGCACCGAAGCCGGCGCCGCCTCCGTCGGCGCAGGCGTCCTGGGTCTGCACGCTCTGCGGGCCGAGCTTGCGGGAACCGAGTCGCAGGTTCTTCTTGTTCAGATCCTGCGCGAACTGGCCGTAATTCCAGCCGGCGACGTCCTGCGGAGCCAGGCCCGTGCGCTTAGCGGCGCCCACGGTATTTGCGGCGGCGGTCGCTGCCAGGCCAAAGTCCCACGCCTTGATCCTCGGGAAGGCCGTCGCGAAGTCGTTGGTCCAGGGCGCCCGCGTGGGGTCCGTAACCCGGCCGCTGTTCCAGTCGTCCTGCTCGAGGTCTGTGAGCACGGCGAAGACGTTGGGATCGTCGATCCCCGTGTACGCGTAGCCGGCCTGGGTTGGGTCGTAGCTCATCCCGTTGAGGTCGATGATCCGGTTGCAGGGAAAGGTTGCGCGCAGGGTGCTGGCGAGGCCGGTGGCCACGGCGTCGGTCATCGCCGGGAACTGGCCGCTGCCCGTGAAGCGGCTGTTGAGGACGAAGATGTCCTGCGGGCGGACGTATGGGGCAAGGCCCCCGTGGCCCGGGTCCGTGTTGAACTGCGTCCAGGAGTTGACGTTTCCCTCGGTGTTGATCCGGATCATCATCGTGAACCGGGTCGCGGCGGGGCCCTCGGGGGCGAGGCCATAGGGAAGGGCAGGGCATACGGCGGACGCCTTGGCGGCGGCTGCGCGGTCCGTGGGTCGCCCGGCGATCAGCAGCAACGCGAGCAGCGCGGCGGCCGCGATCAGCGTGATCGCGCGGCGGGCGCGCTGCGCGCTCCCATACGGGTGTGTGGCGGCTCCTGCCATAAGGGACGAGTGGCGCCAAGCTAACGGCGCTCTACCCCTCAACACGCGAGCCTTGTTGCAGTTGTGCAGGGGTTACGTCAGGGAGCGGTTCACCAGCGCCCCGAAGCTCTCGATCGCCGCGGCGAGATCCCGCTCAGAGGTGTCCTCCTCGAGCGCGTGGCTGACCCCACCGATCGACGGTGAGAAGATCATCGCCGTCGGCATGTGCGGCGCCATCGAGGCGGCGTCGTGGAGCGCCCCGCTGGGAAGCTCGAACGCGGTGCCGGTGACGTCCTCGCAGGCCTGGCGCGCCAGCGCGACCAGCTCCGGGTCGAACGCGATCGGGTCGATCCTCCAGATCCGCTCCTCCTTCACTTCACAGCCGCGCTCCGCCGCGCACTCCGCAACCGCCTCGCGGGTGGAGGCGAGCATCTGCGCCAGCGGCTCGGCGTCGCGGTGGCGGAGGTCCACCTGCATGGATGCCGCCCCCGCGACCGCGGTGACGATTCCGGGCTCGTATGTCACGACGCCGACCGTCCCAACGCCGCCCTGATCGCGGGCGATCTCCTCGATGCGCAGAGCTGCCGCAGCCGCGGCAAGCCCTGCGTCGTGGCGGGCGTCCATCGGCGTCGTGCCGGCGTGCGCGGCCCGGCCCTGGATCGCGAAGCGATGACGCTCGACGCCGGCGCAGCCGCTCACGGCCGCGGCCCTGATGCCCTCGGCTTCGAGGACCGGCCCCTGCTCGATGTGGAGCTCCAGGTAGGAGCCGATTCGCTCCAGCCGCGAGCGGCACTCGAGGACCCGCTCCAGCTCGACACCGTTCTCGGCGAGCACGCCAGGGGCGCGCAGACCGTCGGAATCCCGTGCGTTCGCCAGCTCGGCCGGGTCGAGCGTTCCGGCGGCCGCCGAGCTGCCGAACAGGCTGCGCCCGAAGCGCGCCCCCTCCTCATCAGCCCAATCCACCAGTGCAAGGGTGCGGGGCGGCGTTTCCCCGGTCCGCGCCCAGGCTCGCAGGACGCCGAGCGCTGCCATCATCCCGAGTGCGCCGTCGAGCCAGCCCCCGTTCGGCACGGAGTCGAGGTGGGAGCCGACCGCGAGCGCCGGCTCGGCCTCCCCCCGCAGATAGGACCAGGCGTTGCCCGCCTCGTCGACCTCGGGCTCCAGCCCGATCTCGGCGAGCAGCCCCCCGAAGAACTCGCGCGCCCTGCGCCATCCGTCGCTCCAGCAGAGTCGCTGCGCGCCGTCGCGATCGCCGGTCCGCTCCTGGAGCTCGCGCAGGTCGGCGATCACCCTCTCCGCGTCGATGGCGACCATCATGAATCGGGTTGCGCTGTCGCGCACCCTCTCATCAACCTGCCCGCTCCCTCCGCAGGGCCTGGCTGAGACAGTGGGGCCCCCCGCCGCCGAGCGTGAACATGGAGAGGTCCAGCTCGATCACCTCCAGGCCGCGGGAGCGCAGCGCGGCGTTCAGCTCGGCGGCCCCGGCGGCTGAGATCACACGATCGCCGCCGAGCGAGATCGCGTTGACGCCCAGGGTGAAGGCCTGCTCCGCGCTGACCTCGATCAGGTCGAAGCCCTTGCCCCGCAGCCACCCGACGGCGGCCGAGGGCAGGACCTCGGTGCAGGCGGCCGCCAGCTTCTCGCCGAGCACGGCCACCAGCACATCGATGTGGACGTAGCGCTCCGGGATTGGCTGCACCCGCGCCTCCCAGCCGTCCTCGCGGAACCACTCCGCCAACTGATTGGCCGCGACCTCCTGCGTCCGGGTCTCCCCGGCACCGATCAGCACACTGCCGGGCTCCACGATCATCGCGTCGCCGCCCTCCAGCGAGCCGGCGGTGATCATTCCCCGGATCGGGATGCCGGCCTCCTGGTGGAAGTGGATCACCGGCGCGTACTCGCCGCGGCGCCACCACTGCGCCGGCTGGGTGACCACCGTGCCGTTCGGGCCCATCGTGCTCGAGTCGCGGGCGAACACCTGGTACGGCAGTGCGGGATCGGGCTCCAGGAAATGGCATCTGACCCCCGCGTCTTCGTAGGCGCTGACCAGCGCGGCGTGCTGGGAGGCGGCCAGCGCCGCGTCGAACTCATGGCCCGCGTCCAGAGTGGCCTGGCTGATTGCGCTGGTCGCGCGCCATCGGAAGTTGTCAGGCCGACAGACCAGGACGTCGAGCAGGCGCCCATGCTCGGAGTCGACTCCCCAGGGGGAATCCGCGCTCATTCGGTCACCACCCGGATTGTGCGCAAGGACCGGTCACTGGCACCGCGCACCATCCCTCCGTGAGCGAGCGAGTCGGCGATGTACGCGATGGTCGGGCCGGTCAGGCGCTCGCCGGGCAGCACGTTGGGGACGCCGGGCGGATAGGCCGCGAGGGATTCGGCCGCAATCCTGCCCTCGGCCTGCTCGAAGGGCACGACCTCCTGCGGCCCAAGGAAGGCGTCGCGAGGGGCGAGCTCGAGCGGGCCCCATGGCGGAGGCTCCGCGAAGGCCCGCCGCTCATCGAGGTCGCTCTGGCCGATCTGCGCGACTGCGTGTCGAAGCGCTTCAACGAGCCGGTCGGCTGAGGCGGTCTCGGTCTCGCCGATTCCGAACACGGCGACGATCACGTTCTCCGAGAAGAGCTCGAGGACGACATCGTCCTTCTCGCGCATCAGCTCGGCGATCCGGTGTCCTGTGGCACCGGTGCCGCGGACGTCGACGGACAGCCTCAACGGGTCCCAGGCAGCGACGCTCGTCCGGCCCGCGAGGCGCTCGTCGAGCACGTCGAGGCCGGGGATCTCCCGCACCCGCTCCCGCGTCTTCTCGAGCGTCTTCAAGGTGACGTCCAGGAGCTCGTGCCCCTTGGTGGCGGCATAGCGCCTCGCCGCGTCCAACGAGGCCGTCAGGAGCGCGTTCGGACTGGTCGACTCGACCAGCGTCACCGAGCGGTCGACGATGTCCCCGTCGACGCGCCCGCCCTTCCCCAGATGCAGGATCGCGGATTGGGTGAGGCTGCCGACGATCTTGTGGGTGCTGGAGAGCACCATGTCCGCGCCGCCTCGCAGTGCGCCGGCCGGCAGGCCCTCGTGGAAGTAGAGGTGCGAGCCCCAGGCCTCGTCGACCACGAGTGGGATGCCGCGGGAGTGCGCGACCTCCGCGAGGTCCGCGACACGCGCCACCGCCCCGAAGTAGGTGGGCGACACGAGCAGGACGGCCTCAGCGTCCGGCTCGGCGTCGAGCGCCGCGGTCAGCGACTCCGGCGTGACGCAGTGCGCGATGCCCAGCTCCGGATCGATCTCGGGTGCGACGAAGGTGGGCCGGAGACCGGAGAGGACCAGGCCGTCGATGATCGAGGAGTGGACGTTGCGTTGGACCACAACCGGGCCGCGATCCGGTGGGCCCTTGAGCAGCTTGCCGGTGGCGTGGGCCAGCGTCATGCAGATCGCGTGGTTGCCCCCTGACGCGCCATTCAGCAGAAACCAGCTGCGCTCCGCTCCCCATGCGCCGGCGGCCAATCGCTGGGCGCGCTGGAAGGGGGTCGGTTCCGGACCGACGTCGACTCCCTCGATCCCCGCGGGAAGGTCGTGAAGAATCGCGGCCTCGCCCAGTGCCCGGATGAGGCCCTCGTCAGCCCCGATGCCCTTATGCCCCGGTATGTGGAAGCGTCCCGGGTTGCGCGCGACGTAGGAGACGACGGCGTCGAGGTAGGGAGCTTCGTCTTGGTCCGCCATTAGGCGATCGTATCCACGGCTTCGCCATCAGACCGCGGCCACCAGCGGTCGCCCCCTCATAAGTCGCCACGGGCTTCGCCCTTCGCTCCGAAGTGGAGCGACCTGGTGGCCGCTAGCGCGAGTAGGGGTACCACCACTCCTTGGGCGCCACCTCGCTCTCGATGTGGACGTGCTTCGTCTCCTGGAAGGCCTCCAGGCCCTCGCGCCCCAGCTCGCGCCCCAGCCCGGATTGCTTGTAGCCGCCGAACGGCCCCGCATCGTTGTCGGTGAGCGGGTCGTTGAACCAGACGGTGCCGGCCTTCACCTCGCGCATGCAGCGCAGGATGGTCTTGAAGTCCTCCGTGTAGATGTTGGCCCCGAGCCCGTACGGGGTCGAGTTGGCGAGCTCGATTGCCTCGTCCAGGCTCTTGACGCGAACGAGGGGCGCCACCGGGCCGAAGGTCTCCTCCCGCAGCAGGTCGGTGTCGGCGGGCGCGCCGGTGATCACCGCCGGCGAGAAGAAGTGCCCGCGCTCCTGACCGCCCGAGTCGCCCCCGATGACCAGCTCGGCGCCGGCGCCCACGGCGGCCTCCACCTGCGTGGCGACCTTCTGGCGCTGGTCCGCCGAGACCATCGGCCCGATGTCGGTGTCGCTTCGCATGGGATCGCCGATCACCAGGTCCTTCGTGTAGTCGACGAACGCCGACAGGTAGTCGTCGTAGACGTCATCCAGCACGTAGAACCGCTCCGCGGAGGTGCACACCTGCCCCGAGTTGAGGAACGCCGCCCAGGCCCCGCCCTTGGCGGCCACGTCGATCCGATCGGCGACGTCTGAGCAGACGATGAAGGGGTCCTTCCCGCCCATCTCGAGGTTGACGCGCGCCATGCGGTCGACGCAGGCCTGTGCGACCTTCTTTCCGGTCGCCACGGAGCCGGTGAAGGCGATTCCGTCGATTCGCGGCTCGGACGCGATCGCGGCCCCGATCTCCGGGCCGCCGGCGAGCAGGTTGACGACGCCGGGCGGCAGGTGGTCGAGGCAGGGAGCAAGCATCAGGGTGGAGAGCGGGGTGAGCTCCGAGGGCTTGGCGACCAGCGTGTTCCCCGCCGCCAGCGCCGGCGCCATCTTCCAGGCCAGGAGCAGCAGCGGGTAGTTCCAGGGCACGATGCATCCGATCACCCCGAGGGGCTCCTTGAGCACCAGGGAGAGCTGGCTCGACTCGATCGAGGGAATCACCCGTCCGGCGGAATCCCGCCCGATCTCGGCGTAGTAGTCGAAGCAGGCCGCGGTCCAACCGACCTCATCCGAGTTCTCGACCAGGGGCTTCCCACCCTCGAGCGTCATCACCTCGGCGAGCTCGTCGGTCCGCGCCCGTAACCGGGTCGCGACCTCCCGCAGAAGCTCACCGCGGTCGACGGCCGGTGTGGAGGCCCACTCGCGCGCGCCCTCACCGGCGGCGGCAAAAGCGGCATCGAGCTGCTCCGCATCCGCCGTCCCCACCGAAGCAACGTTCTCCTCGGTATAGGGATTCTCAACCTCGAGCGGCGCCCCATTACCGGCGACTCCCTCACCGTTGATGAGCATCCGTGTCTCAAGCTGGGCCATGACCTCGATCGTATTGAGGAGCTACGCCGGGCGAGCAGTGACTTGGGGCCGGGTGTGGCGGCCGCCGTGCGAGGCTGCGTCCACAGCAGCGAGCAGTAGGCGGCTGCCGCGCACGGCCCCACGTCCCTAAACAGACAAGGCGGGGTAGGACGGCCAGGGGGAGAAGGAAACCGGCCGCCCTATCCGCCCGCCTGCGCCGAGGCTGAAAACCCGGCGGAGGCGAGGCATCTTGAATATGTGGGCGGGCGCCGGAGTAGGGGGTCTCCGAACGCCCGCCCGCTGCCTCGACTCAAGGCTGGCTTACCCCTCCTGCGCATGCCTAAACCTGGGTATCCGCAGGCTATTCTCCGCTCTGTGCCGCGTTGTTTGGCCGGTTTGGAACCCCCGTAATCCTGGGTAGCTAGGCTGGGTGGGCGGCTCTTGAGCTCGCACCTACCTACTCTGGGAGGTGGGAAGCCAGGGGGATTCTGGCGCTTGCCGCACGGAGCCGAGATCCATGGACGAAACTGCCTCGGCAAAAACCCCAGCTGTTGACATCCCCTCGCCGGGCCCCCGGGAGCAGCTGGCCGGCGAGCGGCGCCTGCTCGAGCGTTATTCGAGAGATCAGTCCCCGACGGTGCGTGAGGAGCTGGTCGAGAGGTTCATGCCGCTCGCCCGGCGCCTTGCCGCTCGGTACGCCGGTGGCGCCGAGCCCTTCGACGATCTCGTCCAGGTCGCCAGCGTCGGGCTGGTCAAGGCCATCGATCGCTTCGACCCGGAGCGCGGCACCGCGTTCTCGACCTTCGCCGTGCCCACGATCCTGGGCGAGCTCAAGCGGCACTTCCGCGACCGCGGCTGGTCCGTCCACGTTCCGCGCGACGTACAGGAGCGGATCCTCAAGGTCGAGCGGGCGATGGCGGAGCTCCCTGCGAAGCTCGGACACTCGCCGACCATCCAGGAGATCGGTCAGCGCATCGAGGCGAGCGACGAGGAGGTCCTCGAGGCCATGCACGCGGCCCAGGGTCACCACGCGGTGTCCCTCGACGCGACCTCGACGATCGGTGACGGTGACGAGCCGGGTCCACTGCGCGACAGGATCGGCGCCGAGGACCTCTCCTTCGACACGGTCGAGTACGGCGAGGCGATCAGGCCCGTGCTCAACGAGATCTCGGAGCGGGACCGCACGGTCCTCCACCTGCGCTTCGTGGAGGACATGACGCAGAGCGAAATCGCCGAGCGGGTCGGCGTCTCGCAGATGCACGTCTCGCGCATCCTGCGCGCGACCATCGAGAAGCTGAGGAAGCGGATCCCCGAAGAAGAGGGTTAGCGCTCCACCTCGAACACGAGGAACTCGACGGCCGCTCCCTCAGAGGTCTCGTCCTTCGCGATCTCCATGGTGCTCGCCAGGCTGCGGAGCGAGCCGGCCCCCGGCACATCCATCTCGGCCATCAGCTTCTCGCCGGCTCCCTCCACCAGCGGGCCGACGCGCACGCCCAGCGTGCCGTCGCCGTCCCTGATCGAGATCCCGACGCGGCCGTCCGAGAAGTCATCCTCTCCGGACGATGAGACCGCGTCGCCGAGCAGCACCGTGTCGGCGAGGCGATCGACGGAGAACTGAGCCCTGGCGGCCAGCGCGCCGATCACCCGGGCGAGGACGGGCTTCACCATCGCGCCGGGGGTGAGTGCCATCGCGAGCTCCTTCGGGGTTTGAGTGGGGATCCCGTTGTCGCTGAACTCCGGAGGTGCATAGCCGAAGCGGATGGTCGTCCTGCTGCCGTGGGACCCGCCGCTGATCTCGAAGTTGTCGGAGAGCGCGGCGATCAGCGGGAGGCCGAGGCCGAGCGAGGCGTCCCCCTCGCTCGCACGCGGTCGAAAGCCATGGCCCTCGTCGGCGACCTGGATCTCGAGCTGCTCATCGCCCGGGATCGCGATCACCTGAAGGGGCCCCGCCTCCTCGTCATACGCGTGCAGGACCACGTTGTTGCAGGCCTCGGTGATCACCGTCTTCAGGTCCGCGATCCGCGACCCGGAGAGCCCGAGGGCCTCGCCCAGCCCTGCCACGGCCTGGCGGACGACGATCACGTTCTCGGCCGTCGCCGGCACCGTCAGCTCGAATCCGCTGGCGTTCATGCCGGTGGCTTTCCCGAGTTGCCCGAGATCTGGTTGATGGCTTCCTCGCGCCGGGAGTGCACAGGCAGCTCGGCGCGCAGGCCGGTCACCTCGAGGACCCGGTCCACGGCATCGCCGCCGTTTGTGTGGACGACCGCAAATCCAATCTCCGCCTCGGCTGCGCGTCTGCGCCCGTCGAGGATCACGCCCAGAATCGACGAATCTATGAAGGTGGCCGGAGAGAGATCGACGACGGTGGCAGTGCCCTCGTCGAGCAACCCGTCGAGCCGGCGCCGGAGATTCGGCGCCGTGCTCAGGTCATGCTCGCCGGAGATGGTCAGCACTGCCAATCCTGCATCGTTGCGCTCAAGCGCGATCTCCCCCGTCCGCACACCGGCGAAACTACCTTGATTTGAGGGCACTCAAACCTCCTGCTCAGGACGTACGGAGGCGAGGCGGTCGGCCCGCCGCTGCTGCAACACCGTGAAAATCATCGCGAGCACGCTAATCGAGAACAGCATGGTGGCGATGATGTAGACCTGGACCGGGATCCCCCGCTGGGCGGCGCCGAAGATGTAGAGCGGGAACGTCACCTCCGTCCCAGCGGTGAAGTTGGAGACGACGAAGTCGTCGATCGAGAGGGCAAAGGCGAGCAGGGCCCCGGCGATGATCCCGGGCCAGATCAGGGGCAGGGTGATCTTGCGGAACGTCGTGATTGGGTCGGCGCCGAGGTCCTGGGCGGCCTCCTCCAGGCTGCGATCGAAGCCGATCAGGCGTGAGCGCACGACGATCACCACGAAGCTGATGCAGAACATGACGTGCGCGATGACCAGGGTCGAAAAGCCGAGCTGGAGTCCGTAGATCAGGAACATCGAGAGCAGCGACGCGCCCAGGACCACCTCCGGCGTCGCCGTCGGGATGACGATCAGGTAGTTCGCGGCCCGCCGGCCGAAGAAGTCGTACCGGACAAGGGCGAGCGCGATCAGCGTGCCGAGCGCAGTGGAGATGAGCGTCGCGAGCACGGCCAGCCTCAGACTGAGCAGGAGCGCGTCGGTGAGCTCCGAGATGACGAAGGGATGTGCCCAGTGGGAGAGCGTGAAGCCCTGCCAGGTGAAGTTGAACTTGCCCGCCGGGTCGTTGAACGAGAAGACGACGATCAGGGCGATCGGGATCAGCATGTAGGCGATCGCCAGGGCGCCGTAGATCACGATCGCGTTCCGCTTCAGCCACTTCCAGACCCGCGAACCGGCGGACTCGCGGCGCTGCGGGAGCGTGGCGGCGTGCGCCTCCATCACTCCACGACGTCCGCGCCGCCGATTTCCTCGCCCATCAGCGCCTCCGAGCCGGCAATCCGGATGTAGATGAAGACGATCAGCAGCATCGCCGCCATCAGGGTGAAGGAGATGGCCGCGGCCGCCGGATAGTCGGTCTGTTTCAGGTACAGCGACTGGATGACGTTGCCGATCATCGACTGCTGGGCGCCGCCGAGGAACTGGGCGTTGATGTAGTCGCCGGTCGCCGGGATGAATGTGAGCAGCGTTCCCGCCACCACCCCCGGCATCGAGAGCGGCAGCGTGACCCTGAGAAATGCCTGGCGGGAGGAGGCGTAGAGGTCCTTCCCCGCCTCGATCAGGCTGGTGTCGAGCCGCTCGAGGCTGGCATAGATCGGCAGGATCATGAACGGCAGGAAGTTGTAGGTCAGCCCCGCGATCACGGCCCCGCTGGTAGCCAGGACCCGGCCGTTCTCGGAGACCAGACCGAGCGACTGGAGCGTGTTGACGACGAAGCCGTTGTCGGAGAGGATCGTCTCCCAGGCCAGCGTCCGGATCAGGTAGGTCGTGAAGAAGGGCGCGACCACGGCGAGCAACATCGCGTTCTTCCAGCGCCCGCCCCTGAAGGCGATCGCGTAGGCCAGCGGGTATGCGATCAGCAGGCCGATGACCGTGGCGATCGCCGAGTACTTGAACGCCCTGAAGAACTGCGTGTCGTAGGCGCTCAGCGCGTCGGTGTAGTTGGAGAACTGCCAGTTGAAGCGGAACTCGGGAAAGATCCCCGAGTCCAGCGAGAGGCGGCCCATGAAGTACATGGGCACGACGAAGAAGAGGATCAGCCAGAGGATCCCCGGCCCGAGCAGGAAGTACGGGATGAGCCGGCGGCGGAGAGCGACCAAGCGCTGGTCACGCATCAGCCGTCTCCACCGCCTCTCATCTCCTCCGTCTAGCTGTTCAGGACGCCCTCGAACGCCCTGGTCACCGTCTGCTCCTCCTGGCCCGTCAGGTTGGGCTGGGTGGAGCACTTGCTGGTGAACTGATCCGTCGGGAAGATCAGCGGATCGTTCACCAGGTCGGGGTTGGTCGTCTTGAAGACGTCCTGGACCCCGTCGACCGGCGTGACGTAGCTGTTGTAGGACGCGATCTGGGCTTGATTCTTCGGGTCATAGACGTAGTTCATGAAGGCCTCGGCCGCCGTCGGGTTAGGCGCGCCGACCGGGATCTCCATGTTGTCCGACCAGAGGATGCAGCCCTCGGTAGGCATCCTGAACTCGATGTCCGGGTTGTCGGCCTGCAGCTGCACCGCATCGCCCGACCAGCCGATGATCGCCGCGACGTCGCCGTTGGCCATGTCGCGGGTGTAATCGTTGCCCGTGAAGCGCCGGATCTGACCGGACGCGACAGCCGACTTGAGCTTGTCGATCGTGTCCAGCCATTGCTGCTCCGTCGCCTTGTTCGGGTCGATCCCGTCCGCCTTCATCACGAGCGGCACCGTGTCGCGCAGCTCGGTGAGCATCTCGACCTTGCCCTTGTACTGCGGGTCGAACAGGTCGTTGATCGAGTGCACGTTCGGCGCCAGCTTGGTGTTGACGATCAGGCCCGTCATCCCGCTCTGCCACGGGATCGAATAGTCACGGTTCGGATCGCCGGTGGGATGCCTCAGGTTGTCCCGGAGGTTGGCCTCGACGTTCGGGATTCCTGACTTGTCCAGGTTCTGGACGTAGCCGAGCTCGTGCATCTTCTGGGCCATCCAGTCGGTCACCACGATCATGCTCCGCCCACCCGACTGGCCCTTCGACAGCAGGGGCTGCATCTTGGCGAAGAACTCCTGGTTGTCGTTGACGTCCTCGATGTAGGTCGTGTGGACCCCGGTGGCCTTGTCGAAATCGGAGACCGTGTTCTTGTCGATGTAGAGCGGCCAATTCGAGATCGTCAGGTTCCCGCCGGGTGGCGGCTGGTACTTCACGGTCGTCACGTTGGCGGAGCCGCCTCCGCCCTCGATGCCGCCTCCGCCGCCGCAGGCGGCTAGAGCGATCGCGGCCACGAGCGCCCCACCCGCCGCGATCAGGGTTCGAAATCTCCTCTTGCTCGTCACTGTGTCCCTCCTGTTCGGTTCGTTCAAGCTGCTTCCGCCCCCTGTGGATCCTGCACTGCCCCGCCCGATGCGGACTCCTTGACCACGTGCATGTGGTCGGGACTCCAGGAAAGTTTTACGTTCGCCCCGCCGCCCGGCAGCCGCTGGCGCTCGGCCTCGTCCGTGTTCGGGACCAGGACCGTCATCCGCACGTCGCCCGCCAGCCGCACGATCAGCTGCGTGGCGGTTCCGAGATAGAGCGAGCTTTCGACCAGCCCTTCGACGCTGGGGTCCCCGCGTCCACCATCGCCGATCGTGAGCTTCTCAGGCCGCACGACGGCGTGACAGCGCTCCCCGGCGCTGAATCCGTTCACCTCCGTCGCCACCTTGACGCCGCCGTCGAGCTCCACCTCTCCCTTGTCACCGGTCTTGCGAATGGTCCCGGGCATCAGGTTCGAGACTCCGATGAAGCCGGCGACGAAGGTCGTGGTCGGCCGGTTGTAGACCTCCTCCGGGTCGCCGATCTGCTCGATGTGGCCCCGGTTCATGACCGCGATCCGGTCCGACATCGTCAGGGCCTCCTCCTGGTCGTGCGTCACGTAGACGAACGTGATGCCCACCTCTCGCTGGATCTTCTTGAGCTCCACCTGGAGGCCCTTGCGAAGCTTGAGGTCGAGGGCGCCGAGCGGCTCGTCGAGCAGCAGGACCCGCGGCAGGTTGACGAGGGCGCGCGCCAGAGCGACCCGCTGCTGCATCCCGCCCGAGAGCTGGGCGGGCCGCCGGTTCGCCTCCGCGGCCAGGCCGACGCGCTCCAGCTCCTCGCGGACGCGTCGCTCGATCTCGTCCTTGTCCGTGCCCTTGCGCTTCAGGCCGAAGGCGACGTTCTCCTTGACGCTCAGGTGGGGGAAGAGCGCGTAGCTCTGGAAGACGGTGTTGGTGGGCCGCTTGTGGGGCGGGATCCCCAGCATGTCGACGTCGTCGATCGTCAGCTGGCCGGCGGTGACATCCTCGAAGCCGGCGATCATCCGCAGGGTCGTCGTCTTGCCGCAGCCGCTCGGGCCGAGCATGGTGAAGAACTCGCCCTCTTCGATCTCCAGGTCGATCGCGTCGACCGCCGTCAGCTCTCCGAAGCGCTTCGTGACGGAGTTGAGGACGACGCAGTTCCCGCCGTCGTTGCCCGTCTCGGCGTTCACGCGCGAACTACCAGCACCGGACGGTCGGACATTTGAACCAGCTTGTAGGGAGTGGCCCCGATGATCGCGCCGACCACCGGGTGATCGCCGTGGCTGCCGACGACGATCATGCGCGCGTCGTGCTTGTCGCCGGCGGTGATCAGCGCGTCGTGGGGATGCTCGTTGATCATCTCAACGGTGCAATCGACTTTCGCAGCCTTCGCGGCGTCCACGGCCTCCTGGGTGACCTTCTGACCGAACTCCTCCACCGCCTTGCGTTGCTCTGGAACCTCGCCGCCGCCATAGCCGCCGGGAGCGGCGGCGAAGACGACCACCAGGCTGTCGCCCAGGGCCTTCGCGAACTCAAGCGCCTGGTCGAGGGCCGACTTGGAGGAGCTGGAGCCGTCATATCCAATGACTATCCCACTCATCGTGCCTCCTCGCTCAGTCCGCCATCACGGACGCTTCGCCTTTGACAGTGCCCTCGAGGATCCCCTCGTCCGCGGTCTCCCACTTCCGCTTGAAGAACTTCGGGTAGGCGAAGTTGGCGAACACCAATACGACGACGCCGACGAGCAGCGACCCTACGCCGATCGCGACCGGAGATCCCACTCCCAGGATGCCACCCGAGTAGTTGACGTCGGTGCTCGTGGTCTTGTAGTCGAGGAAGGCCTTGACGAAGATGAAGGTCAACATCGCCCCGCCCAGGAAGGGCGCCAACCCCACCATGATGAAGTTCTTCAGGCTCTTGAAGAGTTCCTTGCGGTAGTAGACGACGCAGGCAAAGCCGGTCAGCCCGTAGTAGAAGGCGATCCCGAAGCCGATCCCGGTGATCGAGTCGTTGAGCACGTTCTGGCTCTTGTTGATGATGACCAGCGTCCAGACCAGGGAGACCGCCCCCATCACGAGCGTCGAGACGTCGGGCGTCAGATACCGCGGGTGGATCCGCCCGAAGATCTTGGGGATCGAGCCGAAGCGGGCCATCGACAGCGTCGTCCGGGCGGTCGGCAGGATCGTCGTCTGCGTCGACGCCGAGGCGGAGGTGAGCACTGCGATGATCAGGATCTTGTCGAGCGGCGACCCGAGAACCGGCCCGCCGAGCGCGCTGAGGACGTCGTTCCCGTGGTGCTTCAGGAAGGTGGTCCCCGCGTAGGCCTGAGCGGCGACCGTGACCACGAGGTAGATCAGTACCAGCAGGATCGTGCTCATCACCGCCGCCCGCCCGGGGCCGTTGGAACTGTCCTCGGACTCCTCGTTGACGCAGACCCCGCTGTCCCAGCCCCAGTAGATGAACACCCCAAGCAGGACCCCGTCGACAAGTGCCGTGCTGCCGCCGTGCAGGGTGAAGGGGTTGAACCAATCGAGCTGCACGTGGAAGCCGCCTGGGTCCCCGAAGTACACCTTGGCGAGCGCGACCGCGGCGAATATTCCGAGCGCGGCGATCTCCGCCGCGAGCAGGAAGTACTGGGTGCGCGCCGAGAGCTCGATGCCGATGTAGCAGATCGCGGTCATCACGATGATCCAGATGGCTGCGACGATGCTGACGTCGAGCAGGTTGTTCGCGGCCGCGTCGAGCCCGAAGAGCAGGAAGGTGTAGACACCGGCGATGTAGGCGAGGGCCGCCATGACGATGACATCGGTGACGACGATCGCCCAGCCGGTGAGCCAGCCGAGCCGCGGACCCATCGCCCTGGTCACCCAGGTGAAGCTGGTGCCGCAATCCGGGTCGGCCCTGTTCATGTAGTAGTAGGCCGCCGCGATCAGCAGCATCGGGACGAAGGAGACGAGAATGATCGCCGGGGCGTGGAATCCCATGCCGTGCACGGCGACGATGAATCCCAGTGTCGCCGCGAGGCTGTAGCCGGGCGCCGTCGAAGCGACGCTGATCACCAGGTTCGAGATGTACCCGAGCGCGCCGGCCTTGAGGCCCTTGTCGCCCTCCTTGGCCTGGCGTGGCTGGGCTTCGTTCGCTCCGGATGCGATCGACGCGCTCTCCAAGCTGTCTCCTTCCCCGTGAAAGCCGCTCTTGGCCTTCGTGGACGCCCGACCCTAAGAAGCGCGACGAATCGTCGCAAGGGGCGAAAGCCCTAAAAGTCGATTGAACGGTTGTACAACGTGTACAAGTCCCCCACGGCTGATTTCACACTCCTCCGCTTGTAGGGCCGAGCGGTGGGGGGTAGCGTTGTACGGTGAGGCTAGAGACAGTGGAGGTGAGGGATGGCATCAAGCAGCGCCACGCAGACCGCGAAAACTGAGGCAAATGAGCTTCAGGAGCAGGCACAACGCCATCTCTGGATGCATTTCACGCGGATGGGATCGTTCGGCCCCGAGCACGAGGTGCCGATCATCGTGCGCGGCGAGGGTTGCTACGTCTGGGATGACCACGGCAACCGCTACCTCGACGGGCTCTCCGCTCTCTTCTGCGTCAACTCCGGCCACGGCCGCGCGGAACTCGGCGACGCGATGGCGGCCCAGGTTCGCGAACTCGACTTCATCACGGTCTGGAGCTACGCCCATCCGCGCGCGATCGAGCTGGCGACGCGGATCGCGTCGCTGACGCCGGGCGACCTGAACCGGATCTTCTTCACCAACAGCGGCTCGGAGGCGGTCGAGTCGGCGATCAAGCTGGCCCGCAGCTACCACCGGTCCAGGGGGCAGGGCCAGAAGCACAAGCTGGTCGCACGCGAGATCGCCTACCACGGGACCACCCTCGGAGCGCTCAGCGTCACCGGCATCCCGGCGCTCCGCAGTCAGTTCGAGCCCCTCGCGCCCGGCGGAGTCCACGTGCCGAACACCAACAGCTACCGCTGGCCCGAGGACCGCGACCCGCTCTGGGCGGCCGACCAGATCGAGGAGCGGATCCTCTTCGAGGGCCCGGAGACCGTCTCGGCCGTGATCCTCGAGCCGCTCCAGAACGCCGGCGGCTGCATTCCGCCCCAGGATGGCTACTTCGAGAGGGTCAGGGAGATCTGCGACCGCTACGACGTCCTGTTGATCTCGGACGAGGTGATCTGCGCCTGGGGCCGGCTCGGCCACTACTTCGGCTGCCAGCGCTACGGATACCAGCCGGACATCATCACGGTCGCCAAGGCCCTGACCTCGGCCTACGTCCCGATGGGCGGCATGATCGTCTCGGACAGGGTCTTCGAGCCCTTCGAGGAGGGCACGGCGATGTTCGCCCACGGATCCACATTCGCCGGGCATCCGGTCGCCGCCGCCACGGCACTGGCGAACCTGGACGTCTTCGAGCGCGAGGATCTCTGCGGGCACGTGCTGGCCAAGGAGGACGAGTTCCGCGCCGCGCTCGAGTCGCTCTACGACATCCCGATCGTCGGGGACGTGCGCGGCGACGGCTACTTCTATGCGATCGAGCTGGTCAAGGACAAGGAGACCAAGGAGCACATGGAGGACGAGGAGTCCGAGAAGCTCCTTCGCGGCTACCTCTCCGGCGAGCTCTACAAGCGCGGCCTGATCTGCAGGGCGGACGATCGCGGAGATCCGGTGATCCAGCTCTCGCCCCCGCTGATCGCCGATACGGAGCAGTTCGAGGAGATCGTGGACGTGCTTCGCCCCGTCCTCGAAGAGGCATCTCGCCGCGTAGGACACTGATGCTCACCGTCGAGAGCCTCACCTCCGAGCTCGGCCTGAAGGTCGCCGCTGGGAGTGACGCCGCGGCGGAGCACGAGATCCGCTGGGTCCACATCACCGAGCTGCTCGACCCGACACCGTGGCTCTCGGGAGGCGAGCTTCTGCTCACAACGGGCATCCGGCTCGAGAACGCCGACAAGCAGCGCAAGTTCATCCGCCTGCTGGCAGACGCCGGCGTCGCCGGGCTTGGCTTCGGCACCGGGTTCGACCACGACAAGGTGCCGAAGGCGATTCTCACCGAAGCGGAAGCGGCCGGCTTCCCCATCTTCGAGGTCCCATACGAGACGCCCTTCATCGCGATCACCGAGGCTGCGTTCAGCCGGCTGGTCAACGAGCAGTACGACGTGCTCTCGCGTGGGATCGCTGTCAACGAGCGGCTCGAGCGGCTGGTTCTCCAGGGCGGCGGCCTCGAGGAGGTCGCCCGCGAGATCGCCGCCGCCATCGGGGGCAGCTCGGTCGTGCTCGACGCGCGCGGGGAGGTCCTGGCGAGCGGCGGTCGCCGGCTTCCCGAGTACCTGCTCGACGCGATCCGCGCCGAGGTCCAGCCGCGGGGGAGCGCCGCCGCCCCCTTCGTCCCCAATCAATCGGACCTGCGCGGGAGGGCCCTCGCCCATCCGGTCTCGCCGCGGGCCGGCGCGGCCGAGGCCTGGCTGGTGGTCGTCCGTCGCTCTGGCGAGCTGGGGGACTTCGAGCGCCTCTGCGTGCAACAGGCTGCGATCGTGGTGGCCCTGGAGCTGATGCGCGAGCGCGTCGCGAGGGAGACCGAGCGCCGGCTTTCGGGCGAGGTCCTGGCGGCCACCCTCTCGGGCCGGCTGGCCGCGGACGACATTCGGGATCGCCTGGCGCCCTTCGGGATCGGAGAGCGTGCCGTCGTCCTGGCCTTCCAGCTCGGCGACGCGGCGGCGGGCGAGTCGACGCTCGCCGAGTACCTGGCGGGCGAGGGCCGCCCCGCCTTGGTGGCGCCTCATCCGGCGGGGCGGCGTGAGCTGCTCTGCGCCGTGGTCGACGGCGCCAAGGGAGACCCGCTCGAGCTCGCCGCCAAGGCCCGCGTGGCGCTGGAGGGCGTGCACGGGCCGACGCGGGCGGCAACCAGCCGCTCGCTGCCGACCGAGCGCGTCCGGCACTCCTTCCACGAGGCGCGCTGCGCCCTCGAGGCGACCGCGTTCGCCAACGGCGCCGCGCCGGACGTGGCGTCGCACCGCGACCTCGGCGCCTTCACGCTGCTGCTCTCGGTGCAGGACGGCGAGGCGCTTCGCCTGTACTGCGAGAGCGTCCTCGGCCCGATCGAGGACTCTGACGAGCGCTACGCGGGCGAGCTGCTCCGCTCCCTCGAGGCCTACATCGACCGCAACGGCCACTGGGAGCGCGCCGCCGGCGACTGCTACTGCCACAGGCACACCCTCCGCTACCGGATCAAGCGCATCGAGGAGCTCACCGGGCGGGACCTGAGCCGGGCAAACGATCGCGTGGAGCTCTGGCTCGCGCTCCGGGCCAAGGAGCTGATCTCGTGAGGGTGGCCGTCCTCGGGGCCGGGGGGACGATCGCGCCGGCGATCGTCCGCGACCTGGCGGAGTCCGAGGAGGTCACGGCGATGCGCCTGCTCGACCTCGACCTGCAGCGAGCCGAGGCGGTGGCCATGGAGCACGGCGGGGGGAAGGCGCAGGCCCGCCAGGCCGACGCCACGGCCGACCTGGCCGAGCAGCTCGCCGGGATGGACGTCCTGGTCAACTCGGCCGCCTACCGGATCAACCTGGCGGCGATGAGCGCCTGCCTGGACGCCGGCTGCCACTACATGGACCTCGGCGGGCTCTACCACGTGACCGCGGAGCAGCTCAAGCTCTCGCGCGAGTTCGAGCAGCGGGGGCGGCTCGCCCTCCTGGGGATCGGGTCCGCCCCGGGAAAGACGAACCTGCTGGCCGCCCGCGCGGTCGCGGAGCTTCCGGGCAAGCCCGCATCGATCTCGGTCCTCGCCGCGGGACGGGATCTCGATCCGCCGGGCGAGCTCAGCTTCCCCTACGCCGTGCGCACACTGCTCGACGAGATCACGATGGCTCCCATGGCGCTGATCAACGGCAGGCCTGAGGAGATGCGGCCGCTCCAGGATGGCCCGCGCGCCGACTTCGGCGAGCCGATCGGCGAGGCCGACACCATCTTCACGTTGCATTCCGAAGTTCTCACGTTCGGCGACAGTTTCCAGGTGCCCAACGTGACTTTTGCGCTCTCGCTGTCACCAACGGTGCTCGAGAGTCTCAAGGACCTGGAGGGGGCGAGCGAGGAGCGGATTGCGGAAGTCGCCCGTTCCGCATCGCCCCCTTCAGCAACCACGCTGTCGATTCACGTCGTCGAGGTCGCCGGCGCGGACACCGTGATCCGCGCTCGCAGCGTGACGCCCCCCAACGAGGCCTGGGGCCTGGGCGGCGGGATCGTCTCCACCGCGTCGCCGGCGGCCGCGGCCGTCAGGCTCCTGGCCCGCGGCAGCATCACGAAGCGAGGGGCGCTCCCTCCCGAGAGCTGCATCGATCCCGACGAGATGTTCGGCGAGCTCGAGAGCCGGGGCGTCCGCTTCGACGTGAGCAGCTCTCCGGTCGAGGGGGCGGATGCTCTGACAGGCAAGGAGTCCAGGTGAAAGTCGGAGTCCCCACCGAGATCAAGGACGACGAGTACCGGGTCGCCCTGACGCCCGCAGGGGCGCGGGAGCTGACCGAACGCGGCCACGAGGTGCTGATCCAGGCGGGCGCCGGCGATGGCAGCGCGATTCCGGACGACGCGTACACCTCGCAGGGCGCGCAGGTCCTCCCCGACGCGGCAGCCGTCTTCGAACAGGCCGAGATGATCCTCGGCGTCAAGGAACCGCAGCCCGAGGAGGTCGAGCTGCTCCGGCCGGAGCACACGCTCTTCACCTACCTGCACCTCGCCCCGGCCCCGGAGCTGACCAAGGGGCTGCAGGCGAGCGGCGCGACCTGCGTCGCCTACGAGACGGTCGAGGACTCCCAGGGGCGGCTCCCGCTGCTTGCCCCGATGAGCGAGGTCGCGGGGAAGATCGCCACCCAGGCGGGTGCGTTCTTCCTCGAGAAGCCGCTCGGGGGCCGCGGGATCCTGCTCGGCGGCGTGCCCGGCGTCGCGGCCGCGACCGTGATGGTGATCGGCGGCGGCGCGGTCGGGATGAACGCCGCCTTCATCGCGATCGGGATGGAGGCCGACGTCTTCGTCTTCGACGTCTCCATCGACAAGCTGCGCGAGCTCGACGTCGCCTTCGGCGGCCGCGCCTCGACCGTCTTCTCCTCGACCCTCGCGATCGAGGAGATGCTCCCGCGCGCGGACCTGGTGATCGGCGCCGTCCTCGTCCACGGGGCGAAGGCGCCCAGGGTGGTGCGGCGCGAGCAGCTCAAGCTGATGAAGAAGAACGCGGTGCTGGTCGACGTCGCGATCGACCAGGGCGGCTGCTTCGAGACCTCACATCCCACCACACACCGCGAGCCGACCTTCGAGGTCGACGGCATCACCCACTACTGCGTCGCCAACATGCCCGGCGCGGTGCCGATCACGTCGACCTTTGCCCTGACGAACGCCACGCTTCCCTACGTCCTGGCCCTGGCGGACCACGGCGTCGCGGAGGCCGCCCGCCGAGACCCCGGCCTGAGGCTGGGGATCAACGTCACCGGCGGTACTGTCACTCATCCCGCCGTAGCGGAAGCGGTCGGGGTGGACCACACGCCGGTCGAGGACGTGCTCGGCAGCAAACAGAAAGTCTGACCAAGGAGGAGAGATGGCCACCGCCACCGCAAAGCGAAACTCCCGAAGCTCCCGAGCGAGCCGGAACGGGAAGCCGAGGGCCATGACCCTCAAGAACATGATCGACGGCAAGCAGGTCCCGCCCGCCGACGGCAAGCGCGAGGACGTCATCAACCCCGCGACCGGCGAGGTGATTGCCAAGTCGCCGCTGTCGAGCAAGCGCGACGTCGACGCCGCCGTCAAGGCCGCCAAGACTGCGTTCGAGACCTGGGGCGTGACCACGCCCGCCGATCGCATGGCGCTGCTGCTGAAGCTCGCCGACCGGATCGAGGAGAGGGCTGACGAGCTCGCCGACATCGAGTCCGCCGACGCGGGCAAGCCGCGCTCGGCCTTCTACGAGGACGAGATCCCCTTCATGTGCGACAACCTCCGTTACTTCGCGGGTGCCGCCCGGAACATGGAGGGTCGCGCCACCGGCGAGTACCTGGAGGGCTACACGTCCTGGGTCCGGCGGGAGCCGATCGGCGTCGTCGGCCAGATCACGCCATGGAACTACCCGATGATGATGGCGATCTGGAAGATCGCCCCAGCGCTGGCCGCGGGCAACACCCTGGTCCTGAAGCCCGCCGAGACCACTCCCATGTCGACCCTGACGATCCTGGCGGAGCTCTGCGCCGAGATCTTCCCGCCAGGCGTGGCGAACTTCGTCGGCGGTCACGGCGACCCGACGGGGGCGGCGATCGTCAAGCACCCCGACATCGGCATGGTGTCCCTGACCGGCTCGCCGGAGACCGGCAAGTGGATCGCTCGTGAGGCGTCGGACAACCTGAAGCGCGTGCACCTCGAGCTGGGCGGGAAGGCGCCGGTCGTGGTCTTCGACGACGTCGACATGGCGGTCGCGATGGAGACGATCGCCGGGACCGGCTACTACAACGCCGGCCAGGACTGCACCGCGGCGACCCGGGTGCTGGCCTCGAAGAAGGTCTACGACAAGGTCGTCAGCGGTCTCGCCGAGCAGGCCGAAGGGCTGAAGATCGGCGACACGAGGAACGGCAACACGACCCTCGGCCCGGTCAACTCAGAGCGCCAGCTCGAGCGCGTCGAGGGATTCCTCGAGCGCCGGCCGGACAACGCCGAGGTCGTCACCGGTGGCAAGAAGGCGCGCCGGCCGGGCTTCTTCATGAAGCCGGCCGTGGTGGCGGGCCTGAAGCAGACCGACGAGATGATCCAGAACGAGATCTTCGGACCGGTGATCACGGTGCAGCCGTTCACCTCCGAGGAGAAGGCGATCCAGTGGGCGAACGGAACCCGTTACGGCCTCGCCTCGTCGGTCTGGACCCGCGACGTCGGCCGAGCACTCCGGGTCTCGAAGGCGCTCCAGTTCGGATGCGTCTGGGTCAACGACCACATCCCGATCGTCTCGGAGATGCCGCACGGCGGCTACAAGCAGTCCGGCTACGGCAAGGACCTGTCGATGTACGGCCTGGAGGACTACACCCAGGTCAAGCACGTAATGGCGAACATCGCCTAGCGGCGACGCACCGCCAGGATTCGCTTCTGCTTCCCGTTCGGGCCGAGCGTTCGAGGCGGCGCGCCGGCATGGTGTCCACGTCGACGGCGCCGCCCGAAACTGGGCCGAGGGCAAGCTCGCACCACCGGCCGGCGTCACCGTGGGCTAAGGAAGCGCAGCGCCTTGACGAGCCAGTCGTGTACTCGCGTGTTCGAGCGATGCAACCGGACGACGATCGGGGGCGACATCCTGATCAAGCAGCAGGTTTACCCGCACGCTGAGCAGGTCGGCGCCTAGGACGCGCACGTTGATCGCGTTGAGTGCGCGCAGGGGGTGCCAGCGGATGATGCGGCGCTGGCGGGCGAGCGCGTCGTCGTCGGGCACGATCTCGGCGATTCCGGGCACCCAGCGATACCTCCACCCGACTCGTAGCCGCACCCGGACCCGCGGGTCCCCTTGGATGTTGCGGACGTACCCCGCGCGGGCCCCATGCTCGGCGATGATCCAGAAGGTGCTGCCCTGTCGGCCGTTGCCGACCGGGGTGCGGCGCGGCCGACCGGACACGCGGCCGCGGGTCTCGAGGATCGCGAGCCCCAGCGGGTTGACGCCGACGCGCAACAGCAGGCGCATCAGCGGATTTACGGTCCACCGCTGAAAGGTCCGCACGATCAAGACCTTGACACGGCGGCTTCTCGCGGTGACAACGACCAAGGCGACGTAGACGGCGCTCTGCGCGAGCGGCGACACGAGCCCCGGCCAGGCGCCAGGGTTCACGGCGAACATGCCCCAGGTCAGGACAAGCGCGACGAGGGTGCCGGCGAGCAGGCCGCGCGGCAGGTTCACGCCGGCTGCCGCTAGAAGGCGCCAACGGGGTCGCTTCTTCGGTCCCTCCGCATTCGCTGGGTCGGTTGCTGTGGAGCTGCAGTCTGTGGACATCATGAGACTCTCCTGTGTTTGGCAATACGACTGTGCTAAGACAGTAACACAGATGTGCTAAAACGACACCATGCCCAAGTTGGTAGACCACGAGCAGCGCCGAAGCGAGCTCGGGGCGGCCGTCTGGAGGGTGATCCGCCGCGACGGCGTCGAGGCCGCCTCGGTTCGCAAGGTCGCCCAGGAGGCCGGATGGTCAGCCGGCGCGCTGCGCCACTACTTCTCCACCCAGACAGAGCTGCTCAGCTTTGCGATCCAGATGGTGGTCGAGCGAATCGATGCGCGGGTGGGCGCCCTCGCGCCCCCGGCCGACTCGCGAGAAGCGGTCGAGCAGCGGCTCCACGAACTGCTCCCTCTCGACAAGGAGCGGCGTGCGGAGAATGAGGTCTGGCTGGCCTTCACCGGTCGGGCGCTGGTCGATCCCCAGCTGCGCGCTCGCCACGAGGAGGTCGACGAGGAGCTTCGAAGGGCCTGCATTGGGGCGCTCGGGGAGCTGGGCAGCGCCGGACGCCTTCGCCCGGGCATCGATCTGGAGCTTGAGGCCGAACGCTTGCACGGACTACTCGACGGGCTTGCCCTGCACACCGCCATGAGACCTGACCGGATGTCCCCTCGGCTGATCCGTTCGGTGCTCGCCCGCCACCTCGACTCGCTCGATCCCGAAGGCGACGATCGGTGAATCAGGCCCGCAGGGGTGAGATGACACTCATTTTGCGCGCAAGCAGTAGCCGTAGGCCGTCAGGCTGGTGGGCCCGAAGCGGCCGAACGCCGTCGTCGAGGAGCTGCCGTCCCCGTTCAGGGAGCTGCCGACGAAGAAGGCGCTCGACGAGCCGTTCGTGCTGAAGCCCGTGGTGGTCAGACGCAGCCCTGACGGGCAGGGCAGCGTCGTCGCCATGGCGGTTCCGCCCGCCGGAACGTCGGCGTTGCCCGAGACCTCAGTCAGGATCGGGCCCTTGTGCCTGACGCAGTAGGCGATCGCGGTCAGCTCGCCCCCGCCCAGCGGGAAGGCGCTTCCCGAGACGCGCCAGGCCCTGGGGCCGTCGGCGCGCGACTCGGTGATGTAGTTGCCGCCGTCGGCGCCGAAGTCGGTGCGCTGGAAGCCGCCGGTGATCAGGTACTGCCCCTTCGGACAGCGCGCGGTCGCGGAGCGGGTCTCGCCCTGCTTGATGAAGACGGTCTTGTGGGGCGAGGGGTTTGCCGGGATCAGGCCGCGCCCGCAGACCGCCTGGACCGTGATCTGCCGCGGGGTCGTCGATTGGGGCGAGCCGTCGAACAGGATCGTGCTGACGTGGAATCCGCGCTGGGCGCCGAGCCGCTCATAGGAGTGCGGATAGATCCCCTCGCCGTCGGGATCCGGGTTGCTGTGATTGATCACGCCGCCCCCGAGCGGATAGGTCTTGCCCGGGCAGAGAACCTCGAAGCGGGCCTGCTGCTCCGGCTTGTTCATCTGGAAGGTGGCCTGCTTCAGGACCAGGCCCCTGGCCGGCCCGCTCTTCCCGGGATCGGTTCTCGGGCCTCTCTGGCCCTGCACCCTGATGTTCCCGGACGCGGAGTTGAGGATGTAGAGGCCGGAGCTCGCCCGGAGGGCCATGCGGACATGACCGCAGCTGCTGCCCTTCTTGAGCACGAAGACGACGTTGGAGCGGTGGACGGACCCCGGCCCCTTCGCGACGCTCGTCTTCAGGTTCGACTGGCGCGCGATCAGCTTGGCCAGCCGGCTTGGCGCCGGGTAGCAACCGTCCAGGCTCACCGACCGCTCGTGGAGCGCGTACTTGAACGCCGCCTCCAGCTTCCTGGTCGGCGGGTTGTGGCCGGCGCCTCCCCGCTTCGCGAACCCGGTGCCGGCGAGCAGCGCGAGCAGCGCGATCAGGATGGCGGCAGGGAGAAGTGCTCGTTTTACGGTCACGATTGGCTACCAACACGCCGCCGGATGAGAAAGAGCGCCAGTCCCCCAAGCAGCACCACAGCCCCGACGGCGAAGGGCCACCAGGGTAGGCCACCGTCCGAGGACTTGGCCTCCGCCGCGGGTGGGCCCCCCGGCAGGACCTGCGCGAGAAACCTTCCGTACGCGTGCGCGCCCGGGAAGTTCGGATGGAAGAGATCGGGCAGGAACCAGGCGCCCGGGGCGGGATCGGCCCGGTGGTGGGGCAGGGAGTAGCGCACCCAGTCGAGCAACTTGATCTGGTCGGGGTGCTCCTTGGCGGCCTTGACGAACACATCGGTGTCCGGCGCCGGCGGATGGCCGGTGTCGGCGTCGTACGCGGTGACCAGGACCAGGGTGCGCTTCGGCCCCAGGACCTTGAGCGCGAACTTGATCAGATCGTTGGTCACCCCGCCGTTGCCGTACGCGTTGATCAGGACCAGCTTCGGCAGTACCCCCCGGTTACGCAGGTCACGCGCGACCCAGACGCTCTGCCTGAAGCCGCGACAGCCCTTGGCGTTGACGTCGAACCCATCGCGCGTCAGATCCGGGATCGGCAACAGCATCGTCGAGTCGCCGATCGCGACCGGCGGGGGACCGGTCTTGTATGGATTCCGCAGGGCCTTCGCCGTGTGCACGTGCCCGCAGCCGAACTCCGGCTCGCCGACCGCCAGCGCCCCGCTCGCCTGCCAGAGCCCGAGCAGGGAGAGAGCCATTCCCAGCAGTCCCGCAGTTGACCTCGCCGGCACTAGAAATTCTGCGTGTAGGTGCTCTTGATCTCGGCGTCGCCCTTGCGACAGTCGGCGGTGGCGTTGTACTGGACGCCCGGCACGGACTGGCGCGTTCCCTCGGTGCAGGTGAAGCCCTCCACGGGCGTCTTGCAGGTGCCACCCGCGCCGCCGGCCGCGATCCGGCAGTGGTGGTAGGCGAGCACGACCTTCTCGGCCTGGCCGCAGCTGACTCCGGCCACGTCGATGGAGGTCACGTAGGAGGCGCCGAGATCCTGCTGCTTGCCATTGATGTCGCAGGAGCTCAGGGACGCCGTGCTCGTGCTGCCGGAGGACGATCCCCCGCCGCCGCAGCCGGCCACCAGCGCGGCGCCGAGCACGATGAGGATGGCCGCCCGTTTCAAGGTCGCGCCAGTCTATTTGCGTTTACGGCGGTGATGCTCGCGATAGGATCGCCGCGATCTTGAGGACGAAGTCCACAGCAGGGGTACTTCTGGCAGTCGGCCTGATCGCGGCAGGTCTCGCGCAGGCGGGCGATGCCTCTCCGGTGGCTCACACCGCCGCCTTCTCGCCGTGCGACATCAGCGGCAAGCAGCAGAACCTCGGAGCCTCCTACGTGACCTCGCTGAAGGTCCAGGGCGTCAGCTGCGCGAAGGGCGAGAAGGTGATCAAGGCCTACCACCGGTGCCGTCACCAGGCGGGCGGTCCGGCCGGCAACTGCACCGCCACGCTGCTCGGCTTCAAGTGCAAGGACGGAAAGCGGACCGGCGTGCCGAACGTTCAGTACAACGCCACCGCCAAGTGCCACAAGGTCTCGAACCCCTCCAAGCGGGTCAAGAGCCGGTACACGCAGAACGACTAGTCGGTACGCCTAGTAATCGAAATCCCGGTCGACGGCCTGGAGCACCATGTCGGCGGCCACGGATGAGCCGTCCTCATTCAGATGGATGCCGTCCGACTCCCGGACGATGGTCTGCTTGCCGTCGATGTCGATCGAGTCCCGGTAGCGGTCCCCCGGAGTGAACCTCGGAATCAGGTCGACCACCCGGACCGCGGCTCCCCGCTCGGCTGCGGCCTGGCGGATCGCCTCATTGACGTCGTCCGCGATCGGCTTCCGCGCCGGATCGCGCTGCGTCGGAACCGTCAGCCAGTAGATCCGCTGGACGCCGCCCCGGAGGTAGTTGTCCATCATCTGCCCGACTCTCGATTGGAAGATCGCCTCCCAGGCTGGGCCGCAGCAGCTCACCTGCTGCCCGTTCGGTCCTGGCATCGAATAGCCCTCGTTCGCTCCGATGAAGAGAACTACCGCGTCGGGGTCGTCATTGGCCGCTTGGCTGGAGGAGAGCTGGCCCCAGTCGACCAGGCCGCTGTTGGAGATACCCGTTGCCAGGTGTGGGTCGCGAGTGACCTGAACCCCGGCGCCCTGATCGGCGAGCTTGCGGGCGATCTCGATGTCGAGCGGCGTGGATAGCGAGTCGCCGGTGACGAGCAGCTTGTGCAGCGGCTGGGGCGAGGTGGGGACCCGGGCGACGGGCCGCCCCGCTCCGCCCGGACCCGCCCGGAAGCCCTGCCCCGAGAGCTGCTGGTCGGGCGAGAGCCAGGAGGTCAGGTCGTGGCGGGTCTCGGCGAGAGGCAGCTGATCGGAGATCCAGCCCGCCGGGCTCGCCACGGCCTTGATGATGTCCCGGCCCAGGCCGGGCTTGAGCTCGTCGGCCGCCGTCCGCACTGACCCGCCGGCGAAGATCAGCAGCAGGAAGGTCGTCAGCGCCACCGCCTTGACCGCGTCCCAGCCGCTGAACCGCCGCAGCCCCCAGCGGTCGAAGCGGCCCATCAGGCTGTCGTCACCGTGCGGCTCTCCCTCGCGGCCGGCGCGGGCCTCGGCCTCCATCTCGGCGATCGTCTCGAATCGTTCCGGATCGCCCGCAGACCGGTTTGTCGTTGTGTCTGCCATCTAGAAGCGGAAGTAGATGAAGGGGGGGACGCCCTGGCTCGGCACGGTCGCCCCGACGATCAGGACCACGACGGCGAGGGCCGCGCCGAGCAGCAGCGGCTGCAGGCGCCCGATGCGGAGCTCGATGCCCTCCATCGGGCGCTCGGGCAGGAGCTGCAGTCCGACCACCAGGGCGATCGCGCCCACGACCGGCACGGAGTAGAGCGTCGCCGGTCCCGATCGAACCAGCGCGGACATGTAGTCGCCGAACACGGTGAGGTCGGTCGAGCGGAAGAGGATCCAGCCCAGGACGATCAGGTTGAAGGTGACGAACCAGCGCAGCCAGCCGGGGAAGATCCGCCCCAGCCGGCCTTTGATCGCGTGCTCGGCCGACAGACCGGTCCCCTGATAGGCGCCCCAGGCGACGAAGTTCCACGCCGCGCCGTGCCACAGCCCACCGAGGGCCATGGTGAGCATCAGGTTGATGTAGGTGCGCACCCGGCCCTTGCGGTTGCCGCCCAGCGGTATGTAGAGGTAGTCCCGAAGGAAGCGCGACAGGGTCATGTGCCAGCGGCGCCAGAAGTCGCGGAAGCCGGTCGCGCGGTAGGGGCTGTTGAAGTTCTGCGGGAAGACGAAGCCCATCAGCAGGGCGAGGCCGATCGCCATGTCGGTGTAGCCCGAGAAGTCGCAGAAGATCTGGGCGGCGTAGGCGTAGGCGCCGAGGATCGCGTCGGGGGCGCTGTACGCCTGCGGCACGGCGAAGACCTTGTCGACGACCTCACGGGCCAGGTAGTCGGCGATCATCACCTTCTTGATCAATCCGAGGGCGATCAGGGAGAGCCCGGCGCCGACGGCGACGCGGTCCGGGTCCCGGGGCTCCCGCAGCTGTGGCAGGAACTCGCTGGCGCGCACGATCGGCCCGGCCACGAGGTGGGGGAAGAAGCTCAGGTAGATCGCGGCATCGAGCAGCGAGGCCGGTTCGGTCTGGCGGCGCTTGACGTCGACCACGTAGGTGACGGCCTGGAAGCTGAAGAAGCTGACCCCGACGGGCAGGGCGATGGTGACCAGCGGCAGCGGCATCCCAAGCCCGATCGAGTCGAGCACGTCCGAGACGTCGGTGACGAAGAAGCCGTAGTACTTGAACACCGCCAGGATCCCGAGGTCGAAGACGACCCCGCCTGCGGTGAACCACTTGCGCAGCCGCTCATCGTCCGTGCGGTGGATCGCCACCACCGCGAGCTGGCTCACCAGGGTGATCGACGCGAGCAACAGGCAGAAGCGCGGATCGGCCGCCGCGTAGAAGACATAGCTTGCAACGACGATGAACGGCTTCCAGACCTGCTGGCGGGGCATCAGGGCCCAGGAGACGGCGAGGACGATCGGGAAGAAGATCGCGAATTCGACTGTGGGGAAAAGCACGGGCGTCAGAGTACGGATCGGGCTCGCCGTCGCCCTCGCCGTCGTCCTGCCGGCGGTCTCGGTGCCGGCCGCGCGGGCCGGCTGCGGCGGCGTCGAGACGGCCAGCCCCAAGCACAAGGTCGCGCCCCGTCCGCCGCTTGCCATCGGCGACTCGTCGATGCTGCTCGCCCTGCCGGCGCTGGCTCGCGTCGGCTACAAGGTGAACGCGAGGGGTTGCCGCCAGTTCTCAGAGGGCCTCCGGGTGCTGAGGGACGCCCGCCGGCGTCACCAGCTCCCCCATCTGGCCGTGCTGGCCCTCGGGGCGGACGCCTCGATCACCGGCCGCCAGATCCAGCAGGCGAAGAAGATCCTCGGCCCGAAGCGGAAGCTCGGCCTCGTCACGCCGCGCGAGCTCGGCGGCGGGGAGTCAAACGACGCGAGGGTGATCCGCAACGCCGGCCAGCGCGATCCCGAGCGGGTCAAGGTCCTCGACTGGGTGCACTACAGCGCCGGCCACTCGAGCTGGTTCCAGCCCGACGGCCTCCACCTCACCTTCAGCGGGGCGAAGGCATTCGCACGACTGCTGAAGAAGCTGATCCCGCTGGCTGCCCCACCGGGTCAGGGCAAAGGCGGGAAGCGGCCGCCGGCCGACAGCGGCAGCGCCTGAGCCAGGAACTGCGCGTAGGCGGCGGCGCCGGTGTAGTTCGGATGGAACTTGTCAGGCAGGAACCAGGCGCCGACCTTGGGCTCGGCCTTGTGGTGCGGGCGGCTGTACGCGACCCAATCGAGGACGAAGATCCGGTGCGGGTACTGCCGGGCGGCCTTGAAGAGGACGTCGGTGTCCGGGGCCGGCGGATGGCCGGTGTCGGCGTTGTAGGCCGTCACCAGCCCGAGGACCCGCTTGCGGCCGAGCACGTCGAGCGCCCTGGAGATCAAGCCGGGGTTCACCCCTCCATTGCCATAGGCGTTGATCAGGACCAGGTGGGGGAGCTGATGCTTGCGCTTCTGCCTGGCGGCGATGTTGATGGACTCCTTGAAGCCGCGACAGCCGCGGGCGTTGACGGAGAATCCGACCGCGTTCAGGTTCGGGATCGGCAGGATCATCGTCGAGTCCCCGATCGCGAGTGGCGCCCTGCCGCGCGGATTCGGATCCACTTGGGCCGTGCCGCGATGGATCTTCTTGCAGCCGTAGACCGGCTCGCCTGCCCCGTGGGCGGCAGCCGCGAGCCCAACCGAAAGGCAGAGTGCAACGATCGCGACGGCTCCCTGGCGAACGCCGACCATCGGGCGCGATTCTAGTCCGGGGGACCTCAGTTCGGAACAACGGCGCTCTCGGCTGCGGCTGCAGCGCCGCCGCCACCCCGCGTGCTGATGCTCTCCTCGCGCGTCAGCCTGTGCGCGAGGTAGACCGGGATGATCGAGAGCAGGACGACGATCACGGCGACCACGTTCGTGATCGGCAGCTGCTGGCCCCGGAAGAGGTTGTCGAGGATCCAGACGGGCAAGGTCTGCTGGCCCCCGCCGAGGGTGAACGTGGTGACGATGATCTCGTCGAACGAGAGTGCGAAGGCGAGCAGTGCGCCGGCGACGAGCGCAGTCTGCATGTTGGGCAGCGTGATGTGTCGGAAGGTCTGCCAGGTGTGGGCGCCGAGGTCGGCCGAAGCCTCCTCCAGATTGGCCGACACCCGTCTCAGTCGGGCGATGACGTTGTTGTAGATGACGACGATGCAGAAGGTGGCGTGCGCGACGATCACCGTGAAGAGGCCGAGTGTCACGCCGAGAACCTGGGTGAAGGTGTCGCTCAGGGCCAGGCCGGTGACGATGCCCGGCAGCGCGATCGGGATCACCACCAGGAATGAGACGGTCTCCCGCCCGAAGAAGCGATGACGCGCGACCGCGAAGGAGGCGAGCGTGCCGAGGACCAGCGCGATCGCCGTGGCCGCGACGCCCACCTTGATCGAGGTGAGGAAGGCCGTGCGCGCGGCGTGGTCGCGGATCGCGTCGCCGAACCAGTGAGTCGTGACGCTGTCCAGCGGCCACTTCAGGGTCGTCCCGCCGTTGAACGCGTAGATCGCGATCACCAGCAGCGGGATGTAGATGAAGGCGAGCGTGATCCCGACGCCGACGCGCAACAGGTTTCTGTATTTCGGAGAGAGGGTCATCGGCTCACAGGTGCTCAAAGGCGCCAAGGCGGCGTGCGATCAGCAGGTAGACGACCATCACGGCGATCGGCACCGTCGCGAACGCGGAGGCCAGCGGCAGGTTGTTGGTGTGGCTGGTGAAGACGACGTTCCCGATGAACTGGGTGTCGGGGGAGACGAGAGAGGGCGTGATGTAGTCGCCCATGGTCAGCGAGAACGTGAAGATCGATCCTGCCACGACGGCGGGGAAGGCGAGCGGCAGGATGACCCGCCGGAAGGTGAGGAACGGCTTGGCCCCGAGGTCCTCGGAGGCCGAGAGCAGGGAGTCGGGGATGCGCTCGAGCCCCGCGTAGATCGGCAGGATCATGTACGGGAGCCAGAGGTAGCTCTCGACGATCCAGACGGCGGTCGCCCCGAACCCCGGGCCGTTGACGCCGAGGGGGTCGAGCGCCCAGTTGATAAGGCCGTTGGCGCCGAGCATGGTCTGCCAGGCGTAGACCTTGACCAGGTAGAAGGACCAGAGCGGCATCAGCACGGCCACGACGAGAAAGCCCTTGGCCCGCGGGCGAGGCGAGCTTCGCCATGTAGAAGGCGATCGGGAACGCGAGCAGCGCGTCGGTCACGGTGACGGCCGAGGCGATGCCGATCGTCCGGAACGCCACCGTGCGGTAGACGTCGGTGTTCCAGAGCTCCTTGTAGTTGTCGAAGGTGAAGCCCTTGATCAGCTCGCCGCTGAGAGCGTCCACGCTCCAGAACGAGGCGACCAGGAGGACCGCCAGGGAGCCCAGGTAGAGGATGACCAGCCAGGCGAGCGGGCCGGACAGCAGCGCGCCCACCTGCAGCCGGGAACGGCCATGGAAGAGGTCGGCGAGCCTGCGGCTCGCCGACCTCCTTCCGCGGCCGGTTGTTACGCCGGCCGCTTCCATGACTCGCTGATCAACCCTTGATCTGGGTCCATGCAGCGGACCAATCGTTGTAGTCCTTGCATGTGTCGCCGCGGCTATCGCCGCAGTCCGCAACCGGAACCTTCCAGTAGTACGTGTTCTTCCAGAAGTTCGGATCCGCTGCGTGGTACTCGTCGCAGAACTTCGGATCCGCCGGCAGGTCGTCTGCCTTCGCGGCAGCGGTCAACGTGGATGGATCGCACGACTTGCTCTGTGCGGGCGCTTCACCGAAGTACTGAGCGACCTCGGCATTCGCACTGGGCGAGACGATGAAATTCATCCACTTGTACATGCAGTTCGGATGAGCCGCGTTCTTCGCGATCATCCAGGTGTCGGACCAGCCCGTCGCACCCTCGGTCGGCTGGAACCCGGTGTCGGGACCCGGTGCCTGCATCGGCTGCTTGTCTGCCAGCAGCGCGAAGTACTGGTACTGCCAGGTCGTGCCGACCACCACGTCCCCGTTGGAGAACGAGTTGATCTGCTTCGCGGCGTCCGACCAGTACTCGCCGACGTTCGCGTGCTGCTGCTTGAGCAGGTCGACGGCGGCGTTGAACTGCTTGTCGTCGAGCTCGTAGGGATCGGTGATCCCCAGGTCGGGCTGGTGGGCCTTCAGGTACACGGCGGCATCCGCGATGTAGATCGGATCGTCGTACACGCTGATCTTGCCCTTGTACTTCGCCGCCTGAGTGGGATCGAGCATCACCGACCACGAGGTCGGGTTGGGCTTGACGTCGTTCGAGTTCGACATCAAGAGGTTCGCCCCACGCCCGTGCGGGATCCCGTAGGGCTTCCCGTCGAACGTGTTGTAGGGCTGGTTCTTGAGGTCGTCGAAGATCGTCGCGTAGTTCGGCACCAGGTCGGTGTTCACCGGCGCGACGTCGCCGCCGGAGACGAGCTTCGCGGTCGCGTTGCCCGACGCCGAGACGCCATCCCACTGGCCGGTGCGCATCAGGTCGACCATCTCGTCCGAAGTGCCGGCCTCCTTCAGCTTGATCTGGCAGCCCGTCGACTTCTCGAAATCGGACTTCCATGGGTCGGCGACGTATCCGGGCCAGGCGACGAGGTTCAACTGCCCCTCACCTGCCCCGACGGACTTCTGGGCACTGCCGTTGTCGCTACTACCGCTTGATCCACCGCAGCCGGCGATCACCAGCATGGTGGCGGCGAGCCCTCCGACGATCGCGGCGGGCAGCCAGGCGGAGCGAGCTTTGAGTCCGCTCACTTTCCTTCCTCCTCTCCCTTTACGGCGACGGTCTGATCCGCTCGCCATCCAATTTTCACTTTGCGGCCGCGTTCTTCCTGGACCTCCGCGGAGGTCGTCTCCAGGTTCTGGCGGACGATTTGGAGCTGTCCCCCCGCTTCGAGGTCGACGAGATACCGCGTGATCATCCCGGCGTAGGAGACGTCCTTGATCCTCCCCTCCTCGACGTGAAGTCCATTCGGCGCACTGCCGTTCTCGATGAATGAGATCTTCTCGGGACGCACCGTGAAGCGCCGGCCGTCGCGCTCGAGCAGGTTCGAGACGCCGACGAAGCCGGCGACGAATGCGTTGTCCGGGCGCTCGTAGATCTCGGTCGGCGGCCCGATCTGCTGGACGCGGCCCTCGTTGAAGACGGCGATCCGGTCCGACATGGTCAGCGCCTCCTCCTGGTCGTGCGTCACGTAGATGAACGTGATCCCGACCTGGCCCTGGATCCCCTTCAGCTCCACCTGCATCTGCTCGCGCAGCTTCAGGTCGAGTGCGCCCAGCGGCTCGTCGAGCAGCAGCACCCGGGGCTCGTTGACGATCGCCCGCGCGAGCGCCACGCGCTGCTGCTGGCCGCCAGAGAGCTGGTTCGGCCTGCGCGCCTCGTATCCGGCGAGCCGAACGGTCGCGAGCGCCTCGGATGCGCGGCGGCGACGCTCCTCCCTGTCGACTCCCTTGACGCGCAGCCCGTAGGCGACGTTGTCCCCCACGGACATGTGGGGGAACAGCGCGTAGTCCTGGAAGACGGTGTTGACCGAGCGGTCATAGGGGGGCAGGCCGGTGACGTCCTTTCCGCCCAGCTCGACGCGGCCCGTGTCCGGCTCCTCGAAGCCGGCGATCATCCGCAGGGTCGTGGTCTTCCCGGAGCCCGAGGGCCCCAGCAGCGTGAAGAACTCGCCGCGCTTCACCTCGAGGTCGAGCGACTCCACCGCCGCGACCTCCCCGTAATGCTTGCTCACCCCGACCAGGCGGACGTCGACGTCCTCGGCGCTCCTCCGCGCGCCGGATTCGTCGTCACTCGTGCTTGCCTGGGTCGAGGCTACCGCGGTCTCCTTTGCTGGCTTCAATCAGCGGGTCGGATGTGCGCACCGTACAACGCGCCCCGCTGAGGCCATAGGTATATCCGAGCCTCACCCCGCGTCGCGATGACGGGGTGGACAATCTTTGCGGCATGGCTTGGACATCCCGACTTCGACGTTCGGGAGTGCGGCTATCGACGCGGGGGGAAGCTAGAAACCCGGGGCGTACTTGCCGGTGAAGCCTCGCGGCTTGCGCTTCTTCTTGCGCCAGCGCGGACCACTGCCCTGATTCCAGCGATCGCCGCCGGAGGAGGTGTCGAATCGCAGTCCCGCCACGATCATGTAGGCGTGGCTCGCGTTCGCGTAGACCGTGATCCAGCGCCCCTTGCCTGGGACGCCCCAGCTGCTCGCCAGAGGCCCTGAGGGCATCGGGCTCGCCAGGAGGCCGGCGGCGTGCAGGACGTAGCTCACGGCACCTGAGCAGTCATACCCGGTGTCAGTGAAGGACCTGTGGCCACCGCCCCAGACATAGGGGAAGGTGTGGATCGCGTTGCCCGCCGCGATCGCCGCCTGGATGTTGGCGGGCGCGTCAGCCGGCGCCACGGCCGTGCCGTCCTTGCGGATCTTCCCCCGGCCCGGAGGGCCGACGGGCGCCGCGGGGTCGGTCGTCGTGGTCGTCGTCGTCGTGTGCCGCCGGGCGGGCCTGACCCGCCCGTCTGGGCAGCCGCGGGCACTGCCACGGCCAGCGTGCAAATGGTCGTAATCCCCGCCACTGCGAGGCGACGCTTACGGCTAAGTGTGTCTCGCATCAATCAGTTCTCCTTTGCAGGCCTGCGGGGTTAGCTGACGGGCTGGCGCTTGAGGAGCCTGCGCCCCCACCCTTCGACTGCGGTGGGTTAGCCCCAACACTTGGTTCCCCCGCTCCCATCGCCACTTGGGGATGGGACTCGGCGTAACTGGCGCGGGACCTTACCAAACGTGAAAGTCCCCTTGCAATCGACAACCCGAATATTCGTTACGACACGCACAATCTCTCGATTCGACGCCCACGAGGTCCCCTCCTCCTCGATGAGCGGTCGCCAAGAAAAGCTGGGTGCCGCGCCGCCGGAACCCGGCGACGCGGCACCCATTGGGAGGAGTGGCGACCTCCGTGAGGCCGCCGTCGCGGCGGGCTAGAGCCCGGGAGAGAACCGCGAGGTGTAGCCGGTCCCGCTGCGCATGTTGACCCGCCAGCGGGGACCGGAGCCCTGGTTGAGGGACTCGCCGGCGGCGGAGGTGTCGTACCTCAGTCCGGCGATCGTCATCCAGGCGTGAGATGCGTTGGCGTAGACGGTGATCCACGAGCCGATGCCCGGGACCCCCCACGCCATCAGCGGCCCCGATGCCTCCGGGCTACGCAGAAGGCCCGCGGCGTGCAGCACGTAGCTGACGGCGCCCGAGCAGTCATAGCCCTTGGACTTGAAACTGCGGTGGCCGCCGCCCCAGATGTAGGGTCGCTTGTGGATCCTGTTGGCGGCCTTGATTGCCTTGCGGACCTGCCTCGGAGCGTTCGCCGGGGGAAGGGCCTTCCCATTGGGCTGGAGCTGGGCCGTCCCGCTCGGCGCCGTGGTGGTCGTCGTGGTGCCGGTGTCGCCGGGTACTCCGGCACCTCCGGTCTGACCCATGGCAGGCACCGCAGCAGCGAGTGATGCCACCACCACCAGCCCCGCCAGAGCCAGCTTTCTACTTCCGCTGAGTGTGTTCGACCGCAAACCGTTCTCCTTCGTCGGCCTACGGGGTTAGCTGACGGGCTGGCGCTAAAGGAGCTCGCGCTTCCACCGAGATGGATTCGCCCCAACTGCTTGGTTCCCCCGCTCTCGTCCCGCCCTGGCGGGGACAAGATTCGGCGTTGTTGCGGGCGGAACCCTAGCAGGACGAGCGGCTCTGTGAGCAGGTACTCACAGGCCCGAGTAGTGGCGGACCGCGAAGCCGGTCCCGGTCCGCAGGGTGTAGCGCCAGCGGGGCCCGCGCCCCTGGTCGACCGACTCGCCGAGCGGCGAGGTGTCGTAGCGCAGGCCGGCGATGACCATGTAGGTGTGGGTCTTGTTCGCGTAGACGGTGATCCAAGCACCCGGACCCGGGCTGCCCCAGAGGGCCAGCTGGCCGGAGACGAGCGGAGCGCTGAGGACCCCGGCGGCGTGCAGCACGTAGCTGACGGCCCCGGAGCAGTCGTACCCCTTCGCCTTGAAGCGGCGGTGGCCGCCGCCCCAGATGTAGGTCCTCTTGTGGATTCGATTTGCAGCCTGAATCGCCCGGACGACCGCGTACGGCGCGCCCGGCGGGCGGCTCGCCTTCCCGTTCGGAAGAATCGTCGCTGCCGTGGCCGGACCCGTGGAGCCGACCGGGGCCCCGGGCACGATCGTGGTGGTGGTCGTCGTGGTGCTGCCGTCGGTCTGGGCGGCGGCGGGCGCCGCGGCCGCGAGCGCGGCGGCGAGCACCAGTCCTGCCAATCCAAGTCTCCGCCTTGGGCGGGCCGAGCGAGACAGCAAGCGACTATCCCTCCTCCGGTTCCGTCCCTCCTATGGCCGGAACCCGTTTCTCCTGCAAACGACCGTAGCAAAGCTCGCCCTATCTGTGAGCGCGCGCTCACAAATGATCGGCGTCCTGCGCCTGAGCGCTCCGGCTCGCTAGGTTTGCCGCCGTGGAACTAGCGGGGAAGCGACTGCTGCTCAGCGGCGCCACCGGGGGACTTGGCCGGGCGATCGCCGAGGAGCTCGCCCGCCACGGCACCGGGCTGGTGCTGAGCTCTCGGAAACCGGCGGAGCTCGAGGAGCTCGCCCGCACGCTCCCGGGCGGCTTGGACCGCCATGGGGTTCTCGTCTCCGACCTGGCCGAGGAGGGAGCGGCCCAGCAGCTCGTCCGGGACGCGGGTGACCTCGATGGGCTGATCGCCAACGCGGCGCTCCCCGGTGTGGGGTCGCTCGAGAAGGTCGGGGCGGAGGAGCTCACCACGACACTTCGCGTCAACCTCGAAGCGCCGATGCTGATGGCGCAAGAGCTGGTCCCGGTCCTGACCCGGAAGGGCGAGGGTCACATCGTCTTCATCTCCTCCCTCAACGGGAAGGTCGGAACGCCGCGAACCGCGATCTACTGCGCGACCAAGTTCGGCATGCGCGGCTTCGCCCTGGCGCTTCGCGAGGACCTGCACCCTAGGGGGATCGGCGTCTCGACCGTGCTGCCCGGGTTCATCCGGGAGGCCGGCATGTTCCACGACTCCGGGGTCAAGTCCCCACCTGGACTGGGCACCACCTCGCCGGCAAAGGTCGCCAACGCGGTGGTCACTGCAATCACCCGGGACCGCAACGAGGTCGAGCCCGCGACCCTGCGCCTCAGGCTGGTGAGCGCGATCGCGTACCGGCATCCGGAGCTCGCGGCCCGGGTCGGGCGTCGCGGGGGCGCCGCGAAGATCGCCGACGACCTGGTCGCCGGTCACGCCGGCAAGCACTAGCGGCCGCCTGAGGCCCCGACTGATGGCGTAGCCGCAGTATGCTCCCGCCACGCGTCAAGGAGAGACGCGCGGCGCGCCGAGGGACGTGCCCGATTAAGCGAGAGGACAGGAGAGGTATGCGGAAGCTCGTGCTGGTGTCGGTCATCTTCGGCTCGCTGCTCGCTTCGTCGAGCGCACAGGCGGCGATCCCGAGCGCCCTGGGGATCACCTGCACCCCGAACCCGACCGACGGTGTTCGCGAATGCGGCAGCACGGCGCCGCGCAGCACGGCGGCCAGCTTCGACGGGACGCCGATCGACCTCAACGTCGCCTTCCCGCCCGCACCCTCGAGCGGACCCGATGGCCCGTATCCCCTGATCATCATCGGCCACGGATACGGCGGCTCGAAGATCCCGTTCGGCACGCCCAACTCGACCAGCGACATGCGGCAGTTCACGAGCCGGGGATACGCCGTCTTCAGCATGACCGACCGCGGCTTCCACGAGTCCTGCGGAACCGACGCCGCCATCACCGCCGCGGCCGGCGCCTGCGATGCGGCCGGCTGGATCCACCTGATGGACGACCGCTTCGAGGTCCGCGACGCTCAGTTCCTGATGGGCAAGCTGGCCGACGAGGGCCTGATCGACGGCCAGAAGATCGGGGCCACCGGCGGCTCCTACGGAGGAGGCCTGTCCATGGCGCTCGCCTCCCTCAAGGACCGGGTGATGATGCCGAACGGGCAGCTGGTTCCCTGGACGAGTCCCACCAACGGGATCCCGATGCGCATTGCGGCCGCCACCCCGATCGTGCCGTGGACCGACCTCTCCTACTCCCTCGACCCCAACGGCGGCACCCTGGACTACGTCGCGGATGCGCCCTATGCGGGCAGGATCGGAATCGAGAAGCAGTCGCTCGTCGGTGGGCTCTACTTCACCGGGAGCACCGCGGGGAAGTACTGCGGGGCATCGCCCTACCCGCCGTGCACGGATTTCGACTCGGATGTGACGGCCTGGAATGCGCGGCTTGACGCCGGTGAGCCCTACGACGGCGATCCCCAGGTCAGCGCGATCTTCAACGAGATCTCGGCGCACCATTCCTCGTACTACATCGATCACTCCGAGCAGCCGGCGCCCCTGCTGATCGCCAACGGCTTCACCGACGATCTCTTCCCCGCGGACGAGGCGATCCGCTACTACAACAAGATCAGGTCGCTGTACCCGGGCGCACCGATCTCGATGTTCTTCGGTGACTTCGGCCACCCGCGCGCCGCCCCGGACAAGCATGCCGAGAACTCGGCGCTCACCTCTGACGTCAACGCCTGGTTCGACTTCTATGTCAAGGGCGAAGGCTCTACCCCGTCCCAGGGTGTGACCGCCTACACGATGACCTGCCCGACCACCGCCCCGTCCGGCGGGCCCTCCCAGGCGGGCAGCTGGGCCGGCCTGGAGAAGGGAGAGGTCCGGCTCGACTCCGCCCCGTCACAGACGATTGCGCCCGACGGCGGCTCCAGCGCCGTCGACACGGCCTTCGACCCGGTCAGCTCCGGCCAGAATCCATGTCACACGGCACCGGCCGCCGACCTTCCCGGCGTCGCGACCTACCGGCTGCCCGCCGCCTCCGGCAGCGGGTTCACGCTGATGGGGTCGCCCACCGTCGTCGCGAAGATCGACTCACCGACCGCGAACTCGGAGGTGGCCGCGAGGCTGCTAGACGTGGGTCCCGACGGCACCGAGACCCTGGTCGACCGCCAGCTCCTGAGGCCGGCCATCGGCAGCGCCAGGCAGGTGTTCCAGCTCCACCCGACCGGCCATCTCTTCGCACCGGGCCACGTCCCCAAGCTGGAGCTCCTCCCGAGCGACTCGCACGGAAGCCTGCCCGTCGGCGGCTACGGGCGGGCCGCCAACGGACAGGGGCAGGTGACCGTCTCCGGCCTCTCGCTGCGGCTGCCCACCCTCGACGGCCCTGGGGCCGCCGCGGGCCAGGTCAAGCCGGCCTCCGAGCTGCCACTTCCCTGCGGCATGGCGATCGCCCCCGAGTTCTCGTCCAGCCTCTACCTGCGCGCCTCGCTCGGTGAGGGCACGCTCAGGTTCAAGGGCCGGAAGGGCAAGGTCCCGGTGGACTCCGCGCCTGGCCCGAACGCCTGCTTCGTCCAGGTGAGGCTGCTCGGCTCGGGCAAGGGCAAGAAGAAGAAGAAGGGCCGCGCGGCCAAGAAGAAGCACAAGAAGAAGAAGAACCTTCTGGGTAAGGGCAGCGCGACGATTCCCGGCGGCCAGAGTGCGATCGTCAAGCTGAAGCTCAGCAAGCATGGCCGCGCCGCCGTCAAGCGAGGCCGCGGGATCAGGGTCCAGGTGACCACGGTCGACGCCCTCGGCAACACCGTGCAGACCGCCAAGGTCCACTTCAAGAAGAAGAAGCACGGCAAGCACAAGAAGCACAAGTAGAGCCATACTGAGCAGGTGAGCAGCGACAGCTTCGGAGCCCGTGCCGAGCTCGAGGTCTCAGGCCGCCGGTTCGAGATCCACCGCCTCGACGCCCTGCAGCAGAAGTTCGACACGGCGAGGCTGCCCTACTCCCTCAAGGTCCTGCTCGAGAACGCTCTCCGCCTCGAGGACGGCACCTCCGTCACCTCCGAGGACGTCGAGGCGATCGCGACCTGGGACGCCGGCGCCGAGCCCTCGGCGGAGATCCCGTTCCAGCCCGCGCGGGTCCTGATGCAGGACTTCACCGGCGTCCCCGCGGTCGTCGATTTGGCCGCGATGCGTGATGCGATGGAGGGCCTCGGCGGCGACCCGAGCGCGATCAACCCGCAGGTGGACGTCGACCTGATCATCGACCACTCCGTCCAGGTGGACGCGTTCGGCAACCAGAAGGCGTTCGAGATCAACGAGGAGCGCGACTACGAGCGAAACGGCGAGCGCTACGCCTTCCTGCGCTGGGGGCAGACGGCCTTCGACAACTTCAGGGTGGTGCCGCCCGCCACCGGTATCTGCCACCAGGTCAACCTCGAGTACCTGGGGCAGTGCGTCTACTCGCGCGACGTCGATGGGACGACGCAGGCGTATCCGGACACCCTGGTGGGCACGGACTCCCACACGACGATGATCAACGGCCTCGGCGTGCTCGGCTGGGGCGTGGGCGGGATCGAGGCCGAGGCGGCAATGCTGGGGCAGCCGATCTCGATGCTGCTCCCGCAGGTGATCGGCTTCAGGCTGACGGGCGACCTCCGCGAGGGCGCCACCGCGACCGATCTGGTCCTGACGGTCACCGAGATGCTCAGGGAGAGGGGAGTCGTCTCCAAGTTCGTCGAGTTCTTCGGTCCGGGCATCGCGGGCCTCGGGCTCGCCGACCGGGCGACGATCGGCAACATGTCTCCGGAGTTCGGCTCGACCTGCGCGATCTTCCCGATCGACGCCGAGACCCTTCGCTACCTCGAGTTCACGGGTCGCCCGACGGAGCAGATAGAGCTCGTCGACGCCTACACCCGCGAGCAGGGCCTCTTCCACGAGCCCGACTCCGAGGAGCCGACCTACAGCGACACCCTGGAGCTCGACCTCGGCGACGTCGAGCCGAGCATCGCCGGCCCGAAGCGCCCGCAGGACCGCATCGCACTGACCAACGCCAAGCCGGCGTTCCTGGTGGCGATGCAGGAGTGGGACCCCGAGGCCGGCGCGGAGCTCGGCAACGGTGTCGACGTCTCGAGCGACGAGTCCTTCCCCGCCTCCGATCCGCCCGCCGAGGACCACGACGGCGAGGGCGGCAAGCCGAGGCGCGCCGGCCTGACGGCAGTCGCGGAGGAGCACAAGACCAGCGATGCCGTCTCGGTCCAGCTCGAGGACGGCCAGACGGTCCAGCTCGACCACGGCATGGTGGTGATCGCCGCGATCACGAGCTGCACCAACACCTCGAACCCGTCGGTGATGCTGGGCGCCGGCCTGCTCGCGAAGAAGGCCGTGGAGCGCGGGCTGGCCCGCAAGCCCTGGGTCAAGACCTCCCTTGCCCCGGGCTCGACGGTGGTGACCGAGTACCTGGAGAAGTCGGGCCTCGACAAGTTCCTCGACAAGCTCCAGTTCAACCTGGTCGGGTACGGCTGCACCACCTGCATCGGGAACTCCGGGCCGCTGCCGGAGTCGATCTCGAAGGCGGTCAACGACAAGGACCTGGTCGTCTGCTCGGTCCTCTCCGGCAACCGAAACTTCGAGGGCCGGATCAACCCCGACACGAGGGCCAACTACCTGGCCTCGCCGCCGCTGGTCGTCGCCTACGCCCTCGCCGGCCGCATGGACGTCGACCTGACCAGCGAGCCGCTCGGCCGGGACTCGGACGGCGAGCCCGTCTATCTCTCGGAGGTCTGGCCGAGCACCGAGGAGATCAAGGAGGTCGTCGGCGAGGCCGTCCGGGCCGACATGTTCACCAAGAGCTATGCCGACGTCTTCACGGGCGACAAGCGCTGGCGCGGGATCCAGGTCCCCGAAGGGGATCGCTACACCTGGCCCGACTCGACCTATGTGCGCAAGCCCTCATTCTTCGAGGGCATGCCGGCGGAGCCCAAGCCGGTTGAGCCGATCCAGGGCGCCCGCGTGCTGGCCGTGCTCGGGGACTCCGTGACGACCGACCACATCTCGCCGGCCGGCGCGATCAAGAAGGCCAGCCCCGCCGGCAAGTGGCTGATCGACCAGGGCGTGGAGGTCCGCGACTTCAACTCCTACGGCTCGCGGCGCGGCAACCACGAGGTGATGATCCGCGGCACGTTCGCGAACGTCCGCCTTCGCAACAGGCTCGTCGAGAAGGAGGGCGGCTTCACCAAGCACTTCCCGGACGGAGACGAGACGACGATCTACGAGGCGGCGATGAAGTACGCCGACGAGGGGGTTCCGCTCGTCGTGCTGGCCGGCAAGGAGTATGGCTCGGGCTCGTCACGCGACTGGGCCGCGAAGGGCACCAACCTGCTCGGCGTCCGGGCGGTGATCGCCGAGAGCTTCGAGCGCATCCACCGATCCAACCTGATCGGGATGGGCGTGCTGCCGCTGCAGTTCCCCGATGGCGAGTCGATCGACTCGCTGGGCCTGACCGGCGAGGAGACCTTCGACGTCGGCGACCTCCAGAACGGCGAGGCCAAGCAGGTCGAGGTCACCGCCCGCCGCGACGGCTCCGACGACGCCACCTTCGAGGCCACGGTGCGGATCGACACGCCGAACGAGGTCAGCTACTTCCAGAACGGCGGCATCCTGCACCGAGTGCTGCGGGACCTCCGCGCCCGAGCCTAGGGCCGCTGTCGACGCCCCACGATCGATCAGTTCGCTTCGTCGAGCGCGGCCCGTAGAGCCGTGACATCCTCGGCTCCGAAGACAACCCGGTTCTGCGTGGCGATATAGACGAGGTCGAGGTTGACTCCAGCCCGGGCGACCTTGCGAGCGAGGTCGGCCAACACGCCTGGGCGGTCCTCGACGTCGACCACCACGACCTCCCGCTCCCGGGTTACCGCGACATGGGAAATCGCCAGCGCGTGCTTTACGGCCTCCGCGTGCGGGACCAGGATGTGCAGCTCGGCGCGCTCACCGGCGCCGACACATGTGGCGGCCGCGATGTTCACCCCCGCGTCGCTGATCGAGGACGCCACCTGGGCCAGCGCGCCAGGGGTGTTTTCGATGTCGATGACCAGATCGACCGGCATGCGCAGGTGCGCACTCAGCCTACTCGCGAATACGCAGCGAGGCACGCGGATGGCCGGCCCCCGTTTCCCCTATTTGAATCCGGGCACGTAAGGAAGCGGCGTGGCGGGGCCGCGGGAGGCAGGGGGTCCACACGGCCCGCGCCACGCCTGCGCGTCGGTAGCCAGGGAGGGATTTCCGACGCGATCGTTCCCGGAGGCGGGACTGGCCCGGGAACGAGTCTTGTCAAGTTAGTACGTCCTCCCGCCTCATCTGATTATTCCCCGTTTGGTCGTTCGGTGTCAACTCCCGCGGCGCGATTCCCCAGCCGCGGCGCTCGATCAGCTCGATTCCGATCACCGCGCCGAGCGGCCCGAACGGCGTGAGGGTCGCCGCGAGCAGCGGCCAGGGGGCCTCCCTGCGCACGATCGCCCAGAGGATCAGCGCGCACAGCCCCAGATAGCCGACTCCATGCAGCAATCCGAAGAGCGCGGTCTCCGACGGGTATCCGGGCACGATCCAGAAGACCAGGAGCGTCGTGAACAGGGCCAGCTCGAACCAGGAGGCGATCTTCACCCATCTGAACAGGCGTCCGGGCACGGGCCTGGGAAGTGGATGGGTGCGTTCCGCGCTTGCCATCGCGCCGAAACTAGCGGGTGCCGGGCCTCGACCGGGTGTCGAGACGGCACAGGGCGATCTTCATACCAACTGTCCATAGGTTTCTTGCGCCCCGCCGGGCAAGATGCCGCAATGGAGCAATTCCACGGAGAGCAGACACCCAACCTGAGCATGAGGAGGCTCGTGCGGTTGCAGCGCTCGTATCGGTGCGCGGGCTGCGCCGCGGAATACCACTCCTGGGCACGACTCAGCTCATGTCCCGATTGCGGCCGCTCCCTCTCGGTGGCCGTGATCAGACGTGCTGCGCTCACGGGCCCGGCCTGAATCGCCAGCGTGGGTCGTTCGGGCGGGGGCGATGGCCCGCTCGGACGGCTCACGAGCCGGGCCGCTAGGCCGGGTCCGCCCGGCCCATCAGGGCCGTGAGGACGATCCGCTCCTGCTCCTTGGTGTGCGCCACCGCGTAGCCCTCACCGGGGCTGGCACGCGGCGGGCGGCCGATGTAGCCGAGCTCCACGCCCTCGGGCAGGAGCTCCGGCATGCGGCGCTGCATCACCGACCAGGCCCCCATGTTCCGCGGCTCCTCCTGGACCCAGACGATCTCCTTCAGGTTCGGATAGCCGGCGATCAGCTCGGTGATCTGCTCCTTGGCGAACGGATAGAGGAGCTCGGCGCGGGCGATCGCGACCTTCTCGACCTCCGCGCGCTTGGGAGCGGCGTCGATGTCGTAGTAGATCTTGCCGCTGCAGAGAACGAGCCGCTCGACCTTCTCCCTGCGGTCCTGGGCGCGCGGGTCGTCGAGCACGAACTCGAACGAGCCCGAGGTGAGGTCCTCGAGCGTCGAGGTTGCGCGCGGCAGGCGCAGCAGCCCCTTGGGCGTGAAGACCACCATCGGCCGCGCCTTCTGGATGTGGGCCTGGCGCCGCAGCAGGTGGAAGTACTGCGCGGCGGTCGACGGGTTGGCGATACGGATGTTGCCCTCGGCGGCGAGCTGGATGAAGCGCTCGATGCGGGCGCTCGAGTGCTCGGGGCCGGCGCCCTCGTAGCCGTGGGGGAGCAAGAGCGTCAGGCGGGAGGTCTGGCCCCACTTCGCCTCGGCCGAGGCGATGAAGCTGTCGATGATCACCTGCGCCGCGTTGCCGAAGTCGCCGAATTGCGCCTCCCAGAGGATGAGGCTGTCGGGGGAGGCCGCCGAGTAGCCGTATTCGAAGCCCAGGCAGGCCGTTTCCGAGAGCGGGCTGTTGTGCAGCTCGAGGGGGGCGTTGGCCTCGGGCAGGTTCTGGATTGGGGCGTAGCGGAGCCCGGTCTTCTCGTCGTGGAGGACGAGGTGACGGTTGGAGAAGGTGCCTCGCTCCGTGTCCTGTCCCGTGAACCGCACGTGGACCTCCTCCGTCAGCATCGAGGCCAGCGCGAGGGCCTCGGCGTGACCGAACTCGATTCCACCCTGATCCATCGCGTCGAGCCGCTTCGAAAGGGGCTTGCGGAGCTTGCGGTGGATCGTGAAGCTGTCCGGAACCCGGAGCAGCTCCTCGTTCAGCTTGCGGAGACGCTCCTCGGGGACGGCGGTCTCGACGCTCGGGCTGCGCGTGCGGTCGAGCTCACCCGTTCCCGTCGCCGTGGGATCGGCGTACTCACCCGACTCGATCTTGCTGCGCAACTCGTCATGGGCGGTCTTGAGCGCCTTCTGGCGCTCGTCGTTGCGCTCCTCGACCTCGTCGGGAGTGACGATTCCCTCCTTGATCAGCCCCTCGGCGTAGAGCTGGCTGACCGGCGGGTGCTCCTTGATCTTGGCCGCCATGAGCGGCTGGGTGTAGGCGGGCTCGTCGGTCTCGTTGTGACCGAAGCGGCGGTAGCCGATCAGGTCGATGACGACGTCGCGCCCCCAGCGCTCGCGGTAGGCCATCGCCAGGCGGACGGCGCCGAGGCAGGCCTCCGGGTCGTCGGCGTTCACGTGGATGATCGGGACGTTGAAGCCCTTCGCCATGTCGGCCGCGTATGGCGTGGAGCGGCCCTCCTCCGGGTCGGTGGTGAAGCCCACCTGGTTGTCCTGGATGATGTGGATCGTGCCGCCGGTCGCGTAGCCCTTCAGCGACTGGAGGTTGAGCGTCTCGGCGACCACTCCCTGGGCCGGGAACGCGGCGTCGCCGTGGAGCAGCACCGGGACGGCGGCCATCGGATCGTGCTCGAGGCGGCCGTTCTGCCGGTTGGTCTGCGAGGCGCGGGCGGCGCCGGTGACGACGGGATCCACGTACTCCAGGTGGCTCGGGTTCGGGTAGAGCCGGACGCCGATCTCGGAGTCGTCCCGGGTCTTGTAGACGCCGGAGTGGCCGTAGTGGTACTTGACGTCGCCGGTGCCGCCGGTGGGGATCGCGGCCAGCGACTTGACCGCCTCGATCGCCTTCGCGCCCTCGAACTCGGCCAGGATCGCCTCCACCGGCCGCGCGATGTTGTGGGCCAGGACGCTGAGCCGCCCGCGGTGGGCCATCCCGATCACCACGTCGTGCGCGCCCTCGGTGTGGGCCATCTCGAACACCTCGTCGAGCATCGGCACGACGGTGTCGAGGCCCTCGATCGAGAACATCTTCTGGCCGAGGTAGGCCTTCTCCAGGTAGCGCTCGAAGCCGAAGACCTGAATCAGGCGATCGAGCAGCATCTGCTTCTCCTCCGGATCCAGGGGCTTGCGGTGCCAGCCGGTCTCGATCATGTCCCGCAACCACATCCGCTGCTGGTGCGAGGAGAGGTGCTCGAACTGGTACGCGATCGTGCCGCAGTAGGCCTCCCGCATCCGCGGCAGGACCTCGAGCAGGGTCTCGCCCTCCACGCCGATGCGGAGGATCTCCGCCGGGATCTGGGCCATCAGCTCGGGGGTGAGGTTGAGGTTCTCGGGCTGGATGGCGGGGTCGCCCTTGGGCTCGGATCCCAGCGGGTCGAGCCTGGCGGCGAGGTGGCCGTGGGTCCGGTAGGCCTTGAGCAGCGAGGTCGCGGCCTGGACCGCCTGGAGCAGCTCCATGTCCGGCTTCGCCGCGACGCTGGGAGCGCTCGTGCCGCCCGGAGCGGCGAGCGGGGGCGCGGATGCCGACGCGGCGTGCGCTGAGGTGATCGGCGAGGGATCGACCTCGAGGTCTCTGGCGACCGATTCGTAGAAGTCGTCCTCCCCCTGCAGCAGCTCCTCGATCCGGCGCAGGAACGAGCCGGACTCAGCGCCCTGGATGACGCGGTGGTCGTAGGTCGAGGTCATGGTCATCACCTTCGAGACCCCGAGCGCCCTGATCTTCTCGGGCGGAGCGTGCCTCCACTCGACCGGATAGGCGAGCGATCCGCAGGCGACGATCGTGCCCTGTCCCGACATCAGGCGGGGGACCGAGGCGACGGTCCCGAGACCGCCCGGGTTGGTGAGGCTGATGTTGGTCCCCTGGAAGTCGTCGGCCGTGAGGCTGTTCTCCCGCGTCTTGGTGATCAGCTCCTCGTAGTAGGAGTGGAAGCCCGCAAAGTCGAGCCCGTCGGCTCCCTTGATGCAGGGCACCAGCAGGGAGCGCTGGCCCTTGCGCTCGACGTCGACGGCGATGCCGAGGTTGACGCCGCCCGGCTCGATCACGGTGGGCTTGCCGTCGCGCTCCTCGAAGGAGCGCCCCATCACCGGCCACTCCTGGGCGGCCTTGACGATCGCCCACGCGATCAGGTGGGTGAAGCTGACCTTCATGCCGTGTTCCTTGAGCACCTCGTTGAGCGCCCTGCGCTTGGCGTCCAGCGTGTCCACCGCGAGCTCGCGGAAGGAGGTGGCCGTTGGGACCGACCGGCTCTCGTTCATCGCCTTGGCGAGCATCGCCGCGGGCCCGCGCAGCGGCTTCGCCTCGCCGGCCGCAGCCGTTGCCCACAGGTCCGCGGCGGCGCCCCATATCGCCATCGGTCTCGCCGGCGAGGACGTCCGACTTGGTGATCTTGCCGCCGGGGCCGCTTCCCTTCACGCCGGCGAGGTCGACGCCGTTTGCCTGGGCCGCCCGGCGAGCGACCGGGGTGGCGCGTGCTCCGTCGTCGGCTTCGGCGGTCGTGGGGGCCTGAGCGGGCTCCTCGGATTCCTTCGCGGGGGCCGCCGCGGCGGCGCCGTCACCGCTCGGCGCCGCGCCCTTGGTCATCTCAGCCATCGGCTTGCCGACTTCGATCGTCTCATCGGGGCCGACCAGGATCTTGGTGATCGTCCCCGAGGCGGGGGCGGGCACTTCCGCATCGACCTTGTCGGTGGAGACCTCGACGACGGTGTCGCCCTCCGCGACTGAGTCGCCCTCGGAGACGTGCCACTCGAGGATGGTCCCCTCCGTGACCGACTCGCCCATCTCCGGCATCACGATCTCGAGGCCGCCGCCCTCGAGCGACCTGCCGGCGGACACCGAGGCATCGTCCGTCGTCGCCGTTTCCGGGGACTCCTGGGGCTCCTCGGCGGTTGCCGCGCCCGCCCCATTCGAGCCGTCGGCCATCGGGGGCCCACCGCCGTTCGGATCGATCTCAGCCATTGGCTTGCCGACCTCAATCGTCTCGTCGACGTCGACCAGAAGCTTGGTGACGGTTCCCGATGAGGGCGCGGGCACTTCGGCGTCGACCTTTTCGGTCGAGACCTCGACCATCGTCTGGCCCTCCTCGACCGTGTCCCCCTCCGAGACATGCCACTCGAGCACGGTGCCCTCGGTCACCGACTCGCCCATCTCGGGCATCAAGAGTTGGACCTTCTGCTTAGTCGCCATTCCCCTTACTAACTGTATGACGTTCCCTAAAGCTGCTTTGCACTACCCGATCCGCGCGATCAGAGTCCACCGCAGGCCAGCCCTGTTCCCGGATGAACTCTCGGGTTGGGGCCGCCGTCTCGCAGAACGCGCAGGCGATCACGTCCGAGAGGCCGACCGGGCCGGAGAGCGCGATCGGCACCCCGCACTCCGGGCAGGCGAGCGATCGCATCCCGAGCCAGGCCGCCCGCTCCGCCGGCCTGATCTCGACCCGGGCCGCCGCCGCGCGCAGCACGTCCTCGCGCTCCGGATCCTGGCTCGCCGATGGATCGAACATCCCCACGACTTGATTATTGCGCTGCCGCGCCATGAGCCAAGCGGCCTTGGGCGTCGTCGGTGTAAGTTCCCCGCAGTTGTGAAGGAGGTGAGATGAGCTACTTCGTCACCGGTGCGACCGGCTTCATCGGCCGCAATCTGGTCGAGCAGCTGCTCGGGCGCGAGGGGACCATCTACGTCCTCGTCCGCGAAGGGTCCCGCGGTCGCCTGGAGGAGCTCAGGAGCCGCTGGGGCGCTGACGAGGAGCGCATCGTGCCCGTGGTCGGCGACCTCTCCCAGGAGCACCTGGGCTGCGGCGATCAGATCTCCGAGCTGAAGGGCAAGGTCGACCACTTCTTCCACCTCGCGGCGATCTACGACATGACCGCGGACGCGGAGAGCCAGCGCATCGCCAATGTCGAGGGCACGCGAGAGGCGGTCAAGCTCGCCAAGGAGCTCGACGTGAAGCACTTCCACATGGTCAGCTCGATCGCGGCGGCGGGCCTCTACAAGGGCACCTTCACCGAGGACATGTTCGACGAGGCCGAGAAGGTCGACAACCACCCCTACTTCCAGACCAAGCACGAGTCAGAGGCGGTGGTCCGCGAGGAATGCGAGGTGCCCTGGCGGGTCTACCGGCCGGGGATCGTCGTCGGGCACTCCGAGACGGGTGAGATGGACAAGGTCGACGGGCCCTACTACTTCTTCAAGCTGCTGCAGCGAGCCCGCAACGCCGTGCCTCAGTGGTTCCCTGGGGTTGGCATCGAGGGGCGCAAGATCAACATCGTGCCGGTCGACTTCGTCGCCAGGGCGATGGACCACATCGCCCACATCGAGGGGCTCGACGGCCAGGCCTTCCACCTCACCGACCCGAATCCGCTCAGCGCCGGGCAGGTGATCAACACCTTCGCCAAGGCCGCGCACGCGCCCGAGGCGGTGATGCGGATCGACTCGAAGATGTTCGATTTCATTCCAAAGCAGGTGCGTGGCGGGCTCACCATGCTGCCGCCGGTGAAGCGCATCACCGACCAGGTGCTGGCCGACCTGGGCATCCCGCGCTCGGTCCTCGTCTACATCAACTACCCGACCGACTTCGACTCGACCAAGACGCAGGAGGCGCTGGAGGGAACCGGCATCTCCGTGCCGCCGCTCGCGAGCTACGCGGAGCGGCTCTGGGACTACTGGGAGCGCAACCTGGACCCGGACCTGTTCAAGGACCGCTCGCTGTCCGGTGCGATCGGCGGCAAGGTCGTCCTGATCACCGGAGCCTCCTCCGGGATCGGCAAGGCGGCCGCGGTCAAGTGCGGCGCCGCCGGCGCGGAGGTGCTGCTCGTTGCCCGCACCCCGGAGAAGCTCGAGGAGACCAGGGCGGAGATCGAGGAGGCGGGCGGCAATGCCCATATCCACCAGTGCGACCTGTCGGACCTGGACGACGTCGAGCGCATGGCGAATGAGGTGCTCGACCAGCATGAGCGGGTCGACATCCTCGTCAACAACGCCGGCCGCTCGATCCGGCGCTCGATCGAGAACTCCTACGACCGCTTCCACGACTTCGAGCGGACCATGCAGCTCAACTACTTCGGCGCGCTGCGGCTGATCCTCAGCATCCTGCCCAGCATGCGCAAGCGCAGCAAGGGTCGCAAGGGCGGGCACATCATCAACGTCAGCTCGATCGGCGTGCAGACCAACACGCCCCGGTTCTCGGCCTACGTCGCCTCCAAGGCGGCCCTCGACGCCTGGTCGCGTTGCGTCGCCTCTGAGGTCGTCGACGACGGAGTCCACATCACCACGATCCACATGCCGCTGGTGAGGACGCCGATGATCGCTCCGACCAAGATGTACGACGCCTTCCCCACGATCACCCCGGAAGAGGCTGCGGAGATGATCACCAATGCGATGATCACCAAGCCGAAGAAGGTCGCAACCCGCCTGGGCAACTTCGGCGAGCTGCTCTACAACGTCGCGCCGAAGGCCTCGGACGCGATCCTCAACACGGCGTACAAGCTCTTCCCGGAGTCGAGCGCCGCCAAGGGCAAGGGCAAGGAGGACGGCAAGCCGGCCGAGAAGGAGCAGGAGCTCTCAACCGAGGGTGTCGCCTTCGCCTACCTGATGCGCGGCGTTCACTGGTAGCCGGGCCGGCGTGGCGACCGCGACACGGCGACTGAAGCACTGGGGGTGGGGGTACGAGGACCAGCAGCCTCCGCGCGATCAGGTCGAGGGGATCGCCAGGGCGGTGACTGAGCGGCTCGGCTTCGAGGTCGACGAGATCGAGGAGCCGACCCCGCTCGACGCGGTCGAGCTGCCCGAGTCGCGCCTGAAGCCCCCGAAGGAGCTCGCCGAGATGTTCTCGGCCGAGCCTTACGACCGGGTCGTGCACGCGCTCGGCAAGGCCTATCGCGACGTGGTCCGCGGCTTCCGCGGCGAGTTCGCGGACCCACCCGACCTGGTCGCCTACCCCGAGTCTCCCGAGGACGTCGATGCGGTGCTCAACTGGTGCTCGGACGAGGGCGCGGCGGCGATTCCGTTCGGCGGCGGCACCAGCGTCGTCGGCGGTGTCGAGCCGCGGATGCGAGATCGGTACCCGGCTGTGGTGACGATCGACCTGAAGAGGATGGACCGGGTGCTCGACGTCGATCCGGTCTCCAAGGCGGCGCGGATCCAGGCCGGCGCCACCGGGCCCGGGCTGGAGGAGCAGCTCCGCCAGCACGGCCTCACCCTGCGCCACTTCCCGCAGTCATTCGAGTACTCGACCCTCGGAGGCTGGATCGCCACCCGCGCCGGCGGGCACTTCGCGACGCTGTACACCCACATCGACGACCTGGTCGAGTCCGTCCGGGCAGTGACGCTCGACGGCGACTGGCAGAGCCGCCGGTTGCCCGGCTCTGGCGCCGGTCCAAGCCCTGACCGGATGCTGGTCGGCTCTGAGGGAATCCTCGGGGTGATCGTCGATGCCTGGGTCCGGGTTCGCGAGCGGCCCACCGAGAAGGTGTCCTGCGGGGTCGCCTATGACGACTTCATGGCCGGCGCAGAGGCGGTGCGGGAGATCTCGCAGTCGGGTCTCAACCCGTCGAATTGCCGCCTGCTCGACGCGGTGGAGTCCGATACCACCTCAGCCGGGCCGCCCGGCAAGTCCCTGCTGGTTCTCGGCTTCGAGTCGGCCCACCATCCCGTCGACGAGCCGATGTCCCTGGCCCTCGACATCTGCCGCAACCACGGCGGGAATCCGGGCGAGATCAAGCGGAGCGGGGCCGAGCCGCCTGGGCCCGCTGCCAGGCGGGAATCCCCCGCTCCATCTGAGCCGGGGGATGACCCGGTCAACGCCTGGCGCCACGCCTTCCTGCATGCGCCGTATCTGCGGGACGCGCTGGTCGCCTGCGGCGTTCTCTCGGACACCTTCGAGACGGCGATCACCTGGGATCGCTTCCCGGACTTCCACGCCGAGGTGATGGAGACGGCGAGGCGCGCGGTCGCCGAGGCGAGCGGAGGCCGGGACGAGGGCCGCGGCTCTCCCCGGATCAGCTGCCGGTTCACCCACGTCTATCCGGATGGGCCCGCCCCGTACTACACGGTGCTGGCGCCTGCCAGGCGGGGCGACGAGGTCGCGCAGTGGGACGAGATCAAGGCGGCGGTGTCGGACACGGTGAACGACGCCGGCGGCACGATCACCCATCATCACGCGGTCGGCCGCGACCACCGGCCCTGGTACGACCGGCAGCGCCCGGACCCCTTCGCGGATGCCCTGCGCGCGGCCAAGCGCGAGCTCGACCCGAAATCTGTGCTGAATCCCGGTGTGCTGATCGACCCCTAGCGGCCGCCAGCCTGCTCTCCTCAGGAGCGAAGGGCGCAGCCCGAAGCGACTTGTGATGGGCGGGCGCTTGCGGCCGCGATCTGAGGTGGGCCTTTACCCTTCCCGGTTCATGGAAGGGCCCCTGACGCAGGAGCGGGCCGAGCCGGAGGTGGCCCAGCAGGCCACCGACGCCGAGTCCTCGAAGCCACGCCGCGGGCCGGTCCGCGCGGTGATCAAGGCGATGCGCCCGCAGGAGTGGGTCAAGAACCTGCTCGTCTTCGCGGGCCTGCTCTTCTCAGCCAAGTTCAAGGAGTTCGACGCGGTCGTCGACGCGACGGTCACCTTCGCCGCGTTCTGCATGGTCGCCTCGGCGGGATACCTGGTGAACGACGCGCACGACGTCGCGGAGGATCGCCTGCATCCAACGAAGCGCTTCCGCCCGATCGCGGCGGGGGAGCTCAGCATCCCGACCGCAATCACGCTTGCGGTGATCCTCGCCGTCGTCGCGCTGGCGGGCTCCGCGCTGCTCGAGGGCCTCGAGGTGGGCGGTCTGGTGCTCGCCTACGGGGTGGGGACGACCCTCTACTCGTACGTGCTCAAGCACGAGGTGATCCTCGACGTGATGACGATCGCGGGCCTGTTCGTCCTGCGCGTTCTCGCAGGTGCCGTCGCCGTCAGCGCGGATGCGTCGGCCTTCCTGCTCCTCTGCACCGGGATGGTCGCCCTCTTCCTCGGCTTCACCAAGCGCCGCCAGGAGGCGACCTCCGAGCTCCACTCGGGCACACAGTCGAGACCGGTGCTCGAGCACTACTCGATCCCCTTCCTCGACCAGATGGTCGCGATGGTCACCGCCTCGACGGTGATGAGCTACGCGATCTACGCGGTCAACTCGCCGCTGATCGGCTCGAAGATGCTCGGCACCCTGCCGCCGGTTCTCTACGGGATCTTCCGCTACCTCTACCTGATCTACGACCGCAAGGACACACGCTCAACCGATGCGATCCTGCTCGAGGACTACGGCATGATCGGGGCGGCGGTCGTCTGGGTGGCCAGCGTGGGAATCCTGCTCGCTATTTACCACTAGAGCCTCGCTGTTCAATTCGCCAGGCGCGAAGCGACGCGCGGCTCAAGCGATCCGCGGCTCCCGCCGAGCTACTGAGTATGTTCGGTCACATCCGGGGCCTGTCGCTCTCATTCGCCGTCACCGTGCTCGCTGCTCTGGCGGCGCCGGCGCTTGCTGGCGCGGCAAAGCCTGCGGTCGTCACCCTGCCGATGGCGCAGGTCGGCATGCCCGGGAACCCGGCTGCCGCGATCACTCCGTTCACCGACGCGATCTACCAGTCCTGCGCAAGCGATCCCCAGACGTCGCCACCCTGTCAGATGGTTGGCGGTGTCACCTACCCGTACGGCATCGGCAAGCTCGAGGTGACGGTCAAGCAGTACGTCGGCTTCCTCAACACGGTCGACCCGACCGGCAGCGACAAGCACAACCTCTTCAGCACTGACGAGAGCTCGACCGAGTGGCCCAAATACGGCCAGATCAACATGAAGGCGAGCGCGCCGAGCGGCCGCCACTACCGCATCGCGTATCCGGAATGGGCCGACAAGCCCTACGGCTTCGCCAACTTCCTGCGTACTGCGCGCTTCGCGAATTCCGTCACCAACGGCACCCTGATCTCGAAGCGGACCGTCGCCGCCGGCGGGTTCACCTACGTGATCTACAAGGTCCGCCTCTCGCGCAACAGCGAGCGCGGCATGTACGACATGCGCAAGCCGAAGACGAAGCGCAGGCGCGCGAAGGGCTTCGTCGTCCCGAGCCAGAACGAGTGGATCAAGGCCGCCTACTTCGATCCGAAGGGCGGCGGGATGTTCTCGTACTGGAAGTACCCGACCAACCCCGGGACGTTCTTCGACCAACCGACCCAGACCTCGCCCGACCCATCGGCGCCGAACACCGCGACCCTCAACCCGACCACCGGGGACGTCACCAACGCCACGACGCAGCCGCTCGCGATCTACCACGGCTCCTCCTTCCCGACCTGGTGCCCGTCACAGGTGTCGACCAACACCTGCAACACGGTCAACCCGCTTCATCTGAGCGCCAGCAGCTATCAAAAGGCCTACCAGGGCAGCGTCGGCACCGTGGGCCAGTCGAAGACCCTTGGGCCCTGGGGCACCCTCGATCAGGGCGGCAACGCGGTGGAGTGGACCGACACGATCACCCCGCCTCCCGCGGGCAAGAAGGGAGCCCGCGTCTGGCGGCGGCTCCACGGCGGCGTCCCCAACGCGCCCGCCTACCAGCTCTGGCTCTCGGCGATCGGCCTGCAGCCGCAGGACAACAAGTTCTACGACGAGGTCTACCCCTGGCTCGGCTTCCGGGTCGGGGTGGTCGGGAACCTGAAGGTCAAGAAGAAGCGCTGAGCTCCTCGACGAGCTCCGCGGCGGGGCGGACGTCGCCGATGCGCTCGACGCATTCGCCGGCGTAGAGGGGCCCTGCGTCCACCAGCGACTCCGGCCCGCCAGCGGTGGCCGCCGCAGGACCGAACACGGGCCGGCTCGGCCGCTGGGTCGCGGCGAGGCGGAGCTGCATCGGGACCGGAGCCCGGGAGAGGGCCGGGGCTGTCGCCCGCTGCAGCAGCCGCAGCCAACCAGGTCCGCGCGGATCGCCCCGCAGCCACCGGGCGGTGGCGGCGTTGGGGACGACGCGATGCCGGGCGGGCCAGCCGAAGCCGAAGAGCTCGGTGAGCACGGTCTCGCTCGCCTCGGCGACGCGCTCCTTGTAGGCAGGGTGGGCGCCGCACTCCTCGCTCATCAGGAAGCGGGTGCCGCAGACGACGGCCTCGGCTCCCGCGTCGAGCCGAGCCCGCGCCTCGGGGGCATCGGTCACGCCGCCGGCGGAGAGCACGGGAAAATCCTCCGGGAGGGCGGCGATCGTGCGAGCCAGGAGCTCATCCGCCGCGACGGTCCCGCGGACGTGGCCCCCCGCCTCGGCCCCCTGCGCGATCACGGCGTTCGCTCCGGCCTGGCGGGCGGCGAGCGCCTCCTCGACCGACCCGCATTGATGAATCCATGTCCGAGCTGTCCGGCGCCTTGGCTCGCCCCAGAAGGTGACCACCACATCGGCGTCGTCGGCCGCCTCGAAGTGCGCGGTGCGGGCAAGGGGCAGCAGCAGATTGACGGCCACCGGTCTGTCGGTCAGCCGGCGCGCCGCGGCGATCTCCTCGCGCAGGTCGTCCGGCGCCAGGATCCCGATCGTCCCCAGGCCACCAGCGCCGGAAACCGCCGCGGCGAGAGCGCTGGTGGAGAGTCCGCCGCCCATCCCGGCCTGAACCACCGGGCGCTCCACTCCGACTCGCTCCAGGAACGCGCTCACGGCCCGAGTATCGCCCACTGCGCCTTGACTGGCCAGTCGGCCAGTTCGGTAGTGTCCCGCGCGTGGACCTGACCTTGACCGACTCGGAGGCGGCCTTCCGCGACGAGGTACGGGGCTGGCTCGAGGAGAACCATCCCGGTCCCTCGCCCGAGGGCGACGACCAGGCCGAGTTCGAGTTCCGCCGTGCCTGGCAGAAGAAGATGCACGAGGCCGGCTGGGCGGGTCTGTCCTGGCCCGAGGAGTACGGCGGCAAGGGCGCCACGCTGATCGAGCAGTCGATCTTCAACGAGGAGCTTGCCCGGCAGCGCGTGCCGCTGCCGGCGAACGTGCTGGGGCTCGTGATGGGCGGCCCCGTGGTGATCGCCCACGGCGACGAGGACCAGAAGGAGCGCTATCTCGAGCCGATCCTTTCGGGCGAGGAGATCTGGTGCCAGGGCTTCTCCGAGCCGGAGTCGGGATCGGATCTCGCCTCGCTCAAGACGCGCGCGGTCAAGGCGAATGGCAGCTGGAAGGTGACCGGGCAGAAGGTCTGGACCACCTACGCGCACGAGGCCAAGTACTGCATGCTGCTCGCCCGCACCGACCAGGACGCCCCGAAGCACAAGGGCATCACCTACTTCATCCTCGACATGGACCAGCCCGGCGTCGACGTCCGGCCGCTTCGCCAGATCACCGGCGAGGCCGAGTTCAACGAGATCTTCCTCGAGGAGGCCGAGGTTCCCGACGAGAACATCATCGGGACGGTCGGCGGAGGCTGGGGGGTCGCGATCACCACGCTGATGTTCGAGCGCGCCGGCCTGGGCGCCGCCGCGGTGATGGGCCTGAAGCGCTCGATGGAGGACCTGCTGGCGGTGATCCGCGAGCGCGGCCTCGACGAGGACCCGGTGATCCGGCAGCGGATCGCCGAGCTCCAGATCGGGATCGAGGCGATGCGCCTCGGCGCTCTGCGCGCTCTCACCCAGACCATGAAGACCGGGATCCCGGGTCCCGAGGGCTCGCTCAGCAAGTGGCAGTGGGCCGATTACAACCAGTCCCTGACCGAGCTGGGCAACGAGGTCCTCGGTCCCGAGGGGATGCGCCTCGGGACCGACTGGAGCTATCGCTTCCTGCGCTCCCGGGCGAACTCGATCGAGGGCGGCACCACAGAGGTCCTCAAGAACATCATCGCCGAGCGCGTGCTCGGTCTTCCACGACTGAGGTAGCCATGAACTTCGACCTGGACGACGAGCAGCAGGAGATCAAGCGGACCGCGAACGAGTTCCTCGCCTCCCGTTTTGCGCCGGCGAAGGTCAGGGAGCTGGCGGAGGCGCGCTCGTACGACGACTCGCTCTGGAAGCAGATCTCCGAGCTCGGCTGGCCCGGCATTGCCATCTCCGAGGACGACGGCGGCCAGGGCCTGGGCATGGTCGAGCTCGCCGTCCTCCTGGAGGAGTCCGGCTATGCCTGCGCGCCCAGCCCACTGCTCGGCACAGCCGGCGCCGCGCTGGTGATCTCGGCCGCCGGCTCCGACGAGCAGCGCGCAGAGTGGCTGCCCAAGCTCGCCTCAGGTGAGGCGACCGGGGCATTCGGCGGCTTCGACCATGGAGCCAACGGCGATGCGGAGAGCACCCTGTTCTGCGATCTGCCCACCGCGGACGTCGCGGTGATCTTCCATGCGGGCGGTGCCTTCCTCGCGCCCACCGCCGATTTGAGCTTCGAGACCTTCGAGGCGATCGATGCGACCCGCTCCTACGGGCTGATCTCCGAGACGGCCGGCGATCCGCTGCCGGGCGACGTCGACGCGGGACGCGACCGGCTCGCGGTCGCGATCGCGGCCGAGCTCACCGGCATCGCGCAGCGGACCATGGAGATGGCGGTCGAGTACGCGCGCGAGCGGCAGCAGTTCGGCCGCCCGATCGGCGCCTACCAGGGCGTGGGACACCGGTGCGCCGCCATGCTCCTCGCCACCGAGGAGTCGCGCTCATTGACCTACTACGCCGCCTGGACCGCGGACGCCGAGCCGGAGTCGCTGCCGATGGCGGCGGCGATGGCCGGGGCGCGCGCGGCGGACGCAGGCTGGCAGGTGCCGGCCTCCGCCCTGCAGGTGTTCGGCGGCATCGGCTTCACCTGGGAGCACGACCTCCAGTTCTGGCTCAAGCGCGGCCGCGTCGCGGGCCGCATGCTCGGCACCCCCCGCGACCATCGCGAGCGGGTCGCCGATCTCTCCGGCCTCGGCGCCGGCGAGCCCGCGGTCGCCTAGCACCCCGTTTTACGAAGCGAGCTCGCCGACCAGGTCCACGCCGTCGAGGTCGCCGTGCGTCAGGTGCTGGAACATGACCCGCTCCACGCCGGCATCCTCGAGCTCGGCCAGCTGCTCGCGGATCTCGGCGACCGTGCCAACCAGGGTGTTGTCGGAGAGGCCCTCCACGTAGGCCTCGGGGTCCGATGCATCCTCGCCCCGGATCTCCGCGACCGCGTGGGCCCGCTCGAGCAGGTCGACCCGGTCTGACCCGATGATCCCGTGGGTCATCACCGAGATGACGGGCGCCGCCCGTCCGGCGTCCTCCCACGCCTTCCTGACCACGGGGACGAGCTCCCGGCACCGCTCGGCGCTCATCATCACCAGGTTGTATTCGTCGGCCCAGCGGGCTGCGGCCGCGAGTGTGCGGGGTCTGGCGCTGCCGCCGACGATCAGGTTGGGAGGCGAGATCGGCTTCGGCTGGGCGTCCAGCCCCTTGATCCGGTAGTGCTCGCCCTCGAAGTCGAGCGTTCCCTCATCCCACTGGCGGCTGACGATCTCGATCTGCTCCTCGAACATCCCGACGCGCTCCCCGGTGCTCGGAAATGGAAAGCCGTAGGCCTCGTGCTCAGCCTCCAGCCAGCCGGAGCCCATTCCGAGCTCGATTCGGCCGCCCCCGGCGATGTGATCGGCCGTGACCACGCTCTTGGCGAGGACGGACGGGTGGCGGAAGGTCACCGGCGAGACCATGGTCCCGAGCCGCAGCGTCGAGGTGATCGCCGCGAGGGCGTTCATCGTGCTCCAGGCGTCGAGCGAGCTGCGCTCGGTGGCTCCCATCACCGACTGGTAGTGATCCGAGCGGAAGAGCGCCTCGATCGGGCTCTCCTCGCAGGCCTTGGCCAGCGCGACCCATTCCTCCCAGGAGACGGACTCCTGTCCCTCGATCATCAGGCAGACCCGCATCAGTCGCCCACGATCTCCGCGTCGGTGACCACCTCGATCTTCCCGGCGCGGCGGAAGTGGACGTCGACGGTCTCGTTCTTGCCGTAGCTCCCGAACAGCCCCAGGCTCATCGCCAGCCAGCGGCTGCGGCTCACCTTCTCCTTGACCAACGGCCGCGAGAAGACGATCTCGCGCCCGTGGACGGAGTAGTCCGTGCCCTCGGACTGCACCGTGCCGTTGATGAAGACCTGGATGGGCCGCTCGGCCCCGCCGGGGAGCCGAATCCGCCGCCCCGCTTCGTAGCTCTCGCTCATCGGCGAGCAGATTATCCCCGGGCTGGCCGGGGGGCGAACCGGCGCTAGGCGCAGTAGGCGCTTGAGCTGATCGTTCCCGGGACCGTGTTGAAGTTGAGCGTCACGAGTTGCCAGCTGCCGTCCACCGGGCTCGATCCGGTCAACAGCGCCAGCGCCCCGGACTGGGCCGCCGGCGTGTTGTCGAAGCCGCCTCCCAGCAGGGCCTTGCCCCCAGGGCAGACCGGCGCCGTCGCGGTCGCGCCGGTGACGGTTGTCCCCGATGCGGGGAGGGTGATGCCGGCAGTGGTCTCCGCGATCTTCAGGCCGGCGGCGCAGTAGGCGTAGCTGGTCACGGTGCGCGCCACCTTCCCGACGTTGCTGAAGGCGGCGAACCAGGTGGTCGGACTCGTTCGGTGATTCGACCAGACGTAGGGGAAGGCCTCCGGTTCTTTGGCGACCGGCGTCGGCGAGGAGGAGAACCCGCCGCCGAGGGCCTTCGTCTTGGGGGGACAGGTGGCGGTGGCGCTCGCCTGCGCGGCGTCGACGGACGCCGCCACAGCGGATGCGCTCGTCTCGGTGATCCTCAGCTTCTTCTTCTTTTTCTTCGCGGCCGCGGCCTTCTTCCCGACGTGTTTCTTGGCGGCAAGCTTGGTGCTGCGGCAGTCGACGATCGCGGTCAGGGGAACGTCCGGGCCGGTGGTGTCCGTGTCCTCGCGTACCGCGGACACCTGCCAGGCGCTGTCTCCGGCTCGGCGGGACTCGTAGACGAGGTTCAGGTCGGTTGGGTTACCGCCGGGCAGGACCGCCGGCGACAGAAATCCTCCGCCGACCGCGATCAGGCCGGAGGGACAGGTCGCCGTCACGGTCAGCTGCTGGTTGTCCGCCGAGGTCGTTTGCGTCGCGCTGACGGTCGTGACCGGCGGCGACTTCGGCTTCTTGTGCTTCTTCTTGCCTTCCGCCGGCGCTGCACCAAGCAGCAACGGCACGAGGATCGCTACAAGAGCGGCGATCCCTGCCACTCCCCGTAGGTTCATTGCAGCCGACCGTAGCCCGTATCGGGGCTACCCCTGCAGGATTGCCCGCAGGCGCTCGAACGCCTGTCCAAGGGAGTCCGCGTCGATCGTCTCCTTGCGGATCGCCCCCGTGTAGGCGATCGCGGTCCCATCCCCCATCACGTCGATCCCGCCCTCCGGAGAGCGGATCAGACCGGGCCCGGAGATCTCGATCCGGGCCTGAACCCGCTGCCCGGGGCTGAAGTCCCGAATCGAGCGAACCGGAGGCAACCGATCCTCCCGAAGCACCTGTTCAACCCGCCGCCGAGCCTCGTCAATCGCCTCGTCGAGAGTCGCCGAACTTCTCGCGCCCCGACATCGCTCCCATGTCTGACGGTGACCTTCCAGCTCACCGAGGCGGGAGCCTAACCGTCCCTCGGGCGGGTGGCGCGGAATCTCATCCGCGGTGAGATGCCTCGATCCGCGGTGAGATTCCGCGACAGGACCCGCCCGCCGGGGCGGTCTACGCGCCGCGCCTGGGCTTCTTGGGCCGCTTCGCCGGAGGCCCGGTGATCTTCTCGGGGCCCTCGCGATCCTCGGGCGGCGTGAAGTCGATGTCGCGGCGGCCGGTGTAGATCTGGCGCGGCCGGGCGATCTTCAGGTCCGGATCTGAGTTCTGCTCCATCCACTGTGCGATCCAGCCGGAGGTTCGCGGGATCGCGAAGATCACGGTGAACATGTCGTTGGGCACGCCGATGGCCTCGTAGATCAGCCCGGAGTAGAAGTCGACGTTCGGGTAGAGCTTGCGGGACGTGAAGTACTCGTCGTCGAGGGCGCGCTTCTCCAGCTCGGTGGCGATCTCCAGCAGGGGGTTCTCGCCCGTGGCCTCGAGCACCTCCTCGACGTGCTTCTTGATGATCCGCGCCCGCGGGTCGTAGTTCTTGTAGACCCGATGGCCGAAGCCCATCAGCTTCTCCTCGCGGTTCTTGACGCCCTCGAGGAAGTCCGGGATGTTTTCGACGGTCTCGATCCGGCGCAGCATCCTCAGCGCCGCCTCGTTGGCGCCGCCGTGAAGCGGGCCATAGAGGGCGGCGACTCCGGCGGCGACCGCCGAGTATGGATCGACACCGGAGGAGCCCACCGAGCGGACCGCGTTGGTGGAGCAGTTCTGCTCGTGGTCGGCGTGCAGGATGAAGAGCACGTCCAGCGCCTTCGCGATCCGGGGATCCGGCTTGAAGCTGTTCTCCATCTTGAACAGCATCGAGAGGAAGTTCTCGGAGTAGGAGAGCTCGTTGTCGGGATATACGTAGGGCAGCCCCATGCTGTGGCGGTAGGCCCACGCGGCGAGGGTGGGGACCTTGGCGATCAGCCTGATCGCCGCCATGTAGCGCTCCTCCGGGTCGTCGATGTGCTTCGCGTCCGGATAGAAGGTGGAGAGCGCCCCGACGCTGGCGAGCAGCATGCCCATCGGGTGGGCGTCGTGGCGAAAAGCCTCATTGAGCTTCTTGATGTCCTCGTGGGCGAAGGTGTGGTGGGTGACGTCGAAGGTCCAGCGCTCGAGCTGGGGCGGGGTCGGCAGCTCTCCGAAGATCAGGAGATAGGCGACCTCGAGGTAGGTCGAGTGCTCACAGAGCTGCTCGATCGGGATACCGCGATGCTGGAGGACCCCGGCCTCTCCGTCGATGTAGGTGATCGCCGACCGGCAGGAGGCGGTGTTGGTGAAGGCCGGGTCGTAGCCCATCAGGCCGAAGTCGTCCTCGGAGACCTTGATCTGCCGCAGGTCCATCGTGCGGACGGTCCCGTCGTTGATCTCGAGCTCGTAGCTGTTGCCGGTCCTGTTGTCGGTGATGCTGAGCGTGTCGCCGCCGGAGGCGCCGTCCTGCGACGCGTCGGCCGGCTTCTCTTGACTCTCCTGCTTCGTCGCCATCAACCCTCCTCGGTCGCGTGCGCTCTTCCCACATATCTTCTCACGGTGGCGATTCCGGCAAACAAGCCGAGCAAGGAGGAGACGCTGCGCCTCTTCTCCGGGCTGCCGAAGCGCTATGACCTCGCCGGTGCCCTGCTCAGCTTCGGCCAGGACCCGCGCTGGCGCCGGGCGATGGTCCGCCAGGTCGCGGCGAACGACGGCGATCGCGTCCTCGACGTCGCGACGGGGACCGGGATGGTCGCGGCGGCGCTCGTTCGCAGCTACGGATGCTCCGTCGTCGGCCTCGATCAGAGTCCCGAGATGCTCGCGGGCGCGCAGGCGAAGCTCGCCGCCGATCCCCTCCTTGCCGATCGCGTCGAGCTGGTCAGGGGGGAGGCCGAGTCCCTGCCCTTCGCGGATGGTGAGTTCGACCACCTCACCTTCACCTACCTGCTCCGCTACGTGGACGATCCCCAGGCAACCTTGCGAGAGCTCGCGCGCGTAGTGAAGAGTGGAGGACGGATCGCCTCGCTCGAGTTCATGCTCCCTCCGAACCCCATCTCCCGCTCTCTCTGGCTCGTGTATACGCGCGCGGCGATGCCGGTCCTTGGGCGGATCATCTCCCGCGACTGGTACGTCGTCGGGCGCTTTCTGGGGCGGAGCATCACCGACTTCTACGGGCGGCTGCCGCTCGACCGACAATTGGACATCTGGCGGGATGCGGGGATCGAGGGCGTGACCGCGCGGGTGATGAGCTTCGGCGGCGGCGTCGTGATCTGGGGGACCCGTGAGTGACGAGACCACCCGGCCCGCCTTCTACGCGCTGCGACCAGGGGGCTGGCGGGACCTCGTCACGGTCCTCCATCCGCCCTACACGGCATGGAATCTGGCCAACGTCGGCTTCGGCGCCGTGGCCGCGACGCAGATCCACACGGACCGGTTCATCGCGACGCTGGCTGCCTTCTTCCTCGCCGTCGGGATCAGCGCCCACGCTCTCGACGAGCTCAACGGACGGCCGCTGAAGACCGAGCTCTCGGACCGCACCCTGATCGGCCTCGCCGGCGTCGCACTCGCCGGCGCTATCGGAATCGGGATCGCCGGCTGCTTCATCGTCTCGGCGAGCCTCGCGCCCTTCGTGGTGGCGGGCGGATTCTTCGTCGTCGCCTACAACCTGGAGCTGTTCGGAGGCCGCTTCCACACCGACTTCTGGCTCGCGTTCGCCTGGGCGGCGTTTCCGGCGCTGACGTCCTGGTGGGTGAACACGCTCTCGTTCGCTTCCCCCAGGGCGGTGGTGGCGGGGGTGCTGGTCGCGGCGGGATGCTTTGGCCTGGTCAGCGTGCAGAGGCGCCTCTCGACGCCCGTCCGCCGGCTGAGGCGCAAGACGGTCTCCGTGACCGGGGAGCAGCGCCTCGAGGACGGCACGGTGATCCCCCTGACCGTCGCGGAGATCGCGGCGCCACTCGACTGGTCGCTGCGGGGGCTCTCCTGGGCGGTGGTCGTGCTGGCGATCGGCCTGGTCGTGATCCGCCTCTAGGGGCCGGCCGACGTCTCGAGCGCCGCGGTCAACGTGGCGGCGTCGAACGACCCGCCGTGCAGCAGGCCGCCGACGAAGAAGCCAGGCGTCCCGGTGACGCCGCTGGCGAGGCCGCTGTCGACGTCTCGCTGCACGCGAGGCGCGTGGACCGATGAGTCGAGTTCCGCCGTGAACCGCTCCACGTCGAGGCCCAGCTCGGCGGCGTGGTGGATCAGGTCCTCCCGGCTGAGCGCCCCGCGGGACTCGTACATGCGGTCGTGCATCTCCCAGAACGCCCCCTGAGCCGCCGCCGCCTCAGAGGCCTCGGCGGCGCGCTCGGCGTCGGGGTGGACATTGCGAAGCGGGAAGTGGCGGAAGGCGAACAGCAGCCGCCCGGCGAGCTGGTCCCGCAGGCGGTGGACGATCGGATAAGCCGCGGTGCAGTACGGGCACTGGAAATCCCCGTACATGACCAGCTCGAGCTCGGCCCGGTCGGGGCCGTCGACGTGGTCCTCGGCGGAAAGGGGCGGGGTGAGCTGACCCATGGGATGGCGATCGTAGACTCGCGGCGTGAACGACATCGAGATCCTGATTGCGCTCGTGGCCGCGGCGATCGTCCTGGTTCGCCTCGCCGACGCGATCTCGATCCCGTACCCGATCGTCCTGGTGCTGGGCGGCCTGGCGATCGGCTTCATCCCCGGGGGGCCGACCCTCGAATTGCAGCCGGATGTCGTTTTCCTCGTCTTCCTGCCGCCGCTGCTGCAGTCGGCGGGCTATTGGGCCTCGCCGAAGGAGTTGCGAGCCGAGCTCGTCCCGCTGACCTGGTTGGTCATCGGGCTCTCGCTGGCCACGATGGTCGCGGTCGCCGCCATAGCCCAGGCGGTGATCCCCAGCATCAGCTGGGCCGAGGGGTTTGTCCTGGGTGCCATCGTCGCTCCGACCGATCCGGTTGCCGCGATCGCCACCTTCCAGCGCGTCGGAATCACCGACCGGGTCGCGACGCTGGTGGAGGGCGAGAGCATGATCAACGACGCCGTCGCCCTGGTCTCCTACAAGGTCGCGGTGGTCGCCGTGGTCAGCGGCACGCTCACGGCAGGTGAGGCGATCGATGACCTGGTGGTCGGCGTGATCGGCGGCGTGGCGATCGGGCTGGCCGTCTCAGGTGTGTCCCAGATGGCGCTTCGCCGCCTCGACGACGCGCCGCTGGCGATCCTGCTCACGGTGTTCACCGCCTATGCCTCGTTTGCGCTGGCCGACGGCGTCGGGGCATCGGGGGTGCTCGCCGCGGTCAGCAGCGGCCTCTTCTCCGGGTGGCGCTCCCACATCATCTTCGATGCCGACCTACGGCTGAACGCGCAGTCGTTCTGGCGGGTGCTCGTCTTCGCGCTCAACGCGATCCTCTTCGTCCTGGTCGGAGAGCAGTTCCCGGGGATCCTGCGCAACGTCGGAGAGACCTTCTCGCCCGGCGAGATCGTCGGGTACGGCCTGATGATCTCGGGCGTCGTGATCGCGGTCCGCATCGCCTGGCAGTTCCTCCCCGTCTCCCTCGGGCGGCTGCTGCCCACGATCGGTGACACCGGGGGCGGAGAGGATTGGCGGGAGCGGCTCCTGATCGGCTGGACCGGAATGCGAGGAGCGGTGTCGCTGGCCGCCGCGCTCGCGCTGCCGTTCACGCTCGACTCGGGCGCTGCCTTCAACTCACGTGACCTGATCGTCTACCTGACGGTCGCGGTGATCTTCGTGACGCTGGTCGGCCAGGGATTGACGCTTCCCTCACTGGTGCGATGGCTGGGCCTGAGCGCGACAGAGGCCTGGGCGCCGGATGAGGCGGTCGCGCGGCTGGCCGCCGCGCAGGCGGCGCTCGATCGGCTCGACGAGCTGGAATCCGAAGGAACACCCATCTCGGAGGCCGCCCTGGAGCGGCTGCGCGAGCTCTACCAGGCGCGTTTCGCGCGCTGCGTCGCCGCCCTGCAGGGCGAGGACAGCGATCTCCCCATCGAGGATCCGCTGAGCGGGTACCGGAGGCTGCGCGAGGATCTCATCCATGCCGAGCGCGAGACGCTGCTCGGCATGCGCAACGACGGCCGCATCAAGCAGGACCTCTTCCGCCGCATCCAGCGAGACCTCGATCTGGACGAGGCGCGCCTCGGAACCTAGTTGATGCGAGGGGGCTCCGCAGGCGCAGCCGAGGAGCCACCCGTTTCATGCTGGGGCTCGACCTCGAAGTGGGTGATCCGGCGGAAGTCGCGCAGCCGCTCGTCGATCTCCTCGCGGCTGAGTGACCGGACCCGCTCCGTGCCGAAGTCCTCGACGTTGAACGAGGCGAGCACCGAGCCATAGGCCATCGCCTGGCGGAGGACGCCGTGGTCGAGCACGGACTCCCCGGCGGCCCGGCGGCTGTCGAGGTAGCCGAGGAACCCGCCCGCAAAGCTGTCGCCAGCGCCGGTTGGATCGCGGACGTCCTCGAGCAGATAGCCGGGAATCGCGAAGAACTCGTCACCGCTGAACAGCGCGGCGCCATACTCGCCCCGCTTGGCCACCACCACGCGCGGACCCATCTCGATCAGCGCCCTGGCCGCACGGGCGAGATTCGGCTGCCCGGTCAGCTCCCGGATCTCGGCGTCGTTCAGCATCACGCAGTCGACCTCCGCGATCGCCGCCTTCAACGAGTCCCGCGTGGTCTCTATCCAGAGGTTCATCGAGTCCAGCGCGGCGAACTCGGCCTCCCTGCAGCCGGCCCGTATCTTTCGCTGGAGATCGGGCTGGATGTTCCCCAGGAAGAGCATCTGGGCTCGCTTCGAATCCTCGGAGAGCTTCGGATCGAAGTCCGCGAAGACATTGAGCTGCGTGTCGTCCGTGTGAGCGACGTTCAGGTCGAAGTCGTAGTGGCCCTGCCAGAAGAAGGTCTGGCCGCCGGCAACCCGCTCGATGTCATCGGTGACGATCCCGCGATCCTCGAGGATCCCGAGCTGCTCCGCGCCGAAGTCATCACCCACCGGCCCGACCACCCGGACGTCGGTGAAGAAGCTCGCGGCCAGCGAGAAATGGACGGCTGAGCCGCCCAGCATCCGCTCGCGTTCCCCGAATGGAGTGCGCACGGAATCGAAGGCAATCGACCCTACGACGGTTAGCGACATATCCTGATGGCATGAAGGCTATTCAGATCGAGGAATTCGGCGGGCCCGAGCAGCTCAAGCTGGTCGACCTGCCCGACCCCGAGCCGTCCGACGGGATGGTCGTGGTGGACGTCACGCGCTCCGGGATCAACTGGGCGGACACCCACGCCATCCGCAACGACTACCTCGCCGAGCAGGAGCTGCCACTCGTTCCCGGCGCCGAGATCGCCGGGACGACCGCCGATGGGAAGCGCGTGGCGGCGCTGATGAACAACGGCGGATACGCCCAGAAGGCGGCGGTCCCCGAGGCCTTCCTGGTCCCGCTGCCCGACGAGGTCTCGGACGAGCAGGCAGCCGGGCTGCTGCTCCAGGGGATGACGGCCCACGCGCTGCTCCACTACTGCGCCCATGTCGAGAAGGGCGAGACGGTCGTGGTCGAGGCCGCGGGCGGCGGCACCGGCTCCCTCGCGGTTCAGCTGGCGAAGCGCGCCGGCGCCAAGGTGATCGGGCTGGCCTCGACCGAGGAGAAGCGGGCTCTGGCAGAGCGGCTCGGTGCCGACGCCACGGCGGACTCCCGGGCCGACGATCTCAAGGCGGCGATCCTCGAGGCCAACGGCGGGGAGAAGGTGGATGTCGTCCTCCACATGAGCGGCACGGGGTTCGAGGCCGAGCTCAGCTCGCTCAACATGCTCGGCAGGATCGTCGCCTTCGGCAACGCCGCGCGCCACCCCAATGAGGTGGCGACGAACTATCTGCTTCAGACCTCGAAGTCGGTGATGGGCTTCTGGCTGGTGGCGCTGGTCGCCCAGCGCCAGGACCTGATCGCCTCGATGATCGCGGACCTGCTCGGCGCCGTCGCGGCGGGCGAGCTCGAGGTGACCATCGGGGCCACCTATCCGCTGAGCGAGGCCGCTCGGGCCCACGAGGCCATGCAGGAGCGCGGAACGAGCGGCAAGCTGCTGCTCGATCCCTCGAAGTAGATGGCTGAGACAGAGACGGCAACCTCCTTCAAGGAGCTCGGCCTGTCCGAGGGCCTGCTGCAGACCCTCGAGGAGCTGGGCTATGCCGAGCCGACGCCGATCCAGGCGCAGGCCATTCCCGAGCTCCTCGACGGCCACGACGTGATCGGCCAGGCCCAGACCGGCAGCGGCAAGACCGCCGCGTTCGGGCTGCCGATGCTCGAGCACATCGACCCCGAGAACGAGGAGACGCAGGCGATCGTGCTCACCCCGACCCGGGAGCTGTGCATCCAGGTGACCCAGGCGCTCCGCGCCTATGCCGAGCATCTCGAGGACGTCAACGTCGTCGCGGTCTTCGGAGGCGCCCCGATCCGCGAGCAGCAGTCGAGGCTGCGCCACGGAGCCCAGGTCGTGGTCGCCACGGTCGGCCGGATGATGGACCTGATCTCGCGGAAGTCTCTGGTGCTGACCGCTGCCCGGTACGTCGTCCTCGACGAGGCGGACGAGATGCTCGACCTGGGCTTCATCGAGGATGTCGAGAAGATCCTCCGGATGTGCCCGAACGGCCGCCAGACGCTGCTCTTCTCCGCCACGATGCCCGCACCCGTCGCGAGGCTCGCCGAGACCTACATGTACGACCCGGTGACGATTCGCGTGACGCCGAAGAAGCTCACCGTGGACTCGGTCGAGCAGGCCTACGTGATGGTCGAGCCGCGCCAGAAGCTCGAGCGCCTCGCCGAGGTGCTGAAGGCGGAGGAGCCCGAGCAGGCGATCATCTTCGTCCGCACCAAGATCGGCGCCGCCCGGCTCGGCAGGGACCTGGGGGACAAGGGTCTGCGGGTGAAGGCGCTGCACGGCGACCTCAGCCAGGGCCAGCGCGACGGCGTGATGATCTCGTTCAAGGAGCACAAGACGCCGCTGCTGGTCGCCACCGACATCGCCGCCCGGGGCCTCGACATCGAGCACGTCACCCACGTCATCAACTACGACCTGCCCAACAACCCGGAGATCTATGTCCACCGCATCGGGCGGACCGGCCGGGTCGGCCGGACGGGCAGGGCGATCACCTTCGCCACCGCCAAGCAGGCCGGCGAGCTGAAGGAGATCGAGCGGACCGTGAAGGCGCCGATCGGCGAGTGGGAGCCGCCCGAGGAGCGGCTCGAGCACGCCCCGCGCCCGCGCCACCGCGAGGGACCGCCCCCGGAGCCGGCCAACGGGACGGTGAAGCTGTTCGTCAACCGCGGCAAGCGAGGCGGAATCAGCGAGGAGGACCTGAACTGGGCGCTGGTCGAGGGCGCGGTGATCCCGGAGGACGCGATCCGCTCGATCCGCGTCCTCGATCGCTTCTCCTTCGTCGAGGTTGCCGCCGATCAGGCGGAGCGGGCGGTGGAGTACCTGGACGGGACGAAGCTGAAGGGCAAGCAGATCCGGATGGAGATCGCCCGCTCCTAGTCTGAGTTCGTCAGCTCCTCGATCTTGCCGATCAGGTCCTCCCACTCGAACGGCTTCGGGATGCAGTCGTTGGCGCCCAGGGAGATCATCCGATCGGGCTCCTGCGCGTCGAGGTGGGCGGAGATCATCAGCACGGGGATGGTGGATCCCGCGCCGCGGATCTCCTCGAGGACCTCGGTCCCGGACTTGTTGGGCATCATCGCGTCGAGCAGGATCACGTCCGGCTCATCCGACCCGGCTTCTTTCAGGCGATCGAGCGCCTCGACGCCGTCGGTCGCCGTGACGACCTCGTAGCCCTCCATCTCCAGGCGGCGCTCGAGCATGAGCAGCACCGTCTCGGAGTCGTCCGCGACCAGCAGTCGCGTCACCCGGCAGCCCCCGCCTTCGTCCTTGGCGCGGGTGCCGTTGGGGTAGGCCGTCCATCCTTGGAGATCGGCAGCACGAATCGAAAGGTAGCGCCCTTGCCCGGGGCGGAGTTCGCGGAGATGGCGCCGCCGTGCAGCTCCACGAGCGACTTGGCGATCGCCAGGCCCAGGCCGGTCCCGCCGACTGACTGGGTCTCGGTGCTGTCGGCTCGCCAGAAGCGCTCGAAGACGTGCTCGAGCTGCTCCTCGTCGAGGCCGGGCCCATCGTCCGAGACAGCGAACTCGACCTCCTCGCCCACCCGTGAGGCGGCGAGTCGAACCTGTGCCCCCTCGGGGGCGTACTTGTTCGCGTTGGTGAGCAGGTTGGCCAGCACCTGGCCGATCCTGCCCGCGTCGGCGTCGACAGCCGGGAGGTCCTTCTCGACGGTGACGGTGAACCCCTGGTCCTTACCGTCGAAATGGGGCCGCATCTGCCTGCCGATGCGCTGCGCCAGCGGCCTCACTTCGGTCGGCTCCGGTTCGATCCGGAGCTTGCCGGCATCGCTGCGGGCCAGGTCGAGGAGGTCGTTGATCATCTTCTGCAGCTGCCCGGCGCTCTCGGCGATCACCTCGGCAGCCTCGAACTGACGTGTGTTGAGCCCCTTGCGCTGGGCGGTGAGCATCTCGGCGAAGCCCTTGACGACCGTCACGGGGGTTCGCAGCTCGTGCGAGACGGTCAGCACGAAGTCGTTCTTCATCTGCTCGACCCGGTCGCGCTCCCGTGCGTCTCGCTCGAGGGAGTTAGCCATCTCGTTGAAGGCTCGGCCCAGAGCGGCGATCTCGACCGGCCCGCCGACCTCGACCCGGGTCCTCAGGTCTCCACCCGCGAGCCGCCGGGCGCCCTCGACGAGGCGGCCCAGGGGTGCGCGCATCGAGTTGATCAGGCCGGAGAAGAGGATCAGAGCCGCAAGCAGCGCGCCGGCAAGCCCGGCGGCGACCAGGATCGTCGTGTTGCGCGTCTCGGTTCGCGCGTGGTCGCGCGCGGAGTCTCGAGCGCTGCGGGTCTCGACGGCGAGGGCCTCGCCGCTGTTGGTGACGGCGGAGGTCAGCCGGCTCTCCACCCCCGGAGGGGGGACACGCTCCTGAATCAGGGGCTCCGCGACCGCCTTTCGCCAGGCGGCCTCGCTGGCGGCGAGCCGCCCGAGCTTCGCCGTCAGCGTGGTGTCGTCGTCGGTCAGATCTCGGGCGCGGCCCGCCGCGTCCTTGAAGCTGGCGGCCGCCTGGTTCAGCTCGGCCTGGCTCGGCTTCTGGTGGGCGGTCGCCGGGCGGGCCGCGGCCTGCTCGAGGATGAACGCCGAGCGCAGGTGCTCGGTCTCGAGCTCCAGCTGGAAATACCGGGTGATGTCGTTCTCGTAGTTGACCCGGATCTGGAAGAGCCGCCCCACGCCGAGGAGGGAGACGACCATGAGCAACGCGAAAAGCACGAGGAAGCCGATTCGCAGGCGTGCAGTTAGTGATGGGTTGAAACTCATCTTTTTTGGGGATCCTCGTACTTCCCGTACACTACGTTGCAGGGGATTTCATGGGTAAAGGATTGCTTGCGTGGTGGCGCCGACGGATTGTGGCGCGAGGATTGGCCGGAGCGGCACTGTTTGCCGTGCCTGTGGCCGTCGCCGCCCTGATCGGCTTCGGGACCAGCCTATCCGGCGTCGCGGGGGGTCTCTCCGCGGTCACCAGCGGCCCGGACGCCGTCCCCGCCTCGGCGCAGCCGGCCCCGAACAAGCTGAATCAGGCGGTGGTGGCCCTCGCGAGCAAGCAGGACAGCGCGCCGAGCCCCTCCTCCACGGGCGGCGGCAGCGGCGGCAGCGGTGGCGGCGGTGGCTCCAACGGCACGACGACCGGGTCGACCGGCGGCGGGTCGAGCGGCACAGGGACCGGCACGAACACCGGTACCAGCACCGGAACCGGCATCACGCAGACCCCGACGATCAGCACGCCCAGCGCGCCCGACGTGCCGCTGCCCGGCGGCGGCAGCACCAGCGACGCGACCGATGCCGTCAACGGCACCGTCAACAACGTGCTCGACGGCGTCAATAACACCCTCAACGGCCTGCTGGGCAAGTAGTCGTAGGCACGATCCGAGGGTGCGCGAAAGCGCAACCCGTTTAATGAGCGCTTGCTCGCCTTTGCGATCAGCCTCGCGTCGGCCTTCTCCTGGGGAGTCTCCGACTTCCTCGGCGGCCTGACGAGCCGGCGCCTGCCGGTCCTCGGGGTGCTGGCCGTCTCCCAGCCGGCCGGTCTGATCCTGATCGGGGTCGTGATCCTGATCTTTGGCGCGGATCCGATCTCGGCCGACAAGCTCGTCATCGCCGCGCTGGCGGGGGCGGCGTCTCTCGGCGGGCTGTGGGCGTTCTACGCGGCCATGGCGATGGGCACGGTCAGCGTCGTCGCTCCGATCGCCTCCCTCGGGGTCGTGGTGCCGGTCGCGGTCGGGCTCGCCAGGGGCGATGCGCCGGCGGCGATCCAGCTGGTGGGTCTGGTCCCCGCGATCGCCGGGGTGGTGATTCTCAGCTACGAGGAGAACACCGAGCACTCCCACGTCGCCCGCCGCTCGATCGTGCTGGCGATCGTCGCGGGCCTGGGGTTCGGGATCTTCTTCACCGGGCTGGATGTGGCGGCCGCTGACCGCCCGGGGTGGGCGGTGCTCGCGGTCCGTGTGGGCGGCGTGGCCACCGTCGCGGTCGCTCTGCTCATCTCGCGGCCGCGACTCGCCGCGGTGTCCGGCTCGATTGCGGTCCTGCTCACGATCGGCTTCTTCGACGTTCTCGCCAACGGGCTGTTCGCCGTGGCCTCCACCAAGGGTCTCCTCCCGGTGGTTGCGGTGGGTGGGTCCATGTACCCGGCGTTCACGATCGCGCTCGCGCACGGCGTGCTTGGCGAGCGGCTGGCGCGGATCCAATGGGCGGGAGTTGTGCTTGCCCTGCTCGGCGTCGCCCTGATCGCCGCCGGGAGCTAAGCGGGAGTGAGGGCGAGGCCCGTGAGCTCGGTCAGCCGGGCGATCGTCTCGGTGGGCTCGCGGTGGCGGATCGCGGTCATCCCGACTGCCTCGGCCCCATCGCAGTTCTCCCTGAGGTCATCGACGAACAGGCACTGCGCGGGCTCGACCTCGAGCCGCTCGGCGGCGAGGAGGTAGATCTCGGGCTGCGGCTTGTGGAGCCCGACCTCGGCGGAGATCACGACCGCGTCGAAGAGCTCGGCGAGGAGATCGCGGTCGTAGTGCGCGGTGCTCCATGAGTTCGACACCAGGCCCGTGAGCAGCCCGCCGCCGCGGATCTGCCTGACGGCGTCGACCATCGGCTCGAACGGCTTCATCCCCACGAACATGCTGTCGATCAGGCCGTCGGGATTGCTCAAGCCCAGACGCCGTCCGAAGGTCGTCTCGAATTCGGTTTCGCTCAGCCTGCCGGTCTCCAGGCCGCGCAGGTCCGCGAGCGCCTCGGGGTCGGTGCGAAACAGGTTCTTGATCGCGTCGGGGTCGAGGCCCTCCGACCGGCAGAAGGACGAGAAGCTGTCCCACACGGGCGTGGTCAGCACCCCACCGAAGTCGAAGAGCACAGCCCTGAATATGCTGCGCGCCATGGCGGAGGAGGCTATCGAGGGGATCGATCGCGGCGGGGTCGAGGGCTGGTTCGAGGCCAACGTCCCCGATGTGGAGCTGCCGCTGAGCTTCGACCGGATCTCCGGGGGGCGCTCGAACATGACCTTCGGCGTCCGGGACGCTGCCGGGCACGCCTGGGCGCTCCGCCGCCCCCCGCTCGGCAAGCGGCTGGGATCCGCCCACGACATGAGCCGCGAGCACCGAGCGATCGCCGCCCTCCAGGACACCCCGGTTCCGGTGCCGCCCGTGATCGGGCTGTGCGAGGACGAGTCGGTCAACGGGGCGCCCTTCTACGTCATGGGCTTCGTCGAGGGACCCATCCTGCGCTCGGCGGAGGAGGCGAAGCAATTCGACGAGCACGAGCGCCGGGCGATCGGCGACCGCGTCGTGGACACGCTGGTCGCGATCCACGAGGTCGATCCGGACGAGGCGGGGCTCGGGGACCTGGGCCGCAAGGAGGCCTACGTCGAGCGCCAGCTCAAGCGATGGCAGGGCCAGTGGGAGAAGTCGAAGACCCGCGAGCTGCCCGCCGTGGACGACGTCCACGAGCGACTCTCCGCGCGGATCCCCGACCAGGGCCCGGCGACGATCGTCCACGGCGACTACCGCCTCGACAACATGATCCTCTCGCCCTCCGGTGAGGTCGCGGCGGTCGTCGACTGGGAGCTCTGCACGCTAGGCGATCCCCTCGCCGACGTCGGGATGCTGCTCGTCTACTGGTCCGAGGAGGGGGACGACTTCATGCCCCTCTTCGCACCGGCGACGATCGCGCCTGGGTTCCCGAAGCGCGACGACGTCAGGGAGCGCTACGCGCAGCAGTCCGGGCGCGACCTGAGCCAGATCGACTTCTTCATCGCCCTCGGCTACTGGAAGCTGGCGATCATCCTGGAGGGCGTCTACGCCCGCTACGCCTCCGGGCAGTACGGCAAGACCGACGAGGGCTTCCAGGAGTTCGCGAAGATCGTGGAGCGCCTGGCGGGCGCCGCCGACGAGGCGGCCAACCGGCTCTCCTAGGCAGGTGTCTTAGCTGGTTCTTCGGCTGGGGCCTCGACGCGCTTTGCCGCGCGGTTCAGCTCGCGGCGGGCGATCACCATCTTGTGGACCTCGTCCGGGCCGTCGGCCACGCGCAGCATCCGGCTGAAGCGCCACATGCCGGCCAGCGGAGTGTCGTCTGACATGCCCAGTGACCCATGGACCTGGATCGCGCGGTCCAGCACGTCCATTACGACGTTGGCGGCGACGACCTTGATCATCGAGATCGCCTGGCGGGCTCGGCGCTTGCCCTCCGTGTCCATCTGCCAGGCGGCGTAGAGGGTCAGCAACCGGGCCTGATCGACCTCCATCCGCGACTTGGCGATGAAGTCCTGAACGAACTGCTTGTCGGCGAGCGGCCCGCCGAAGGACTCGCGGGAGTTGGCGTGCTCGCACATCATCTCGATCGCGCGCTCGGCCGTGCCGATGGCGCGCATGCAGTGGTGGATGCGCCCCGGGCCGAGGCGGTCCTGGGCGATCACGAAGCCCGCGCCGCGCTCGCCGAGCAGGTTGGACTCGGGGACGCGACAGTCCGTGTAGCGGACCTCGCAGTGGCCCGGGCCCTCGTCGTGGCCCATCACCGAGACGTTGCGGACGAGCTCGAAGCCGGGGTTGTCGATGGGCACGAGGATCATGCTCGCCCTCGTGTATGGGGCGGCGTCGGGATCGGTCACCACCATCGCGATCGCGAACTCGGCTCCGTTGGCTCCCGAGGTGAACCACTTGTGCCCGTTGATCACCCACTCCCCGTCCTGCAGCTCGGCTCGGGTCTGGAGGGTGGTCGGGTCGGATCCGGAGACCTCGGGCTCGGTCATCGAGAAGCAGCTGCGGATCTCACCGTCAAGGAGGCGCCGCAGGTAGCTCTCCTTCTGCTCGGGGGTGCCGTGGTCGGCGAGGATCTCCATGTTTCCCGTGTCGGGCGCCGAGCAGTTGAACGCCATGGGCGCGACGATGGGGCTGCGTCCCATCAGCTCACAGAGCATCCCGTACTCCCAGTTGGCGAGGCCGGCGCCGAACTCGTCGCCCGGCAGGAAGAGGTTCCAGAGGCCCTGCTCCTTTGCCTTCGCCCGGATCTCGACCAGGATCTGCGGGTAGGGGACGCCGGGCTTGACCTCCTCGTCGATCGCGCGGATCGCCTCGGCCTCGACCGGATAGCAGTACTCCTCCATGAACGCCTCGATGCGCTCCTGAAGGGACTCGACCTCGGGCGAGGGCTTGAAGTCCACGTCTGAAACCTACGCGATCCCGCGGTACCGCGCGAAGAGCTCGCCCTCGGATTCCAGCAGCCAGGCGAGCTCGACGAGATCGATGTCGGGCAGCGCGCCCTCGAGGATCCGGGGCCCCTCGCCGCCCGCGATCTTCGGCGCGATCGTCAGGAAGAGCTCGTCCGCGAGCCCGCCCTCGCGAAGGCGGCCGTGCAGCGTGGGGCCGCCCTCGCAGAGGACTGAGCGGATTCCGCGCTCGCTGAGCAGCCACTCGAGCGCCCGGTCGAGCTCGACGCCGTCGGGGTGACGGACGATCGTCACCGGGGTGGCGGTCTCGGGCGGCTCCTCCTCCGAGGCGGTGAAGACGACGACCCGCCCGCCCCCGTCCGTGAAGAGGCCGGCATCCCAGGGAAGCTCGAGCCGGTTGGAGACGATCACCCCGAGCGGGTCATGGGCGAGCCCGGTGCGCTCGCGGTACGCCCGGAGCTGCGGGTCGGAGACGATCCGGCCGTAGCGCTCGGCGCGCATCGTCCCGGCGCCGATCATCACCGCGTCGACCCGGGTGCGGAGCCGCTGCAGCATCTCCGTATCGGTGTCGCTGCCGATGGGGCCGGACCTGCCGGAGATCGCGGCGCGGCCGTCGAGGGTGGTGGCGAAGTTGAGGATCAGATACGGGCGGTCGGCGTGCGCCAGAGGCTTCAGGTCGAGGCCCTGAAGCTGCTCGGCGACGGTCGTCTCCCCCTCGTCGGGGAGCAGCCGCCGGACTGCGTGGGTGTCGCCCGGGATCCCGGTCATTTGCCCTCGATCTCGGAGAGGTGCTCGACGTTGGCGGCGTCCTCGGCCTCTCCGCTGGGCTCGCCGCCGAACCAGGCATCGAGGATCTCTCCGAGCTCCGCCTCGGAGGTCGCCCTCAGGCTCAGCGCCAGGGCGTTGGCGTCGTTCCACTTCCTCGCGCCGTCTGCGGTCTGGGCATCGAGGCAGAGGGCGGCGCGCACTCCCTCCACCTTGTTCGCCGCGATCGAGGCGCCGGTTCCGGTCCAGCAGCAGACGATCGCCTGCTCGGCGCGCCCCTCCGCCACGTCGCGGGCGGCCGCCTCGCTGGCCCAGGCCCAGTCGTCCCGCTCGCCCTCGGCCAGGGCGCCGTGCGCGATGGGCTCGTGTCCCCGCTTGCGGAGCTGATCGATGACGGCCTCGGCAACGCCCACTCGCTCGTCGGCGGCCACGGCGATCCTCATGAGGGGATTAGTACTGCTTCCAGCCGGCGAACTCGCGGCCGGCGAACGCCTGCAGGGCCGTGACGTCATCCGAGAACTGGGACTTGAGGTCCTCGAGGATCGGGCCGGGGATCTCAGGCTTGGCAGCCGGGGGAGCCTCCGGGTCGTGGACGATCTTCTCGACCATCCAGCGCATGCGCTCGGGGAGGCGGTCGAAGTTCCGGTCGAAGGAGCGGAAGCCCGGGAGCTTGATCAGCTTCTCCATGAACTGGTACTTGTCGGTTTCCTTGGCGGAGGACTTCTCCCATTCCCGGGTGAACTGCTCCGAGTAGAAGTCCGGGTCGACGCCCGCGAAGGCGAATGCCTTGCGCATCGTCGCCTGGCGGTCCGACTGCAGCTCCTCCTGGGTGATGATCTCGATCTGGGAGCGGTCGAAGCGCTCGATGTAGGGCTGCAGCTGCATCCAGTAGCGCGACCGGGTCACGTAGGTCTGGTCCCCACGGGCAAGCGCCTCCTCCATCGTCCGCGTCTCGTACCCGGCGCCGACCGCGTGACACCAGTGGGAGAGGATCCGGGAGATCGGGTCGCGCACCATGTAGAGCAGCTTCACGTCGGGGATGTGCTCGCCGATCCGCTCGGGGACCCCCTCGAAGTAGGGAAGGTTCGTGTAGTGCGGAGAGGATTCCCCCCGCACCGCGAAGCGGCCGTCGAAGCGGCCGCGGTACCAGTCGAGGCCCAGGTCCCAGTTGAGCTCCTCGACGAAGAAGTTGAGCTCCTTCGGCTTGGACATGTTGATCTCCGGATGGAGCCCCAGGTAGTGGTGGATGCTCGTGGTGCCGCACTTGAGGCCGCCGATGATGATCAGGTTCGGCATGGCGGCGTGGCGGCCACGCCTTCTGGGCACGCGGCCGCCCCGCTTCCGGTCGGCGGCATAGCGCTCTCGCGCCCGCAGGCACATCGCCTCATCGGCCGGATCGTGCGTGGGGGGAGGCATGGCCGGGGTTGCAACGGCAGCCATGGAGGCGGGCATGTTAGCGAGGGCGAAGCTGCATATCCTCCGCGCTGAATGGACGTCTTTCGCACCCCCGACGAGCGCTTCGAGGGCCTCCCGGGCTTCGACTTCGAGCCGCATTACGCGGAGGTCGACGGCCTGAGGCTGCACTACGTGGACGAGGGAGCCCAGAATGGAAAGGCCCCGATCGTCTGCTTCCACGGGGAGCCGAGCTGGGCGTTCCTGTATCGGAAGATGCTCCCGCCGCTCGTCGACGGCGGGTATCGCGTGTCTGTCCCGATCTCGCCGGTTTCGGCCGCTCCGACAAGCCCACCGACCGCGGCTGGTACACCTACGACCGGCACGCGAGCTGGTCAGTGGGTGCTCGACGGCCTGGATCTCGGCGAGGCGACGGTGGTCGTGCAGGACTGGGGCGGCGCGATCGGGCTCCGTTGGGCGATGGAGAACGCGGCCGGGTCAGCGCGCTGGTGATCATGAACACTGGGATCTTCTCCGGGCGTGTGTCGAAGGGCTTCATCGCCTGGCGGAACTTCGCGGAGAAGAACCCCGACCTGCCCGTCGGCTTCGTGATCCAGGGTGGCACCGCGACCGAGCTGCCCGACGAGGTCGTCGCGCGGCTTACGAGGCGCCCTTCCCGAACGCCGAGTCGAAGGCCGGGGCGGCGCAGTTTCCGCTCGCTCGTCCCGATGGAGGAAGACGCATCCGATGGCCGTCGCAGCAACAGCGGAGGTCTCCGAGTCTCTCAGCAAGCTGGGAGAAGCCGGCCTTGGTCGCCTTCTCGGACACCGACCCTGTCTTCCCGTATCCGAAGCGCCGGTGATCGCTTCGTCGATTGGATCCCGACGGTCGCCGACCAGGTCAAGATCGAGGGAGCCGCGCACTTCCTGCAGGAGGACCGGGGCGAGCTGATCGCCGGCGAGATCCTGCGCTTCCTGGATTCGGCGTGACGAGGCGGCGCGCCGCGCCGTGAACAAGGAAGAGAGGAACGCCGAGGTAGCCCGATTGCCCTGGCGAGGGCGCGCCGACGAGCGGCCCCGCCTGGCGGTCCCTCCCGCGCCGATGCCCCTGCTGCTCGGGCGCCGGTTCCGGAAGCGCTGGCGCTGGGTCGGGGCCTTCGCCGACAACCTGATGGCGTTCGCGGCGACCGCGCAGGTCGGCCCGGCGTCGACGACCTTCTGGGGCGTGTGGGATCGGGAGCGGCGCCGCCTCTGGGAGCAAACCCGCCGCGGCATGCCCGGCCGGCGACCCGAGGTCGCGATGCGCGGGCGGGAGGTCCACGTGCGCGCCGGCAGCATCGAGTTCGACCTCGAGCTCGGCGAAGGGACGCCCATCGAATGCATGTGCCCCAACGGCGAGGGTGGGTACACCTGGACGAGAAAGGCCGCGGGGATGCCGGTGACCGGCGAGGTTCGTATCGGGCGCAGGACCAACACAATCAATGGGCTCGGGGTCGAGGACGACTCGGCCGGGTATCACCCGCGCTACACGTCATGGAAGTGGTCGGCGGGCGTCGGGACGGCCCGTGACGGCCATTCCTTCGCCTGGAACCTGGTCAGCGGCATCAACGACCCGCCGAGCTCAAGCGAGCGGACGATCTGGGTCGCCGGCCAGCCGACCGAGGCCGGCCCGGTCAAGTTCCAGGGCCTGGACACGATCCATTTCGAGGACGAGTCCCGGCTCAACTTCACCGCCGAGACGCAGCGGACCCACCACGAGGGGATCCCGCTGCTCGCTCGCTCGGACTACGAGGCGCCCCTGGGCACCTTCAGCGGATCGCTCTACGGGCTGCCGGTCGAATCGGCGCTGGGTGTGATGGAGGCGCACGATGCCGTCTGGTAGATCCGAGTGGATCGCCATGGCCAAGGCGATCTACGGCCGTTTCGGGGAGGTGCAGGTCACGGATCGCGCCGCGGCGCTCACCTATTACTCCATCCTCTCGCTGTTCCCGGCGCTGCTCGTCGTCGTCTCCCTGCTGGCGCTGCTCGGGAACTACCCACAGACCTACGAGAGCATCGTCAACACCCTGCGTGACGCCGCGCCGGGGACCGCCATCGACACGATCAACAGCGCGCTGCGCGACGCGCTCTCGAATCGCGGGAACGCCGGCGTGCTCCTGATCGTCGGTCTCGTGCTCGCCCTCTACTCGGCGTCAGGCGCGATGGGAGCCGCGGTGCGGTCTCTCGAAGCGATCAACCGGGCGGAGACGGGGCGCGACTTCCTGCCGAACCTGGGGGTCAGGGTCGGGCTGACCGCCCTGGTCACGCTCCTCGTGCTGATCGCCTTCCTGGCCGTGGTGATCGCAGGGCCCCTCTTCGGCGCGATCGCGGATGCGGCGGGATTCCCCAACTTCGTCAAGGGCCTGGTCGGCTACCTGCGCTGGCCCATCGGCGCCCTCGCGCTGCTCACCGCCTTCGCTCTCGTCTACGCCCTCGGCCCGAGGCGAACCCACGCGGGGCATGACCGATCCCTGCGGTCGGTGTTGCCGGGCGCGCTCGTCGGCACCGGTCTCTGGTTCGCCGTTTCCCTGATCTTCACCGCCTACGTCTCGCACTTCGGCTCTTATGACAAGACCTATGGCACCCTCGGCGCCTTGATCTCGCTGCTGATCTGGCTCTGGCTCGGCAACCTGGCGTTTCTTCTGGGCGCCCTCTTCAACGCCGAGTCCCACAGGATCTCGGGCGGGGGCGGATGACCGCTCCGCTTGGGGTGGACCTGGGCAGGAGCTACGACAGCTTTCAGCACGGCGCCCAGGAGTTCTTTCACCGGCTTTCCGAGATCGGCTGGCCGGCGATGGCGATCGCCCTGGGCTTCTACCTCGCGCATCTGCTCGCCCGCAGCCGCGCCTGGCAGAACACGCTGAGGGCGGCGTACCCGGATCGGAAGGTGCCCTATCCGCGGATCGCCGCCGCCTACCTGATCGGCGCCGGCATGAACAGCGTGATCCCCGCCCGGATCGGCGACGCCGTGAAGATCTTTCTCGCCAAGCGCTCGATCCGGCGCTCGACCTATCCGACGGTGGTCTCGTCCTTCTTCGTCGGCTCGGTCTTCGACACCTCCGCGGGGATCCTCGTCTTCATCTACGCCCTCACCCAGGGCCTGCTGCCCAAGCCCCCCGAGCTGCCCAACCTGCCGGCCTTTGACATCGCCTTCTGGGCGCAGCATCCGAGCCTGCTGGTCTTCACCCTGACCGCCCTGGCCATTGCGACCGTCGTCACCTTCGCGCTACTCGCCCGCCGGGTGGAGGCTTTCTGGGACCGGGTCAAGCAGGGCGCCATCGTGCTGGCGACGCCGAGCCTCTACCTGCGGACGGTCGCTTCCTGGCAGGGATTCGGCTGGCTGCTCCGCTTCGCCTCGTTCTGGTTCTTCCTCGAGGCTTTCCACATCGGGGGCTCCTTCCAGAACGTGATGCTGGTGATGAGCGTGCAGACGATCGCGACGCTCCTGCCGCTGACACCCGGCGGTGCGGGCGCTCAGCAGGCTCTGCTCGTCGCCACCCTGGTGGGCCCCGGGCCGATCGCGGTGCTCACCTACTCGGTGGGCCAGCAGATCGCGGTCGCGGCCTGGACGGTCGTCCTCGGAGCCCTCGCCCTGATCTTCGTCTTCCGCACGACCGACTGGCGCCGGCTGATCCACAGCGCGAGCAAGGAGGCGGAGCGGCACGCCGAGGCATAGACGCATGGTGGTGCCGCAGGCTCAAGTACGCGCCTGAGATGTCGATGCGTATCCCGTCATGGCGCAACTGCGGATCGCATTGACGGTGATCGCGGCCACGGCCGCACTGGCCGCAATTCCCGCCCAGTCGGGCGCCTCGGGCAAGGGCCTCCAGAGCTGCGGCGGGTCGGTCCGCGCCGCCGTCGTTTCGTGCCCCAAGGCCAAGCGCATCGCCGGCGAGTACGCCAAGACCAGGACCCGGAAGCTGCAGGGCTTCATCTGCACCTCGAAGCGGCGCGGTGAGCGGATCAACGCCCGCTGCGTGCTCGACCAGAAGCGCGTCCTGTTCTCGTTCCGGGCCTAGGTCGCCGGACGTGACGTACCCACACTCGTGAGCGGACGTGAGGGGGGAGATCGGCTTACGAGGCTCTCGCAGAGAAGTGCGTTCGAGTGATCAGGGCCGGCCGGCGCGGGCCCGCCAGTCGCGGCGCTTCTCGGCGTACTCCTCAGGCAGGGCGAGGTTGAGCTCCTGGGCGACATCGAGCCAGCGAAGCGCGGCCTGATAGTCCCGTCCGCGCGCGTCCGCGTCCGCTGCGGCGAGGGCCAGGTCGAGGGCCTCGCGCTGATCCTGCTCGGCCCCCTCGCGGCCCTCTCCGTGGAGGGGCTCCAGGTCCGCAAGCGGCACCCCGAGCCCGCGCTTGGCAAGGTAGGGAGCGAGATACTTCCCCGCCACCTTGGCGGGAGGCCACCACAGGGGCGTGACGCTGTCCGCCGAAGAGGCCGCCCGGCGGCCGACCTCCGCGCGCAGGTACCGCGGTGCTCCGCCAGTGAAGAGGACGCCCCGCAGGATGGGGTGGAACCGCCCCACGACGATGTCCGGATCGACCAGCGAGGCGATCGCCGTCGCGGCCGTGTCTGCCTGCTGGGCTGCCACCCCGCCCTGCTTGATCGGGAACCAGGTCGAGTCGCCCGCCGCGTACACCCGAGGCGTTCCCTCGACCCGCATCGCGGAGTCGGTACCGATGAACCCATCGGGCCCCTGCGGCAGGCCCTCGATCGGCGCAACTGTGAGACGCGGTGAGGCGACGACGCGGGCGGCAGAGAGGACGCGTCCGTCATGGAGGACAAGCCCCCCGGCCTGGACGGCCGCAGCGCGGGCGTTGGTGACCAACTCCACCCCTGCCTCTCTTAGAAGCTCGCCCACCGCATCGCTCGCGCGCCTCCCGAACAGCGACAGCGGGGAGCTCTCGTGTGTGGCGAGGGTCAGGCTGGTGTCCGCTTCCCGAGTCTGCAGCTCGGTGGCGGTGAGCAGCGCCAACTCATAGATCGGCAGCGGCCACTGGATCGATGTGGGGACGGCGAAGACGATACGGCCCACCTCGCCTGCCTCGGCGGCGAGCAGCAGCTCTTGGATCTCTGCGTTATCGCGAATTCCGCGGTAGGTCAGCGCCCCCGGCAGCGCCGGGTGGGCCGACGCGCCGATTGCGAGCAGCAGGGCGTCGAAGGGGACCTCCGTGCCCGACTCCGTATAGGCGATCCGGGCGCCGGCATCGATGCCGCGAAGGGCATCCATTCGATGCGAGGCATGGACGTCACGGCAGACGTCGTCAAGCGGGATCGCCGGGGGCGGGGAGATCCCGAAGGGTTCCGCGACGGCGAGCGCGGGCAGGATGAGCTCGTCATTCGGGGCAATGAGCTCGAGGTCGATGCGCCGTTGCGCCAGCTCGGAGAGCGCCAATATGGCCTCCACCGCCGCGACGCCCCCTCCGGCGATCACGACCTTGAACTGCCCTTCGTCCTTCATCTACTTCTCTCCCTTGCCCGCAACGGGTTAGGATGATTCGAGGGTAGAGGCAGGGTCACGGTCTACATCGGGGGTAACCACGTAGTCCGGCTCGTAGGTTCCTCCGCACCGACGAAGTGTCGTGGGGGGACGTGTTCGAGCCGGCGCCCCCGGCTGGGCCGCTCGGCTAGCTGCTACTTGACCGTGAGGCTGCCGTACATGCCCTTCTGAAAGTGCCCGGGAAGGTTGCAGATCATCACGTAGCTGCCGGGGGTGAGCTTGAAGCTTCCACTCTTCGTCTGGCCGGGTCCGACCTCCTCGATCTCTCCGGGCGTCTCGACGCCCTTTGCCTCCAGGCCCTCCTCGTCAACCTCGTTGCCCTTCACGGGCAGGGACGTCGGGCTCCGATCGGTCTTCAGCAGCACCAATTCGTGCTCGACCTGGCCGCCGTTCGGGGTGGTGATCGTAACTGGCCCCGCACTGGTGGTGACGGCACTCGGGGCGAACGAGTAATCGCCCATCGTGATCGTCAGTGCCCTGGCGGCGCCACCGGTTCCCGACTGGGCGGCGCCGGTCGTCCCGGGCTGGGTCTCAGTCGTTGCGGCCTGTGTGGCGGCCGGCTGCACCTTTCGCCCCTCGTCCTTTCCGTTGCTGTAGCCGACCACATACGCGATGGCGACTACACCTAGGACGAAGACGCCGGCGATGAAACCGAACAGCACGACCATGAACCTGCGGTCGCCTTTCTCCCGCCGCTCCAGTCTGTGCCTCTCTCGCTCGTCCATTTCGCCCTTCATCGCCGTCAGGTGACCCAGGCTGCGTACATCAGCGCCATTCCCACAGCGGCAGCGCCGCGAGACACGCGGCCACTCCGAGTTGCACTGGGTGGCGCCTTCGCTGAGCGATGCCAGAGATCCTAAGCGAACATCAGCCACTCTCCATGGCTGACGCACCTTGGGGCTTTGAGCTGCTGCCACTGAGGTCATTCAGCACGTAGGAGGAAGCGGCCATCTCGCATTGCAGCTCTATCGGAAGGGGCGGCCTCTCGGTCGTGATGAGATCGACCAGCGCCATGGAGGGTCCTCGCCGGGCGGGAAGTCGTAGAAGTCGCGGCCGGGGAGCGTCTCGAGCGGGACCAGAGCGGGGTCGTCCTCGATGCGGAGACGGAGGTGAGAGGCTGCATCGATCTGCGGGGCCCAGGCAGTGCGGACGATCTGGCGCCACCCTAGACCCGGCCGGTAGAGCCAGTAAGTGATCCGGACCAGGCCCCCGGAGCGGCGCCGGTCTTGGACGGAGGTGAACTCGGTCACCCTCCGCCTCGACGATGTGAGTCCGGGATCGGAGCCGGGCACCGCGCAGCTCGGGCGCCGGCAGTAGCGGAAGTCGACGGGAAGCTCTCCGGCCTCGGCGGCCGGGAGGGGCGCGAGGCTACGGACGAGCTTGCCGAGGGGGAAACCGTAAGCAAGCGCGAGCGGGTTCCGGCCGCAGGGCACCGGATATCGCGGCGTGCAGGCGATGCGCCGCGCCAGCATCTCACCGAGCTCGCGATCGGCCCGGCGCGGAGGCGAGGCCACCAGGGCCGCGATCGCGACCAGGATCAGGGCGCCGATCACGCCCGCGAGCGCGACGTACTCGATCGATGCGTCTCCCCGCTGCGCTGTCGGCGTATCCGGCACCGGCGCACGCTCTCGCGCCGGGGGCCCCGCGGGGCGCGCATTCGTGCCGAATCGGTGACCGGGGAGTGCCGCGGTCTATGATCGAAGCCATGGAAGGTTTCGGTGGGCTTTTCGGTGACCCGGAGGAGATGCGCAAGCGCATGGAGGAGCTCCAGGAGCAGATGCAGGGAGCTCAGAAGGTCGCCTGGGCCGACAACGCGATCAAGCTCGCCGTTGAGATGACGGTGGCGGCGATCAGCTCCCTGGACCTCACCGGCTCCAGCGACGAGCAGGCCGTTCAGGTCCGCGACGCGATCAGGATCGTCTTTCCCGAGGCGGTGACGCTGGTGAGGGAGGCCCGCGAGGGCCTGCAGGACTGATGTCCGCTCGACCCGGCGAGGCCTGATCCGGTGGGCCTCCCGGAGCCCTCGGTCAGCAGCACCGCCCTGGTCACAGGCGCGTCCTCCGGGATCGGCGCGGCCATCGCGAAGGAGCTCGCCGCGCGCGGGTACTCGATCGCCCTGACCGCGAGGCGGGAGGAGCGGCTCCAAAGCCTGGCGACCGACCTCACCTCGGAGCACGGCGTCACGGCTGAGGCGATCGCCTGCGATCTCGGCGACCCGGCCGAGCGCGAGCGGCTGGCCGATGAGCTTCGCGCCCGTGGGCGGGCGGTCGAGGTGCTGGTCAACAACGCGGGCTTCGGGCATCAGGCCGACTTCTCGACCAGCCCCCGGGAGCGCATGGTGGAGATGGTGCGGCTCAACGTCGAGGCGGTCGTCGACCTGACCAGCCGGTTCCTGACCCCGATGGCCGAGCGTGGCCGAGGGACCATCATCAACATCGCCTCGACGGCCGCGTTCCAGCCCCTGCCGGGCTCGGCCGTCTACGCGGCCAGCAAGTCGTTCGTCCTCTCCTTCAGCGAGGCGATCCGCACGGAGTTGCGCGGCTCGGGCGTCACCGTGACCGCCGTCTGCCCGGGCCCGGTGCGGACCGAGTTCACCGAAGTCGCGGGTTTCCCTGGAGTCGAGGACCGGACCCCCGGCGCCGTCTGGATGTCACCGGAGGACGTGGCCCGCCACGCCGTTGATGGCGCGCAGCACGACCGCCGGGTCGTCGTCCCGGGAGCGCTCAATCGGGCCGGGGCGCTCGCCGGCCAGCACAGCCCGCGGGCCTTCGCGCTGCCTCTGCTCAACCGGTTCTGGCGCAACGTCTGAACCGATCTGATGCCGACCCTCGAGGCCCGCGGCGTCGAGATCGCGTGGAACGAGCGCGGCGAGGGGCCACCGGTCCTGCTGATTCACGAGACCGCGGCCACCGGCGCGGCCTGGGAGCCCGTCGCCGAGGCATTGTCCGAGCACACCCGCGCGATCTCCTACGACCGCCGCGGCTGGGGCGGCTCCAGCGCGCCGGAGGAATACCGCCGCACGACGGTCGAGGAGCAGAGCGAGGACGCGGCGGCCCTGATCGAGGCGGTCGCGGACTCTCGCGCCGCCGCCTGTGGGGCCGGGATCGGAGCGGTGATCGCTCTCGACCTCCTGCTGCGGCGCACTGACCTGGTCTCGGCGGCGGTCCTGATCGAGCCCCCGCTGTTCCAGCTCCTCCCGGCCGCCACCGAGGCGCTCTCCGAGGACCGCCACCGGCTGGAGATCGCGGCCGGGGGCGGTGAGGACGTGATCGAGCTCTACCTCTCGGGCGGGCTCCCGGCCCTCGGCCCGGGGGTCGGCCGTCTCCCCGGCGGGATGGCGGCGGCGCGGGAGCGGCCGGTCAGCCTGGTCGCCGAGCTGGGCATCGCCGCCGGTTGGAGGATGCCGTTGTCCCGCCTGGCGAGCGCCGCGAGCCCGTCGGCGATCGTCACATCGGGCTCGACGCCGCCCCTGCTCCGCGAGGCCTCCGCGGCGCTGGCCGCCCGGCTCGCTCAGGCCTCGGGGCGCGAGGTCGGTGCGCCCGAGGAGTCGCCGCAGCTCGGCGCGCCCGGTGAGATCGCGTCGATCCTGCTCGAGCTCAGTCCGTAGGCGGCAGGCGGTCCGCCTCGACCTCGATCACGCCCCCGTGACGGGCGATCACGGCGCCGCCCTCGAGCAGCACAGCGATGATCGCGGTGGGGATCGCGGCCAGCACGGTGACCAGGGCGTCGATCCAGAACGCCCCGCGCCCCCGGCCCGTGCCCGGACGGAGCCGACCGGAGACCGCCTCGGAGGCGAAGTCGCGGTGGAAGGTGAGCAGGTTGAGGAGCGTCTGCCACATCGAGGCCATCCCGGCGCGGGCCAGGTGCCGGACGCGGCGCATCTCGAGTCCTCGCCGGGCGAGAAGCAGTGAGGCGGCGCGGGGGGTCGGCTCGATGCCCCGGCCGCCGGGACGGAGGGCGGCCCAGTTCTCCGCCCCGAGCCAGGCCTGCAGGCTCGCGGCGTTGTCGACCCGGATCGCGATCCGGGAGCCTCGCTCCTCCCGCCCGAGGAGGAGCGCGTCGGTCGCGAGGTCGGGGGACGGCACGGCGTCCCGGACGGCGACCAGCCCGCAGTTCTCGCAGCGGTCGATCACCTGGTCCTCCCGCGCGCCGTAACCCGCGGTTTCGACCCAGACGAAGAGCGGCTCGCCGCAGGCCGGGCAGCGGGTCGCGTCGGTGGCCGCCCCCTGATCGAGGCTGACGGCGCGCCGCCGCCGGGTGCCCAGTCCGATCGCCATCCGGCTCACGCCTCGACCGGGGTTGGAACGCGGTTCTCGAAGATCTGCCGGCGCACGTCGAAGCGCTCGAGCCCGGTGAGGAAGCTCTTCGGGTCGAACGCCTGCGAGGGCGCCAGCCCGCCCCGCCCCTCGAAGCCGCGCTTCGATGCGAGGATCGCACCTCTCGTGATCGCGGCGGCGGTGAGCCCGTAAACGTCCCTTCCGCTGATCACGCCCTTGCGCTCGACCTCTCCGCGCTTGGCCTCGCAGACGATCGCCCATGTCATCTTCTCCCTCTGCTCAGGCGTCTGGCCCTCGGGCAGGCGTGAGATGACGGCGTTCATGAGGCGCTTCAGAGGCGTCCGCATCGCCAGTCCGGCGGGGCGCACGGTCGCGCTGAAGATCGGCGCGAGCCGATCGCTGGAGAAGGCCCCCGCGTTCATCGACGCGCGCACGTTCCGGGTGGCGACGTGGCGCGGCACGGTGATCTGCTCGCCCGATGGGTAGCGGAACATGCGTTGCCGGCCGAAGGGCTCGGGGAACTCATACGCGCCGCGAGAGACGCCGCCGCTTGCCTCGACCCACTCCATGTTCCGCCACTCGAGGTCGTTGCCGCTGATCATCTCCAGCGTCGTCCGGGCGGTGCCCTGGCTCGGAGTGAAGTCCCGCCAGCAGTAGTGCATGTCGAGCTCGTCGAGCTCGCCCATGCCGTCGGCGGTGAGCGACGCGATCATGTCGCCGGGGACGTAGTCGAATCCCATTGCGGGGACCACGGCCACGCCGGCCCGTGCGGCGCCGGGGCCGTACCGCTCGTAGGCCATCTTCATGTAGGGCTGCTCGCCGGTCGTGTCGAGATAGTGCGTCCCGGTTTCCACGGCCGCGGCCAGGACTGGCTCTCCGTAGAGCACGAACGGTCCCGCAGAGTCGATCACCACCGCGCAGTCCGCGAGCAGGTCGCGGAGGGAGGATGGATCATTCAACTGGGCTGTCTTGGCGGGCGCCTCGAGCTCGAACTCCGCCCGCAGCGCGTCGAGCTTCTCGGCGCTGCGCCCGGAGACGATGAAGTCGGCCTCGGCCTTGATCAGCTCGGCAACGACGAGCCGGCCGGTGTATCCGGTGGCCCCGTAGACGGCGATCGGCCCGGTCTGGCGGGAGAGAAGCGGCATCGCGGCCAAGATACAGTCCTGCCAGTTGGAGGCCTCGACCCCCGATAGCTCGCTGCCGAGCAAGCAGGAGGTGCTCGCCTTCCAGGCTCGCTGGATCCGGCGCGCCGGCGTGGCCGGGCTCCTTGGTGGCTTCGTGGTTGCCGCCGCCATCGTCCTGCAACGGATCGGGCTCCATCTCCCCAACGGGAACTCCGATGCGGACCAGCTCGTCTTCGAACATGCACACAGCAGCCGCCTGATCTACTCGTCGATTCTCCAGGGCATTGGTATTGCGCTGTTCGTGGGCCCGCTGCTCTTCCTCTTCCGCGCCGCTCGGAGCCGCTCGGCGCGGGTGCGCAGCTTCGCCACCGGGCTGGTCATCCTCGGGCCGCTTGCCTTTGGCCTCGGCGTCGCGGTCTCCTCGGTCGGCAGCGCGAAGTCGGCCGACAAGTTCACGACCCAGGAGCCGGCGGTCGTACAGCAGGCCCGCCGGCAAGCGGAGCAGGCGGCGAAGGCCCCCGCCCCGGCCACGTCCAAGAAGGGAAGTGCTGCCACCACGACCGGGTCCACAACCACCGGGACCGGCACGACCGCGGCGACGGCCAAGCCGAAGACGCCCGACCAGGCCGCGAGCGATGCGCGAGAGGGGCTCGCCGACCATCTCAACAAGCACACCACCCTGCTGATCGTCGGAGGGCTGATCTCGACCGTCGGCGTGCTCGCCCTGGTGTTCGGGATGATCTACACGAACCTCTGGGCCATGCGGCTGGGGCTCGTCACCCGCTTCTGGGGGGCGCTTGGGATGGCGTTCGGCCTCTTCCTGATCATCCCGCTGTTCCCGCCGATCCCAGGGCTGGTCCTCTGGTTCGCCGTCCTCGGGCTGATGTTCCTCGGGCTCTGGCCACGGCCACTGCCGCCGGCCTGGGCGGCCGGCGAGGCGGTTCCCTGGCAGAGGCCCGGAGACGACCTCGGGCCCCCTCCGTCAGGGCAGGGGGAGCCGGGCACGGTCGAGGGCAGCGGACGGGAGATCTCGGAGCAGCCGCTGCCGGAGGGCACCGGGAACGGCGAGCCGGACCGGCCTCCCGAGCCGCCCTACGGCGAAACGCAGGGGCAGCGCCGCAAGAAGCGCAAGCGTCGCCGCTAGCTCTTCGGCTCGGGCGGGAAGGCCATCAGCTCGACCCGGTGGCCGCCCGGGGCGATCGCGAAGGCGCGGTCCGCGCCCCAGAGCTGGCGGGTGTCCTCGACCTGGAAGCCCGCAGCGCGGAGCCGCTCCTTGGCCTCGGCGTGATCGGGCGCGACCACGGCCGCGTGACCGAGGACGGGCGCCGTGTGGGCCTCCGTGAGGATCAGATGGATCTGGGTGCCGTCGCGCTCGAGCCAGCGAACGGAGTCGCCGAGCACCTCCGCGGCCGGGACCTCCTCGAAGCCGAGCAGGCCCCAGAACTCGATCGAGCGATCGGCCTCCGTCGGCGGCACCTCGAGCGAGACGTGGTGGAGCATCAACCGAAAGCTACATCCAGGTTATTTCTTCCGGATAACCCACATCAGCCCTCCAGTCAGTCGTCCCGTCCGAGGGCGTCAGCGAGCTCGCCGCGGCCTGAGACCTCCAGCTTCCGGTAGGCCCGCCCCAGATGCGTCTCCACGGTCTTCGTGGTGATGAAGAGTGCCTCGGCGATCTCGCGGTTGCCCAGGCCGGCTGCGGCCATCTGCGCAATCCGGCGCTCACGCGGGGTCAGCGCGTCGCTCCCGCGAGCGCTCGCGCGACGGGGCCGAGCGCCGGTCGCCACCAGACGCCGCCGGGCGGTTTCCTCGAGGCGATCGGCGCGGCAGCGGTGGGCGAGGTCTAGCGCCTCGGCGAGAGCCTCGCGCGCCGCCAGACGGTGACCCTCCGCGAGCAGCGCGCCGCCGAGATCGCAGAGCGCGTGCGCGAGCTCCAGGGCCGCCTCGGACTCCCGCAGCGTCTCGACCGCCTCGCGCAGCAGCTCGATGCCGCGGTCGCCCCCCGCTGCGGTCCCGGCCGCGCGCAGTGTCAGCCCGATCTCCCGCGGGGCGCCGAATCCGCGGGCGAGCGCCAGGTCGTCGTTTGCCAGCTCGCCGGCGAGCTCGAGCTTGCCGAGCCGCAGCGCCGCCTCGACGGCTCCCGAGCGCCACGGCACCACTCCCGCGTGGGAGGCGCCGAGTGGCTCGAGGCGTGCCCCACAGGCGAGGAAGTCATCCAGCGCCGCCTCGTCCTCATCGCGCGCGAGGTGGAGCCGGCCGCGGGCTTCGAGCAGGTCGCTCCAGGTGAAGGTCTCCGACCAGCGCTCCTCGCCGCCGGGAAGATCGATGGCGGCCGCCGCCGCGGACAGCTCGTCGCGTTCGATCAGGCAGAGCGCGAGGACGGCGTGCACCGCGGGGAGCTCGGGCTCCCACCCGTAGCGGGCGGTGTCGAGCGTGCTCTGGGCGTCGACGATCGCGTCGTCGAGGCGGCCGAGCCGGTGATAGGCGTGCGCGCGCACGTGTGAGAGCGTGCCGAAGGCGAGCACCGCTCCCCGTTCGTGCGCGGACGTCACGACCGCATCGAGCGCGCGCTCGGACTCGGTCATGGCACCCGTCATGAACAGGGCGGTCGCCGCGAGCGAGAATGCTGCGATCGCGGTGGGGCTGGTCACGTTGGCCAGCGGCCCCCCCAGCGACGCTCTCGCCATGCGGCGGATCCGGTCGATGTCCTTGCCCTGGAGCGCTGGGGCGAGCGCACCGTGCGCGAGCATGAGGCGCTCGGCCGGGGTCGCGACGCCCCTCGCGGCGCGCGCGAGGATCGCGTCGAGCTCGCCTGGGGACGTCGTCGCATGACCGAAGCCGATGGCGGCTCGCGAGGAGCGCAGGGCCATCGCCAGCTCGTCCTCGTCCGTGGAGCCGGCGAGCGCCTCGAGCCCCCGCTCGAAGATCTGCTCGGCCTCGGGCCGCCTGGCGTCGACGAGCTCCATCCCGATCTCGAGCGCCGCCTCGGCGCGACCGCGTGGCCCATCGATGGCGTCGATCGCCTCGCGAGCGTGCTCGACGGCGCCCTCCTCGTGTGACCTGGCCTCCGCCACGGCCAGCTCCTTGAGCAGGACGCCGCGGTCGCCGTCGGCGACCACGCTTCGAAGCGCCTCGGCCAGGTAGCGCGCGGCGGCGGTCGGCGCCCCTCGCTCCCGCGCCCTCATAGCCGCTGCTCTCAGCGCCGGCACGGCCCAGTCGCCGGCCGCTCCATGCGCCTCCACGAGCTGGGAGGCGATCAGCTCGGCGTCGGCGCCCGCGTCCCGCAGCAGCTCGGCAGCCCGCGCGTGTGCCAGGGCCCGCCGTGCTTCGGGGATGTCCCCGTACACGACCTCTCGCACGATCGGGTGAACGAAGGACAGGGGGGCGCCGGCCTCGAAGACGGCCGCGCCGGCGAGCTCGTCCGCGGCCGTCGCGGCCACCTCGGCCTCGAGTCCACCGAGCTCAGCCGCGCGCTCGAGCGGAGCCCCGTCCCCGAGCACGGCCACGGCGGACGCCAGCTCCGCCGCCGCCGGGGCCAGCCGGGCGATGCGCCCGAGAATCGTCCTGGAGACCGGCTCACCCCTCAGAGCCTCGGCCTCCCCGGCGGCCTCGCTGCCGGCGGCCGCCAGGGCGGCGGCCAGCTCCTGCACGTAGAACGGGTTGCCCCCGGTCGCGGCGGCGCATGCGGCGCAGAGCTCGTCGTCCGCGCCCTCGACCTCGAGCCTGACGAGCTGGGCGACCCCGTCCTCGCTCAGGGGCTGGAGCGGGAAGACCGTGGCCAGCTCGTGCCCGGCGATTTGGGCGGTGAGCCGTCCCTGCGGGCCCGGTTGCCGCGGCCGTGCGGTGACGAGCATGGCGATCGGAAGCTCGTCGAGGCGCTGCAGGAGGTAGATCAGAAAGCGCAGCGAGGGCGGATCCGCCCAATGCGCGTCGTCGACGACGAGCAGCAGCGGCGCTCGTTCCGACGCATTCGCGGTCAGCCAGTGAAGCCCGTGCAGGAGCGGGAACTCGCTCTCCCCGCCCGCGCCGGATGCCCCCTCGCCCGCCGCGAACAACGGCTCGGAGAGCGCCGCGGCACCGGACATCAGGGCGTCGCGTTCATCCTCGGCGCCGGCCAGGAGGGGCTCGAACAGCCGGAGCACGACGCCGAAGCTGAAATCGCGCTCGAGCTCGGCTCCGCGAGCGCGCAGGACCGTCATCTCGAGCCCGCCCGCCACCTCGCAGGCCTCCTCCACCAGGCGTGACTTCCCGAGTCCCGCCGTCCCTTCCAGGACGAGGCAGCGCCCAGAGCCTTCCCGCGCGGCCGCCAGGGTCGAGTAGATCGCATCGAGGGCCTCCGTGCGCTCGATGATGGTCGGTGCCGCGCGTGGTCGGGACGGTATGGCCATCGGCGGAAGCCTCTCGCATTTATACGTGCCGCAAAAGATCAGGGTCGGAACCCTGACGACACCGAGGGGAGCCTCGCGGAGACTGGCGAGAGTGGAGCTTCCGCCTGACTCAGAGGCGCCGGACAGCGGCTCGCAGGCCGGTCGCGACGGCGAGGACGCCGATCGGCGCGAGACCCGCGAGCGCGACCTGATGCGAGAGCTGGATCAGGTGACCGGGCGGCGGGTCGGCGGCCGCGCTCGAGCGCCCCGGCCCTCGTCTCCTGACAAACGAACAGCGCGCGGGGAGGATGCCCGCGCCGAGGAGGTCCCGGACGAATGACCACGCATCGTGCCCTTGCCGGACTCGTCTCTCTGCTGGCCGCCGGCGCGCTTGCCGGTGCAACCGTTGCGCCCGCCGCTCGGGCGGCGACGATCACCCCCACGGTCACCACCGACGACATCACCCAGAACAATGGCAACTGCACCTTGCGCGAGGCGGTCCTGGCCGCCAGCGCGAACGCGGCCGTCGATCAGTGCGCGGCCGGCGATGCCAACGCGCCGGACGTGATCGTCCTCACCCAGCCGCTCTACAACCTGACGCTCACCGGGGCCAACGAGGACGGCGATACCACCGGCGACCTCGACGTCTTCCTCAACCCGGCCGGGCCCCTGACCATCGAAGGGGATTCCGGCGAGTCGACGATCGACGGAGGCAACGCCGACCGGGTGATCGACGTGAAGACCACCACCGCCTCATCGCTGACCCTCGACCACGTCAGGCTCGATCACGGCCACCCGCCGTCCGCCGGCAACGGCGGGGCGCTCCGGGTTCCGGGGTTGAACTCGGTGACCCTGAACAGCTCGAGGGTCACCAACAGCACGACGGCCGGCGTCGGCGGGGGCATGCAGGTCGTCGGCGACCTGACACTCAACGCCAGCACGGTCTCGGGGAACGTCTCGACCGCGCCGACGGGGCTGGTCGGGGGAGGGATCCGGGCCACCAAGAGCTTGACGATCAACGGGAGCTCGATCACGAGCAACAGCGCCACTGCCCCTGACGACTCCAACACCGACGACGTCTTCGGCGGCGGCGTCGCCGCCAGCGGTGGGGATGTCGAGCGTCTTCGACTCGACGATCGCGAGCAACACCGTCACGGCGTTCGACAGCGCGGACGCGGCCCACGGGGGCGGGATCTACGCCGAGAACGCGCCATTGCGAATCGAGCGCAGCACGATCGACAACAACACGGTGAGCGCGGCCAGCGGGCTGAGCTCCGGCGGCGGGATCGACTACACGGACCTGGGGACGATCAACGGGATGCTCGTCATCCAGAACGTCACCCTGACCGACAACCACGCCCAGATCGACGGGGCGGGGCTCCAGGTTCGCGGGGGGAGCACGGCCATCAGGAGCTCCACCTTCACCCTGAACTCGGCGGGCGGCCCTGGCAGCAGATCGATCCTCTACGACACCGCGAGCGTCTCGGGCACGTCGCTGGCCGTCGGCGCCACGATCCTCTCCGAGAACGGCACCAACGAATGCTCGACCAACGGCTCGATCGACTCGGACGGTTTCAACATCGACCGCGGCACCACCTGCGGGCTGACCGGCACCGGCGACCTGCAGAACACGGACCCCGGACTGCTCGGGGAGGCCGACAACGGTGGTCCAACGGTGACGCACGCGCTCCCCGCGGGCAGCCCGGCGCTGGACCGGATCCCGGCGGCCTCCTGCAACGGGGTCGACGGCACTACGCTGAGCACCGACCAGCGCGGCGCCCCCCGGGGGTTCGACGAGGACGGCGATTCCCTGCCGGAGTGCGACGTGGGCGCCTACGAGCTCAACCGCTGCCAGGGGAAGATCGTCGACCGGCTCGTCTCCCACGGCTTCACTGGGACAGCGGCGCCCCACGTCATCCTGGGCTCCGACAGCGGCGATCTCATCGATCTCAGGCAGGGCAACGACACGGTCTGCGCCGGAGGCGGCGACGACGCCGTGATCGAGCGCCCCAATGGCGGCAGCGACGCTGTCGACGGGGGCCCCGGCTTCGACACGCTATTCCTCGGCGTAGCCGCGCCGCCAACCAGCTCGGCGGGCACGGTCGACCTCGCCGCGGGCTCGGCGTCCTCGACGGGGATGAGCGCCTCGCTGAGCTCGTTTGAGAACGCCTCCGGCTCGCCCGCCGACGACACCCTGATCGGCGACGCCGGCCCCAACAGGCTCGACGGCCAGAGCGGCGCCGACACGATCGACGGCGGTGCCGGCCCGGACACCCTGCTCGGCGGCAACGGCGACGACCAGCTGTTCGCCCGCGACGGGATCGCCGACACCGTCGACTGCGGCGCCGGCGCGGCCGACAGCGCCCAGACCGACCAGCTCTCCCTCGATGCGGTCAGCGGCTGCGAGAGCGTCGACGCCATCCCCGAGCCCACATTCGAGCCGCCCCTCGGCGGAGCACCGGCGGCGAGCACGCAGACGGCGAGCACCAAGACGAGGGCGAACAGAAGCGGTCGAGCGCCGCGCGGCGTTCGAGATTGAGCGACAGGCTGTCGACGAGATCGAGCACCCAGGGCGTCTCGGCGAGCGCGTCGGTCACGCCCGCCAGCCGCACCAGCTGCAAGACGACGCGGTCGAACCGTGGCGCGAGCTCGCGCAGCCGGCGCCGCAGATCGGCCGAGCCGACCCATCCGCTCTCGAGCGAACGCCCGGCGACGAACGCCGCACCGACCCTAATGGGTGCCGACCAACGCGAAAGGTGGTAGGTCTCGATGGCAAAGGCCGACGTGCCGGCCGGCGGCGACTCGGCAGGGGCGCCCCGAGCGGGCGGCGCCAGCGGCACCAGAAGCGTCACCTCGTGCCAACGGCCAAGTCCCTCGGCGAGCTGCAGCAGACGCAACTGATAGCCCTTGCGGGTCGGCCACGGCCAGGCCGTCGAAACCAGCAGAATCCTCAACCCTGCGTCCGCCCGGCAAGCCGCTCGGCGATCGCCAGGAACCGCGCCGCGAAGCGCGCCGGTGCGTGATCGGCCGCGAGCCGCGCACGCCCGCCGGCGATCAGCCGTTCGGCGAGTCCGGGGACCGTCCGCAGGCGTTCGACTGCCACCGCGAACTCTTCGCCGCTGCGGGCCAGCAGGAGCTCCCGGCCGTCGTTCGCCACGAGGCCGGAAGCGGCCGCCGGAGTTGCCACGACGACGACACCCCGGGCCCAGGCTTCCAGCACACGCATGCGAACCCCCGAGGCGATGTCGAGTGGCAACACCAGAACGGCGCCCGGTGAGAAAGCCTCGGCGCTCGCCGCGGGAGCCGGGTGAGCGAAAACTCCCGGGCGGCCCGCTTCCGAGCCGCCGGACCGGGCGCCGGGGGGGCTGCCGAACCAATGCAGCGCGGCCGACGGACTCACCGCGCGAACCCGCGGCCAGATCTCGTCGACGAACCGCCGTTCGGCCCGTCGGTTCGGCTCCCAGCCCGCGCTGCCGAAGAGCACCAGTGCAGGATCGCCGGAGAGCAACGGCGCCGGTGCATCCAACTCGCCGGGAAAAGGCGGCGGCAGGACCTCGATCCGAGCCGACTGCGGCCCCAGTGCGCGCAGCTGCTCGGCGTCCTCGAACGACAGCGCCAGCGTCGCCGTAGCCGCGCCGAGCGCGGCACGCTCGGCTCGCGCCAGGTGAGCCGATTCCCGCAACAGCAGGGTTCGCGAGTAGCCCCGGCTGGCTTCGCCGAGCTGGCGCCAGAGGTCGCTCTCCACGTTTTGCGCGCGCAGGATCCGCGGGAACCCCAGCCCGTTCGGCTGGAGCGCCCTGCGCGAAGGCCTGAAGCTGCTCCGCCACCACCAGGCCGTAGCGCTCCGCCGCGAGCTCGTTCTCCACCACCCGCGCGATCTCCGGGCGCTCGTGTCGGGTGACCGAATAAGGTCGTCGGGAGACCGCCGAGGCGAGGGCCGCGAGGGCTCGGGGTCGCGGCCGCAGGACGACCAGTCGAGGCGAGCAGAGCCCGCGCAGCGCTTCCTCGGTCGCCGCCAGGTCGCGGCGCAGCACGGGGGCGACGAGGGTCATCTCGATGCGTCCGGCGGACCGCAGCCGAGCGCTCGCGCAGCGTCTCGCCGAGCAGAAGCCGTCCGCCGTCGCGCGGCGGCCAGGGGGCTTTGGTCGCGATCCACAGCACGCGCAACACCGGTGCGCTCCTGACGATCAGACCAGCTGGAGAAGGTGCCCGAGCTTTTCGCGCTTGGTGCGCAGATAGTCGCGGCTCTCGTCGTTCGGCGGGATCTCGAGCGGCACGCGCTCGACGATCTGGAGGCCGTAGCCCGACAGGGCGACGTACTTGCTCGGGTTGTTGGTCAGCAGCCGCATCTGGCGGACGCCGAGGTCGCGCAGGATCTGCGCCCCGACGCCGTAGTCCCGCTGGTCCGGCTGGAAGCCCGAGCCGCTCGTTCGCCTCGACGGTGTCGACGCCCGGCGTCCTGCAGCTCGTAGGCCCGGATCTTGTTCACCAGCCCGATGCCCCGCCCTTCCTGGAGCAGGTAGAGGAGGACCCCCGGCCCTCCTCGTCGATGCGGCTCATCGCGAGCTCGAGCTGCGTCCGCAGTCGCAGCGCATCGAACCGAAGACGTCGCCGGTCAGGCACTGGCTGTGCACGCGCACGAGCACCGGCTCCTCGGCCGGCCGGCTCCCCCATGACCAAGGCGATGTGCTCGTCGCCGGTGAGGTCCGATCGGTAGGCGTGGATCGTGAACTCGCCCCAGCGCGGCGGCAGCCGGGCGAGGCACCGGGCGCACGAGCGTCTCGTGTTCGCAGGCGGTACCGGATGAGGTCCGCGATGGTGACCATCGGCAGGCCATGCTCGGCGGCGAAGCGCATCAGATCGGGCACGCGCGCCATCGTGCCGTCGTCGTTCATGATCTCGCAGATCACCGCCGGCGGGATGCACGCCGGCGAGGCGCGCGAGGTCGACCGACGGCTTCGGTCTGGCCGGCGCGCTCCGAGCACGCCGCCCTTGCGCGCGGCAGCGGGAAGACGTGACCCGGGCGCACCAGGTCGTCGGGCCGCGTTGCCGGGTCGATCGCGGTCGCGAATGGTCGCGCGCGCGGTCGGCGGCCGAAATGCCGGTGGTGACGCCCGCGCGCGCCTCGATCGACACGGTGAAGGCCGTGCCGAACGGCGAGGTGTTGTCGTGCACCATCAGCGGCAGATCGCAGCTCGTCGCAGCCGCTCCTCGGTGAGCGCCAGGCAGATCAGGCCGCGGCCGTGCCGGGCCATGAAGTTGATCGCCTCGGGGGTGACTTTCTCGGCGGCGATGGTCAGGTCGCCTTCGTTCTCCCGGTCCTCGTCGTCGACGAGGATGACCATCCGGCCGGCCCGGAACTCTTCCAGCGCCTCCTCGACAGTGGCGAAAAGAAGCTCCGGGGCGGTCGGCAGGAGGCTCATGGCGATCGAATGGTAGCGCACTCGCTCCCGTTCGGCTTCTTAGAACGGATTGCCGAGACTGATGAACCAGACGTAGGGGTCCTCGAACGGTTCCCGCTCGAGCTTCCACCCGATCTCCAGGCGGATGGGTCCGACCGGCGAAAGGTACCGGACTCCCAGGCCGGCGCCCCATTTCAGAGCACCGACGTTGACGTCGTGGTAGTCCGTTCCAGACGTTGCCACCGTCCAGGAAGATCGTCCCTCCGACCGGTCCGGCGACCGGGAACCGGTACTCGAAGTTGAACAACGCCAGGCCGCCGCCGCCAGCGGGATACGGATCCGCGGTGGTTCTGGCGGGATCGAAGATCAGCGTTTCGCCGACGATTCCGAGCTCGTCGCGGCGGTAGGCGCGGTGCGTCGTGCGGCCGCCGGCGTAGAACAGCTCGGCCGCCGGAACGCTCGATTGCAGATGCGTCGCGGGACGACTGCTGCGGCAGTCCGGCAAGCGGTTCGATGGCTCCGCCGCGGGCGCTCACCGCGAGTACACCGAGGCGGCCGAGAGGCAGGTAGGCGGTCGCCTGGCCGAACATCTTGAGAAAGTCGGCGTCGGCCGCGAGTGCCGGGAAGGCGTATTCGAGCTGGAACGATCCGTTCCAGCCCCGGGTCGGGTCGAGCGGGTCGTTGCGGCGGTCGTAGTTCGCGGTCGGCGTGACGCTGGCGACCCGCGCGTTGCGGCTGTCGAGGGGAATCTCCGGATTGAACTCGCCGGCGTCGAGCTCGACCAGACGGTAGGAGAGAAACGAGTGCAGCGACCAGTGCCCGAGCTCGCGTCCGATCACCAGCTGGCCGCCGCGGCGGTCGACGTTGAAATCCGGACGGTCCTCGTGCTCGTCATAGAGCGTCGCGGACAGGTCGGCCAGCAGGTTGCCGATGTAGGGCTGGTGGTACACCAGGCGGGCGTGTTGGTCCTTCTGGCTGCCGAGAAGATCGAGCGAGAGCGAGGAGGCCTTGCCGAACAGGTTTCCCTGCGACAGTCGAAGCAGTCCCCGGATACCACTCTCCGAGTCGTAGCCGGCGCCGGCCTGAATCGATCGCGACCGGCCCTCTTCGAGGTCGACCAGAATCTCGCGCGCCTCTCCGCCCTCCGCTCCGGGGGCTACGCGCGCGTCCACGCGGCTGAAGATCCCCAGACCGTAGAGCCGGCGCTGGAGGTCCAGCACCGCCGCCTGCCGCACCGGATCGCCCGGGGAGATCCCCAGGAAGCGGCGGACGACGCGCGGATCGGTCCGGCGAAGGCCGCGCAGCAGGGTCCGGTCGACCACCCATTGCTGGCCGGTGAAGACCCGCAGGCGGACAGTGGCGACGAGATCGTCGGCGCTCCATTCGACCTCCGACGAGACGAGCGCATCGCCGTAGCCGCGATCTTCGAGCAGGGCGCGCAGGGTATCGACGCTGCGTTCGAGCAGCAGGCGATGAAACGGGCCGCCGCTCTCCAGCGGCAGCGCCGCGCGCACCGCCTTCTCGTCGAGCGGCGCCAGGTCCTGCAACACGAGCTCGCCGACCCGCCGGCGCCGGCCCTTCGACGATCGGCACGATGACCTCGAGCCGGTCCCCTTTCTCGAGATGCGGGCCGGACCGACCCGGGAGTGATCGAAACCCTCGAGCAGGTAGAACGAGCGCAGGTTCGACAGGTCGGCGGAGAGCTCTTCGTCCACCAGACGGCCGCTTCCGGGCAGCAGAAAGCGCCGGGCGGAGGTCGTCATCAGGCGCCGGAGCCGTTCGGCATCGATAGCTCTGGTTGCCTTCGAAGCGGACTTCATCGAGCAGGAGGCGCGGTCCGGGATCGATGGCAAAGCTGAGTTGGACGACCTCCGGTGAACGCTCTTCCGTGCGGGTCACCTGGACGCGATAGTGCCCCTTCTCCTGGAAGTAGCGCCGGATGCGCTCGACCGACTGCAGGACCAGCGCTTCGTCGTAGCCACTTTCGCCGAGGAACGGCACGAGGTTCTTCTTCTCGAGCTCGCGCAGCGTCATTCCCTGCGCCGTGAACTCGACTTTCGGCCCGAGCCGCACGGCGAAGGCCAGATCCACCACGTGCAGCCCGGAGTCCAGGCTGTCCGGGAGCCGCTCGACGACGGCTTCGCGATAGCCGCGCGAAAAGAGCCAGTTCTGGAGCCGTTCGAGGTCGTCGGAGGCTACCTCCTTCCGGTACGGCGCTTCCGGTTTCGTGCGCAGGGCGCCCAGCAGTTCGCTGTCGGCGAAGACGGGGGCGGCGCCGGTGAAAGTGATCCTGCGCACCGAGGTTTGCGGGCCCGCCGCGATCCGGTAGGTCACCTTCGCGCCGCGGCGGTCCGAACCGCCTCCAGCTCCCGCTTCCTCCGCGCCCATCGCCACCTCGAGTCGCACCTCGGCGTCGAGGAACCCCTCCGCGGCCAGGCGGTCCTGCAGACGATAGACGCCGCGCAGCAGGCGATCCTCCCGCAACGGCTGCCCCGAGCGCTGCGGCAGGGCCTCGAGGAGGCGGGTCTTCTTGATTCCGAGCTCGCCGCTCACGTCGACGGACAGGACCTGCACATCGGTCCACAGCGCGACGATCGCCACGACACCGGCAGCGTCCCCGGGTGCGGGGCGCGAATAGATCTCGACCTCCGAAGCGAGGCCCGAGTAGCGCAGACTCCGGAGCGTGCGGCGGGTGCGCGCTTCGTCCATCGGCTCGCCCACCGCCAGCGAAATCAACAGCCGCACTTCGGCGACATCGATCGGGGCGTCGCTGCGAAGCTCGAGTGCGCGGACGATCGGCGCCGGTTCCGACCCCGCCGACCCTTCCGCTTCGCCAAGGCCACCCACGGCAGCGACGCCAGCGCCCACAAACAGAACGCTCCGCACCTTCGCTTCGACATCCGCGGACATCAGAAGCGCCGCTCCCAGCGCGTGTCGATGGCGTAGGACTCGTCGCCGTTCTGGGTGAGCACCAGGGTCAGGTCGTCGGACAGCCTCCACTCCACCTGCAGCACTTGCTGGGCGGTCGACGACGGGTCGACCGAATAGGTCAGGATAGACGCGGCTCGACAGCCGCTTGCCGACCGTCACCCGCGCCGCGGAGAGGCTGTCGCCGCCGGCGAGAGGATCGACCTTCGAGACGGTCGATGCCGAACAACTTGCCGACCCGCGCGCTCACCAGCGACGCCGCCTGGCCGTAGAGCAGCGACTCGGCCGCCATTCCCGGCGCATTCCCGGTTTGCGCGGTTTCGGAGAGGTCGGCAAGACCGCTCGGAGTTCCGGTCGCCAGCAGCGAGAGCACGTCGTAGTCCGGAAGCGGCGGATCGGACCCCAGCGTCGTGGTGGGGCGGGCGAGCGAACCGAGGACGCTCAGCGTGACCTGGTACTCGTTGATCTTGGTTCGCGCCACGACGTCGAGCAGAGGCTCGATGCGCGCGGGGTTGGCGAAGGTCACGATCGCCCGATCGAGCATGTAGGCCGATCCGTTGTAGTCGATCGTCCCTCCCGGATCGGTCGCGACCTCGCCGAACAGCACCGGGTTGGCCAGCGAGCCGCGCAGCGCGAGGTTGGCGCTGCCGGTCAGCTTCGCCAGGTTGTTGCGGACCCGAACCGCGTGCGGCGCGAGATCGAGATGTTGAGGTAGGTCGTGCCGAGAAACTCGTCGGCCTCGTCGATCTGCACGCGCGTGCGCGACAACACGCGTTCGGCGAGCTGACGCGGGGAGAGATTGATGTCTTGAAGATAGTAGACGCGGTCGAGCGCCACCGAGCCGGAGAGTTGGCGGCCCTCCGTCGTCGACTGCAGGGTGAAATCGCCGTCACCGCGCAGCAGCCAGCCTTCGGGATAGCGCAGCGAGTTTCTGCGCATCGCGACCTGCGCGCGATAGGCGATCGGCTTGTCCGGTGTCGCGAGATCGAGGCGACCCGAGGCCTCTACCGTGCCGCCCGCGAGGTCGGCGTGCAGGTGGTCCATCACCACGGCGTCGGGATAGAGCAGGACGAGCCCATCGACATGCTCGAAGCTGTGCGGAAAACGGCTCGGAATGTAGCGCGCGTCCCGCAGGGCGGCCTGCCCGTTCCATTCTGGCTGCGCCACCGTTCCCTTCACTGTCGCCAGAACGTCCACCATGCCGGAAAGGTCGACGCCGAGGAACGGCTCGATCCAAGCGACCGAGATCTCGGCCTGCAACCGCAGATCGAGCTCCGGCTCGACGGGGGCGAGATCGACGTCTCCCGGACAGGAAGAGTTCATCCTCCGAACCCTGTTCTCCCAGGTAGATCGAGTCGAACACCAGCTTCGAGGCCGAATATCGCGCGCGTGATCGGCTCGATCGGCTGCAGGCGATGTCCCTGGTAGGCCAGCTCGAGATCGGGGATCCGCAGCGTCACCGCGAGAGGGCTGCCGGGCGAAAACCGGACCTCGAGGTCGGCGGCAAGCCGGCCGGCGAGCGTGTCGACCTGGCGACCCGCGGCGAGGGCGATCATCCGCTCGAGTCGCTCGCTGGTCAGGCTGAAACCGCAGGTCGCCACTCTCACCGGCGACGAAGGCGCCCCCGCCGGCGATCGAGAGCAGTCCGGGCAGATCCAGCCGCGCCTGCAGGTCACGATCGGCAAGCTCGACATGCAGCGCGCCGGCCAGGCGCTGCGGCGTCGGACCGCCGGCGTCTTCCTGCGCGGCTCCGGGGGCAGGTAGCGGCCGCAGCCGATGCGCCACCCGCGGAGGCCGTCGAGTCGGCTCCGGAGGCGCCTCGCGCGCCGGGGATCTCGAGATCGGCGAGGTCCGCGTCGAGAACGAGACGCGGCGCCTCGAGCGTACCGGTGAGTTGCGCCGAGAGCGTGGCCGATCCGCTGAGTCGGGCTCCGGAAAGCGCACGCCACGGCTCGGCATCGAGGTTCAGGCGCTCCGCGGCGAGATCGAAATGCAGCTCGTCGCCCGCGAAGCGGAGCTCGCCGCTGGCCTGCAGCAGCCCCGTCGGGGCTTCGAGCCGCAACTCCTCCACGCGCAGGCGGTCGGGGTCCCAGTCGAGCCCCACTGTCAGCCGGTCGCAGTCGATTCCGGCAATTGTCACCGGAGCCACGACCCCCCGCAGCTCGCCGGTCATCTCGGCGATCGTGCCGGCGAGGTGAAGGCGCCCGGTCGCCTCGCCGGCGAGCGGCAAGGGTGCCGGCAACCAGGGCATCGCCTCGGTTGCCGGCCAGGAGTGAAAATCGACCTCGAGCGCAACCTGCGGCGTCGCCGCCGAATCGGCCGCCGAGGGGGTCGCGGACAGCGGCAGAAGCCCCGTCAACCGCAATGTCGCGCTGCCGCGCTGAAGCTCGATGGCGAGATCCCGCACCGCCGTCGGGTCTATCCGGAGGCTGCCCCGAGCATGTTCCGCGGAGCCGCCAGGAGCGTGCACGTCCATCAGGTCGAGGTCCAGATCCACTGCCGTTCCGGCGCCGCCCAGGGCGACGCGGGCAGTCAGCCGGCCGTGGCCGGAGTCCGGTAACCAGAGCGGTGCCGGCGTGTTCTCCACGAACGGTTGTACGCGTGCCAACTCAGCGAGGTCACGGCTCGACACTTCGACCACGAGCTCACCCAGTTCGCCGACGAGGTCGTAGTTGCCCCGCAGGGAGAGGCGTTGCGCGGACGACGCGAGCTCGATGTCCTGCAGCCCGAGGCGACCTTCGACCAGGTTCAGGACCGCGGTCCCCGCGATCGGAACCGCGCCGCCGGGCCCGACTGGCAGCGCGCGAAGCTCGAGCACGGCCGAGCCCGCTCCGCGCCGCGCATCGTTCAGCGGGAACTCGTAATGGACGTCGCCGAAGACCGCAGCGGAAAACGCTGGCGCGGGAAGATGGAGATTCGCCAGCACTTCCTGCAGATGCGGCCCCTCCGCCCGGAGGTTCAGACGCGCCAGCGGACCGGGGTGGTCGAAGTCGACCTCGAAGCGGCCGGTGACCGGACCGCCGGAGAAGTTCGCACGCTCGAGATCGAGACCGAGCGACGAGACATGCGAACCACCGCTCGCCACGCGGCCGGCCAGGTCGTCGAGATGAAATCCGAAGAGATCGACCGCCGGCGAGGTCAGTCGGCCGTCGAGCTCGAGCTCCCGATGAACGAATCGGACCCCGCCCTCGAATCTCAAAGGCCCGTCGATCTCGCCCGACAGGTATCCCAGATCGTCCAGAAACCGCCCCTCGGTGTCGACGACCCCGTGGATCTCGCCGTTCGCGCCACCGCGCCAGCCGACGAAGCCGGCGACCCGGGCGTCGAAGTCCGGCGCCCGAACCCGCGCCCGGAGTATCTCCACCCGGTCGTCGCGCAGGCGTGCCTTGGCGGTCAATGTCGAAGCCCAGGGGAGCGCTTTCGGCAAGGTCGTGACGATCTCTTGCGCTGTCACGGTGCCCTGAAGTTGCGTTCCGCCGATGCCGGAGAGGCGCAACAAGAGAGCCCTGGCGGAGATCTCCAGCGGCATCCGCTGATCCGCGAGCTCGAACTCGCCGTCCTCCACGAAGAGCCCTCCGACACGCAGGGTGAAGCGGCTACCGCCGCCCGCCGAGGCGAACTTCGGCAGATTGTCCTGCCCATCGGCGTAGAGCTCGATATGAACCCGGACGCCCTGCGCGGAGACCGTCTGCAGATCCAGGACGTTGTCTTTCAGCGCGTCGAGATCGGCGTCCACCCGCAGTCGGTGGACCGAGAGCAGGAGCGGAGCTCCCGCTGTCGGTCCGGCGATCGAGAAATCCTCGATCCTGAGAGCGAACGGAATCAGCTCGAAGTCGACTTTCCCGATCAGGACCGTGCGATGGAGAATCTGGGAGAGCTGTTGCTCGAGCTGCGAGGCGAGGTGCTCACGCACGAAGTCGGAGGAGAGGAATCCGCGCAGACAGAGCACGACGAACGCGACCGCGGCCAGCGTCCAGAAGAACGGGCGAACGACCCAGCGCCGGATGCGCAGCCACACCACGCGACGCTACTCGCCCCAGTGAAGCTTGTTGCGCAGGCCTTCGAATATCGAGCTGCGCTCGCCCGTCCGCACCAGGTAGACCGGTTGAGCGGCGCGCGTCACGCGAACCCGGTCACCGAAGCCGATCTCGCCGCCCTCCTGCCCGTCGATGGTGAGGTAGACCCGATCCGCGCGCGAATCCGGAGCGTCGTCGCGCGCCTCGATTCCGACTTCGATGATGCTGGTGTCCGGAACGACCAGCGGCCGCAGGGTCAACGTGTGCGGACAGATCGGGGTCAGCACCGAAACCGGCAGCAGCGGATGAAGAATCGGTCCACCGGCCGAGAGGTTGTAGGCGGTCGAACCGGTCGGCGTCGAAACTACCAGTCCGTCGGCCCGGTAGCGCGCCACCAGCCGGCCGTCGACGGAGAGCAGCAGTTCGATCATCCGCGATAGCGCACTCTTCGCCAGCACCATATCGTTCAGGGCGCGAAAGACGACGCGCTCGCCGTCGGCCTTGACCTGTTCCACCTCGAGGAGGGAGCGCGGTTCGAGAGCGTAGCGGCCGGCGAGAACCTCGACCAGTGCTGGATAAAGCTCGGCGCGGGCCACCTCGGTGAGGAATCCGAGACGTCCGAGATTCACCCCCAGAATCGGCGGGCCGCCAGCCGCCTTGCGCGCCACGGAGAGCAGCGTACCGTCGCCACCGAGCACGACGACGAGGTCGCAACGCGCGCCGGTTGTGAGCGGCCCGTCTCCGGTCGTGCCGGCTTCGCGGGCGGTTCCGGGCTCGACCAGCACCTCGAGCTGACGCCGGGAGAGCCACTCGATCAGCTCGCGTGCAACGGCCGCGGCATCCGCGCTCGCCGCTTTCGCGACCACACCGACCCGGCGAGCTCCGCGCGGCTCGATCACCCGGGCTCTCCCACTTCCGGTGCCGTGCCGCCGGGGTGCGGATTGCGCAGCAGCGCGAAAGCCTCGCGGTTGCCTTCGGCGCCGGCGACCGGTGAGTCGTAGGTCGCCACCATCTCGAGCCCCAGGGCGGCCAGCTCGCGGGCGCGAAGCTCGATCGTCGACCGGCGAAGCGCCTCGTCGCGCACCAATCCCCCTTTGCCGACACCTTCGCGGCCGACTTCGAACTGCGGCTTGATGAGGGGGAGCAGCAGCCCGCCCGCCGCGAGGTGCGGCAGCAGCGCCGGCACGACTTTGGTCAGCGAGATGAAGGAGACGTCGACGACGATGAGATCGAACTTCTGGTCGAAGGCGTCGGCGGCGAGGTAGCGCGCGTTGATCCGCTCGAGCACTTCGACTCGCGGATCGTCGCGGACCTTGAGATCGAGCAATCCGTAGCCGACGTCGAGAGCGGTGATGTGCGCGGCGCCACGCTGCAGGAGGCAATCCGAGAACCCTCCGGTCGAGGCGCCGACGTCGAAGCAGCGCCAGCCGGCGGGATCGATGGAGAAATGGTCGAGCGCGGCGGCAAGCTTGCCACCGGCGCGCGAAACGAACGGCTCTGCGAGCCCGGTCAAAGCCAGCCGGACATCCTCCCGCATGGGGCTACCCGGCTTGTCGACCCGCACACCGTTGGCCTCCACCTGGCCAGCCATCACCGCGCGCCGAGCTTTTTCCCGGGTGGAGAAGAGCCCGCGTTCAACCAGTAGCTGGTCGAGCCGCACCGGCGATACCCCTCGGTCTGGTCGAACCGGCAGACGCGCTGCCCTCGGCGCTCGGCGACTTCCGGAGCCGATGAAGACTCGATCGCCGCCCCTGGCCGGTCGCGCGCGCCCACCGACTTGGCGAAGAAGCTCCGGAAGCGGAAATAGAGCCCCTCGGCGTCGAGTCCGAGCGTCTTTCGCAGGACCTCCTGGGAGCCGTGGGGGACGAACTTGTCGGGGACACCGATGGCGAGGGTCGTGACCGACGCGAGCTCCATCTCCGACAGCGCCTCCAGGACCGCGCTGCCGAAGCCACCCGCCAGGGAGTGCTCCTCGACGGTCGCGAGACGCGCCCCCCCCTCGGCCAGGCTTGCCTGTTCGATCTGCAGCGCGAGCAGCTCGCGATCCAGCGGCTTGACGAAGCGCGCATTGACCAGCGTGAGCTCGATGCCTTCCCGGGCCAACCTCTCGACCGCTTCGAGCGCCGGGTAAACCGTCGAGCCCACCGCCCAGACGAGGCCGTGAGGACCGCGTCGCAGCACCTCCGCCTTGCCGATCGGAAGCTGGCGAAATTCGGCGTCGAGCGCCACGCCGACGCCGTTGCCGCGCGGATAGCGAACCGCCGTCGGATGCGGCTGCTCGACCGCCGTGGCGAGCATGTGCTGGAGCTCGTTCTCGTCCTTCGGCGCCATGACGATCGAATTCGGGAAGATCCGGAAGTAGGCGTAGTCGAACAGTCCGTGATGCGTCCAACCGTCGTTGCCGGCGATGCCGCCGCGATCGAGGGCGAAAACGACCGGCAGGTCCATCAGACAGACGTCGTGGAAGATCTGGTCGAAGCCACGCTGCAGGAAGGTCGAGTAGATCGCCACCACCGGACGCATGCCTCCGAGGGCCAGCCCGCCGGCCAGCGTCACCGAATGCTGCTCGGCGATTCCGGTGTTCAGGAAGCGCTCGGGAAACTGTTCAGCGAAGGGAATCAAGCCGGTGCCATCGGGCATCGACGCGGTGATCGCGACGATGCGCGGGTCGTGCTCGGCGAGCCGGACGACCGTCTTGCCGAAGACGGAGGTATAGGAAGGCGCCGCGCCCGGCTTTCCCTTTTGGATGCCGGCGATCGGATCGAAGGGCGAAGGTCCGTGGTACTCGACCGGTTCGTCCTCGGCGTACTTGTATCCCTTTCCCTTCTGGGTGATGGCGTGCAGAAGCACCGGCCCATCGATCGCTTTGGCGCTCTCGAGAGCTTCGAGCAGGGCGGGAATGGAGTGCCCGTTCACCGGACCCACGTAGCGGAAGCCGAGCTCCTCGAACAGAGTCCCGGGCGTGAAGACCTGCCGCAACCCCTCCTCCAGGCCCTTGGCCACCTCGACCATCGGATCGCCGATGCCGGGGATCTTGTGCAGCACCTTCTTGATGTCGTCCTTGAGTTTGGCGTAGTGGCGCCCGGCCATGAGCGCCTCGAGATACTTGGTCAGCGCGCCGACCGACGGCGAGATCGACATCGAGTTGTCGTTCAGGATGACGATCATCTTGGTGCCGAGGTGTCCGGCCTGGTTCATCGCCTCGAACGCCATCCCGGCGGTCATCGACCCGTCACCGATCACCGCCACGACCTGATGCGATTCCTTTCGCAGGTCGCGCGCCACCGCCAGACCGAGCGCGGCCGAGATCGAGGTCGACGCATGTCCCGCGGCGACCACGTCGTACTCCGACTCGCCGCGCAGGCAGAAACCCGAGATCCCTCCGAACTGCCGCAGCGTCGGCATGCGGTCACGGCGCCCGGTGAGGATCTTGTGTGGATACGTTTGATGCCCGACATCCCAGACCAGCAGATCGCGCGGCGTGTCGAACAGATAGTGCAGCGCGATCGTCAGCTCGACGCTGCCGAGATTCGAGGAGAAATGGCCACCGGTCTCCGAGACTGCGCTGACGATTTCGGCCCGCAGCTCGTCGGCGAGCTGCGGCAACTCCTCACGGGAGAGCCGCCGGAGGTCGTGCGGATTGGAGACGCGATCGAGTAGGTTCATGAGATCTCCCGGCTGAGCCTGGAATCGATTCCGAGCGGGCGGCGTGAAATCTCCGCCTGGCGTCGGACGGCGTCAGTAGCGGCGGTGATCGAGGAACGAAATCAGTGCCGTCCAGATCTCGCGCTCGCCCGGCAAATCGGCAATCCGGTCCATCGCTTCCTGACCAAGTTCCTTCAGACGCTCGCGGCTCCGATCGAGCCCGTAGAGCGCGGGATAGGTGAGCTTGCTCGCGGCGGCGTCCTTTCCAGGCGTCTTGCCGAGGCTCGATGCGCTCCCTTCGACGTCGAGAATATCATCGCGGACCTGGAACAGGAGCCCGATCGATTCGCCTAAGTCGCGCAGAATCAGATCTTCCGCCGGTGTCACTTGGGCATAGACGCCACCGAGGCGAAGGCTGGCGGTGAGCAGCGCTCCGGTCTTGCCACGGTGAATTCGCTCGAGAGCCACCGCGGCGGCCCCCTCGCCTGCCGGCCAGGAGGCCTCGGCTGCGAGATCCTCGACCTGACCGCCGATCATCCCGCCGGAACCGATGGCCCTCCCGACCAGGGCGACGGCCTGCGCCCGGAGCTCCCCCGGCAGCATGGCGGGGAGCTCAGCGAGCACCGTCAGACCGAGGGTCAAGAGGGCATCGCCGGCGAGGATCGCGGTGGCTTCGTCGAATCGGCGGTGCAGCGTCGCCTGTCCGCGACGCAGATCGTCGTCGTCGAGTGCCGGCAGGTCGTCGTGAATCAGGCTGTAGGTGTGCACCATCTCGATCGCGGCGGCGCCCGAGAGCAGCTCGGAGTCCGCGGCCCCGAACGATCGACCGGCCAGGACCACCAGGGCCGGGCGCAGCCGCTTGCCGCCGGCGAAGACGCTATAGCGCATGGCTTCGTGCAGTCGGCCCGGCGGGACCGTCGGCGCCGGCAAAAGCCGCTCCAGTTCGGCATCGACCGCAGGGTGGGTCTCGGCGAGAAGGCGCGTGAAGCCGGCCTCCCCGGCGTCGCCACCCGCTGCGCCGCCCGCCGGAGGTGTCATGCGGTGCGCTCCGATCCCGCCGGTGCCTCGATCTCGACACAAAAGGGGGCTGCGAGCAGCAGCAAGGCGATGCGCTGGACCTCGACATCTCCCCAGTTGTGCTCGAAGAGGCCGGCGACCGAGAAAGCGACCAGCGCCGCCGTCACTCCCAGCCAGAGGTCAGCACGCGATATTCCGCCGGGCGTCGCAGGGCCGGACTCCGGACCTGCGGGCACCTCCGAGCGATAACCTTTCCAAGCGCGCCTCAGCGCCACGACGAGAAGCGCCAGGTAGCTCGCCAGCGCCGGCAATCCTCGCTCGGCGGCAAGTTGGGCGTAGCTGTCGTGCAGGTGGGGAACGTTCAGCCGCGAGGCGCTGGCGTGGCGGTAGATCGGATAGAGACGCTCGACCATGTTGGGCCCGATACCGAACAAGGGATGCTCCGCCACCATGCGGGCGCCGGCCTCGAGCATGCACAGCCGGTCGTAGCTCGACTCGTCCGAGAGATCGACCACCGACATCGCGCGCGCCAGGACCGGGACCGGCGCCAGAACGACAAACGCGATCGCCGCCGGCAGCGCCCACAGCACGAGCCGCCGGCGTCGCATCCACAACAGCCAACCGCCGGCGACCAGCAGCCCGAGCCAGGCGTTGCGGGTCAAGGAGCCGACCAGCGCGACATTGATGACAATCAGGGCGATCCAGCCGAGCCAGGGCCGCCCGAGGATCCGGAAAGCGCCGCCATCGCCCGCCGTGGCTGCCGGGGGTCGGAACAGCAGCCGGGCGACGAGCACAAGATCGACCAGCAGCAGGATGCCCGAAAACGTCATGACATGCGAAAACGGACCGCGGATCCGTCGGTCGATGTCGCCGAACCCGATCCAGAACTGCGCCAAACCGGCGAGCGCCGCCAGCATCACGGCGAAGATCGCCGCGTCGAACATCAGACGCAGTCGGCGCTCGCCGGCGATCGATCCGAGGGCGAGGGGCAGGGCGGCCAGAGTGAACAGCTCGCGCAGAGCCTCGACGCTGGTGGGAGGATCCTGTGAAAAGAGGATCGCGACGACCAGTAGGCCGGAATAGACCAACGCAGCCATCAGCAGCGGTCGGGCGCGGCGGAAACTCTCCTTCGCCGAGCCGCGGAGAAACGGATAGGCGAGCAGCGCCACTCCGAGCGCGATGTTGGAGAGGGCGATGCCGAAGAGCGTCAGCAGGTGGGATGCATAGAGGCCGAAACGCAGCCGCTCGCGCGTCGCCGCGCTCCATGAGGCGATTCGCCGGGAGGCAGGAAACCCCACGTCGCAGCTCGACCTAGCGGGCGAGCGCCGAAGCCGGCAGGGCTTCGTCCACGAGCATGACCGGGATTTCGGAGACGATCGGGTAAACCAGCGCGGAATCGCGGCACAGCAGCCCGTCCTCGACCACCGGCACCTGATCCCGGAAATGCTCGCGATAGCGCTCGACGAGCGCAGATCGCAGCGCTTCCGGCAGCTCCACCCTTTCGAGCGCACCGCGGCATTTCGGACAGACCAGCATGGCGAGCAGTTCGGGATCGAGGGTCATCGGCGCAAGACTCGAAGCGACAGCAAGATAGCACGGCTTCGGAAGCAGGCCTTCCGTCCTCGCCGCTTTGCTAGAGTTCGCTCCGGTGCCGCGGGCGCCGAACCCGACCATGACAAACCCCGAGCAGAACCTCGTCTGCCGCTCCTGCGGCGCCGCCCTCGACCAGGTCATGGTCGATCTCGGCAGCTCGCCGCTGGCCAACTCCTACCTCCGTGCCGCCGACCTCGCCGACGCCGAAACTTTTCTGCCGCTCTGCGTCTACGTGTGCGAGAGCTGCTGGCTCTGCCAGCTGCCGGAATGCGCCTCGCCAGAGGAGATCTTCAGCGACTACGCCTATTTCTCCTCGTACTCGACCAGCTGGCTCGATCACGCGCGAGCCTACGTCGACGCGATGGAGTCTCGTTTCGGGCTCGGGCCGACGAGCCAGGTGGTCGAGATCGCGTCGAACGACGGCTATCTGTTGAGGAATTTCGTCGAACGAGGGATCCCGGTGCTCGGCGTCGAGCCGGCGGCCAACGTCGCTGAGGCGGCGAAAAAGCTGGGCATTCCCACCGAAGTCCGATTCTTCGGCCGCGAAGCCGCGCGCGATTTGGTGGCGCGCGGCTTCGCAGCCGACCTGCTGCTCGGCAACAATGTGCTGGCACACGTTCCCGACCTCGACGACTTCGTCGGCGGCCTCGCCCTCCTGCTCAAACCAGAAGGTGTGCTGACGATGGAGTTTCCGCACCTGGTGCGGATGATCGAGGGCAACCAGTTCGACACCATCTACCATGAGCATTTCTCCTACTTCTCGCTCGTCGCCGTCGAGCGTGTCTTCTCTGCCCACGGCCTCGGACTCTTCGACGTCGAGGAGCTCGCGACCCACGGTGGGAGCCTGCGGATCTATGCCCGCCACCTGCCGGCGCCGGGAGGACCCGACGCCGCGCGGACGCCCCGCCTCATCGATCTCCTGGCCCGCGAGCGCGCCGCGGGCGTCGAGTCCCTGGCCTACTACGCGGGCTATTCCGAGACCGTGCGGGAAACCAAGCGCGCCCTGCTGGATTTTTTGATCCGCGAGAAGCGGGCCGGCAAGTCGATCGTCGGCTATGGCGCCCCGGCGAAAGGCAACACGCTGCTCAACTACTGCGGGGTGCGTGGCGACTTCCTCGACTACACCGTCGATCGCAGCCCCCACAAGCAGGGACTCTTCCTGCCGGGCACGCGGATTCCGATCCGCGCTCCGGAGGCGATCTTCGAGACTCGCCCGGACTATGTCCTCATCCTGCCGTGGAATCTGCGTTCCGAGATCGCCGGACAGATGGCGGCCATCCGCGAGTGGGGCGGACGCTTTCTGGTGGCCATACCCGGGGTCGAATTGCTGTGAAGCTCGTCGGCCTCGCCATTCCGGGGGCCTTTCTCGTCGAGATCGAGCCGCACTCGGATGATCGCGGATTCTTTGCGCGCACCTTCTGTGCCCACGAGTTCGAGGCGGCGGGACTCGAGAGCCGGTTCGTCCAGACCAGCCTGTCATTCAACCCGCGGCGCGGAACGCTGCGCGGCCTGCACTTTCAGGCGGCGCCCCATGGCGAGGCGAAGATCGTGCGGTCGGTGCGCGGCACGATCCACGACCTATTGGTGGATCTGCGGCCCGATTCGCCTGAGTTCCGCCGACCTGTAGCGGTCGAGCTCGCCGCCGACCGACGCAACGCGGTCTACGTGCCGTCGGGAGTGGCGCACGGATTTCTCACTCTCACCGACGACTGCGAAGTGCACTATGCGATGTCGGAGTTCTTCGTCGCCGAGGCCGCCCGTGGCGTGCGCTGGGACGATCCGGCGTTCGGCATCGTGCTACCCGAGCCGGTGCGGGTGATTTCCGAGCGCGACTCCGGCTATCCCGACCTGCCGCTCCCCACCCCCCTCCCAGCCGTGCCACCCTCCGGATGACCGGCCCCGAGCTGTACGCGCTCGCGGCGCGACTGTTCCCGATTCCGCGCAGCATCACCGGCGACGGCGTCCGGCGAAGCCTGGCCATTCTCGGCCAGCGACTCGCGCTCGAGATGCTCGAGATTCCGACCGGCACGCCGGTATTCGACTGGACGGTGCCCCGCGAGTGGCGCTTGCGCGAGGCTCACATCACGACTCCCGACGGCAGCCGGATCGGCGACGTCGCGGAGCACAACCTGCATCTGCTCGGCTACAGCGCGCCGTTCCGCGGCAGAGTGGACCTGACCGAACTGCGGCGGCACCTCTATTCGCTACCGGCTCAGCCCGACCTGATCCCGTATCGCACCAGCTACTACAAAGAGCAGTGGGGATTCTGTCTACCTCACCGGCTCGTCGAATCGCTTGCCGAAGGGGAGTACGACGTGGTCGTCGACACCGAGCTGTTCGACGGCAGCCTGTCGATCGGCGAGCTCGTCCTGCCGGGCGAGACCTCCGATGAGGTTCTCATCTCGACCCACGGCTGCCACCCGTCGCTCGCCAACGACAACCTTTCCGGCATGGTCGTCGCGGCAGCCCTGGCCGAGAAGCTCGCGGCGCGACCGCGACGGCGGCTCTCGTATCGCTTTCTCTTCGTTCCCGGTACGATCGGCGCCATCGCCTGGCTGGCGACGAAGCGGACGCAGCTGGCGCAGATCCACCACACGCTCGTGCTCGCCGGACTCGGCGCTCCTGGCTCGTTCCACTACAAGAAGTCGCGCAGTGGCGATGCACCGATCGACCGCGAAGTGCGCCGGGCGCTCGCCGAGCGCGGCGAAGCGCTGGTGGTCGAGGAGTTCGTCCCGTTCGGCTATGACGAGCGACAGTACAACGCTCCCGGCATCGGCCTCGACGCCGGGTGTTTCTCGCGCATCCCCTATGGCCGCTATTCCGAGTACCACACCTCGGCGGACAACCTCGACTTCATCCGACCCGAAAGCCTGGCCGGTTCGCTCGCCGCGCTCGAAAGCGTCGTCGACCGCCTCGAGAGCCGCGAGTGCTTCCGCAATCTCGCCCCCGAGTGCGAGCCGCAACTCGGCCGGCGCGGCCTCTACCGCCTGATCGGCGGCGACGACGCCGGCCGCGAGCGCGAGTTGGCCATCCTCTGGATGCTCAATCTGTCCGACGGCAGCCACTCCCTCGACGACATCGCCGAGCGCTCGGGGATCGCCCTCGTAGCGCTGCGCGAAGCGACGGCCGCGCTGGTGGCGGCCGACCTCCTCGCTCCGTTCCGCTAGACCGCGGCCTTCGCCGCCTCCGCGAACGCCCGACTGGAGGCCATTTTCGATCGTGCGGGAGTGCGCCTCGCGATCGGCTATCGTCGGGACGCAGCGGAGGAGGTGTCAGGTGCACAAGCACGGTCGAATGCGCAGCGCTGTTTTCGCTCTGGCTGTTTGCGCCACCCCGCTCGCCGCCGAGTCGGCCCCGCCGCCGCTCGACCCTGCCGCGCTGGGAGCGGCGATCGAGCATCCTTCCGTGGTTCGGGAAATTCCGCTCGGAGCTTCGCTCGCTCTCGGCCACGGCGAGCTGCGGGTCCAGCCCGGGGCGAAAGTCTACCTGCTCGCCGCGGAAGGCATACCGTGCGGGTTCTGGATCAAGGGGCCGGCGGCGTTCGTCTATCGCATCGCGGACCGCTTCTCCGAGCCGGTCGCGGCGCGCAACCTGAAGTCCGTCTCCAGACTCGTCGCGACGCGCGAGGGCGGAGTTCTGCAGGTCGAAGTGACCCTCGACGAGGCGGTCGTCTGGAGCTGGGACCTCCTTTCGGCGAACCCGCCAGCGGCTGGAGAACAACTCCCGATCCCATTCTCGCCCTGGGCGGCCTCGGTGCTCGAGAAACTCCTCTCCGCGAACCCGGCGCACGACCTCTCTCTCGCCCGGGCGAATGCCGGAAAAGGTTACGTCCACGCGCTTCTGCACGGCACCAAGGGCGATTTCGCACTCGACGTGGATCCGCGGGCCAACGCCCAGATCGAGAGCCTGACCGAAATCGAATCGTTGCCGGCGCCGTACGGCGATCTCGCCGGCCGCCTGCGACAGCGGCGGTTGGTGACTCAGCCGCTGGGCAGGGCCTGGTGGGATTCGGTCGAGCCGCCGTTCTCGGTGACGCAAGTGAGCTCGGACATCGTCAACGACCGCGGCGCCCATGTGCTCGTGACTTCGAAGAGCAAGGTCGTCTCGACGAGTGCCGGACTGCGTCTGATGTCGTTCGGAATCGGAGAGTTCGTCATCGACAACGACGACCGCACGCGCGACGTGAAGGTCGACCGCGTCCTGGTCGACGGGCAGCCCGCGCCGTTCCGCTTCTTCCGTGGGGAGCTCCTCGTGGCACCTCCACGCGCTCTCGCCGTCGGCGATTCGGTGCTCGTCGAGACGGTCGTCGAGGGCGAGTTCGCCCAGCGTCCGGGAGGCGACAACTACTTCGACCTCGGAGCGGGCCAGATCTCGCCGGCCCCAGGCGACGGCGCGCTCGACTACTCTGCCTACGACATCCGGGTCGAAGTCCCGAAGCCGTTCGTTCCTTTCGCTTCGGGAGAGAGCCTGGAGACCGGCTCGACCGACACCACGAACTGGCTGCGCTCGCGACTCGAAGGCGCGTTCCGTTACCCTGTCGTTCTCGCCGGAAAGTATCAGTCGGTCACCGAGGAGCTGGATGGCTACCGGGCCGTCGTCTCGACCTACGCCCGGCCCAAGGAGGCCGCCGCCCGGCGCCTCGCCAAGAACTTCTTCGCCGCCAAGGGCTGCTACGAGAACTGGTTCGGCGTGCCCTATCCGTTCCACGAGCTCGACATTCTGGAGATCAACGACTGGGGTTTCGGCGTCGCTCCGGCAGGAGTCATCTACATCACCAAGGAAGCGTTCAACAACGCCACGACGGCGCGCGCCACAGCCGGTGACGAGACAGCAGCGTTCCTCAATGCGGCGACCTCGCGCGGCATCAACGAGCGCTTCGCGCACGAGGTGGCGCACGGCTACTTCCCGCACATCGTCCAACTCGCGAGCGATCAGGACGGCTGGCTCTCCGAGAGCATCGCCGAGTATGTCTCGGCGACCTGCATCCAGCGCACCAGCCCCAACGCGAAGGAGGGACAGCGCCGCTTCGACCTCGCGCTGCGGGAGTGGAGAAACGGCGCCCGGACGCTCAAGCCGGGCGCCAGCATCTTCCTCGTCAGCCAGCTCGCGTTCAAGGACACCGCCGACGGGATGGACCGGCAGAATCTGCTCTACGCCAAGGGCCCCGTCGTGCTGCACGCTATCCGCCGCGAGTTCGCCCGTTTGAAGGGCGGCACCGAGCAGGGCGATCCGCTCTTCTTCGCCTTCCTGCGCGCCCTGGTGCGCAACTTCACCTACAAGCCCCTCGGGACGGAGGTGCTGCCGGCGATCCTGCGGCAGATGACCGATACGGACTGGCAGCCGTTTTTCGAGAAGTACGTCTACGGCACCGACATGCCGTCGCTCGACTGACCGCCCTCCCGCAGCGTCAGGACCCTACACGTTCGAGGCCCGGATAGGCGTCGAAGCCGGCATCGAAGGTGAAGATCGTCGAGATGCCCTTCGCTTCCATCACTGCCGCGTGCACTGCGTCGCGCGCCGACAGACGAGGGTAAGCCAGTATGATGTCGCGCGCCCGCAGGACTGTCGGCTGGTCGATCGGAAAGACCTCATCGACGACACCCAGAAGCGCCTCCAACGCCGGCTGGATCGCGTCTCGCCGCCCGATCGCGACATACCGATGGAGAATCTCCTGTAGCACTTCAGCATCGGTCACCAAGCGTTCGCCGTCGGCGATGGCCCGTTCGAGGCGGCGCTGGGCGTCCACTTTGTGGGGATGCGCAGCCCCAACGAGATACATCGGCACGTTCGAGTCGACGAAGATCAGGATTCGCCCTCGACGCCGTAACCGCTCTCGATCTCAGCCAGCATGGCGCCGATCTCGCCGCTCGGGAAAGTGTGCCGGGCCGCGGCGCGCACCACCGCGAGCTTGCGATCCGGTGCGCTCGCCGGCGCCGCCTGGCGACGCGCGCGCAGCGCCGAGCGCACCCATTCCGCGATGCTGACCTGTGCGAGATTCGCCGCGCGGCGTACCTCCCGCAACTCTTCCTCTTCGAGCAAGACCTGGAGTCGCTTACTCATAAGTGCAGTATTTACGACTCACCGGCATGAGTCAACCGGAATTGCCGTCGGCGGGTTTCATCCGGCAGAGGCGCCGCGTGGGCGGATCTCCAGCTCGATCTTCGCCGTCGCCAGGCTCCCCAACGGAACATCGCGAGTCACCAGGGCGTGGGCGCCGACGAAGGCGTCGTCGCCGATCGTCACCGCGCCGATGACGCTCGCCTGGGCGCCGACGGTGACGCGGTCGCCCAGCCTCGGCATGTCGCCGATTCGCGACAGGGTCGGGGCGCCCAGCGTGACGCCGTGCATCAGCAGGCAGTCGGCGCCGATTTCGACCGCGTTGCCGATGACGATGCCGGTACCGTGGGCGATGCGCAGGCCGGGGCCGATCCTCGCCGCCGGCGCGATATCGACACCGGTCAGAAAGTGACTGTACCGCGCGATCGCCGGGCCGAAAACCGGCACGCCGTGCCGCTTGAACCAGTGCGCGAGCCGATGGAGCACCACCGCCTGGTAGCCGTTCTCGAACAGCAGCGACTCGAGGACGTACCAGGGCGCCGGCTTACTCTTGATCTCTCGCAGGCGCCGCGTGTCGGCGCGAAGGTTGTCCCACATGGTGGAAAGATGAGCTAGGGTACCCCAAGAGAAGCCGCATGCGCGAGATCTGGGGGCTCGTTCCCGCCGCTGGCAAGGCGACGCGACTCCGCCGCGACGCGCAGGGTCGCCTGCGCAAGAGCCCCAGCGAGGAAATTCTCCCCCTGCCGCAGGCGGCTTTCACTCCAGAGTGTAGACCTCGCCCTCGACCGGGACCTCCACCGGAAGTCCCGCCCGCTGCTGCATCGACTCGGCCATTCGCTCGAGGTCGGAAGCGCTGCGCCGGGGGTGATGATGGACGACCCAGAGCCGACCGACTCCGGCGGCGCGCGCCAGGTCGGCCACCGCCCCGGCGTCGGAATGTCCGGTCGGTGCCGGATCGGTCTCTTCGGCCTCCGCAGCGGTCAACCAAACCTCGTGCAGCAGCAGCTTCACGCCGCGCACGAAGTCGATCGTCGCCGGATCGATCACGGTATCGGTAATGTAGGCGAGCGCATCGCCGATGCGCACCCCGACCGAGCCGCCGGGGTGCGTCTGGTGGCGCAGGTGGAGGCGGAGCGCGCCGATTTGGAGTTCCGGGCCGCTGTAGGGAACCAGTTCGACCGGCATCGGCCAACGCTCGATCGGCAGCGGGAAAAGCGGCGGCGAGAGCAACCGAACGATCCCCTCCGGCCCACTTGCAGTCAACGGCGGTGCCGGCGCGTGAATGCGGATCGTTCGATCCGCGGCGAGACCGAGCAGATAAGAGAGTCCGACGACGTGATCGAGGTGGTAGTGGGTCAGCAGGACATCGAGCCGCCGTCCTGGCGGAAGCAGAGCGGAGATCGCCGGCTCCAGGAGGCGGGAAACCCCGCTGCCGGCGTCGAGAAGCAGCGTCTCGCTCTCGTTCGCGACCAGAAACGACATCGTCTTCCGGCCTGCGGAAGGCAGATAGCCGGCGGTACCGAGGGCGGCGAGCTTCAAGAGGTGGCCAGGTGAGCCGCCGAGGTCCAGCGCAGATCGTTGGACAGCGTCCCGGCGGCGAGCAGCTGGCGGATGTGCGCCAGGCGCTTGTACCGCGGGCCGTCGAACTCGGCCCGGGTCAAGCCGGCGGCGACGTAGGCGTCGTAGATTTCGCGCGCACCACTCCGCGCGTTCCACTTCAGGCGGAACTCCGGGAAAGCCTGCGCGAGCTTGTCGCAGCTCACCCGGTAATTTCTGGCGTCCGGACCGGCGCCTTCGGCGAAGGTGATCTCGCAGCCTGGAATGGTCTCGCCGACGATCGTCGCCAACTCGCGGATACGGTAGTTCTCCGCGGAGGCGCCGATGTTGAACGCCTGCGCGTGAACTTTCTCCCGCGGCGCCTCGAGCAGCAGCAGGAAGGCGCGGCAGATGTCCTCGACGTGGACGATCGGGCGCCATGGCGTTCCGTCGCTCTGCAGGACGATCCTGCCGGTGGTGACCGCCCAGGCCGTCAGGTTGTTGAGCACCAGGTCGACACGCAGACGCGGCGAGATTCCGTAGGCCGTCGCGTTGCGCAGAAAGACCGGGGTGAAGCGATCGTCCGCCAGGCGAGCGAGCTCCGATTCCAGCTTCACCTTGGAGACGGCGTAGGGAGTCAGTGGCGCGAGCTCCGCCTGCTCGTCGAGAAGTCCGTCGCCCGAGGCTCCGTAGTTGCTGCACGAGGAGGAGAACAGAAAGCGTCCGACTCCGGCGTTCTTCGCCAGCCGCGCCAGGCGTAGCGAAGCGTCGAGGTTGATGTCGTAAGTCAGACTGGGATTGATGTCGCCCAAGGGATCGTTCGACAGGGCCGCGAGGTGCATCACGGCGTCGAATCCCTCGAGATCGGCCGCCGTTACGTCCCGCAGGTCCTTGCGCAGCGAAGGCCACTCCTCGGCGACCGGTGGCCCGAACGTGCAGGCGGCAAACAGATCGCTGTCGAGACCGACGACGTCGATGCCGCGCTTGGCGATCTGCGGCATGAGGAGGGAACCGATATAGCCGTGATGCCCGGTGACCAGGACACGCATGTTCGAGGGTCCTTTCGGAAACTGCCAGGACCAATTGTATCCGGACGGGCTAAGATCGCTCTCCGCATGCGTTTCGTCGGCCGTTCTCTGCTTCCTTACCTCGCCTTCGCCCTCATCGTCGCCGGCTGCAAGGGACCGGGCGATGGGCGGCCGCCGGCGCCGAATGCCGCTCCGCTCCCGGTGCAGGTCGGCTTCGAGCCGACGCCGACCCGCGGCTACATCCTGATTTCGATCGACGCGTTGCGCGCCGATCACCTCGGCCTCTACGGCTACGACCGACCGACTTCGCCCTTCCTCGACGAACTTGCCCGGCGGTCGATCGTCTTCGATCACGCCTTTGCCCAGATACCCTCGACGCTGCCCTCGCACATGTCGATGTTCACCGGGCTCTATCCGGCCGAGCACGGCGTCTTCCCCCCCTCCGCGATCCTGGCGCCCGAGATCCGAACCCTTCCCGAGGTGCTGCATCACGCCGGCTTCCGCACCGCCGGGCACACGGAAGGGGGCTATGTCCAGGGGGGCTACGGCTTCGCGCGCGGTTTCGGCGAGTGGAGCGACACGCCCTACGCCGACGACAGCGATGTGGAGCGCACGTTCGGGCGCGGCACGGCCTTCCTCGAGTCCATCCAGCCGGGCGAGCGCTTTTTTCTCTTCCTGCACAGCTACACGGTGCACGATCCGTATTGGCCGCCCGAGCGCTATCGCAAGATGTTCTGGCCGGGCCCGCCGCCGCCCGGCGCCGGCGAGCCGACCGGACCTCACTTCGCGGCGATCAACAACGGACTCGCCGAAACGACGCCGGAGGCGGTCGCCTACTACGAGGCGCTCTACGATGCCTCGATCCGCTATCTCGACGATCGCCTGCGGCAGTTTTTCGCCGATCTCGAAGCCAGCGGACTCGCCGACCAGACGACAGTCATCCTCACCGCCGATCACGGCGAGGAGTTCCTCGAGCACGGCAAGCTCGTCCACACCCAGATCTACCCCGAATGCCTGCACATCCCGTTGCTCGTCGTGCACCCCGCCGCGCCGCAGGGCTTGCGCATCGGGACTCTGGCGCAGACCATCGACCTGGCGCCGACGATCTACGACCTGGCCGGAGTCCAGCCGCCCGAAGGAATGTCGGGAAAGAGCCTGACACCGCAGCTGCGCGCGCCGGGGAGCGCGCTTTCCGGCGAAGCCTACGCGGAGGTCAAAGTGTTGCGCTTCGACGGCCAGACGCTCTTCGCTGAACGAGATGGCCACCTCCTGCAGGCGACCCTGGCTTCGGCGGTGATGGAGTCCGACGGCCATTGGGTCTCCAAGGAGACTCACTTCGATGCCCTGCCGCCAGCGCTCGAGTTTCGCGCCGTGGCCTTTCATCAACCGCGCGACATCCAGACTTCGGTAGACGGGAAACCGGCTGCCGTCCTGCACCTCGAGACCGACTGGAAGAGCTACCGGCTCGAGCTCCCCGGCGGCGCGCGCAAGCATCGCGTGAGCCTGACGACGGCCGGGTGCGACACACCGCTCGCCCTCGGCGTCGGCAACGACGGCCGCTGTCTCTCGTTCAAGCTCAACGGCCCGCCGCTGGAACGCCGCGAGTTGTTCGATCTGACGGACGATCCGCTCGCCGCCCGCGACCTTTCGACCGACCGACCGGCCCTTCTGCGCGAGCTTCTGGCGCGGCTCGCGAAGGGCTACCAGCACCACCTGCGCACCGCACCCGCCGATCAGGCGCTGACCGACGAGCAGATCAGGAACCTGCGCGCGCTCGGCTACCTGCAGTAGCCCTCACCGGGCTTTCGGTCAGCCTTTCGGCAGCATCCCCAGCTGCCACATGTAGAAGATCCGCTGATCGGCGAGGTCGCGAAGGCGCAGATTCAGCGGCTTGCCCTGGCCGTGACCAGCCTCGCGGTCGACCCACAACAGGACCGGCTTCGCGCCCGGCACTGCCGCCGTCGCTGCCTGCAGCGCCGCCGCCATCTTGCGCGCGTGCGACGCGTGGACCCGCGAATCGTTCTCGCCGGCGGTCAGCAGCACCGCCGGATAGTTCGTCCCGCTCTTCACGTGTTGATAGGGCGAGTAGGCTCGCAGGAAGTCGAACTGCGCCGCATTCTCCGCCGAGCCGTACTCGGGCACCCAGTAGCGCGCCATCGAGAAGTACTGGTAGCGCAACATGTCGAGGAGGGGCACGGCGACGAGCGCGGCCTGGAAGAGTTCGGGGCGCTGGACGACCGCCGCGCCGGTGAGCAACCCGCCGTTCGAGCCACCGACGATCGCCAGTTTGGCCGGACGAGTGTACTTTTCGGCGATCAACCACTCGGCAGCGGCGATGAAATCGTCGAAGACGTTCTGCTTCTTGTCGAGCATCCCGGCCTCGTGCCAGGCGTCGCCGTACTCCCCCCCGCCGCGCAGGTTGGGCAGCGCGAGCACTCCACCGGCATCGAACCACTGGAACATCGTGGCGGAAAACGCCGGCGTCTCCGAGATGTTGAAGCCGCCGTATCCGGTGAGGATCGTCGGATTCGCGCCGTCGAGGGCGAGGCCCTTCCGATGGACGACGAACATGCTGACTTTGGTGCCGTCTTTCGAGGCGTACCAGACCTGCTTCACCTCGACGGTCGCGGGGTCGACCGGCACGGGTGGCCTCTCCCAGAGTTGCGGCGCGGCACCGGGCTTTCCGAGGTCGACACGGAAGATGGTCGTCGGATAGTTGAAGCTGGTGAACTGCAGGAAGGCCTCTTGAAGGTCGGGCTCGGTGGCGAGTTTCGCCGAACCGATTCCCGGCATCTGGAGCTCGCCGAGCGATTTGGCGGGAGTGCCGGCGAGAGTCGAGCCGACGGCGCCATTCGAGTCGGCGTAGATCGCCGAATTGCGCGCCACGTCGAAGACCTCGATCACACTCGCAGCGTTCTTCAGGTACTCGATCGCCAACAGGCCCTTGGCGACGCTCACGTTCTGGATCGCCATCCCGGCGCGCTCGGCGACCACGGTGCGCGGCTGCCAGTTGGCGCCACCGCCGGCCGCGCCCAGATCGTAGGCATCGACGCGGCCGTTCGGCGACCCCACGTTCGTTTGGACGAGGAGCGTGTCGCCTTCCACCTGGCCGAAGGACGTTCCGTCCTTGCCGACGGCCACGACGCGCTTGTCGAGTTTGCCGGTGGCGAGAAACTTCTGGAAGTCGGCCACCCAGAGATCGTTCGAACGCGTTCCGGTGTAGTACACGAGTACCAGCCACTTGCCGTCGCGCGAGAGCGTCGCGCCCGGTCCCCAGGTGGTCGCGAGCTTCTCGTTCTCCTCCTTGGTGAATTGCCGGAAGAGAATCGGATCGGCGGCCATCTCGGAGCCCATCCGGTGGAACAGCACCTGGCCGCTATAGGGATCTTTCGGGTCCTTGAGGTTCTGATAGACGAAGCCGGAACCGTCCGGCAGCCAGTCGGGAGCCTGGGTCTTGTTCGGAATCTCGAGCGGCAGGCGTTGGCCCGAATCGACCTCCATCAGGTGGAGCGTCGTGTTCTCGTCGCCCGACTTGTAGGTGCCGTAGGCGACGAGCTTGCCGTCCTGCGACGGGGAAATCCAGGTGATCGTCGTCAGCCCGCTGGAATCGAGCTGCGCCGGATCGAGCAGCAGCTTCGAGTCGCCCTTGTAGCCCTCGCGCCAGTAGTAGCTCGGCTGGTTCTGGGATCCTTCGCGGCGCGAGAAGAAGTAGCGATTTCCGCGCACCATCGGCGTCGAGACCGAGCCGACCTCCATCAGCGGGCGGAGCTTCTCCTCGAGCGCCTTGCGCCCCGGCAGATTGTCGAGCACCGAGCGGGTATAGGCATTCTGCTGGTCGGTCCACGCCGCGACTTCGGGGGTCACCTGGCCCATCAGGTCGGGATTCGAGTCGTCCCCTTCCAGCCAGCGATAGTTGTCCACCACCTCGACTCCGTGGAGGGTCTCCTTCACCGGCGCGACGCGGGTCGCGGGGGGCTCGGGTACGAATTGGGCGGAAACCCGGCCGGCGAAGACGACACCGACCAGCGGGGCGAACAAGAGCAGAGCGACCTTCATCCGGACCTCCAGCGAAGTTGGATTTCGCCGCGGCCGCGGCGTTGGAAAACTTTACCGCATACCGGCGCGCCCCAACGATCGGGAAACTCCGCCGCGGCGGAGTAAGATAATTGGTTCATGAGTGCTTCCGACCGCTCCGAAGTCATCACCACCCGCGAGATCGAAGCCGTGGTCATTCCGCAGGGCTCGCCGACCCGGATTCCGTCCGGCACCAAGGTCATGATCATGCAGCAGCTGGGCGGCACCGTCACCGTGACGACCGAGTACGGCGGCCTCTACCGGATCGACCCCGAGAATCTCGATGCGATCGGCATGGAGCCGCCGGTGGCACCGTCCGCCGCCGAAGGGGCGGCGGACCAGTCGCTGGAGGACCGGGTGTGGGAGGTCCTGCGCAGCTGCTACGACCCGGAGATTCCGGTCAATATCGTCGAGCTCGGGCTGGTCTACAGCTGCCTGCTCGACCCTCCCGGTGCCGACGGCAAACAGGTCGCCAACATTCAGATGACCCTGACCGCGCCCGGTTGCGGCATGGGCGACATTCTCGCCCAGGACATCCAGAAGCGGCTCGAGAAGCTGCCGGAGATCTCCAAGGCCCAGGTCGAAGTGGTTTTCGACCCGCCGTGGAACCAGAGCATGATGAGCGAAGCCGCGCGCCTGCAACTCGGCTTCTACTGAGCGACGGCCCGCCGCCAGCCCGGGCGCGACGGTTTCTCGCCCGCAGACGTAACATTTTCGGCTGTCGCCAGTAGTTCAGGATGAGAGGCTCCCTCATCTTGACGCCACCGCCCCCCCCGAGATTCCCGGAAGTCCAGGTCACCCTGCGGACCCGCAACCGCTGGGCGGTGGCCTCTGCCGTCCGCCAGGCCCTGCGCCGCGCCGGCAAGGACCGCCGGGAGATCGACCTCTTCCTCGCCGAAGCGATGGCCACCGACGACCCCCAGCAACTGCAGGAGACCTGCAACCGCTGGGTGAACCTCAAGCCTCTGGCCCCGAACTAGCCTTTCGACCGTTCCGTTCGGCGTCCGGGTGGGGCGCTCCGGGATTCCGGAATCCAGGGTTCAGCGTCGGTGGTAGGGCGCTCCGGCACTGCGATTCAGTTCCTGTCTCCCCTGTACCGACGAGGGGTGGCCGGGCCGAGGGCTCCCATAGGCGCGGAGCGCGCTTCTTCAGCGCGAGCACCCATGGGAAGCGGACCAGACAGGACCCCGAGCGCAAGCTGCGTGTCACCTGATCGCGTCCCGGCAACGTGTGCCTTCGTCGTGGCCCGCCATTGGGTCCCCTGCCGCGTCCAGGTGTCCCCCGCAGCTGTCCGGCGTCCGTCGTCGGCGGGCCACGGAGCAGCTTCGCTCTCCGCGGTATCGACCAGAGGTGCCTGCACCGGCGATGAAAGCACCAAAGGAGTAGAGTGGTCCTGCTCCTCAGGAAGGGGGCGAGGACAGTCGTGACCAGCTTCTTCAAGGACGTCGGGCAGTGAGCTTTCCGGCAACGCCAGGCGGCCGGATCCTCGTCGTCGGCAGGGCCTCCGTGGCGCTGATGGCGCTGATCGCGCTGCTGGCTCCGATGGCCGCGGGCTGTCGATCCCACGAGCCGGTCCGGATCGGCGTCGTGGTCACCGACGAGGCGATCGTGGCTGCGCGGCTTGCCGCGACCCGGATCAACGCCACCGGCGGCATACACGGACACCTGCTCGAGCTGCGGGTCGTCACCGGAGGCAGCAGCACGCGCGCCAGCCCGGCGCTCGCGGCGGCGGACGAGCTGTCGCGCGATCCGACGGTCTTCGGCATCGTCGGGCACTCGAACAGTAGCGCGAGCCTCTCGGCGGCGCAGATCTACAACGCGCGCCATGTGGTCCAGATCGCCCCGTCGAGCTCCGCCCCCCTGCTGAGCAAGGTCGGACCGTACACCTTCCGGCTGGCCCCGAGCGACATCCACCAAGCGCGATTCCTGGCGGAGGAGGTCGTCTCCGAACACGGAACCCCGCGCACCGCGATGTTCTTCGTCAACGACGACTACGGCCACGCTCTGCACCCGGAGTTTCGTGCACGGTTGGATCCCGCCGGCGTGCCTGTGGTCTACGACGCCCCCTACAGTCACGAAGACCCCCTACCTGACCCCGCCGCAACCGCTCTGCGAGTCGCCGAGACGAACCCGGAGTTGTTGGTCTGGCTCGGTCGCTCGGCGCAGCTGCGTCAGCTCCTGCCCGAGCTGCGGCAGAAAATCCCCAAGCTCCCGGTCCTCGCCAGCGACGGCATCGACGAAGCGATTACCGACCGCAATCCCGGGGGCTTGCTCAACGGCATTCTCTATGTGCGGCTGGTCGACGCCCATGCTGCACGCGCGTCCCTCGAGGACCTGCGCCAGAGGTTTCTCCCGGCGGCCGGACTGCCGCTCACCGCGGAGGGCGCGCTCACCTACGACGGCGTCATGCTGCTTGCCACCGCGGCGCGGGCCGCAGGAACGGATCGCGAGGCGATTCGACGCCTATCTTGCCGACGTCGGCACCCGGCGCCCTCCCTACGAGGGCGTCGCCGGGACCATCGCGTTCGGCGAGAACGGCGATCCCCGGCCGTCCTACTTTTCTCGCCGAGATCACTGCGGCAGGGCCGCGGATCGTCGCCGGACCGGACGCAAGGAGACCCCTTGAGCCGCGGCCGGTCGCTGCGTCGGCTTCTGCTTCTCGGCACCCTTGCCTTTGCGTTCGCCGCCGAGCTCGGTCATGGTCGTTACGCTGGTCCTTTTCGGGTCGGTGCGGCGCGACGTCGAACGCGATGCGAAACTGGGCCTGTCCGAGCAGCACGCGGCCGACAAGATCGCCACATCTGTCTACGGTCAGATCCTGGCTGCCTACCAACAACTCGAGGCGCCGAGCGCGCGCAATATGGACGATTCGACGCCCTCGGCCGGAAGGCCTATACCCGTCTGCGCGAGTACCTCTTCCAGGAAATGCCTTTCGAAGCGCGACTCGAGGTCGAATCGATCAAGGAACAACATCAAGCACTCGAGGTCGTGGCGCACGGCGCCTTCGATCTCATCGCCCGCGGCGACTCAGAAGGGGCGAGCGCGCGCATCGCCGAAATGCATCGCCTGGCCGAGCTCCTGCAGGCGTCGATGGCGCCTTCGTGGTGCTGCGCGAGAGCGACCTCCAGCTGGAGCGCGAGGCGCAGTCGGCGCGCATCGAGCGGCTCCTTGTGGGCCTCGCCGTGGTCGGCGCGGGACTCATCGGACTGGCGGTCCTGTTCGTGCGGCTCATGAAGCGGAGCGTGGTGGCGCCGCTAGGACAGCTCGCCGCGGCGGCGGTGAGCCTCGGGAGTGGCGACCTCGATGCGCGAATTTCGAATCAACGGCATTCGGAGCTCCAGACGGTCGCGCGACGTTTCAACGAAATGGCAGACAGTCTGCAGGAGGGTCGCGCCAGGATCGAGAAACAGAATATCGAGCTGAGCGGGAACCTGCGGCGGCTCGAGAAGGCGCAGCAGGATCTCGTTCAGCAGGAGAAGATGGGGGCGATCGGCTTCATGCTCGCCGGCTTGGCGCACGAACTGAACAATCCCCTCGCCGCCATCCTCGGCAACGCCGAGTGCATCGCGCAGGGGCTCGGGAGTCGCTCCGATCCGGCGATTCTTCGGGTGCGCCGGGAGCTGGTGGCGCCGCTCATCCAGGAGCCCGGTCGCGCCGGAGACCTGGTGCGAAACCTGCTCCACTTCTCACGCCAGTCGAGCTCTCAGATCGGTTCGGTCCATCTGCGGTTTGCGGTCGAGGTCGCCGCCGGCCTCCGGGCGTACGCCTTCACCCGGGCCAACAAGGTGCTCACAGTGGATATCTCCGACAAGCTCTGTCGTCGGCGATGCTCAGCGTCTGGAGCACGCCATCATGAACATCATGACCAACGCTCTCGAGGCGATCTCGGCCGGAAGTGGCACCCGGCTGACGGTCCGCGCCGAGGCGGTCGCCGCCGATTGGGTGGCCGTCACTTTCGAGGATGACGGCCCGGGCTTCGTCGAGCCGGACCGCGTCTTCGACGCCTTCTACACCACCAAGCCGGTGGGCGGTGGCACGGGTCTCGGGCTCTCGCTGGTGCAGCGGTTCATCACCGAAGGCGGCGGGGACGATCGCGGCGGAGAACCGGATGGAAGGCGGTGCGCGTCTGACAATCCGGCTCCGAGCGGCTGCCCCGCCACAGGCCCCGCGGGCGCGAATCGAGACCGCGCCAGGCTTGCGGGGTGGAGCCCCCCATAGCCGGCACGCCACATCCGGCGTCCTGCCCGACGTTGCCACAGGGGTCTGAGCTGCGCCGGGTTCTCGTCGTCGAAGACGAACCTTCTTTGCGCGACGTTCGGCGCCGATTCCTGGCCGGAGTCGGCATCCAATCGATCCTCGCCAAGGACGCGGCCGCGGCGATCGCCGTCCTCGAGCGGGAACCCTGCGACGCGGTCGTCACCGATATCCGCATGCCCGGGGAGATGGACGGTCTACGGGCTCTACGCCTGG
>CAWCIP010000013.1:0-246198 GCA_963795665.1 uncultured Solirubrobacterales bacterium | reverse complement strand
CACGGCACCATCGACGGCGTGAAGGCAGGCTCGAACGTCGTCTTCCAGGACTCCTACATCCACGACTTGATCAACACCGCCGACTCCCACAACGACGGCATCCAGTCCCTGGGGACTACTGCCCTGACGCTGAGCCACAACACCATCATCGTGAAGGGTGCGGCCACGTCCGCGGTGATTCTGTCCACCGGCTCTGCCAGCGCGATGCGAAACGTGATCATCAAACGAAACCTGCTGGCCGGCGGTGCCTACACCGTCTACGGCGGCTACTTTGCCGGGACTGACAGCTTGTCAAAGGTCAGCAATATCGCGATCACCGAGAACCGATTCTCCACCGTCGTCTACCCACGTGGCGGCGCATACGGGCCCCTCACCTCGGTGGATTCGCCTGTCGTTCACACTGGCAACATCTGGGCCGACGGCGCCAACGCCGGAAAGAGCGCCGACTAACCCCGAGCAACAGTTAAGCAACAACCGGGGCCGAGTCCTCAGTTTCAGCAACATAAGCATCCCGAATCCCCCCGGCAGCACACAGTCGGGGGGATTCGCTGATGGTGTTTGGGGAGCGACATGAGCGGCCTCAATTGCGAGCTACCGCACAGAGTGCGGCCCCGGTTTCCTCCGGAAGTGGCACGGGTTCAACAGCGCCTTCACACCAGCGCGGCCCGTCGGCTTACCAGCAATTGCTCGCCTTGCCTCACGAAGAAAGGTTGCGATCCAAAAAGGCAATGTCAGAAAGAGTCCGTTTCGGGGCGCAGTGGGTACAACCGGACTTGGTTAAGAACAAGAAGCTGCCACAAGCGAGGAGAGCTGGCAGAGCCTCCCTCCAGGTGAACTGCCCGTGCAGTGGGCACGTAACGTGTGGCGAAACCCGCATCGCGCGCACGCAAATCGAAGTCAGTCTCCTCCGAATAAAGGAAGAACGACTCATCCCATGGACCGCATGCATTCCAACAGTCATCACTGATGAGCTGCACAGATCCTTCAGCCCAATCTGTCAACTTCTCAGTTTCATACTGTTGGGAATCGCTGACAATCTCACCGAACCTCGCCGATCGGCCGGCTCTGCGTGCCCCCAGGACAGCTTCTCCGAACGCTCGGATAACTGCCGGCTCACGTCGCATAGACTCGATCAGCGCGGCATTCGCATCACTCAGACGGGGTACGGCTATTCCAGTTCCCGGTTCGCGCAACGCCCGCAAAAGCTCGGGCACACAGTTCGGCGCGAGTCGCACATCTGGGTTGAGAGCCAGTATGGCGGTTCGCCCTCCGGCGACACGAACAGCAGCGTTGATGCCGGCAGCGTATCCCGCGTTCCGGCCCAGTTCGACTACGACCGCAGAGGGTGCCAGTTGTCTCGCGGTCGACGCGCTGCCGTCCACAGAGCCGTTGTCGGCAACAAGCTCAACGGCCAGTCACAGGCGGCGCCAAGCCCAGCGGGTCAGGGACGCGAAGAGATGAGCCGAGAAGTGACGCGCTGTTGTAGGTCACAACCACCACAGCAACATGTTCGTTGTTTGGTCTCATCAAGTGTCCAGTCTGAAGCGAAGCGGGGTTGGGCCAACGCATCGATGACGGTGGTCGTCGAATCCTTCTCAATAGCGCCCTGTACTTCAAACAGCGATCATCGACTTTCCTTGGGCGAAGAGATTACAACTAGGTTGACAGGTCCACGTCGAAGGCGGTCGATCGATACGACCGGAGTCCTGCCAGGTCACGATGACGCGCGTAACGAAGACAGATACTAGTCCGATGGCCGAGCATGATCCGCAATCATCACCCATTCGCGTCAGTCCCTGTCACAGGCATAGCATTCTGCTACCATCGAGCAGCGCTTAGGGTGAGGGGACGCTCGTGCAACTAAAGGTCATACTCGGCGCCTTGGCGCGCCGTTGGTACCTCGTCATCCTCGCAATCTTGCTCACGGTTGGCGCAACGCTCCTTGTGGCGAGCAAGGTAGGCCCGACCTACGAGGCTCAGGGAGCCGTGTTGATCTTCCCGCCGGTAGCCACAGTTCAGCGAGGCGCCGAGACTGTCACTCAGAACAACCCATTCCTAGCACTCGACGGCGTGAGTCAAGCTCGCGACATCGTGATCCGCGAGTTGGCCTCGAAAGAGGCCTCCGACCGGTTCGCACTTGAGTACCCGGGAACGACCTACTTGGCCACGCCCGACGTGATGAACAACGCGCCGATCATCATTGTCACCGTCGAATCCCCCGCACCCGATACCGCTGTGGATGGCGTGTCCAACATCATGAGCCTTGTGCCGACAACCCTGACCAAACTCCAGGAGGGCTTAGGTCTCGACGCGGGTTCCTGTGATCACGTCCAAGGCGCTGATCGCCGACCAGCGTCCGGAATCTCTGCACAAGGATCAGATCCGCGCTGCGGTGGTCGCCGCTGCTGTCACTGTCGGACTTTGCCTGCTGCTCATCGGCCTCCTTGACGGACTGCTGACGAGCCCGAGCAGGAGAGGTCGCGCAGAAAAAATTCACCAAGTCACCGGCTTCCGAAGAGTCGGCCCACGCGCGAACAACGACGCACCACGACGCTTCCGATCGAGGCAAATCAGCATCTGACCAGCAACCCGGGCAAGTCACTCCCGCCGCCAGGTCTTCGGGCGCTGCTTCCACCCGACTGCGACCCCGGACGCCAAACTCGGAGGTCGCTGCTCGCTCGACGGATGGCGCTAGTCCGCGAAGTAAGGTTTCCGACAGTCGAACAGCGAGAAACGGTTCGCACAGCTTGGCTGATCCCACGCGGCGCAGGTGAGTGGTGCTAGGTAGCCACGATCAGTTCTTGCAATCGGAGCGCCTAGGCTTCGACGCAACATCCGTACTCACGGTCTACCTTTGCCTCCTACTGGCTATCCCGTCGTCCATGGTTGTCGGGCCGCTCGGCAGCGCTGGCGCGCCTTCGAATATCATGGCTATAGGTCTACTGTTTTGGTGGTCCTGGTTCCATCTCCAGCGAAATCGAGCCGAGAATGTGGGGACACAGCCAGTACGAATCGCCATGCTCGGTTGGCTGATCGTCATGCTGGCCGCTTATGCGCACGCCATGCTTTCACCCATCCCGTTCGACGAGATCAGTCCGGCGGATAGCGGAATACGAAACTGCTCGGAATGGCGGGAATACTGCTCGTCGCAAACGACGGCATCTCCAGTCTAGGACGGAGCAGAGTGCTGTTGGGTCGATTAGTTTGGCGGCGGGTCTGGTCGCCACCTTCGGTTTGATCCAGTACGCCACCAAGCAACTGTTCATAGACCGAATCCACATACCCGGGCTGACGGGGGTAGTGACAGAGGGTCTGATCGTCCGCAATGGATTTGCTCGGCCCAGCGGTACGTCGACTCATCCGATCGAGTACGGCGTTGTTCTGACGATGTTCCTACCGCGTGGCTATCACATTTGCGCTCAGGTCACCCAACCAAAGGTGGATGTATCGCGCATTTCTCTGTGCCATCACTTTCGCAATATTCCTCTCGATCTCCCGCTGAGCGATTCTCTGTGCAATAGTCGGCGTGCTCGTCCTTTCCATCTCATGGACGAATATCGGGCGCCTGCGGCCCTCGCATTTATCAGCGTTATCGGAACCGTCGTATATATCACGGTTCCCGGCATGCTTGGTGCAGTCACAGGCTTGTTTACCGGCGTTGCCGAGGATCCAAGTATCGCCTCTCGGACCGGTAGTTACGACATCGCGGCGCACTTCATCGCCAACAGCCCGCTGCTTGGCAGGGGCTTCGGCACTTTTCTGCCGAAGTACTGGATCCTAGACAACGGCTACCTCGGAATGATGATCGAGGGTGGCGCCCTAGGCATCGCCGGCCTAGTCGTGCTGATCGTTACGGCCATATTTGCCGCCAAAAGAGCCAGAACTATGACGGTCAGTCAATTCGATCGCGATATTGCTCAGGCAATCATCGCGTCGATCGTCGCAGGCGCCACGCCGCCTTTTTTGACACCTTTGGCTTTCCGCAATCCGCCGGCTGCTTCTTTCTGCTGCTCGGGATGGCCGGAGCATTGCGCCGGCTCGTTCTGGCACAGACCACCACCCCCCCCACCGAACAGAAACCTCTCCCGAGCAGCAGAGGCAGCAGCCGAGTTTCCAAGACGCTCAGTCAGACGAGACTTCACCGTAGGACTCTTGCAACTCAACCAAATGAGGCAGTCATCGAGGAAACTCGGGGTACATCATGACGACCCTACGTCTACTGGCTCTGATGCTCAGGCGTTGGTACCTCGTATTGGCCGGTGCCGCGATAACCGTCGCATTCATGGCAGCCACCACCAATCCTCCAGGCGTATATTGGGCACAATTCAACATCGTGCTGCTCGCTCCAACTTTTGAGGAATTTCCCAATAAGTTGGAGGACCCACCCTACGCATTGACACCACTCGCAGGAGTTATAGTCGCTGAATACAACGGGACCAACCCGCCGTTACTGACGGCCTCATCAGACACCACCATATTCGGCATGGGCGAAAGTGAGGGCGTTATGGTTAGAATGCCCAACCGCGGCACGCAATGGCAGACCGTGTATACCTCGCCGGATATTGACGTTCAAGTCGCCGGTAGCAGCCAGAACAAGTCGCAGTTCAAATGCAACAAGTCACATCCGAACTGCGGGAAATACTGTCAAGAGTTCAGGAATCAATCGGCGTACCGCCGTCAGCCAGTGCGACCCTGACCGCATCGTCGGCGGATCCAACTATTGTTCATGTCTCGGGAAGCCGGACACGTGCTCTAGGAGTCATTTGTTTGCTCGGCGTCATTCTGACGATTCTTTCAATCTATTGGTTGGACCGCCTAATAAGTCGAAGGCGAACGGCAGCGACAAAGATGGATACACACACACCACTCGCAATGTCTAAGCGATAAGCACCGCCAGTTACCCGATCGCATCGATTTGACGGGTACACTGTCCGAATGCAGGGTCAAATGCTGGAGAGCCATGCAGAAGATGCTCTGCGCCGCACAAAATCACCGCGAGTCGGTGGGGTGCCGGTGATTCGAGAGCAGGTCCAGCAGGTATTTGTATCGCTCAGCCGCTACGTGCTGGTATTCAAACTCCTGTGCCCGCATTTGTGCATTGTTCCCGTATGTCACGCGGAGGTCCACTCTCGACGCCATAAGGCCAATTGCATCAGCCAGCTGCATAACTGACCCTGCATCAACAATGATGCCGGTTTCGCCATCAACAACCACGCGCCCTTCCCCCATTGAGGTCGTGATTATCGGCAGACCGAAACTCGCGGCCTCATAAGTAACCTGTGGGCCACCCTCTTCATGGGTCGGGAAGACAAATACATCGGCAGTCCGGAACAGGGCGCCCACATCCTTGACGAAACCCAGAGGAGTGACGCTCTCGGACGCGGCATGCCGTTCGACGATCTTGGCCACCTCGGGGTCGGTCGGTCCTGCCAGGACAAGCTCACCCGGAGTACCGGCAGCCTCCCAGGCTTCGACGAGTTCGGGCACCCCCTTACGAACGTTAAGTGTTCCGACAAACAGGAACCGCGGAGTCAAGTTCGAGCTGTTTGTTCTAGTTGCACTCGGAAAACGTTCCGAACTCCACCCAAAGCTGGTCGGCAGAATCTGCTCCGCAGCAAATCCCAGATTCGCGAGCGACTTCTCGACTTCTGCATTGGGGGCGAAAAGTAGTCGTAGGCACGGAGTTCACGCGTCTCCGTCTCAATCTTGTCCTTGGTGACAGTGTGTCTGGGCGCGAGGCCATGTCGCGCATAGGCCTGATCGAGGATCGGACCGGAAGTCGCGCAGGCCGTATTTACCAGCTCACGTACTGTAAGTATCCCTTGAGATCGCGCAAATTCGACCAGCTCGGCCGGCGGGTCCGGGTAGAAGTAGGCAATGGTGTCGGCAGGATCTGCCGACTCCAGAGCGTGCCAAAACATTTTGTCAAGCTGACGAAGCGCCGATGTAGCCACGATGCGCCACGGCAGGCTTCGCATAGGCTGCGACAACGACTGGTGCACGATGATGTGCTTTGCGATCGGTATTCGAATGCGGGCGGTGAACAACTCCGTCCGGGCTCCTCCTAGAGGAAACCCGCTCACTACCCACACACATGTCTGACCAGGGCCCATTCCGTTCAAAGACCACGGGGCATAAACCAGAATGCGCGGGTTGCCGCTCACTTCGCGAGGCCACCAATAGCCGGGTTCTTCACTGAAGTTCCTCCGACCCCTTCCGAGGTTCACGACCCGCCATTCCGCGTCGGACGATACCAGCTGATTGGCCAACCGAGGAAATGCAACACTAGTACGGCAGGGTAGTTCGGGATCAGGGGTGCTCTGATCTGCGGCGATAGTGGCATTCTCGGGCTTTGGCTTGGTGTTTTCGGCGCCAGTCGGACCAGTTGAGGATGTGTTCTGTTGTTGCGGCCGGGCCGGTGGTCAGCGCATCGAGCAGGCGGCGGATCTCGTTGAGGGTGAAGGGGATCATCCCCGCTGGTGCGCGGGTGCGGTCACGTTCATCGGCGGTGACGACCGCGAGGAAGGCTTTCGCGAGCATCGCGAGGGTGGATCCAGCGGTGCCAGGACTTCCAGGTGCGAACTTGGTGTTGGTCGAGCCCGGCCTGCCCCTTCGCGGTCTGGAAGGATTCCTCGACGGTCCACCGCTGGCCCGCCACATGAACCAGATCACGCAATGGCACCAGCTCCGGGCTATAACACCGGTAGAACGCCAGTTCACCGGTGGAGTCGTTGCGGCGCAACAGCACCCAATGGTATCCGGCCTCCTCCGGTGGCACCGCCAGATACGCCCAGGAGTACATGCGTTCACCCTTCGACCCAGCCCCGGCGGACAGCCGTTGCCACGACGCGGGCGGCAATCCGCGGGCAACGCTGTCGGCGCGGACCGGGCCGCCGTTCGTGGGAATGCGGTGGTCGCACGACACCGCCATCACGTGGCCGACCCGTCGGTCCCGCAATCCTGCCCGCAGGGTCGGGTCGTTACCGTAGACCTCGTCACCGGTCACCCAGACCGCTCGCACCCCGGCGTCCAGGGCGGCACCGATCATCCGCAGCACCAACACCGGTTTCGTGGCGAACTCGACACCGGCCGGGATACCGGCGTCCGCGCACCGCTGCGGATCGTCGACCCAGGAACGTGGCAGGTACAGGTCACGGTCGATCAAAGCATGACCCCGCTGCGCGGTGTACGTCAAATACACCGCGACCTGGGCGTTCTCGATCCGGCCGGCGGTGCCGGTGTACTGCCGTTGCACCCCGACGGTGCGCGTTCCTTCTTCAAATCTCCCGTTTCGTCGACAACCAAATCCCCGCCGGGTCGTCGAAGGATTCCTGCACATAGCTGCGCAGATCGTCACGGACAGCGTCTTCAACCCATTTCGCACGGGAGAGCAGGTGCTGCAGCGCTTCCGGGTTCGAATCACCGCGATGCTCGGCGATCGTCCAACAGTTCTTCCGGTCCAACCCCGACAGCAGACCCTGCATCAACGCACCAGCGTGCGGAGCCGGTTCATATCTGGAGAACTGCGGTCTGATCCGATCCTGCAGCACGCCGAACTCATCCCACCACCGATCGGGATCTAGCCTAATGGACAGCGGCCGGCGACGAGTTCTTCGTTGTCTTCACAACCACCGATGATTACGCGCCGGCCGCCCTGACCTGCGGCAACACGCCCACAGACCCGATCTACCCCTGCCGTACCAGGACGCTTACCGCAACTGTCCTGACCCGCCGACCGACGACGCCCGATCTCGAGGACACGGCAGGAGGAGTGGAGCTGTCACCCCCGCGTCCCTGAGTCACTGGGCCAACGCCAGTTCAGACGTCGACTGTAGGCATGGTCGACCGCGGCAACCGCGTCCGAGTCTGCTCGGCGCGGTGACCGCGGTCAGTTCAAGAAAACTCATGGACCGACGTAACCCTTTGGGAACCTCGCCGTGAGAGCTGGGAGGCGGATGGTCAGGGCTCTAGTCGAGGCCTTTTCCAGCGTTCGGGCCGTCAGCCCAAATATTGCCGCTATGAACGACCGGCGGATCAACCGATGTGAGCGGGCCAAACGCACCACCACGCGGGTACACTACGGTGGAGATCCGATTGTCGGTAACGGAAATGCCACCCACACGCGAGAGAACATCGGTGCCGGCCTGATAGCCGCCGTAGACTGTATAGGCGCCGCCGGCCATCAAGTTACGCTGGATCGCTATGTTCCGCATCGAACTGGCGCTTCCGGTGGAGAGGATAATCGCCGATGTCCCGCTGCCCCGGGTGATGATGGTGTTGTGACTGATTGTCAGACTGGTCGTGCCGAGCGACTGAATCCCATCATTGTGTGAATCCGCGGTCGTTACCAGATCGTGGATATAGGAGTCCCGAAAAACCGTATTTGAACCCGCCTTCGCCCCGTCGACGGTTCCGTGCAGGTTGCAGCGCAAGCAAATATAGCCGCTACCATTAATCGCGGAGTCCCCGCTCGCATTGTTCAGCCCGTCGATTTCGACGTCGGTCAGCTGCAGGCCAGTGTTCCCGTTATCCGATAGAACATTGAAGAAGCACCCATTGGACTGCAGCCGAGAATTCTTGATCGTCACGTTGTTGGCCTTAATGACGATGCAGCCTGTGATGAGTCTCGAGTCGATGACTGTGCCAGCAACAGTAACCGTCGTCGGACCGGTGTAGGACGTGAGCACGGTCCCAGCCGGCACACCCGTCGTAGTCGATCCTGGCCAACAGCCACCCCAGGAATCGGCACCACCTGGGGTATTCGCTGCTGCGCCACATCCGCTCGTAGGTGGTGTGGTAGTCACTATTGGTGTGCTTGTTGCCGTCGGACCGGGAGAGACCGTGGTCGTGGGAGCCGGTGTTGGGGATGCGGTGGGCGATGTCAGGATGGTCGACATCGTCGTAGTGGAGCTTGCAGTAGGCGGGGTCACTGACGCCGATGGAGTTGCTGATGCACTTGTGGTCTGTGTCGCGCTCGCCACGAAGATCACGTCAACCCAGTAATTCGAGGCCTGAAAGACACTGGACGGATATCCGCCACCATACCTGTACGTTCCCTTGATTGCAGTCAAGTCACCCGAGGTCCTCGGAAACGAATAGGGGTCATTGACCGAATAATGACCATAAGGGGCGAGATAGGATGCAGTGTAGACTTGGCCGGCTGAAATTGATACGGGATTCGCGAAGGTCACCTGTTGCCAGCCAGAACTGCTTTCACTGGTGAACCTTGCTGTCGCCATTCTCTTATTACCGGACCAAAGAGAGCCAGAGTGCGTGCCGGAGTTCAGCGTGCCCTTGTAGAATCGTATACCGACAACTTTACCGGGAACGCGTGCCTTGAATTCGACGCCGAGCTCGACTTTCTCCTTGTCTGCATCGGAGATGGTAGCTGGCACTGCCGTTCCGAATATTGAGGAACTCGCGGCCGCCTTCGCGGGCAAAGCCACTATTATGGTCATCGCAAATCCAACCACTACTGCGGTCAGCATGAATACGAACGCATTTCGCAAAGCTATTGACATGAAGCTCCTCCATGATCTGCGCATACTCAAGGTTGAGCGCGACGGTAAACGACGTGGATTGGCTGGTTCCGACACTGGCTCGGGACTGCTCCGTCTACCTGCCTTCGCGCGCACTTCCGATTGATGCGGAAACTCGCAGAGAATGTGTATCCTGACGACCGAGGCAATAGCCCCGGAAATTGACTTCGACCGTCGTCGACAGCCCTCCCAATTCGGTCACCGCTTGCGGGAGCGCCCGATCGGCATTTCCCCCGCCGTTGAGACAACGAGGACCTCGAACGTCGATCGCTAGCACGGCAGATGTCGGTCGCCGGCGGCTTGGGCTGCCTACGAGAAGTACCGACATCCATACGGAGGATGAACTCGTTGAAACCCTCGCGGCTACCGGGAAGTGACGTCAGTCCCGCGCGAAAGCCCCTAAGTGCCTGGCGGTTCGAGTACCCCTGCTCGGCGTTCGCCTGCTAATTCCTCGAAGGGCCATTCAGAAGAATGGCTGGATGGCACGCATTTCCCCACCCACTTCACCCAGAGTAACCCTTGGTCACTCTCTGCGCAAGGGCTCGGTTGCAACGCCACGATGAGGAGCTGTCGAGCGAGAGAGCAGGGCAGCCGCGACTCGCACCCACCCCTGATACCCACCCTTGCCTTCGGCGACGAACATCCGTCTCTCGGCCGGCGCACCTCGCAACCGCGCAGTTCACCCAGCCACATTGATGAACCATCGGCAAGTTCTGGAACGGTGCACCCGACGCCGAGAATGCAGTCAGCTCGGCAGGGTCGACTTGGTTCTGGCGGTCAACGCGGCACGATCTGCCAGATCTCTATCGTCGATGTAGAAAGCTGTTCGCCGCCGAGGACCGGTCACGATTCGAGGTGTTTGGAACTGGGCGGATCTCCTGACGTTTCCGTGAGTCACCTTTGGCCGGGGAGTTCGAGTTTGGAGTCCGCCGGGGGTGACATGGCCATGGCGATGAGCGCTTCGGGTGAGTGGTATCCGTAGGCACGTTTCGTCAGGGCTCGGATGTGAGTGTTGGTCGCTTCGGATCGTGCGTTTGGCACACTGTGCTTGTGGAGGGTGTTCCAGATCAGCTGCTGGAACCGTTTGATCGTGCGGGCCAGAGCAACGAACTCGTGAAGTCGTGACCGGCAACGCCCAGTGTTTCTGAGTTAGCGATACAAGATCGCGTTGCATTAGACAACATCGTGGGGTCCTTCTGGGTGTTGCTGTTGATCATGCTGCCGGTTCGCCCGGTGGTGGGCAAGCCGGGTCTGCCGGGCTCGTTCCAGGCCGGCCTTGCGGTCCTTGCGGATCTGCTCGCCGCGGCCGGTGTGTTCGTCGTCTGGGGTCACGTATCCCACGCCGGCGTGCAGCCTGACGGTATTCCAGTGGACCTGAAGATGATCGAGCTCGGCGCGCAGCACAGCGGGTTCGGTGATCTTGAGTAGGTGCGGGAACTCGGCCTTCAAGTGCCCGAAGAATGTTTCGATCCAGGCCTGGTCGGTCGGTGTGCCGGGTCGCCCGAAATGCACCGCAATCGCGTTCAATGCCATGAATTCCCGGGTCGACCCGGACGTCAACTGCAGTCCGTTGTCCGACACCGCGAGCAGGATCGGTCGGTGTTCGTCATCAACGGTCGGGTCGGCCACGGTCCGTGCCGTCGGGCCGGTCAATCCGGGCCAGCACGCCGTCCATCAGGCCCTCGAGTTCGAGCGCGTCGGTGAACACCAGTTGCACCTGGGTCGAGGTCTCCTCGCCCGAGACGATGTGCGCGATCCACTTCCTGGACACCAGGTCCTCCACCACCGTGGCGGCGACCCCGGCCCTGGTGAAATGCGTCGTGTCGTAGATCCAAATGGAATTCGGGTGGTACTCCGCCCATTCCGGGAACGGCCGACGATGCGACCGTCCGGGCCGGGGTAGCGGCCGGAAGTGCCTGTCGTGCAACACCAACACCCGCGACGGTGGACGGGGACGCCCTGAACCGGTGCAGGTACGACCCGCGGTGCGCGAGTTTGCGGTGCACCGGTCGATCTCGGCCCACTGAATCGTCCTGGTTCTGCTGGAGGCCGGGGGTTTACGCAGCTTCCCCGGTTTGGGGGCTGGTCTGACGGTACTGCTGCTCGTAGGTGATCGGCGGGGATAGTTGATCGAGGAATGCAGGCGATCGGTGTTGTACCAGTGGACCCAGCTGGCGGTCTCGCGTTCGACCTCGGCCGGTCCGGTCCAGGTCCGGGGTCGTGGTCGATGAGCTCGGTCTTGTAGAGCCCGATGGTCGATTCCATGAGCGCGTTGTCGAGGGCGTCGCCGACGGTGCCGACCGACGGAGCGATCCCGGCGTCGATCAGCGCGTCGGTGAAGCGACCGCGGTGTACTGCGACCCGGCATCGGAGTGGAACACGATCCCCTTGGCGGTGAAGCGGGCGTCGTGCGGCGGCGGGTGAACAGGGCCTGTTCGAGGGCGGACATGACCAGCGCTGTCGTCTTGGACATCGACACCCGCCAGCCCAGGATCCGCCGGGAGCAGACGTCGGTGACGAAGCTGGTGTAGGAGAACCCGGCCAGGGTCCACACGTAGGTGAAGTCGGCGACCCACCACCGATCCGGCCGGGTCGGGGTCTTCCACGCCCGGTTGATCAGATCGGGGCCGGGAGTGGCCCACCCCGGTCCCGCGGCGGGTGGTCGTGGTGGGGTGCTGGCCTCGGCGGACGCCCTCGATCCCGACGATGCGCATCAGCCGGGCGACCTGGTCCCGGCCGATCTCGTGCCCGGCCTTGGCATCGCGGTGGCCAGCTTGTCGGCCCCGTAGACCCCCGGTTCGCCCGGCGCAGGTCGAGCGCGGCGTTCCAGCGCCGCTTCCGTCGCCCAGTCGGCGTCGCTGACCGGTTGGCGGCGGTGGGCGTAGTAGGTGCTCGGGGCGATCGGCATGTCGTGCTCGCTGAGCACCCGGCAGATCGGCTCGACCCCGAAGCGGTCCCGGTGAGCGTCGATGTAGTCGACGATCACCGCAGTCGGCGGTCGAGCTCCGCCTCCGCGAAAAACGCCGACGCCGTCTTGAGGATCTCGTTCGCCCGGCGCAGCTCGGCGTTCTCCCGCCCCAGCCTGATCCGGGCCTCTCGACGGCGGCACCCCCGGCCGCTCACCGGCGTCGACCTCGACCCGCTCGATCCAGCCCCGCAGGGTCTCGGCCTTGATGTCGAGCAGCTCACCGACCCGCCGGCGGGCCTGCAGCGCCGACTCGGCCGGATGCCCCGGCGGCGGTCCTGATACATCCTCACGGCCCGATCACGGGTCTCCTGGTCGTACTTCCGGGGTGCAGGCACAGCTCAGTCTCCTTGTGAGATCAGAGCCTCCGCTAGACCCAGGACACCTCACACTGCTCGAACACCGCCAAGATCGCCGCTTCCTCGGCCGGCAGCAGACCGTGGACCGGGATCTGCCGGGTCGGCGATCGGCGAGCTCGCCGAGGCCGGCGCGGAGCATCCACCGGTGCGCCCGGACCCTTCCCAGGTCCAACGCGACCGCGGCCGCGGACACCGACCAGCCCTGCTCGACGGCTCGGTCGAGCAACTCGAGCAGGGCGTTCTTGGTGGCCGCATCGACCCGGCGGGGGACGCGGCCACTTAGGTAAGTAGCCGGGGGCATCGCAGCCCCCGGCGCTCGCAGAACCGGACGCGACGATCTCCCGTCATACGGCTCCCACGGGTCGGCCGGTGGTGGTGCCCAGCAGGTGCCAATGGGCGAATAGGCGCGGTTCCCGCCGCTGGACGGCGTGCAACCATTCCCAGGCCCGGTTCGGTTTGCCGAGCAGTCGTTTGAATTTGTGCATCGCCCATCGAACGAGGTGCTCGTCGATGCGGTCCGCGAGGGAATGTAGCTCGGAGCGGTAGAAGGCCCCGTAATAGCCGAACCAGCCACGTACTTGGGGGTTGATCTCCAGTGCGAGACCGGCCAGATCCGACCTACTGCGACGCCGAAGGTGCCAGGCCCTGATCTTCTGGCTGACCACCTTCCTCGCCTTGGCGCTGATGGCCGGGGAGTAACTCACGAAATAGCCTCTCCGGCCCTTCGCCAGGCGACCCCGGAGGTATAGCCGAGGAAATCGAAGCTGGTGTGCTCCGCCTCCCCGGCCCGGTTCGCGTCCTTGCAGTACACGACCTTCGTCTTTTCCGGGGTGCAACTGAAGACCCAAGGTCCCGAGCCGGGTAGCGATCGAGCCCAGTGTCACCGGTCACGTAATTCCCCAGGGGTGTCCGTCACGTAATTCCCCAGGTAGGGCCTGCGTGGTCAGGTCTAGCCGGGGTCGGGGTTGGTGTCGAGTCGGCGCGCCCGGGGCGTTTGCGGGGCCGGTAGGACGGGCCGTCCATGAGGACTTGGTGGCTGGTGTTGATCAGCCGGTCGAGCAGCGATTCGGCGACGACGGGGTTCGGGAACAGCGGGTACCAGTCCTTCGGCTGCCGGTTCGTGGTCAGGATCAGCGGTTGCGGCGATTGGCCCGGTCGGAGACCAGTTCGTAGAGGTCGTCGCTTTGGGTGGCGGTGTGTTCCCGCATCGCGAAGTCGTCGACGATGAGGACGGGGTCGGGTGTATTCGCGCATGCGGGCGCCCAAGGTGCGGTCGGCGTGGCCGCCGGCGAGGTCGGCGAGCATCCGGCTGGTCTTGACGAATCTGATTTCGCCGCCGCGGCGGGCGACTTGGTGCCCGAGTGCTTGTGCCACATGGGTTTTCCCTACTCCGACGGGTCCGTAGAGGATGACCGATTCGCCGGCGTCGAGCCAGCGCAGGGCGGCCAGGTCGCGCAGCATCGCGGCGGGCAGTTTCGGGCTGACGGTGAAGTCGAAGTCTTCGAAGGTGACTTGCTGTTCGAAGCGGGCGCGGCGGATCCGGCGGGGGCGCCATACCCGTGACTCTCGTGGCCTGCAACGTCGACCAAGACCGCGTTCTCGTAAACGAGGTCCGCTGCCAGCTCGTCACCGTCCCCGTAGTAGATCTCGTGGAATAGCTCGCCAGCGACCGCTCCCGGGTTACGAGTGGTCCAGTCCGCCGTGTGGAGTCGGATTGCCTCCGACGGTATTGGATCAGCGACGAGCGGATACTCCGTCTCAGCATCGATCTCAGGATCGTCCGGCAGCGTCACCGCCCAGACGTCGACGGAGTCGTGCTCGCCCTCGAGACCCATATGAGCGAACCATTCGACGTTGAACTCGTCGTGGACAAGAAAGACTTCCTCTGCCTCGGGCTGCATTGAACCTGCAATCCCGCGCGCTGCACCCATCCGTCTCCAGTCCAGGCCGTGTGTCTGGATCGAAGCCCGGTTGAGCGACGAGGTGACATGGAAGTAGGTGCGCGGCACGAACGGAGTATCGCTCGCGCCGCTTCTCGTCCAAAGCAGCTACTTGGATAGCCCGGCGGCTTCGAGGGCTTCCACGCCATCAACCGTTGCGCTTCTGTCGATCATCAGGCCACCGACGCGATCGGAGACCTCGTCCGCCAGGTCCGGGTCTTCGCGGCACGCCTCGACGGCGACAGTCCAGTCAGTGCCGAAAAGACATTCAGCGAGCTCGCCGGCACGATCAACCACTCGTCACTAGTAACGCAAGCCGGGGCGCAGTGCAGCCTGGAGGGGCAGGATCGTACCTACGGCCGTTTGGTTCGAAAGCCATCCCATCAGGGACCCCTCAGAAGCTCCCTGCAAGTAGCGCGATACTCCACGCGCGATGTCAGAGGAGAACGTGGAGATCGTCAGGGAGTTTTCGCAGCGGTTCGCGAACGGTGATCCCGATATTGGGCGCAACTACTTCCACCCGGAGATCATCTGGGATACCTCAGCGAGCGGGTTGCCCTCGGCGGGCGTCTACCACGGCCGTCAGGAGGTGAGCAAGTTCTTCCGTGAATGGCTCGGCCCCTGGAGGGACTACGAAATCGACTACCGCGAATACCTCGATGCGGGCGACTCGGTCCTATGCGTCTTTCGCCAGGCCGGAACGGGCAAGGCCAGCGGGATCAGAAGCGAGCGCGACTTCTTTGCCCTCTGGTACCTCGAGGAATCCAAGGTCGTCCGCTTCCGCCTGTTCGGGTCTCGTGGGGAAGCCTTCGAAGCCGCCGGGCTGTCGGAATAGTCCACGGACTCGTCGCGTCAGCCGATCTTCTCTGCCAGCTCAATGATGATCCCCTCCGGGCCGCGGACGTAGCAGAGCCAGTAGCTGTCCTCGTAGCGCACCAGCTCGCCGACGAGCTCAGCGCCGCGGGCTCGCAGACCGGCGACGACGGCGTGGATGTCGTCGACGGCGAATGTGAGATGGCGGAGACCCGGTGCGTTCGGCGGCGCATGCCGGTTGTCGCCCTGGTGCGACGGCGTTTGGAACTTGATCAGCTCGAGCCGTCCGTGGCCGTCCGGAGTTTGCAGGAACGCAAAATCCGAGCGGACATCCTCAAGCCCCACGATGCGGTCCACCACGAGCCCCTCGCCCGATCCCTCGCCCAGCAGCTCGAGTCCGAGCTCGACGAAGAACTCAGTCGCAGCCGCGAGGTCGTCAACGACGATGCCGACGTGGTCCATCCGCTGGATCGTCACGTGCGGGCAGTATCTCCCATAGGGTGATCAAGTCCGACGGGGGGACAGCGGCACCAATTGGCGTTAGGAGAAAACATGGCACCCGACGAAAACGTCGCGATCATGCGGCGTGCTTACGAGGCCTTCAACGCGGCCGACATCGACACCCTGAACGACCTCTTCGACGAGAACGTCGTGTGGCACCTGCCGGGGCGGAGCACGATGGCCAACGACTACCAGGGCCGTGACGCGACCCTTGCGTACTTCGGCCAGATCGGGGAGAGGACCGGGGGCACCTTCCAGGCCGAACTGCAGGAATTGTTCGCAGCTGGTGACGGCCGCGTGGTGGGCCTACAGCGCAGCACCGCTGACCGAGACGGCAAGCACCTGGACGTTGGCAACTGCATCGTCTTCGAGCTCAAGGACGGCCGGGTGGTCGACGGCCGGGAGCACTTCAACGATCTCTACGCCTGGGACGATTTCTGGTCCTGAGGATCCTTCAGTTGGTCGCTGAGCGGCCGCGGAGTCATCGGGATCCGCGGCCGCACAACGATCTCGACTAGGCCTCGTAGTGGGCGCTGTACTCCGCGGCCTGCGGCTTTCCCTTGTGTCCGGCCTCTTGCATGATCGCCGGAGTGTCGGGGTCAGAGGCGAAGCTCTGGAATCCTTCCATGTCCCAGTCGAAGATCACCCAGACTCGGTCGCTCTCGCTGGGGTCGCGATAGACGGTCGAGCCCTTGGATCCGTGCTGCTTGCGCTTCTCAGCACCCTTGGTCGAGAAGATCTCGGAGAAGCGGTCGAAATCCTCAACCTGCGTCGTCAGCAGAATCATTCTCTCTCCTTCGGGCGAGTGCCCCCTGGTGGCTGACCCTATTCGGTCTCACTTGCCCGGGCGCGTCAATCGAACCGCGCCGAGGGTGCTAGGGCTGGGCGACGGGGACGGGGACGTCGCCGCCGTCCTCCGGCGTGACGAGGATCGCGCCCTCGCCGGAGGCGTAGGCCTCCTCGCCGTGATGGATCAGGTCCATGCCGAGGGCCTCGTCTCGTTCCTCGCCGCGCAGCGAGGTGACGAAGGAGATTCCCCGGAGCAGCAGGTAGGTCATCACGAACGCGTAGGCCGGTCCCGCCAGCGCGGCGAAGACCTGGTCGGCAAGCTGGCTCGGGTTGCCGTAGAGGATCCCGTCGGAAACCCCGTTCCATGACGCCTGGGCGATGAAGCCGATCGCCAGGATCCCGGTGAAGCCTGCGACGCCGTGGGCGGCGAGCACGTCGAGGGTCTCGTCGACCCGGGTGCGAGGCCGGTAGACGATCACGAAGTAGCAGGGCAGGGCGCCGACCGCGCCGAGCGCCAGGGCCCAGCCGGGGCTGATGAAGCCGCCCGCCGGCGTGATCAGCACGCAGCCCACGATGATCGCGGTGGCCGCCCCGATCGCGGTCACCCTCCGCCCCCGGATCAGGTCGAGCGCGAACCAGGCGACGAGCGTCGCCGCCGGGCAGAGCAGCGTGTTGGTGAAGGCGAGGACGCTGGGGTTCCCGGTGCTGAACCCGCTGCCGCCGTTGAAGCCGAACCAGCCGAACCAGAGCAGGCCGGCACCGAGCAGCACGTAGACCGCGTTGTGCGGCAGCAGCGCCTGGCGCCCGTAGTCCTTGCGCGCGCCGACGACGAGAGCTGCGGCCAGCGCCGAGAAGCCCGAGCCCATCTCAACCGGGACGCCGCCCGCGAAGTCGAGCGTGCCGCCCTCGATCAGCCAGCCGCCGCCGAAGGCCCAGTGGGCAAGCACCGAGTAGACCAGGATCGACCAGAGGGCGGCGAAGACCATGAATGCGCCGAACTTCATCCGCTCCACCACCGCTCCGGAGACGAGGGCCGTGGTGATGATGCAGAAGGTCGCCTGGAAGGCGAAGAAGACGAGCTGGGGGATGGTGGTGCCGTCGCGTGGCACGAAGGTGACGTCGTGCAGGCCGACGTAGTTGAGCCCGCCGATCAGGTCACCGGTCCCGTCGAACGCCAGCGAGTAGCCGATGACGGCCCAGGTGACCGTGGCGACCGCGATCGCCGCGACGCACATCATGAAGGTGTTGAGGGTGTTCTTCGCCCGGACGAGGCCGGCGTAGAAGAGGCCGAGCGCCGGGGTCATCATCAGGACGAGCGCCGTCGCGGCCAGCATCCAGGCGGTGTCGCCTGTGTCGACCTGGGCCGCCGCGATCGGGATGCTCATGAGCCGCCGACCGGGGTCACCGCCGCATCGTCGGACTCGCCCGTGCGGATCCGGATCGCCCGCTCGAGGGGGACAACGAAGATCTTGCCGTCGCCGACCTCGCCGGTCCGCGCTCCCTCGCTGAGGGCCTGGACCGTCGGATCGACGAACGGATCGGTGACCGCGATCTCGAAGCGGACCTTGTCCGAGAGCTCCACCTTCACGGTCGTCCCGCGATAGGTCTCGACGTGGTCGAGCTCGCCGCCGTGTCCCTGCACCCGGCTCATCGACACCCCCTTGACCTCCGCTCGGTACAGGGCTTCCAGCACGTCGTTGGCCTTCTCGGGCCGCACGATTGCGATCACGAGCTTCACGGATCCACCTCTCTCGGACGAGACGACAGCGCCAGCCGCTGTTGAGGGCGAACCTAGCTGGGACGCCTGACGGAACGACTCAGCAGATGCCGGGCCGGTCGATCAGCAGTCGAACCGTGGAGCCCCTGCGAACCGTCGATCCGGCGGCGGGCGACGTCTCGCAGACGTTCCAGTCCGAGGGGACCAGCACGCCGAAGAGGCCGCCGCCATCCTCACTCGAGCGGAGCCCGAGGTCGTCCAGCCGCCGCTCGGCGACGTCGAGCGGCTGCCCGGCTAGCGAGGGCACCTCGATCCCGCTCGGTGCCGGCGAGCGGCCGCTGTCCGAGAGCCTCGGCACCTCGACCAGCGCGGCGGCGCCGAGCGCGACGAGCACCAGCAGGACGCCGAGCACGGCGAGCCACCGGCGCCTCCGCCGCTTCGGCATCGGGTCGGTGGGCGGCAGGTCCGGGTCGCGGGAGAGACGAACCGTCTCGGGCAGTGGCGCCGCCTCGCCCGCGGCTACGACGTGCTCGGGCTCGGTGACCGCCTCCCCTCGCGCGGCCGCGACCGCGGCGCGGCCGAGGTCGCCGGCGGACGGGTACCGATCGGCGGGGTCCTTCTCCATCGCCCGGCGGATCACCGGATCGAGTACCGAAGCCCTGCGGCCGCCGGTGGCCGGCGGCGCCTCGTTCACGTGGGCCCACATCTTCGCCGAGCTCTCCCGGTCGGCGAACGGGACCCGGCCGGTCACAGCGTGGAAGAGAACGCAGCCGAGGGCGTAGACATCCGTGCGGGCGTCGACCCTGCGCCCCTCGATCTGCTCCGGCGCCATGTAGTCGACGGTGCCGATCACCTGGCCGGTGGTGGTCAGCCCGCTCGTCGAGGCGATCGCCTTGGCGAGCCCGAAGTCGGTCAGGTAGGCATCACCGTCCTCGCCGACGATCACGTTGTGCGGCTTGACGTCGCGGTGGACCAGCCCGGCGGCGTGGACCGCGTCCAGGCCGTCGGCGACCTGAGAGATGAGCGCCGCGGCGTCGTCCGGGGGGAGGGCGCCGTCCATCGCCACCAGGTGGCCCAGGTCGCGTCCCGGCACGTAGCGCATGGAGACGTAGAGGAGGCCGTCGCGCTCTCCGGCGCCGAAGACGGTGACCACGCGAGGGTGCTCGACCGACGCCGCGGTCAGCTGCTCGGAACGAAACCGCGCGCGGAAGTCCTCGTCGTTCGCCAGCTCGGCGCGGATCACCTTGAGCGCCACCTGCCGCTCGAGGCGCATCTCAGTCGCCAGGTAGACGATTCCCATGCCGCCGTGGCCGAGCGTGCGCTCGATGCGGTAGCCCGCGAACTCCGAGCCGGCCGACATCCCCGGCCCGCCCCCTCTGATCGTTCCCTCAACTGACACGGATCCCCCAGTATGGCTGCACTTCCCGCCGCTCCGGCTAGTCTGGGCGTCGTGACCGAGCCGATGACGAGCGAGGAGCTGCGCGAGCTGCAGCGGCCGATCAAGGACCGCTACGGCGACGATCCGGGAGCCGCCCAGATCACCCTCGAGGCCGACGGGACCCTGGACGAGGACATCGCCTGCTCGGTCCAGACCGGCCGAGCTCTCGTCAAGGCCGGGCTCCACCCGGGTACCGGGGGCGATGGCACGCTCGCCTGCTCGGGCGACATGCTGCTGCAGGCGCTGGTCGCATGCGCCGGTGTGACGATGCGCTCCGTCGCCACCTCGATGGGGCTGGAGGTGACCGGGTCGGTCCACGCCGAGGGCGACCTCGACTGGCGCGGCACGATGGCCGTCGACAAGGAGGCTTCGGTCGGCTTCAAGGACATCCGCCTGCGCTTCGAGGTCGAGAGCGACGCCGGTGACGAGGAACTGGCGACGCTTCAGCGGCTGACCGAGCGCTACTGCGTCGTCTTCCAGACCCTGGCGAGCTCGCCCGAGCTCTCGGGCTCGTTCGACCGCGCGTAGCGGTGCCGCGGTCGGCGCGCGCGAGCCAGGTCCTCGATCGCGTCCGCCGGGTTCCCGCGGGCTTCGTCACCACCTACGGAGACCTCTGCCCGGAGGCGCCGCGGTTCGCCGGCTACGTGCTCTCCAGCTGTCACGACCCGAGCGTCCCCTGGCAGCGGATCGTCCGGGCTGACGGATCTCTCGCGAAGGGAGCGCAACAGCGCCGGCTGCTCGAGGCCGAGGGCGTCCCGTTCCGAGGCGTGCGCGTCGACCTGGACGATCGCCTGGGTTCCGGCCGAGCGCTGATCGCCGGTAGTCGGCGCCCACGGGCAGGAGCCGGCCACCTGGGCCGGAACAGGAACGCGGAGCCTCACGATGATCGTCGACAGCGCCCATTACAAGGACGGCGTGCGCCAGCACGAGGAGGCACTGAGCCCTGAGCGGGCCGCGGAGCTCAGGAACGCCGCCGGCAACGGCGAGTTCGTCTGGATCGGCATCCACGAGCCCGGGCCTGGTGACCTCGAGCAACTGCAGAGGCTGTTCGGTCTGCACGAGCTCGCGGTCGAGGATGCGCAGCAGGCTCACCAGCGGCCGAAGATCGAGGACTACAACCAGGACGTCTTCGTCGTCCTGAAGACCGCCCACTACCACGAGGACCGCGAGGAGGTCCATTTCGGGGAGATCCACCTCTTCGCCGGCTCCGGATACGTGATCACCGTTCGGCACGGGCCGGGCAGCGAGCTCGCCACTGCCAGGCAGAGACTTGAAGCGCGTCCCGATCTGGTCAAGCTCGGAGCCTCGTCGGCCGTCTGGGCTGTCCTCGACAAGGTCGTCGACGACTACATCCCGGTGGTCGACTCGATCGAGGACGACATCGAGGAGGTGGAGAAGGACGTCTTCGACGACGACATCCCGGCGCCAACCGAACGCATCTACCACCTGAAGCGCGAGGTGATCGAGTTCCACCGGGCCGTCTGGCCACTGCTCAACCCGCTCGAGACGCTCGAGCAGGGCGGGTTCGAGCGCGTGCCGGAGGAGCTGCGCAGCTTCTTCCGCGACGTCGCCGATCACGCCCGCCGGGTTGACGAGCAGGTCAGCGGTCAGCGTGAGCTTCTGACCAGCGTGCTCCAGGCGAACTTGTCCCTGGTCAGCGTCAATCAGAACGAGGTGGTGAAGAGGATCTCGGCGATCGCCGGTGTCATCGCCGTGCCGACCTTCGTCGCCTCCGTGTACGGCATGAACTTCGACCACATGCCCGAGCTCCACTGGCGCTTCGGCTACCCGGCGGCGATGCTGTTGATGGCGGCATGTGTGGTCGCCCTGGTTGGGTTCTTCAGGAGGATCGACTGGCTCTAACCTGAGTCCGTGATCCCGCTCGCGCACGTCGGGGGGCCGGTCTTCGAGCCTCTCCAGGTCGCCGGGCTGACCCTCGTCGCCACGGCCTATTCGGTGCGCATGCTGACCCTCTCGCGGGAGGGACGGCCGGTCCCGACCTGGAGGGTCGTGTGCTTCGCCTCCGGCCTCGCCCTGATCGCGGTCGCGTTCATCTCACCGCTCGGCCGGATCGACGACGAGCTCGTCTTAGCCCACATGATCCAGCACCTGCTGATGGGCGATCTGGGGGCGCTGCTGATCGTCCTTGGCCTCACCGGGCCATTGCTGCAGCCGCTGCTCGCTAACCGCTGGCTCGGCTGGCTGCGCCATCTCGCCCATCCTCTCGTCGCCCTGCCGCTCTGGGCGATCGACCTCTACGTCTGGCACATCCCTGTCCTCTACCAGGCGGCGACCGACCACAGCGGGCTCCACGCCCTTCAGCACACCTGTTTCATCGGCTTCGGGGTGCTGATGTGGATGCCGCTGGTTGGTCCGCTCCCGCAGCCGAAATGGTTCGGGATTCCGGCGAAGCTCGGCTACCTGATCGGGGTGCGCTTCACCGGGATCGTGCTGGGCAACGTGTTCATGTGGTCGAACTCGGTCTTCTATCCCGACTACGCGGCCGGCGAGGCGAAGTGGCACATCTCGGCGGTGACCGACCAGAGCATCGCCGGCGTGATCATGATGGTGGAGGGCACCTTCGTCACTCTCGGATTGCTGGCCTGGCTCTTCCTCCAGTGGGCTCAGCAGGACACCGAGCGCCAGCGCCTGCTCGACCTCGCTGACTCGCGTGGTGTTCCGCTGAGCGACGCCCGCGCGGCGCGCGCCGCGGCCGCCGGGCAGGGGGCAAGGCTGGAGGAGCGCATCAAGCGCACGTAACGAAATGAGCGCCGCACCCGGTTGCGGCCCAGTAGCGGCGCTGGATCGGCACCCGCCTCCTCGCCGGTAGTACCACTACCGGCTTCGTCCGCGGTCACCGCCCAGCTTGCTCCTGGACCGCCCCGCGCGCGCCGTCATTCCGTTACGCGCGCGACCGAGGGCTCGAGCTGACCCGCTGCCAGGCCCGCCGCGCGCCGTAGATCCCGAGCGCCGCCAGCGAGAGGCCGAGGTCTATCGAGAAGGAGGTGAGGCGCCCGGGCGCGCCGGTGTAGAGCCAAGCGCCCAGCCGCTCGCGTCGCGTGGTGTCTAAGGTCTCCTTCATGGAGACGACCGTAAAGGAGCTTCCCGACTCGCGGGTCCGCGTCGACGTCGACGTCGACCCGAAGGACGTCGAGGGCAGCATCAACCGGACCGCGCGCCAGCTCGGCGAGGACATGAAGCTGCCCGGCTTCCGCAAGGGCAAGGTGCCGCCGGAGATGGTGGTCCAGCGGCTCGGCCGCGAGACCGTCCTCACCCAGGCGCTCGAGTCCTCGCTCGGGGACTGGTACGAGCGCGCGATGCTCGACTCCGGGGTCAACCCGGTCGGCGACCCCAAGCTCGACCTGTCCGACCTCCCCGACGAGGGGAAGCCGCTGAAGTTCTCCATCGAGGTGGCCGTGCGGCCCGGTGCAGAGCTCGGCGAGTACAAGGGCCTCGAGGTAGGCCGCGATCAGCCCGAGGTGCCCGAGGACGCCGTCGAGACCGAGCTGAAGAGGCTGCAGGAGGGCTTCGCCCGGCTCAATCCCGTGGAGCGGGAGGCGAAGGAGGGCGACGTCGTCCTGATCGACTACGAGGGCAAGATCGACGGCGAGCCGTTCGAGGGCGGCGCAGCGAAGGACTATCTGCTCGAGCTTGGCGAGGGACGCGTGCTGCCCGAGCTCGAGAAGGCGCTAGTGGGCGCGAAGCCCGGTGACGAGCGCCAGGCGAGCGTTCCCTTCCCGGATGACTACCCCGCCGAGGAGGTCGCCGGCAAGACCGCCGAGTTCGAGGTCAAGGTGAAGGAGGTTCGCGAGAAGGAGCTGCCTGACCTCGACGACGACTTCGCGGCGGAGGCTTCCGAGTTCGACACCCTGGCCGAGCTGCATGACCACATCTCGGGCCAGATCAAGGAGATCCTCGACGGCCAGATCGCCGAGCGCTTCCGTGAGTCCGCGCTGGACGCCGCCGTCGCCAACGCCAAGGTCGAGCTGCCGGAGCCGGTGGTCGAGGCGCGCGCCGCCGAGATGTGGCGACGCGTCGAGCGCTCGTTGCAGCGTCAGGGCATGGACCCCGAGAACTACCTGCAAATCCAGGGAAAGACTCGCGAGGAGATGATCCAGCAGGCTCGCCCCGAGGCCGAGCAGGCGCTGAAGCGGGAGGCGGTCCTGGAGGCCGTCGCCGAGGCCGAGGGAATCGAGGTCACCGAGGAGGACATGCTCGAGGCCCTGCAGGTCCCGCCGGGGCACGAGGACCACGGGCATCCCGAGCCCGCCGACGCGCTCAAGGACATCCGGGAGTCAGGCCGCGAGGAGCTCCTCAAGGATGACCTGCGGATGCGCCGCGCACTCGAGCTGATCGCCGAGCAGGCAAACCCGATCCCGCTGGAGCAGGCCCAGGCCCGAGAGGAGATCTGGACCCCGGAGAAGGAACGTGAAGAGAAGGGCGCCCTCTGGACGCCCGGCTCCGACTAGCTCCCGTCCAGTGCCGTCGATTCGGAAGGAGATCTCGATCGACGCGCCGCCCGAGAAGGTCTGGGACGCCCTGCGGGACTTCGGGGCCCTGCACGAGCGCCTCGTCCCGGGATTCGTCACCGACTGCCGGATGGACGGGAAGGACCGGATCGTCACGTTCGCGACCGGAGCGGTCATGCGAGAGGTCCTGATCGATCTCGACGATGAGGATCGGCGCCTGGTCTGGTCGATCGTCGACGGCCCCTACCGGCACCACAACGGAGCCGCTCAGGTCTTGGCCGACGGCGGCGGCACGCGCTTCGTCTGGACCACGGACCTGCTCGCCGACGATGAGGTCGTCCAGCTCACCGACCAGTCGATGGAGACCGGGATAGGCGTGGTGAAGAAGACGCTCGAGGCCGCGGGCTAGATCCCGAGGGAGGTCTGCTGGGCCGGATAGGTGACGACGCCGTTCTCGACCACGGCGAACTCGGTCAGCTCGTGCGGTGTGAAGGAGCCCGTGGGGCCAAGGTGCAGCACGCGCCAGCCTCGCACGGTGAGGGCATCGGCCAGCAGGCGGCGGTGGCAGCGGGTCCAGTCGGCCTCCGCGCACATGACCGCGGTGCGGCGCTCCCGCGCCAGGTCCTCGAGCATCCCGAGGCCCGCCGCGAATTGCTCGCTCGCCATGTGGTCCGCGTAGCCGCGGAACGCATCGACGTCCCAGCCCTGGTTGACCGTGTCGGAAACCGGCACGCGGCGCCCGCCGAGGTCGGCACCGAGAGGCGCATAGCCGATCCCTGACGCCTTCATCGTCCCGGCGAGCGCCGAGCGGTTGAACTGCGGGTAGCGGGAGTGGGGGTTGGCGCGCACGTCCGCGATCAGCTCGACGCCGGCCCCGCGTAGCAGCTCGAGGAACTCCTGCTCCTCGTGATTCGAATGACCGACCGTCAGGATCTCCGATCCGGACGCCACCGGAAGATTCTCCTCGGTCCGGCCCGCCGATGCCGGTCGCTATGCTGGCGCACCTCATGAGTCCTCTGGTCCCAATGGTGGTCGAGCAGACGTCCCGCGGCGAGCGGGCGTTCGACATCTACTCGCGGCTCCTCAACGAGCGGATCATCTTCCTCGGCACCCCGGTGACCGAGGACATCGCGAACCTGATCGTCGCGCAGCTCATCCACCTGGAGTCAGAGGACCCCGACAAGGACGTCTCGATCTACATCAACTCGCCGGGCGGCTCGGTCTACGCCGGCCTTGCGATCTACGACGCGATGCAGTTCATCAAGCCGGACGTGTCGACCATCTGTGTGGGCGTCGCGATGAGCATGGGCGCCCTGCTGCTCGCCGGCGGCGCGCCGGACAAGCGGATGGCGCTGCCGAACTCGAAGATCCTGATCCACCAGGTCTCGGGCGGGTTCTCCGGGCAGGCGACGGACATCGAGATCCACGCCAAGGAGATCATCGACGTCCGGCAGCGACTCGACGAGATCATCGCCAAGCACACCGGTCAGGACCTCGAGAAGGTCGCGAAGGACACCGAGCGCGACTACTTCATGAGCGCGGAGGAGGCGAAGGAGTACCACATCGTCGACCGCGTGATCGAGCATCGGTAGGCATCTCGCTCCGCTCCTGATCGCGCTCGGCGCGGTCCTGCTTGTTCCCTCAGCCATCGCAGACGACGCCGTCGTCCAGAAGGCCTCTGTCTCCCCGGACCGCGGCTTCACCGACTCGGCCGACGGCGTCCGCATCGAGTTTCGGATCAGCGGCTCGGCGCCCGCCGACGTGACGATCAAGATCGCCGGTGGCGGCGACGAGGTGCGGCGAATCGAGCTGCCCGGGGTTCAGCCCGCCACGGACAAGACCGTCAAGTGGGACGGCCTGACCAACGGCGGACGCCTGGTTGCCGACGGGACCTATCGCGTCATCGTCGCCGTCGCCGGGGGAAACGAGAGGGAGGCCGGGAGCGTCGAGCTGCACAGCCACTTCTTCCCGGTGCGCGGTCCGCACGGGACGCGCGGCGCGGTCGGCGAGTTCGGCGCAGCGCGGAACGGCGGCCGCGTCCACAAGGGCTTCGACGTCACCGCGCGCTGCGGCACGCCGCTGGCGGCCGCGGTCACCGGCACGATCGTCAAGCGCGCGTATGACCCGCGCCTCGATGGCAACTTCATTGTGCTCAGGGGCCTGGGGGAGAGGCGCAAGTACTGGTACGCCCACATGGTTCACCCTTCGACGTTCCGGAAGGGAGACCTCGTCCACGTCGGCCAGATCGTTGGCTACGTCGGCAAGACGGGAAACGCGCGGACCGTCGGCTGCCACCTGCACTTCGAGATCCACCGCAACGGGCGGCCGATCAACCCGCTGCCCTTCCTGCGGGCCTGGGACCGCTACAGCTAGACGGTGGTCAGCAGCCACTCCAGGCGGCGGACGGGGAAACAGGTCGTAGGCAAGGGGTCAACGTCAACCAGGCACATCTCGAGCCTACTCCTGCCGACCGCCGCTTCTCGCGCCGGCTCATGTTGACGCCTGTCAGCTGTCAGGCGGCAAGCGCGCCTCGAGGGAGATGCCCGCGGGGGATTGCGCCTTTCCTGACCCTGCCGTGACTCTGTTCGCTGGCCACGCTCATCCGCAAGGGTGGCCTTGCTCTCCGCCAGGCGCGATGTGCGTCCAGCCGGATCTGGGCGGCCAGGTAGTGGTCATCTCGGTCGGCCCGCTTGCTGTTCATCTGATGCCTCCAGTGCCGGGGATTGTCGGAGCGATCCTCCGCCCGTTCCTGAAAGACCGGAGAAGGGTTTCCGAAAGATCAGGTGAAAGTGGGACCGGAAGGCATGGCCTTTGCCGGGCCTTTGTGTGGAGCTTCCCGTTCGCTAGCGAGCCCCTCGCAACGCTGACCCAGTGACCTCCAGAAGAAGCGGTTCAACCGCCGCACAGATGCATCCCCGTCCCGATCCAGCCCGTGCGGACGGGTGCATGCATGCGGATCCGATGCGCCTCCGGCTGATCGAGTACACGCGCTACGGCACCTGGATCGGCTGCGTGGGGTGCGGCACGTCCTGGCTGATCCGAAGCCGCGACTAGTCTCACGCGGCTGGGTGCGCTGGTCTAGTGGAGCGGCTCGGTGCGCCTGAGCCAGTGGAGCGCTGCGGTGGTCCAGATGGCGCCAATGAGAAGGGCGCCAATGAGAGCCACCGGCATCACAATGATCTCGAGGGATTCCATCGTCTATCCAACTATGGAGGGAGGTTCTAAGCGGGAGATCAAGGCGGGCTCGCCTCGCCACTCTCAAGGCGAGCGGGCCTAAGCGCCTTCTAATCGCCGCCTTAGCCTCTCTTGGTCGATCGAGCCTAGGGTGACTCGAATGGACGGTCTGCGGCGGTCTGGCGCTGGTCCTGTCCTGAGTGGCCCGCGGGATGCGGCTGACTCAGCGCCCGGCTCGGCGCCGCTCAACCGGATCGCGGCGCGCCGAGAGCAGAGGCGAGTAGCTGAGGCGGCCAGACACAGGCGGCGACGCCGGCGAATCTTGGCTGTGGCTGTCCTCATCGTGCTGCTCTCGCCGGTGATCTATTCGTACGCGCGCTGGATGCTGCGGCCATCGAGCATTCCGTTCTTCGCGCGCAGCGTCGAGTGGGTGAGGGCCGACATCCCCTTTGGCAATCAGGTGGTTGATGAGATCGAGCACATCTACTACACCTGGAACTCGCCATCGAAGGGCGGCCCGCAGCTGAAGAGCCTGCCGCCGGCCGGCCAGGCCGCGAAGGCGCCCGGCGGGACGGCCGCCTGGCCTCCGCGGATCAAGCCGGTCTTCAGGCACCCGCTGCAGGGCGAGGGAATCTGGAAGCCGACCGGCCCGCCGGTCAAGGGCGGCGCACCGGTGCTGGTGACGACCTTCCGCCCCGAGACCGACTATCCGCGGAACGTCGCCTACCTGGCCTGGTTCGACCACTCGCGCACCGCTCTCGCCTTCTATCCGGGGCGCTACGAGCCGCCGAGCGCGGCAGTGCGCGGGCCGGCGATGGTCCCAGAGAGCCAGCGAAGGCGGCTGCTCGCCACCTTCAACGCCGGTTTCATCTACCGAGATGTGAACAACGGATCCACCGACAACGGCCGAGTCAACGAGCCGCTGGCGAAGGGCAACGCCACGCTCCTCGGCTACCGCGACGGCCGGGTCGCGATCGAGAGGTGGAACGGCGGCCCCAACGCGGGTCCGAACGTTGCCTGGTCGCGCCAGAGCCTGCCGCCCATCGTCTGGCACGGGCGCCTCAACCCCAACTTGAACGACAGCACGCAGTGGGGCTTCACGGTCGGCAACGCCGTCCGCGTCTGGCGCACCGGAGTCGGCATCGACCGCCGCGGCAACCTGATCTTCGCGGCCGCAAACGACATGACCGTGACCACGCTCGCCCGGATCCTGCAGCGCGCCGGGGCTGTTCGGGCGATGCAGTTCGACATCAATGCCGACTGGCACACCCTGATCACCTACACCCACCACCATGGCCTCCGCCCGATGCAGGTCGGGCCATCGAACCAGCCCGACGGCCGCTACCTCAGCCCCGACGACCGCGACTTCTTCACGGTGTACCGGCGCCAACCCGGTCCCGTCACCGTGCCCTTCAACTAAGAGCTTGCCGAGGTGGCCTCGGGCTCGCTCCGGACCCTGCGTTCCATGCAGAGCGGTGCTATCGGCTCATAGAACTGCCGCTCGCGGCCGACCGATCTACCCGAAGCCATTCCTCCGGACCTTGGGGATCGCTACAGCAGATTTGCAGCGGCGTCGCATTGCTTTCCGCCCGGGTTTGCGAGATGATCGTTGGATCAGCCTCGCACGGCGTCGCCGTGGCGAGCCCAACGCGAAGGGAATCGCGATGGCCATCAAAAGGGAAGGTCCCGCGGCCGCTGCGGTTGACGTCCACGCCGCCGAGAGAGCGCTGGCACGCAAGCTAAGACGTGTCGGAGACGATCTGGCGCGCGAGGAAGAGGCGTCCGCGAGACGGGGAGGGGCGGAGACCCGTTACGCGAAGAGCGGCGACATGAGCATCGCTTATCAGGTGGTCGGGAGCGGGCGCGATGTGGTGTTCGTCGCCGGATCGGTGTCCCATGTCGAGCTCGGCTGGGAGGGACCCCCGACGGGTCCTCTTCAGCGCAGGCTGTCCGGGTGCGGACGCCTGATCACCTTCGACAAGCGAGGCCTGGGGCTGTCGGATCGCCGCACGGAGCTGCCCACCCTCGAGCAGCGGATGGATGACGTGCGGGCGGTGATGGACGCCGCCGATTGCGAGCGAGCCGCCGTGGTCGGCATGTCCGAGGGCGGCCCGATGGCGTTGCTGTTCGCGGCCACGTATCCCGAGCGGGTGAGCGCGCTGGTGCTCTGGGCGACCTTCGCCCGACTTGCCTGGGCTCCTGACTACCCGGACGGAATCGATCTGGAAGAGGCCGAGGCGTTCTGCGATCAGATCGAGGTGAGCTGGGGGCACGGCCGGGTCCTGCCGCTGATCGCGATGCAGGACGCACCGGATGACGAGGCCACGCGGCGCGGATTCGCCCGCTTCGAGCGCAGCTCGGCGACCCCGGCCATGGCCGCGGCAGCCAACCGGTTCTCCCTGTACATCGACGCACGTCCCGCTCTCAGCGCGATCTCTGTGCCGACACTGGTCATCCACCGCAGCGGCGACCCGCTGATCAACGTCGCGCACGGCCGCTACCTCGCGGAGCACATCCGCGGAGCCCGCTTCTCCGAGTACCCGGGGGACTTCCACGAGAGCGCGCTGGGCAGGGACGAAGAGGTCCTCGACGAGATCGAGGAGTTCCTCACCGGAACCCGGCAGGAGGGCGAGATCGACCGGGTCCTCAAGACGATCCTGTTCACCGACATCGTGGGGTCGACCGAACGGGCGGTGAGCATGGGGGACCGACGCTGGCACGAGGTCCTCGAAGCGCACGACTCGGCGGTGCGCGGCGAGCTGGCGCGGTTCCATGGCGACGAGGTGAAGGCGATCGGCGACGGGTTCCTCGCGGCCTTCGACGGACCGGCTCGGGCGATCCGGTGCGCGCAGGCGATCACAGACAAGACCGCAGACATGGGACTCGAGATCCGAGCCGGCCTGCACACCGGAGAATGCGTGGCGCGCGGCGATGACCTTGCCGGCATCGCCGTGCACATCGGGGCACGGGTCGGCAGCCTTGCCGGCCCCGGCGAGGTGCTCGTCACGAGCACGGTTCGCGACCTGGTGACGGGCTCGGGGGTCAAGTTCCACGACCGCGGCAGGCGCGAGCTGAGGGGGATCCCAGGCAAATGGCAGCTGCTTGCCGTCCACCCGGGATCCCGCCCCGTTTGAGCCACACCTGAGGGGCGCGCCGATGTGAAGGTGGCAGGAAACCGGCTGCCAGCGGCGTAACCAGGTTTCGTCAGGCCGAGGTCGGCGGGCGTCTAAGCTTTCTCAGCGAGGAAGGAGCCGGCCGGGCGAAGCGAGACCGAGGGAGTAATCCGCTGGCACGTCCCACCGAATCCAACGAGCAGCTCCTCTGCAGCTTCTGCGGGAAGTCGCAGCGACAGGTCAAGAAGCTGATCGCCGGACCCGGCGTCTATATCTGCGACGAATGCATCGATCTCTGCAACGAGATCATCGATGAGGAGCTCACCGCTCCCCCGACATTCGAGCTCGAGAACCTCCCGAAGCCGAAGGAGATCTGGGAGGTCCTGAACGAGTACGTGGTGGGCCAGGAGGGCGCCAAGCGGGCGCTGTCGGTCGCCGTCTACAACCACTACAAGCGCGTCCAGATGTCCTCCTCCGAGGAGCAGGGCGAGGACGCGATCGAGCTGCAGAAGTCGAACATCCTGCTGCTCGGCCCAACCGGTTGCGGCAAGACCCTGCTCGCCCAGACCCTGGCCAAGATCCTCAACGTCCCCTTCGCGATCGCGGACGCCACGGCCCTCACCGAGGCCGGCTACGTCGGCGAGGACGTCGAGAACATCCTCCTGAAGCTGATCCAGGCCGCCGACTTCGACGTGAAGAAGGCGGAGACGGGGATCATCTACATCGACGAGATCGACAAGATCGCCCGCAAGGCCGACAACCCGTCGATCACGCGCGACGTCTCCGGCGAGGGCGTGCAGCAGGCGCTGCTGAAGATCCTCGAGGGCACCACCGCCTCGGTGCCCCCGCAGGGCGGGCGCAAGCATCCGCACCAGGAGTTCCTGACGATCGACACTTCGAACGTCCTCTTCGTCTGTGGCGGCTCCTTCGGCGAGCTCGACAAGGTGATCGAGAAGCGGATCGGCAATCACGGCGTTGGTTTCGGCGCCGAGATCACCTCCGCCGCCCACAAGGACGCCGGCGAGGACTTCGAGCAAGTGCTTCCCGAGGACCTGATGGAGTACGGCCTGATCCCGGAGTTCATCGGCCGCCTTCCCGTCGTCGCCGCGATCCACCAGCTCACTCGCGACGACCTGATCACCATCCTGACCGAGCCGCGCAACGCGCTCGCCCGCCAGTTCCGCCGCTTCTTCCAGTTCGACGACATCGACCTGGTCTTTGCGCCCGACTCGCTCGGCGCGATCGCCGACAAGGCGCTCGAGCGCGAGACCGGCGCCCGCGGCCTTCGCTCGATCCTCGAGGAGACGCTGCTCGACGTGCAGTTCGAGCTGCCCTCGCGCGGCGACGTCCAGAAGTGCGTCGTCACGAAGGAGACGATCGAGAAGGGCCAGCGCCCGATGCTGGTCACCGACGCCACCGGCGAGCACGAGATGGTGCTCGAGGACCCGGCGCTCGGCGAGCAGACGGCTTAGGAATCGGCGGGCGGGTCCTGTCGCCGAAATTGATCGACACGCGCAACGGCGCGTGTCGAAAGTCAATTTCGGCGCCACCCGCCCGACGACCGCAGCGTCTGTTCGCGTCGCTCTGGCGGCTGGGACTTATCCTGTCGGCATGAGCACGCGTTCTTCTCGCGAGCCAGTCGAGACGGTCAGGCACCAGCTCCGGCCCCTGTTCGACCAGGTGGTATTGAAGGAGCTGGACCAGGACCGGATGCGGCGGTCCGGGCTCGTGGTGCCCGCCGGCACCGACGAGCCGCCGCCCCAGCAGGGGATCGTGCTCGCCGTCGGGCCCGGACTTGACTGGTGGGAGAACGCCGGCGTCGACATGCCGGTCCAGCCAGGCGACCACGTCGTGTTTCCCTCATCGGCGGGCGTCTGGGTCGAGATCGACGAGGAGCGGCTGCTGGTCTGCCGCGTCGGAGAGATCCTCGGCGTCCTCGAGTCGCTCGAAGAGCCGAGCTAGAGGGCGGCCAGGACTTCCGCGGCGGCCCGTTGGCCCGAGCGGACGGCGCCGTCCATGTAGCCGTACCAGTAGTCCGAGGTCTCGGCGCCCGCCCAGTGAATGCGCTTGAAGGGCGCGCGCAGGGCCGTGCCGTGGGCGGTCAGCGCGCCCGGCCCCAGGTAGCCCTCGTAGCAGCCGCGGGTCCAGGCCTCGTGGGTCCAGTTCATCTCGAAGTACTCGCGCGGGTGGCGAGCGGCCTCGCCGAAGTACGTGGCGAAGGCATTGAGGACCGCCGCCTTGCGCTCGCCCGCGGAGCGGCGCTGGTAGTCGCGAGCGGCCGCTCCCTCGATGAAGCCGAGCAGGACGCCGGGGCTGCCGTCGGGCGGGGAGTTGTCGAAGGTCACCCGGACGGGCCCGTCGAGCGCCACCGCCTGTCCGGTTAGGCCCGAATCCCGCCAGTAGGGCCTGTCGTAGACCGCCTGGCACTTGATCGTCGTGCCCTGCGGGAAGCGCTGGAGAAGCTGACGGCGGTCGGCGGGAAGGTGCGGGTCGTAGTGGATCTGGGCGGTGATCACCGGCGGGCCGGTGACGATCACCTGCTTTCCGGAGGCGGTCAGGTTCTTGGTGAAGACGCGGACGCCGTGGCGATGCTGCTCGATCCGGCGAGCCGCCTGCTTGAGCAGGATGCGCTTCTTCCCGATCCGTTTCGCCATCCGCTTCGAGATCTGCCAGGAGCCGCCGATGAAGCGGCTGTCCTGCGCTCCGTCGGGGACGTTGAAGAGCCGGTTCAGGTCCGGGGCCGTCGTCTCGTTGGTCGCGGAGGCGATGTAGAAGAGCGCGAAGAGCAGGGAGAGATCGCTCGACTCGGCCGCGAAGACCGCGCCGATCCCGGTGTCGAAGAGCGCGCGGGCGTTGGGCACGTGCATGTTGGCCTGCTTCCAGGTCTCGAGCGTCTGGCCGTCCCAGGTGCCGGCGTCGGGCGCCGTCCAGGGCGTCGCGACCGGCACGGTGCCGGCCATCTTGTTCAGGCTGGTGACGGCGGCGAAGACCTCGGCCACGGCGGTCGGATCGGGCGGGATCGGTCCCAGCGGCCCCCCGGACTTGTATGGAGTGAGGAGCCCGTTGGCCCAGTAGACGTTATTGCCGTCGTTGTAGGTCTTGAAGGTCCCGATGCCGAGCTCGCCGGCGAGCGCCATCAGGTGGTCCTGGGTGGGGCCGACCCATTCCCCGCCGACCTCGGCGATCTTGCCCTTGCCGATCTTGTGGTTGAGGGTGCGGCCGCCTACGCGGTTGCGCGCCTCGAGAATGAGGACCGAGTGGCCGCCTCGCAGCACCTCGCGTGCCGCGGTCAGTCCTGCGAGGCCCGCGCCGATCACGATCACGTCGGCTCGCCGCCTCCGGCGCCGGTTCTTCGGCTTCCCGCCCTTGGCCTCCTCGGCGGCCGGCTCCCCGAGAGCCCCGGGCGGCAGATACCCGCCGAGCGCGGCACCGGCTGCCGCGCCTGCACCGGCTCCGATGAACCGGCGTCTGCTCAGGCGCTGCCCGTCGCGGTCTCGTCCCTGACCCACGGAGCTGCAGTCTGCCGATCCCGGCGCTCGGCCGCTTCGTGGCCGCAACTAACATCGCGCCGATGGACGCGACCAGCCGCGAAACGCTCGAGGCGACCACCCGCTGGGACCCCGGCGCGGTCGAGGAGCGCGTCTTCGAGCGCTGGATCGAGGGAGGCTGGTTCCATCCGGCGGCCGAGGGCTCGCCGGCGGAGAACTTCTCGATCGCGATCCCGCCGCCGAACGTCACCGGCGCGCTGCACATGGGCCACGCCCTGAACGGAACGATTCAGGACGTCCTCGTCCGGCTCAACCGGATGCGCGGCCGCAACACGATGTGGATCCTCGGCACCGACCACGCCGGGATCGCAACGCAGTCCGTTGTCGAGAAGGAGCTCGCCAATGAGGGGACGCTGCGGCGGGAGCTGGGGCGCGAGAAGTTCATCGAGAAGACCTGGGAGTGGCGCTACCGCTACGGCAACACGATCATCGAGCAGTACAAGCGCCTCGGCGCTTCCTGCGACTACGACCGCGAGCGCTTCACGCTCGACGAGGGCTACGTCAGCGCCGTCTACCGCGTCTTCGCCGAGCTCTACAGCAAGGGCTGGATCTACCGCGACAACTACATGGTCAACTGGGATCCGGGGCTGGGCTCCGCGATCTCGGACCTCGAGATCGAGAACCGAGAGGTCACGGACACGCTCTATGAGATCGCGTACCCGCTGGAGGACGGCGGCGAGCTGATCGTCGCGACCGTGCGGCCGGAGACGATGCTTGCCGACACGGCGGTCGCGGTCAGCCCCGATGACGAGCGCTACCGCGGCGTCGTCGGCAAGCACGCGATCCTGCCTCTGGTCGACCGGCGCCTGCCGGTGATCGCGGACGAGCACGTCGATCCGGAGTTCGGGACCGGCGCGCTCAAGATCACCCCCGGGCACGACCCGAACGACTTCGAGATCGGCCGCAAGCACGACCTGTCGGCGATCAGCGTGATCGGTGAGGACGGGCTGATCACCGATGAGGCACCCGAGCGCTTCCGCGGCATGACCGCGGCCGATGCGCAGAAGGCGGTGGTCGCGGAGCTCCGCGAGCGGGGGCTGATCAGGGGCGAGGAGCCGTATACGCACACGGTCCCCTTCTCACACCGCTCGGGCGAGCGCATCGAGCCGCTGATCTCCCTCCAGTGGTTCTGCCGCATGGACGAGATGGCGAGGCGCGCTATCGAGGTCGTCACCGAGGGGAAGGTGAGGATCGTCCCCGACGGGGCGCGGCGCCAGTACCTCGACTCCATGGAGAGGATCCCGCCCTGGTGCATCTCCCGCCAGCTCTGGTGGGGTCACCGGCTGCCGGTCTGGTACCGAGGCGACGAGACGCACGTGGGCGAGCAGCCGCCCGAGGGAGAGGGCTGGGAGCAGGAGTCGGACGTGCTCGACACCTGGTTCAGCTCGGCGCTCTGGCCCTACGCGACGCTCGGCTGGCCGGACACCGACGCGCCCGAATTCAACGCGTTCTTCCCGACCGACGTGCTGGTCACCGCCCGGGACATCATCGCCCTCTGGGTCGCCAGGATGATCATGACCTCGCTCGAGTTCACCGGCGAGGTCCCGTTCTCCGACGTCTACGTGCACTCCGTGATCCAGGCCCCCGACGGGCGGCGGATGTCGAAGAGCCTCGGCACCGGCATCGACCCCCTCGACGAGATCGACGAGCATGGCGCCGACGCGCTGCGCTTCGGCCTGCTCGCCATGACCTCGACCCAGGACGTCCGCTTCTCCCAGGCGCGCGTCCAGCAGGGCCGCGACCTGGCCAACAAGATGTGGAACGCCTCGCGGCTGGTCCTGATGGAGGCCCGCGACGACGTCGAGACGGGCCCGCGCTCCGATCGCGTCGAGGACCGCTGGATCGCGTCGCGCCTGCAGCGCGCGATCCGGTCGGTGACGGAGTCGATCGAGGCCTACGACTTCGCCCACGCCGCGCTCGACCTCTACGACTTCTTCTGGTCGGAGCTCTGCGACTGGTACCTGGAGATCGTCAAGCCCCGCCTCTACGACAGCGACGAGGACGCCTCGGCGACCCTGCTCTGGGCACTGGAGGAGGTGCTGTCGCTGGCCCACCCGCTGATGCCGTTCGTCACTGAGGAGATCTACTCGTACCTGCCGCACCGGCCCTCCGAGGCACTGGTGGTCCACTCCTTTCCTCGGGCCGACGACGGTTTGATCGATGAGCCCGCCGAGCGGGAGATCGGCCGGGCGATCACCCTCACCCGCGCTCTGCGGCGCTGGCGCGATCTGGCGGGAGTCCCGGCCAAGCAGGTTCTGGCCGCGCGGTCCGACGAGGCCAGGCCGCACGAGCTGGTCTCGAGACTCGCCAGGGTCGAGTTCTCGGAGGACGGGGGCGAGCCGATCGCGAGCGTCGGCGGAGTCGAGCTGCTCGAGACGAAGGGGGTGGACCCGGAAGCGGTCCGCGCCCGGATCGAGGAGCGCCGCGAGAAGCTGCGGGGCGAGGTGAAGCGCGGAGAGGGCAAGCTCTCCAACGACGGCTTCGTCGCGAAGGCGCCGGCGGACGTGGTCGACGCCGAGCGGGAGAAGCTCGCCGCCTACCGCGCGGAGCTCGAGGAACTGGGCGGATAAGCACCTCCTCCGAAGAGATCCTGCGCAAGCGCGAGGTACTCGGCTGGAAGCTGGGGCTGGAGCGGATGCGGCGGCTCTGCACATTGCTCGGCATGCCGCAGAACCGCTTCGCCTCGATCCACGTCGTCGGCACCAACGGCAAGACGTCGGTGACCCGCATGACCTCGGCGCTGCTCGAGGCGCACGGCGTCTCGACCGGCGCCTACGTCTCGCCCCACATCCTCTCCTGGCGCGAGCGGGTCCTGATCCGCGGGGAGCCGATCTCCGAGGAGGCGTTCACCGATGCGCTCGAGCGCGTCGAGCAGGCGGCCGAGGTGGCGGACCGCTCGGCGGCGGAGGAGGGCCCGGTCACCCAGTACGAGCTGCTCACCGCGGCTGCGTTCGTGGCCTTTGCGTCGGCCCGAGTCCGGTACGCGGTGATCGAGGCCGGGCTCGGCGGGCGACTCGACGCCACCAACGTGATCCCGTCGAAGCTCGCGGTGCTCACCTCGGTCGGCCTCGATCACACCGAGTGGCTGGGCGAGACCCTCGAGGAGATCGCGGCGGAGAAGGTCGCGGTGCTGAGGGATCACACGACCCTGATCGTGGGCGACGTTCCCTCGGAGGTCGAGCCGGTGATCGCGGGCGAGGTCGAGCGTCGGCACGCACGGCTGGTGCGAGTCGATGTCGAGGCGGACGGCGAGCCGGTCACCTACCGGGACCGGAACCTCGCCCTGGCGGAGTCGGCGGCGGAGCAGGCCTTCGGCCCGCTCGATCCGGATGCGGTTGTGGGGCTGCGCGAGATCACGATCCCGGGCCGCGCTCAGCTCGTGTCCGGGGACCCGCCGGAGGTCTTCGACGCAGCGCACAACCCCGATGGCGCCAGGGCTCTGGCCGAAGCCCTGCCGGGGCTGGCCGGTGGCGCCGTTGTCGTCTGCTGCCTGGCCGTGCTCGAGGGCAAGGATGCCGTCGGCATCGTCGGCGGACTCGCGCAGGCCTGCGCGCACTTCATCTGCACGGAGATCCCCCCGGCCGCGATCGAGGGCTCCGGCAGGCCCGGTGGGCGAGCGCGGCCGGCGCTCGAGCTCGCCGCGCTATGCGAGAAAGCGGGGGTAACGGCCGAGGCGGTGGCGGATCCCGTCCAGGCGTGGGCGCGTGCACGCGATCTGGCCAAAGCGCGGGGCGGGGTCGCGCTCGCGGCCGGTAGCCACTACCTTCTGGCGTGCTTATGGACAGAGAGGCCCGCTCAGAGCTCCTGACGATGATGGGCCTGGTGGCCATCGTCGTCGCGGTGGTGATCCTGGTCTTCTTCGCCTTCGGCTACGTGTTCGGTCTGCTCTTCCTATAGGCGCCAAATCAAGCCTCTGACTCCAATGCCAGGCAGGGTTCCACGCCCCAATAAGGAAGTACGTACACTCGCGGCTCCAAATTTCCCATGCCTCTCGCACTCTTCGGAATTGACGGCGGCCTCGGCCTAGTCGTCGAACTGGTTGTCCTTTTCCTGATCGTCGTCTATCTGGCGCTGATCTACTGGACATACCTCGACGCCCGCCGGCGGATCGAGGACCCGGTGCTGATCGCCTGCGCGACGGCCGCGTCGGTCTTTCCCTACCTGGGCACGGTCGTCTACACGATCCTGCGCCCGCCGGAGTACCTGGAGGACCGCGAGGAGCGGGAGTTGGAGCTACGAGCGGCCGAGCTCGAGCTGCGACAGCGAATCGAGCAGTCGTGCCCTCACTGCGAATATCCGATCGAGCGCTCCTACCTGCGCTGCCCGAACTGCGAGCGGCGCCTGCGCAACCCCTGCCGCAAGTGCCACAAGCCGCTCGACCCGCGCTGGGGGATCTGCCCGTACTGCGAGACCGAGGTCCGCAAGCAGCAACGGCCGGAGCGCGAGACGCGCCGCACCGACCGCCAGCGAACGGCCCGCGCCTCCGCCCAGCGTCAGGCCGCCGGCTCATCCCGCTCGGACGGGCCCACCCGGCGCCAGGACCGCCCCGCCGTGGCGGCGCGCCCCCAGCAACGCCCTTCCGGCTCCAGCCGCTAGTGCGCGGCGAAGCCCGCCACTCCTCTTACCTGTAGGTTCTCGCGCCGATGGCGACCGAGCGCACCCTGATCCTGGTCAAGCCCGATGCGTTCGAGCGCGGGTTGACCGGTGAGGTGATCGCCCGCTTCGAGCGCAAGGGGCTTCGCCTCGTCGCGCTGAAGCTGATGCAGGCCGACGTCGAGATCGCCAACGTTCACTACGAGGAGCACACGGACAAGCCGTTCTTCGGCGAGCTCGTCGAGTTCATCACGGGGAGCGAGCTCGTGGCGATGGTCCTCGAGGGCCCCAACGCCGTGAAGGCGGCGCGCCAGGTGATCGGGGCGACCGACCCGGTGGAGGCTGAGGCGGGCTCGATCCGCGGCCAGTACGGCACCGAGGTCACGTTCAATCTCGTGCACGGCTCGGACTCGCCGGAATCGTCGGAGCGCGAGATCGGGATCTGGTTCCCCGAGCTGTAATCCTCGCTTCGAAGTCTCCGCAGCGCCGGGCGCTGCTGAAGGCGCTGGGTGTGGACTTCAGGGCGATCGCGTCAGAGGTCGAGGAGACGACCGAGGGAGACCCGCGGGAGGTCGTGCTCGCCAACGCGCTGGCCAAGGGACGGGCGGTCGCCGCGCGGCGGCGCAGCGGCACGCTGGTGATCGCGGGGGACACGGAGGTCGTCGTCGACGGTCGCGCGATCGGCCAGCCGGCGCTGGAGGGCGAGGCGCGTTGGTGCCTCGAGACCCTGTCGGGCCGCTCGCACGAGGTTCTCGGCGCCCTGGCGCTGCTTGGCCCCGGTCGAGTCGACGGGGAGTTCACGGTGCGCACCGGGGTCGAGTCCACTCGCGTGACCTTCGGAGAGCTCGGGCCCGAGCTGATCGACCGCTACCTCGCCAGCGGCGAGTGGCAGGGGCGGGCCGGCGGCTACGCGGTGCAGGGATTGGGCTCGACGCTGGTCGCCGGAATCGACGGCGACGTCTCCAATGTGATCGGTCTGCCGGTTGGGCTGCTGCTGCGGCTCGCTCCGGAACTCGTGACGACCTAGCGACCTGAGTTTTCGCCCATTTTGGGCATTTAGGGCGAGCCGCTAGGCTGGGCTCGACTTGCCGTTTCTGGGTATCCACATGAACTTGCTCACCTCCATATCCCCTGCTCGCGACATGGCCGTCGACCTCGGAACGGCGAACACGCTCGTCTACGTCCGGGGCCGGGGCATCGTCGCTCTCGGAGCCCTCGGTCGTGGCGGTCGACGTCGGCACCGGGGAGGTCCACGCCGTCGGGGCGGAGGCCAAGCTGATGCTCGGCCGCACGCCGTCGACGATCAACGCGATGCGGCCGCTGAAGGACGGCGTGATCGCCGACTTCGAGGTGACCGAGTCGATGCTGCGGTACTTCATCAAGCGCGCCAACCACAGCCGCTTCACGCATCCGCGCGTCGTGGTCTGCGTTCCCTCCGGCGTGACCGGTGTCGAGAAGAGGGCGGTCGAGGAGGCCTGTCTCGGCGCCGGTGCCCGCGAGGCCTACCTGATCGAGGAGCCGATGGCGGCCGCGATCGGCTCCGGCCTTCCGGTCAGCGAGCCGACCGGCAGCCTGATCGTGGACATCGGCGGGGGGACGACCGAGGTCGCCGTGATCTCGCTCGGCGACATCGTGGTCTCCCAGTCGATCCGCGTCGGCGGCGACGAGATGGACGAGGCCATCGTCAACTTCTGCAAGCGAGAGCATCAGCTGCTGATCGGCCACGGCACCGCCGAGGACCTCAAGCACGAGGCGGGCTCGGCTGCGCCCTTGAGTCAGGAGGTGGACATTGAGATCCGCGGGCGGGATCTCGGCTCGGGCCTGCCGCGAGCGGTGAAGCTCAACTCCGCGGACGTACGCAAGGCGCTCGACGAGCCGATCGCCCAGATCATCGCCGCCGTTCGCGACACGCTGGACCGAACGCCGCCTGAGCTGGCCGGGGACCTGATGGAGCGGGGAATGACGCTCGCCGGTGGGGGGGCACTCCTGCATGGTTTCGCCGAGCGAATGAGCGAGGAATGCCAGATGCCCGCAAGGCTCGCCGAGTCGCCGCTCACCTGTGTGGCGACCGGATCCGGCCAGGCTCTCGAGGAGTTCGAGGCGATCAAGCGAGCGCTGAAGAACTCGCGGGTGCGGAGGCGGTTCTGAGGTGAGGACCAGCTAAGGGGGAATCGCGGCCATGTACCTCTTACAGCGCCCAGAGGACATCCCGCCGCGCCTGACCAATCGCCTCAATGCTCCGAGTGGCTGTCCTGACCGCCGTGGTGATCGCGGCCCTCGCCATGGTGACCCTGAGGCTCTGGTCGCTGCAGATCCTCTCCGGCGAGCACTACCGCGCGCTCGCCAACGACCACGGCGTTCTCGACGTGCGGGTGCACCCGCCGCGGGGAGAGATCCTCGACCGGACGGGCAGGGTCCTGGTTGACAACCGGACTGTGATGACCCTCGAGCTGAGGCCCTCCGACCTGCCGAGCTCGCATGCAGAGCGCCGGGCCGAGCTCCGCCGGCTCGGGAGCCTGCTGGGGCTCTCACAGGGAGCGATCCGCCGCAGGGTCCGCGAGACGCCGCAGTACGCCGGATACCCGGTCGTGCTGAGGCAGGGGGTTGACCGCCGCCTGCTCTTCTACATGCTCGAGAACAGGGAGAGCTTCCCGGGCGTCAGCGTCGAGCGCACCTATGTCCGCCAGTACAAGGACGGCTCGCTGGCCGCCCACATACTCGGCCTCGTCGGGCAGATCACCCCGCATCAGCTGACCAGGCCGGCGTATCGGACGCTGAAGCCCGGCGACATCATCGGCCAGGCGGGCGTCGAGTACACCTACGACAAGTTCCTCCGCGGCACCGCCGGAAGCCAGCGGATCCAGGTCGATGCCCTGGGCCGCCCGAGGGGTCAGCTCGGCAGCCGGCCGGCGCGAGCTGGCGACAACCTGCGCCTGACCGTCGATGCGGGCCTGCAGGCGGTTGGCGAGGCGGCGCTCCGCGCCAAGGGGCTGCCGAGCGCCTTCGCGGCGATGAACGTGCGCACCGGCGCGATCCTCGCGATGGGCTCCTATCCCACCTACGACCCGTCCTTCTACACGCGGCCGCACACGAAGGCGCAGTACGACGCCTTCGGCAACCGCCCGGGCGACCCGCTCGTCGATCGCGCCGACCAGGGCGGCTACCCGACCGGGTCCGCCTTCAAGCCCATCACCGCGACCGCCGCGCTGGAGGACCACCTGATCTCGCCGAGCACGATCTTCGACGACACCGGCTCGCTCGACATCGGCGGGATCACCCTCCACAACGCGGGCGGTGCCGCCAACGGACCGGTCGACATGAGCACCGCGCTGAAGGTCTCCTCGGACGTCTACTTCTACAACCTGGGGCTGCACGCCAGCGCGAGCGGCAACGGCGGCCAGATCCAGGACTGGGCCCGCGCGTACGGGCTGGGCCGGAAGCCCGGGATCGACATCCCGGACGCCACCGCCGGCCTGATCCCGACGCCGGCCTGGCGCAACCGCGTCTACCGCGATCACTCCAATCCGTACATCGACCGGCCCTGGACGCAGGGCGACAACGTCAACCTGGCGGTCGGGCAGGGCGACGTCCAGGTGACGCCCCTGCAGCTGGCCCGGGCCTACGCAGCGCTCGCCAACGGCGGCACGCTCGTCACGCCGCACGTCGGCGGGCGGATCGTGGACATCCACGGCCGGACCGTCCGGCGGATCAAGCCGGCGCCGCGTCGCCACCTGCACATATCGGAGGAGACCCGGAACGTGATCCTGGGGGGCATGCACCGGGCCGCCGACGAGGCGGGCGGAACCTCGGACGCGGTGATGGGCAGCTTCCCCATTCCGGTCGCCGGCAAGACGGGAACGGCACAGCGTGATGGCCAGCAGGACCAGTCCTGGTACGGCGTGATCGCGCCCTACAACAACCCGCAGATCGTCGTCACCGTGACGGTCGAACGGGGCGGGTTCGGGGTCGAGTCGGCGGCGCCGATTGCGCGCACCATCCTCGAGCGCTACTTCAATCTCAACAGCGGCGCGGCCGGCGGCGTCAACGCCGCCGCCGCCAGAGCCGCGGGGCCCGGCTGATGGAAGCCGCGAAGCCCTCGCTGACGATCGCACCGCGCAGGCCGCTGGCCGAGCGGCTGGGCCTGACCGGAGTCGACGGCGTCATGCTCGGAGCCTCCATCGGCCTGATCGCGTTCAGCGTCTTCACCCTCGCGACCTCGACCCGGGACGAGATCGCCGGGCGTCCCCTGTACTTCGTCGAGCGCCAGGCCCTCTACGCAGTGGTGGGAGTCGTGCTGATGCTCGCGATCAGCCGGATCGACTACACGCGCTTCCGCGACCTGAGGCTGACCATCTACGCGGCGATGGTCGGGTCCATCGCGCTGGTGCTCCTGGTGGGGACCGCCGTACGGGGCTCGAACCGCTGGATCAACCTGCCGTTCTTCCAGTTCGAGCCGTCGGAGCTCGCGAAGGTTCTGCTCTGCCTGTCGCTGGCGGCGTTCGTCTTCGAGAGGGTCAGGAGGCCATTCGGGCTTCGCCAGACGGTGACCCTGCTGGGTCTCGGGCTGGCCCCGGCGGCGCTGGTGTTCCTGCAGCCCGATCTCGGGACGGGGATCGTGCTGGTCGCGATCGCGCTGACGATCCTGTTCATCTCGGGCATCCCGTGGCAGCACTTCGCCGCGATCGGCGCAGCCGTCGCCCTGATCGCCGGAGGCGCGTATGCGGCCGGGTCCGCGGCGGGCGTCAGCTTCCTCCACGGCTACCAGCAGGACCGCCTCACCGCCTTCCTGCACCCGAGCGACGACCCGAGGGACGCCAGCTACCAGGTGAACCAGGCCGTGATCGCGGTCGGCTCCGGCGAGAGGGTCGGGCGAGGCAACGACGCCACACAGACGGAGCTCCTCTTCCTGCCGGAGCGGCACACGGACTTCATCTTCGCGGTGATCGGCGAGCGCTTCGGCTTCCTCGGCGCCGCCTTCGTGGTCTTCCTCTACGCGGTTCTCTTCTGGCGGGCGATCCGGGTGATCCGGATCTCATCGAGCTTCTACGGGACGCTGATCGCCGGCGGGGTGGTGGCGATGCTGGTCTTCCAGGTGATCGTCAACGTCGGCATGAACCTCGGCCTGATGCCCGTCACCGGGATCACGCTTCCCCTGATCAGCTACGGGGGCTCGTCCGTGCTGGGCACGTTCCTGGCGCTCGGTCTGCTGCAGAGCGTCCACGCCCAGGCACGGGATTGAGGTGGGGGGGAACTCTTTCAGTGCCGTTGAAGCTAGACGCTACGCTCGCCGCGTCCAGAAATGCACGGCTTCGCCACAAAACGGGTTGCTCTTCGGCTGCGCCTCAGAGCACCCTCGAATAACGGGAAGACATGTACCGCAAGCAGGTGCGCCGTCGACGGGCGGTGCTGTTGCTCCTCGTCGCCGCCTCACTGACACTGCTGAGCCTCTACTACCGCGAGGGCAACGCGGGGCCGCTGCATGGCGCGGAGAACGTGGTCTCGACCATCTTCTCCCCGCTCCAGGGCGTGGCCGACCGCGCGCTCAAACCCGTCCGCGACACCGTCAACTGGTTCCACGAGACCTTCGACGCGCGCGGCGACAAGGCACGGCTGCAGGACCAGGTGGCGACCCTCCGCGACCAGCTCGCGCGGCAGCAGACCCAGCAGGCAGAGGCAAAGGAGCTCTCAGCGCTGAACGAGCTGACCAGCGGCGGCATCGTCCCCGACGGCACGAAACCGGTCACGGCCCGGGTGGTTGGGCGCTCGCCGACGGTCTGGTACTCGACCGTGACCATCGACAGCGGCTCCAGTGACGGCGTGCGGGTGGACGACCCGGTGGTCGCCGCCCAGGGCCTGGCAGGGAAGGTCACCCAGACGACCCCGAACACCGCTCAGGTCACCCTGATCACGGACGCCGACAGCGCCGTCACCGCGCGGGTGCAGCCGAGCGGGGCCACCGGTGTCGTGGAGCCCAACGTCGGCAACCCCAACGACCTGCAGCTCGACTTCCTCGAGCGCGGATCGCAGATCGCCGAGGGGCAGATGGTCGTCACCGCCGGCTTCTCGACCGGAAACCTGGGGTCGATCTTCCCGCCCGGGATCCCGATCGGGAAGATCACCCACGCCACCGTGGAGGAGCAGCAGGCCTACCAGCGCGTGCACCTCTCGCCGTTCGCCGACCTCCGCGACATGGACTTCGTCAAAGTGCTGACGACCCATTCCGGAAAGGGCGGCGGATGATCCTCACGCCCGGCATCATCGCCCGGCTGGCCGTGCTCGGCGCGTTGGCCGCGGTTGCACAGGTCGTCTGCTTCTCGAAGATGGACGTCTTCGCCACCAATCCCGACGTCGTGTTGCTCGTCGTGTTCTCGGTGGGCGTGCTGGGCGGGAGCCTGACCGGGGCGGTATTCGGGTTCTCGGTGGGCCTGCTGATGGATTGCCTCTTGCTCGAGACCCTCGGCGGGTTCGCGCTCACCCTGCTCTCCGTGGGCTACGTCGCGGGGCGTTACCGCGAGACCGTCGGCCGTCCGACCCGCGGCGCGGTCGCGCTGCTCGGCGCCGCGCTGACCCTGCTCGGCGCGCTGGTGATCGCGGCCATCCAGATCGGCACGGGCGTGGACGCGAATGTCAGCTTCCTGGTCGTGCGTGATGCGGTCCTGAAGAGCATGCTCGGCGCGGCTCTCGCGATTCCCGTCCTCCTGCTCGTCAGACTGTCCGTGCGCTCCGCGCTCGTCGACGAGCGACGGACGGCCAGGCGTCCCACCGGGCCGCGGGCCGTCGAGGCGCCCTAGGTGATCTAGCCGTGATGTATCTGCGCACACCCGAATCCGAGCCCGAGAGGCGGACCTCTCCGCTCGCACTGAGGATCTCGATCCTGACCGGGCTCGCGATCGCGATCTTCTCCGTCCTCTTCCTCCGCCTCTGGTACGTGCAGATTCTCTCGGGGGACAAGTACCGGACGGAGGCCAACGACAACCGGATCCGCGAGATCCGCGTGCAGGCCCCTCGCGGCGACATCCTCGACCGGAACGGCAAGGTGCTGGTGGCGAACCGCACCGAGCTCGCCGTCGAGGTCAGCCCCGAGGATCTGCCGGGCCCCGGCCGCACGCGCTCCCGGGAGCTCCATCAGCTCTCGACGGTCACCGGAATGACGATGCCCGAGATCCACAAGGCGCTCACCGGCGGCGACAGGGCTGCGCCCGGCGGGCCGCTGATCCTGAAGAAGGGGCTCGGCGTCGACAAGGTCTATTACCTGCGGGAGAACCAGTCGAGCTTCCCCGGGGTGAGCGTCGAGCGAGTGTTCACCCGCGAGTACAGGGACGGGAACGTCGCGGCCCATCTCTTCGGCAACGTCGGCGAGGTGACCGCCGAGCAGCTCAAGGAGCCGCGCTACGCGGGCCTCCACCAGGGAGACACCGTCGGCCAGTCCGGGATCGAGTACGAGTACGACCGGTTTCTGAGGGGCAGGGCCGGGACCGACCGTGTGCAGGTCGACGCCCTCGGCCGGCCGACGGAACAGCTCAGGAGCAGGCCGGCGCAGGCCGGCGACGACGTCCGACTCACGATCGACTCCGGCCTGCAGAGCTACGCGGAGGGAGCGCTCGACTCGTTCGGGCTGCCGGGGGCCTTCGTGGCGATGAACGCCCAGAACGGCGAGGTCCTGGCGATGGGCTCGGCCCCGAGCTTCGACCCGTCGATCTTCACCCACCCGATCACCCAGCGCCAGTACCGGGCTCTCACCTCGCAGAAGACCGATGCGCCGCTTGCCAACCGCGCCATCCAGGGGCTCTATCCGACCGGCTCTACCTTCAAGCCGATCACGGCGACCGCCGCCCTTCAGGACCACCTGATCTCCCCGAACACGATCTTCAACGACACCGGCACGCTCAAGGTCGACATCCAGACGCTGCACAACGCGGGACACGCGATCAACGGGCCGATCGACATGAGCGACGCGCTCAAGGTCTCCTCGGACGTCTACTTCTACAACCTGGGCCTCCACGCGAAGACCTCCAAGGGGGGCGGCATGATCCAGGACTGGGCGCGCCAGTACGGGCTCGGCGAGAAGACCGGGATCGACCTGCCTGCGGAGGTCGACGGCCTGATCCCGGACCCCGCCTGGCGCAACCGCCTCTACCACGAGCACCTCACCGACCGTCCCTGGAGCGCGGGCGACAACATCAACCTGGCGGTCGGCCAGGGAGACCTCGAGGCGGATCCGCTGCAGATGGCGGTCGCCTACGCGGCGCTGGCGAACGGCGGCAAGGTCGTCAGGCCGCATCTCGGCGACGACGTGGAGAGCGCGACCGGCAGGGTGATGGAGGAGGTCCGGCCGGCCATTCGCCGCCAGATGCACATCTCCCCGTCCACCCGCGACACGATCATGACCGGCCTCACGCGTGCCGCGATGGAGCCGGGCGGGACCTCGTACCCGGTCTTCGGCCACTTCCCCTTCCAGATCGCGGGCAAGACCGGGACCGCGCAGAGGCCGAACCAGCCGGACCAGTCCTGGTACATCGCGGTGGCGCCCGCGAAGAACCCGCAAATCGTGGTTGCGGTGACGCTCGAGCGGGGCGGGTTCGGCGTCGATACCGCCGCGCCGGTCGCCGCCCGGATCCTCGAGCACTACTTCAACCTGCCGATCACGCCCACGGCCGGCACCGGAAAGACGCAGGAGTGATGCCGGCGGGATCCCGCGGGACCTCTACCCTGAGTGTGCGCGGCCCTTTCAAGAGCGCCGCGTAGCCATGGAGGCAGCACCACTCACGCTCAGACCAACCCGCGCCCGCGTCGGCGAGCGCCTTGGCCTCGCCTACTTCGACGGGGTCCTGCTCGGCGCTGCGCTCGCCCTGGTCGCGTTCAGCTGCTTCACCCTCGCGGTGGCGACGCCCAACGACGTTCCGGGCCAGCCGCTGTTCTTCGCGATGCGGCAGGGGATCTACGCGCTGATCGGCATCGCCCTGATGTTCGCGGTCGCGAAGATCGACTACTCCCGCTTCCGGGAGATCCGGGTCGGCATCTACTCGCTGATGATCGGGTCGATCTGCCTCGTGCTGCTGTTCGGGGCGGCGGCCCGCGGCTCGCGCCGCTGGATCGAGCTGCCCTACTTCCGCTTCCAGCCATCGGAGCTGGCCAAGCTGCTGCTCGTCGTCGCCCTAGCGGCGTTCGTGATCGAGCGCACCCGCCGCGGCACCCCAGTCCGCCAGACGCTTCGCATCCTGGCGCTCGGGCTGGCCCCGGCCGGACTCGTCTTCCTGCAACCCGACCTCGGCACGGGAATCGTGCTGGTGGCCATCACACTGACAATTCTTTTCCTAGCCGGGGTGCCCTGGCCGCACTTCGCGGCCATCGGTGGATTGGCGGCCCTCGCGGTCAGCTTCGTCCTCCTCATCGCCCCGGCGACCGGCCTGCCGAGCCCGCTTCACGGCTATCAGCAGGACCGGTTGACTTCATTTCTACATCCCAGCAATGACCCGAGCGACGCGAGCTATCAGGTCAACCAGAGCGTCACCGCGATTGGATCCGGCGAGAAGACCGGACGCGGCGACAGCTCGACTCAGACCGAGCTCCTGTTCCTCCCCGAGCGGCACACGGACTTCGTGTTCGCCGTGATCGGGGAGCGCTTCGGCTTTGCGGGAGCCGCATTCGTACTGTCCCTATACGCCCTGCTCATCTGGAGAATGCTGCGCATTCCGACGCTCTCCAAGAACTTGTATGGGACCCTGATCGCCGGCGGCATCGCCGCCATGCTCATGTTCCAGATCCTGGTCAACGTGGGCATGACCCTCGGCGTCATGCCGGTTACCGGCATCACCCTGCCCCTGATGTCTTACGGGGGATCCTCGGTGCTTGCCACCTTCCTGGCGATCGGGCTCCTACAGAGCATCCACGCACAAGCGCGGCTCAGCTCCAACACGCGCAGCAGGGCGCCTATCCCACTGTTGCGCTGAGCCACCGAGAGCACACCCACACCAACACCCCCGTACCCGGATCCGCCCACGGCGGTCCCGCGTACCTGTGGGCTGTGCCGCTCGCGCCGAAGAAAGGAAACACATGAAGAAGAACATCCTCGTCAGCGTCGATCGCGGTGAGACCCGCGTCGCCGTGCTCGAGGCAAAGGGCAGCCCCACCGAGGGCAAGCGCCGCAAGAAGGCGAGCCCGACAAATGAATGGAAGGTGGCCGAGCTCTACGTCGAGCGTCGCGGCCGCCGGTCGATCGTCGGCAACATCTACAAGGGCAAGGTCGACAACGTCCTGCCCGGGATGGAGGCGGCGTTCGTCGACATCGGCTTGGAGCGAAACGGCTTCCTCCACGTCGACGAGATCGTCCTGCCCGGAGGGCAGGCGGTCCCCAAGCGCGGCCGCGGTCGCGGCCGCCGGATCGACGAGCTGATCAAGCCCGGCCAGGAGATCATCGTCCAGGTCGTCAAGGACCCGCTGAAGACGAAGGGCGCGCGGCTCTCCATGCAGCTGTCGATCGCGGGCCGCTACCTCGTCTACATGCCGCAGGGAGGCGGCATCGGCGTCTCCAAGCGCCTCCCGGACGGCGAGCGCACCCGCCTTCGCAAGCTGATCGAGAAGGTGGACATCGGCGACGGCGGCGTGATCGTCCGCACCGCCGCCCAGGGCGCGAAGAAGGAGGACTTCGTCCGCGAGATCGCCTACCTGCACCGCCTCAACGAGGTGGTCACCGAGCGCGCGGAGAAGTCCGATGTGGGCCAGATGGTCTTCCAGGAGGCGGACCTCTCGATCCGCGTCGTCCGCGACGTCCTGGTCGAGGAGTTCGAGGGGGCGATCATCGACGACCCCAAGCAGCACGAGCGCGTCACCAAGTTCCTCCAGCGCACCGCGCCCGAGCTTGCCGAGCGCGTCGAGCTCTACAAGGGCAAGGAGTCGCCGCTCGAGAAGTGGGGCGTCGAGGAGGCGTTCGACTCCGTGCTCAGCCGCCGCGTCGACCTCCCCTCGGGCGGCTACCTGATGATCGACTATGCGGAAGCTCTCACGGTCATCGACATCAACACGGGGAGCTTCACCGGCAAGGGCAAGGGCCGCCTGGAGGACACGATCACCAAGGTCAACGTCGAGGCCGCCGACGAGGTCGTCCGGCAGCTTCGGATGCGCGACATCGGCGGCATCATCGTCATCGACTTCATCGACATGGCGCGGGCCCGGAACCGCGACCAGGTGCTGAAGACCCTGCGGACGGCCCTCGATGAGGACCGGACCAAGACCTATGTGGTCGAGGTCTCACCGCTCGGCCTGGTCGAGATGACCCGCCAGAACGTCACCGACGGGGTCCGCGAGATCCTCACCAAGCGCTGCCCGACCTGCGACGGCGAGGGCGTCGTCAACTCGGAGGAGACGGTGGCGATCTCGATCGTCCGCCAGCTCCAGGAGGTCGTGGACGAGAACCCGGACCCGGAGGCCTACCTGGTCAGGGTCAACCCCAGGGTGGCCGCCGAGCTGCTCTCACCCGATTCCGGCCTCACGGACCTCGAGGAGGAGACCGGCAAGCGCTTCCACTTCGAGGGCGGCGACGCTCTGCCGCTCGACACGTTCCACGTGGTCGAGAGCGGCGGGCGCGACGAGATCGAGGAGCGAGCACTGCCCTTCCAGGTTGGAGAGGAGGTGCTGGTCTCGATCGAGGAGCCGCACATGTACAACGTCGACGATGCGGTCGCTCGGGTCGATTCCTACATCGTCAGCGTGACCGGGGCGGGCCCCCACGTGGGCGAGCAGCGGATGGTGCGCATCGAGAGCGTCGGGCGCTCCGCCGCGACCGCCCTGCTGCTCGACAGCGAGGGAAACGTGGTCGAGCCGGGGGCCAATGGAAATGGTGGCGAGAAGCTAGAATCCTCGGCCTCCGGTGGGCGCCGGCGTCGCGGAAGCAGGGGCGGAAGGCGACGTTCCCGTGCCGGCGGTGGCAGCAAGAACTAGTCGAGTGGAGACCAACATCAACGGCGGCCACAAACACCGCCGCCGAATCAGGAAAGACGTTTGATGAGCTACGCAGTGATCGAGACAGGCGGCAAGCAGTACCGCGTCGAGAAGGGCTCGACCCTCCTCGTCGATCGCCTGACCGCAAAGGAGGGCGACAAGGTCGACCTCCGCGCCGTCGCGTTCCGCGACAAGGAGATGGTGCTGGGCAAGGACCTCGAGAAGGTCAAGGTCGAGGCGAAGGTCGCCGGCCACGAGCGCGGCCCGAAGATCCGTGTCTTCAAGTACCGGGCCAAGAAGGGCTACCGCAAGCGCGCGGGGCACCGCTCCGAGCTCACCCGCCTGGAGATCACCGACGTGAAGATGCTCAGCAGAAAGCCGGCAGCCACTGGTGCCAAGAAGCCGGCTCAGCAAAGGAGGAAGCCAGCGATGGCTCATAAGAAGGGACTCGGATCGAGCCGGAACGGCCGCGACTCCAACCCGAAGTACCTCGGGGTCAAGGTCTTCGCCGGCCAGACCGTCAACGGCGGGGAGATCATCGTCCGCCAGCGGGGCACCCGGTTCCGGCCCGGCGACGGCGTCGGCATCGGCCGGGATCACTCGATCTTCGCCACGCGGCCGGGCGTCGTCCAGTTCAGCACCGGACGCCGCGGCCGCACGATCTCGGTCGTCGAGAGCAACTAGGCACCAGTAGGCGTTTCCCGGCCGGGATGTCGGGTAACCGGGAAAGCTCACGCTCTCGACCAGGAGGTGGGCCGTGCTCACGATCACGCCAGAGGCATCGAATGCCATCCGTGGAATCCTCGACGCGTCGGATGTGCCCGACGGCTCGATGTTCCGCATCAGCCCACAGCCGCAGGACGGGTCCACACCCGGTTCCGGCCTGACGGTGTCGGTCATCGAGGAGGCCCCGCCCGACGACAAGATCGTCGAGGGCGACGAGGTCGCGGTAGCGGTGGAGCCGAGCGCCGCGGCGATCCTCGAGGACAAGGAGCTGGACGCGACCATCGTCGGCGATCAGGTCAACTTCAGCATCGGCGAGCAGGCCTAGAGCGCGCTGGACCGGCTGTCCGGCAGCTTTGGACAGCCGGGCGGTGTTCGCGGGCTGGGGCTTTTCCTAGCCTTGATGGATGGCGACTCGCCCGCTGATCGGCGTCACCACCTCCGAGGTTCGTGTCGCCGCGGAGGTTCGCCGGGCCGCGGAGGGCGAGCCCCCGCGTCCCGAGATGGCGCTCGGGCTCACCTACCTGAAGGCGATCGAGCGCGCCGGCGGAATCCCGGTCGCCATTCCTCCACTTGGGCCGGAGGCGATCACTCCGCTGGTGGAGCGCCTCAGCGGCCTCTGCCTCTCCGGCGGGCCTGACATCCATCCCTCCGCGTATGGCGCCGATCCCCACCCGGCGCTTGGCCCGACCTGGCGCGAGCTCGATCTGGCCGAGATCGCGCTGGCCCGCGCCGCGGACCGGCGCGGCCTGCCGATCCTGGCGATCTGCCGCGGCGCCCAGGCGCTCAATGTCGCGCGGCGGGGAACTCTCTTCCAGCACCTGCCCGAGGGCGGGGGAGAGGTAGATCATCGCCCGGGCGACTACGGGCCCGATGTCGCCCACTCGGTGGAGATCGAGCCCGACAGCCTGCTCGCCGAGGCCCTGGGCGCCACCGCGCTCGACGTTCCCTCCTACCACCACCAGGCGGCCGACGAGCTCGGCCGCGAGCTGCGGGCCGTCGCCTGGTCGCCGGACGGGATCGTCGAGGGGATCGAGGCGATCAACCGCGGCTTCGTGATCGGCGTGCAGTGGCATGCCGAGGGGGAGACGCCCGAGCACGGACGGCTGTTCCGGAGCTTCGTCAAGGCGGCGGCCGCCACGACTCCGCTCGCGCCGAGCCCGTACCGACCCTCGCATAGGGCGCGGGAAAACCCGGAGGTTCGGCGCCTGACGCCCTGTTAGCTTGACCCCGTGCTCCGCCGGCCAGGAAGGTTGGCGACGTGCCTCGTCATTGCCGCGTCCGCAAGCGCCTTCGCCGCGGCGAGCGCCGAGGCCGCCTCGTCCACAGAGCAGCAACAGCTCGTCTCGGCGTACGCGCCGATCCTGATGCTGCGCAAGCAGACGGACTCGAAGAACTGCAACATCAGGGAGGAGCAGTTCAACCCGCCGACCACGGTGGACACCGTGCTCGGCAACCCGGCGGTGCGGCTCCTCCACTACGTCAACGGCAAGGACGTGCTGGTCAAGAGGGCCCCAACCGCCGCCGACGTCGCCGGACTGGGTGACGACTACTACCTCGATCTCCCAGGGGATCCCCTCGACGCCGGCTGCGACTACGGAACCGACTACAAGAAACTGAGGGACGAGGGCAAGGCGCCGGCGATCACCTACGCCCACATCGCAACGGAGCCGGGCTACACCGGCATCGTCGTCCAGTACTTCTTCTTCTACTACTTCAACCAGTTCAACGACCTTCACGAGGGCGACTGGGAGGGCATGCAGATCGCCTTCGACGCCGACACCCCCGCGGAGGCGCTGGCCAAGGGGCCCTCGAAGGTCGCCCTGTTCCAGCACGCCGGGGGGGAGCGCGCCGACTGGAGCGACAAGAAGGTCCAGAAGGACGGCAACCACCCGATCGTCTATTCCGCCGCCGGGTCACACGCGACCTTCTACGACAACGCGATCTACATCGAGAACGGGTCGCACGGCTCCGGCGTGGGATGCGACAACACCTCCGAGCCTCTGATCCGGTCTGACCCCGCGCCGGTCATCGTGCCCACGGCCGCGGCGCCGGGAAGCGACTTCCAGTGGCTCAGCTACGTGGGCCACTGGGGCCAGCGCGAGAAGGGTTTCAACATCGGGCCGCAGGGTCCGACCACCAAGAAGCAGTGGCTGCGGCCTTTCACCTGGATGGACGGGGTCCGCCAGGACAGCCCCCGGCTACCGGGCGGAGCGATCCTGGGCCCCGCCGCCTCGACCGCGTTCTGCGGCGCGATCGAGGGCGTCTCGGAGTTCATCAACCTCGAGGCGAAGACGACCCTCGGGGCGATCGGCCTGGGGCTGGCTCTGCTCCTGCTGATCGTCGTGCCGCCGCTGTTCACCCGCTGGCGCCCGGTCGATCTCTCCACCCTCAGGCATCCCTGGAGCTTCGGGCAGCTGGTCCGCGGCGCGCGCCAGCTCTACGGCCGCCACTGGCGGATCATGCTGCTCATCGCCCTGGTCGGGTTTCTGATCCTCGGAGCGATCCAGGGACTGCAGTACCTGTTCATCCAGCTCAACGGCAGCCAGGACTTCACGGTCTCGATCAGCCCTGGCGGCGCGGATTTCAGGTTCGACGGCTCGATCGGCGGCATCGCCGACCCGATCGGCTTCGCCTTCGTCTCGGGCGCCGTGGTGGCCTTCATGCGCCAGCTCGATCAGGGCGGGGACACCGGGTTGAGGGCCTCCTTTCGGGCGATCTACGAGCGGCTCTGGCGCGTCGTCGGCGGGCAGCTGCTCGTGACCGTTCTGGTGGTCGCGATGATCTTCACCCTGATCGGCATCCCCTTCGGCATCTACTTCTACGTCGCCTGGCAGCTCGTCCAGCAGGAGATCCTCTTCAAGGACTGCTCGATCCGGGAGGCCCTGAAGGGAAGCCATGCCCTCGTGCGCGGCCACTTCTGGCGCACGGTCCTGGTCGCGGGCTTCCTCTCCGTGCTCGGTGTGGTCACCGGCCCCGTGCTCGGCTTCTTCCTGATCTTCGCCAACCTCTCGGCGGTCCTGGTCAACCTGATCGGCTCGATCGTCTTCGCCCTGCTCATCCCCTACATCGCGATCGGCCGCACGCTCCTCTACTTCGACCTCGGCGCCCGGGAGGCGGAGGGCGCGGGAGAGCGGAAGCGCCGGCGCCTCAGGTTGACCCGGCCGAAGCCCGCCGCCGGCACTGGTTGACTGACGCGTGGCGCTTCCCGGCTTCGCCACCACCGGCGGCCACAAAAGCCGCCGCCGCATCTAACTTCGCCCCATGCTCTTCGATCGAGCCAAGATCCATGTCGAGGGCGGCCGCGGCGGCAACGGCGTGGTCAGCTTTCGCCGTGAGGCCCACGTTCCGCGCGGCGGGCCGGACGGCGGCGACGGCGGCCGCGGCGGCGACGTCGTGCTCGTCTGCGACGCGCAGCGCCGGGACCTCGCCTCGCTCGGCCGCAGCAGGCACTTCCGCGCCGGGCGGGGAGAGCACGGCAAGGGAAAGCGGCAGCACGGCGAGAGCGGCGACGACCGGGTGATCCCCGTCCCACCGGGGACGGTGGTCCACGGGCTCGACGGCTCGGAGACGGAGCTGCTCGCCGATGGGCAGCGGCTGGTGATCGCCCGGGGCGGCTCCGGTGGCCACGGCAACAAGCGCTTCGCAACCTCCACCCGCCAGGCGCCGCGCTTTGCCGAACGCGGCCTGGAGGGCGAGTCCGGGGAGGTGGAGCTGCGGCTGAAGCTGCTGGCCGACGTCGGTCTGGTCGGGCTCCCGAACGCCGGCAAGTCCTCGCTGCTCGCGCGCATCACCAGGGCCGATCCGAAGGTCGCCGACTACCCCTTCACGACCGTCGAGCCGAATCTCGGCACGATCGAGCTGGAGGACCGGCAGCTGGTGCTCGCCGACATCCCGGGTCTGATCGAGGGCGCGGCGGAGGGCGCCGGCCTCGGCCACGAGTTCCTCGCCCATCTCGAGCGATGCCGGCTGCTCGTCCACCTCGTGGAGGTGGCGCCGCCGGAGGGGGATCCGGAGACGAACTACGAGACCGTGCGCGGCGAGCTGGCCGGCTACGGCGCGGGGCTCGACGGCCTGCCGGAGATCATCGCGCTGTCCAAGATCGACCTGGTTCCCGAGGAGGCGGCCGAACGGGCGGTGTCGGACTGGGGTGAGCGGCATGGCTCGCAGGCAATCGAGGTGCTCGGCATCTCCTCCGCGACCGGCGCCGGCCTCGATCAGCTGACGCAGGCGATCTTCGCCGCGCTTCCGGAGGAGGCGACCGCCGCCGCGGCGAGCGACGGTCAGTTCGAGGCGGAGCACCGCGTCTACCGCCCGGGCGAGGAGGAGGGGTTCGACGTCATCCCGGAGGGAGATGGGCGGTTCCGCGTCGCCGGCCGCGGCATCGAGCTGCTGGTGGCTCGCCACGACCTCGAGAACGAAGAGGCGCTCGATTACCTCGAGGGGCGCCTTCGCGAGATCGGCGTGATCGCGGCGCTGCAGCGAGCCGGGTTCGAGCCGGGCGACGAGGTGGTCGTCGGCGACCTCGAGTTCGAGTTGATCCGAGGTAGCGCTGCGCCCGGGCCTGCAGCGGGTCCATGGCCGCTACCTACAATCGCCGCGCCATGACCGTCGTCGCGAAACTCGGCTCGTCGATCGTCGCCGGAGACCAGGGCGCGCTCCGCAGCGACGTGCTCGACCGCGTCTGCGCGCAGGTCGCCGAGCTCCACTCGGGGGGCGAGAACGTGGTGATGGTCACCTCGGGCGCGATTGCCCGCGGCATGCGGGTCCTCGAGCTCACGCGGAGGCCCTCCGCGATCGACGAGCTCCAGGCCGCCTCGGCCGTCGGGCAGGGGAGCCTCTTCCGGGCCTACGAGGAGCGCCTCGCCAAGGGTGACGTTCGGGCGGCGCAGGTCCTTCTGACCGCCTCGGACCTGCAGCTGCGGACCCACTATCTGAACGCGCGCCAGACGCTCAGCCGGCTGCTGGACTGGCGAGTGGTGCCCGGTCGTGAACGAGAACGACACGACTGCTACCGACGAGATCACCTTCGGCGACAACGACTTCCTGGCGGCGCAGGTGGCGATCATGCTCGAGGCCCGGCTGCTGGTCCTGCTCACCGATCAGTCGGGTCTCTACACGAAGGACCCCCGGCAGAACCCGGACGCCGAGCTCGTCACCGAGGTGACGACGGAGGGGCAGCTCGCCGGATACGAGATCGGCGAGCACACCTCGCCCTTCGGCCTGGGCGGCATGCGCAGCAAGGTGGCGGCCGCCGGCGATGGCCGGCGCCTCCGGGATCGGGGCGGTGATCTGCGACGGGACCGCCGAGGGAACGCTGCTGGCGGCCGCCCGCGGCGACGCCACCGGCACCCGCTTCAGCCCGCATCCGGAGCGCACGCCGAGCTTCAAGCTCTGGCTTCGCTACGCGAAGCCGAGCCACGGCAAGCTGCTCGTCGACGACGGCGCCGCTCGCGTCCTGCGCGAGAGCGGCAGCAGCCTGCTGCCGGTCGGGATCACCGAGGTCGAGGGCGAGTTCGACGCCGGCGATGCCGTTGACGTCACCTCCGACGGGAAGACGATCGGCAAGGGCATCGTCAACTACTCCGCCGGCGAGCTGCGCCGGATCAAGGGCATGCGGACCGAGAAGGTCCGCGAGCTCCTGCCCCATGCCTCCGAGGAGGCCGTGCACCGCGACTACTTCGTGCTGACCTAGTCGCGCTACCCAGCAGGACTGGCCAGCCAGCCAGTAGAGTCTCGTGTCGATGGGCTCAGGAGAGGAAGCTGGCACCGTGCTCAGCGATTCGCAGCAGGCGATCCTGACCGCGGTTTGCGACACGGTCGTCCCCTCGCTCCCGCGCGACCGAGACCCCGAGGGGCTCTGGATGCGCAAGGCGAGCGACCTGGGCGTGGACGCCGGCGCGGCACAGCTGATCTCCGAGATCCCGGATCCCGAGCTCCAGGGCGGGCTGCTGCAGCTGATCGACGCTCTCGGCGGCCAGGGGATCACAAGCGCGCCCTCGCAGGAGTCGAGGGAGCAGATCCTCCGCAACACCGCGCTCGCGGATCCGCGCGCCGCCGCGGGCATCGGCGCCTTGATCAACATGACCCTCTTCCTCCACTACGGAGCGCCCGATCCGGAGACCGGCCAGAACCCGAACTGGAAGACCTTCGGGTACCCGGGCCCGATCTCGGCTCCGCCCCAGGTCCCCAAGCCGCTGCGCATCCATGAGCCGCAGGGCTCCGAGGAGACGCTGGAGGCCGACGTCTGCATCGTCGGCTCGGGCTCGGGAGGCTCCGTCGTCGCCGCCGTCCTCGCGTCGCGCGGCCTGGACGTGGTCGTGCTGGAGGCCGCCGGCTACTACAACGAATCGGATTTCACCCAGCTCGAGCTGCCCGCCTACCAGCAGATGTTCTGGCGAGGGGGTCCCAACCCGACGGCCGACGGCAACGTCAGCCTGGTCGCCGGCACCACGCTCGGCGGGGGCACCACCATCAACTGGACCAACTGCCTGCGCACCCGGCCCTCGGTCCGTGAGCAGTGGGCCGAGCACGGCCTGGAAGGCGTCGACGGCCCGGAGTTCGACCGCCACCTCGACGCGGTCCTGGAGCGCGTCAGCGCCAACGACGGCTGCAGCGACCTGAACGGCACGCAGCAGCGGCTGCGCGAGGGAACCGAGGCGCTCGGCTGGAGCTTCGAGACGATCGTCCGCAACACCGACCCGGAGCGCTACACACCGGAGCAGGCGGGCTATCTCGGCTTCGGCGATCAGTCGGGCAGCAAGCGCAGCGCGGATCGCACCTGGCTGGCCGACGCCCAGGAGCATGGCGCCAGGTTCCTCACCTTCACCCGCGCGACGCGGGTGCTCACCGAGGGCGGCCGTGCGACCGGCGTCGAGGCCGTCTGGCAGACGCCGGACGGCCGCAGCGCCCAGGTGACGGTCAAGGCCCCGCGCGTCGTCGTCGCCTGCGGATCGCTCGAGTCACCGGCGCTGCTGCTGCGCTCGGGCATCGGCGGGCCGGCCGTCGGCCAGAACCTGCGGCTGCATCCCTCGAGCGTCGTCGGAGCCGCGTACGGCACCGACCAGCAGGCCTGGTGGGGCCCGCCCCAGGCCGGGCTCTGCGACGAGTTCGCCGACACCGGCGAGGGCTATGGCTTCCTGATCGAGACGGCTCAGTACGCGCCGGGGCTGATCGGCTCCGCGACGCCCTGGATCTCCGGGCTCGACCACAAGCAGCGGATGGAGGAGTTCCCCTTCACCGGGACCTTCATCTCGCTCACCCGCGACCGCGGAGCGGGCTCGGTGGGCGTCGACGCGAACGGCGAGGCGGTCCCGCTGTACTCGGTCACCGATTCGCTCGACCTCGAGAACCTGAAGCGGGGGATCGAGGTTCAGATCCGCCTCCACGAGGCGGCCGGTGCCCATCAGATCGGGCCGCTCGCCGAGGGTGCGCCGACCTGGCGCCGCGGGGACGACCTCGAGGCCTTCATCGCCGGCGTCCAGCGGATCCCCTTCCGAGCCGGCGGCTACAAGCTCTTCAGCGCCCACCAGATGGGCACCTGCCGGATGGGGGCTGACCCGAAGACTTCTGTTTCCGGCCCCTTCGGCGAGCTGCACGACACCAAGGGCGTCTGGATCGGCGACGGCAGCGCCTTCCCCACCTCGTCGGGGACCAACCCGATGATCTCGATCATGTCGCTGGCGCATCGGACCGCGGAGGCGATCGCCGATGATGCGGGTGCGTCGGGCGAGGCGAAGCGGGCCGAAGCCGCGCAACCCGCCTAGAGAACTTCGAACAACAAGGAGCACGAACTTGGCTACTGAGACAGCGGCACCCCAACATGAACGACGCACAAACAGGCGCCGGTCACCCGACCGATCAGATCGTCCGCGACCGCCTCTACATCGGAGGCGAGTGGGTCGAGCCGTCCGGGAGCGGCACGATCGACGTGATCGACTCGACCACCGAGCAGGTCATCGGGCGGATTCCCGAGGGGACGGCAGAGGACGTGGATCGGGCAGCCGAGGCGGCTCGCGCCGGCTTCGAGGCCTGGCGGCAGGTGCCGGTCGAGTCGCGGGTGGACGTCTGCACCGCAATCGGCGCCGCGCTCGCAGAGCGCGGGGACGAGATCGCTGCGCTCGTGGCCGCGGAGGTCGGGATGCCGCTGGCCCAGGCGCGCACGATCCAGGCGGGCCTGCCGGCGATGGACTTCGGCTCTCAGGCGCAGGTCGCGTCGGAGGTGGTCTGGGAGGAGCAGATCGGGAACTCCCTCGTCGTCCGGGAGCCGATCGGCGTCGTTGGCTGCATCACGCCGTGGAACTTCCCGCTCCACCAGATCTGCGCGAAGGTGGCACCGGCCCTGACCGCCGGGTGCGCCGTGATCGTGAAGCCGAGCGAGGTCACCCCGCTCACCTCGTTCATCCTCACCGAGATCATCGACTCGCTCGACCTGCCGGCCGGGGTCTTCAACCTGGTCAGCGGGTACGGGCCGGTGGTGGGCGAGGCGATCGCCGCCAGCGACGGGGTCGACATGGTCTCGTTCACCGGGTCCACGCGCGCCGGTAAGCGGGTCAGCGAGGTTGCGGCCGGAACCGTCAAGCGAGTCGCGCTCGAGCTCGGGGGCAAGTCGGCGAACGTGATCCTCGACGACGCCGACCTGAAGGCCGCCGTCGGCTACGGGGTCGCGAACGTCTGCCTCAACTCCGGCCAGGTCTGCAGCGCCCACACCCGGATGCTCGTTCCTCGCGAGAAGCTCGGCGAGGCGACGGAGATCGCGGCCGCGGCGGCGGAGAGGGCCACGCCGGGAGATCCATTCGACGAGGGCAGCAGGCTCGGGCCGCTGGTCTCCGAGGCGCAGCAGGAGCGTGTCCGGGGCTACATCAGAAGGGCGAGGAGGAGGGCGCGAAGCTGGTCGCGGGAGGCGCGGAACCGCCCGACGGGCTCGAAACCGGCTATTTCGTGCAGCCCACCGTCTTCTCCGAGGTGAAGCCGGACATGACGATCGCCCAGGAGGAGATCTTCGGCCCGGTGCTCTCGATCATCCCGTACGACTCCGAGGACGAGGCCGCCGAGATCGCGAACAGCACCATCTACGGGCTGGACGGGGGCGTCTGGTCGGCGGATCCCGAGCGCGCCAAGGCGTTCGCGCGGCGGATGCGCACCGGCCAGGTGCAGATCAACGGCGCCACGTTCAACCCGCTGGCGCCGTTCGGCGGCGTGAAGCAGTCGGGTCACGGGCGCGAGCTCGGCCGTTACGGCCTCGAGGAGTTCCTCGAGGTGAAGAGCATTCAGCTCTAGGGACCAGGCGCTCGCCGCGCGGGTCCTGTCGCGGAATCTCACCGCGGATCGAGGCATCTCACCGCGGATGAGATTCCGCGCCACCCGTGCGAGGAGCGGTTTCGTGCCCAGTTACTCTTTGGCTATGGCCACTGCTGCCAAGACCGTTGAGCAGACCTGCCGCGAGGCGAAGGATGCTTCGCACCTGCTCGCTCGCGCCAGCCGGGATGAGAAGGACGCTTGCCTGCGCGATCTCGCCGATCGCATCGATGCCGGCGTCGCCGGACTGCTCGATGCCAATCGGGCCGATGTTGACGCGGGGCGCGAGGCGGGGCTCAACGAGGCGCTGCTCGACCGGCTGACGCTGACCGAGGCGCGGGTTGCCGAGATGGCCACGGGGGTGCGGGAGATCGCCGAGCTGCCCGATCCGGTCGGCGAGGTGGTCGAGGGGTGGACCCTCGAGAACGGCCTGGACGTGGCCAAGAAGCGGGTCCCGATCGGCGTGGTCGCCGTGGTCTACGAGGCACGGCCGAACGTGACCATCGATGCGGCCGCCCTTTGCCTGAAGAGCGGGAATGCCGCCGTGCTGCGCGGCTCCAGCAGCGCCGAGAGCTCCAACGCCTTCCTCGCCGGGTTGATTGCCGATGCGCTTGCCGCGGCGGAGCTGCCCGCCGCCTCCGTGTCCCTGTTGTCCGGCGGCGGGCATGAGCAGCTTGCGGAGCTCGCCACGGCAGGAGGGACTCGTCGATCTGATCATTCCGCAGAGGGTGGCGAGGGACTGAAGAACGCGCTGAAGAGCGTCGCCAAGGTGCCGGTCATGTACGCGGCGGCCGGGAACTGCCACGTCTACGTGCACCAGGACGCCGATCTGGAGATGGCCGAGCGGGTCGCCTACAACGCGAAGGTGCAGCGGCCGGGAGTCTGCAACGCGGCGGAGACGCTGCTCGTCCATCGCGACGTCGCGCGGAGCTGCTGCCCGGGCTGCTGGCCAAGCTGAGCGAGGCCGGCGTGGAGCTGGTCGGCGACGAGCGGACGCGGGAGTCGGCCGGGGGGCTCCGGTCGACGAGGCCTCGGACGCCGATTGGGACACCGAGTTCCACGGTCTGAAGATGGCGGTCGGCGTGGTGGATTCGCTGGGTGAGGCCATCGACCACGTCAACCGGCACGGGACCGGGCACTCCGACGCGATCGTCACCTCGTCGGATGAGGTGGGCGATGAGTTCACCGACGCGGTGGATTCAGCGGCCGTGTATGTCAACGCGTCCACGCGATTCACCGACGGCTACGAGTTCGGGATGGGCGCGGAGATCGGCAATTCGACCCAGAAGCTGCACGCGCGCGGGCCGATCGGGCTGCGCGAGCTGACCACCACCAAGTACGTCGTCCACGGCAGCGGGCAGATCAGGGAGTAGTGCGGTCACTCGGATCGGGGTCCTGGGCGGGGCCTTCAACCCGCCCCACGTCGGACATCTGCTCCTCGCCCAGGAGGCTCGCTGGCAGCTCGACCTCGAGCGAGTGCTGCTGATGGTGACCGGGCGGGCCCCGCACAAGGAGATCGAGGACGACCCCGGCGCGGACGTGAGGCTGGAGATGGCCATGCTGGCGTCCGGCGGCGAGGACGGGGTGGAGGCGTCGGGGCTGGAGGTCGAGCTGGATGAGGTCTCCTACAGCTACCGGACCCTCGAGCTGCTGGCCGAGGCCGAGCCGGACAACGAGCTGTTCTTCTTGATGGGCGCGGACATGGCCGCCGGGCTGGCGAGCTGGAAGGAGCCAGAACGAGTGGTGGAGCTCGCAAGGGTGGGGGTGGTGCCGCGGCCGGGTGTCGGACTGGGAGCTGTCAACTCGGCGCTCGAGCGCCTCGGTGCATCCGACAGGGCGGAGATAATCGACATGCCACTTTGCGGAGCGTCCTCGACGACAGTCAGGCAGCGAGCGCGGCAGGGAAAGCCGCTCCGATATCTGGTTCCGGATCCGGTGGTGCGGTTGATCGCGGAGAGGCAGCTCTACCGGTGACGCGCGGGACCGAGATGACCTCCGAGGAGCTGGCGCGACGCCTGGCCGCGATCGCGGATGACAAGAAGGGGGCGGACCTGGTCGCCCTGGACGTGCGCCGGCTGGTCGGCTACACGGACTACCTGGTGATCTGCACTGCGCGGAACGAGCGGCAGGCGAAGGCGATCCACGACGAGGTCTACCACCAGCTCAAGCGGGACGGATGGCTGCCGGCTCGCGTCGAGGGGGAGAGGGAGTCCGAGTGGGTGCTGATGGACTACCTGGACGCGGTGCTGCACGTCTTCACTCCTGAGCCACGCGAGCGGTACCGGCTCGAGCAGCTCTGGGGCGAGGCGGGGCAGCTCGATCTGGATCTGTCGGGCGCGCGCGGCGCTGCATAAATAGGCGTCCGAAGCCGCTCTTAGCCTCCCGCTCGTGTCGAAGGAGCGTTTTTCGCGCGCCTTGCGAGGCTACGACCCCGATGAGGTCGATGCCGCGCTTGAGGCGCGCGACGCCCGGCTCGCCCGCCTCGAGCGGGAGGCGCAGCGATTGGCCGAGCGGGTGGTGGAGCGCGAGAAGAAGCTCCAGGATGCCCTGAAGCGGCCGGTGGCGGCGACTGTCGGGAAGGGGATCGAGGAGATCTACGGGCAGGCGCGCCGGCAGGCGACGCGGATCCGGATGAAGGCGCTCGAGGATGCGGTGCAGATGGCGGACCGGGTGACCGAGCTCTCCGGGCTCAGGGACGAGCTGGGGGCGAGGGTCTCCGAGCTGGCCGATGTGGCGCGTGTTCGCCTCGGGATCGAGGAGGAGAGCCGGCCGCCGGTCGGCACCGAGGCCGCCCAGTCCGGCGTCTACGCGGGAGAGGTCGAGGTGGAGGTTGGGCCTCTCGCCGACTTCGCGCAGCTGACGGGCTTCGAGGATGCCGCGGCCGGGATCGAGGGGGCGTCCGGGATCAAGGTGAAGCGCTTCTCCGGGGGCCGGGCGTGGGTCTCGATGAACCTGGAGAACCCGATCGACCTGCTGCGGGCGCTCGAGGAGAAGGCGCCATTCGACTTCGTGGTGCGCGACACGCGCCGCAACGGCCTGGTCCTCGACGTGGACGAAGACGGCGCCGAGCAGGACCGCGCGGCGTAGCGCTCCCGATTCGCCTCACGCCACACCTTCGTCACATTCCGCGTACCCCGCGGCACATCTACGCGCGCGAGTATCGCCAGGTGCTCACCTCCAACGACAAGGGAAACATCGCCGAGGCCGCGATCGCCCTTGAGGCGATCAAGCTCGGCATCGACGTGCTGAAGCCGGTTGCCGAACACGGCCGGTATGACCTCGCCTTCGACCTTGGGCAACGCATCCTGAGAGTGCAATGCAAGTGGGCGCGACTCGAAAAGGGCGTGGTGTGCGTCAACCTCGTCGGCTACCGCATGACGAGCGCGGGCAGCGGTTACGAACGAAGTACACGTGGAGGAGATCGACGCGGTTGCCGCCTATTGCCATGCGCTTGATCGTGTGTTTCTCTTGCCCGGCTCGAGCTGGTTGCCGGGCGAGCGGCTTTCATGGCTCCGGGTCGCGCCAACCAAGAACGCTCAGCGGGCGGCGATAAACTGGGCCAACAAGTACTCCCTTGGGGCTATAGCTCAGTTGGGAGAGCGCCTGCGTGGCACGCAGGAGGTCGCCGGTTCGAGTCCCGCTAGCTCCACTCCTCAGACCGACGGTGATGGCAGCGACATCACCGTCGGCGCGCATCTCTTCCGCAACCACTTCGGCTACTGGATGGAACGCGCCGCCGGCGGCGACGAGATCCTGATCACCCGCCGCGGCCGCCGCTACGCCCGCCTCGGCCCTCCGGATCCCCAGCTCGCCACCACAGATACCGCTGCGGATCCAGAGCCAGCAACGGACCCGGAGGCGTCTCCTCCCGGTACTGCCCGTACTTCGAGCTGAGCGCCTCCAACCCCGCCGCACCCTCGCCCGCATCGAGGATCCGCACCGAGCCGAGGACCTGCACCCAGGCCAGCTGATCCCAGTCGTCCGAATAGCGATCGACCGTCAGCGCCGCCCTCGGGTCCCGCCGCAGAAACCGCAGCCGCGCCGGCTCCCCCGCCCGCTTCGGCTTCTGGTCGATCGCGCTCCAGATCCGCCCCTCCGCCACCGCGAAGGTCACCGGCAAGACCCGCGGCGCCCCCTCATCGTCGACCAGCCCGAGCCGCCCGACCCGCTCGCTCTCCAGCAACTCGTTTGCCCACGCAACTAACTCGGTAGGTTGGTCGGAGGCCACCAACGAACTGTAGGTCGACGAAAGGATCGGGATGGAACTGGGAATCGGACTGCCGAACACGGTGCCGGGGACGACCGGCGACCAGCTCACCGGCTGGGCGCGGGCCGCCGAGGACGCCGGCTTCTCCTCTCTCGGGACGATCGACCGCATCGTCTTCCCGAACTACGAGCCCGTCGTCGCGCTCTCGGCCGCCGCCGCCGTCACCGAGCGCATCAGGCTCGTCACCGACGTCATGCTCGGCCCACTGCGCGTGAACCCCGCGATGATCGCCAAGCAGTTCCTCTCGCTCGACGCCCTCGCGGGCGGCGACCGGGCGGTGCTCGGCATCGGGGTCGGCGGCCGCGAGGACGACTACGCGATCAGCGGCCTCGACATGTCCGGGCGCGGCAAGTGGCTCGACGATGCCCTGGCCAGGATCCGCGCCATCTGGAACGGCGACGGCGAGCTCGAGTCGAAGGTCGGTCCCCGCCCCTCCGGCAAGGGCCCGTCGCTGATGGTCGGCGGATACATACAGAAGGCCTTCGAGCGCGCCGCCAAGTACGGCGACGGCTGGACGCAGGGCGGCTCCGGCCCCGCCCAGTTCGGAGCGGACCTCTCCAACCTCGAGGAGGCCTGGAAGAAGGCCGGCCGCGACGGACAGCCCCGGACTCTGGCTCTGGGCTACTTCTGCCTCGGGCCCGACGCCGAGGCGACCGTCGAGGCCTACGTCAGCGACTACTACGCCTGGCTGGGTGACGAGGCGGTCCAGGGAATCGTCGCCTCCGCGCCCAAGGACGCCGAGAGCGTCAAGGCGTTCATGAAGGCGTACGAGGAGTGGAACTGCGACGAGCTCATCCTCTTCCCGTGCAGCAGCGACCCCGGCTCAGGTCGGCCTGCTCGCCGAGGCCGCCGGCCTCTAGCGGCCCAGCGGGAGGGAGGTCACGCCCGCGCCGCGGGAAGCGGGGCGTCCGGCTCCGCCGCCGGGACGGTCGCGTGCTCGAGTTGCGCCAGGCCGAGCCCCTCCGGGGCGTGCAGCGCCAGCAGCTGTGCGTCCGCGTCGGGGCGGCGTTCCCTCGTCGCCAGCGAGACCGCGATCATGGTCGCGAACGCCAGCGGCACTGAGACCACCGCCGGCTGCGTGAGCAGGCTGCCGAGCGCACCGGAGACGTTGTCGAGCGCGAGCCCCGTGAAGATCGCGCCGGTTGCGACGAGCGCCCCAACCGTCATCCCCGCCGCGGCCCCGGGAGCGGTCAACCCTCGCCACCACACCCCGAGCAGGAACATCGGGCAGAAGGTGCTGGCGGCGATCGCGAACGCCCAGCCGACGAGCACCCCGATGTCGAGGCCGGCCGCCCCCAGCGCCACCACCACCGGGAGCACCATTCCCACCGCGGCGGAGACCCGGAAGCGCCGCCGCCTGTCGAGCGTCCCGCGCGGGCGCCGGACCCGGCTCCAGAGGTCGTAGGAGATCGTCCCTGAGATCGAGACCAGCAGCCCGGAGGCGGTGGAGAGGAAGGCGGCGAATGCCCCGGCCGCGACCAGCGCGGAGAGCAGCTGCCCGGGCTCCCCGGGCCAGGCCAGCTCGGGCACGCGCAGCACCACGCTGTCGGTCTGCCCGGTCACGTACAGCGCCGGTGCCAGCGCGCGGCCCAGCATCGCGTAGACCACCGGGAACAGGTAGAAGAGCCAGAGCAGCCCCAGGACCCGCACGGTCGTCTTCCGCGCCGTGGGCCCGTCCGGGCTCGTGTAGAAGCGAACCAGGATGTGCGGAAGGCCCATCGTGCCGAGCACGGTGGCGATCAGCAGCGAGTAGACGAACAGGGGCCCGTCCGACCCGCCCTTCCCCACCGGCCGGGACCAGTGGATGCCGGTGCCGGCGTCGGCGCCATCGGCGACCGGGACGGCGGCGTTCGGGGGCAGGCGCACGTCTCCCGCCGGCAGCGTGACCCGCTCGCCCTTCCTGGCGAAATGGGTCTCTCCCGCTGCCCGATAGGAGGAGTGAGCCGGAAACACCACCTCCTGTGGCTCGTCGAGCGTCACGCTGAGCCCGTCGGCGGGGGCGCGGGGGACCCCGTCCCCGAAGAGAGTGTTCTGACTCGGCAGCCCGCCCAGGTAGATCAGCAGCAGACACGCGGGCAGCGCGATCGCGAAGGTCTTCAGCCAGAACTGGAACGCCTGCACGTAGGTGATCCCGCGCATCCCCCCGAGTGCCACGTTCAGGGAGACGATCCCACCGACCACCACCACCCCGAGCCAGTAGGGGGCGCCGGTCACCTGCTCGAGGGTGATCCCCGCCCCCTTCAGCTGTGGCACCAGGTAGAAGCCGGTGATTCCGAGCACGATCGCCGCGGCGAGCAGCCTCATCCGCGGCGAGCCGAGCCTCGCCTCGGCGAAGTCCGAGATCGTGTAGGAGCCGTACCGCCGAAGAGGCGCCGCGACGAACAGCAGGAGGGTCAGATACCCCGCGGTGAAGCCGACCGGGAGCCAGAGGGCTACGGCCCCGAGCTTCATCACGAGCCCGGCGATGCCGAGGAAGCTGGCGGCGGAGAGGTACTCGCCGGAGATCGCCGCCGCGTTCCACCACGGGCTGACCGCACGCGAGGCGACGAACAGATCTGAAGTCGTACGCGCGAAGCGCACCGTCCAGGTGCCCAGGCCGAGCGTCCCTGCGGTCACCGCGGCGACCGCGAGGATGGCGATCAAGGCCCTCCGACCAGGTCGCGAAAGGCCTCGTCCAGCGCGTCCGCCCGCCGCTGATAAGTCCAGCCGATGGCGACGAACAGGGGGAAGAGCGGCACCGCGACCAGCACCAGCGGCAGGGGAATCCCGGCGATTGAGATCGAGGCCAGGTGCGGGACCAGGAAGAGCAGCAGCGGCAGAGCCCCGAGCAAGCCGATGAAGGCGACCAGGGCGGAGATGGAGAGCGCGAGCTGAGCGCGAACGAGCCGGCGCAGATAGACGTCGCCGTGGGCGGTCGCCTCGGCCAGCTCGTCGCGCGGCGTCCGCCTTCCGCCGAGCCCGACCGTCCTCCCTCACAGCCCCAGCCGCCGGCGGAGCTCGCCGATCTCCCGCCGGGCCACCGGCACCTCGTGGTCTCCCGCCAGGCGCAGCGTCGCCGTGCCGTTCAGCTTGGGCCGGACCTCGACCACGTGGCCGAGGTTGACGACGAACTGGCGATGCACCCGGGCGAAGCCGAAGGCACGCCACCGACCGCGATGCCGCTGAGCGTCCCGCGCAGCAGGAAGCGCCCGTCCTCGGTGACCACGCGGACGTAGTCGCCCGCCGCCTGCAGATAGAGAATCGATTCTCGCGGGACCAGACGGGTGGCGCCGCCCAGGCCGTCGACCGGCACGATGTCCCTGCCCGCGACTCCTCGCCCACCTCCCCGTTCGGGGCCCATGCGCCGTCGGCGGAGTCCTCGTGCACCGTCACCCCGCCGAGCTCGCCGATCCTGGCGATCGCCTCCTCGAGACGCTTGTGGCTGACCGGCTTCACCAGGTAGTCGACGGCGCGCAGCTCGAAGGCCTCCACCGCCGCGTCCGGATAGGCGGTCACGAAGACTACGGCGGGCGGCGTGGCGAATCGAGTCAGCACCTTGGCCACGTCCGTCCCGCTCAGGTCGGGCATTCGCACGTCGAGGAAGACACCGTCGTACGGGACGCTCGGCCGCGTTGAGCAGGCGCAGGGCGACGCTTCCCGTGTCGGCCATGTCGACCCGGCGCACCGCAGCCGACTTGCGCAGCATCCGGACGAGATCGGTCAGCGCCGGGCGCTCGTCGTCGACCGCGAGCACCGAGAGCCCCTCGGTCATGGCGCAGCCACCACCGTGCGGGCGCCGGGCAGCGACTTGGGCAGCGTCATGGTCACCGTGGTGCCCTCCCCGAGCGCCGTCCGGATGTCCAGCCCGTACCCCTCCCCGAAGGTGGCGAGCATCCGCTCGTTCACGTTGAAGAGGCCGATCCCGCCGGCCGCGCCCGGCCAGCGCGGCGCGCGCCGCCTCCGGGTCCATCCCAGCCCCGTCATCCGAGACCTGAACCTCGACGTCGCGGCCGAGGTCGACCGCGACCACCTCGATTCGCCTGCGGGCTGGCGCTCCCCTCGACCCCGTGCCGGACCGCGTTCTCGACCAGCGGCTGCAGGGAGAGGACCGGCAGCGGAGCCTGCAGCACCTCCGGCGGAACCTCGAGGCGAACCTCCAGGCGATCGCCGAAGCGGGCCCGCTCCAGGCTCAGGTACTTCTCCACATAGCGAAGCTCCTCGGCCAGGGTCACGTAGGAGCGCTCGGTCTGGAACGCGTACCGGATGAACTCGGCGAACTCGCTGAGCAGCTCGCGAGCCTCCTCCGGGCTCGTGTGGATGTAGCTCCCCACAGCGGCGAGGGCGTTGTAGATGAAATGCGGCGAGATCTGCGCGCGGAGCGCCCGCAGCTCGGCCTGGGCGAGCCTCCTCTCCTGCTCGGCGAGTCCCGGCGAGCGCCAGCTGTGCGCTCACCAGCCGTGCCGCCTCCTCGACCCCGCGCGTGTCCTCTGGCCTGACCGTGCCGAGGCCCCGGAAGAGCCCGATCAGGCTTCCCACCCTCTGGCCCTGCACCTCCAGCGGGGCCACCACGGCAGCCCCGAGCATGCAGTTGCGGCTCGTCGCAGAGCATCCGCTCGACCTGGATCCGGTCGTCGTGCGCGCGCGCGAGCAGCTCCGAGAGAAGGCTTCCGGGGCGATGGTGATCGGACCCCTCGCCGTCCCAGGCGAGGATCCGGTCCGGTCGGCGAGCGGCGATCGCCGGCGCCTGGATCAGCGCGCGCAGATCGGGAGCCGCCTTCTGTGCGCTGCCGGCGGAGAGCCCCTTGCTCAGGTGGGGAAGGGTCGCCACGGCGGCGTGGAGACCGGCGTGCATCGCCTGGCGCTCCGGGTTGATCACGCCGCGCGGCCGCGTCAAGAGCCGCAACGCCGCGAAGGCGGAGGCCGAGAGGGCGAGGCCGACCAGGACTCCAAGCGCAACGTCCATCTCTCCTCCGTCCTTCCGTCCGCGCTCCAGGATAAAGGAGCAGTCGCGGTGTACGGCTGCCGTTCGTCGCGTTTTCGGCACCGCTTGTCGTCTCCCGACGGTGACCCTCGTCGACTGCTGTTTGCGGCCCGGCCCGTCGGGGCATAGGGTCATGATCGATCGGCGCCGAACACGGTGGCCGACCATGGAGCTGCACGTGCCGCTACGGCGGTGCAAGGAGAGGAGAGTAGATGGAATCTTCGAGGTCAGGTGCGTCGTGGGTTCCGGCAGATCCGGGGCCCCTCGGGCTCGCCGGATTCGCGATGACCACGTTCGTTCTCAGCATGTTCAACGCGAACATCGTCAGCAGCGCCGGTGAGCCCGTGGTTCTCGGGCTGGCCCTCGCATACGGCGGAATCGCCCAGCTGCTGGCCGGCATGTGGGAGTTCCGCACCGGCAACACCTTCGGTGCGGTCGCCTTCTCGTCATACGGCGCCTTCTGGATCTCGTTCTGGGCGCTGGTGACGTTCTTCGTGCAAGGACATCCCGGCGGCCGACGCCGGACACGCGATCGGCCTCTACCTGTGGGCCTGGGCGATCTTCACCACCTACATGTTCGTCGCCTCGCTCAGGACCACCGGAGCGGTCGCCCTGGTGTTCTTCCTGCTGTCGATCACCTTCATCCTGCTGGGCGCCGGCAATTCCGGCGGGAATGAGAACGTGATCCACTGGGGCGGCTACATCGGTCTGGCGACTGCGGTCGCTGCCTGGTACGCGTCGTTCGCGGCCGTGATCAACTCGACGTTCGGCCGCACGGTGGCACCGGTCATGCCACTGCAGGTATCCCGGGGAGAGGAGATGGACCCGGCGGGACGCTAGGTGATTGGAAAACGGGTGGTGGCGGCGCCGGCTCGACCGGCGCCGCCCCCATCGCCAAAGCTTTTCGACACACTGCATGCACCGAGCAGAGACAGAGAAAGGACTTGAGTGATGACACCAAAGAGCGACGCGAGCTCGGGTTCCGCAGAGCAAGTGAGCTCCGAGGCGCAGATCGCTGTTCACTGGCGTGAGGAGGAGTACGTCAAGCCCCCAGCGAGCTTCGTCAAGCAGGCGAACGCGGCCGACCCCGCGATCCTGGACCGGTTCAGCGAGGAGCATTTTCCCGAGTGCTTCGAGGAGTACGCGGACCTGCTCACCTGGGACTCCAAGTGGGACACAATTCTCGACACCAGCAAGCCTCCCTACTGGAAGTGGTGGGTCGGCGGCCGCCTGAACGCGTGCGTCAACTGCGTCGACCGGCACCTCGAGACCAGCGCCGACAAACCCGCCTTCATCTGGGTGCCCGAGCCGGAGGACGTGGAGCCGGTGGAGGTCACCTATCAGCAGCTCCATGACCGCGTCAACGAGTTCGCCGCCCTGCTCCAGGACTTCGGGGGCGTCGAGACCGGCGACCGGGTCACGTTCCACCTGCCGATGCTGCCGGAGCTCCCGATCTCGATGTTCGCCTGTGCGCGCCTCGGCGTGATCCACTCCGAGGTGTTCGGCGGCTTCAGCGGCGCCGCCTGCGGCGGCCGGATCGCGGACTCGCAGAGCAAGATCCTGGTGACGATGGACAGCTACTACCGAAACGGGGAGCTGATCGACCACAAGGTCAAGGCGGACGAGGCGATCGAGGCGGCCAAGAAGGAGGGCGCCGAGGTCGAGAAGGTGCTGGTCTGGCGCCGCGTCCCCGGCGAGTACCACTCCGAGAGCGAGATGGTGGAGGGTCGCGACTACTTCGTCGATGACCTGATCGAGGACTACAAGGGCAAGAAGGTCGACCCGGTCTCGATGCCCGCCGAGGCGCCGCTCTTCCTGATGTACACGAGCGGGACCACGGGGAAGCCGAAGGGCGCCCAGCACAGCACCGGCGGCTACCTCTCCTATGTCGCCGGGACGTCGAAGTACTACCAGGACATCCACCCGGACGACACCTACTGGTGCTTCGCCGACATCGGCTGGATCACCGGCCACTCCTACATCGTCTACGGGCCCCTGGCCCTGGGGACGACGAGCGTCATCTACGAGGGCGTGCCCACCTATCCGGATCCCGGCCGTCCCTGGCGGATCGCCGAGAAGCTCGGCGTGAACATCTTCCACACCGCGCCGACGACGATCCGGATGCTGCGCAAGCTGGGGCCGGACGAGCCCGCCAAGTACGACTACCACTTCAAGCACATGACTACGGTCGGCGAGCCGATCGAGCCCGACGTGTGGCGGTGGTATTTCGAGACCGTCGGCAAGGGCGAGGCTGCGATCGTCGACACCTGGTGGCAGACCGAGACCGGCGGGTTCCTCGGCAGCACCCTGCCGGCGCTGCAGCCGATGAAGCCCGGCAGCTGTGGTCCGGGCGTTCTGGGCATCTACCCGGTCATCTACGACGAGGAAGGCGACGAGGTGGAGGCCGGAAGCGGCAATGCCGGCAACATCTGCATCCGCAATCCCTGGCCCGGCATCATGGAGACGATCTGGGGCCAGGACGAGCGCTTCGTCGACACCTACTACGCGAAGTACTGCAAGGACAAGAAGAGCACGGACTGGCACGACTGGCCGTACTTCGCCGGCGACGGTGCGACGGAGGGTCCCGACGGCTACTTCCGGATCCTCGGCCGCATCGACGACGTGATCAACGTCGCCGGTCACCGGCTGGGCACGAAGGAGCTCGAGTCGGCCGCGATCACCGTCGACGAGATCGCCGAGGCCGCCGCCGTGCCGGTGGTCGATGACGTCCGCGGCAAGGCCGTCGAGATGTACGTCGCCCTGAAGCCGGGGGTGAGCGCAAGCAACGAGGAGGTCGAGGAGAAGGTGTCCAAGGCGATCGACACGGAGATCGGGAAGATCGCGCGCCCGAAGAACGTCTGGGTCGTCAGCGATATGCCGAAGACGCGCTCCGGCAAGATCATGAGGAGGGTGATCGCGGGGATCTCCAACTTCACCGACGTCGGGGACGTGAGCACGCTGGCGAACCCCGACATCGTCGACGACATCCGCCACCAGGTCGAGAGCGAGAAGGTCGCCCGCGGCGAGGAGCCCCGCGAGCTCTCGGAGCAGGAGAGGAAGGAGATCGCAACGTTCGGCAAGGCCGAGTAAAGGGCAAGGTCGAGGACCTCCAGGCCCAGGAGAGCTGAGCGCGGCGCTTATTTGGCACATCCGCGGAGGGGCCTTGTGAACGTCCGTCCTCCCGTCTAGGTTCGCCTGCATCCGTAAGGTCGCGATCCTCGCCGCCCTGTCCGCACTTCTCCTCGCAGCCGCGACCGCGGATGCCAGGACCTCATCGTCGCGCGGGACCCTCAAGCAGCTGCACGGGAAGGCCGGGTGCGTCGGTGCGCCCCGGGCCCGTCGGGCCGGCTGCGCGACGGCTCGTGCCCTGAAGGGCCCCGGCCCGTTCATGGGCTCGCGGGCGATCGGGATCAGCCCTGACGGGCGCAACGTGTACGTGGCGTCCTCGGGCAGCAACGCGATCGCCATCCTCGACCGCGACAAGCGCACGGGCATGCTCTCGCAGCCGTCCGGATCCGGAGGCTGCATCGCGAGCGGTGGAGCGGGCGGCTGCGCCCGCGCCGTCGGCCTGGACGGAGCGAATTCCGTCGCGATCAGCGCCGACGGGCGCAACGTCTACGCCACGGCGCGCGACAGCAGCGCCGTCACGGCCTTCGCTCGAAACCGCAAGACCGGCGCCCTCCGCCAGCTGCCCGGCGGCTGCATCTCCGGGCTCCCACTGCCCGGATGCACCAGCGGCGAGGCCCTGGTCGCCCCGGACGTGGTCGTCGCCAGCTCCGACGGCCGCAACGTCTATGCCGGCGCCTTCTTCGGCAACGCCGTCGCCACCTTCACCCGCGATCCCTCCACGGGCGCACTCACCCAGCCGGCGGGCACCGCGGGCTGCATCGCCGAGTCGAACACGGCCTGCGCGCCCGGAATCGCCCTGGGCGCCGTCGAGGGCCTGGCGATAACCCGGGATGGGACGAGGCTGTACACGGGCAGCGCGCTCTCCAACGCCGTCGCGATCCTCACACGCGATCCTTCCACCGGCGTCCTCGCTCAGGCGACCGACGGCAGCGGCTGCATCACCAACGCGCCACTCAGCGACTGCGTAACGGGCGTTCAGCTCGCCGGCGCCAACGCGGTCGCGCTGAGCCCCGGTGACACGCAGGCTTACGTGACGTCCCTGTTCAGCAACAGCGTCACCTCGTTCAACCACGGAACCCTCACCCAGAAGCGGGGCACCACCGGCTGCCTCGTCCTGCTCCGCGCGGTCGGCTGCTCCTTCGGGCGCGCGATGAGCGCGCCGGAGGGGCTCGCGGTCGCTCCGGACGGGAGAAACGTGTACGTGGCCGCCTTCGGCACCGGGGCCCTCGACGTACTCACGCGCAACCGCGTCACGGGTCGTGTCCTGCAGAAGCCCGGGCCGGCCGGGCTGCCTCGCCGCTCGCAAGCGCCCGGGCTGCGCGGGGGCACGCGCGGTCCGCGGCATCAGCTCGATCGCGATCAGCCCGGACGGCCGCTTCGTCTATTCGACCTCGTTCGCCAGCAATGCAGTCGACGTCTTCAGGAGGAGAGGATGAGCGAAACGCACGACCGCGATGACGGGCTCACCCGCAAGGAGCTACTCCAGTCCGGCGCGGGCGCCGCCGCGGGCCTGCTGCTCGCGCAGAGCGGCCTCGGGAACGCGCTCGCCGCGACCCAGGCCAAGCGGAACCCGATCGAGGGAATGAACGTGATCCTGTTCCTCACGGACCAGGAGCGCGCGATCCAGCACTTCCCGCCCCGCTGGATGCAGCGCAACCTGCCGGGGATGATGCGGCTGCGCAGCCATGGGCTCAGCTTCGAGCGGGCTTTCACCAACGCCTGCATGTGCTCGCCGGCGCGCTCGACCCTGATGAGCGGCTACTTCCCCGCCCAGCACGGGGTCAAGTACACGCTCGAGGAGGACATGCCCGCCTCCCAGGGCTACCCGCAGGTCGAGCTGCCGCTCCCCAGGACCCTGCCCAACCTCGCCACCGTGATGCAGGCGGCGGGCTACAACGCCGTCTACAAGGGCAAGTGGCATTGCTCCAAGCCCCCGCCCGGCCAGGAAGACGCCCCGGCCGACCTCGCGCGGTATGGCTTCAGCCGCTGGAATCCGCCAGACGCCGGCGCGGACCAGAGCATCCCCCAGGCCGGCGGCGGGTTCACCGACAACGACGGCCGCTACATGGACTCGGTGGGCAATCCGGCGGACAGTGCCGAGGGCATCCTCCAGTACCTCTCGACCGCCGCCGCGAGGCAGCAGCCGTTCTTCATGGTGATCTCACTGGTCAATCCCCACGACGTCCTCTTCTACCCGGGCACGACCTTCGAGCAGTCGGGCTACGACAGCTCGTGGATCAAGGGCGACATCCAGATCCCGCGGACCAACGGCGAGGACCTCTCGACGAAGCCGACCGTCCAGAAGCAGTTCCTGAAGATCTTCAACCTGACCGGCAAGCCCAAGAACGACAAGCAGAAGCGGGCCTACCTGAACTTCTACGGCAACCTGATGCGCTCCTCCGACTACTACCTCACCCAGGTGCTCAACATGCTCCAGCAGCAGGGCCTCTACGACAACACGCTGATCGTCCGCACCGCCGACCACGGCGAGATGGGGCTGGCCCACGGCGGCCTGCGCCAGAAGAACTTCAACTTCTACGAGGAGGCGCTCCGGGTGCCCCTCGTCTACTCGAACCCGAGGCTCTTCCCGCGCCCCGTCTCCACCAACTCGATGGTCTCCCACGTGGACTTCATGCCCACTCTGGCGAGCCTGGCGGGCGCGCCATTGAGCGCCCGGGCCGACTGGCAGGGCGTCGACTACTCGTCCCTCGTCCTCAACGGCGGGAAGGCGAAGCCGCCGCAGGACTACATCGTCTTCACCTACGACGATTACCAGTCGGGTCAGAAGAGCAAGCCCTACCCGAAGCCGCCGAACCACATCATCAGCATCCGCGAGCGCCGCTGGAAGCTCGCCAAGTACTACGACGTCAAACGCCAGAAGCCGCCGCAGTGGGAGATGTACGACCTCAAGCACGACCCGCTCGAGACGACGAACCTCGCCTACCCGGGATTCCAGCGGAACGCGGTGCAGCAGGCGGAGTACGAGCGTCTCAAGCAGAAGCTCGAGGAGGTCAGGAAGACCCGCCTCCACCGGTTCAAGTAGAGGCGGAGGCGATCCTCAGCGCCGGACGGACCCGCTTCGGCAACTCGACCCGGAGCCGCCAGCTCGCGCCCGAGAAGTTGCGATTGGCGACTGTGGCGAACCCCCGCTCATCCTCCCGCAGCGCAAGCAGCAGATGGGCGACGCGGTCGGCGGGCGGCAGGTCGCCCGCCTCCCCGACCCGGACGCAGAAGCAATGCACGCGGTGTCCGCCCGGCCGGACCAGGATCGCGCCCTCCTGCCCGACCAGCCAGGCGCCGAGGCGGCCACGCTCGAAGGCCAGGCCGGTATCCGCAAGCAGCTCACGCGAGTCGTGGCCGACCAGGTCTCCGAGCAGGCCCAGGGCGGTCCGCTCGGCAGGCTTCGCGGCTTCGGCTGGATCGCCGATCGGATTCACGCCCCGCGCGCCGCGGCGGGCCTGCAGATGCAGAACCGCGACCGCGTGTCCCAGGAAGATCGCCGAGACCGGGAAGGCGAGCGGCTCGATCCAGACGAGCAGCGCCGCAGGCAGCCCGAAGGTGACGACGAGGGCGACGCTCCAGAGGGTCCAGATCCGCCCTTCCTTCTCAAGGCTCTTCTCGCTCGCGCGCCGTCGCCACGGCATGGCGGCGGCTTCGGCCAGGACCCCGGCCTCCATCGCTAGCCGCCCGCGATGGGCCGGCGCATCACGACCAGGTCGGCGTCGAGTGGCAGCTCGCGCACGACCTCGGCCGACCCGTCCGGCAGCGTGGCGCTCGCCAGCATGCCCTCGTCCAGCTCGCGGCGGAAGGACTCGATCGCCGCCTCCTGGGCGTCGGTGTCCTCGGCCGTCCAGCTCGCCAGCTCCGTATGCCCTGTCCGGTCAAGCCTGATCAACCTCGACATGCGGTCTCCTTTCGTCTCCTCGTCTGAATATACGACTCGGGTACGACCGTCGATCAGGGGGCGATTCGTACACTCACCGCGTGGCGGCCGCACCGCAGACACCCGAGAGCACGGAGCGCTACGACCCGCAGGCGATCGAGCGCAAGTGGCAGCTCGTCTGGGAGGCGGAGAACACCTGGGTGGTGGCCAATCCCGGCTCCCCTGAGTTCGACGAGACGAAGCCGAAGAGCTACGTGCTCGAGATGCTGCCCTACCCATCGGGTGAGCCGCACGTCGGCCATCTGAAGACCTATTCGGTCGGCGACGCGATCGCCCACTTCCGCCGCCGTCGCGGCTTCAGCGTCCTCCACCCGATGGGCTACGACGCCTTCGGCCTGCCCGCCGAGAACAACGCGATCCAGACCGGTGAGCACCCGCGCGAGGCCACCGAGAAGTCGATCGACTCCTTCCGCGAGCAGTTCATGCGCTGGGGCATCTCAATCGACTGGACGCGCGAGATCGGCACCCACCAGCCGAGCTACTACCGCTGGACGCAGTGGATCTTCCTGAAGCTGTTCGAGCGCGGACTCGCCCACCGGCACGAGGCCCCGGTGCACTGGTGCCCCAAGGACCAGACCGTGCTCGCCAACGAGCAGGTGATCGACGGCCACTGCGAGCGCTGCGGGACGCTCGTCGAGCTGCGCCAGCTCGAGCAGTGGTTCTTCCGGATCACCGAGTACGCCCAGCAGCTGCTCGACGACTTCGAGCTGCTCGAGTCCTGGCCCGAGAACGTGATCACGATGCAGCGCAACTGGATCGGCCGCTCGGACGGGGCGGAGGTGATCTTCAGCTGCGACGAGCTCGATCTCGAGTTCCCCGTCTTCACCACGCGGCCGGACACGCTCTTCGGCGCCACCTTCTTCGTGCTGGCGCCTGAGCATCCCGAGGTCGAGCGCCTGGCGGCGGGAACAGAGCATGAGCAGGCGGTCCGCGAATACGTCAACGAGTCGGCCAGGGTCACCGCCGAGGAGCGCGCCGACGAGGAGCGGCAGAAGACCGGTGTTCCCCTGGGCCGTGAGGTCGTCAACCCAGTGAACGGCGAGCGCATCCCGATGTTCGTCGCCGACTACGTGCTGATGGAGTACGGGACGGGGGCGATCATGGCCGTTCCCGCGCACGACGAGCGCGACTATGAGTTCGCGAAGGCGTTCGAGCTGCCGATCCGCCGCGTGATCGAGGGAACCGACCCGGAGCAATCACGCGACGACGAGGGCCTTCCCTACAGCGGCGACGGGAAGATGGTCAACTCCGACCGCTTCGACGGCAAGCACAACCGCGAGGCCTACGACGAGATCGTCGCCTGGCTCTCCTCGGAGGACCGCGGCGAGCAGGCCGTCAACTATCGCCTCCGCGACTGGCTGGTCTCACGCCAGCGCTACTGGGGCGCGCCGATCCCGATCGTCTACTGCGACGAGTGCGGGATGGTCCCGGTGCCCGAGGACCAGCTGCCCGTGCTCCTCCCGGACATCGAGGAATACGCGCCGAAGGGCAAGAGCCCGCTGGCCGCGGCCGAGGATTGGGTCAAGACCGAATGCCCGTCCTGCGGGGGCGAGGCCCGCCGCGAGACCGACACGATGGACACCTTCGTCGACTCGTCCTGGTACTTCCTGCGATACCTGGACCCCCGCAACGACGAGGAGTGCTGGGCGAAGGAGGTGGCCGACTACTGGATGCCGGTCGACCAGTACATCGGCGGCGTCGAGCACGCGATCCTCCACCTGATGTACGCGCGCTTCTTCATCAAGGCGCTGCACGACATCGGGGTGCTGGAGGCGCGAGAGCCGTTCGCCAACCTCTTCACGCAGGGGATGATCACCCGCGACGGGGCGAAGATGTCGAAGTCGCGGGGTAACACGGTCAGCCCGGCTGAATATGTCGAGCGCTTCGGGGCGGACTCCCTGCGCACCTACATCTGCTTCATGGGCCCGCCGATCAAGGGCGGCGACTGGTCCGATGAGGGGGTCGAGGGGATCTTCCGGTTCCTGGCGCGCCTCTGGCGGCTCGGACGCGAGGTGGCCGAGAGGACCGAGCCGGGATCCACCGACGGAGCCGCGGGCGAAGCGAGGGAGCTGCTGGCCAAGGCGCACTGGGCGATCGACAAGGCGACCCGGGACATCGAGCCCCGCTTCCAGTTCAACACCGCGATCGCCGCGGTGATGGAGCTGGTCAACGAGATCTACCGGCTCAAGGACGCCCTTTACGAGGACCCAACCGGGGCGGCGGCCGTCCGCTTCGCCACCATCACTGCCGTCTCCCTGCTCTTCCCGTTCGCGCCTCACCTCACCACCGAGGTCCATGAATGGCTGGCCGGCGAGCGCCTCTGGGAGCAGCCCTGGCCGGAGGCGGACCCCGAGCTGCTCGAGCGCGACACCTACATGCTCGTCGTGCAGGTGAACGGCAAGCTGCGGGACCGGATCGAGGTGGAGAGCGACGCCTCGGAGGACCAGCTGCTGGAGCTCGCCCGGAGCAGCGAGAACGTCCAGCGCCATCTGGACGGCAGGGCGATCGTCAAGGAGATCGTGGTCCCCGGCCGCCTGGTCAACTTGGTCGTAAAAGGATGATCTGCTAGAAAGGCCGCGTGCTGGTCAGGCGGCTCGCGGACGCTCCCACCGAGGAGTGGCACAGGCTTCGCAATCGCATCCTCATGGACGCCGGTGAGCTCGGCTCCCGGAACATGTCCGTGACCTGGCTCGAGGTCCCGGCCGGCATCGACCAGGAGCTCCACTCTCACGAGGAGGCGGAGCAGGTCTACATCGTGGTGAGCGGCCGCGGGACGATGACGGTCGCCGGGGACACCCAGGAGGTCGCCGAGGGCGACCTGGTGCTGGTCCCGCCGGCCACCGATCACTCGATCGCCAACGGCAATTCCTCGGATCTCTGCTGCGTCTCGGTGCAGTCGCCTCCGGTCACCTCGTCCGAGGTATTCGGGCGGTCCGGCGTTGGCGTCGCCTCCGAGTACGACGACGAGGAATAGTGGGAGGGCTGACGGGGTTATCCGCACGCGCGGATGACGCCGCATGCCTTCGCTGGATCGCCGCGCGCGTCCTCGCGCGTAGCAACCACTACGCGCTTCGGCCGCGTGCGGCGCCCAGCTCGGCCTGCGACGCCCCCGCGCGCACGCCTAGACCCCCGTCAACCCTCCCGATGACCCGGAGCGGGTCGTGGTCAGCGGGCGTGTCCAGGGGGTCTTCTTCCGGGACACCACCCGGCGCCGGGCCGAGGCGGCCGGGGTCGCCGGCTGGGTGGCAACCGTGCCGACGGCGCGGTCGAGGCGGTCTTCGAGGGCGAGCCGGCCGCGGTGAATGAGATGGTCGAGTTCTGCCGGCGGGGGCCCAGCCGCGCGGAGGTCGCGTCCGTCGAGGTTGAGGAAGAGCCGCCCGGGGGACTGACGGGCTTCGAGGTTCGCTGAGATGACCCTCGCGGGTCGCTGATCCTTTACGAACCGGGCCTGTCGCTGGCGCCTCGCGCGGTGAGATTCGTCGCATGCCGGAGCTGAGCCGCTCTCAACTCCTCGTCTACGGATTGATCGCCGTTGCGGTCTTGGTGATCGGCGCTCGCTGGATTCGCTCGAGCGGGGGAGGGTCGACGGGCGGGGCGGAGGTGAGCTTCGCGGCCGACTCGTCGCATGAGGCCGAGGGCACACGGGACGTCGTGGTTCACGTCGCCGGCGACGTGCGGCGCCCCGGCGTCTACCGCCTACCGGCGGGCTCGAGGGTGACGGACGCGGTCAGGCGGGCGGGCGGCTTCGCGGGCGGCGCGAACCAGGACGCGATCAACCTGGCGGCGAGGCTCAGCGACGGGCAGCAGGTGGTCGTCCCCGGCCCTGGCACGGTTGCGTCCGGCTCTGCGGCCGGAGGCCAGTCGGGACCGATCAGTCTCGGCAGCGCCTCGGCCGAGCAACTCGACGGGATCGAGGGGATCGGCCCGGTCACGGCGCAGAAGATCATCGAGTTCCGCGACCAGCACGGTGGGCTCTCGTCCATCAACCAGCTCGACCAGGTCGACGGCATCGGCCCATCCACCATGGAGACGCTCAGGGCCGCGCTTCAGCCCTGAGCATCGATCAGTGGCCGAGCACCCGGTCCCATTCTCCTCGCCGGTTGCCGACGTTCTCCTTCTCGGGCTGCTGGTTGCCTCGCGGGATGCTGCCCGCGTGGCCCTCGGCGGCCTGCATGTCCGCACGGCGCCGGTCGAGCCGATCCTGCGCGGCCCTCTCTCTTTGAGCGCGGTGATCCGCACCGCGTTTTCGTTGTTCGCGGTTCATGGCCATCGCTCCTCCATCGTCGAAGGTCAGTCTCTCGCGCCTACCACGTGACCACTGAGTGAAACCGGGGCCCCGAGCGCTCGGAGCCGAATTTCGCTGGTCGCGAGAGTGGCGCTTCGCCGCGCTGGCCGGCGCGGCGGCGGGTCTGGCCCTGGCGCCGCTGGCCGCACCGGACCCGTCCATCCGGGCCCTCGGGGTCGCCCCCATCGCCGTGATCGGACTCGCCGCTGCGCGCCCGCGAGGCGGCGGCCGGCCGACCGCTCTCGCCTGGCTCGCGGTCGTGGGGCTTGCCGGCGCCCTGGCGGGATTGCTCTGCGGGGGAGCGCGGCTGCACGCCATCGACGCCGGCGCCCTCGGGGCCCGCCCCGGGCTGCACGCGACGGTCGACGGATTCGTCGCAGGAGTTCCGCGCCGGAGCGGAGACGAGGTCGACGTGCGCGTCGACTCACCGGCCGGCCGGGTGCTGGTGGTGGCGCCGGAGCCCGTAGGCGACCTCCCCATCGGCTCCAAGATCAGCGTGGAGGGCGTCCTCGAGCGGCCGGAGCCCTGGCGGACGGGATATCTGCGACGGCTGGGGATCTCGATGACGCTGCGGACCGACCGGATCGACTCGAAGCCCGGTCGCCGCGGCGGCGTCTCGGGGTGGGTGGACGGCATCCGCAGCCGGGCGGAACGGGCGCTGGGGCGTGGGATGCCCGAGCGGGAGGCGGCGCTGGCGAGAGGCTTCGTCCTCGGCGAGGACGACCGGATCGACCACGGGACGCGCGAGGACTTCCAGCGATCGAACCTGACCCACCTGCTCGCGGTCAGCGGGGAAAACGTGATCCTGCTCTGCATCCTGGCGTGGCCCCTGCTGGCGTTGCTCGGGCTCAGGTTGCGCGCCCGGTTGATCGGGGCGCTGCTGCTGATCGCGATCTATGTGCCGGTCACCGGGGCGGGTCCCTCGATCCAGCGGGCGGGGGTGATGGGAGCCGCGGGCCTGATCGCCGCGCTCGCCGACAGGCCTCGCTCTCGCTGGTACGCGGTGCTGCTCGCCGTCGCGATCACGCTCGCGATCAACCCGCGGTCGGAGGGCGACGTCGGCTGGCAGCTCAGCTTCGCCGCGGTGATCGGGATCCTGCTCTGGGCGGGGCGGCTGGCGTCCGCCATGTCGGGCGACGCCGCGCGCGGGTCGGTCCGCCGGGCGCTCGTCGAGGGAGCCGCGGTCACGGTGGCGGCGACCGTGGCGACCGCGCCCGTGATGGCCGAGGCCTTCGATCAGTTCTCGCCCGCCGCGCTGCCAGCGAACGTGCTGGCGCTGCCCGCCGTCGCTCCGGCGATGTGGCTCGGCATGCTCGCCGGGATCGCCGGCCAGCTCCCGCTGTTGCCGGTCGAGCCGCTCAACTGGCTGGACTCCCTCTGCCTCGCCTACATCGCCCAGATCGCGCACTGGCTCGCAGCCCCGCGCTGGGCCCTGCTCTCCGTCCACCTGGGCTCGATTTGGTCGGTGGCGGGCGCGTATGGCGCTCTGCTGCTGGCGATGGAGCTGCTGCTCCGCCTGCGGCGCCTTCCGAGGGCGCCGCTCGCCATCCCCGTCCTGGTACTGGTCGCCGTGGTCGCCCTCCTGCCGGCCTGGCCGTTCGGCTCCGCCTCCTCCCCGGCGCCGCCCGAGCGCGACCTGGCGGTGCGCATACTGGACGTCGGCCAGGGAGACTCGATCCTCCTCGACCCGCCCAATGCCGACCCGGTCCTGGTCGACACCGGCCCGCCAGGCGACGGGGTGGAGGACCGGCTGCGCGAGCTCGGCATCGGCTCCCTGGCCGCGCTCGTGATCAGCCATGACCAGTCCGATCACGCCGGCGACCTCGGCGAGCTGCTCGACTCGGTGCACGTCGACCGGCTCGTCTACGGCCGCGCGGACCCTCGGCTGCGTGGCGCGGCGGTGGCGGCCGGTGCTGAGCCCTACCGGCTGGCGGAGGGAGGCGAGCTCGACTCGGGTGCTCTCCACCTGACCGCGCTCTGGCCTCCGCGCGAGCTGCTCGGCGAGACCGGGGAGGACCCGAACCTGCTCTGCCTGGTCCTGGTGGCGCAGTGGCGGCACTTCACCATGCTGCTCACCGGTGACGCGGAGGCGGAGGCCGTCCCGATGGACCCCGGCCCGATCGACCTGCTCAAGGTCGCGCACCACGGCTCGGAGGATGCGGGCCTGGGCGAGCTGCTGGACCGGTCGGTCCCGAAGCTGGCGGTGATCTCGGTGGGGGCGGGCAACCCCTATGGCCATCCCACGGCGCGCACCATCGACGAGCTCGCCTCGCACCGGGTGCCGATCATGCGCACTGACCGGCAGGGTGAGATCGACATCGACGCGAACGGTTCCCGGTGGACGGTGACCCCCGGTCGCGGTTAGCCTTCACAGCGATGGCCGGTTTCAGACGGGCGGGGGCCCTGTTGATCGTGCTGGTTCTCGTGCTCGGCGCGGGCGGCGCGAGCGCGGGCGCCAAGAAGAAGCACCACCGGAAGCGGGGCTGGCGCACGACGGTGACGGTCACGCAGTCCTCGAGCACCCAGTTCACCGGGAAGGTGGGTTCGAAGCTGGGCGCGTGCAAGGGCATGCGGGTCGTGACGCTCTACTACACGGACCCCAACACGCTCCAGACCCAGCCACTTTCGGTGCATCGCACCGGTGGGAAGGGCTCTTACCAGGTGGACCTGACCACGCCGGCTTTCACCGGGAGCTACTACGTCACGGTCGAGAAGCGGAAGGTGCGGGCGAGGGGCGCCAAGCAGACCTGCAAGGCGAACCAGAGCCCGGCGCTCCCGGTGCAGGGGACGCCTCCGGCGCCGTAGTAGACGCGGGGCCGGACCGAACTCGCATCCCGACCCGCACCTAGACTCACCCCATGGCCGAGCCTGAGATGAAGCCCGCGTACTTGATCGCCGGAACCGACGAGGCGAAGATCGCCCGGACTCGTGGCCGTCTGCGGGAGCGGGCCGAGCGCGAGGGTGGCCCGGGCGCCCTCGAGTTGTTCGAGGCGGGCGATGGTCGTCGCTCGCCGGACTCCGATGCGCTGATCGCCTCGCTGGCCGCGATCTCGCTGATCGCCTCTCGCCGCTACCTGCTGGTGGATGGCGTCGACGGCTGGGGAAAGGCTGACGCGGAGCGCGCGATCGAGGCGCTGGCGCAGATCCCGCCCGAGACGACGGTCGCTCTGGTCGCGCACGGCAAGGCCCCCGCCGGGCTCGCGAAGGCCGTCGAGGCGGCGGGCGGCGAGGTCCTGACATTCGACGCGCCGAGGGAGCGCGAGATCCCAAAGCAGCTGGTCGCCGACGCCCGGGAGCTTGGGTTCGAGCTCGAACCGGCCGCGGCCCGGCTGCTCGTCGAGCGCCTCGGGCCCAGGCCCATGCGGCTCCGCACCGAGCTCGAGCGCCTCGCGCTCTGGAGCGGGGAGGGAGGCCGCGTCGGTGTCGAGGATCTGGAGGCGATGGTCGCCGACACGTCCGAGGAGGCGATCTGGACGCTCGCCGACGCGGTGGTCGCCGGAGACGACGCCGAGACGATGAGGGTCGCCGAGCTCCTCGTCGCGCAAGGGGAGGCTCTGCCCAGGATCGTCTACTCCCTCGCCCCGCGTCTGCGCCAGGCGCTTCGCGCCGCCACCGAGCTGGAGGCCGGAAAGCCGGCCGGCGAGGTCGCAAAGGGCCTCTCGATGCACCCCTACGCCGCGAAGATGCTCGTCTCGAAGGTGAAGGGACGCTCGCCGGAGGACATGGACGCGTCCATTCGCGCCCTCGCGGACCTCGAGCTCTGGTCTCGCGGCGGCTCGGACTACTCGGAGGGAGTTGCCTTCACGCTCTCGCTGCGCAGGGCGGTCGGCCTGGTGGCCGACGACACCGAGCCGCTCGCTTGGGCGTTGCAGTGAGCCCGGTTACTTCGATGCGGCGCCGACGAGGCCGGCGGCGCGGGACTTCTTGCGCGCGCCCGTATTGCGGTGCAGGGCGCCCTTCTGCACGGCCTTGTCGATCCGCGAGATCAGCGCCTTGTGCTCCGAGGCGACGGTTTCGGAGTTGCCCGACTGGACGGCCGCTTCGAGCCGCTTGAAATGAGTCTTCACGGAGCTCCGAAAGCGCAGGTTCTCGACCCGCTCGCGCTCGGTGCGCGCATTCCGCTTCTTCTGTGAGGCGATGTTGGCCATGAAAAGACCCGCGAGGCGGGCGGCGAAGAGAATAGAGCAATGACCGAGAGGGGCGACGACGGGATTGGGGGCGAGCCGCCGGCTCCGGCGGAGCCCTTCGATCCCTCGACGCGCGAGTTCCCGGCGGTCGAGCAAAGAGAGACCGAGGAGGCCGAGCAGATCGAGCGCCGTCACGAGGCGGTCTCGATGGACACCTCGACCTTCATGGCGATCCCGGCGCCGACCCCGACGACCCCGTTCGTCCCTCCGGACTTCGACGAGAAGGAGGGGCGCCTCGGGCGCTCGACCGCGTTCTTCTCCATCGCCACCGCCTTCTCTCGCGTCGCCGGCCTGGTCCGGGAGATAGTCGCGGCGAGCTACTTCGGCATCACGGGGCCGATGTCGGCCTTCACGATCGCGTTCCAGGTGCCGAACCTGGTGCGCTCCCTGTTCGCCGACGCCGCGATCCAGGCGGCCTTCGTGCCGGTCTTCACCGAGGAGCTGGAGAAAGGCAACAAGCGGGAGGCGTTCAGGCTCGCCTCGACGCTGATCTATCTGGTCACCCTGGTGCTCGGGGCGATCACGGCGCTCTTCATCCTGCTCGCGCCCGTCATCACGCCGATCTTCGCCCCCGGCTTCAGCGGGGAGATCCTCGATCTCACCGTCACGCTCTCGCAGATCCTCTTCCCGATCCTGATCCTGCTCGGCGCGACGGGGATGGTGGTCGGGGTCCTGAACAGCTACGACCGGTTTGCCGCGTTCGCGATCTCCCCCTTCTTCTGGAACGTGGTGATCATCGCCGTGCTCGTCGTGCTGGAGCCGCTCTTCCACGGCAACGACCGGATCTACGCATATGCGATCGGGGTGCTGGTGGGAACGGTGGTGCAGCTCGCGATCCCGGCGTGGGACCTGCGCAACACGCCGTTCCGCCTGACCCGCGACTTCGACTGGCACATCCCGGAGGTCAAGAGGGTCCTGCTCCTGATGCTGCCGGTGACCCTCAGCCTCGGGCTGATCAATTTCGACCTGCTCCTCAACAGCATCGTCGGGACGCTCGTCTCGAACGAGGCGCCCGCGGCAATCGACAAGGCGTTCCGCATCTACATGCTGCCGCAGGGGATCTTCTCGGTCGCCGTGGCGACCGTGACGTTCCCCACGCTCGCCCGCTTCGCCGCACGGCAGGAGTGGGTGAACCTGCGGGCGACGATGGCGAACGGGATGCGGCAGATCCTGCTGCTGCTGGTCCCCGCGGCCGCCGCGATCCTGGTGCTGTCGGTGCCCATGACCCGGCTCATCTACCAGCGCGGCGAGTTCGACGCCGCGCAGACCCACCTCGTGGCGCAGGCCCTTTTTTGGTTCGCCTTCTCGCTGCCCTTCAATGGCCTCTACCTGATGCTGACCCGGACCTTCTTCAGCCTCCAGCGGCCCTGGATCCCGACCGCCGTGGCGGGCTCCAACCTCGTCGTGGACATCATCTTCTCGTTCGCCCTCTACTCGCCGTTCGGCGTCGGCGGAGTGGTCGCGGCGACCGTGATCGCCACCGTCTCCAGCGTGGTGGCCGAGGTGGTGATCCTGCGGCGCCAGCTCGAGGGGCTGGAGCTGACGCGCCTGATGGGCACTGCCGCCCGCGTGCTGGCGGCCGCCGCGTTGCTCGCAGGGGTGAGCTATCTGGTCTGGTACGGCCTCGACGACGCCCTGGGGAGGAGCACGATCGCTCAGATCGTCTCGCTCGGCGCGGCCCTTGCCGCCGGCTTCGTCACCTATTTCGGTGCTGTGCTCGCCCTGCGCGTCCCCGAGGCGAGGCAGATCACGCGCCTCGCCCGGCACATCTAGGCGGCGCCATACTGGGCGCATCGCCTCGAACGTCGAGATCGTCGACCGGATCCTGGATTGCTGGCGGAAGCTGGAATCGATCCCCGAGGAGCTGCTGAGCGGCGAGATCGAATGGGTCAACCCACCCGACGCGATCGAGACCGGGACGCGCCACGGGCGGGCCGGCTTCGAGGGGGCCGAATCGGCGTTCGGGCGCGCCTACAGGTCGATCGAGATCGAGGTCGAACGGCTCGCGGAGAACGGCGATCTCGTCGGCTTGGTCGCGAGCGTTCTCTTCCACGGGCGGGGCAGCGGCATCGAGGTCCGCCAGCGAATGGGCATGCTGTTCGAGATTCGCGATCAGAGGCTCGCCCGCTTCGAGTGGTCCAACGATCCCGAGGATCTGCTTGCGAGCGCGAACCTCTGGGGGTGACGGGGACTAGGCGGGGCGCGGGTCGCCGACCCAGTAGCGCGGGCCCGGGCCCGAGCCGGCCGCCCGGTCGTTCGGATTGGCCAGCTTGCAGCGATCCAGGGAGAGGCAGCCGCAGCCGATGCACTCGGTCAGCCCGGCCCGCAGGCGCTCCAGCTCGGCGATTCGCTCGTCGATCCGCGAGGTCCAGCCGGCGGAGAGCCGCGACCAGTCGCTGCGGGTCGGGGCGCGGTCGGGAGGCAGCTTGGAGAGCTCGCCCGCGATCTCGCTCAGCGTCAGGCCGATCCGCTGCGCGAAGACGATGAACGCGATTCGCCGGAGCACGGAACGGGGGTAGCGGCGGTGGCCCGAGCCGGCGCGCTCGGAGGTGATCAGGTCGCGGTCCTCGTAGAAGCGGAGGGCCGAGGCTGCGACGCCGCTGCGCTTCGCCACCTCGCTGATCGTCAGGAGGTCATGGTCATCCATCAGGACAGCGAAGCATGGATCGCCCTTGACTTCAAGCTCACTTGAGCTTGTAGCTTGGACTCACACCCACTCGACGAGGAGGCGCACGATGTCCGAGCAGAGATCAGCCAGGGAGACGATCACCGACGAGGTCACCTCCTGGCCCGGAGTCGAGGCGGGATACGGCAAGCGGGGCGAGTGGGGCTTCCGGGTCAATCGCCACGAGGTGGGCCACCTGCACGGCGACCACGCTGCGCATTTCAGCTTCGGCAAGGAGGTCGGCACGGCCCTCAGGGAGCAGGGACGCGTGGTCGATCATCCCGTCTTCCCCGGCAAGAACGCGATGGCCGCCCGCCGGATCGATTCCGACGATGACGTCCGCGACGTGATCGAGCTGATGCGGCTGAACTACGACCGCATCGTCGCCCGCTACGGGCTCTCCTCGCCGGCTACCGCGGCGTGATCTCGGCCACCACGTAGCGGCTGGTCACGCGGAAGGCCGAGGGGTCCTCGTTGTCCTCCTCGTAGATCAGCAGCCCCCGGTCGCGTAGCTCCTCGGCTCGCTGCGGCCCGAGCTTCTCTCGGGCCGCGATCCACATCGGGTGATGCTCGAACTCCTCCTCCGCGAACTCACGCGCAGAGTTCGCCTCGAAGGCGATCGTCTGCTCCTCGATCGAGACTGAGAGGCCATGGGCTCCGAAGAGCTCGCCGAGCGCGCCGGGCTCGTGCCAGGCGAGGGGTGGCGGCCCCGCCGGCTCCTCGGCGATGGCTGCGAGTGCCTCGCGCCTGGTCCTGACCGCCTTGAAGATTGCGCCTTCCGGGATCCAGGCTGAGATCACGATCCGGCCCCCTGCTGCGAGGACGCGCACGGCCTCGGCGGCGGCTGCCTGTGGATCGGGCGCGAAGACGATGCCGAAGACCGAGAGCACGACTTCGGCACTGTCGTCCGGGAGCGGGATTGAGGCAGCGTCGCCAAGCACGAAGTCAGCGTCGAGCCCGCGCTCCGTGGCCTGTGCCGCTGCCGCATCGATCAGCCGCTGTGCCGGGTCGACGCCAGTGACCTTCGCTCCCCGCTCGGCGGCGAGCAGGGCGCCGTTCCCGGTTCCGCAGCCGACGTCGACGACGCGCTCGCCGTCGGCGGGCGCCGCCTTCTCGACGACGACCTCAGCGGCCGGCAGGAGCTGCTCAGCGATCCGCTCGTAGTACCCGAGGCTCCACTCCACGGCGCGCACTCTACTTCCGGGATCGCTTGCGCCCTACCCTTCCACTCCGCCCATGGACCGGATCCGCAACTTCTCGATCATCGCCCACATCGACCACGGCAAGTCGACGCTCGCCGATCGCATCCTCGAGCTCACCGGGGCCGTCGACGCGCGCACCCACGTGCCGCAGATGCTCGATTCGATGGAGCTCGAGCGGGAGCGCGGCATCACCATCAAGGCTCAGGCGGTGCGTGTCGCCTACAAGGCGGCGGACGGCGAGACCTACCACCTGCACCTGATCGACACGCCCGGCCACGTCGACTTCTCGTATGAGGTCTCGCGAAGCCTGGCGGCATGCGAGGGCGCGCTTCTCGTCGTCGATGCCGCCCAGGGCGTCGAGGCCCAGACCGTCGCCAACGCGTACGCCGCGATCGACGCCGGGCTGGAGCTGATCCCGGTGCTCAACAAGGTGGACCTGCCCGGGGCCGACCCCGACGGCGTCGCCGCCCAGGTCGCCGACCTGCTCGGCGGCGACCCGGGCGAGGCGCTGCGGATCTCGGCCAAGACGGGGGAGGGCGTCACCGACGTGCTCGAGTCGATCGTCCAGCGGATCCCGCCGCCGGAGGGCCAGCCCGAGTCTCCGCCCAGGGCCCTGATCTTCGACTCGGAGTTCGACCAGTACCGCGGCGTCGTCGCCTACGTCCGCATGGTCGACGGCCGGTTCGCCAAGGAGGAGCCGATCAAGGCGATGCAGGCCGGCACGCAGGCCGACATCGACGACATCGGGTTCTTCACTCCGAAGATGACGCCCGCGCAGGGGATGGCGGCCGGGGAGGTCGGCTATGTGATCACCGGCATCAAGGACGTCACCAAGCTGCGCGTCGGCGACACGCTGACCAGCCGCGAGCGGCCGGCTGCCGAGGCGCTGCCCGGCTACCGAGAGGTGCGCCCGATGGTCTTCTGCGGGCTCTTCCCGATCGACACCGACCGCTACTCGGACCTGCGCGACGCGCTCGACCGTCTGGCGCTGAACGACGCTGCGCTCTCCTATGAGCCGGAGACCTCGGACGCGCTCGGCTTCGGCTTCCGTTGCGGGTTCCTGGGCCTATTGCACATGGACATCGTCCGCGAGCGGCTCGAGCGCGAGTACGACCTCGAGCTGCTCGCCACCACGCCCAACGTCCGCTACGAGGTGACGATGATCAACACCGGGGAGGTGGTCGAGGTCCGCAGCCCGACCGACATGCCCGATCCCGCCTCCATCGAGTCGATCTCCGAGCCCTTCATCCGGGCGACGATCATCACCCCAAACGACTTCGTCGGACCCGTGATGGAGCTCTGCCAGAAGCGCCGCGGGGAGCACGTCGGGCTCCACTACCTCTCGCCGACGCGCGTCCAGGTCCAGTACGACCTGCCTCTGGCGGAGATCGTGCTCGACTTCTTCGACCAGCTCAAGTCGCGCAGCAAGGGCTATGCCTCACTCGACTACGAGCCGATCGAGAACCGTCCCTCCGACCTGGTCAAGCTCGACGTACTGCTCGCCGGGGACAAGGTCGACGCGCTCTCGCTGATCGTCCACAAGGAGGCCTCCTACGACCAGGGCCGCAACCTGGTCGAGCGCCTCCGCAAGACGATCCCGCGACAGCAGTTCGACGTCCCGGTGCAGGCCGCGATCGGCGCGAACGTGATCGCCCGCGAGACCGTCAAGGCGGTGCGAAAGGACGTCACCGCGAAGCTCTACGGCGGAGACGTCACCCGGAAGAAGAAGCTGCTCGAGAAGCAGAAGAAGGGCAAGAAGCGGATGAAGCAGGTCGGTGCGGTCGAGGTCCCGCAGGAGGCGTTCCTCGCCGTCCTGGAGATGGACGGAGATGCCAAGTAGCGAGGAGCGGAGGGCTATGGCACAGGGCGGCATGGACGCCTTCAACGCCGGCGACGTGCCGCGGATGCTGGCCGTTCTCACGGAGGACGTCGAGGTGTACGCCTCGCCCGAGCTGGTGAACTCGGGGACCTACAGCGGCCACGACGGCTTCGTCTCCTGGATCCATTCCTGGACTGACGCCTGGGAGAAGGTCACCGCCGAGGTGACGGACAGCATCCCGGTCGGGGAGCGGCACGTCGTCACGGCCATTCACCAGGAGGGACGAGGGCGCGGGGGGATCGCCGTGAGCATGGACATCGCCTTCCTCTTCGACGTCAACGACGACGGGCTGTGCAGCTTTCTCGCGATGGTGCCGACGGCCGACGAGGCCGTCCGCCTGGCGGAGGAGCGGGAGAGCGCCTAGGCGCCGACGCGCCTGAGCGGGATGCCGAGGCGGCCCTCGACCTTCGCGAGAGGGTCCTTGCCGTTGCCGGTGAGCAGGATCACTTCGTCGGCAGGGAAGTCGTGCAGCTCGTCCTCGAGCGCCTGGGCGGGGTCGGGGTCCCCGACCGAACCGCTCACCGGCAGCCCCGCCGCGACCAGCGCGCCTGCCGAGCGTGCCAGGCTGCCCTCCGCCTCCCGGCGGGCGTCGTCCTCCGCGGAGAGCCAGCGATCGAGCCGGTGGCTCGGGACGGGCACGACCACGCGGACGTCCTCAGCGGATCCCGCGAGCCGTGCGATGCGCTGCGCCGAATCCGCGGTCGCCTCGGTGACGGCGACCACCAGGACACGGTGGCCGCTGTCCACGGACTCGGCGACCTCGAGCCGCCGGTCGGGCTTTGCCCGGGAGGCGAAGACGACGAGCGACGTCGCGGCGACCGCCCCGACCGCCATGCCGAGCCCGGCGCCGACGAGGCCGGCGAGCGCCATCGAGGCCACGATCGCAGCGCAGATCACGGCGATGATCAGGGGGATCGCGAATGAGCGAAAGCGCAATCCACCCTCGGGATCCGTGGTGGTCAGGAACGAGGACACCTTCGGTTCCTAGCGTAGCCACGCCGCCGCCAAGCGGCGCGCGGCATCGCTCTGTGCCTAGAATCGCGCGCCTGAGATGACCCCCGTCAAGACCGATGCAATCGGCAAGCAGTGGCCCGCGACCACCTATGAGGTCGGGGCCGAGAAGATCCGCGAGTTCGCCGATGCGATCGGGGCGGGGAGCGACGTGCATCGCAACCACGAGGCGGCCAAGTCGGCCGGTTTCCGCGATCTGGTCGCCCCTCCGATGTTCTGCGTCGTCTACAGCGCCCGCGCGATGGGCCCCGCGATCCTCGACCCGGACGTCGGCATCAACCTGGCCACGATGCTGCACGGATCGCAGGAGTTCGAGTGGGACGAACCGGTCTGCCATGGCGACGTGATCGAGACCACGGCAACCTGCGACGAGATCTACGAGAAGGACGGCAAGGGCTTCTACGTCTTCGAGACGACCTCGACCAACCAGGAGGGCAAGCAGACCGTGAAGGGCACCTGGACGAACATCGTCAGGGGGGTCTGAACATGCCCGGTCTCAATGAGCTCAACGAAGGCGACTCCATCCCGGAGCTCCGGGTGACGCCCGACAAGTACCTGCCGCATCGCTACGCGGGCGCCTCCGGGGACTTCAATCCGATCCACATCGATCCGGAGTTCGCCAAGGCCGTCGGGCTGCCCGGCAACATCCTCCACGGCCTCTGGATGATGGCCCAGGTCGCTCGCGGCAATGCCGCGCTGGCCGACGGCGACCCGCGGGCGCTCAAGCGGCTCTCCGTGCAATTCCGTGGGATGGGCTTCCCCGAGCAGGAGCTGGTCGTGAGCGGCACGGTCAAGGAGGCTTCGGACGGGCGCGTCGTGATCGACACGGTCGCCGCGCAGGGCGAGAACCAGGTGATCAGGAACGCCCAGGCAGAGCTGAGCGCGGACTAGCGCGCGCCGCGTTCCTATCATCAGCTCTGTGCTGACCGAACGCCAGAGCCAGATCCTTAGATTGGTGGTCGAGCGCTACGTCGACGACGGGCGCCCGGTCGGGTCGCGCGCGCTCGCCAACCGGCCGGACATCGACTGGAGCGCCTCGACCGTGCGCGCGGAGCTCGCCAGCCTGGAGGACGAGGGCTTCCTCACCCATCCGCACACCTCCGCGGGCCGCGTGCCCACCGACACTGGCTATCGGCTCTACGTCGAGCGGTTACTGGCGCACCAGGACCGCCTGCCGCAGCCCGCCTCGAACGAGCTCGGGATCTCCCGGATGAGGCGCGAGGTCGACACCGCGATCCGCGAGACCACCACGACCCTCTCCCAGGTCACGGACCTGGTCGCGCTGGTCACCGCACCGCCTCTCCACACGGCCACGATCCACCGAATCGAGGTGCTCAGACTGCAGCCGAAGGTCGTGATGGTCGTGGTGATCGCCTCGAACGGCGGCGTCACCAAGCGCGTCTTCACCTTCGACGACGAGGTCGACACCGGCCTTGTCGAGTGGGCGGCGAGCTACCTGAACGAGCGCCTCGCGGGACTCGGGCTCGGCGCAAGGATGGCCGCCGACCGTCTGCGTGACCCCGAGCTCGGCCCGGCCGAGACGGGCTTCCTGGCGGAGATCTCCAGCGCCTTCACCGATCTGGATGAGTCCGGGGAGGACACCCTCTACGTCGACGGCACGGCCCGGTTGCTCTCCGAGGAGCATCTCGCCGACCTGCCGCACGCGGACGATCTGATGCGTGCCCTGGAGCGCCGGGTGAACGTCCTCCGCGCCCTCCGGACAGCGCTCGATCGCCGCTCGGTCTTCGTCTGGATCGGGGGCGAGAACCCGGCACCCGAGCTGCGCTCGGTGAGCGTGGTCGGCGCCAACTACGGCCTCGGCTATCGCAACCTCGGGTCCGTCGGGATCATCGGCCCGCTGCGGATGGACTACGCGACCGCGATCGCCAACGTCAGGGGCGCCGCCGGCGAGCTCTCCCGCTTCTTCGAGACGGTCTACGACGAGTAGGGTCGCCTGTGGCCAAGCGCGACTACTACCAGGTGCTGGGCGTCGAGCGGAGCGCCTCCGACGGGGAGATCAAGAAGGCATTCCGCAAGCTCGCCCGCGAGCTGCACCCGGACGTCAACGCGCACGACCCCGAGGCCGAGGAGAAGTTCAAGGAGGCGGCGGAGGCCTACGAGGTGCTGTCAGATGCCGAGCGCCGCCAGACCTACGACCGCTTCGGTCACGACGGGCTGCGGTCGGGCGGCTTCGATCCGGGCGCCGGTTTCGGGAGCATCCAGGACATCTTCGACTCGCTGTTCGGTGGCGGCGATCCCTTCGGCGGGTTCGGAGGCGGCCCGGCGGCCGGCGCGGACATCGGGGCCGTGGTGGAGATCGGTTTGGAGGACGTGCTCGAGGACCAGATCCGGGAGGTCTCCTTCGAGGCCGTCGTCACCTGCGAGCACTGCCGCGGCAACGGCGCCGAGCCGGGGACGCCGATCGAGACCTGTCCGAAGTGCGAGGGGACCGGACAGATCCGCGAGGTGAGCCGCAGCATCTTCGGCCAGGTCGTCCGCGCCATGCCCTGCGATCGCTGCGGCGGCGACGGGCGCATCCCGGAAACGCCGTGCGAGCGGTGCGGCGGTGCGGGCAGGGTGTCCGAGACCCGGACATGGGAGGTCGACGTCCCGGCGGGGATCGAGGACGGCCAGAGGGTGCGGATCGCAGGCGCCGGGCACGTTGGGGCGCCGGGAGGCCGGCAGGGCGACCTCTACGTCGAGATTCGAGTCGAGCCGGACGGGCGGTTCACGCGCCAGGGAACTGAGTTGATCACGCGCGCCGAAGTGCCGGTGACGACGGCGATCGTCGGGGGCGAGGTCTTCGTTCCGACGCTCGACGGGGAGCTTGCCGTCGCCGTGCCGGCCGGGACCCAGCATGGCGAGACCACCGTGCTCAGCGGCCGTGGCCTGCCGCCGCTCCGCGGGGGCCGGCGGGGAAGCCAGCACGTCGTCTTCGAGCTGATGGTCCCGACCGACCTGGATGACGATCAGCGCGAGGCCGCCGAGCGCCTCGCCGAGGCACTCGGTCAACAGACGCCCCAGCGGAGATGATCCGTCTCGCGGTTCGCTGCGCTCCGGAGTACGCGGAGGCGGTGATGGCGAACCTGCTCGAGCTCGCGCCGAACGGGCTCGAGGAGGAGCGCGGCCCGGGCTGGGTCGAGTTCGCGATCTACGGGCCTCCCGGCGAGGTCCCCGACGTGGGCGAGCTCCAGGCCGCCGCCGGCGGCAGCCTCGTGGACGTCACCACCACCTCGGTTCCGGATGACTGGGCGGACAGGTGGACCGACTTCCACCGCCCCATCGAGGTTGCGGGCCGCATCGGTGTCCGCCCGTCGTGGTGGGACCCCAAAGACGGGCTGATCGACGTCGTGGTCGATCCCGGCCGCGCGTTCGGCACGGGAGGTCATCCCACCACCCGCCTCTGCCTCACGTTGCTCGTGGCGCTCGAGGAGGCGGGCGAGGCGTCCGGCCCGATCGCCGACTGGGGCACCGGCTCGGGCGTCCTCGGCATCGCCGCTGCCAAGCTCGGCTGGTCGCCGATCACGGGCTGCGACCGCGAGCTGGCCTCCCTCGAGACGGCGCAGGCCAATGCGGAGGCGAACGGCGTGGAGATGTCGATCGAGCGAATCGACGTTCGCGAAGGCCCGCCGCCGGTCGCCCGGACCGTGGTCGCCAACCTGACCGGCAACCTGCTCACGGAATGCGCCCGGCAGCTCTCCCCATCGGGTGTGATCCCGGACATGCTGGTCTGCTCGGGAATGCTGGAGAGCGAGATCGACGAGGTGACGGCAGCGTTCGTTGCGACCGGACTGGTGGAGGCGGATCGCCGCACCGAGACCGCCTGGGGGGCGCTACTACTGCGGGCCGAGCGCTAATGGCGCGGAAGCCCAGCTCCGAGCTGCCGATTGCGGTCTTCGATTCAGGAGTCGGCGGGCTCACCGTGCTTCACGAGTGCCTCGTCTCGCTGCCCGAGGAGGACTACGTCTACCTGGGCGACGACGCGCGCTTCCCGTACGGCGCTCGGACGAAGGACGAGCTCCGCGGCCATGTCGAGCAGGTGACCCGGTTCCTGCTCGACCGTGGGGCCAAGCTGGTGGTGATCGCCTGCAATTCCGCCTCCTCGGCCGGGCATGAGGCAGCCGCGCGAATCGCCGCGGAGTCCGGGGTCGAGGTCGTGGCCGTGATCGATCCCGAGGCCGAGATCGCGGGCGCCTTGACCCAGAGCGGCAAGGTCGGTGTCCTGGCAACACCGGCCACCGTGCGTAGCGGGTCCTACCTGCGGGCGCTCGCCGACCAGCACCGCTCGCTGACGGTCACCGAGGTCGAGGCGCCCGACCTGGCCGCGGTGATCCAGCGCGGATTCCCATTCGACGAGGGCGTCGTCGAGATGGTGCGCTCCTATTGCGAGCCGCTGAAGCGGGCGGAGGTGGACACCGTGATCCTCGGCTGCACTCACTACCCGCTGGTGGCACCAATGCTGCAGCGGTTCCTCGGTCGAGACGTCCGACTGGTCACCGCAGGCCACGCGATCGCCGCAACGGCGCAGCGCACCCTCGAGGAGTCTGGGCTCGCCACACAGCGGAGTGGGGAGGGGACCTACCGGTTCCTCTGCACCGGGGACGCAGCCACCTTCCGCGAGCTCGGCACCCGCTTCCTGCAGATGCCGCTGGGCGAGGTCGAGCTGGTCGACCTGCCGTGATCCCGATCGCGGTGACCGTGGAGGACATTCCGTTCGTTCCGTGGGGGCTGCTGATGATCGCCGCCGCGCTCTACCTGGTCGCGGTGGCTGCGCTGATCGCGGCCGGGCGGCGCGAGGACGCCCGGGCGCTGGCGGGGTTCATCCCCGACTGCCTGGTGCTCGTCTCGCGTCTCGCCCGCGACCGGCGCATCACTCGGCCGCGCAGGGCAGTTCTCTTCCTCGTCCTCGGCTACCTGGCGCTGCCGATCGACCTGGTCCCGGATTTCCTGCCGGGAATCGGCCAGCTCGATGACGCGGTGCTCCTCGGCCTGGCGCTCCGCCTGGTCGTGCACGGCGGCGGCTCCGAGATCGTGCGCGAGAGCTGGCCCGGCCCGGAGGCGTCGCTCACCCTCGTCCTGCGCGCAGCGGGCCTCGAGACGAACGGCGCCGCATCCCCTCCGTCTACGCTTTAGCCGATGAGCATCCTCGAACAGGTTCAGGAGGACGTGAAGACGGCGATGAAGGCCGGCGAGAAGGAACGCGTCGGCCAGCTGCGCATGCTCGTCAACGCTCTCCAGGCCGAGGAGAAGGAGGGCAAGGGAGACGAGGTCGCGGCTCTCCAGCGCGAACGGAAGCGGCGGCTCGATGCAGCCGAGGCACTCAGGGAGGGCGACAGGACGGATCAGGCGAAGGCCGAGGAAGCCGAGGCCACGCTGATCGAGGGATACCTGCCGGAGCAGCTCTCGGACGAGGAGCTCTCTGAGCTCGTGGCCGGCGCCGTGGAGGATTCCGGCGCCAGCGAGCCCAAGGACATGGGGGGCGTGATGAAGGTGCTGATGCCGAAGGTCGGCGGACGAGCCGACGGCAAGCGGGTCAGCCAGGCGGTGCGCGAGGCACTTGGCGCGTAGGCAGCTGGAGATCGACAACACGGTCGCCGCGGAGTTGGCCGGCTCCGAGGACGCGGTTCTCCGCGCCCTCGAGGGCCATCTCGACGTCGACCTCTACCTGCGGGGCAACGTTCTCACCCTTGACGGCAACGCGACCGAGGTTCGGACCGCTGAGACCGTGGTCGGGGAGCTGGTCGACCTGATCGAGCAGGGCCATGAGATCGCCCCCGGGACGATCGAGGCCGTCACCGGCGCCCTCGACAAGCACGAGAGCCCTGCGGAGATCCTCGAGGACGTCGTCTGGCAGCACCGCAACACGCGCGTCGCGCCGAAGACCGTCAACCAGAAGGCCTACGTCGACTCGATTCGCCGGCACACCATCACCTTCGGCATCGGGCCGGCCGGAACCGGCAAGACCTTCCTGGCCGTGGCAATGGCCGCCGCCGCCCTGTCGCGTGGCGACGTCAGCCGGGTGATCCTCACCCGGCCCGCGGTGGAGGCCGGGGAGCGCCTCGGCTTCCTGCCGGGCGACATCCAGGCAAAGGTCGACCCGTATCTGCGCCCGCTCTTCGACGCGCTCTACGACATGCTCGATCCCGAGAAGGTCAACTCCTACTTCGAGCGGGGCACGATCGAGGTCGCTCCGCTGGCCTTCATGAGGGGCCGGTCGCTGAACGACTCGTTCGTGATCCTCGACGAGGCCCAGAACACGAGCCCCGAGCAGATGAAGATGTTCCTCACCCGGCTCGGCTTCGGGTCGAAGTTCGTGGTGACGGGCGACATCACCCAGATCGATCTCGAGCGCGGATCGCGATCGGGCCTGATCGAGGTCGGCGACATCCTCACCGGGGTCGAGGACATCAACTTCATCCGCTTCGGCGGCGAGGACGTCGTCCGCCACAAGCTGGTCCAGCGGATCGTCGCGGCGTACGGCGAGGCCGAGAGCCGCAGCCGGCCCGATCAGGACGATGGGGGCGGCTGACATCGACCTCTCGGACGTCCCGGGCGATCTGAGGCGGCCAGTCGGGGCGGCCCTGCACGCAGCCGGGGTCGACGATGGCCACCTTGGTGTCGAGATCGTCGGGGAGGGGAGGATGCGAACCCTCAACTACGCCGCCCGAGGCGTCGACGAGGCGACGGACGTGCTCGCCTTTCCCATCGACGATCAGGGGCATGAGCAGGGCCCCCGCGAGCTCGGCGACGTCTTCATCTGCCCGGAGAAGGCGACCGACGTGACCGAGGCGGCCGTCCACGGAGCGCTCCACCTCTGCGGCTTCGACCACGAGACGGACGCAGGGGAGATGCTCGAGCTGCAGGCCAAGGTCATGGCCTCCTTGTGAGCAGGGCCGGCTTCGTCGGCCTGGCGGGACGCCCCAACGTCGGCAAGTCGACCCTGGTCAACGCGATCGTGGGCGCACACGTCGCGATCGTCTCCGAGCGGCCGCAGACGACCCGGCGCGCGATCCGCGGCGTCGCCACCGATCTCGCCGCCGACTGGCAGCTCGTGATGACCGACCTGCCCGGCGTCCAGCGGCCCCGCGACGCGCTGACGGAGCGGATGCAGCGCCGGGTCGAGCGGGAGATCGCGGACTCGGACGCCGTGCTCTTCGTCGTCAACGCGGAGCAGGGAGTCGGCCCAGGAGACCGCTTCATCAGCAAGGCCCTCCTCCAGTCGAGCCTGGACACCCCCGTCGTCTGTGCCGTCAACAAGGTCGATCGGCTCAACAACGCAGAGACGGCGGCCGTTCTCGCCGCGGTGGGGGAAATCGACGGCGTCGACGAGATCTTTCCGGTCAGCGCCCGCAAGGGGCACGGCCTCGAGCCGCTGATCTCGAAGCTCGTCGAACTGCTGCCGGAGAGCCCCTTCCTCTTCCCGCCGGAGCAGCGCTCGGATCTGCCGAGCGAGGTGCTGCTGGCGGAGCTGATCCGCGAGCAGGTTCTCCGCCGCACCCGAGACGAGCTCCCGCACGCCGTCGAGGTCCAGGTCTCCGAGGTGGCCCACCGGGAGGACGGAGTGGTCGAGGTCCACGCCCACATCTGGGCCGAGGCCGAGTCCCAGAAGGGCATCCTGATCGGGGCCGGGGGCAAGAAGATCAAGGAGATCGGGACCGCCGCCCGCACCGAGCTCGAGCGGGAGCTGGGAGGCCGCGTCTTCCTCGATCTCCAGGTCCGGGTTCGGAAGCGCTGGCGAAAGGACGAGGGCCTGCTGGACCGGCTCGGGATCGAATAGCCGCTGAACCAGCGCCTTCAGGCGCGTATGCGGGTGGTTCGTACAATCGCCCGATGGTTGTCCAGACCGCCAGAGATGCGGCGAAGGTTCGCTTCGATGAGCGCGGGCTGGTGCCGTGCGTGATGCAGGACGCTCGCTCGGGCGAGGTGCTCACCCTCGCCTACATGAACGAGGAGTCGCTGCTGCTCACCCTCGAGACGCGCGAGGTCCACCTCTACAGCCGCAGCCGCCGCGAGATCTGGCACAAGGGCGCGAGCTCCGGAAACGTCCAGCGGGTTCGCCAGATTCGCTACGACTGCGACGGTGACGCCCTGGTCGCCCTGGTCGACCCCGCCGGGCCGGCCTGCCACACCGGCGAGCGCTCCTGCTTCTACCGCGATCTGGAGGGAAAGGCGGATCCCGGCGTGGACGCGCCAGGCGTCGTCGGCGAGCCCACGCTGCTGCCGTACGAGGCCCTGTCGACCCTGGAGCGGACCCTGGTGACCCGCCAGCGCAAGCGGCCGGAGGGCAGCTACACCGTCGAGCTGCTCGAGGATTCGAAGCTCGCGGGCGACAAGGTCCGCGAGGAGGCGGCCGAGGTCGTCAAGGCCGTCAACTCCGAGTCGGAGGAGCGGGTCGCCGAGGAGGGCGCCGACGTCGTCTACCACCTGGCGGTGCTGCTGCTCTCCCGCGGCGTCTCGATGGCCGAGGTGCTCCACGTCCTGAACGGCCGCCGGCGGTCTCGATGAGCGCCGTCAGGGCGGCGACCAGCCTTCCCGGCCTCGAGCCGGACCTCGACCGCGCCCGGGCGCTCGCGGAGGCGGCCAACGTGGTCCCGGTCCGCTACCGCTTCATCGACGACTGCGAGACGCCGGTCAGCGCCTTCCTCAAGCTGCGCGGCGATGGACCTGCCTTCCTGCTCGAGTCCGCTGAGCAGGGGCGGCTCGGGCGCTGGTCCTTTCTGGGCTTTCGACCGAGGTCGGTGCTGCGCTGGTCGGATGGCAAGCTGACCGAGGAGGATCGTGTCACCGAGGCGCCCGATCCGTACGCGGCGGCAGCCGAGTACGTGGGCCGCTACGAGATCGCGGAGCCCGACGAGCTGCCGCCGTTCGCGGGTGGGGCGGTCGGCTTCTTCGGCTACGACCTCGTCCGCACGGTAGAGCCGCTCGCCGCGCCCAATCCCGACCCGGTCGGGCTCCCGGACATGGCGCTGATGATCACCGACGTGCTGGTGGCCTTCGACCATCAGCGTCACGAGGTGACGCTGATCGCCAACGCCTTCGTCGAGGACGGCGGCATCGAGGAGGCCTACGCGCGAGCCGTCGAGACGATCGGCGAGGTCCGCGAGCGCCTGCGCGAGCCGGTTCCCGTCGCCGAGCCGGCGGCCGAGAAGGCCCCGGTGGATTTCCAGAGCAACATGAGCCGCGAGCAATTCGAATCGACCGTCTCCCGGATCATCGAGTACGTCCATGCCGGCGACGCCTTCCAGGTCGTCCCCTCCCAGCGCTTCACGTCGCCCTGCCCGGTCGAGGCCTTCTCGATCTACCGCGGCCTGCGCACGGTCAATCCGTCGCCCTACATGTACTTCCTCGACTTCGGCGACTTCGAGATCGCCGGCGCCTCACCCGAGCCCCTGGTCAAGGTCACAGGGGACCGCGTCGAGACCAGGCCGATCGCGGGCACCTATCCCCGCGGCGCCGACGAGGAGGAAGACCGCCTGGCGGCGGAGCGTCTGTTGCAGGACCCGAAGGAGCGCGCCGAGCACGTGATGCTGGTTGACCTCGGACGCAACGACCTCGGCCGCGTCTGCGAATACGGCTCCGTCACGGTCGACGAGCTGATGGTGGTCGAGACCTACTCCCACGTCCTCCACATCGTCAGCCAGGTGTCGGGGAAGCTGCGGGATGACGTCAGCGCGATGGACGCGCTCCGCTCGATCCTCCCGGCGGGGACCCTGTCGGGCGCCCCGAAGGTCCGGGCGATGCAGATCATCGACGAGCTCGAGCCGCAGAAGCGAGGGCCATACGGCGGCGCCGTCGGATATCTGAGCTACACGAAGGACCTCGACACCGCGATCTACATCCGCTCCGTCGTCGTCAAGGACGGGCTCGTCCACGTGCAGGCGGGCGGGGGCACGGTCGCGGACGCCCAGCCGGCCTACGAGTACAACGAGTCGGTCAACAAGGCGAAGGCCGTCTTCCGCGCGGTCGAGCTCGCCGCCGAGCAGCCGGAGTGGCCGTGAGCGCGGAGCGAAGCGGAGCGCGAAGCACAGGTGCGAGGAGCAGCGTGCTGGTCATCGACAACTACGACTCCTTCACCTACAACCTCGTCCAGTACCTGGGGGAGCTGGGGGCGGAGGTCGGAGTCGTGCGGAACGACAAGGCAACCGTGGCCGAGCTGGTCGGGCTGAAGCCCGATCGTCTCGTCGTCTCGCCCGGCCCCTGCACGCCGAAGGAGGCGGGGGTCTCGGTCGAGGCGATTCGCGCCTTCGCCGAGGCCGGAACGCCCGTGCTCGGTGTCTGCCTCGGGCACCAGTCGATGGTGGAGGCCTTCGGCGGCAAGGTTGTCCGCGGCGACCCGATCCACGGCAAGGACGCCGAGGTGCAGCACGACGGCAGGACGGTCTACGAGGGGCTCTCGAATCCGCTTGTCGCCGGTCGGTACCACTCGCTGATCGCGGACCCGGATCTGCCGGATGAGCTCGAGCTGACCTCCAGCTACGGCGACGTGGTGATGGGGGTCCGGCACCGCGAGCTGCCGGCGGAGGGCGTGCAGTTCCACCCGGAATCGGTCCTCACCCCGCAGGGCAAGAAGCTCCTGGCTAACTTCCTCGGCGACTAGCCGAGCGCCTCGATCATGCCCAACGAAATCCTCACACGCGCGATCGACGAGATCTGCGCCGGGACCCATCTGACGGCCGATCACACCTCCGCGGCGCTGGCCGAGATCATGGAGGGGCGGGCGAGCGAGGTGCAGACGGCGGCGTTCCTGATCTCGCTGCGGGCGAAGGGCGAGACCGTCTCGGAGCTGGTCGGATTGGCGCGGACGATGCGCTCACTGGCCGCCCACGTCGAGATCGACAAGCCGGGCCTGCTCGACACCGCCGGCACCGGAGGCGGGCCGAGCACCTTCAACATCTCGACCACCGCCGCTCTGATCGCGGCCGGCGCCGGCTGCTTGGTCGCGAAGCACGGCAACCGCTCGGCAACCAGCCGCTCGGGCTCGGCGGACGTGCTGGAGGCGCTCGGCGTCGCAATAGAGCTCTCGCCGGCCGAGGTCGCGACCTGCATCGACGACGTCGGCTTCGGCTTCATGTTCGCGCCCAAGCACCACCAGGCGATGGCCCACGTGGTGCCGGTCCGCAAGGAGCTCGCGGTGCGGACGATCTTCAACTTCCTCGGCCCGCTCACCAACCCGGCGGGCGCCAACGCCCACCTGCTCGGCGTCTCCGACCGCGGCTACCAGGAGATCATGGCCGACGCCCTGCTTCAGCTCGGCTGCTCGCGGGCGCTGGTGGTCAACGCCGACGATGGCATCGACGAGCTCAGCCTCGCCTCCCGGACCAGGGTGATCGAGGTCGCCGACGGCGGCACCGAGGAGTGGTTCGTCGAGGCCTCCGATCTCGGGCTTCAGGCCGCGCCGCTCGAGGCGATCCCGGGCGGCGAGCCGGCCGAGAATGCGGCGATCGTCACCCGGATACTTGAGGGGGAGGCCGGGCCGGCCCGCGATGTCTCCCTCCTCAACGCGGGCGCCGCCATCTACGTCGCCGGCGGATCCGCCGATCTGGGCGAGGGCATCGTCAAGGCGACGCAGGCGGTCGACTCGGGCGCCGCGTTCGACGTGCTCGGCCGCCTGGTGTCCCGCTCCCGCGAGCTCTCCGCTGCGAGCTAAGGTCCAGCGGACGAGATGGCCATGATCGAAGAGCTGGTCGGGTCCGCGCGGGCAGGCGCTGAGCGACGACGTGCCGAGATTCCTCTTGAGGAGCTCGAAGGGAAGCTGGCGGAGAGACCGGAGCAGCGCCCGTTCGGCGAGGCTCTGGTGAGGCCCGGTCTGTCGGTGATCGCGGAGTTCAAGCGGCGCTCGCCCAGCGCCGGCGAGATCCGGGCGGGGGCCACCCCCGCTGAGATTGCGCGCGGGTACGACGAAGCGGGCGCCGCCGCAATCTCGGTGCTGACGGAAGCACCTCACTTCGGTGGCTCGCTCGACGACCTGCGCGAGGCTCGCGCCGGCTGCGCGCTGCCGGTCCTGCAGAAGGACTTCACGGTCGACCGCTACCAGCTCTACGAGGCCGCCGTGGCGGGCGCGGACGCCGTGCTGCTGATCGTCGCCGCACTCGATCCGGAGCGGCTGGCCGGGCTTCACGCCGAGGCTCGCGAGCTGGACCTGGACGTGATCGTCGAGGTCCACAAGGAGGCGGAGCTCGAGACCGCACTGACCGTCGACGCCGAGGTGATCGGCATCAACAACCGCAACCTCGATGACTTCACGGTCGACGTTCAGACGACCTTCGAGCTGATCACGGACGTGCCGGCGGGCAAGACGGTCGTCTCGGAGAGCGGGGTAGCCGATCGCAGCACCCTCGAGGAGCTGGGTCGGGTCGGCGTGGATGCGGTGCTGATCGGCGAGGCTCTGATGCGGGCCGACGACCCCGGCGCGAAGCTCAGAGAGCTGATCGCCGATGAGGACTCGACCCGCGAGCACCTCCTTCCCTGAGTTATTAGAGAACCCGTAGACCCTGCTTAGGGTCGGTTAAGTGCCGGGTCGCAGACTGGCTCGCATGCAGTCGCTGAAGAGTTTCCTCTCGACCAGCTTCGGGTCGGCAGTGGCCGGGGGCCTCGTAGTCCTGATCGCGGGGGTCGTCCTGATCAAGGCCGGCGCGGTCGATACGAGCAACGACAGCTCCTCCGCCGTGATCGCCCCGGCCGCTCTCGCCAGGCCGGCGAGCGACTCCAGCAAGGGCCTCACGGTCCACGACATCTACCAGCGTGACGCCGGGGGCGTCGCCTTCATCCGCTCGCAGATCGTGCAGAAGACGCAGTCGGTCTTCGGTTTCCCGCAGCAGCAGCAAAGCGAGGCGACCGGCTCCGGCTTCCTGATCGACAACGACGGCCACGTCCTCACCAACGCCCACGTCGTCGAGGGAGCGAAGAAGGTGACCGTTCAGCTCGGCAATGGCGCCGAGCAGGATGCCCAGGTCGTCGGCACGGATCCCTCGAGCGACGTCGCCCTGCTCAAGGTGGACAACACCGAGGGCGCCCAGCCGCTGCAGCTCGGCGACTCCTCGAAGGTCCAGGTCGGCGACCCGGTGGTCGCGATCGGCAACCCCTTCGCCCTCGACAGGACGGTGACAAGCGGAATCGTGTCGGCGCTCCAGCGGCAGATCCAGGCGCCCAACGGCTTCTCGATCAGCGACGTCATCCAGACCGATGCCGCGATCAACCCCGGCAACTCCGGGGGCCCGCTGATCGACGGCGACGGCCAGGTGATCGGGATCAACTCCCAGATCGAGAGCCAGAGCGGCGGCAACGTCGGAATCGGCTTCGCCGTTCCGATCAAGACCGCGGCCGACGTCGTCTCGCAGCTCGAGAACGGCGGCCAGGTCCACCAGGCCTATCTGGGGATCTCCGGCGGAGACATCACCCCGGATATCGCCCACGCGCTCAACCTGCCCGTCAGCCAGGGTGTCCTGATCGAGCGCGTTCTCAGCGGGGGCCCCGCGGCCGACGCCGGGATCAAGGGTGCCACCGGTCAGGCGACGATCGCCGGACAGACCTTCCCGGTCGGCGGCGACATCATCACGAAGGTCGACGGCAAGCAAATCAGCGGGATGGACGATGTCGTCTCGACCGTCAACGAGCACAAGCCCGGCGACGAGATCACCCTGACCGTCTTCAGCGGCGGGCAGCAGAAGGACGTCACGGTCAAGCTCGGCGACCGGCCGTCACACGTCCAGGATTCGAACTCCAGCTCGCTGCCTTAGGCGATCGGACAAGCCCGGCCGCCTACTTCCCCCAGGCGCTCGGGGCGGCGGTACGCCCCTCGACGTCGAACCAGTACTCGCGGAATTGGGTGCAGCGACCGTCAGCGTCCAGCTGGGCCACGAGGCAACCGGCGATCGTCGCCTCCCTCCCGCGATTGACTGCTGTCACCCAGAACTCGGCCGCGACATGGTCTCCCTCGACTATCGGCCTGCCCATTTCCACATGGACCTCGCCCTGCTCGCCCTGTTCCTTGCGGAGATACTCCCCGAGCGCCTCCCTTCCCAGCACGGTCTCCTCGGTCGGGTGAGCCACGTACACGACCTCATCGGCGAACAGGTCAAGGAAAGCGTCCACGTCCCAGCTCTCCCAGGTCTGCCCATACCGCTCCACGAATGCCGTTCCACTCTCGGGACTGGGGCCCATCACGTGTTCCTTCAGCCGGGGGACGGCGCGGCCACCACGCCGTGCTCGACCAGGCTCTCGCCCGTCTCGGCGATGGTGTCCTCGATCGGGCGCGGCGCCCAGCCGAGCGTGCTCCGCGCCTTCTCCGAGCTGAGCTCGGTGCGCTTTCCGAGACCGCCCACCACTGACCGGATGCCGCCGTCGAAGAGGGCCATGCCGCGCACGACGAAGTCCGGGATCCTCCGTGTCGGGACCTTGGAGGCGGCGTCGCCGAGGCGATCTCGCAGGATCTCCGCGGTCTCCGCAAACCACAGGAACTTCGTGACCGCGATGAAGCGCTGGCCGCCGGCCTCGGGAGCCGTCATCGCCCTGATCTCCAGGTCCGCCACGTCTCGGACGTCGACGAAGCTGAAGCCGAGCCTGGGCACGCCCGGCATCCCCTTGAGCAGCCGCTCGATCGACTCGATCGAATAGGAGATGTCGTCGTTCAGCACCGGGCCGATGATCGCGCCGGGATTGACCACCGCCAGGCGATCCTGCTCGCCGCGTTTGTTGACCAGGTCCCAGGCAGCCTGCTCGGCGATCGTCTTCGAGCGGACATACGGCGTCAGGCCGGGCTCGTCCGGGTCGGTCCAATCGTCCTCCGTCAGTGTGTGGGTGTCGGCGCCCTTGGCGAGCCTGACCGCCGCGATCGACGACGTGACCACGACCCGCTTGACGCCGGCATCCAGGGACTCGCGCAGCACCCGCAGGGTGCCCTCGCGCGCCGGGACGATCAGCTCGTCGTGGTCCTTCGGCTGCTTGGGGGGGAAGGGCGAGGCGACGTGGAGCACGTAGTCGCAACCCTCGATCGCGTGTGACCAATGCTCATCGCTCATCAGGTCGGCCTGGTGCACAGTCAGGCGGCCGCCGGGATCGACCTGCGACTCGACGGCAGTGTGGACGTCGCGCTCTCGCGACGGGTTGCGGACGGTGGTCCTCACCCGGTAGCCGCGCTCGAGCAGGCTGATGACGCACCAGCCGCCGAGGTAGCCGGACCCTCCGGTTACCAGGACTGTCTTGCCGTCGCCCTCGGCCATGCCTCGTCCGTGACGGTACTCGAGTGTTGCGGCTTCGCGAACAGCACCTGCACGTCCCGCAGGCGGCGCTCACGGAAGCCCGCCTCGCTCATCGCGAGCCAGAGCGTCCACAGGCGGCGGAACGGCTCGTCGTATCCGAGCTCGCCGGCGAGGTCCGAGTTGGCGATGAAGCGCTCGCGCCAGAGCTCGAGCGTGCGGGCGTAGTGGGCCCCGATCTCATCGAGCCAGACCATGCTCATGTCGGTCTCGCGGGCGATGGAGCGCTGGATCACCTCGACCGACGGCAGGCACCCGCCCGGAAAGATCAGCTTGTTGGAGAAGCTCCGCGCCGCCTTCTCCTGCTCGTAGAGCCGGTCGTCGATCACGATCGCCTGCAGGAAGAAGAGGCCGTCGGGCTCGAGCAGCTCCGAGCAGCGGCGGAAGAAGAGGTCGAAGTACTGCCAGCCGACCGCCTCGATCATCTCGAGCGAGACGAGCTTCGAGTAGCGGCCGCGGAGGTCCCGATAGTCGTCGAGCAGGACGGTGACGCGATCCTCGACTCCAGCGTCCCGGATCCGCCGCAGGGCTCCCTCGCGCTGCTCCTGGGAGATCGTCGTGCTGGTCACCCGGCAGCCGAAGTTGCTCGCCGCGTACGCCGCCATCGCACCCCATCCGGTGCCGATCTCGAGCAGGTGGTCGTCAGGGCCGAGCTCGAGCGCCCGGCAGATTCGCTCGAGCCGATTCTGCTGCCCCTCGGCGAGGGTCGCCTCCGGGTTCGGGAAGACCGCAGACGAGTACATCATCGACTCGTCGAGGTAGAGCGCGAACAGGTCGTTGCCAAGGTCGTAGTGGGCAGAGATATGGCGGCGTGAGGCGCCGCGGCTGTTCCGTGGGACCCGCCAGAGCGTCTTCTCCAAGGGGACGAGCAGGGGGTGGAGGCGCCGCCGCCAGGCGTCGAGCGACCCCAGGTTCCGGCAGGCGATCCGAATCAGCGAAACGAGCTCCTTGCACTCCCAGATGCCGTCGCGATACGCCTCGCCCAGGCCGACGCTGCCTCCGAGGATGGCACGCCAGAACTTCGTCGAGCGGATCTCCACGGTGGCGGCGAGGTCCGCGCCGAGGTCGCCGAACCCCAGCCTCCGGCCATCGGGCTCGATCAGCTCCAGCCGCCCGCCGTGTATGCGGGAGAAAGCGCTCAGGGCCAGTCGCCTTGCGGCTCCCTCGATGGCGGTCATCGACCCGCAGCCTACTCCCGGAATGCCTGCTCGCATGGAAGATCGATGAATCCGCCTACCCTTGACTCATGACCAAGGTCAAGGTCTGCGGTATGACGAACCTCGCCGACGCCGAGCACGCGGCGAGTCATGGCGCCTGGGCGATCGGGCTGATTCATCACCCCGAGAGCCCCCGCTTCGTGCGCCCCGAGGTCGCCGAGGAGATCGGCGCGGCGCTCAAGCGCCGCTGCGAGATCGCGGGCGTGTTCGTCAACGCGACCCTGGAGGAGGTGATCGACGCCGCCGAGCGCGAGAACCTCACCCTGCTGCAGTTCCACGGGGAGGAGGGCCCGGCATTCTGCGTTGAGGCGCGCCGCCGCACCGGGGCCAAGGTGATGAAGGCGATGCGGGTCACCAGCGCAGCCGACGTCCAGGCCGCCGAGGCCTTTCGCACGGACCTCCACCTGTTCGACGCCTACTGGCACGGCATTCACGGAGGCACCGGTCAGAGCTTCGACTGGGACCTGGTCGCGAAGCGGCGCTCCAAGATCCCGATGGTGCTGGCCGGCGGGCTCACCCCGGACAACGTCGCCGAGGCGATCGACCGGGTGAAGCCGTTCGCGGTCGACGTCGTCAGCGGAGTCGAGGCGGAGCCGGGGCGCAAGGATCACGCCAAGGTCGAGGCCTTTCTCGAGGCCGCCGGGGTTCAGCTGCCCACCAGGGCCGGATCGCCGTGAGCACCGCGGTCGAGGAGCACTTCGGCCCTTACGGCGGCCGATTCGTCCCCGAGGCGCTGGTCGCCGGGCTCGATGAGCTCAGCGCCGCCTGGAGCGAGGCGCGCGAGGACGAGGGGTTCCAGTCCGAGCTGTCAACGCTGCTGCGCGACTTCGTCGGGAGGCCGACGCCCCTGTATCTGGCCGAGCGGCTATCCGAGCGTGTCGGCCGCCGCGTCTACCTGAAGCGCGAGGACCTCGCCCACACCGGCGCCCACAAGATCAACAACGCCGTCGGCCAGGCTCTGCTCGCCCGGCGAATGGGCAAGACCAGGGTGATCGCCGAGACCGGGGCGGGCCAGCACGGCGTCGCGACCGCGACCGCATGCGCCCTGTTCGGCCTCGAGTGCGCCGTCTACATGGGCACCGAGGACATCCGCCGCCAGGCGCCCAACGTCGACCGGATGAGGCTCCTCGGGGCCGAGGTGATCCCGGTCGAGGCCGGAGCACGCACCCTGAAGGAGGCTGTCAGTGCCGCCATTCGCGACTGGGTTGCCACGGTCGGGAGCACTCACTACGTGATCGGCTCGGTCGTCGGGCCCGCGCCCTATCCGGCCCTCGTGCGTGACCTCCAGCGAGTTATCGGCGACGAGGCCCGCTCGCAGTCCCTCGCAGCCGAGGGTGAGCTGCCCGGCCGGGTGATCGCCTGCGTCGGCGGCGGCTCCAACGCGATCGGCAGCTTCCATGCGTTCCTCGACGACGCCGTCGAGCTGGTCGGGGTCGAGGCCGCCGGCGAGGGTCTCGACAGCGGCCACCACGGCGCCTCGCTGATCGCCGGCAGCAACGGCGTTCTGCACGGTGCCTTCTCGTCCGTGCTCGCCGACACCGAGGGCCAGATCCTCGAAGCGCATTCGGTCTCTGCCGGGCTCGACTATCCGGGCGTCGGTCCCGAGCACGCCTTCCTGCGGGACTCCGGCCGCGCGACCTACGAGTCCGCCACGGATGTCGAGGCCCTGCGCGCATTTCGGGAGCTCGCCAGGCTGGAGGGGATCATCCCCGCGCTCGAGCCGGCACACGCCATCGCCTGGCTACTGGAGCACGGCGGGGGAGACGGCTACGACGTCCTCACGCTCTCCGGCCGGGGCGACAAGGACATGGACGAGGTGACGGCGAAGCTCGCCGAGCTCGATGGCTGAGGCGACCACCACCTCCATCGAGGGCGCATTCGCGGCGGCACGTGATGACGGTCGCGCGGCGCTGATGCCCTACCTGATGGGCGGCTTTCCCGATCAGGAGACCGCGACCGCCGTCGCCCGCGCCTACGCCGATGCCGGCGCTGATCTGATCGAGCTGGGTGTTCCGTTCTCCGACCCGCTCGCCGACGGGCCGGTGATCCACGCCGCGGACACCGCAGCACTGAAGGCCGGAGCAACTCTCGAGTCCGTATTGGAGACCTGCAAGGCCGTCTGCGAGAGCATTCCCGTGGCGCTGATGGTCTACGTGAACATGGTTCTGGCCGCCGGTCATGCCGAGCTAGCCGACCAGGCAGCGGATGCCGGAGCGGCCGGCGTGATCGTCCCGGACCTGCCACTAGAGGAACGCGATCCACTCGCCGAGGCCCTCGGTCAGCGCGGCCTCGCGCTGATCCCGTTGGTCGCGCCCAACACCCCACCGGCGCGCCGCGCCGAGATCTGCTCGCGCGCTGAGGGTTTCGTCTACCTCGTCTCGACGAAGGGCGTAACCGGCGAGCGCGAGGAGCTTCCGCGCGAGCTGGCAGATCTGATCGCGGCGACGAAGGCAGCGGCGAGCGTCCCGGTCGCCGTCGGCTTCGGGATCTCGACGCCGAAGCAGGCGGCAGGCGTCGGCGAGGTCGCCGACGGGGTCATCATCGGCACCCGGCTCGTCCGCGAGGTGGCGGATGCACCCGATCGCGACGCCGCTGTCGCGGCCGTCAGCGCTTTCCTGAGCGAAACTCGCGCCGCGCTCGCCAGATAGGCTTTCGGCCGTGCAGGTAGTCCTCTTCACAGTCCTGGGCGGTTGCGTGATGGTGATCGCCTACGCGCTGGGCATCCCCGGTCCGGTCGACGCCCTCCTCTTCCTCGGCGGCGTCTTCACCGGCGCCCTGCTCAGATACTCCCAGCCGATCATCGACTGGCTGACCCGGCCCTAGCTGAGCGCCTCAGCCTCGGCGGACGACGCGCCGCAGCAGATCGCGGAAGGCAACGAGCTCGCTGGTGGTCAATTCGCTGAAGCCGCCTTGTTGCCGCTCCATGCAATGGGTGAGCCTTCTGTTCGTCTCGCGCCCCTTCGCGGTCAGCGAAACGATTCGCCTCCGCCGATCGTGAGGCGCGGGCTCTCGCCGGACGAGCCCTCGGCGCTCGAGCTTGCTCAGCAGGGTCGAGGTATTTGCGGGATCGACGTTCAGGCGGCGAGCCAGCTCACCGGTCGACGCGTCACCGCCCGCGTTCAGTAGCCAGAGGGCCTGCGCTTCCCCTGGACCGAGTTGCAGCCGATCGGCGCAGGCAACGAAACCGGCGCGGTAGCTCCGAGCCACGCCGCTCATCAGGGCGGCGATCTCGTTCCCGAGCTGCTCTTTGCGCGAAGTGTCGTGCTGTGCCATTAGCCTTTAGATTACCTTTGATCTTATAGGTATCTTGCAGAGACCGACAAGGAAAGGAGAACCTACTGATGGACACGGTCATCTTGCTCGCCTCCTTCAGCCCGTTGATTCTGCGGGTCGGCTGGGTGGTCTGGGGCCGCGTGAGAGCCAGGCGCACCTAGCGCCTGGCTCTTCTGCCCATCGTCGCTCGGGCGCGGGTAGCTTTGTCGCGATGAGCCACCAGACCTACGAGATCCGGGTCATCGGCCGGGTCGAATCGCCCTTGATCGACATGGACGCCGCGCCCAAGCAGGGCGATGAGGGCGCGCCTGACGCGTGGCTCAGCTTCGAGCCCGGCGTGCTCGAGGGTCTGCAGGGTGTCGAGCCCGGCGATGAGCTCCTCATCCTCAGCTGGCTCGATCGCGCAGACCGCGACATGCTCGTCGTGCATCCGCGTGGCGACACCTCGAGGCCCGAGATGGGTGTGTTCACCACGCGCTCGCCGCACCGGCCCAACCCCATCGGAATCCATCGGGTCGAGGTCGAATCGATCGAGGGCGCCCGGGTCAAGGTCCACAACCTGGAGGCCCTGGACGGCACGCCGATCGTCGACGTCAAGCCGGTTTTGAGCGAGCAGATCTCGGAGCGCTGACCGGGGGTACCGCCCAGGTAGATTGATCCCGTGCGGATCGGCGTACTCACCGGTGGAGGCGACTGCCCCGGACTGAACGCGGTGATCCGCGCCATCGTGCGCAAGGGGGTCGGTGAGTACGGCCACGACTTCGTCGGCTATCGCAACGGCTGGGCCGGGCCGCTCGAGCGCCTCAGCGCGCCGCTCGGGGTCCCCGAGGTCCGCGGGATCCTGCCGCGCGGCGGCACCATCCTCGGCTCCTCGAGGACCAATCCGTTCAAGGAGGACGGCGGTCCGCAGCGCCTCGCCGACAACCTGAAGGCGGACGAGGTCGAGGGGTTGATCGTGATCGGCGGCGAGGACACCCTCGGAGCCGCGTCGAGGCTCCACGAAGAGGGCGTTCATGTCGTCGGCGTTCCGAAGACGATCGACAACGACCTCTCCGCCACCGACTACACCTTCGGCTTCGACACAGCAGTCAACATCGCGATGTCGGCGATCGACCGGCTCCACACGACCGCCGAGAGCCACAAGAGGACGCTGATCTGCGAGGTGATGGGGCGACACGCCGGCTGGATCGCTTTCCACGCCGGGCTCTCCGGCGGCGCCAACGTGATCCTGATCCCGGAGATCGATTTCGACCTCGACCGGGTCTGTGAGTACATCGTCCGCCGGTTCGAGAGCCAGTACTCCCCGATCGTGGTGGTCGCAGAGGGCGCCACTCCCAAGGGCGGGATGCCGGACGCCGATGGCGCGCCCACGGATGCCTTCGGGCATGTTCGGCTCGGGGGGATCGCGCACTGGCTCGAGGGCGAGATCGAGCAGCGCACCGGCCACGAGGCGCGAGCCACGGTCCTGGGCCATGTCCAGCGCGGCGGCACGCCGACCGCCTTCGACCGGGTGCTCGCCACGCGCTTCGGCCTGCACGCGATCGACGCCGCCCACGAGGGACAGTGGGGAAAGATGACCGCGCTGCGCAGCACCGACATCGAACTGGTGGATCTCTCCGAGGCGACCGCCGAGCTGAAGACGGTCCCGGAGTCGCTCTACCGCGAGGCCGAGGTCTTCTTCGGCTGATGCGGTGATGCCGCGCCTGGCGCCGGCCGCGCTGGTGCTCGCACTCGTCACCGCCGGTTGCGGCATCGCCGGGACCGCGAAGATCGAGGCGCCGGTGACCGTCTACGTCAGCCTGCCGCTGACAGGGCCACGCGGACCGGACGGGCGGGACGCGGCCGACGGCGCGCGACTGGCGCTCGAGCAGGCGCGGGGAAAGGCCGGCTCGATCGAGGTCCGCGCTCGGTTCCTGGACGACGCCAAGGGGAAGCCGTGGGACCCGGTGGCGGTGGGGGCAAACGCCCGACAGGCAGTTCAGGACTCGTCGGCCGCGGCGTACATCGGCGAGCTCGACTCCGAGCCCACCCGCGCCTCGGTGCCGATCACGAACGACGCCGGGCTGGTGCAGGTTTCCCCTGGTGCCGGCGCGGTCGATCTGACCGCTCCCGCGGCCGGGTATCCGAACTCGCCCGACCGCTACCGGCCCTCGGGCTCGCCCAACTTCGCCCGGATCGTCCCCGGCGACGACGTGGTCGCCGACGCCGCGGCCAGCTGGGCGTCCGAGCTCGGCGCGACCAGCGCGGCGGTGACCTCCGACGGCTCGGCCTTCCAGAATCTCGCCGCCTCCGAGTTCAAGTCCTCGGCTGCCGAGCACGGGATTCAGGTGATGCCCGGCAAACCGCCGGGCGAGATCGCCGTGACCGGGGATGTAGGCAAGCAGGCCGTGTACGAGCCCGGCGCGCAGCGCCTCGGCATCTACGGCTCGGCCCCCGCGAACCTCGCTGTCAGCGCCGAGCTCGACCCCAGCCGCCTCCCGGGTCGTGACTTCGTTGCCCAGTTCGAGCGGCGGTTCCGGCGGGCGCCGGGCCCAAATGCGGCATACGGCTACGAGGCGATGGAGCTGGCGCTGCAGGCCATCCGAGGGGCCGGTACCGATGCATCCTCGTTCCGCGACAACGTCCGCAACGGCGTCCTCGGCGCGCACCGTGACGACACGGTCCTGGGCAGCTACGCGATCACCTCGGACGGCGACAGCACCGAGTGCATGATCCAGCGCTACCGAGTGGCCGGCGCTGCGCGGATGCCGCTGGGTGCCCCCTGCCCGCCCCGCTAGCGGGCGGAGGGCGGGCCCTCGATCACGGGCTGCCCCGAGATCACCGAGGCGACCCAGTCGCGCATCTCCGGGATCAGGGCGAAGTCGATCGAGTGCTGGACCTTGGCCTCGCGGAAGGTGACGTAGAGCCCGCCCTCCTCGAGCAGGTCGCGGGCCTTGCGGCCGAAGCCGACCGGGATGACGGGGTCGTAGACGCCGTGGGTGACGTAGGCGGGCATCCCTCGCTTCGCGCGCGGATCGAGCTTCCAGCCGCGGACCATCGGGTAGAAGCCGCTCATCATCAGGAGGCCCGCGGCCCGCGGGCGCCCCATGCCCAGCGCGACGGCGCAGGCCACCGCCGCGCCCTGGCTGAATCCGCCGATCACCGTCTTCTCCCAGGGGATCCCGCGATGGCGGAGCTCGTCGTCGAGGAACCGGCAGAGCTTCTCCATGGTGTCGATGAACGTCTGCTCGTCGGGATGGCCGATCTGCTCGATCACGTACCAGTGGCGGCCGCCGGGCGGGACGTTCGTCAACGGCGCACCCGGGGTCATCCCGAAGAGCCTGTGATCCGGATCGAGCTCGTCGAGCATCGGGTAGAGGTCGCGCTCGTCGACCGCGCGGCCGTGCAACAGGATCAGCGCGCCCTCCGGCTCGCCGGCGGGCTCGCGGGTCAGGTGAACCAGCTCGACGACCTGACCCGGCCGGTCGCCGGGGGGCCGCTCAGGCGTGGACACGCGGGTTGTTGATCGGCCGCAGTACGGGCTCGACCTGCTCCCTGAGGTGCTCGTAGTCGGGCGGCAACGAGAGCTTCTCGCCCAACGATTCGAGCGGCTCGTCGACGGTGAAGCCCGGGCCGAGCGTGGCGATCTCGAAGAGCACGCCGCTCGGCTCGCGGAAGTAGATCGAGCGGAAGTAGAAGCGGTCGATCACCGGGGTCGGGTGGGCGCCTGCCGAGATCACTCGGTCGCGCCAGGCCTCGTGGTCGTCCATCTGGGAGGCCCAGGCGATGTGGTGGACGCTGCCGGCGCCCTGGAGACCGCGCTCCGCGGGCGGCTCGGCGTATCCCCAGAGGCCGCCGCGCGTGTCGCCTCGAACCTCCCAGCCCCGGCCGTCAGCCCCCTCGATGGGCTCGAAGCCGAGCGCCTCCTCTAGCAGCGGACGGCTCTTCTCCGGGTCGCTCGAATACGCGAGCGCACCGTCGAAGCCCTGTAAGGCCATCTCGGAAGGGACCTCGGGGTGATCGGCGATCAGGGGCTCGTCATCGGTATCGACCACCTTGAGGGCGTGAGCCAGGCCCTCGGGGTCCTCGAATCGCAGATGACCGTCCTCGAGCTGGGTCTCCGTGCCGTGCTTGTCCAGCCGCTCCGCCCAGAAGTCGAGCGCCTCGTCGCTGCCCAGCCGCCAGCGGATCCCGCTGATCATGCCGTCGCCGGCGCGGCCGGCAGGGGCGCCGGGGTACTCGAAGAAGGTCAGATCGGAGCCCGCGTCACCCTTCTCGTCGGCGAAGAAGAGGTGGTAGACGGTCGGGTCGTCCTGGTTGACTGTCTTCTTCACCAGGCGGAGGCCCAGAACCCCGGCGTAGAAGTCGACGTTCTTCTGCGCGTCGCCGGTGATCGCGGTGATGTGGTGGACACCCTCGAGCTGCACCGCCTCCATCTTGCCGCATCGAGCGTGTTTCCATCGGTGAGGCCCCGGGCAGCCCTCTCACATGAAGATCGCATTCATCCCGGTCAGCATCCTCGGCGGGCTCGTCGCCGGGTTCATCGGCCAGAAGGCCTTCGACGCGATCTGGGGAAAGGTCGACGAGCACGAGCCGCCGCAGCCCGATCAACGGGAGGTGAGCCTGGCGAAGCTCGCGATCGCCCTGATCATCGAGGGTGCGATCTTCCGGCTGGTCAAGGGCCTGTTCGATCACGGCGCGCGTCTCGCCGTCGAGCGAATGACCGGCGAGTGGCCTGGCGAGGAAGCTCCCGATAAGGCCTAGGGGCAGCGTGGCGAATCGGGATCAGGAAGATCCCGTCAAGGACGGGAAGCTGCACGACGACGCTCCCACTGAGACGCGGGGGACCGACTACGTGCCGAAGGGCGTCCCGCTCAAGACCGGTCTCTGGCCGACGCTGAAGCGGACGGTCCAGGAGTTCCAGGAGGACAACCTGACCGATTGGGCCGCGACGCTCACCTATTACGGGCTGCTGGCCCTCTTCCCGGCACTGATCGTCCTGGTCTCCATCGTCGGGCTCCTCGGCGACCCGAAGTCGACGACCCACACGCTGACCGACATCGTCACGAAGGTCGGCCCGGACTCAGCCGCCAGCACCTTCGAGGGACCGATCAGGCAGGTGACGGAGAGCCGGTCGACGGCGGGATTCGCCCTCCTCATCAGCACCCTGGTCGCCCTCTGGTCGGCCTCCGGCTACCTGGGGGCCTTCATCCGGGCCTCGAACGTGATCTATGAGACTCGCGAGGGCCGGCCGTTCTGGAAGCTGCGCCCTCTGCAGATCCTGATGACGCTCGTGGTCGTCCTCCTCCTCGCGCTGATGGCCATCGGTGTGGTGCTCACGGGCCCGATCGTCTCGGATGTCGCGGAGCCCGTCGGCGTATCGGACACGGCCGTATCGATCTGGAACTACGCCAAATGGGTGGTGATCGCCGTCCTCTTCGTGTTGATGCTCGGCCTCATCTACTACGGCTCGCCGAACGTCAGGCAACGAGGCTTCAAGTGGATCACCCCCGGGGGTGTCGTCGCGCTGGTGGTCTGGCTGCTCGCGTCGGCCGCCTTCGGCATCTACGTCTCGCAGTTCGGCTCCTACAACAAGGTCTACGGCTCACTGGCTGGTGTAGTCGTCATCTTGATCTGGATGTGGATCACCAACCTCGCGATCCTGTTCGGCCACGAGCTCAACGCCGAGCGGGAACGTGACGCCCAGCTCGAGGCCGGCCTGCCGGGGGCGGAGAAGGAGATTCAGCTCGAACCCCGCGACGAGCCCGAGCGGCGCCGGACCGCCTGAGACTCAGCGCAGAGCGCTGGTCAGGGCCTCGTCGAGGTCGGGGTGGCGGAACTCGTAACCGCCGTCGAGGGCCCGCCGGGGCAGCACGCGGGCGCCACCGGCAACCGCATCGGCCAGCTCGCCTCCCCGCATCGCGCTGACGGCGAACTTCGGCACCGGCATGAAGGCGGGACGCTGAAGGGCGCGGCCCAGCGCCTTGGAGAACTCGCGATTGGTGACCGGATTGGGGGCCGTCGCGTTGAACGTGCCGGAGACCCGCTCGTCGTCCAGGGCCCAGAGCAGAAGCCCGACCTCGTCCTCGATGTGGATCCAGGACATGAACTGCTCGCCTCCCGCGATGGGCCCGCCGACGCCCAGCTTGAAGGGGATGAGCAGCTGCTTCACGAGGCCGCCATCCTTCGTCAGCACGAGGCCGGTCCGGAAGATCGCCACTCGCGGGACGATTCCCTCCGCCTCGCGCTCGGCCCGCTCCCAGTCGATTGGGATCTCGGCCATGAAGCCCTCTCCCGGCTCGGACTCCTCGTCGAGGATCTGCGCGCCGCGGTCGCCGTAGTAGCCGATCGCGGATTGGCCGACGAAGACGCTGGGCTTCTCTGCGGCGGCGTCGATGCCCTGGAGCAGGTTGCGCGTGCCGACCAGGCGGCTCTCGCGAATCGCGATCTTGGCCCGATCCGTGAGGCGCTGGTTGATCTCCTCGCCGATCAGGTTGACCACCGCGTCGACTCCTTCGAGCGCCTCCGGCGGCGGGCGCTCCGTCGTCGCCTGCCAGGCTTGCCAGCGCACGGTGGGGTTCCTCGGCTTCGCGCGGCCGGGGTCGCGGGTCAGGCCCACGACCTCGTCGCCTCGGGCGAGCAGGGCGTCGCAGAGGGCCGAACCGATCAACCCGGTCGCTCCGGTGACGAGAACGCGCATTCGGCGGCTGATGCTAGCTGCGAGCGCCGGTTAGGTTCTGGTGGTGGCCGTTGACGTGAGAGAGGCTCGTCCAGGGGAGGGAGCTCGGCTTGCACAGATCTTTCTCGGCTCCGGTCGCGCCGCCTGGGCGCGGCACTTGTCGCCGGTCGGCCTTGCGGGCGTCACCTCTTCTCCCGAGGAGTGGGAGAGGCAGATCACGGATCCCGACGTGGTCTGTCTCGTCGCCGAGCGCAGAGGCGGGGTCGCGGCCTTCGCGGTTCTCTGCCCGAGCCCCGATGACGACGCGGACCCGGCTGCCGTCGCCCTGCTCGACAGGCTCTACACCGAGCCCGCACAGTGGCGCAGGGGACTGGGCCAGGCACTGCTCGCGGCCGCCATCGAGGAGCTCGGGTCCCGCGGCTTCCGCGAGGTGACCCTCTGGACGGCGGAGTGGAACACGTCGCGAGGCTTCTACGAGGTGAACGGCTGGTCATTGGACGGCGCCACCCGGGAGAAGACCTTCGCCGGAAGCACGTACACGGAGGTTCGCTACCGGCTCGAGGTCCCGAGCTCGGAGCCGGCCGCCTAGGAGGCAGATGTGGCGGGTACCGCGTGCGCTCCGACGCGCCGGCTCGGCACGGTCGCTCGCCGCGCCCATGCCCGCGAGCGGCGCTCGACGAAGCGAACCATCAGGTAGGCGTAGAGCAGGGAGACGGGCAGAACGACGCCGAACCAGAGAGCCACGGCGCGGATCGAGCCGTCGGTGGGAAGGGAGAGGAGGCTTCCCCCGATATAGAGGGCGATGACGAGGTGGATGAGATAGATCCCGTAGCTGAGCTCGGCCAGGGACCGCGTCGCGCGATTGGCGAAGGGCGCTCGGATCCAGAAGGGGCCAAGGGCGATCGCGGCCATCAGCGCAGCGCGTGAGGCGCTGAACGCGATCACGAGGAACGTTGAGCTCCGAGCCACGCTGCCGCCGACTTCACCGCTGGCGGCGGAGGCGTCCTGCCCGTAGAGGTAGGCACAGATCAGGCAGGCGATGAGCGCGACCGGGGCGCCCCTTGTGGCCATTCGTCTCACGGCGGCCTGGTCGAACGCCTGAATCCGCTGGTAGCTCCAGGCGCCGGTCATGCCGAGAGCAAACGAGAAGGCCCAGCCTGGGAGCTGGTCGATCGCGACCAATCTCACGACCCAGGTCGGATGGTCGCCCGCGTTGAGCGCGGCGAACAACTGCGGCAGGTGCACTGCCGCCTCTCGCCACGCGATCGTGATCGCCGCCGCAATCGCGAGCCCCGCCAGCGGGTGGCGGTAGTAGGACCTCACGATCAGCGGGAACACGACGTAGAAGCAGGCGATCACCGAGATCATCCAGAGCGCACCGTTGATCCCGAACCCGATCGAGATGTTCGGGTCGAAGAGGCGGGCGGGCATCTGCATGGCCACCACGTGGATGGCGAAGTTCCCGATCCGCGGCAGGCCGTCCGCCGCATCGCCGGGTGGCGCGGCGGCGAATGCGAGCAGCAGGAGCATCACGGCCAGCGTGATCCAGTAGGGGGGTATCAGCCGGGCGACCCTGCCCGCGGCAAAGGCGCGGAGCGAGCCGAGCTCCCCTCCTCGCGACACCACGGCCAGGAACAGGCCAAAGCCGCTGACGATGAAGAAGGCATCGATGACGTTGCCGAACAACCCCCACGCGATCAGGCTGGTCGTCGTCCCGGGCTGCACGGCCCCGGCGATCAGGAGCAGGTGGAGGGTGACGACGCCGAGGATCGCATAGGCCCGAAAGCCGTCGATCGAGTCGATGCGCCTAGGTGCCCGCTCCGCCATCGGCGCTCCCGTCGGTGTCGACGATCTCATAGGTACCGGTTTCCTCTGAGAAGCGGGCCAGACCCGCCTCCTTCGCCTCCTCGACCACGGCCTGCGCAACGCTTGTCGCCACGTCGCGATTGAAGACCGACGGGATGATGTAGTCCTCGGCCAGGTCGTCATCGGTGACGACCTCGGCGATCCCGCGCGCGGCCGCGAGCTTCATCTCCTCGGTGATCCGGGGAGCTCCGGCGTCGAGCGCGCCGCGGAAGATGCCAGGGAAGCAGAGCACGTTGTTGATCTGGTTCGGGTAGTCCGAGCGGCCCGTCGCCATGATCCGGACGTGCTCCTCAGCCTCCTCCGGCATCACCTCGGGGGTCGGGTTGGCCATCGCGAAGACGATCGCGTCGTCGTTCATCTTCGCCAGGGAGGCGGGCTCGATCAGGCCCGGCCCGGAGAGGCCGATGAACATGTCACAGCCCTCGATCACCTCGTTGGGGCCACCCGAGAGCTTCTCGTCGTTGGTGTTCTCGGCGAACCAGCGCTTGATGTCTGACATCGAGTTGTCGGCGTAGTCCGCGCGGTCGGTCGAGATCGCGCCCTGACGGTCGCAGCCGATGATCTGGGTGATCCCCGACTCCTGCATCATCTTCGTGCAGGCGACGCCGGCGGCGCCGGTCCCGAGCACCAGCACGCGCAGGCTCTCAATCGGCTTGCCGACGATCTTCAGGGAGTTGAAGAGCGCCGCCATGACGACGACGGCGGTGCCGTGCTGGTCGTCGTGGAAGACGGGGATGTCGAGCTCCTCCTTGAGGCGGCCCTCGATCTCGAAGCAGCGCGGGGCCGAGATGTCCTCGAGGTTGATCCCGCCGAAGGTCGGGGCGATCAGCTTGACCGTCTGGATGATCTCCTCGGGATCGTTGGTGTCCAGGCAGATCGGGAAGGCGTCGACCTGGGCGAACTCCTTGAAGAGCATCGCCTTGCCCTCCATCACCGGCATGGCGGCCTCTGGGCCGATGTCGCCGAGGCCGAGCACGGCCGAGCCGTCGGACACTACGGCGACTGTGTTGGCCTTGATGGTGAAGTCGAAGGCCTTGGTCTTGTCCTCCGCGATGTACTCGCAGACGCGGGCGACGCCCGGCGTGTAGGCCATCGAGAGGTCGTCGCGCGTCTTCAGTGGGTACTTGTTGTGCTGCTCGATCTTGCCCCTCTTGTGCATCTCGAAGGTCCGATCGGTGAACCCGAGAACGCGCGCGCCGCGGGTGGAGCCGATCGAGCGAAGGATCTGCTCCCAGGCCTCGGCGCTGTTGGCGTCGATCGTGAACTCGCGTACGCGCTTTCCCTCCGGCCCGGCGCCTGGGATCAGGTCGACGGACTGCAGCGCCCCGCCGGCCTCGGCGATCTGGGCCGTGATCTTGCCGAGCGGCTCCTGGCGCGCGTCGAGCTCGACGCGGACGGTGACGCTGTACTGAGCGGAGGCGGCCATGGCGAGCGGATCATAGGCAGCGGCGCTGGTCTGGCCGCGTTCCGCCGAGCCGCTACGCTGGCCGGCGTCGCTCGGCAGGGACTGTCCAGAGGCGGCGATTCGATCCCAGAGGCTCGACGAAAAGGAGTTCGTAGATGTCCCGCGCCCCGCACGGCCGCGCCACCGGTGTGGCAACCGTCGCCGCGCTCTTCGCCCTGCTCTTCCTGACCGCTCCGGATGATGCACTGGCGAAGAAGAAGGCGGGTCTGCCGCCCATAAACGTCCGCGGGACCGTCTACACGTTCGACGACCAGACCCCGATACCGGGGGCCACCGTACGGGTCGCTGAGCTCCCGGGCCTGAGCGCGCAAACGGGGCCGGATGGCAGCTATGACCTCCTGGTTCCCGACGGCACCAAGTTCACGCCCTATGCCGACGCCGCCGGCCACCACCGGATCTACCTGCAGACCTACGTCGGCCAGGGCAGGGACCTCGAGCGGGCCAACTTCCAGATGCCGACCGACGCGGCCTACAACGGGCTTGCGTTGATCCTCAAGGCACCGCGCGACGCGAACAACCAGCTCGTCGACTGCGCGGTCGTCTCCACCTTCAGCACCGTCAATGTGCGCGATCTCAGCTTCAACGACTTCGTCGCCTACGGTGCACACGGGGTCGCAGGGGCGACTGCCGACGCGAGCCCGGCGCTGCCCAACCCCGTCTACTTCAACGAGTCGGTCATCCCCGACGCTTCGCGAACCGACTCCTCGATCGACGGGGGCGTTGTCTGGCCAGTGGTGCCCGCCGGGGTCTACCGGTTCACGGCCCACCATCCAGCCACCCGCTTCGCGCCGTTTCGCGCAACCTGCGAGCCCGGGCGGGTCGTCAACGCCAATCCGCCGCAGGGGTTCTACGAGCTCCGTCCCGGTGAGAAGGTCGACTCCTCCGTGGCCGCGTCGCTCGCCTCCGTCCATTTCGACCTCAGGGGCGCCCAGGCTCGCCTGAAGGCGCGGATCAAGGCCCGCGAGTACGTGGCCGTGAGCGGCGTGCTGAAGCGCGGGAAGCAGGCCCGGGCCAAGCGCCGCACCAAGGGCTATGCGCCCGGGAAGCGAACTCTGTCGTTCCCGATCGGCCACCGCCTGGCGGGGAAGCGGGTCACCGTGAAGCTGACGATGGGGGACGGTCAGGGCAACGTCAGGACGCTGAGCCGAAAGCTGCGGGTCCCCGCGCACTAGCTCGCCGGCGTCGACTACGGCGGCGCGTAGGATCGGGGTATGCCCGCGACCAAGACGAAGGCCGGCGCGAAGAAGGGGGCCAAGACGCCGGACGGCGAGCTCTTCCTGATCGACGGCAATTCGCTCGCCTACCGGGCTTTCTTTGCGTTGCCGGAGTCGATCGCGACCCACGACGGGCGCCCGACCAACGCCATCTACGGGCTTGCCTCGATGTTCGCCAAGATGCTGATCGACTTCGATCCGGCGGCCGTTGTCGTCTGCTGGGACGCTGGCTGGTCCGGCCGCGAGCTCACCTACGAGCCCTACAAGTCCCAGCGCAAGCCGCGCCCGGACCTGCTGCGCGACCAGTGGCCGCACCTGATGCCACTGGCCGAGGCCTTCGGCTTCACCAATATCAAGGTGGACGGCTTCGAGGCCGACGACGTGATCGCCTCGCTGACCAAACGGGCCCGAGAGCAGAACCTGGACGTGATGGTCGTCTCCGGCGACCGCGACGTCTACCAGCTGGTCGAGGACGGGGTTCGGGTGATGACCACCTCCCGCGGGGTGACCGACACCAAGATCTACGACCGCGATGGCGTGGTCGAGCGCTACGGCGTCCCGCCCGAGCTGGTCACGGACCTGATCGGGCTGAAGGGCGACACCTCGGACAACATCCCCGGCGTCCCCGGGATCGGCGACAAGACCGCCGCCCAGCTGCTCCAGGAGTACGGGGATCTCGAGAGCGTGCTCGCCAACGTCGACAAGATCTCGGGCGCCAAGCGCAAGGAGAACCTCACCAACCACGCCGAGGACGCGCGCGTCTCCAAGCAGCTCGCGACCGCCATCACCGACATCGACATCGAGCTCGACCTCGACGAGCTGATGTCGAAGAAGATGGATCGCGGCCGGCTGCGCGAGGTCGCGCGCGAGTTCGAGCTCCGCGTGATCCTGCAGCGCCTGGAGGAGGAGCTGGGCGCGGACTTCGTCCCCGAGGGGAAGGTCGAGGAGGAGCTCGACGCCACCGCGCGAGAGGGCTCGATCGGCGACCTGGCCGAGGGAGAGGTCGCGCTGGCGATCGCGGGGGACACCTGGTCGGGCTATGACGGCAAGCACCTCGTCGAGGGCGCGTGTCCCGATCTGTCCGCCCTGGCCGAATCCCTTGGCAAGCGCAAGCTGATCGGCCACGATCTGAAGAGCCTCGGCGGGGGCGCCCGGCACGGCGTGCTCGCCGCAGCCGGTCCGGCCGGCCTGGACCTGCGCCACGACACGATGGTCGGCGCCTACCTGCTCGATCCGGCGCGTCGCACCTACGACCTGGTCGACATCGCCGCCCAGCGTGGCCTCGCCGCCGCCGCGAAGGAGTCGGACGGCGCGGACGGCGACCAGCTCGAGCTGGGGGAGGAGCCGCCACCCGATCCCGCGGCGGAGGCCCGCCTCGTCTGGGAGATCGCCCAGCTGCAGAGAACGGGGATCAAGGAGGGCGGGCTGGAGAAGCTGATGGACGAGGTCGAGATGCCGCTGATCGAGGTGCTCGCGGCGATGGAGCAGGTGGGAGTGCTGCTCGACCAGAAGCGTCTCGCGGACATCGGCGAGGGCTTCGAGCAGCGGATCGAGACCCTGCAGGCCGAGATCTTCGAGCTGGCCGGCCACGAGTTCACGATCGGCTCCCCGCAGCAGCTGGCGGAGGTCTTCTTCGACGAGCTCGGTCTCACGAAGAAGCGCCGCGGCAAGACGGGCTTCTCCACCGACGCCCGCGTCCTCTCCCAGATCCGGGACGAGCACGAGATCGTCGCGAAGGTCGAGCAGTGGCGCGAGCTCACCAAGCTGAAGAGCACCTACCTGGATGCGCTACCCGAGCTGATCGACGCGGACACCGGGCGGCTGCACACCACGTTCAACCAGACCGCGACAGCGACGGGACGGCTGTCGAGCACGAATCCGAACCTCCAGAACATCCCGATCCGCACCGAGGAGGGCCGCCCGATCCGCTCCTGCTTCGTCGCACCGCGCGGCCACCGGCTCCTCTCGGCCGACTACAACCAGATCGAGCTCCGGATCCTCGCCCACATCGCCGGCGAGGAAGCGCTGCGGGAGATCTTCGCCCGCGGGGAGGACATCCACGCTGCCACCGCCGCGGAGGTGCTCGGCTCCGACCCGAAGAAGGTGACTCCCGGCGAGCGCTCGAAGGCGAAGATGGTCAACTACGGCATCGCGTATGGCCTCTCCGCGTACGGCCTGGCCGACCGCCTCAACATCGAGCAGGAGGAGGCGGGCGCCTACATCGACCGCTATTTCGAGCGCTTCCCGGCGGTCAAGCGCTACATCACCGACACGGTGGAATCCGCGAAGGAGCACGGCTACGTGAGCACGCTGCTCGGCCGTCGCCGCCCGATCCCGGAGCTCCGCTCAGGCCGGCCCCAGGTCCGAGGACAGGGCGAGCGCCTCGCGGTCAACATGCCGATCCAGGGCACCTCCGCGGACATCATCAAGATCGCGATGGTCGAGGCCCAGCGCCAGCTCGAGAAGTCGGACCTGGAGACCCGCCTGGTTCTCCAGATCCATGACGAGCTCCTCTTCGAGGGACCGACGGACGAGATGGAAGCTGCCTCCAAGCTGGTCGAGAAGGCAATGTGCGGCGCCTTCGATCTCGATCCGCCGCTGGCGGTCGACGTCGGCGTCGGCAAGGACTGGCTGGCCGCGAAGTAGACACGCCGATCGTCTGAGAGGATCCGGCCATGGACAGGGGATTCGCGGTCCTGATCATGGCCCTCGTCGGCGGCTGCATCGCCCTGCAGGCGCCGATCAACGCAGGGCTGGGCAAGTCGACCGGCAGCTTCGCGGCGGCGACGGTCTCCTTTGCGGTCGGGACCCTGCTGCTGGGCGCGATCGTGACGTTCAGCGGCAAGGCCGGTGGCATCGGCGAGGTGGCCCACGTCCAGTGGTACTACCTGCTCGGCGGCGCGCTCGGTGCGGCGTACGTCTTCTCGGCGCTCGTCCTGGTCAGCCAGATCGGGGCCGGCGCGGTCGCGGCGGCGACCGTCACGGGCCAGCTCACCGCCTCCGTGGTGCTGGATCGGATCGGCTTCCTCGGCCTCGATCAGGAGCCGCTGACGGCGAGCCGAGTGTCGGGCGTCGTCCTCCTGCTCGCCGGCACTTACCTGGTCGTGCGCTAGCGGCCACCAGGCCGCTCCACTTAGGAGCGGAGGGCGGAGCCCGTAGCGACTTGCGATGGGCGGCCGCTTGTGGCCGCGACCTGATGGCGAAGCCGTGGACCTGAACCGTTCGCGAACTCCGGCGGGGCGATGCGGAGGTAGTGGCCGAAGGCCCAGTCGACGAAGCGCTTTCGGCCGCAGGCGCGGATCACGGCTCGCTGCACGCGCGCCGGGAGCTTGGGGAGCAGCTTCTGCGCGCGGAGCATCCAGCGGAACTTCCACTCGTGCGCGTCGACGAACTCGGCGTAGTTGTGCAGGGCCGCATCGCGGTCCCGCTCGCCGGCGACGACCGCGCGCAGCTCGTCGCCCAGCTTGATGCCGAAGTAGAAGGCCGTCCTGATCCCTTCGGCCGTCAGCGGTATGCAGTGGCCGGCCGAGTCGCCGACGAAGAAGATGCCGTCCTCCGTTCCGGGGCGGAGCTTGTGCGGGATCCAGTTGCCCTGGTAGCGGACGGCGGGGCGCTCCAGGTCGTCGGCGAGCAGAACCGTCGTGTCCTTGACGTGGAAGCGCGGATCGAAGGAGCCGACGCCGATCCGCTGCTCGTCGCGCGCGGGGAAGCTCCAGCCGTAGCCTGCCGGGACGTAGCGGCGGTCGATCCAGACCTCGAGGTCGTCCCCGCCTCCGTGGGGATGGACCTCGAGCCCGCGCGAAAGCGGCGCATCTGGTGGCTGGTAGCCACCATCCGAGGCGAGGATTCGCCGCCAGCCGAGAGCGTCCACGATCAGTGGCGCCGAGACGTCGCCGCGGTCGGTGTGAACCGTCTCGCCGGTGCGCCCGTCGACCTTGGCGGTCTCGAACCGGCCGTCGCACTGTTCCCAGAGCAGACGGCAGAGCTCGCGGTAGTCGAAGGTGGAGAAGGTCCACGGGAGCTGGTAGCGCGAGGTACCGCGCGGGGTGTGGACCACGAGCTCGCCGAACTCCTGCCTGGCTGAGGCCTCGAGGCCCATCGTCTCCAGCCAGGCGGTGGGGACGCCGCAGGCGGAGGTCTGGCGCTCGCCGATCTCGTAGCGGTCGAGCACGAGCACGTTCGCCCCGGACCCGGCCAGCTGCCGTGCCACGGTCAGGCCCGCGAAGCTCGCCCCACAGACGATCACGTCGTGGTTCCCGCTCAGCGGAGTACGCTCGTCGCCTCGCTTCGTCTGGCGTTTCGGCATCCCTCGCAACGGTAAACGAAGCCCGGGCGCTTCCGGTTCGGCGGAACCGTACGCCAGGCATACGTCTGCCACACTGTGCGGCCGTGCCCGAGACGGACATGACCACCGAAACTGAGCAGCGGACCGAGCCCGAGGCCGCTCCGCCGGAGAGCACCGGCAACGGCGCCGCGAGCTCGGATGACTTCCTGATCGAGGTCGACGGCAAGCTCATTCCGAACTACGACGCCACCATCCACCCCTTCAGCGAGGGGGACGTGGTGAGCGGCAGGGTCGTCCGCATCGACCAGGACGAGGTCCTCGTCGACATCGGCTACAAGTCGGAGGGGGTCATCCCCTCCAACGAGCTTTCCATCCGCAAGTCGGTCGATCCCTCGGAGGAGGTCGAGTTGGGCGAGGAGGTCGACGCCCTGGTCCTGACCAAGGAGGACCAGGAGGGGCGCCTGATCCTCTCCAAGAAGCGCGCCCGCTTCGAGAAGGCCTGGCGCCGCATCGAGAAGGCCGCCGACTCAGGCGAGCCGGTCGAGGGAACCGTGATCGAGGTCGTCAAGGGCGGCCTGATCCTCGACCTCGGCGTGCGCGGCTTCCTGCCCGCCTCGCTGGTCGACATCCGGCGAGTCCAGAACCTCGACGAGTTCATGGGGCAGAAGCTCGAGTGCAAGGTGATCGAGCTCAACCGCTCCCGCAACAACGTCGTGCTCTCCCGCCGCGCGGTCCTCGAGGAGGAGCGCAAGGAGGTCCGCGAGCAGATCCTGGGCAAGCTGCAGCCGGGCGAGGTCGTCGAGGGCAAGATCTCCAACATCGTGGACTTCGGTGCCTTCGTGGATCTCGAGGGCATCGACGGCCTGATCCACATCTCCGAGCTTTCCTGGAGCCACGTCAACCATCCGTCGGAGGTCGTCTCGATCGGCGACACGGTGACGGTCAAGGTGCTCGACATCGACAGGGATCGCCAGCGCATCTCGCTGGGGCTGAAGCAGACCCAGGAGGACCCGTGGCAGAAGGTCCTCAACGAGTACAAGGAGGGCGACGTCGTCGACGGCAAGGTCACCAAGATCGTCGCCTTCGGCGCCTTCGTCCAGATCCTCCCCGGGGTTGAGGGCCTGGTCCACATCTCCGAGCTCGCGCAGCACCACGTGGAGAGCCCCGCCGAGGTCGTCCGCCCCGGAGACGAGCTTCAGGTGAAGATCCTCGAGGTCGACGACTCCCGCCGCCGCCTCTCGCTGAGCGTGAAGCGGGTCGAGGGGCAGGAGCTCCCCACCCGCGAGGTGAGCGACGACGTCGTCATCGAGGACGCGGAGCCGCCCGAGGACCTGGCGCCCGAGACCGACGCGGATGCCGCGCCCGAGGCCGAAGCCGCGCCCGAGGCCGAAGCCGCGCCGGAGGCCGAAGCCGCGCCGGAGGCCGAAGCCGCGCCGGAGGCGGAGGTGGCGCCCGAGGCCCCGCCGGAGGAGATCACACCGGATGAAGAGCCCGCCGAGGCCCCGAGTGAGGAGCCTCCCGCGGAGGATGCTCCGGCCGAGGAGCCACCTCCCGCACAGGATTGACCCGTTTCGTAGGACTCACCGGGGGAATCGGGGCGGGAAAGTCGGAGGCGCTGACCGCTTTCGAGCGCCATGGCGCGGCCACGCTGTCTACCGACCGCGTCGCACACGACATCCTCGATGACGAGCAGGTGAAGGCGGCGCTGATCGAGCGCTGGGGCGATGGGATCGCCCCCGGAGGCAGGGTGGACCGCAACAAGGTCGGCGAGATCGTCTTCGGGGACAGGGAGGAGCTCGCCTGGCTCGAGAGCGTCACGCACCCGCGGGTGGGAGCGCACGTGCTGGAGTGGCGGCAGAGCCTCGGGCCGGAGGTCGAGATTGCGGTGATCGAGGTCCCCCTGCTCTTCGAGACGGCCATGGAGGACGCCTTCGACGCGACCCTGGCCGTCGTCGCCGGGGACGAGACTCGGGACGCCCGCCTGCGGGAGCGCGGCCAGCCGGGCCTGGAGGGCAGGGAGGAGCGCCAGCTGGACCAGGGGGAGAAGGTACGCCGTGCCGACCACGTCATCCGCAACGATGCGTCGCTCCAGGAGTTGGATAGAGAGGTGGAAGAGTTGATTGCCGAATTGAGCACCGGGGAGAGCGAATGAGCCCGAGCACGTCGGTGCGCTCCGCGCGCACCCGCTCGCGGCGCAGCGGCACGCGCTCGAAGAGCCGCCGCGCGACCCAGACGAAGGCCCGCCGTCGCTCGCAGCGCCGCCGCCGCGCTCTCGTCATCGGCGGCACACTGATCGTCGGTGCGCTGGGCGGCTTCCTGATCGCCAACAGCGACCGCTTCCAGCGCACGTTGGAGGAGGTCACCCTGCCGCTGCAGCACGAGGACATCATTCGCCAGCAGGCCGCCCAGAAGGATGTGCCCGCGGACCTGATCGCGGCAGTGATCTACTCGGAGTCCCATTTCCGGGATCAGACCTCTCACGCGGGGGCCCGTGGCCTGATGCAGATCACGCCGAGCACGGCGAAGGTGATCGAGGGCCTGAGCGGAGGACAGACCTTCAAGTTCGACGACCTCTCCGACCCCGACATCAACATCCGTTACGGGACCTTCTACCTCCACTACCTGATCCAGAAGTTCGGCGACAACGAGATCGCGGCGCTGGCCGCCTACAACGCCGGCGAGACGAACGTCGCCGCCTGGGGCGGCTCCAGCCTGAGCCTCGATGACATCGCCTTCCCCGAGACCCGCGACTACGTAGAGAATGTGCTCGAGAAGCGAGACGAGTACGCGCGGCACTACGGTCACGAGCTCGGCCTCGACTGACGGGACGCGGGAGAGATGACGCTATGAAGCGGAGCGCAAGACATCGCAGCCTGCTGGCAGCCATCGCATGTGCCGCCGCGCTGACCGCCGGCATCCTGCCGTCCACGGCCGCCGTCGCGGCGCCGCGTGCGCACTCCTCGATCGTCGGGGGCCGCTCCGCCAACCCGGCCGAGTGGCCCTACGCCGTCGCCATCTTCCGCAAGGGGCACATGCACTGCAGCGGGTCGGTGATCGGCCCGACCGAGGTCCTGACCGCGGGGCACTGCGTCGCCGGCTTCAATCTCGCCAACTTCCAGGTGATCATCGGGCGGCCCAGGCTGCGCGACGCGGCCGTCGGCCAAGCGATCGGCGTGGTCTCCGGGCGCGTTCACCCGGATTTCGAGCAGACCGGCCTGCATGACGTTGCCGTGCTGAACCTCGCTCAGCCGGCCGGCGCAGCTCCGATCCCCCTGGCCACGCCGGATCTGAACGCGGTAACCACACCGCCCGGCGCTCTGCTCCAGGTCGCGGGATTCGGGGCCACCAATCCGTTCGGCACGCACCTCTCCGGATTCCTGAAGTCGACGACGGAGAAGGTCCGCTCCGACCGCAGATGCCTGAAGGCCTATACGCAGGACCTGTTCGCGCCCGAGAGCATGATCTGCGCGCTGGGCGCCCGCCGCAAGAAGCCCGGGCGCTTCAACATCCACACCACGGCCTGCTCGGGCGACAGCGGCGGGCCGCTCGTGGCGAACACGGCCACAGGTCCGATCGAGGTGGGAACCGTCTCCTTCGGCGGCGCCCTCTGCGGCCTGCCCGCGGCCCCGACCGTCTACTCGAGGGTCTCCGCGAGCCTGGGCTTCATCGAGACCCCGTAGCTAGTGGCCGCGATTTGAATGCGAAGCCGTCTACCGCTTCTTTTTGTGCTTCTTGTGCTTCTTCTTGGCGGTGACGACGACCCGCTCCTGCATCTGCACCGGATGTAGGGCGCAGAAGAAGCGGTAGGTCCCCGGGCGGCTGAACCTCTGCGTATAGGTCCGGTTGCCGTCGAGGTTGTCGGAGCCGATGCCCTCGGGGCCGTTGGCGAGCGTCAGGTTGTGAATCTCCTGTCCGCCGAACTGCCAGGTCAGGGAGGAACCCTGTCTGACGCGCAGGTTGGGGTCGCCGAAGTACCTGTCACCCACGGGGACCACCGTGCCGGAGGAAGCGTTCTGCAGCTGTCCGGGTGGGGCGTTGATGGTGGTCGCCTGGCCGTTGGCGTCGAGCGCCGTGAGCGGGATCGTGAAGGGGATCGGCCCGGTGCGGCCGGGTTGGTTCGTCTTCAGGATCGTCCAGTTCGGAGTTGGCCCGCAGTTCTGCGTAACGGATGGATCGGGGGCGAAGTAGACGATCATGATCCCCATCACCCGGACATGCGGCTGGGAGTCGCCGTAAACCGAGTTGAGCCTGAGCGTCTCGCCCTTGTGGATGGGGAGGCCGGTCGTGTCGCCGAAAGCGCTCATGTTGATCGGCCCCGGCTCGTGCAGCACGGGCCGTACGTTGTAGAAGGGGTGGTCGGGCAGGCCCCAGGTGGGATCGGACTCGGCCACCTTGCGGTTGCCGCAGCTGGGCTCGGTCAGGTTGATGTCGACCGCGCCGCCATGGACATGCCCGGCCCCGGCGATCAGGTGGCCGCTCTCGGGCCACGTGTAGTCCGCCGTCTCGTCGGTGGTCGGGAGTGTGGCGGTCTTCTTGTGCTTCTTTCGGTGCTTCTTGCCCTTGCTCTTCTTGTGCTTGGAGGCGGTCGCGGCCTTGCGTCCCTTGCCCTTCTTGGACCTCTTCGTCTTCTTGGCCTTCTGCGGGACCCCAGGGACGTTGTAGATCGGGTCGGCACGGCAATTGCGGACGTCGAGCCAGTAGGGGGTGACGGGCGTCAGGTTCGGGTTCGTGTCGACCGTGACCGTGTAGTGGATCAGTGCGTTGTCCGCGGTTGAGCGATGGTTCATCACCATCGACAGGACGGCCCACGGGTCGCCGGCGTTGAGCTTGTATCCGTATCCGTCGGGGAGGGACATCTTCGCCCGCTCCTCGCCCGCCGCGTAGAAGCGCTGGGGGGAAAAATTCCCGAGGCTCGGGCGGCTGTCGAAGCCCAGATAGCCGTTGCCGGCGCAGGTGCTGTCCTGGTGCGCCGCATTGATGAAGACGATGTGATGGAGCATCAGGCGCTGGATCGGCACCGGCTGGTCGGTGCCGGGATCGACGACGTCGGTCTCCATGTGGGTGATGAACCCTGTGCTTGTGCCGGTGCCCTTGAGCGGGTTGGGGGCGCTGGTCACCCATTGCCGCACCTCGTAGCCGCCGATCGTCCCGGTGGGGATGTCGCAGGTGTACGTGGTCTCGGTCCCGACGGTCGCGCCGGCCACGCAGGGGTTTGGAGGCGCCGCTGAGGCGCCACCGGGCACGAAGAGGACGGTCGCCGCGATGCCGAGCAGCGCGGTCACGCCGACGATCGCCGCGGTCGTTCGCCCCTTTGATCGCCTGCGCGCTTCCGTGCGCGAGTTTCCCACTCTTCCTCCTCTGCGACCCCGACTGACTCGGAGTCAACGAATGGCGGACATTACCAGCGGCCCTGGGCGCCCGGTCACCAACTACTAGGTGTTGACCCAAAGTCAACCCGGACTATCCTGGCTCATCGCCTCACGTCCCCTGACAACGGAGCGGGCCGGCGAGCGCCGGGCGCAGCTGCTTGCGGCAGCCCTCGAGGTCTTCGGCGATCGCGACTATGACGAGGTCTCGGTCGACGAGGTCGCCGACGCGGCCGGCGTCTCCCACGGCCTTGTCTTCCAGTACTTCGGCAGCAAGAAGGGACTGTACGTCGCATGTCTCGAGCCCCTGATCGAGGGCTTTCGCTCCCGGGTGGAGCCCGATCCCGAGCTGCCTCCGGTGGAGCGGCTGCGCGAGGGTCTCGGCAACTTCGCCGATGCGATCAGCGAGCACCCGGCGGGCTACCGCAACCTGATGACGCGGGCTACGGGATTCAGCGAGGTGCGGGACGCTCTGGAGCGCGCGCGCTGGTGGCGTGTCACCCGGCTCGCCGAGGCGATGGGGCTGGATCCACAGCAGCCGGCTGTCCGGGTCGGCCTGCGCGCGTGGACCTCCTACGTGGAGGCGGCGATGCTGACCTGGCTCGAGGAGGGCTCGCCCGATCGCGACGCGCTGGTCGAGATGCTGGTGAAGGCCCTCGGCGCCACGGCCGAGGGCATCGCCGCGGCCCAGGGCTAGGCGAGGGCCCTCTGCAAGGAGGTCTCGATCCGAGGGCGACGCCAGTCCCCGGGAACCACCTTCTCGATCCGGAGCGTGACGCGGTCCCCGTCGAAGTCGAGGGTGGCGAACTGGTTGTCGAAGGTCGGCTCCTGCTCGAGGTGCCACTCCACCTTCGGCAGCTTCACGCCGGCAGACCGCGCCAGACCGCGGGTGAGACTTCGCGCGATCCTCGAGTCCCCGGCCAGCGCGACCCGGCGCTCCCGCTTGCTCAGGGCGTTGCGGAAGGGAGAGCAGACGGCCTGCCAGACGGGACTCGTCACACGGTCGGCCTCGGGGAAGTCCACGCGGGCGAGGTACGCGTGGTGGATGTCACCTCCCAGCGTCAGGATCGAGGACGGGGGGTCGCCCCGCTCGCCGGCTCCGGCCGCCCGGATCAGCTCGACCATCTGCTCGAACGAATGGGGGAAGGCGCCCCAGTGCTCGAGGTCCAGCGCGCGGCGCACCCGCTCACCGAACCCTTTGAGCAGCTTCGTCCAGGCCCCGTCGGCGACCGCGTCGTTCCACGATTCGAGGTTGTGAATCGCCTGCGGCAGGAAGATCGGCAGGGTGTCGGCGATGACCAGGTGCCGGACGTCGCCCGTCACGACGCCCTCGAGCCATCTCCACTCGTCGTCGTCGAACATCCGCCGCGGGCGCTCTCCCAGCACGCGGCCCTCGCGTGAGTCGAGCATCACGAGCCGAACGCCGCCGAGGTCACGCGAGAGGCTCCAGCGCCTGCCGTCGCTGCCCCAGTCGACGTCGCGGGCCCACTCGTGGAGCGCCCGCCCGGAGTCGGGGCGCGACTTGAGGTGATCGAGCAGTCCTCGGTCGGCGATCTGGTCCGGCGAGAAGTTCCCGAGCGCCTGATAGACCCAGTAGCTGGCGAGACCGCCGGTGATCCTGCGATCCCACCAGGGCTTCGCCCGCATCTCCTCGAGCCACGAGATCGACGTGTTCCAGTCGTCGTGGATGTCGTGGTCGTCGAAGATCATCGCCGAGGGCACAGTGGAGAGCAGCCACCGGATCGGCTCCTCTCCCCAGGTCTCCCGGTACAGGTGCGTGTACTCCTCGAAGTCCGCCACCTCCTCGCCAGGGTCGCCGTCGGTTCCCCGACGCTCGCGGATGAACTCGCGCGTTCTCGGTGCGTCCTCGTCGGCGTAGACCTGGTCGCCGATCATGAGGAGCAGGTGCGGCCACTCCTCGGCGGGCTGTTCCTTCATCCGGATGGCGAGGGCGTAGAGAGCGTCGATCTCCCGGCCGTGCTCCGGGTCCTCGTCCTTGGTCAGGGTGTAGGGCGGGATGTGCGGCACCGCGACCCTGCACGAGCCGAAGACGATACGAAGGGGGGCGTCACGCTGGAGCGTCCGCAGACGGCTCGGCGGGAAGCCGCTATCGGCCGGCGGCCAGACGCGGTCGCCGTCGAGCTTCATCTCGTACTCGTAGGACGAGCCCGGCTCGAGGCCGTCCAGACAGACGAGGGCGTAGTGATGACCCTCCACGCAGAACGTCCGGTCGCGCCGTCCCAGCACCTCGACCTCGCAGGGAGCATCCGTCTCGACCCACACCGTCGCCTCGGTCTCGCCGACGTAGCGCAGCAGCGGGCCCAGCAGAAGTCCCGGCATGCTTGCGGGGTACCCGGTCCGCCGCCTTTGCAACTCGCGGTTTTCCGGTAACGGCCGCCAGCTACGCTCAGTCCGGTGCCGAAGTTCAAGCTCAACCCGGCCTACACGCCGACCGCCGATCAGCCGAAGGCCATCGAGGGCCTCGCCGAGGGCATCGAGTCGAAGCAGCGGTTTCAGACGCTGCTCGGGGCCACCGGGACCGGCAAGACGTTCACGATGGCGGCGACCATCGAGCGCGTTCAGCGCCCGGCGCTCGTGATCGCCCACAACAAGACGCTGGCCGCGCAGCTCTGCAACGAGTTCCGCGAGTTCTTCCCGGACAACGCCGTCGAGTACTTCGTCAGCTACTACGACTACTACCAGCCCGAGGCCTACGTCCCGGCGCAGGACCTCTACATCGAGAAGGACTCCTCGATCAACGATGAGATCGACCGGCTGCGCCACGCCGCGACCGCCTCGCTCTTCGCCCGCGACGACGTGATCATCGTCGCCTCGGTCTCCTGCATCTACGGGATCGGTTCGCCCCAGCTCTACCGCGAGCAGATGCAGCTCTTCAAGGTCGGCGACTGGATCGACCGCCAGGACGTCTTCCGCAAGCTGGTCGGCATGCAGTACCGCCGCAACGACCAGAACCTGGCCCGCGGGGCGTTCCGGGCGCGCGGCGAGGTGCTCGAGATCTACCCGGCGTATGCCGAGTCCGCCTACCGGATCCAGCTCTTCGGCGACGAGATCGAGGCGATCCAGCACTTCGACCCGCTGACCGGCGAGATCCTCGACGTGATCGACCACGTCTCGGTCTGGCCGGCGAGCCACTACGTCGTCAAGGAGGAGACGATGGAGCGCGCGGTCGATGAGATCGAGCGCGAGCTGCGCAACCAGGTCGCCCACTTCGAGGAGCACGGCAAGCAGCTCGAGGCGCACCGGCTCCAGCAGCGCACCCGGTACGACATGGAGATGATGCGCGAGCTCGGCTTCTGCCCGGGGATCGAGAACTACTCGCGGATTCTCGATGGCCGCCCGCCGGGCAGCCCGCCGTACACGCTGATCGACTACTTCCCGGACGACTTCGTCCTCTTCGTGGACGAGTCGCACCAGACGATTCCCCAGCTCGGCGGCATGTACGAGGGCGACTACTCGCGCAAGTCGACCCTGGTCGACTTCGGCTTCCGGCTGCCGAGCGCGGTGGACAACCGCCCGCTCAAGTTCGACGAGTTCCTCGACCGGATCGGCCAGATGGTGCTGGTCTCGGCGACGCCGGGGCCGTGGGAGAGGGCCGAGTCCTCCAACGTCGTCGAGCAGATCGTCCGCCCGACGGGAATCGTCGACCCCGACGTCGAGGTCCGCGAGACCAAGAACCAGATCGACGACCTGATGAACGAGGTCAGGGTCCGGGCCGAGCGCGACGAGCGCGTGCTGGTCACGACCCTGACCAAGAAGATGGCCGAGGATCTCACCGAGTACCTGCTCGAGCACGGCTTTCGGGTCCGCTACCTGCACTCCGAGGTCGACACCCTGGAGCGGATCCAGATCATCCGCGAGCTGCGGCTGGGCGAATACGACGTGCTCGTCGGCGTCAACCTGCTGCGGGAGGGCCTCGACCTTCCCGAGGTCTCGCTCGTCGCGATCCTCGACGCCGACAAGGAGGGCTTCCTCCGCGGGGAGACCAGCCTGATCCAGACGATCGGCCGCGCGGCGCGGAACGTCGACGGCCGGGTGCTGATGTACGCGGACAAGGAGACCGACGCGATGCGCAAGGCGATCTCCGAGACCGATCGCCGGCGCGCCATCCAGCTCGCCTACAACGAGGAGCACGGCATCACCGCCGCGACCGTCACCAAGGGCATCTCCGACATGGCCGAGTTCCTGGCGATGGAATCGAACGCGCCCCGCCGCCGCCGGCGCCGCCGGGACGAGACGGCCACGAAGACACCTGAGGAGCTGGAGAAGCTGGTGATCGAGCTGGAGGAGGAGATGCTCGCCGCCGCCGACGACCTCCGCTTCGAGGAGGCCGCGCGGATCCGCGACGAGCTCAAGGAGCTCAAGGCGGACCTCGACGCCATCCGCGCTTAGCGGCGAATCGCACAAAGCCGAGGTCGGTCGTTTCCTACGATCCAGCGAGTTGTCCAATTCGCACGAAGGGGGCTCGGGATGAGGATCGGAATCGTCGGGGCAGGCCGGATCGGCGGTAACTGCGCGACGCAGCTGGCCAAGGGCGGTCATGAGGTCAAGCTGAGTGGGCGCGACCCGTCGAAGCTGGAGGGGCTGGCGGCCGAGATCGGCGACGCGGCCAGCGTCGGGTCTCCGGCCGAGGCAGCGGAGTTCGGCGAGGTGGTGGTCTTCGCTGTCCCCTGGGACGGCTTCGACGACGCGGTGTCGGCGGCCGGCTCGCTCGACGGCAAGATCGTGATCGACACCACCAACCAGTACGGCAGCTCGGAGATGCCGGCCGAGGGACAGACGGGGGCCAGCTTCCACGCCGCTCGCGTGCCGCGGCGCCCGCTACACGAAGAGCTTCAACACGCTCACCTCCGCCTTCCAGGCGGAGGCGGCCTTCCGGCCGGAGGCCGATCGCGTGGTCCAGTGGGTCTGCGGCGACGACGAGGAAGCGAAGAAGGTGGTGATGGGCCTGATCGCGGATGCGGGCTACGCGCCCGTCGACCTGGGCGGCAATGCGGACGCCGCCGTGATGGAGATGCCGCGACGCCCGGGCGGCGTATACGGCGAGGAGTACCGGCTGCCCGATGCCGAGAAGGTGGTCGAGGCCGTGAAGGCGGGGGAGGAGATCCCCCCGACCCCGACCTACGCGTGAGCACCGAGGCGATCGCCCGCGACCACTGCCTCGCGCCCGAGCGGGTCGGCGAGCCGGTCTACGGAGGCCGCTACCGGAGGCTGTTCGACTCGCTGCCCGCGCTGGAGGCGGACGAGGACGAGCTGCTCGCGCTGGGCAGTCCTGGTGGGTTCTGCGACGACTCGACCGCGGACCCGGCCGACGGAGAGATGGCTGCCGGCTGGCCCTTCTTCGGCCAGTTCATCGCGCACGACATCACCGCGGATCGCTCCCCGCTGGGCCACCGGACTGACCCAGACCAGATCAGGAACTTCCGCACCCCGCGCGCGAACCTCGAGGGTGTGTACGCCGCCGGCCCGATGGGGTCGCCCTACCTGTTCCAGAAGGACGACCCGGCGAAGCTCCTGCTGGGGGAGGGCGGACACGACGTGCCGCGCAACCACGAGGGGATCGCGCTGGTGGGCGATCAGCGCAATGACGTGCACCTGTTCATGAGCCAGATGCAGGTGCGCTTCATCAAGACGCACAACCTGATCGTCGACCGCCTGCGCGAGGACGGCGTCGACGAGGCCGAGGTCTTCGAGGACGCCAGACGCGCGACCACCTGGCACTACCAGTGGGTGATCGTCAAGGAGTTCCTGCCGATGCTGGTCGGCAACGAGCTGATGGAGGAGCTGCTCGAGCGCGGGACGAGGCTGTTCCAGCCGGGCGACGACCCCTACATCCCCTTCGAGTTCGCCGATGCCGCCTACCGCTATGGCCACAGCCAGATCCGCGATACCTATCGCGTCAACCGCCGATTCGGACCGGTTCCCGTCTTCCCCGACCTGATCGGCTTTGGCGCGGTGCCGGTCGATCACGCAATCGACTGGACTCTCCAGTTCGACGTCCCCGGAGACGGGAGCGCACAGCGCTCGAAGAAGATCGACGGCACGCTGCCTCGCTCCCTGATCTCCCTGCCGCGCCAGATCAGCGGCGAGGGCGCGGGCTCGCCCTACGCATCCCTCGCCAACCGGGATCTGCAGCGCGGACAGGCGGTCGGCCTGCCCTCGGGTGAGGCCGTCGCACGGGAGCTCGGGGTCGAACCCCTCTCATCCGATCAGGTGGGGCTGTCCGATCAGGGCTGGGACTTGGAGACCCCGCTCTGGCTCTACGTGCTCAAGGAGGCGGAGGCGCTCCAGGACGGCAATCGGCTCGGACCGGTCGGCGGGCGGATCGTGGGGGAGGTCCTGGTCGGGATCATCGACGCCGACCCCGAATCGTTCCGTTCCGTCGAGCCATCGTGGACGCCGATCCCTTCCGGCCCACGAGCCTGGTCGCTTCGGCATCGCTGACCTGCTCGTACCCGCGGAGGCGCGGGCCGGCGCTATTTGAGCAGCTGGTAGATGAAGTAGACGATCACGATGAGGTTGACCAGCCAGGCATTGCTGGTCAGCCAGTCACGGATTCCCGGCATCGCATCTCGTGCGCGGTGCCCGAGCAGCAGATAGCCGAGGATCGGCAGCGCCATCAACAGCGTGGTGGCGGCCACGAGCGGCCACGCGTGCAACAGGTTCAGGTGGCCGTTGTGGAGCCAGTGGACGGTCGAGATCACCGCGACGATGTCGGTGGGCATCAGCAGGATGAGCAGGAACCCGAGGCCGAAGGCGCGCTTCGGCTCGGCCGTCTGAAGGGCGCTCATCCACTTCGGGACCGAGGCGTTCTTTCGGCCCAGGAACGTGTGAATGCCGGCGAGCGCGAGCAGGCCGGCGACGACATAGTCCGCGGTGCTCGGCCCCGATCCCGACGGGGGCTTGATGTTGAGGATCTCGTAGAGCCCGAACCAGATCAGGACGCTGACCGAGGCCGCGATCACTACACCGAGAATCATCGCGCTCGAGTTCTTGACGGGCTCCCTGCTCGTCACCAGGAAGATGGCCGTCAGGATCTGCGGCCCCATCACCATGATCAGGGACAGCGGAACGATCTGGAGCTGCGTCGTGGTCGAGGACAAGTCGCGACCTTTCAGTGACGGGGCACGATCCTATGGCAGACCGAGGCGGCCCAGCGGCATTGGATCTAGCCGGAGCGCTTTCGCTCGCGCGCCAGCAATCCGGGGCGCCAGAGGCTGACCAGCCCGGCAACGAGGGTGACCAGGAAGATCTGGCCCATCAGCATCTCCACCCCGGCGAACATCTTGCCCGGCTGCCCCGCCGGAACGAGGTTTCCGTAGCCGGTGGTGGTCAGCGTCGTGAAGCTGAAGAAGAGGAAGTCGCCGCCCTTGACGGAGACGCCGGAGCCGAAGAACGGGGTTGACTCCACCCGGTCCAGCGCCGCGTAGAGGAAGCTGAAGAGGAGTCCCAGGATCGTGTAGACGCTGATCGCGCCGAGGATCGTGCGAAATCCCACCTCGGTCTCCAATCAGGACGGTCTCGCAGGATCGCCCCCGCCGCGAGCAGCAGGAGGCTGACGATCGACGAACGAGCTGGCACCGAGCAGGTGGATGTTGTCGACGAGCTCGGCCAGCACGGCGAGAATCACCGCCGCCAGCGCGAGGATCCCCGCCCCGCGGACAACGGTCGGGCGCACGCCCGATCCGGCGAGCCCGACGACGCCGGCCAGCCCGGCGACCAGGATCGTGAGCACCGCGGTCCAGCCATGGAACCCAGTCAATGAGCCAAGGGCATAGGTGGCCAGCACCAGGAGCAGGACAAGTCCGAAGGCGTTCGCGACCCTCTCGGCGAACTGTCCCCAGCGCTCGCCCGGCTTGCCGCGACAATCCGAGCGGCCGCCTCTTCTCTCGCCCCTCGCGGGGATTTCGGGCCACTTCCGACGGTTCGGGCCGGCGTCCCGCTTTCCTGCCGCTGGGCCGAACGGGTCAGGCGGGAGCCGTCGGCGCGGCGCTGTCCGGCTCGGTGGCGGGCGCGACGGCGGAGGTCGGCAGCTTCCTCGTGAACCAGAGGGAGAGCAGCGCGATGGCCGCGACAGCGCCGACGGAGATACGGAGCGCGTCGAGCTGGGCATCGCCGTAGTCGGCCGCCACCGCCTTCGCCTGGTCCTCCGAGAGGCCCTTCGAGAGCGCCTGTTGCTCGACCTGGGCGGCCGGCACGATGTCGATGCCCTCCTCCGTGTTGTTGGCGATCGTCTCGCGGGCCTGGGCGGGCACCTGCGGGTTGTCGGCGATGTTGTCGTTGAACCCGTTGATCAGGTTGAGGATCAGGATCGCGCCGATCAGGGCGGTGCCGAGCGAAGCGCCGAGGTTGAGGGCCGTCCCCTGCAGGCCGCCGGTCTCGCTGGCCTTGGACGGGTCGGTCGACGACATGATCACGTTGCCGAGCTGGGAGGCGAGGAACCCCCCGCCGGCCCCGACCAGGACCATGGCGATCTTGAACCCGGTGTCGTTGAGGTTGACGTCGAGCGTTGCGAGCATCACCACGGCCCCGGCGCTGATCAGGATCAGGCCCGCCTGCGCGACTGTCCTCGGCGAGCGCCTCCCCGCGACCTTGGGGCCGGCCATCGCGAAGACCAGCATCGCCACGGAGAGGGGAAGCAGCCGCTTGCCCGTCTCGAACGCATCCAGCCCGACCACGACCTGCAGATAGACCGGGACGACGAAGAAGAGCCCCATCAGCACCAGCTGCTGGCCCATCAGAGTGGTGAGCCCGGCGCGAAGCTGCGTGATCTTCAGCAGGGCTGTGTCGAGAAGGCGGTCGAGGCCCAGGCGGTGCCTGCGCTCCTCCCAGTGGACGAATCCGGCCAGTATCCCCAGCCCGGCCAGGACCATGAAGGGCACCACCGAGAAGCCGAGCGGGGTGATCTCGTTTCCGTTGATCGTCGGCGCCGCCGAGCGGCTTCACGAATCCCCACTTGCTGCCCATCAGGATCCCGAAGACGGCCAGTCCCAGGCCGGCGACTGAGAGCACCGACCCGACTGACGTCCATCTTCGGGGGGCGCTCGGCCTTCGGCGCCTGGGCGATCCGTCCCCGCACCAGGATGATCACGGTCACGATCACCGTCTCTCCCGCGAACACGTAGCGCCAGCTGGCGTTGGTCGTCACCCAGCCGCCGATCAGCGGGCCCGCCGCGACTGCGACCGCGGTGATGCCGCCGATCAGCGCGTAGGCGACGGCCCGGTCCTTGCCCTCGTAGTTGGCGGCGGTGAGAGCGGCGATCCCGGGGATCACCATGATCGCCCCGAGCCCCTCGATCCCCGACCAGCCCACGAGCAGAACGGTGAGATTCGGGCTCAGGGCCGTGATCATCGAGCCGGTGCCGTAGACGGCCAGCCCGATCGCGAACATCTGGTTGCGCCCGTAGATGTCGCCGAGCTTGGCGCCGGTGAGCATCAGGGCGGCCATCACCAGCGCGTACAGCGTGATCGCGGCCTGCACTCCCTGGATCGACGTGTTGAGGTCGGCCGTGATCTGGGAGATCGAGACGTTCATCACGCTCGTGTCGAGCGTCATCACGAACTGACCCGAGGCGAGGATGATGATGGGGATCCACTTGCGCATGGCCTAGGCCGAGGCCTTGCCCTTCGCGGCGGCCGCGTCCTCGGCCGCGAACTCGGCGAGCATCTGCCGCTCCTCCTGGTTCTTGGGGAAGAGGAAGAAGACCACCACGGCTCCGAGCAGGACGGCGACGATCCCGGCCAGGTAGGCCCCCTGATCGCCGTGGAGGAACGATGTCTTGGCCGCGGCGGCGATGTTCTGCTGGATCGACGGCGGGTATTGCTTGGCCGCGTCGGCCGCGCTCGAGAACGACTTCGTCAGCTCGCTCTGGACGTTGTCGGACACTTTCTTGCCCGAGGCGGCGATGGCAGCCGAGGCGGCGGCCGCATAACCCGCCGTCAGGAACGCCCCCATGATCGACTGCAGGATCGCGCCGCCCAGGTCGCGCTGGAGGTCGGCGGTCCCCGACGCCATGCCGGCTCGGGTTACCGGGACCGACCCGGTCAGAGAGTGCGATGCGGGAGTGCCGGCAAGGCCCACGCCGATCCCGACGAAGGCGTAGCCCAGTCCCACCTTCCAGTACGGGATGCCCTCCTTCCAGACGAGCAGCATGGTGAGGAAGCCGAGCAGCACGAAGACGTAGCCCAGGAGCAGGGTCACTCTGGCCCCCCTGGACTCGACGAGGTTGGCCGAGCGGGGCGCCACGAGCACCATGCAGACGGCGGCCGGCAGGATCGCGGCTCCGGCACCGACGGTCGAGTAGCCGAGGACGTTCTGGAGGAACTGCTGCCCGATGTACATCGACCCCATCAGTGAGCCGAAGACGATGATCCCCGCGACCGCGGCCACCCAGAACGTGCGCCGAGACGCCACGTGGAGGTCGTAGAGGGGATTGCCCGCGCGCCGCTCCCTGATGAAGAAGGCGACCAGGGCGGCTGCGGACACCGCGAACAACCCGATTGCCAGTGACCCCTTGCCCGGGACCACGACGAAGTTGATGCCCATGATGAAGGCGCCGACCAGGAAGATCGTGAGCACGCCGCCGGGATGGTCGACCGGCTCCGTGGTCTCGTTGACGTTGGCGGGGATGAACCTCAGCGCCATGAACAGGGCGAGCCCGGCGAACGGGAGGGTGAGCAGGAACGGGGATCCCCACGAGAAGTGCTGGAGCAGGATGCCGGAGAGCAGGGGGCCGAGCGCCGTGAGCGCGCCTCCGGTCGCAGCCCAGAGCGCGATCGACTTCGTCCTGGCCGGGCCTGACCAGAGCGCCGTGATCAGCGCCAGGGTGGTCGGGTAGGCCATCCCCGCCGCGAGGCCGCCGACGATCCGCGCCGCGAAGAGCACGCCGATCGAGGGAGCGAAGGCCGCGACGAGGTCGGCCGGGATCGTCAGGGCCATGCCCACGAGCAGGATTCCCTTGCGGCCGTAGCGATCGCCCACCGCGCCGAAGTAGAGAACGGAGCAGGCGAGCCCGAGGGAGTAGGCGATCGCGACCAGGTTGAGATCGGTCTGCGAAGCATCGAAATGCTGGCCGATGTCGGGCAGAGCAACGTTGGCGACCGCAAGCCCCAGGTTCGCGACGGTCGCGACCGCGATCAGCGATGCGAGCACCCAGCCAGCCCGCTGGGGGGTGGTTGAGGCCTGCGAGTCGGACGCTTCGGGCTTCGGTCGAGTCCACGGTGGAGGCAGGTGGCGCCAGCGCAGCCTACGCCCTACTACGCTTTCGGACATGGGCGCTGGGCAATACGCCGACGACCTCGCCGCGAAGGCCGCGGAGGCCGTCCGGCGCGTGGTCGCCGAGGCGGAGGACCGGGCCGGCGAGATCCTCCGCGAGGCGGAGGCAAAGGCCGCGAGCATCCGCGAGCAGGCCGAGGCCGAGGCGTCGCAGATCCGAGAGCGCGCCGAGGCGGACGCCCGCGGCCAGATCGAGGCCGCCAAGAGGGCGCTCGACGAGCTCGGCGGCACGTTGGCCGCCGCTGCCACGGCCGCGATTCCCGGTGCGGAGAGCGTCCCGGCGGAGCCCGAGCCGCTGCCGGAGCCCGCGAGCCCGGCTCCCTCCGAGGCGCCTGCGTCTCCTCCCGCGGCCAACGGAGACGACGCCGCCGAGCGACTGGTGGCGATGAAGCTGGCGGTCGAAGGAAAGGACCGCGCCGAGATCGAGGCCGAGCTGGGCGAGAGGTTCGGCGCCGCGGACCGCTCAGCTCTGCTGGACGACGTCCTTAGCCGCGCCGCTCGCTAGCCCGCCTGGCCTTCCTGGCGCGCTTTTTCTTCTTCTTGTGCTTCTTGCCGTCGGTCGAAGTCGCGGGCGGGCTCGCTGTGCTCGTCGAGCCCGGGGAGGTGGTCGAGCCCGGGGATGCCGGGGGGGTGGTCATGGCGGAGGGGGGCGATCCGGTCGGCGGAGAGCTCGGCGGCGGCGGGGGATCCGCGGGGGGCGGGGTGGAGGAACCGGTTCCCTTCGCCAAGTCACGGAAGGCGTAATACGCAGGCTTCGGGGTGAAGTCCTTGCGCATCAACCCGAAGCCGCCGTCCCAGTCGGAGGATCCTGTGCTCCAGTAGTCCTCGCGGAAGTTGTACCAGAGGGCCACCTGTACGTACGGGTCCTGCCCCGCGATCTGGTACTCCTGCGTCAGATAGCTGGCCTGGGTCTGCTCGCTGACGGCGCAGCCCGCGTTGGCGGATGACCAGCCCATCTCCGTGAACCAGATCGGCTTGTTGTCCCCGGCGGCCACCATCGACTTGTGGACCTCGCGGTAGCCGAGGTAGGAGTACATCGTCATCCGCTCGCCCGTCTTCGGCGCGTAGCCGCCGTCACCGCCGACCCACTGCTCGTTGGCGTTGACGTACCAGTAGTCGGTCGGCGAGTTGCAGGTGTACGGATGGACGCCCATGACGTCGAAGTAGCCCTTCGCCCCCGCCGCGTACGCCTGCTCGACGTAGTGATAGTCCGCGTTGGCGAGGCCTCCGAAGACGACCTGCGCAGAGGAGTCAGCGGCCTTGATCGCGGGATATGCGGCCTTCAGCATCTGGGTGTACGCGGCGGCGTTGGGCCCGGATGGCCAGAAGCGGCTGCCGTTTTCCTCGTTCCAGATCTCGTAGGCGGCGACCTTGCCCTTGTATCGGTTGGCAATGAAGCTCATGAAGTTGGCGAGGTCCTGCGGGTCCTTCGGGGCCGCGTACTTGTTGGTGGAGTCACTCGCCCACTGCGGCGACTCCAGCACGTCGACGATGATCTTCGCTCCGGCGTCGGTCGCGGCCTTCACCGCAGCGTCCTCGTCCGCCAGGTAGTAGCTCGAGTACGAGCCCTTGCTGGGCTCGAGGTTGCGCCAGCCGAGTCCGATCCTGGTCCAGCGAACCCCCGCATCGACCATCGCGGCACTCGTCTTCTGCTTGTCGGCGGCGGAGATGCCCCAGGAGAGATCGCTGACCACACCCGGCTCGACGGCTTTCGCGCGCGAGGGCAGCGAGACCGACAACAGGGCGGCGAGCAACAGCGCCACCCCGAGAAGCGGCGCGAACCCGAAGCGCTTGTGAGCGAGCTGACCAGCCATCTTGCGTGGCTAATCGGCGCTCGCACAGCGTCCTCAAGCGTCCAGGCGGAATTGGACAGGAGTAGTACAGGCGGCCAAATGGCGTGCCTGAGGGCTTCTAGGCGGTCGCCGCCGCGGGCTCGCGCCGCAGGATGCTGATGTAGGCGATCGCGCCCGGGATCGTCGGCAGCCAGAAGGCGAAGGCGCGGTAGGAGAGCACCGCGACGATCGCCAGGCCCCCCGGCACGCCGAAGGCGATCAGCGAGCCGATCATGCCGCCCTCCACGCCGCCGATGCCGCCCGGCAGCGGCAGCAGGTTCGCGGTCATCCCGATGAAGTAGGAGGCGACGATCACGCCCGCGGGCGGCGGCGAGCCGAAGGCGTGCAGGCAGGCCCAGAGGACCGCGATGTCGAATCCCCACCAGCCGATCGCCGAGAGCCCGTTCACCGGGCGCTCCCTGAGGATCGCGATCGTGCCGCGCACCCCGCCCGCGAGGGTGTTCGGAACCGTCGCCAGGGCAGCCCGCCAGCGGTTGCGCCTGCTCGGATCGCGGAGGCGCTCCGTGGTCTCGTGCAGCTCTCCGCCGAAGTACCCGATCAGCAGGGCGGCGACGATGATCAGCCCCGCGACGATGGCGGGAATGAGGGTGAATGCCACGGGACTCGGCCCGGAGAGGATCCCGCTCCGCAGGCCCAGGCCGGTCAGCAGGACCGCACCCATGTAGACGGTGTAGAGGAGCACCAGCATCGTCGCCATGCGGAGCGCCACCAGCGGAGCGGACAGTCCGTCGCGCCGCAGCGCCCAGGCCGTCAGCGCGATGCCGCCGATCCCGCCCGCCGCGAGCAGCCTGGTCGCGGCCAGGCTCGCCAGCGTGATGCGATAGCTCTGGGCCCAGCCGATCCCTGCCTCATGCCCGATCACGCCCCGGAAGAGCGCGACGTAACAGAAGAAGGAGGCGATCTCGAGAATCAGGCCGGCCGTCAGCCACCCGGGCTCGCCGCGATCGAGCCGCCTCCAGGTGTCGCCCAGGCCGGCGATGTTCGGCAGGACGATGTAGAGCGCGCCGAGGGACGCCGCCGCGAAGGCCAGGCCGATCAGCAGCTGCTTCCTGGTTAAGCCTCTGGGTGCTTCGTTCATCCGCGGCGGAAGGTCCCCGGGCCGCCGCCGGCGCGGGCGCCCTTCGTGTACTCGGCCAGATCCTGGCTCCAGAACTCGACGACGTTGCCGTCCGGGTCTGTGACGTAGATCGCCCGGCCGGGGCCGAGCTGAATCGGCCCCTCGACCTCCGCGCCGGCGCGTTCGATCCGCTCCTTGAGGGGGTCGATCTCCCGGTCGTCGACGCTGAACGCGAAGTGGACGTGCGCGCCGCCCCGTCCACCCGCGAGCCCAACCTGCTCGGTCCACAGCCCGAGCCTGGCCGTCTCGCCGACCAGGTACCAGTAGCGACCCTCCGCGCCCTCGCCATAGAGCGTCTCCTCGAAGCCGAGCACGTCTCGGTAGAAGCACCGAGCGGCCTGGAGGTCGTCCACCTCGAGGACGAGCTCCGAGATCCCGCTGACTGGCGGCCTCCCGTTCATCAGGGCCGAGCTTAACCTGGCCTCACATGTTCCCCGAGGCCTACAAGCGCGTACTCGGCGCCCCCGGAGTCAGGCAGCCACTCACCGGCGTTGTGATCGGCCGTCTCTCGATCGCAGCCGAACCGCTCTCGACGGTGCTGCTCGTGCACGGTGCGACCGGCTCCTTTGCGGCAGCGGGCGCCGTGATGGCGACCTACTCGATCGCCGCCGCGCTCTCTCTGCCGGTCCAGGGGAGGGTGATGGACCGGATCGGGCAAACGCGAGTGATCCTGGCGACGACGGCGATCACCGCGGCGGGATTCACCGTCCTGATCCTGCTCGCCCACGGCGGGGCGTCGGTTGCGGCGCTCTGTGTCGCCGCTGCCTTCGCCGGACTGGGCACCGTCCCAACCGGCACCGCCATGCGGACGCTCTGGTCGAATCTCGTCCCGCAGAGCGACCTCCGTCAGGCGGCGTTTGCGCTGGACGCGGTCGCGATCGACGTTGCGTTCATCGTGGGCCCCCTGATCGCCGCGGGCGTGATCGCCGTTGCCTCGCCGACGGCCTCGTTGTCGGTCTGCATCGCTCTGTCGCTACTGGGGTCCACTGTGTTCGCCTCGTCACGCGCATCGCGGACCTGGCGCGGGGCGCCGGCCGAGCACCGCCGGATTGGACCGTTGCGAGCGGCGGCGGTCTGGGTGCTGATGGGCGCGGCCCTCGGCGTCGGTATTGCGGTCGGAGCCGCCGAGCTGGCGATCACGGCGTTCGCGTCCGCGCACGGGGCGGCGGAGCTTGGCGGAACCCTGATCGCCGTCCAGGCGCTCGCGAGCACCGCCGGAGGTCTCTGGTACGGCGCGCGCAGCTGGCGAAGCCCGCCCGGGGAGCGGCTGCCCGCCGTCGCACTGGTCTTCGCCCTCAGCTTTGCTCCCCTCGTCGCCATCCCGTCGCTGGGAACCGCGTTTCCGCTGATGGCGCTCAGCGGCCTGGCCTTGGCGCCGGCGATCTCGCTGATCTACCTGCTGCTCGATTCGCTGGCGCCCGTGGGCTCGGCCGCCGAGGCGACCGGATGGGTGTTGACCGCGATCGTCGGCGGCGCGGCGATCGGGAATGCCCTGGCGGGTGTAGCCGTCACGGAGGCAAGTCCCCACGCGGGCTTGGCGGTGGCCTTCGCCGGTGGCCTGGTGACACTGGGCGCGACCTGGCTCGGTCGCCGTCACCTGAGCGTGCCCGAGCGGGGAACGTCCGTTCGGCTCCTATCATCGACGTAGTGGCTCCATCCGAGCGCATAGTCATCCGCGGGGCCCGTGAGCACAACCTCAAGGAGATCGACCTCGAGCTGCCGCGGAACTCGCTGATCGTCATGACCGGCCTCTCCGGGTCCGGCAAGTCGAGCCTTGCCTTCGACACGATCTACGCCGAGGGGCAGCGCCGCTATGTCGAGTCGCTGTCCGCCTACGCGCGGCAGTTCCTCGGCCTGATGGAGAAGCCGGACGTCGACTCGATCGACGGCCTCTCGCCGGCGATCTCGATCGATCAGAAGACGACCTCGCGCAACCCGCGATCCACGGTCGGAACCGTGACCGAGGTCTACGACTACCTGCGGCTCCTCTGGGCCCGGATCGGCAAGCCCCACTGCCCGGAGTGCGGCGAGCCGATCGAGGGCCAGTCGGTCGAGCAGATCACCGACCGGGTGATGACCCTGGACGAGGGCACGCGCTTCATGGTGATGGCGCCCGTGGTCAGGGGACGCAAGGGCGAGTTCGAGAAGCTCTTCGAGCAATTCCGGCTCGAGGGCTACAGCCGGGTCAGGGTCGATAACGAGGTTCGCCGGCTGGACGAGGAGATCAAGCTCGACAAGAAGTTCAATCACGACATCTCGGTGGTCGTCGACCGCCTGGTGATGAAGGGCGACCTGCGCCGCCGGCTATCGGAGTCGGTGGAGGCCGCCGCCGGGCTGGCCGGTGGCGTCGTCGAGGTGGACGTTCTCGCCGAGGGAAGCTCCGGTGAGGCGGAGGGTCGCGCGGGTGGCGAGAACGTCGGCGGTGTCAAGGGAGCCAAGGGAGCCGGTCAGCTCCCGGAGGGCGTGGTCGATCGCCTCACCTTCAGCGAGCGCTTCGCCTGCCTCAACTGCGGCACGTCGATCCCGGAGCTGGAGCCGCGGATCTTCTCCTTCAACTCGCCCCATGGCGCCTGCGAGCGCTGCCACGGTCTCGGCTTCCAGCGCGTCGTCGACCCCGAGCTGGTCGTGCCGGACCCGACGCTCTCCCTGTCCGAGGGCGCGCTGCAGCCCTGGCGGGTCGGGCACTCCCGGTACTGGAAGCGGCTGGTCGAGGCGGTGGCCGAGGACTACGGAATCGATTCGGACGCGCCCTGGCAGGAGCTCTCCGCCGAGGACCGCGAGATCTTCCTCTACGGCACCGGCGGCGAACGGCACAAGGTCAACTACACGAACCGCTTCGGCAGGCGGCGCTCCTACAGCGTCCGCTTCGAGGGAATCGTCAACAACCTCGAGCGCCGCTACGAGGAGACGGACTCGGACGGCGTGCGCGAGCGGGTCGAGGGCTACATGGCCGAGCAGCCGTGCCCGGACTGCAAGGGAGCGAGGCTGCGGCCGGAGAGCCTCGCGGTCCAGGTCGGTGGGATCTCGATCTCCGAGTACTGCGAGCTCTCGGCGCGGGCCGCGCTGGAGTGGATCAACGAGCTCGAGATGACCGACACCGAGCAGGCGATCGCCCGGCTGCTGGTCCGCGAGATCAACGAGCGCCTCGCCTTCCTGGACAACGTCGGCGTCGGCTATCTGAACCTGGCGCGCTCCGCCCGGACGCTGTCGGGCGGAGAGGCGCAGCGGATCCGACTCGCGACGCAGATCGGCTCCAGCCTGGTCGGTGTCCTCTACATCCTCGACGAGCCCTCGATCGGCCTGCACCAGCGCGACAACGCCAAGCTGATCCAGACGCTGGAGCGGCTGCGCGACCTGGGCAACACCGTGATCGTGGTCGAGCACGACGAGGGGACCATGCGCTCGGCGGACCACATCGTCGACCTTGGCCCGGGCGCGGGCGAGCACGGCGGCCACGTGATCTCCGAGGGAACCCCGGAGGAGATCGAGGCCGATCCGGCGTCGATGACCGGTCAGTTCCTGGCGGGCGAGCGGGAGATCGCGATTCCGGAGAAGCGCCGGCAGCCCCGCGGCGAGCTGATCGTCAAGGGGGCGCGGCAGCACAACCTGAAGAAGATCGACGTGCCGATCCCCCTCGGCGTCTTCTGCTGCGTCACCGGGGTCTCGGGGTCCGGCAAGTCCACGCTGATCAACGAGACGCTCTACCCGGCGGTCGCCAACCGGCTCCACCAGGCGAAGCTGCGGCCCGGCTCGCACGACCGGATCGACGGGCATCGACCAGGTCGACAAGATCATCAACATCGACCAGTCGCCGATCGGGCGCACCCCTCGGTCGAACCCGGCGACCTACACAAACGTCTTCGACCACATCCGCCAGCTCTACGCGCAGACGCGCGAGGCGCGGGCCCGGGGGTACAAGCCCGGGCGGTTCAGCTTCAACGTCAAGGGCGGGCGCTGCGAGGTCTGCCGGGGCGACGGCCAGATCAAGATCGAGATGCACTTCCTGCCCGACGTCTACGTGCCCTGCGAGCAGTGCCACGGCAAGCGCTACAACCGGGAGACGCTCGAGGTCCGGTTCAAGGGCAAGTCGATCGCCGACGTGCTCGAGATGTCGGTCGCCGATGCCTGCGCCTTCTTCAAGGACATTCCGAAGATCGCGCGTCGCCTGGACACGCTGCACGACGTCGGGCTCGACTACATCCGGCTCGGCCAGCCGGCGACCCAGCTCTCCGGCGGCGAGGCGCAGCGCGTCAAGCTCGCCACCGAGCTCTCCAAGGTCGCGACCGGCGACACCCTCTACATCCTCGACGAGCCCACGACCGGGCTCCACTTCGCCGACGTGCAGCGCCTGCTCGACGTGCTCGATCGCCTGGTGGAGGCGGGCAACACGGTGATCGTCATCGAGCACAACCTCGACGTGATCAAGACCGCCGACCGGATCATCGATCTCGGCCCCGAGGGCGGCGAGGAGGGCGGCAACGTGCTGGCGATCGGTACCCCCGAGGAGGTGGCGGCGACACCCGGCTCCTACACGGGTGAGTTCCTCGACGGCCTGGTCGAGCCGCAGGTGAAGGTCAGACGGGCCCGCAGGCCCAAGGCGCCGCTCGCCGCCTGAGGACGCCTTCAGCTAAGGGATTTCCCCGATTCAGCCGAAGAGGGTTAGGCCGCGTGTGCGCGGCAGGCCACGGATGGCTTCTCCATGGGGCAAAAAGCGGATGCGAAGGGCGTTGCCTGCCCTCGTATCCGCCTGCGCGCTGAGCTCGTTGCTCGCGACACCCGCGGTCGCAGCGCCGCCGCCGCCGGTGCTGAGCGGAACCAATCCGGCCTCGCCGGCCAACGCGAACAGCGTCCTCGTCTTCGGCACCGCCGAGGCCGGATCGACGGTCAGCCTCTACCCCGATGCGAACTGCTCCGGCCCCCCGTATCCGCCTGGCTCCGCGGCGAGTTTCGCCTCACCGGGCCTCCAGGTCCAGGTCCCGGACGATTCGACGACGACCCTCAGCGCGACCGCGGAGGACGCCTCGAGCAACGTCTCGTCGTGTTCGGCACCGATCACCTACGTCGAGGACTCGCGCCCGCCGCACACCCTCATCAGGCGGCTCCATTTCAATCGGGCCAAGGGGACGGTGACCCCGGTGTTCAGCAGTGACGAGCCCTACACGACCTTCGAGTGCAACTGGACCCGCTGGGGCCGCTGCCTCCCGGGGCAGCGCACGTGGCACATCCGCCCGGGGCGTCGCATCTTCCGAGTTCGGGCTCGCGACCCCGCCGGCAACGTCGATCCCACCCCGGCCATCAAGACCGTCACGTACAACCCCGTCGTCTGATCTGTCAGGCGCGATACTGGCCGAATGGGAGAGGGTTTGCTAGCCAACGTCAGCCTGACGATCCACAGCGGCGCCGCGCTCGACACCGCCGATCAGCGCGCGGGCCTGATCCTGCTCGGCTCGATGCTCCTCTCCTTCGGCTTCATCCGCTTCAGCACCCGCATGATCAGGGCCGAGGTCTCCTGGTGGCCGGGAAACGTGTCTCCGGGCGGAGTTCACATCCACCATCTGGTCTTCGGAATCGTCGCGATGATGATCGCGGGCTTCCTGAGCTTCGTGCTCACCCCCGCGAGCCCGTGGTTCGAGATCCTCGCCGGTCTGTTCGGAATCGGCATGGGCCTGACGCTCGACGAGTTCGCGCTCTGGCTCTACCTCGAGGACGTGTACTGGGCGGAGGAGGGGCGCAGTTCGGTCGACGCCGTGATCTTCGCGGCGATCATCGGCGGCGCGCTCATCGTGGGCTTCGTGCCGCTGGACGCGGGTGACGGCGGATCCACCCTCGCGATCGTCACCACCGTCCTGATCGATCTGACCGTCTGCGGGTTCGTCGCGCTGAAGGGCAAGCTGAGCACGGCCGTGATCGGCATGTTCATCCCGCCGGTGGCCTGGGTCGGGGCGATCCGGCTGGCGCGGCCGGGCTCGTGGTGGGCGAACCGCCGCTACAAGCCCGGGAGCGGCAAGCTGGTCAAGGCACAGGCGCGCAAGGCCCGCCACGACAAGCGGGTGCGGCGCTTTCAGGACCTGATCGGTGGAGCACCATCCCTGCCCAGCCCGCGTGCCCCGGGCTCCAGCCGCCCCGAGGAGTAGCCTCGCGCTCATACGGACGCCTTCGGGGGCGGCCGGCAAATGGAGAGGAGACCCAGATGAGAGGTGCGGGTCGAGTTGTGTTTGCAGCGATTCTGCTGTTGATGATCGGGGTGCTCAACATCATCTACGGCATCGGCGCCGTCAGCGACGCCAGTTTCTATGTAAACGACACCCGGTACATCTTCACGAACCTCCACACGATGGGCTGGGTGCTGATCATCCTCGGGGTGATCCAGCTGACCGGTGGGTTCTCGCTGATGGCCGGCAACGCGTATGGCCGCGTCATCGGGATCATCGGCGGCAGCCTCGGTGCTATCGGCGCGCTTCTGTCGATGGGCGACCACCACCCGTTCTGGGAGCTGGGAATCTTCTTCCTCTGCGTCTGGGTGGTCTACGGGATCATCATTTTCGGCGAGGACGAGAGGGCAGCCGGACTCTGAGCGAGTTTTCGCGGGAGCCCGGCCTGCGGCCGGGCTCCCGCGATTTGCTCTCAGCCTGAATCCTGAGCGCGTCGATCGACGCGTCCTACTGATCGACGAGCAGGGAGGCGCCGATCGCGCCGCCAAGATCCCCGAGCGTCGCGACGTGCATGTGCGGCGGCCGGTCCGGTACGAAGAGGTGGGGATGCATGCGGGTCGCGATCCGGCTGACGTACTTCTCGCCGAAGCGCACGCCGAGTCCGCCCCCGATGATCACCGCCTCGGGGTCGAGCAGGTTCACCGCCGAGGCGATGCCGACGCCCAGCATCTTCACGGCGCGGTCGATCAGGGTGGTCGCCAGATCGTCACCGTGCCTCAGCGCCCGCTCCCAGATGCCGCTGGTGAGCCGGTCCCGGCCGTGCTCCTCCATGATCTTGAACAGGTCGGTCTTGGCTCCGTTCTTCACTTCCTTGCGCGCCTTGATCTCCATCGCGAGCCGCCCCGCGTAGGCCTCCATGCAGCCCTTGCGCCCGCAGGTGCAGCGGGCGCCGCCCTGCTTGACGACCATGTGCCCGATCTCGGCGGCGGCGCCGCGGCCCAGCCACTGCTTGCCGTCCAGGATCAGGCCTCCGCCGACGCCGGTTCCCCACCAGACGCCCAGCACCGTGTTGAACTGCTTGCCGGCGCCAAGCTCGAACTCTCCCTGGACGGCGACCGAGACGTCGTTGCCGATTCGGACCGGAACCCCGAGATCCTTGGAGAGGTGCTCGCCCAGTGGGAATGAGCCGGTCCAGCCGGGCAGGTTCCGGGCGTCCGAGACGACTCCCGTCTCCTCATCGGCGTCGCCTGGAGAGCCCATCCCGACTCCGCTGAGGTCGCGGGTGCCGAGCCCGGCCTGGGCGGCCGCCTCTCGCATCGCCGCGGCCACCTCGCGTGCCACGTCCTCGGGGCCGCCCGTCTCGGGGGTGGGCCGTCGCGACTGGCCGATGACCTTGTTGGCGGGATCCACGACCACGGTCTGGATCTTGGTTCCGCCCAGGTCGATCCCTCCGCGTACTGCCTGCTTCGTGTCGGCGCTCACGTCGCAGACCATATCCGGCTGCAACCGGGCCTTTTGCGAAGCTCCCGCTGTGGCTTCCTGGAGGCAATGGCGCACCTGGCGGGTCAAGCGGCGCTGGTACGAGCGCAACAATCGGCGGCGCCGCCGGCTGCGGCTCAACCGGCACGCGGCCGAGGGCGGCTTCTTCATCCGCTATCCGATCGAGGGCGAGGTGCTGGAGGCGCTGGACTCCGGGCACCTGGAGATCGGCGAGGGCACTCTGCTGGAGCCGGGCTGCTGGCTGACTCTGTCCCGAGACGCCCGCATCCGCATCGGCGAGGGCTGCTTCCTCAACCGCAACACGATGCTCGCCGCGCTCGAGCTGATCGAGATCGGCGACCACGTCATGTTCGCCAACAACTGCTTCGTCGGCGACTCGGACCATCGCTATGACGATCCGACCAAGCCGGTCACCTGGCAGGGATTCGAGCCCCAGGGCCCGGTGCGGATCGGCTCGAATTGCTGGTTCGGAGTCGGGTGCGTGGTCACCGGGGGCGTCGAGATCGGCGAGCGCTGCGTGATCGGCGCGAACTCGGTCGTCACCCGCGATCTGCCGGCCGGTGTAATCGCCGCGGGGGCGCCCGCGAAGGTGATCAGGGAGATCGAGTTCAAGCGACCGCCAGGCCGCTCCACTTAGGAGCGAAGGGCGAAGCCCTTAATGCGAGGGCGCGCGACAGCGCGACCCGTTTAGTTCCAGGTGGTGCGGCCGCCTGCGGTCGCGGTCTGATGCCGAAGGCGTCCCGGCGTCTCCTTACAGTTGCCGCCATGCTCCGACTGCGCCTCGCCGTCGAGGATCATCGCGCGGACGCCGTAACCGAGGCCCTCGAGCGGACCGGGGGAGTCCACCGGATCGTTGCCCTCAATCCCGAGCGCGCCGGCTCGGGCGTGGTGCTCGCTGCCGACGTCCGCCCGGCGGTCGCGGACCAGGTCATGGACCTGATCCGCGACTGGGAGGTCTCCGAAAACGACTACCTGCTCACCCGCCAGGAGGTGATCGCTCCGGAGCCGCATGGCCACGGGCGGTTCCGCGGACAGGAGGGATTCGCCTGGGTGGAGGTGATGGGTGAAGCGAGGATCCACTCCAGACCGCTCGGACGCTACTTCGCCCTGATGTCCGTGGCGGCGGTTGTCGCCGCCCTGGGCGTGATCACCGACAACACGATCCTGATCGTGGGCGCCATGGCCATCAGCCCCGACCTTCTGCCGATCTGCGCCGCCTGCGTCGGGATCGTCGGCAGGCGCCCCGGGTTGACGACGCGGGCGGCCGCAACCCTGCTCCTCGGTCTGCTCCTGATCGCCGTGATCGGCTGCACGCTCGCCGCCTTCCTCGACGCAACAGACGTCATCGACGGGCAGCTTCACCTCGGCGCAGGGGGGCTGCGGACGCTCGGCAGAACTGACTACTCGACGGTGCTGATCGCCCTGGCAGCCGGGGTGGCGGCGATGCTCTCCTTCGAGACGCGAGCCGCCGCGGCGGTCGGAGTGGCGATCTCGGTGACCACGATCCCCGCGTCAGCGCTGCTCGGCGTCGCGCTCGGTCTTGGCGATTTCGACCAGGCCGGCGGGGCCGCGGTCGTGCTCGCGGTCAACGTCACGCTGCTGATCGTCTCGGGCAGCCTCACGCTCGCCTCGCAGATCTGGATCTCCCGGAGGCGGCTCCCGGCCTGACGGCTCAGGAAACGATCTGCACGACCACCGTGCGATCGCGCGGCCGGTCGTCGAAGTCGATCAGGACGAGCTGCTGCCAGGTTCCGAGGGCAAGGCGCCCGCCGATCGCCGGTATCTGCTCGGAGGCACCGATCAGCGACGCGCGCTGATGCGCGTGCGAGTTGGTGTCGTGGTTGAGCCTGTTGTGCTCGTAGTCGCCCTGCACGGGGATCAATCGGTCAAGCAGGGCTCGTAGATCGGCGACCCCGCCCGGCTCGAACTCCATGGTCGTGATCGCGGCCGTGGAGCCACGCACGAAGGCGGTGACTATTCCGTCGGCCACCGGCCCCTCGGCCACCAGCCGCTGGATGTCGGCGGTGATGTCGATGACATCGGCGCCCCCCCGCGTCGAGTAGGTCGACTCCGCGCTGAATACGCTCACGGGGCCACGCTAGCGGACGGTCTCTCGCCGCTCCGGTATCACCCCATTCGGGCGATGCGAGGACCGTGGTGAATGAAAGACTGGCGGCCCCGATGTGTCCCCCCCACCGATGAACGCCGCAAGCCCGGCAGCAGCGCCGAAGCATCGTCACCGCACCCTCGTGTGGGCCCTCATCGTGCTCGCGTCGATCGTGCTGGTCGTCTCGATGATCGCGAACTGGGTTCAGACCGAGGTCCTCGACTCCGGCCAGTTCTCCAACAACACCGAGCAGATCCTCCAGAACAAGGACGTCCAGGAGCAGCTCAGCATCTTCGCTGTCGACCAGCTCTACGCCAACGTCGACGTGCAGGCCCAGATCGAGCAGAAGCTGCCGCCTCCTGCCCAGCCGCTCGCCGCTCCGGTCACGGCGGCGACCAGACAACTCGCCACGAACGTGGCGGAGACGGCGCTCGCCTCGCCTCGAGTTCAGCAACTCGTGGCCACCGCGATCAACGGGGCGCAGCAGCGGTTCGTCAGCCTGATCGAGAACAAGGGCCAGTTCGTCTCGACGCAGGGCGGCGACGTCACCCTCGAATACGGGAGCTTCGTCGCCGACCTTGCCACCCGCCTGGGCGTTGACCCGTCGACGATCTCCCAGATCCAGGGCCTTCATCCAGCAGTCCTCGACGGAGCTCAAGCAGCGCCTGACGACGATGCAGAGCAAGATCGAGTCCACGCGGGCAACGCTCTCCCAGGCGCAGGCGGGGACGCTCACCCCGCAGGCGCAGCAGAACCTCACGACTCTCGAAACGGATGCCGCCCAGCTCCACACGACCGTCGCGAGCCTCGAGCAGAAGATCGCGGGCATTCAGCCGAAGGCCCCCGCACAGCTCCAGAGCCGGTTGTCCGACCTCCAGGGCCGCCTGACCACGCTCGACAAGCGGCTGGCGACAGTGCAGGGACAGGCCGCCGCCGTGCTCAAGGATCCGAGCCAGGCGAACATCCTCAAGCTCGACCCCACGCTCGCCTCACTCCAGACGCGCGTCACCGACCCTGCTCAACCGTCAGGCGATTCAGCACCCCGGCGAGATCGTCGTGATGAAGTCCGACGGGCTGAGCGGTCTCCAGGACCTCGTGAAGGCGCTGCGCAACCTCGGCTTCGTGCTCCCGCTGCTGGCCCTCGTGCTGTACCTGGCGGCCATCTACCTGGCGAAGAACTGGCGGCGGGAGGCACTGATCGCGGCCGGTGGCGGGATCGTGGGCGCCACGCTGCTTGTCCTGCTGGTGAGGCACATCATCGGCAATGGGGTCATCGACTCGGTGGCGAGCTCCGACGCGGTCAAGCCGGCCATCACCGGCGTCTGGAACATCATTTCCGCCGGCCTCCGCGAGCGGGCGCTGTTCGTGCTCGTCATTGGGCTGGGGTTCATCGGCGCTGGGCTCCTCGCCGGGCCTGGCCGGCATGAGGTCGCCGTGCGGCGCTTCCTGGCGCCGTACCTGCGCGAGCAGCCGGTTGTCGTCTATGCGGTCCTGGCCTTCATCTTCCTGCTCTGGCTGACACTCCTTCCCACGATCAACAACATCGGTCAGGTACTGATAGTCCTGGTTCTCGCCGGCTTGGCGGTGCTGGGCGTCGAGATCCTGCGCCGACAGACGGCACGGGAGTTTCCGGACGCCTCAACGGCTCCCGCCCCGACCCCGCGCCCGTGACCGGGCGCCGGCGGCGCTACCAGTCCCAGGGAGTGTCGGTGCCCACGAGCGTCTCCTCCTCGAGGTAGCGGGCGAACTCCTCGAGCTCCTTCTGCGGGATCGAATAGGTGTGCTGCTCGTCGTCGGGGAAGGTGCCGGCGCGGACCTCCTCCGTGTACGCGCGAACTCCCTTCAGCGACTCACCGCGGACGTCCGCGAAGCGCTTCACGAACTTCGGCTTGTGGCCGGCGTAGATGCCAAGCAGGTCGTGCAGCACGAGAACCTGCCCATCGGTCGCCGGGCCGGCGCCGATCCCGATCACCGGGATCTCCAGCTTGGGCATCAGGGCCTCGGTGACCGCCGAGGGGATCGCCTCGAAGACGATCGCGAAGCAGCCAACCGCCTGCAGGGACAGCGCCTCCTCGCAGAGCTTGGCGGCGGCCTCGGCCGTCCGCCCCTGCGCCTTGAATCCGCCGAGCGCGGTCGCCGTCTGAGGGGTGAGGCCGACGTGACCCATCACCGGGATCCCCGAGCGGACGATCGCGCGGGCGCGGTCCACCGAGGGCCCGCCACGCTCGAGCTTGACCGCGTCGCAACCCGCCTCCTTGACGAAGCGCTGCGCGTTCCCGACCGCCAGCTCGTTCGATCCCTCGTATGACCCGAAGGGCATGTCGCCGATCAGCATCGGGTGATCCAGCCCGCGGCGGACGGCGCTCGTCATCATCAGCATCTCGTCCATGCCGACCGGGGTGGTCGCGTCGTGGCCGAGCACGACCATCGCTGCGGTGTCGCCTACCAGCACGATGTCGACGCCGGCCTCGTCGACGATCTGGGCGGAGGGGTAGTCGTAGGCGGTGACCATGACGATCGGCTCGCCGGCGCGCTTCATCTCTGCGATGCGCGGCAGCGTCACCGGCTGGCGATCACCCTGCGACGACGTCTTGCGGGGCTCGGTGCTCATAGGAGCGCCTCCTGGTTTGAATCGGGTGGCTCCTCGGCTCCGCCTGCGGAGCCCCCTCGCATAATGCCTTCCCCGAGCAGCACGGTGGGGTCGCTGTCGACCGCGATGACCTCGTTGCCGTCACCGACGTGGACGACGACGGGCGAATAGCGCTCGAGGTCCGTCTCGTCGAAGGCGCCGAAGCTGGCGATGATGACCTTGTCGCCGGTCCGGACGAGGCGGGCGGCGGCGCCGTTCACCTGCACGGTGTTCGAGCCCTGCTCGCCCTCGATCGCGTAGGTGACGAAGCGGGCGCCGTTGTCGATGTCCCAGACGTGCACCTGCTCGTTGACCAGCAGGTCCGCCTGTCTCATCAGCTCGGGGTCGAGGGTGATGCTGCCGACGTAGTCGACGTCACGGTCCGTGATCGTCGCGCGATGGATCTTCGACTTGAGCATCTGACGCTGCATCAGGCCTCCATTTTCGGATTGATCAGGACGTTGTCTATGAGGCGAGCCTTGCCGACCCGGGCCGCGACCGCCACCAGCACGGGCCGCCCGTTCAGCTCGGCGATCGGGGACAGGTCCTCCGCCGCGCGCGCCTCCACGTACTCCGGCTCGACCCCGGCCCTGCGAAGCTCTTGCTCCGCCGCCTCCACCAGTGCACGTGTGGAGGTCTCGCCCATGCGGGCTGCCTCCTCCGCGGCGCTCAGGGCGCGGGAGATGGCGGCCGCCCGCTCCCGCTGGTCCGCCGTCAGGTAGGCGTTGCGGGAGCTCAGCGCGAGCCCGTCCTCCTCCCGGACGGTCGGCAGCACGGAGATCTCGACCGGGAAGTCCAGGTCCCTGGTCATCCGCTCGATCACCAGGGCCTGCTGTGCGTCCTTGCGGCCGAAGTAGGCGACGTCGGGCTGGACCGAGTTGAAGAGCTTGGCGACGATGGTGGTGACTCCGCGGAAATGAGACGGGCCGCGGTGCTCCGGGTCGCCCTCGAGCACCCCGGCCAGCGAGTTGGCCACCTCGACCGAGGTCGCGAATCCCTCCGGGTACATCTGCTCGGCATCCGGCGTCCAGAGCAGATCGACGCCCTCCAGGGCGGCGAGCTCAGCGTCCCTGTCCTCGTCCCTGGGGTAGGAGTCGAGGTCCTCACCAGGGCCAAACTGCGTTGGGTTGACGAACAGGCTGACCACGACGACATCGCACTCCCGGCGCGCGCCTCGCATCAGAGAGAGGTGGCCGTCGTGGAAGTAGCCCATCGTCGGGACCAACCCGATGCGCTTGCCCTCGCGGCGGGGCGCGATGAGCGCCTCGCGCAGCTCGCTCCTGGTGCGGACGGTTCTCATGCTGTTGCCTCATTCGCGGATTCACGGGCAACCGCTTCCGCACGCTCGGCGAGTGCGTCATAGGTCGGGAGCAGCTCGGGTGCGGTCTCGGCGAGCGCGGCCCTATGGCTCTCCACCGTGGCGCGATCACCGCGGGCGATCGGACCCGTGAGCGCCGCCGGTCCTCGCTCGGCCCAGTTGGCGGCCGTGCGCAGGACCAGAGGGGCGAGGAGCTCGCGCGCGTCCTCGACCCCGAGCCGCTCGACGAGCTCGGTGGCGGATTCCTCGAGCGCGACCAGCAGGTTCGACGCCATCGCGGCGGCGGCGTGGTAGGCGGCACGGCTCTCCTCGGGGATCTCGAATGGCGTCATGCCCAGCGATTCGGCCAGCGACCTGGCGAAGGAGATCGCCGTCTCGTCAGACCCGGCGATTGCTGCGGGCGTTCCCTCGACCGCGGTCGCGTCGTCGGCGAAGGTCTGCAGCGGGTGCAGGGAGAAGGTCGACGCGCCGTGCTCCCGGGCGGAGGCCAGCGAGTCGAGTGTGCTCGCTCCGCTGACGTGGCCGACCAGTGGAGGGGCGGCCGCCGAGATGCGAGCGCAGACCTCTGCGATCGCATCGTCAGGGACGCAGATCAGGACAGCACCGGCGCCTTCCACGGAATCGTCACGGCCGGCGGAGCGCACCCCGATCCCCGCGAGCTCGGCGGCCCTCGCCAGCGAACTGCCCGCGCGGCCACGGCCAACGACGACCAGCGGCGCGGCGCTCAGGGGGGAGGGGAGGGAATCCCGTTCCAGTTCCCGCATTGGAGATACCAGACGGTTGTCTTTAGAGGACGAGTTTGGGGTGTGGTGCCTTGAATGTCGAATGGGTCCGCGCTGCTTCGAGTCACGGCCCGCGGCGAAGTATAGAGAGCGATCCTGGCCACCCAGCCAGCTGCACCCCGACTCTGAATGGCGTGAATCGGCCCAATTTGCGGCCCAACACGAACGGCGGCCACAAACACCGCCGCCGGATCGACCGGATGGTCGTCGGCCCGAACTACCATCAACCCGGTGCCGATCTACGAGTTCACCTGTCGGTCCTGCGGCCATCCGTTCGAGGAGCTGGTGGGGTCCCATGTCGGACTGGACGCGGCCGACGTCGCCTGTCCGGAGTGCGGGTCGACCGAGGTCGAGCGCGAGCTCTCCCGCTCATACGCGCCGCTCCACCGGCAGATGACTCCGAACCAGCGTCGCCGTGCGGAGGACAAGCGCGGGACCGACCGCGGAGGCGCCAAGGAGCGCTTCAAGCAGCAGCGCGCGGCCGAGAAGCGTGCCGCCGCGCGGCGCGGCGGAGCGAGCTCTTGAGCGACGCCGAGTCACGCCGCCAGGCGCTGGTCGAGGTCTACAACGAGGCCTCCGTCTGCGAGCGCTGTCCCCTGTCCGAAACCCGCAACAGGGTCGTCTTCGGGGCGGGCAACGCCGACTCCGACCTGATGTTCGTCGGCGAGGCGCCCGGCGCCGAGGAGGACCGGCAGGGCCTGCCCTTCGTCGGCCGAGCCGGGGGCTTTCTGACGGAGCTGCTCGAGGGGATCGGGATGAAGCGCGAGGACGTCTTCATCGCGAACGTCTTGAAGTGCCGGCCGCCTGGCAATCGCGATCCGCAACCCGAGGAGATCGATTCCTGCCGTCCCTACCTGGAGCAACAGGTGGGCCTGATCCAGCCGCGGGTGATCTGCACCCTCGGCAACTTCTCTACGAAGCTCCTCACCGCCAATCAGACCGGGATCACCAAGGTCCGCGGTACTGCGCAGCAGCACCTGATCGGCGGGCGGCACCTGTTCCTGCTGCCGCTCTTCCACCCGGCCGCCGGCCTCCGGACGCCGCGCGTGGCCGAGCAGCTGCGCGAGGACTTCCGCCAGATCCCGGATCTGCTCGCTCAACCGCTTCCAGAGCCCGAGCCGTTGGTCCAGCAGGAGCCCGAGCCGGATCAGATGGGCCTGTTCGGCGGTTGAAGACCGGCAGCGCCGCCGAGACCGAGGCGGTCGGAGAGCGCCTCGCCGCCGATCTCGGGCCCGGCGACGTCGTCCTGGTCAGCGGTGAGCTCGGGGCGGGAAAGACAACCCTGATTCGCGGCGCCTGCCGCGCCCTCGGCGTCAGCGAGCCGGTCACCTCGCCGACGTTCACGATCGGGCACACCTACGCCGGGCGAGTTCCGGTCTCCCACCTCGATCTCTATCGGCTCGCCGACCTGAACCAGGAGGACCCGGCGCTGCTCGACGACTACCTCACCCCGGAGTCCGTTGCCTTCATCGAGTGGCCCGGCGCCGCCGAGCCCTGGCTGGCGAAGGTCACGCGCCGCGTCGAGATTCGCCATGCGGGCGGGGACGAACGCGACATCGACCTCTAGGCCGCGGGCGGTCATCGGCCGGTCATCTCCCCGTCATGGGGCGTTCATCCGCCATACGTACGGTCGTCTCCGATCAGTCAATTCCCAAGGAGGCATTCGATGACTTCAATGACAGCAAGGACGATCGGGGCGGCGGCAACGCTCTCGGTTGCCGCCGTGATGGCAGCCGCGACTGCGCCGGCGGCGATCGCACGAGGCCTGCCCACGCCGAAGGCCTCTCATTTCGGCCACAACTCGACTCGCGTCACAAACCCCTGGTTCCCCCTGGCGCGGGGTTCGGCCTACGTCTACGAGGGCCAGAAGGACGGCAAGCAGGCCCGTGACGTGATGACCGTGACGCGGAAGACGAAGGTGATCGCCGGGATCCGGGCGCTTCCCGTCGCAGACCGGCTCTTCCTGAACGGCAGCCTGGCCGAGCGCACGACCGACTGGTACGCGCAGGACAAGCGCGGCACGGTCTGGTACCTGGGCGAGAAGACCGCCGAGCTGAATGCCCAGGGGAAGGTGACCAGCACCGAGGGCTCGTTCCTGAACGGCCGTGACGGGGCGACGGGCGGCATCTTCATGCCCGCCCATCCTGCGGTGGGCCAGTCGGGTCAGCAGGAGTCGTTCAAGGGCGAGGCCGAGGATCGCTTCCGGATCCTCAGCCTGGCGACCAGCGTCGCCACGCCCGCCGTCACCTCCCAGACCGCGATGCTCACGGAGGAGAAGACCCCGCTCGAGCCCGGAGTCGTGGACCACAAGTACTACGTCCAGGGCATCGGCACGGTGAAGGAGCAGCAGGTGGCCGGAGCTCAGCCCGGCCAGGAAGAGGTCACCCAGCTGGTCTCATTCCAGGCGGGCTAGCCGAACCGAGTCGGCTAGTAGCCGTAGTTGCTGCCGCCGCCGTTCTGGTTCTGATTCTGGTTCTGATTCTGGTTCTGGTTCTGCTGGATCTGGGTCTGGACGCTCTGCACCTGGCTCTGGACGCTCTGTGCCTGCTGCTGTGCGTTCGTCACTGCGGTCGAGGCCTGGCTCAACACGCTCTGAGCCTGCGAGCTGACGCTGTTGATCGCGTTGCTGACGCTGGCATTGTTGTTGTCGCTGCCGCATCCGGTCGCGCCTACGGCGACGATCGCGAGTACCGCCGCGCCCGCGCCCGCCCGCCGTAGATTCGAGGGCGCGCGCCAGCGCGACCCGTTTGGTGTCGGTCTGCTGGACTGCTCGGACATGGGGTCTCTCCTTCTCCCGGGGTCGATGGACGCCGAACCGCTTCCTCCCGCACTCTAGTGGTGGTCGTCCTGGGTATGGATACGGCGACCGCCGACGCCGTGGTGGGGGTGACCGCGCACGGGGAGGCGATCCGCGAGGCGCGCGTGGATCCGGGGCCCGACGGCCGTCCGCGCCATGCCCAGGTCCTCCTCCCCGAGATCGAGCGCAGCGTTGAGGCCGCCGGGGGCTGGGAGGCGATCGAGCGGATCGCCGTGGGGATTGGCCCCGGTTCGTTCACGGGCCTGCGGATCGGGATCGCCACGGCGCGCGGGCTCGCCCAGGCGCGGGAGATCCCGATCGTCCCGGTGGGCTCACTGGCCGCCCTGGGACGCGGGATATTCGCTGGAGGAGGCGATGGCAAGCCGCTCGCCCTGCCGGTGTTCGACGCCCGCCGCGGCGAGGCGTTCGCGGCTCTCGTCGATGACGAGGGAACCGAGCGCTGGCCGCCGTTCGTTGCGCCACCCGCGGAGCTGGCCGATCGGGTGCGGGGCCTCGATCGGCCCTGCCTGGCGGCCGGGGACGGGGCGCTACGATTCGCCGCAGAGCTGGAGGCCGCCGGCGCCACGGTTGCCCCGCCCGAGGACCCAATCCACCGGCTTGCGGCAATCGACGTTTGCGCGGTGGGGGAGGCGGCATCTCAGGCGTCACCGGACCAGATCCAACCCCTGTACCTGAGACCGCCCGATGCAAAGAAATGGCTTGAGCGAGATCACGGAGTCCCCGGGGGATGAGCGGGGCGATCTGAGGCTGCGTCGGCTGGGATACGGGGACCTGCCCTCGGTGATCTCCATCGAGCGCCGGTCGTTCCCGACGCCCTGGTCGCTCGCGATGTTCGTGCTGGAGCTGTCCAAGCCATCCGGCATCTGCCTCGCCGCCGAGGATGCCGACGGCCTGATCGGCTACCTGGTCTGCGCGCGCTACGACGACGTCTGGCACCTGATGAACGTCGCCGTCCATCCCGAGCGGCGCCGGCGCGGAGTTGCGACCGATCTGATCGAGCGACTCTTCGACGAGGCCGGCGAAGGCTCTCGCTTCACCCTGGAGGTCCGCGTCTCCAATGCCCCGGCGATCGAGATGTACCGCCGCTTCGGGTTCCGCTCGGCCGGCCGCCGTCGCCGCTACTACCACGACAACGGCGAGGACGCACTGATCATGTGGCTGGAGGCTGCCGAGGGCGCCTCCGTGGCTTGATTCTCGCCCTCGAGACCTCCTGCGACGACACCTGCGCCGCCGTCGTCGAGCGGTCCCGGATCCTCTCCAACGTCGTCTCCTCTCAGGCGGAGTTCCACGAGCGCTACGGAGGGGTCGTCCCCGAGGTCGCCTCACGGCACCATCTCGAGCTGGTCAACGCGGTGGTGGCGGCCGCGCTTGAGGACGCGGGCGCGACTCTCGACGACGCCGAGGCCATCGCGGTCACCCAGGGCCCCGGCCTGATCGGTGCGCTGCTGGTCGGGCTGAGCTCCGCCAAGGCCCTCGCCGCGGCTCATCGCAGGCCGCTCATCCCGGTCGACCACCTGCAGGGCCACGTCGCCGCCAACTTCCTGGAGCCAGATGCGATGGAGCCCCCTTTCCTCTGCCTGATCGCGAGCGGCGGTCATACGCTGCTCGCGGGAGTCCGAGAGCATGGCTCGTTCGAGGCCCTTGGCGCGACGGTCGATGACGCGGCCGGAGAGGCCTTCGACAAGGGCGCTCGCCTGCTCGGCCTGGGATATCCGGGGGGGCCCGCGATCCAGAGTGCCGCGGGCTCCGGCGACCCGGAGGCATTCGCGTTCCCCGTGGCGATGAGCGAACGCGGCCTGGACTTCAGCTTCAGCGGGCTGAAGACCTCGCTCGTCTATCGGGCGCGCGATCTGGGCGCGGAGGAGACCGAGCGCCGGCGAGCCGATCTTGCCGCGTCATATCAGCGGGCGATCGTCGACCAGCTCATGGCCAAGCTCGAGCGCGCCGCCGGATCGGGCGATTGGCCGGCGATCGCGCTGGGCGGCGGCGTGGCGGCGAACGCCGAGCTTCGCGATCGCACCCTGGCGCTCTGCGAAGAGCTCGGCCTGCGTCTGAAGCTGGTGCCGATCTCGCTCTGCACCGACAACGCGGCGATGATCGCCTCGGCCGCCAGGTTCGCCGAGCGGATCCCGTATCCCGACTACCTCGGGTTTGATGCCTTCGCGACTGGTTCTGTACGGGCGGCCTGACTGCCACCTCTGCGATGAGGCTCGCGCCGGCCTGGAGAAGCTGCTGGCGGATGGCGCCTCGTTCGAGTTGGAGGAGGTCGACATCGAATCCGACGACGCGCTGCTGCGCCGCTATCTCGAGCGCATCCCCGTGATCGAGCTGAACGGCGAGATCGTCTCCGAGCTGTGGCTGGACGCGGACGGCGTGCGGGCAAGGCTCGATACCTTGTCCGAATGATCGAGGACGTGGCGGCCGAGACCGCCGAGCAGGCCTCGGAGCTCACGGATGGGGACCGCCTCTCACTCGGAGTCGCCGCGAGGCTCTCCCGCTATCTCCAGGTGCTGACCCAGGCGCGGAAGATGGGGAAGGACACGATCTCCTCACAGGAGCTCTCGGACTACACCCACATCAACTCGACGCAGATCCGGCGAGACCTCTCGGGCTTCGGCAAGTTCGGGAAGCGCGGGGTCGGCTACAACGTCGATTCGCTGGTCCGGGAGATCCGCAAGATCCTCCGGACCGCGGGCCAGCACAACATCGCCCTGTTCGGCGCCGGCCACCTGGGACAGGCGATCGCGAGCTCGGACATCTTCGCCGACCACGGCTTCAGGATCGTGGCGATGTTCGACGTCGACCCGAGCGTGATCGGTCGTCGCGTCGGCGGGCTCGAGGTGCGCTCCTTCGACGACATCGACTCGGTGGTCGAGGGGGAGCAGGTGGTCGTCGGCGTCCTCGCTGTGCCGGCCGATGCGGCCCAGGAGGTTGCCGACCGCCTCGTCAAAGCCGGGGTGAAGATCATCTTCAACTACTCCGAGCGCCTCCTGCAGGTTCCGCCGGACGTCACCGTTCACACCTCCAGCCCGGCGGTGGACCTGCTCTACGCCCTCTACTTCTATCTGACGTAGGTCAGACCCCCGAGACGGTGACAACCGATCCGGATCCACAGCACGACGGACTGAACCTCGACGAGGTCAGAGAGAGATTCGAGTCCTCCGCCGACTTCACCATCGGGATCGAGGAGGAGTTCGCGATCCTCGATCCGGCGGTCCTCGACCTCGAGCACCGCTTCGAGGAGATGCAGTCGGCCTGCCTGCGGGACGAGCTGCTCGCACCGGCGGTCAAGGGAGAGCTGATCGACACGGAGATCGAGATCCGCTCCGGCCGTGGCGAGACGTTCGCCGATGCCGCCGAACGGCAGCGTGCCCGCCGCGAGCGGCTGTTCGGGATCGCGGATGAGATGGGAGTGGCCCTGGCGGCGATGGGGACCCACCCGTGGGCCAACTACCTGGACCAGCACATCATCCAGACCGAGCACTATCGCCGTCTCGAGGGGGACCTGCGCTGGGTCGCGCAGCGGAACAACACCTGGAGCCTCCACGTCCACGTCGGGATCCAGGGCCCGGACCGAGCGGTCGCCGTTTCCGACCGGATGCGTGAGGTGCTGCCGCCGCTGCTCGCCCTATCCGCGAACTCTCCGTTCCTCGATCATCGCGACACCGGCCTGCACTCGGTTCGCACCGAGATCTTCACCCGCACCTTCCCGCGCTGCGGCGTCCACGAGCCCTTCGGCGACTGGCGCACCTACTCGGACTTCGTAAGCCTCCTGCAGCGGACCGACTCGATCGTCGAGGCGACCCAGCTCTGGTGGAGCGTGCGCCCCCACCATTCGTTCGGCACGGTCGAGGTGAGGATCTGCGACGCGCAGACCCGCGGCGACGAGTCGCTGAACCTGGTGGCCCTGATGGCCGCCTGCGTCGCCCAGTCGGCGATCGACATCGACGAGGGGCATGCCTCGGAGCCGCTGAGACAGCGCGAGATCGAGGAGAACCTCTGGCGCGCGATCCGCCATGGCATGGATGGCGAGATGATCGACTTCCGCGAGGGGCGGGTAAAGCCAACGCGAGCGGTGCTCGAGGATCTGCTGTCGTGGACGGAGCCCGCCCGGCAGGCCCTCGCGCTCGAGGCGGAGATACCCGAGGACAACGGCGCCCAGCGGGCGTACGCGCGCTTCGAGGAGGGCGCCCCGATCGAGGAGATCTACCGGCGAGCAGTCGAGGAGACCCGGAAAACCTACGCACCGGAGGGAGCCGTCAGTGGCCGATGAAGAGCAGCAGGAGAGCCCGGATCAGCCGAGCGGCGATCAGCCGACCGAGGAGGAGATGCGCGCCCAGCTCGAGGACGAGATCCGGAAGGTGCGGGTCGAGGACGTCGTCCTGCAGAGCGTGGTCAGCATTCTCAACCTGTCCGCCAGGCGCATCGCGAAGGACGATGAGCGTGACCTGGAGCAGGCCAAGGTCGGGATCGACGCCGGGCGGGCGCTGGTCGACCTGGTCAGCCCGGAGGCGCAGCCGCAGCTTCGCCAGGCGATCTCCGAGCTACAGGTTCTCTACGCCAAGCACGCGGGTGAGGAGACCGCGGAGGAATCGGCGGAAACCGCTCCTGAGCAGGGATCTTCCGAGAAGCCGAAGGGCGACTCGGGACTGTGGACGCCCCCGACATCCGGTCAGTAGACGGCGGCGGACGCGAAGCGGAGCAGCCGTCGTTCGGGGTAGACTGCCGCGCCGCTTTCACACGAACCTGACGGGAGTCTCAGTTGACTAAGTTCTTGACCGATTACGGAGTCGTCGTCGCGCTCGGCTGCGCGGCCGCGGCGGTGGTGTACGGCTTGCTGGTCACCCAGCGCCTGCTCGCCAAGTCGCCCGGAAACGAGCAGATGCAGGAGATCTCGGGCGCTGTTCAGGAAGGCGCCAGCGCCTACCTGAAGCGCCAGTACATGATCATCGCCGGGGTCGGCGTGATCGTGGCGATCCTGCTGATCCCGCTGCAGAACGTGGAGACGGCGATCGGGTTCGTGGTCGGCGGCGTTCTCTCCGGCTCCGCCGGGTTCATCGGCATGAACCTCTCGGTTCGCGCCAACGCACGGGTGGCCGAGGCCGCCCGCGGCGGCATCCCGCCCGCGCTCGACATCGCCTTCAAGGGCGGCTCCGTCACGGGTTTGCTGGTCGTGGGCCTGGCGCTCCTGGGCGTGGCGGGCTATTTCGGCGCGCTGCTCGTCTTCACGGACCTCTCCGACAAGGAGTGCGTCGACGCGCTCGTCGGGCTCGGCTTCGGCGGCTCTCTGATCTCCGTCTTCGCCCGACTCGGCGGCGGCATCTTCACCAAGGCCGCGGACGTCGGAGCCGACCTGGTCGGCAAGATCGAGGCGGGGATCCCCGAGGACGACCCGCGCAACCCGGCAGTGATCGCGGACAACGTCGGCGACAACGTCGGCGACTGCGCCGGCATGGCCGCCGACCTCTTCGAGACCTACGCCGTCACCGCCGTGGCGGTGATGCTGCTCGGGGTGATCACCTTCACCGGCTTCACCCGGGAGGTGGCGATCTACCCGCTCGCGATCGGAGCGGTGGCCATCATCGCCTCGATCATCGGCGCGCTATCGGTGCGCACGCGCACCGGGAACGTCGAGGCCGCGCTCTATCGCGGCCTGGCCGTCTCGGCGGTGCTCTCGGCGGCAGCGTTCTACCCGATCACCAAGTGGCTGATGGACGACCCGCTGAGCGGCGGCGCCCTGGGCAACACCACCGTCACCGACCTGTGGCTCTGTGGGCTGATCGGCGTCGGCGTCACCGCGCTGCTCTTCGTCCTGACCGACTACTACACGTCCACGCGGTTCCGGCCCGTGCGGACGATCTCGAAGGCGTCGGAGACCGGTCACGCGACCAACATCATCCAGGGGCTGGCGCAGGGCCTCCAGTCGACCGCCCTGCCCGTGCTGGTGATCGCCATCGCGATCCTCGGCTCCTGGAAGCTCGCCGGCGGTGGTACCGCGGGCATCTACGGCATCGGCGTGGCGGTGATGGCGCAGCTCTCGCTCACCGGCCTGATCGTCGCCCTGGACGCGTTCGGCCCGATCACCGACAACGCGGGCGGCATCGCGGAGATGGCCGACCTGCCCCAGGAGGTTCGCGACATCACCGACCCGCTCGACGCGGTCGGGAACACGACCAAGGCGGTCACCAAGGGCTACGCGATCGGCTCGGCCGCCCTCGCCGCGCTCGTGCTCTTCGACGCCTTCACGCACGAGCTCCAAACCGAAGCGGGCGGCCATGCTCTGAGCTTCCAGATCTCCGATCCGCCCGTGCTGATCGGCCTGTTGATCGGCGGGATCATGGTCTACCTGTTCGCCTCCCTGGCGATCGAGGCCGTCGGCCGCGCCGGAGGCCAGGTGGTCGAGGAGGTCCGCCGCCAGTTCCGCGAGAAGCCGGGGATCATGAAGGGCACGGAAAAGCCCGAGTACGGGCACGCAGTGAGCCTCGTCACCGCTGCCGCTCAGCGCGAGATGATCCTGCCCTCGCTGATTCCGATCGTGGTGACGCTGATCGTGGGGCTGATCTCCTACCAGGCGCTCGGCGGGCTGCTGATCGGCGTGATCGTGGTCGGCATCTTCATGGCGATCTCGATGACCGCCGGCGGCGGCGCGTGGGACAACGCGAAGAAGCTGATCGAGGACGGGGAGTTCGGCGGCAAGGGCTCAGACGCCCATGCGGCCGCGGTCACCGGCGACACGGTTGGAGATCCCTACAAGGACACTGCCGGTCCGGCGATCAACCCGATGATCAAGGTGGCGAACATCGTTGCCATCCTGATCATCCCGATCATCGGGGGCCTGCCCGGCTGATCGCTGGTGCAACCCGTTTAATGGGGGCGTGAATCAGCGTCGGCGCCCCTCGCCGGACGAGGGCTACCAGCTCGCGGTCCGCGTCTTCTCGGTGACGATCATCGGGTTCGGGCTGCTGATGCTGGTGCTGACGCTGGCGCGTGGCGGGGGGCCATTGGCGGTCGGGGTCCTGTTCGGACTGCTGTTCATCGCGCTCGGCTCCGGTCGGCTGTACCTGTCGATGCGCGGATGAGGGAGTTGGGTAGATGAGGGCGAAGCGCTGGCTCGGGGTGCCGTTCCTGTACTCGGCCGCGTCCGCCGCGGTCGGCTTCTCGATCTATTTCTCGATCGGGGTGGTCGCCGACCGCGGGCTCGGGCTGACCCCGCTGATCTTCCTGGCGGCGGGGCTGATGTTTGCGCTCACCTCGCTCTCCTACGTCGAGGGCGGCGCGATGCTCCGCGAGCGGGGAGGGTCGGCGACCTTCGCGCGCCACGCGTTCAACGAGCTGATCAGCTTCATCGCGGGTTGGGCGATCCTGATCGACTACCTGATCGTGATCGCGGCCGCGGCGATCACCGTCTCCCACTACCTGACTCCGATCTCCGGCAGGTTCGGCGGGGGGGACGTGGAGCTCGCGGTGGCGATCGTGGTGATCGGCCTCGCCGCCATCCTCAACATCGCGGATGTCACCGGGCGCAACCGCCAGGTCCGGCTGGTGGTGCTGGCGCTCGCCGAGCTCGGGCTGCAGCTGCTGGTGATCATCGTGGGCCTGATCGTCGTCCTTCATCCGGATCGGCTCACCGACCAGCTGGATCTCTTCACGTCCCCCAGCGTCAAGGACATCGTCTACTCGCTGGTGATCGCGACGATCGCCTACGCGGGCATCGAGGCGGCCAGCGACCTGGCGCCGGATCTCGAGTTCGAGCCCGGGGATCTGAAACGGGTGCTGGGGGTTGGCGCGGTCGCAATCCCCCTGATCTACGCGGGGATCGCGGCGGTCGCACTGATGGCGGTGCCGGTCGTGCCGGGGCCGCACGGACCCGAGACAGCGCTCGCCGGCCAGTACATCGAGGAGCCAGTGCTGGGGGTGGTGGCGAACTACGACCCGAGCTGGGTCGCCGACTTCATGAAGTGGGCGGTGATGCTGGTGGCCGTGCCGGTGCTGTTCTGGGCGGCGAACACCGCAATGCTCGGTCTCTCCCGGCACGTCTACGTCCTCGCGACCAACCGGCAGATCCCGAGCTGGGCGGGGAAGCTCGAGCGGAACTACTCGACGCCCTACATCGCGATCGTGATCGCCGCGCTCCTCGCGCTCGCCCTGGCGATACCGGGCGACATCCGCTTCCTCGCCCGGGTCTACGCGTTCGGAGCCCTGCTCGCGGTGACGATCGCCCAGATCTCGATCGTCCGATTACGGGTCGTCGAGCCCGACCTCGAGCGGCCGTACAGCGTGCCGTGGAACGTCCGGTTCGGCTCGCACCGGCTGCCGCTGCCCGCCATCGCGGGGGCTCTGATCAGCGGGCTCGCCTGGATCAGCGTCTTCTTTCTCCACCACACCGCCGTCTACATCGGGGGCGGCTGGATGCTCTTCGGCCTCGTCTTCTACGTCATCTATCGCCGCTACGTCGAGCGGACGCCGCTGACGCGGCGCGTTCAGGTGCCCGAGGCGTCGCTGAAGAAGCAGCCGGCGGAGGTGGAGTACTCGACGATCCTCGTGCCGGTGTTCGGCACCCAGCTCGACGACGACATCGTCAGCACGGCGGGCAGGCTCGCCGACGCCGAGGTCGAGGAGGGCGAGCGGCCGCCGCGGCTGGACGTGGTCTACGTGGCGCAGATGCCGCTCACGGTCCCGCTCGATTCCCCACTGCCGAGGTCGGTGAAGGAGCAGGGGGAGCGCGCGCTCGAGCGAGCCCGCGAGGTCGGCGACGAGTACGAGAACGTCGAGGTGACCACGAACCTCGTCCCCGCACGGTCGACGGGGTCGGGGATCATCCAGGAGGCACGCGACAGGGGGGCGGAGGTGATCGTCATGGGAGCGGAACCGCCGACCAGGATCAGGGGCGGCGCCGTCCTGGGGGGTATCGGGGGCGCCCGCCCAGAGGAGATCGGCGAGGTGACGGAATACGTGCTGAAGCGGGCGCCCTGCCGCGTCCTGTTGACCGCTCCGCCGGAAGAGGCGTGATTACGCCGGAGCCTCGGCGCTCGCGGAGGAGCGCCGCCGGTCCTTGAGGCCGCGGCGCCGCGCCGGCTTGGTGGCGCTGAGCTCCCGGGCGTGCTGGTTCCAAGTTGCAAGCCAGGCAGGAACCTCGCGCGCCGGCAGCGGCTTCGCAATCAGGAATCCCTGGGCGCGCTCACAGCCCATGCTGCGCAGCTGCCGCCAGGCCTCCTTCGTCTCGACGCCCTCGGCCAGCACGGTCAGGCCCATCTGGTGGGCAAGGTGAATGGTCGAGCGAATGATGGTCCGGTCCTCTTCCTCGCTCAGGGCGCCGACCAGCGAGCGGTCCAGCTTCAGCTCCTCGATCGGAAGGCTCTGCAGCTGCCGCAGGGAGAAATGACCGGTCCCGAAATCGTCGATGGAAATGGTGGCGCCCAGCTCCCTCAGCTGACCGAGCAGCTCCGCGGCGAGACCGGTATCGCCGAGCAGCCCGTCCTCGGTGACCTCGAATTGGAGGGCCTCCCCGGGCAGGCCGGACGCCGCCAGGGCGCCGGCGACGAACTCGGGGAGGTCCCAGTCAGAGCCCGAGATGTGCCCGAGAGGGAGATTCAGGGAGAGCTGCATGCCCATTCCGGACCGCCACCAGTCGCCGGCAGCGCGCGTCGAGAACTCGATCATGCGCTCGGTCAGCGCGCGCATGTGGCCGCCGGCCTCGACCGGCTCGAGGAAATCCCTGGCGGCGATCAGGCCGAGACTCGGATGGGCCCATCGGGCCAGCGCCTCGACTCCGACGACGCCGGCGCTGCGGAGGTCCACCTTCGGCTGGAAATGGGCCTGGATCTCCCGCTGGTCCAGGGCGCGCGCGATATCGGTCTCCCGTCGCTCGTCGCTGCCCTCTTGGGTTGAGATCGAAGTCATCTGGCTCGTCGGCGATCCCCCCTTGAGCTCGCCGCGCGTACCGGTGCGCGTGAACCGTGAATGAAGTGTGGATCCGACCCCACTTTTCTACAAGGGGTCGAACTACCAGCCGAAGTCAGTAGTTGTCCCGGATCGCCCGGGCCCCGGCGCCGCAGAGCACAGGACTAAGATCCGAACCGAATGTTCGTTCTCATCGTTGGCTGCGGGAGGGTTGGGTCCTCCGTTGCACGGACCATGCTCCGCGAGGGTCATGAGGTCTCGTGCCTGGACGAGGATCCGGAGGCGCACGCGCGCCTCGAGGTCAACCTCGATCGCTCCTGGGAGGACTCCGGCGGTCAGTTCACCGTCGGCACCGGTCTCGAGGAGGAGGCGCTCACCTCCGCCGGCATCGAGCGGGCAGACGCCTTCATCGCCTCGACCGATGGCGACAACACGAACATCGTCATCGCCCAGATCGCAAAGCGGAAGTTCAACGTCCCGACCGTGATCGCGCGGATCCTCGATCCGTTGCGCGCCGAGTGGTACGAGAAGCAGGGCGTCAACACGGTCTGCCCGACCCGCGTCGCAATCGAGATGCTCGAGAAGGAGGTCCTGGAGGCCGCCGGGTCTGGGTCCAGCTGATGGGCGGGGGCAAGTACATCATCATCGCCGGGGCCGGAAAGGTGGGCTGGAACCTCGCCCGCGAGCTGCTCGACAAGGGCAACGAGGTCACCGTGATCGAGGACAACCGGAACCGGTACACGACCGTCGAGCAGGAGCTGGAGCACAACATCCAGTTCGGCGACGCCTCGGAGCTTTGGGTTCTCGAGCGGGCGGGTATATCCCGAGCCGACATGGTGATTGCGGTTACCGGCGACGACGAGGACAACATGCTGATCTGCCAGGTCGCGAAGGAGAAGTACCTGGTGGACCGGATCATCGCCCGGGTCAACAACCCCCGGAACCGGGCGCACTTCGAGCTGCTGGGCATCAAGCCCTACGTGTCGGCGACCGACCTGATCCTGCGCCTGCTGGAGCACGAGGTTCCCGAGTACGGCCTGGTGCACCTGCTCGACCTGCCGGAGGAGCGGCTGGAGATCATCGAGATGCTGCTCGCCGACGACAGCAGGGTGGCGGGACAGCGGGTCGGAGACCTCAACATGCCCGAGGGGAGCCTGCTGATCTCGATCCTGCGCGAGGGGCAGGGCGGGTTCGTGCCGACGCCGGACACCGTGCTCGAGGCGGGCGACGAGGTGCTGGCGGTGCTCGATCCGGGGTTGGAGGAGGAGCTGAAGGTGTTCTTCGGCTCGGACGGTGCCGCGGCAGGTTGAGTATCTGCTGATCGGGGGCTTTGCCTCCGGCTACTGCGCCGCCGAGCTGCGCAAGCGCGGTGCGGATGGCGACATCCTGTTGGTCGGGAGGGAGCCGGAGCCGCCGTACGAGCGGCCGCCGCTCTCCAAGGAGTACCTGCGAGGGGAGTCGAAGCGAGAGGACGCCTACGTCAACCCGGTCTCCTGGTACGAGGAGAACGGGGTGGAGCTGAGCAGCGGGACCAACGTCATGTCCATGGACGCCGACGCGCGGACGGCGAAGCTGCAGGGCGGGGAGGAGGTCGGCTTCGAGAAGGCGCTGCTGGCCACCGGCGCGAACGTGAACATCCTGCGCGTCGAGGGCGCGGGCCAGGAGGGGATTCACTACCTGCGGGCGTTCGGCAACTCGGACGGGATCCGGGAGGCGGCGGAGGGCGCCGAGCGGGTCGTGCTGATCGGCGGCAGCTACATCGGCTGCGAGGTGGCGGCCTCGCTGAAGTCGAAGGGGACCGACTGCGCGATCGTGATGATGGAGGACGTGGCGCTGTCCCGGACCTTCGGCGACGAGGCGGGTCGCTGGTTCCACGAGCTGCTCGAGTCGAAGGGGATCGAGATTCACGGCGGCGAGACGCTGGAGGCGTTCGAGGGTGACGGGGACGTCAAGGGAGTCGTCACCGAGAGCGGCAAGGTGATCGAGGGAGATGTGGTCGTGGTGGGCGCCGGGGTGAAGCCCGACGTGATGCTGGCCGAGAAGGCCGGGCTGGAGGTCGAGAACGGGATCGTCTGCGACGAGACCCTCCAGACCTCGGTGGAGGGGGTCTACGCCGCAGGTGACGTCTGCTCCTACGAGAGCCGCGTGCACGGCAGGCGGCTGCGGGTCGAGCACTGGGACGTGGCGATGCAGCAGGGCCAGCACGCGGCGCGGTCGATGATGGGCGAGGCGAAGCCGTACGAGGTCGTGCCGTATTTCTTCAGCGACCTGGCCGACTGGGCCGGGCTCGAGTACGTCGGACCGGCGACCGACTGGGACGAGGTGGTCTGGCGCGGCGACCGTGACGCGGGCGAATTTGCTGTCTTCTACCTGAAGGATGGGAAGGTGGCGGGAGCCCTCACCGTGGAGAAATCGGAGGAGCTGGGCCACGCCCGGACGCTGCTGGCGGAGGGCGTGGACGTGGCAGGCGAGAAGGCGAAGGCGCTGCTCGGGGACCAGGACAGCGACCTCGGAGAGCTCACGTCAAGCTAGGCTTTCGGGGCCGTTGCGGGCTGGTGTAATTGGCAACACGTGCGCCTCTGGAGCGCAAATTCGGGGTTCAAGTCCCTGGCCCGCAGCTCTGAAGGCGTTTCCCCGCATCCTTGCTACCTTGCGCGGCCGTATGTGGCGTGCGAGGCACCTTGTCGTCCTCGCCGGGGCAGTGGGCGCGGGGATCGTGCTCTCGGCTTGCGGCGGTGACAGCTCACCGGAGACCCCGATCGTGGTCCCGACCCAGACGTCCCAGGCCTCGACGGGACAGGCCGATTTCATCGCATCGGCCGATTCCGCGTGCGCCGAGGCGAACTCCTCGATCGAGCAGTTCGCGGCCGCCGGCCAGGGTGAGAGCGAGGCCGCCCAGATCGCGCAGCTGCGGCAGGGCGTGATCGACACGATCAAGCAGCTCAACCCGCCGAGCGACACCAATCTCGATGCGTTCCTGAAGGCGATGTCAGACGAGGTCTCCGCCGGGCAGAAGATCGGGCTGGCGGTCCAGCGCGGCGAGGACCCGAGCGCCTTCGAGACCCAGCTCGACAGCGCCAAGTCCCAGGCCGAATCCGCCGCCTCCGCCTACGGCTTCAAGCAATGCGGCGCCGCGATCAGCTCCTCGAGCACGAGCTCGGGCTCCAGCGGCAGCGCCAGCAGCAGCTCGAGCGCCAGCAGCGGCACCGTCACCCCGAGCGCTCCGAGCTCCTCGAGCGGCACCGCCGGCGGCACGTCCGGCAGCTCCGGGACCAGCGGCAGCAGTGGCACCTCCGGCTCGTCGGGCAGCTCAGGCTCGTCTGGCTCCGGCGGCATCGGCCCCGGCTAGCGGCCACCAGGCCGCTCTCTTCAGGAGCGAAGGGCGAAGCCCGTAGCGACTTGTGATGGGCGGCCGCTTGTGGCCGTAGATCCGGCGGCGGTGTTTGTGGCCGCCGATATGAGGCGAAGCAAGGATCTACGCAGCGGCGAGGTCCGCCCAGGTGCCGTAGAGCTCCGCGTACCGGCCGCCGGCCGCGATCAGCTCGTCGTGCGTGCCGCTCTCCGCGATTCGCCCGTTCTCGAGCACGGCGATCCGTCCCGCGCCGCGAATCGTCGAGAGCCGGTGGGCGATCACGATCGCCGTTCGTCCCTGGAGCAGCCGTTGCAGACCCAGCTCGATCGCGCGCTCGGTCCGCACATCCACGTTCGAGGTCGCCTCGTCGAGGATCAGGATCCGCGGCTCCGCCAGCAGGGCCCTCGCGAACGCGATCAGCTGGCGCTGCCCGGCTGAGAGCGCCACTCCCCGTTCGCCGACCTCGGCGTCGAACCCGCCCGCCATCCGCCGGATGAACTCACCCGCACCGATTGCGTCGGCGGCCGCTTCGATCTCCTCGTCGGATGCGTCGGGCCGCCCGAACGCGATGTTCTCGCGGACGGTCCCCGAGAAGAGGAATCCCTCCTGCGGCACGATCCCGAGCTGGCTGCGCAGGCAGGTCGAGCTCAGATCGCGCAGGTCGTTGCCGTCGACCAGGACCCGGCCCCGCTGCGGGTCGTAGAAGCGCGAGACCAGCTTCGCGAAGGTGGACTTCCCGGCGCCCGTCTCGCCGACCAGCGCCAGGGTCTGGCCGGCGGGGACGTGGATCGAGACGTCCTCGAGCGCCCAGGAGTCGGTCTCCGGCTCCTCCTCCAGCGTCTCGATCAAACCGCTCGAGCGCTTCAGGCCGGCGGACTTGTCCAGCCCGTAGGAGAACCAGACGCCGTCCATCTCGATCTCCCCGCGCAGCGTCCCGGGGTCGAGCGCGTCCGGCTTGTCGACCATGTCCGGCTCGGTGTCGAGCAGGTCGAAGATCTTGTCCAGCGCGGCCATTCCCTGCTGGTAGGTCGTGTAGAGGTTGGAGAGCTGCTGGATCGGGTCGAAGAAGGTGGAGAGGTATCCGACGAACGCGACCACGACGCCGATTTGGGCGTTCCGCGCGGACTCGGTCGCCAGGTCGAGCGCCTGATAGCCGCCGTAGAGCAGGATCACCGCGGTCCCGATCGCCGAGAGCAGCTCGACCGCGGGGAAGTACGAGGCGTTCAGGTAGACGGTCTTCAGGTTCGCCTGGCGATTGAGCTCGTTGAGCTCCGCCATCCGCTCGACGTGACGACGCTCCTGGGCGAAGCTCCGCACGACCCGCACACCGCTCAGGGTCTCCTGCAGGTAGGCCGTCACCTCCGCGATCCGCTCACGCGTGATCCGGTAGGCGCTCGCCGCCACGATCCGGAACACCAGGCTGGCGACGAACAGCACCGGCAGCGTCAGGAACACGACGAGAGCCAGCTGAACGTCCGCGATCAGCATGATCACGACGACCCCTACCAGGGTCAGTGTGCTGGAGAAGAGCGTCACGACCCCGCTGCTGATCAGCTGGTCGAGCGCGTCCACGTCGTTGGTGATCCGCGAGATCAGCACTCCCGGCCGGTTGCGAGTGAAGAATCCGATCGACATCTGCTGGAGGTGGGTGAAGATCCGGATCCGCAGGTCCTGGAGCGCCCGCTCGCCGACCCAGCCGACCAGATACGTCTGCAGGTACGACGTGCCCCAGCCGACCAGGGCGGCGCCCAGGAACGCCGCCAGGATCAGGATGAGCGCCGTGGTGTCGCCGTTCAGGGAGACGTGAACGGCCTGGCCAACCAGGTAGGGCGGAGCAAGGGTCGCGCCGGTCGCCAGGATCAGGGCGCCGAGCATCAACAGGACCTGGCGCCGGTAGGGCCGCAGCAGCGAAAAGAGCCAGCGCACCTTCCGCCAGCGGTCGTCCTGGCCTCGGATCAGCCGCCAGATCGAGCGAAAGAGCGCGAAGAAGTTCTGGGCGCCGTCCGAGTCGTTCAAAGCTTCGCCAGCTCCTCGCGCTCCTCGAGGTCGCGCTGCAGGTAGACGGAGTCCTCGAGCCCCTTCTCGGCGATCTCCTCGTACAGGGGACAGCGCTCCAGGAGCTCCTCGTGCGTGCCGCGGTCCACGATGCGGCCGCGGTCGAGCACGACGATCTCGTCGGCCAGCGAGATCGTCGAGAGGCGGTGGGCGACGATGAACGTCGTCCGGCCCTCCATCGCCTCGCGCAGCCCCGCCTTGATCTGCGCCTCGGTGCGGGCGTCGACCGAGGATGTTGCGTCGTCGAGGATCAGGATGCGCGGCTCGGCGAGCAGCGCCCGGGCGATCGCGACGCGCTGGCGCTGGCCGCCCGACAGGGTCAGGCCGCGCTCCCCGATCACGGTGTCGTACCCGTCCGGAAGACGGGTGATGAAGTCGTGAGCCTGAGCACGCTTCGCCGCCGCCTCGATCTGATCCTGTGTCGCCTCGGGCCGCGCATAGGCGATGTTTCCGCTGACCGTGTCGGAAAACAGGAAGCTGTCGTCCGCGACGAACGCGATCTCCGACCGGAGCGACGCCAGGTCCACCTCCTTGATGTCGGCTTCGTCGATCACCACCCGACCCTCGCTGGGGTCATAGAGGCGCGCCAGGAGCCCGACCAGGCTGGTCTTGCCGGCGGCCGTGGGTCCCACCAGCGCAACCGTCCGGCCCGCCTCGACCTCCAGGTCGATGCCCGTCAACGCCGGCTCGGCGCCGTCGTAGCGAAGCGTCACCCGCTGCAGCGAGACGCGGCCCCGGCCATCGGGCAGAGGCGGCGCGTCGGGCGCGCTCTCCATGGACGGCTCGCGGTCGAGGATCTCGAACATCCGGTTGCCGGACGCCACGGCGCGCTGGGCCATGCTCAAGGACATTCCGAGCCAGCGCACGGGTCCGGCGAGCAGCACCACGTACAGATAGAAGGCGGTGAGGTGCCCGATGCTGGTGTGGCCGTGGATGACCTGCAGACCGCCGACGAGCAGCACCGCGGCGAGTCCGAGGTTGGGCAGGAACCCCATCAGCGGCGTGTAGAACGCCTGCAGGCGCGTGGAGACCATGCTCTGCTCGAAGACCCTGTTCACCGAGTGCCGGAAGCGATCGAGCATGTGGCGCTCGCGCGCGAAGGCCTTCACGATCCGGATCCCGGAGATGCCCTCCTCGGCACCCGCCGTCACCTCGCCGATCCGCTGCTGCACCTCCTGCTCGGCCGGGCGGTTGCGGCGGCTGTAGCGCGTCGCGGTCGCCACCAGGAACGGCACCGGCGCCAGAGCGAGCAGCGCGAGCACCGGATCGAGCACGAACATCGCAACGGCGGCGAACAGAATGGTCAGGGCGCTTTGGCTCACCCAGATCAGCCCGTAGCCGAGGAAGAACCGGATCGATTGCAGATCGACGGTCGCCCTCGACATCAGCTGGCCGGTCTGCTGGCTGTCGAAGAAGGCCAGCTCGAGCTTCTGGAGATGCTCGTAGAAAACCTGGCGCAGGTCGAACTCCACGGCCAGGGAGACCTTTCCCGCGATCAGCCTGCGGCCCACCGTGAGCAGCAGCCGCAGGATCCCCGCACCCAGGAGCGCCAGGACGAGCGGCAGGATGTCGTCCCGGTGCTCGGACTCGATGGCGTTCACCGCCGCGCCGCTGAGCAGCGGGATCAGCACCGTCATCCCCATCGCCAGCCAGGCGAGTACGAGGGAGAAGATCAGCTGGCGGCGGTATGGACGCAGGAAGCCGAGCAGGCGGCGGAAGGTGGGCACACACCGACTATACAAAGTGAAGTAACGCCCGCAGCGAAGCTCGCCGCCATGCTTCATTACCCTCCGAGTCGTGCTGAGAGAGCTCGTCACCTGGCCGATCTCGATGGCGCGCGCGGCGATCGACCTCCCGCGCAGCATGGAGCGCAGCATCCGCGAGGCCAACGACCTGATGGAGGTCTCGCGCGAGCAGCTCGAGGTCATGCGCCGCCAGGCCGACGAGGCGCTGGAGCAGGCGGAGAAGATGAACGAGCTCCTCGCCCGCGTCGTCAGGCTGACCGAGCCGCTGGAGCGCGCACAGCGAGGCGGCGAATATGCGGCCGGCGCGCTCAAGCGGGCCATCTTCGGCGAGGAGCAGGCTGCGCTCGAAGCCGAGGAGAAGGCATTGAACGCCGAGGAGGCCGCGGTTGACGCCGAGGAAGCGGCGCTTGACGCGGAGGCCGAAGCGGAGCGGTGAGGGGTCCGAGCGCCGGCCTCTGTGATCGCTGCCGGCACCAGCGCCTGATCCGCAACACTCGGGGGTCGGAGTTCTCGCTCTGCGAGCGCTCCAAGACGGATCCGGACTTTCCTCGATATCCACGGCTGCCGGTCACCAGCTGCCGCGGTTTCCAGGAAGGAAGCAGGGGTAATGGCTGACCAGGAGCTTCGAGAGATGCGCACGGGGAATCTGAAGACCGCCGGGGCGGCGGTTCTACTCGCTTTGGCGGCCATCGGCCTGAGCGCATGCGGCTCGGGCGGGAGCGGCTCGACCGTTGCGCGGCAGCCGGCGGTCTCGGCAGCCACCGCCGACCGGCTCGCAAAGCTGAGCGACCGGATCGCCACCGATCTGGACTCCGGAGACACCTGCCACGCGGCCCATGCGGCCGATGACCTGCGATCGGCCGTCGAGGGGTCGGACCTGCCGGCGAACCTGCGCCCCGGCGTGGACGAGGTTGCCGCCGGCCTGGTCGATCAGGTCAACTGCCCGCCGCCGCCCCCGGCGCCCGAGGAGAAGAAGAAGCCCCACGAGCACAAGGACCAGCACGGCGGCGATCACCATGGGGGCGACCACGGCCCCGCGCCCCCGGGCCATGGCGGCAAGCTCCCTCCGGGGCAGGCGAAGCTCAAGGGTGAGCCCGAGTGATTCGCCATCTGGGCGCGGAGCGCTACGAGCTGGAGCACCGGCTGGGCCATGGCGGGATGGCGACCGTCTACAGCGCCCGCGACCTGAAGCTCGACCGGCTGGTCGCGATCAAGCTCCTCGCCGACAACTTCGCCGGGGACGACGAGGTTCGCAAGCGCTTCTCGCGCGAGGCCCGCGTCGCCGCCAGGCTCGATCATCCGAACGTCGTCCAGGTCTACGACGTCGGCGAGGAGGACGGCCGCCCCTTCATCGTCATGGAGCACGTCGAGGGCGGCACCCTGGAGGACAGGCTCGAAGGCAGGAAGAGATCCATCGCCGGGAGCGAGGCCCTGCGCCTGCTCTGCCAGCTCTGCGACGGGCTGGGCCATGCGCACGCGAAGAAGCTCGTGCACCGGGACATCAAGCCGCAGAACCTGCTGCTGCGCGAGTCCGATGGCTGCCTGAAGATCACCGACTTCGGGATCGCCCGTGCGGCTGAGGAGACGACACGGCTGACCAGGCCCGGCAAGGTGATCGGAACCGAGCGCTACATGGCCCCCGAGCAGCTGGCCGACGGCAAGATCACGCCCGCCGTCGACGTCTACGCCTGCGGCGTGGTCGCGGACGAGCTCCTGCCCCAGGCCCGGGCGCCGGAGCTCCGCGAGATCATCGAGCGCTGCCTCCGCGAGGACCCCGGGCAGAGGTTCGGCGACGCCCGCGCGCTCGGCGAGGCGCTCGAGACGGTGGAGGGCAACGGAGACGTGGGGGTCGTCCGGCGGATCAAGTCGCAGGCGCGGCCGACGAAGCGGCTGCCGGCCACCGGTGGGGTCACCGCGGACTGGCCCGCTCCCAGGGAGAGGGTCCCGTGGAGCCGCTCCGCCCGGATAGCCGCGGCCCTCGCGCTTGCCCTCGTCGTGGCCGCGGGGGTGATCGCCCTCCTGCGCTCGGGCGACTCGGGGTCGCCGACGAAGGCCGACAGCGCCGCCCGGCGCCCAGCGCCCGCCGCGTCGGTCCCCCGCTCCTCCGACCCGGCGGTGCAGGCGAGGGACCTCGCCGACTTCCTCCGGGCGCAGTCGCGCTGAACTAGGGAGTCGTTTTCGGGACCGGGGCGGTGGGAGTGGGGGTGGGCTTCGTCGCCGTGGTCGCCGTGGTCGGCGCGGGGGTGGTCGGCGCGGTCGTCGCCGTGGCCGCCGTGGTCGGTGGGTGGACAGCGGGCTCCGACTTCTCGCCGCATCCGGCGGCCGCCAGCACAACCAGCGCCGCCGTTGCCAGCAACAGCGGCAGCAGTCGCCGCCTTCCCGCCTCGGGTACGGACCTCACGGCCCAACCTTATCCCGGTGGCTCCTCTGGAAACTCGACCTCGGCCAGCGGGCTGCTCTCAACCCACTCCTCGAGGCTCCCGGAACCCCGTCCCAGGTCCTCGAGGATTCCGGCGATCACCTCGCGGCGCTCCCCCTCGTCGGTGATCGGACGGGCGACGGCGGCCAGGTCCGCCTGGGCGCTGCCCTTGAGGTGGAAGGTGAACTCCGGGTTCTCCTCGAGGTTGGCGTACCAGTCTCGCTTTCCCGGCGATCCGCTCAGGAACGTCCTGCCGTCGTAGCGGTAGCGCCAGATCTCGAGGCGCCGCGGCTTCCCGCTGCGGCGCCCCGTGGTGGTGATGTCGATCGTTCGATCGTTCTCGAGGGCGCGTTCGACGGCCTCGTCCAACTAGATGACCGATCCCGGACCCACGCACGCCCGGATGACGCGCCTGGCGCTTCGCATCCTGCGTCCTCGGGCTCGCCTTTGGCACCACCAAAGGCTTCGCCCTGCGTCCTTGACCTGCTCGGCCATGCGCGCCCCGGTCGCACACGGGTCCGAGCTCGATCATCAAGCGGCCTCGGAGTACGCGGCATCCTGGGACTGCGCCAGCTCCTCAGGCATCTCGTCGCCGGCGAACTGCTCGGCGGCCTTCTTCTCTGGCTGGATCACCACTGCCGCGACGCCGATCGCCGCGATCACGAGACCGGCGGCGACCCAGAACGCGAGGTGGTAACCGCTGGTCAGGGCGGAGGCCGTGGAGTGACCTGCGTCCTCGAGCGAATTGCTGCGCGACGTCGACAGCGTCGCCAGGACCGCCAGGCCGATCGCACCGCCGACCTGGGCGGAGGTGTTGACCAGGCCAGAGGCGAGTCCCGCATCCCCCCTCGTCGCACCCGACATCGCGATGGTCATCAGCGCCGGGAAGGAGACGCCGATTCCGGTGCCCAGCAGGACCAGGACGGGGAAGACGTCGGTCCAGTAGTTGGCGTCCACCGGCGCCCGCGTGAAGTAGATCAGGCCGGCGGCCACCAGGGCGAGGCCCGGGAAGAGCAGCGTTCTGGCGCCGAAGCGCATGATCAGCGGCTCGGAGAACCGGCCCGTGAGGGTCCCCATGATGATCGTCACCGGGAGAAACGCCAGCCCGATCTGAAGGGCGTCGTATCCCTGCACCTGCTGCAGGTAGAGCGAGCCCATGAAGAACATCCCGAACATCCCGGCCACGGTCAGGATCTGGACGGTGTTGGCACCGCTCACGTTGCGGGAGCGGAAGATCCGCAGGGGAATCAGCGGCGTCTTCGCGGTCGCCTCGCGGGCGATGAAGAGCGCGCCCAGGACCAGCGAGCCGGCGCCCAGCAGCAGCGTCGTCGATGCGCCCCAGCCGTCCTTGGCGGCCGGCTCGACGATCGTGTAAACGCCGAGCATGAGCGAAGCGGTGATCAGCACGGCGCCAAGCAGGTCGGCGCCTTCGCGGAAGCCGATGCCCTTGTCGTTCTCGAGCAGGCGCCGGGCCCAGATCGCCGTGGCGAGCCCGATCGGCGCGTTGACGAAGAAGATCCAGTGCCAGCTGATCACCTGGGTGATCACGCCGCCGATCAGCAGGCCGACCGCGCCGCCGGCCGAGGCGACGAACGCGTAGATGCCGACCGCCTTCGCCTGCTCGCCAGGCTGGGGGAACATCGTCACGATCATGCCGAGGATGACCGCGGAGGTCATGGCGCCGCCGATTCCCTGCAACAGGCGCGCGCCGATCAGCATCCCCTCGCTCTGTGAGGCGCCGCAGAGGATCGAGGCCCCAACGAAGACCGCAAGGCCCCAGAGGAAGATCGTCCGGCGGCCGATCAGGTCGCCGAGCCGGCCGGCCAGCAGGAGCAGTCCGCCGAAGGTGATCAGGTAGGCGTTGACGACCCAGGCCAGGCTCGACTGGTCGAAGCCGAGATCGTCCTTGATCGAGGGCAGCGCGACGTTCACGACGGTGATGTCGAGAACGATCATCAGCATCCCCGCGCAGAGGACGTAGAGCGCGATCCACCGGGACCGGTCGCTCATCGCCTCTGTCTGCTGTTCCTGAAGCTGGGTTCCACCCTGTGCCTGCGTCATCTGGAATGGCCTCCTGCTGCCACTCGAAGGGATCGTTTCCAGTTACGACCGCCGACCCCCCTGAAACTCATCGGTTCTTTGTACAAGTTCGACCGCGCTCGAAGTCAAGAAGCGGCCGAAGTTGGCTCCTCAATCCAAACTAGCAGGCAGCCCGAACCGGCCATAGGCCTTGGCCAGCTTCTCGTAGTCGGCCGGCTGCTCGGGCGTGCGCGCCTGGACCTCGGGGTCCGGGTCCTGCGAGCCACGGAGGATGAAGGCGTCGACCTCCTTGATCTTGTCGCCCTCGAAGGTGAGCACGTTGACCGCGAACGGGACCCGCGCCTGCTTCTCCTCGTCCCAGCTGTAGAAGGCGAGCGCCGGCTGCCCGTTGGCCGTCGTCGGGATCGACTTCCAGCCCCAATCGGGGAGCATCGACCACTTCTCCAGGAAGCCGCGGATCCCGTCGTGGCCCTGGAACCAGCGTGCCATCGGAGGCATCGTGAAGGCGGCGTCCTCGGCGAGCATCGAGACGACGGTGTCGACGTCGTTGCGCTCCCAGGCGTCCGCGTACTGCTCGACCAGCTCGCGCAGCCTCTCGTCGCCGAGTGAGCGCAGCGTCTCCTGCTGGCTCTGCTCGGGAAGCCTCTTCTCGATCGTGGCCCGGGCTCGCTGCAGGGCGCTGTTCACCGATGCGACGCTGGTATCGAGCGCGTCCGCCGTCTCCTGCGCGGAGAAGCCGAGCACCTCCCGCAGGATCAGGACCGCGCGCTGGTTGGCGGGCAGCAGCTGAAGGGCGGCGACGAAGGCGAGCTCCACCGACTCGCGCTGCTCGTAGCGGGCGTCGGGCGAGGCGTACCCGTCCTCGATCCCGAGCGTCTCGTCCGGGTACGGCTCGATCCAGACCGACTCGACGAGCGGCTCGCCGACCCCGCCGTGCGGATCGGCGGGCGGGCCGTAGTCGATCGGGAGGATTCGCTTCGGCCGGCGCTCGATGGCATCCAGGGAGGTGTTGGTGGCGATCCGGTAGAGCCACGAGCGCAGCGAGCTGCGGCCCTCGAACTTGTCGAGGCCGCGCCAGGCGCGGACCAGCGCCTCCTGCAGGGCGTCCTCGGCGTCCTGAACCGAGCCCAGCATCCGGTAGCAGTGGGCCTGGAGCTCGGAGCGGTGGGGCTCGACCAGCTGCGCGTAGGCGTCCTCGCTGCCCTTCCGGGCAGTCTCGAGCAGCTCTCTCTGCTCCACAGTCGACTCTGTCGGCGTGGTGCTCATCCCGTCTATGGAGAGTAGACGGACGAGAGCTTCGGAACTCATCGCCGAACCGATGAATTTCCGCGCCGCGGTCGGTCTATCTGGCAGGGAATGAATGCGCGTTCCGCCAACCCTGTGATTCACCTGGAGCTCCACACCGGCGATCTGGCGGGCGCGGTCTCGTTCTACCGGGAGCTGTTCGGCTGGCGGCCGGAGCGCATCCACGCGGGGGACGGCTCCTACCTTGCCCTCGGCATGGGCGACAGAGTGGGGGGAGGGGTAGTCGAGTGCGCCGCCCACCAGCCGCTCTGGCTGCCCTATGTCCAGGTGCCGGACGTCGGTTCGACCACGGATCGTGCTCGCGACCTCGGGGGAGCGATTCTGCTCGGGCCTCGCGAGGGACCCGACGGCTGGCGCAGCGTGGTCGCGACGCCCGACGGGGGCGAGGTCGCCTTCTGGCAGTCGAAAGACCGGATCCTGCGGGAGGACTAACCTCCTCAAGGGTGGCGGCGGTTCGCGGTGAGCTGCGGTACTGGCTGGAGCTGGCGAGGCTGCTGGCGGATCGCCGTTTCCATGGCGTGGAGCCCGTGGTCGAGCCACAGCCCGTCCTGCTGATCCCGGGCTTCATGGCAGGGGACGCGTCGCTGACGGTGCTCGCCGGGTGGCTGCGACGACGCGGCCATCGGGTGCGCGGCAGCGGCATGCTGATCAACGTCGGCTGCGCGGGCCGCGAGCTCAGCCGGCTCGAGGACACGCTTGGGGACCTCGACGGTCCGGCGATCGTCATCGGGCAGAGCCGGGGCGGGACCCTGGCGCGCGCGCTGGCCGCCCGAAACCCGGAGTCCGTCGGGGCACTGGTGACACTCGGTTCGCCGGTCCTCGACCCGCTGGCGGTGTCGCCTTCCGTGATGCGCACGGTTCGCTCGGTGGCGCGTCTCGGCGACCTCGGCCTGCCGGGGGTGTTCTCGACCGACTGCATGGACGGTGTCTGTTGCGCGGAATTCCGGACGTCGCTCGTCGCCCCGCTCGAACCGGGCATGCCGGCGCTCGCGGTGCACTCGCGCAGCGACGGGATCGTGGACTGGCGTGCCTGCCTGGATCCGCACGCCGATTGCGTGGAGGTCGACGGAAGCCACATCGGCATGGCCGTTAACCCCTCGGTCTACCGAGAGCTCGAGAGCCTGCTAGACCGGACGGAGGTCGCGACATCCAGTCGATGAGCCCGCAGGACGCGATGTTCCTGCACGTCGAGAACGACGTGACCCCGATGCACATCGGCGGCGTCAGCATCTTCGAGGGACCGCCGCCGCCGTTCGAGGATCTGCGCGCGATGGTCCAGGGCAAGCTCCATCTGACGCCGCGGTACCGGCAGAAGGTTCGCTTCGTCCCCCTCGGCCTGGGCGAGCCCGTCTGGGTCGACGATCCACACTTCAACATCGACTACCACCTGCGGCACAGCGCGGTTCCCTCGCCGGGCACGGAGAAGCAGCTGAGGGCGACCGCCGCGCGCGTCTTCTCCCAGCACCTGGATCGCTCGAAGCCGCTCTGGGAGATCTGGATGGTGCAGGGGCTCGAGGACGATCGCTGGGCGCTGCTCTCCAAGGTCCACCACTGCATGGTCGACGGGGTCGCCGCCACGGACATGATGTCCCTGATGTTCGGCGAGAGCCCCGGGCCGTCGAACGGAGAGGTCTGGCTGCCCGAGCCGGAGCCCTCGGGGCTCGAGCTGATCGCCTACAGCGCACGCCACCGGGTGCGCGACCCGGCGGCCCAGCTCCGCTTCGCCCTGCGGGCGCCGACCGAGGTCCTGCGCGCCGTGGCCGGCGGAGCGCGCGCGCTCGCCGCCGCCGCGCCGGCGATGCGGCCCGCGACGTCGTCGCTGACCGGCGCGATCGGCCCTCACCGCGTCTGGAGCTGGGCGAACGTCTCGCTCGCCGCCGTCAAGGAGGTCAGGTCGGGGCTCGGGGGCACCGTCAACGACGTGGTGCTGACCCTGATCGCCGGCGGCTACCGACGTCTGCTGGAGGAACGTGGCGAGGCGATCGCCTCGGACGGCGTCGTGCGCACGATGGTCCCCGTCTCGGTCCGGGCGCCGGGGGAGCGCGGCGAGTACAACAATCGCGTCTCCGCAGTGTTCGCCAAGCTGCCGGTCGGCATCGAGGACCCGGCGGAGCGGCTCGCGAATCTGCGCGAGCAGATGGATGGGATCAAGTCCTCGAAGCAGGCGGTCGCCGGCGACGCGCTTGCCCAGCTCTCGGGCTTCGCTCCGCCGCTGCTCCTGGCGCTCGGCAGCCGCGTGGCGACCCGCTCGGCGCGCCTCAACATGGACACCGCGACGACGAACGTCCCCGGCCCGCAGCTCCCCCTGCACACGCTCGATCGCAAGCTGCTGGCGTCGTATCCGTACGTGCCGATCGTGGGCACGATCCGCATCGTCGTGGCGATCTTCTCCTACGACGGCGAGCTCTACTTCGGCGTCACCGGCGACCTGGACCACGCGTCCGACGTCGACGTCCTCACCGCCGGCATCGAAGCCGATCTGAAGGGCCTGCTTGACCGAGCGGCTGCCCCGATTGACGGGTTTTCGCATCCGAGCCGGTCCGCCTAGCTACCCTCCATTGGTTGAACGAGCCTCAGCCTCACCTCACGGATGAGCGACTCGGGCAGCTGCTCGAAGTCGGGCGAGCGATCGTCTCCGAGTTGGACCTGGAAACCCTGCTTCGCAGGGTTGTCGATGCCGCTCGCGACCTGACCGGCGCGAAGTACGCGGCACTGGGGATCCTGGACCGCGAGAAGAGCGGGCTCGAGCGCTTCCTGCACTCCGGCATCGATGAGCAGACGCGCCGCGAGATCGGCCCACTGCCCAGGGGCCGCGGCGTGCTCGGCGAGCTGATCCGCAACCCGCGCCCATTGCGTCTCCAGGATGTGGGAGCCCACCAGCGCTCGTACGGCTTTCCGCCGAACCACCCCCCGATGCAGACATTCCTCGGGACCCCCGTGCTGGTGCGCGGCGAAGCCTGGGGCAACCTGTATCTGACCGAGAAGAGCGGGGGCGTGGAGTTCGACGAGACGGACGAGCAGGTCGTCATCGTGCTGGCGGCCTGGTCCGGCGTCGCGATCGAGAACGCCCGCCTGTATGAGGGCCTCGACCGGCGGGCCGCCGAGCTCCAGAAGGCGCTTGGCGGGTTGGAGGCGGCTTCGGACATCGCCCGTACGGTTTCGAGTGCGATCGAGCTGGACGAGCTCCTCGAGCTGATCGCAAAGCGGGGGCGGGGCGTGGTCGCGGCCATCAACTCGATGGTGCTCCTCTCGGATGGGTCAGAGCTCGAGGTCGTCGCCGCCGCGGGCGAGCGCCCCGAAGCGGTCGTGGGTCGCCGGGTGCCGGATGAAGAGACGTGGCTCAACGACCTTCAGGCCGACGTGCCCGATCTGCGCGGGCTGCCCACCCTGGTCTCGCCGCTCGAGCTCCGCCGCCGGCCGCGCGGACTGCTGGTGGCGATCGGGTCGCGCACGGGCCATTTCGACGCGGACGATGAGCACGTCTTCAGCTCCTTTGCGGCCAGCGCGGCGACCACCATCGTCACGGTGCAGGCGGTCGAGGCCGAGAAGCTGCAGCTCTCGCTCGAGGCCTCGGAGCGCGAGCGCCATCGCTGGGCGCGCGAGCTACATGACGAAACCCTGCAGGAGCTCGGTGCGCTGCGGGTCCTGATGGAGGCATCGGAGGGGTCGGAGCTCTCGCGCCGATGCCCGCCGGCTCGCGATCGAGCACGTGGACCGCGGCATCCGCAACCTCCAGGGCCTGATCACGGAATTGCGCCCCGCGTCCCTGGACGAGCTCGGCGTCGGTGCCGCCGTCGAGGCGCTGGCGCGCCAGTCGAGCGTCAGGTTCGGGGTGGAGATCGACGTCGACGTCGATCTGGCCGCAGGCGAGGCGGGGCCTGCCCGCCTTCCCGCGGAGCTGGAGGCGACCATCTACCGGCTGGTCCAGGAGGCGACCAACAACGCGATCAAGCACGGCGAGCCGGATCGCATCTCCGTGACCGTGAGCCGGGAGGGGGCGAAGGTCGACGTGGTGGTCGCGGACGACGGCAAGGGCTTCGATCCCGATTCCGCGGAGCGGAGCTTCGGGCTGGTGGGGATGGAGGAGCGGGTGACGCTGTCGGGCGGCCTGCTCGAGATCGAATCGGCTCCGGGACGGGGAACGGAGGTCCGGGCGCAGGTCTCGCTCCCCGATCAGGCCGGGACGGGTGGCCTGACAGCCGAGCCGGTCGAGCCGTCCCCGCGTTCCTAGCCGGACCTACTGGTCCTCGATCAGCCCGTGCTCGCGGGCGAACGCGACGACCTCCGCCCGGCTGCTCGTGTTCAGCTTGCGGTGTATCGCCGCTCGGTGTGTCTCGACCGTCCGGATGCTGATCACGAGCTTCTCGGCGATCTCGGGATTCGTGTATCCGGCAGCGACCATGCGGAGCACCTCGATCTCGCGCGGGGTGAGCCCGCCGGGCGGGCCCTCGGGCGCGGCCGCCAGGCGAGCCCCGAGCATGGGGTTGATGTAGGTCTCGCCGCGCGATGCCGCCCGGATCGCGTCCACCAGCTCGGCGCCGGCGGCGTGCTTGACGACGAACGCCCTGGCCCCGAGGCGAAAGGCCTCCCGGGCGAACGCCGGGTCGTCCTGCATCGTGAGGACGACGATCGCCGTGTCGGGCGACCCCTCCAGGATCGAAGGGATCGTGGCGAGGCTCGGCTCGCCCGGCATGTTGAGGTCGAGCACGAGCACGTCCGGCTTCAGGCCGGAGGTGCGCCGGCGGGCCGACTCGGCGTCGCCCGCCTCGGCGACGACCTCCATGTCCCCCTCGGCCTCGACGATCCGCCGCAGGCCGTCGCGGACGATCTCGTGATCGTCGGCGAGGATGATCGCGATCGTGCCAGCCTCGCTGGGGGCGTTCTGCTCAGGGGGCATCAGGTTGGTACCCGGCACGGTAGTCACCTCAGGCCGCGACCTCCTTCTTCTGCTGCTTGATCTCATGGGCCATCGCGTCCAGTGCGTCCTCGGTGCGCTGCGCGTGGACCGCGCGGACTCCGAGCTCGCGCCGAACATCCTCGGTCGCATCCTCGAGGGTCTGTTGCCAGTCGGCGGCCTGATTCTTCGCCCGCGTCCGCAGATTCTCGGCGCGTTCCTCGGTGTCGGCGCGGAGATCCTCCAGGGCCTCGCGAGCCCGGCTGATCGCCGAATCGATTGAGGAGCGAAGCTCCTCCTGGGCGCTCTGGCGGGCCGTGTTCAGGTCCTCGAGCGCGTCCTCCAGGTGCTCGGCTGCGCTGACTTCGCTGTCACTGGTCTTTGTGCTCATCTTCGTCCTCCGTTGTCGTAGGTTTCTTGGAGACGAAGTGTCGAGCCCGCTCCGCTCGCGCATATCCGTGGGGAACACGTAATGCATCTCGGGGCCGGACGCCGATCCATGCCCGCCGGCAGCGTGATTGGCTAAAGACCATGACCAAGCCCATGACCAGGTTCGCAATCAGGCGAGTTCAAGCGACTCCCGAGGCGCTCGAGTTGGTCGAGCGACTCGTCGAGAGGCACGGTCCCGTTGCGTTCTTCCTGTTCGGGGATTGCGACGACGGAGCCGCGGTGACGTGCCTGACGCGGGCGGAGCTGCTCCCGACTGACGACGACACCAAGCTGGGCGAGATCGGCGGAGGGCCGTTCTACGTGAACGCGAGGCTCTACGCGCGCTCGGGGCGTCCAACCCTTCTGCTCGACGTCGCCCCCGGCGCCGCGGGGGGCCTTGCGCTCGAAGGGCTGGAGGAGGTCCACTTCGTCACCCGCGCGAACGCGGCGCAAGAACTGGCAGTCGATCCTCGCTGACACGACATGACCGAGCCGCACGGGCGAATCGCCGTCTTCGGTCCCAGCCCGATGCTGAGCGTGACCATCGAAAGGCGAGGCGCGGGGAACGACGATGTGCATTGCCATCCGGCGGGGCAGGGCGTCTGGCTCAGCAGGATGGCCGCCGAGCTCGGTGCCCGCCCGGTGCTCTGCTCGTTCATCGGCGGCGAGACCGGAGCTGTGCTCGAGCCGCTGCTCGAGCAACTGCCGGGAGATCTTCGCCTCGTCCGGTCGACGAGCGGCACCGGCTGCTACGTCACCGACAGGCGCAACGGGGATCGGCAGATCCTGGCGCACGCCCACGCGGATCCGCCCTCGAGGCATGAGGCGGATGAGCTGGTCGCCGCGACGACGGCGATAGCCCTGGACAGCGAGGTGCTCGCCGTCTGCAACCCGTACCCGGGCGAGTCGCTCCCTCTCGATGTCTACCGGGACCTCGTCGCGAACGCGCGGGGGGCCGGGGTCCAGGTCGTCGCGGACCTCTCGAGCCCGCGGCTCGAGGCGGCCGCGGCTGCCGGGCCCGAGCTGGTGAAGCTCAACGACTGGGAGCTGGCCGCCTACGTGAAGGGACCCGTCGATACGCCGCAGAGACTGCGCGGCGCGGCGGAGAGGCTCCGGGAGCTCGGCGCGCGAAACGTGCTCGTCACCCGCGCCGGCGACCCCGCGCTGGCTCTGCTCGGTGAGGATGCGTGGGAGCTCGTGCCCCCCAAGTTCGACGCGGGCTCGCGCGAGGGCTGCGGCGACACGATGATGGGCGCCATCTCGGCTGCGCTTGCTGCCGGCCGGGAGCTTCCGGACGCCCTCGTGCTGGGAGCCGCCGCGGGGGCGGTCAATTTCCTTCGTCATGGGCTCGGCACCGGCTCCCGCAGAGAGGTTGAGGAGCTCAAGCCGGAGGTCGAGCTGCGGCGGCTCTAGCCGACAGGCTCGAACGGCGGGGTCGGCGCCTCGCCTCGCAGGATCGCGCTCGGCGCCTCCTCGGCGATCCAGTCGAGATGGGGACGGAGCGACTTCACCTCCCCGAGCGCAGCGATCCCCTCGGAGAGCTGCGGCGGCCTGCCACCGTGGGACGAGTGGGCGTCGCTCCCGAGCACGTGGATCAGGCCGCGCTCGGCGAGCGCCAGCATCCCTGCCCGGGCCGCCCCTCCGGCCAGATGGGCCGCGGTGGCCTGGATCAGGGCGCCGTGCCGGATCAGCTCCCCGATCCGGGCCGGGAGATCCTCCGAAATGTGGCGTTCCGGGTGCGCGATCAGGGCCCGGAACCCCAGCTCGTGCAGCTGCTCGACCGCCTCGAGCAGGCTGTCGCCGAGCGGACCCGGCTTCGGCTCGAGCAGGATCCACCCGCCGCCGGCCAGGGAGACCGCGCGCAGCTCGGGCTCCTCCAGGCCCTCGAGGGCCGTCTCGGCCACCTCGCCGCCGGCGACCACGTCGACCGCGACCCCCTCGCGCGCCAGAGCGTCGTTGAGCTCCTCCACGCGCCCGGCGAGCTCGGGAATGCGGACGTCGTGGTCGTGGCGGATGTGCGGCGTCGCGGCGATGACATCAGTTCCGTCGCGGGCCGCAAGCCGCGCCATGGCGAGCGAGTCCGCCAGGTCGATCGCCCCGTCGTCGATCGCGGGGAGGATGTGAGTGTGCAGGTCGATCACCGCGGAGCGACGTGCTCTACCGGCGCGTCTTCAGGAGCGACCGTACGCGACCGCTGCGGCGAGATCGCGGGCGGAGATCATCCCGGCCGGAGCGTCCATGTCCGGTTGCACCGCGATCAGGTGCGAGATGCCGTGCTCGGCCATCAGCTCCGCAGCCTTCTCGAGCGGCTCGTTCGACTTGATGGTGACCAGATCGGTGCTGGCGACGTCACCGGCGGTCAGCGAGTCGAGCTTGTCCGGGGAGCGCGCGAGGTCCAGGCTGGTGACGATCCCCCACGGCTGCCTCTCGCCGGCCTCCTCCACGACGATCGAGTGAACGTCGTAGCCGACCATCATCCGAGCGACGTCAGCCAGCTTGGTCTCCCGCCGGCAGGTGACGACCCCGACCCGCATCGCGTGATGGACCTTGGCGTCCGCGAACGCCGGTCCGAAGTAGCTGTGTTCCATGTCCCAACCCTATTCACATGGAAAGGACCGCAGATCCGTGGTCCACACCGATCCCGTGCGGATGGAGGGGCGGAGGCATAGTCTTGGCCGGAGTGAGCTCCGAGACCGCGTCCGTGATCCGAAGCGCTGCGCTCGACGACCTGATCGCGGCGCTGGTGAAGCGGGGCTACACGGTGATCGGGCCGCGGGTCCGCGACGGCGCGATCCTCTACGAGGAGGTCTCCTCGGCCGCGGACCTTCCCGCCGGCGTCACCGACGAGCAGGAGGGCGGGACCTACCGGCTGCGGGAGCGCGACGATGGCGCCCTCTTCGGCTTCAACAACGGGCCCAACTCCTGGAAGCACCACCTCTTCCCGCCCAACCTGACGCTCTGGAAGGCGCGCCGCGCCGAGGGCGGCGAGATCTCCTGGCAGCCGCAGGACGAGGAGCGCCCGCGCTACGCGTTCCTCGGCGTCCGCTCCTGCGACCTGGCCGCGATCGGCGTCCAGGACAAGGTCTTCATCGGCGACTCCTACACGGACTCCGACTACGAGGCGCGCCGCCGCGACGCCTTCATCGTCGCGATCAACTGCTCGAAGGCGGGCAACACCTGCTTCTGCGTCTCGATGGAGACCGGGCCGCGCGCGAAGTCCGGCTACGACCTGGCGCTGACCGAGCTGCTCGAGGGGGAGCATCGGTTCCTGGTCGAGGCGGGCTCGGAGCGAGGAGAGGAGGTCCTGGCGGAGATCGGGGCGGCGGAAGCCGAGCAGGGCGACGAGGCGGCCGCGCACGCGGTGTCGGAGGAATGCGCCTCCCAGATGGGCCGCGAGCTCGACACAGACGGGATCAAGGAGCTGCTCTACCGGAACATGGAGCATCCCCGCTGGGACGAGGTCTCCGAGCGCTGCCTGACCTGCGGCAACTGCACGCTTGTCTGTCCGACCTGCTTCTGCCACACGGTCGAGGACACGAGCGACCTCGCCGGGGAGGAGGCCGAGCGAACCCGCCAGTGGGACTCGTGCTTCACCCTCGATCACTCCTACATCCACGGCGGCAGCGTCCGCAACTCGCCGCCCTCGCGATACCGCCAGTGGATGACCCACAAGCTCGCCACCTGGATCGACCAGTTCGGCACCTCGGGCTGCGTCGGCTGCGGGCGCTGCATCACCTGGTGCCCGGTGGCGATCGACATCACGGAGGAGGCTGCGGCGATCCGCGCCACCGACCTGGGCCCCGCGCCCGATGGTGGGAGGGGGATCAGTGCAGACCATTGAGCAGCTGCTCGTGGAGGCTCCGGCCTTCAACGGCATGTCCCAGGAGCACCTGGAGTTGATCGCCGGCTGCGCGCAGAACAGGACCTTCGAGGACGGCCGGTACCTGATGCGCGAGGGAGACCCCGCCGACACGTTCTACGTGATCCGGTATGGCCGCGTGGCCCTCGAGGTCTTCGTCCCGCAGCGAGGAGCCCTGACGATCGAGACGATCGACGACGGCGACCTGCTCGGCTGGTCCTGGCTGATGCCGCCGTTCCGTGTGGACTTCGATTGCCGCGCGGTGGGCAATGTCCATACGGTCGCCTTCGACGCGGCGTGCCTGCGCGGCAAGTCCGACGACGACCCCGTGCTCGGCTACGAGCTGATGCGCCGCTTCATCCCGGTGATGGTTGAGCGCCTGCAGGCCACGCGGATGCGCCTCCTCGACGTCTACGGGCACGTCGGCGCGGGCTGAGCGATGGTCGCCGATCCGATGCTGCCCACCTCGTACGTCGTGGCCGACAAGCGCCAGGAGCTTGGCGACACCTGGACGCTCGAGCTCGAGCCCGCCGCCGCCGACCGCGTCGGCGAGTTCCGTCCTGGCCAGTTCTCCATGCTCTACGCCTTCGGCGCGGGCGAGGTGCCGATCTCCGTCAGCGGCGGTGGCGGAGCCGACGAGCGGCTCGGTCACACCGTGCGCGCCGTCGGCGCGGCCACCAGCGCTCTCTGCGCGATCGAGCCCGGCGCCCAGGTCGGCGTCCGCGGCCCGTTCGGCAACAGCTGGCCGCTCGCCGACGCGGAGGGAGGTGACGTGGTCGTCGTCGCGGGTGGAATCGGGTTGGCGCCACTCCGACTTGCGATCAAGCACCTGATCGCGAACCGCGACTCCTACCGGGCGGTGTCGCTCCTCTACGGCGCCCGCTCACCCGACGAGATGCTGTTCTTCGGCGAGCTTCAAGCCTGGCGGGAGTCCGGGATCGACATCAAGTACACGGTCGACGCCGCCTCGGGGGCTTGGGACGCTCGCGTGGGGCTCGTGACGAAGCTGATCCCGATCGCCGGTTTCGAGGGCGCTCGAACCACGGCGATGGTCTGTGGCCCGGAGGTGATGATGCGCTTCGTCACCCAGGCCCTCCAGGACCGCGGCGTCTCCACTGACAACATCCACGTCTCGCTGGAGCGGAACATGAAGTGCGCGGTGGGCCACTGCGGTCACTGCCAGCTCGCCCACCGCTTCGTCTGCAAGGACGGACCTGTGTTCCCGGTCGGGCGGATCGGCACGCTCCTCGGGGTGAGGGAGCTGTGAGCGCGGAGCGCCCCAAGCTCGCGGTCTGGAAGTTCGCCTCCTGCGACGGCTGCCAGCTCTCGCTGCTCGACTTCGAGGCCGAGCTGGTCTCGCTGCCCGACCAGATCGAGGTGGCCTACTTCCTGGAGGCGACCCGGGGGGAGGTCGAGGGCCCCTACGACCTCTCGCTGGTCGAGGGCTCGATCACCACGCCGCATGACGCCGAGCGGATCAAGGAGGTCCGGGCCAAGTCGCGCCGCCTGGTGACGATCGGGGCCTGCGCCACCTCGGGCGGGATCCAGGCGCTGCGGAACTTCGCCGACGTCGAGGACTTCATGTCGGTCGTCTACGCCACCCCCGACTACATCTCGACGCTCGAGACCTCGACCGCGATCTCGGCCAACGTCCACGTCGACTTCGAGCTCCAGGGCTGCCCGGTCAATCGCCACCAGCTGCTCGAGGTGATCAGCGCCTTCGTCAACGAGCGCAAGCCGGCGGTCGCAAATAACAGCGTCTGCATCGAGTGCAAGCGCGCCGGAAACGTCTGCGTGATGGTCGCCCACGGCACGCCGTGCCTCGGGCCGGTCACCCACGCCGGCTGCGGCGCGCTCTGCCCGAGCTACGACCGCGGCTGCTACGGCTGCTTCGGCCCGATGGAGTCGCCCAACGCGCCGTCGCTCTCGGGCTGGTTCGAGGGGCTCGGCATGGAGGAGGTCGACGTGATCCGCGTCTACCGGACCTTCCACACGGCGCGCGAGGAGTTCAAGGAGGAGAGCGAGAGGCTGGCCGGCGATGGCTGAGAACGGCGAGACCCGGACGATCCGCACCGAGGCCCTGGCCCGCGTCGAGGGCGAGGGCGCGATGCAGGTGAAGATCCGCGGTGGCGAGGTCGAGAACGTCGAGCTGCAGATCTACGAGCCGCCGCGCTTCTTCGAGGCGTTTCTCCGTGGCCGCGATTTTGCGGAGGCACCGGACATCACGGCACGGATCTGCGGCATCTGCCCGGTCGCCTACATGACCAGCGCCTTCAACGCGATGGAGGACGCGCTCGGCGTCGAGGTCTCGGACGGGATCCGGACTCTGCGCCGGATCATCTACTGCGGCGAGTGGATCGAGTCCCACGCGCTCCATGTCTTCCTGCTGCACGCGCCGGACTTCCTCGGCTTCGAGTCGGCCTGGGCGATGGCGCGCGATCACCGCGAGGTGGTCGAGGGCGGCCTCCGGATCAAGGCGATGGGCAACGAGCTGCTGCGGACGGTCGGCGGCCGCGCGATTCACCCGATCAACGTGCGGGTGGGCGGCTTCTACAAGGCGCCGAGCAGGGCGGACCTGGAGGCGCTCGTCCCCGGGCTGGAGGAGGCCCGCGAGCTGGCGCGGAGCTCGGTCGCCTGGGTCGCCGGCCTCGACTTCCCGGACTTCGAGCAGGACTACGAGTTCGTCGCCCTTCGCCACCCCGACCGCTACGCGATCGAGGACGGCCGCCTGGTCTCCGGCTCCGGCCTCGACATCGGGCCGGGGGAGTACGAGGAGCACTTCTCCGAGCAGCACGTCCCGCACTCGACCGCGCTCCAGTCGCGGATGAGCGACGGCGGCACCTACTTCCTCGGGCCGATGGCTCGCTACTCGCTCAACTCATCGCAGCTCTCCGACGTGGCGAGAGACGCCGCGGAGCAGGCGGGGTTGGGGGAGGACTGCCGCAACCCGTTCAAGTCGATCGTGGTCCGGGCCGTGGAGATCCTCTACGCCTTCGACGAGGCCCTGCGGCTGATCGACGAATACGAGCCCCCCGACCCGCCCGCCGTAGAGGTCGAGGGGAAGGCCGCGACCGGCACCGGCTGGAGCGAGGCGCCTCGCGGCATGCTCTGGCACCGCTACCGCCTGGAGGACGACGGCTCGATCGCCGAGGCGCGGATCGTCCCGCCCACCTCCCAGAACCAGGCGCGGATCGAGCAGGACCTGCTCGAGTTCGTCCGGCCCCGCGTCGAGCTGCCCGACGATCGCCTCCAGTGGGAGTGCGAGCAGGCGATCCGCAACTACGACCCCTGCATCAGCTGCTCGACCCACTTCCTGAAGCTGGACGTGGACCGAGGTTGAGCCCGTGGTCAAGCACTTCATCCACCGCGAGATGCGCCTCAGCGATCCCGCGTTTCTACGTGAGGAGCGCAAGTACCTCGACCACCAGCGCGAGGCGCTGACCGTGATGGAGCAAGACCGCGCACAGCTCGAACGCGACATCGAGGTGGCCCGGAGGAAGGCACATGGCCTCAGGATCTCCCTGGCGCACGCCCCGGAGTCCGGCTATCGGGCCTGGCTCGCGCTGATCGGTGTCGGCAACCACTTCCGCCGGGACGACGCGGCGGGTCTCGAAGTCGCCGCGCGGCTGCGCGCGACGCGCCCGCCGGGGATCCGGATCCTCGAGGAGGAGGGCGAGCCGGCCTCGCTGATCCAGAGCTTCGAGCTGATGCAGGAGGCCCTGATCGTCGACGCGGTCAGCACCGGCGGAAAGCCGGGCGACCTCCATTGCTTCGACGCAACCAATGAGCCGCTGCCGGCGGAGACCTTCCGGTCCTCCACCCACGCGCTGGGCATCGGCGACGCGATCGAGCTTGCCCGGGAGCTCGATCGGCTTCCTCCTCGGCTCGCGGTCTACGGGATCGAAGGCGAAAGCTTCGAGACGGGGGAGGGACTTAGCGCGGCCGTCGAGGCGACCGTCTCGGCGCTTGTCGCTGAGCTCCACGACGAGCTTGGCGGCGAGCCCCTGCCCGACGACGACCAGGTGATCGACGAGCCAGGGGCGGGCACCCTCTGATGGCCGCGCCGGACAACGTCGGGGTCATCCGGGGGATGCTCGACGCCGTCGCGCGCGGGGACAGGGACACATTCCTGGGCTTCCTCACCCGGGACGTCGAGTGGGACGACCGCGAGGGTTGGCCCGGGGTCGCGCGGATCTACCACGGCCAGGACGGTGTGCGCGACTGGTGGGACGCCTTCGTGAGGGTGGGAGGGGAGGTCCTAGACGTTGAGGTGGACAACATCGGGGAGGTGCGCGAATCCGTGGTCCTGCTCTGCGTGCTCGGGACCTTCAGGGCGTCCTCGGGTGCCGATTCCGAGTTCAAGGCTCGAGCCTGGTACGTCTTCTGGCTGAGAGGCGGGAAGGTCGGGAGGGCCCAGCTCTTCTGGAACAGGAGGGATGCCCTCGAGGCGGCGGGCGTCCTGGAGCAGGAGGGGAGCGCGCCCTGATGCACGAGCTCGCCGTCGCCCAGGCGATCGTCGCCGCGGCCGAGCGCCACGCCGAGGGCCGGCCGGTCTCGGTCGTTCGCGTCCGGGTCGGCCGCCTGCGCCAGGTCGTCCCCGAGTACCTGACCTTCTACTTCGAGATCGCCGCCAAGGAGACGAGCTGCGAAGGCGCCGAGCTGGAGTGGGAGCGGGTCGATTCCCGATTGCGCTGCTCGGAGTGCGGGGAGGAGTGGGACCCGGCCCCGCCGCCGGCCCGCGAGCAGGGTCAGCTGATCATCCGCTTCCGCTGCCCGGAGTGCGAGTCGGGCGACCATCGCGTTGTCAGCGGAGACGAGCTGGTGGTCGAGTCGATTGACGTCACCGAGCCGGCCGTGCGCGGGTCCTGAGATTGGGCACCGGCTGGAACCTGGTCGTGGCGCTTCACCTTCTGGCGATGGCCTTCTTCGTCGGCGGACAACTCATGCTCGTGGTCGCGGTTGTCCCCGTCGAGCGGAGCGCACCGGATCGCGAGCGCTTGCGGGCGATCGCGCGGCGCTTCGGCTGGGGGAGCCTCGCGGCGCTCGCCGTATTGATCGCAACGGGCGCGGCCATGGCGGGTCACTTCGACAAGTGGGGCGACTCCGAGCTGCACGTGAAGCTGGCCCTCGTGGCGGTCGTCGCCGCACTCATCGTCTGGCACATGCGCCGTCCCCGGCAGCACGTGCTGGAGGCCGCGATCTTCGTTGTCTCTCTGGCGATCGTCTGGCTGGGCGTCTCGATCGCCGGCTAGCCGACCGACCGGCTACCTCCAGGTCGCGGGCCAGGGGCGCGGCGGCGACGCGCTCTTCAGCCTGATCCGGAAGTCGACCGCGAGGGCCCCCTCGGGCCCGGCCAGCACGGGATTGAGATCGAGCTCGGCGATCTCGTGTCTGTCCTCGACCATCGCGCTCACGCGGAGCAGCAGCTCCTGAATCGCGTCGAGGTCCGCCTCCGGGCTCCCGCGAAACCCCGTGAGGAGCGGGAAGGTCGCCAGGGAGTGGAGCATCCGCTGTGCATCGTCGCGGGTGATCGGGCAGATCCGGACGGCCACGTCCTTGAGCAGCTCGGCCTGCGTGCCCCCGGCCCCGCAGGCGAGCACCGGTCCGAAGGTGGCGTCGTCCACGACGCCGACGAGGAGCTCGACCCCGCCCTCGACCATCGCCTGAACGATGAAGGCCTCACGCTTCGCCCCGGCTCCGGCGATCGCCTTGTCCATCTCCTCGGCCGCGGCGGTCACCTCCGCGGATCCGGCGAGCCCGATGCGGACGGCGCCCATCTCCGTCTTGTGGAGAAGCCCGGGTCCCTGTGCCTTCAGGGCAACCCGGCCTCCGAGCTCCTCCGCGGCCCGGCCGGCCCCGGCGGGATCGGAGGCGGCCTTCCAGCTCGGGATCCCGATTCCATAGCAATCGAGGAGTCGCGCGGTCTCCTCGATCTCCATCCACTCGTTGCCGCTCTCGAGCGCATCCGCGATCACCGCGGCGGCCTCGTCGGCACGCACGTCGTCGAAGTCCGGTGGCTCCTCCACCGGCTGCCCGCGCCAGCCGACGTGGCGCATCACCCGGCCCAGCGTTCGCGCCGCGTCCTCGGGATACAGGTAGGTGGGTACCCGGCCGCCGGCCATCGCCGCCTGGTCCTGGACCGACATGAACACGGCCTGCACCGGGATCTCTCGCGGCATCTCGTCGATCGCCTCGCGGATGGCGTCGGCGACGTCCTCGGCCCGGGTGAGCAGGGGACGGATGAAGATCACGATCAGGGCGTCGATCCCGTCCCACTCGGCGAGGGCGTGGATCGTGCGGCGGTACTGCTCCGCGGTCGCCGTGGCGATCATGTCGACCGGGTTGAGCAGCGAGGCCTCGGGCGCCAGGAGCTCGCGGAGCGGCGCCCGGACCTCCTCGGAGAGCTCGGGGACCTCGAGCCCGCTCGCCTCGCAGGCGTCCGCGCACATGATCCCGGGCCCACCCGCGTTGGTGATGATCCCGACCCTGCTCCCGGCCGGCAGCGGCTGGTTCTCGAGCAGAGAGGCGACGTCGAGCAGCTCCGCGAGGCTGTCGGTTCGGATCACGCCCGCCTGCTCGAAGAGGGCGTCGACCGTCACGTCGGAGGCCGCCAGCAGCGCGCCGGTGTGGGAGGTGGTGGCGCGCTGACCGGCAGCCGAGCGGCCGCTCTTCACGACGACGATCGGCATCTCACGCCCCAGGCGCCTCGCCACCCGCGAGAAGCGGCGGGCATCGCTGAACGACTCGATGTAGAGCAGCGCCACCTCGGTTGCGTCGTCCTCCTCCCAGTACTCGAGGAAGTCGTTCGCGGTGATGTCGGCGCGGTTCCCGATCGATGCGAATGAGGAGACGCCTATGCCGCGATCGCTCGCGAGGTCGATCAGCGCCAGGCCGAGCGCGCCGCTCTGCGTGGCGAAGCCGATGCCCCCCGGCGGAGGAGTGCCGGGGGCGAAGGTCACGTTCAGACGGGCGTGCTCGGCCGTGTTCAGGACCCCGAGGCAGTTGGGCCCGACCAGCCGCATTCCCGCCGCCCGGCAGACCTCGACCAGCTCGCGCTGGAGCTCTGTGCCCTCGGGCCCCGTCTCGGCGAACCCGGCCGAGATCACCACCAGCGCCGGCACCCCCTTGTCCGCGCACTCGCGCGCGACGTCGATCACCGCGGGCGCGGGGACGGCGATCACGGCGAGGTCGACGTCGTCGGGCACCTCGGCGACGCTCGGGTAGGCCCGCACCGACTGCACCACGTCGGCCGAGGGGTTGACCGGATAGACGACGCCCTCGAAGCCCGCCTCGAGCGCGTTGTGGAAGAGCTGCCCGCCGAGAGTCCCGTGCTCGCGCGAGGCGCCGATCACGGCGACCGCCCGCGGCTCGAGGATCGGGCGAATCGCGGCCTGCGCGGCGAGCCGGTCGCGGTCCTCGAAGCGGGAGACGGCCTGATCCGAGAACGAGGTCGGGAGCTCCACATGGATCGTGCCCGGCTGCGACGACATCTCGACGGGGAAGCCGCTCTCGCGGAAGACCTCGACCATGCGGTGGTTCTGGGACAGCACCTCCGCGGTGAAGACCGAGATCTCGTTCTCCTGCGCGACCTCGGCCAGATGGGCGAGCAGGATGGTCCCGACGCCGAGGCCCTGCAGGCGGTGGGCGATCGCGAACGCGACCTCGGCCCGCCCTGCCGCCTCACCGATGTAGAGCCCGTGCGCCACGATCTCGTCGCCGTCCCCGCGTACGCCGACCAGCCCGTAGCGCTGCGAGTAGTCGACGTCCATCATCATGTCGACGGCCGCTTCCAGGTCGGTGCCCCCGGAGAAGAACCGGAATATCCGCGACTGGGGATCCAGCTCCTCGAGGAACTTGAGCAGCGCGTCCTCGTCGCCGCGGCGGACCGGACGAACGTGGACCGTCGAGCCGTCGCGAAGCGCCACGTCCGCTTCCCGGTGTGCCGGGTAGGCGCTCGCCGCGGCTGGATCCCTGTGCTCGCTCGGTCAAGCCAGCAAGGCTAACTCCCAGTCTGTCCGCCGCCGTGAGAGCCTTGTGACATGCATCAGACCACCGTCCGCGTCGCCGAGGGCGCGCTCGACGCCAACCAGACCATCGCCGAGGCCAACCGCGCCGACTTCGACGCCGCCGGCGTCACCGTCATCAACCTGATGAGCGCTCCGGGCGCAGGCAAGACCACGCTGCTGGAGCGGGCGCTCCAGGACACCGGTGACGTTCGGGTCGGCGTCCTGGAGGGCGACGTCCGCGGCAGCCTCGACGCCGACCGGCTAGCGCACCTGCACGTCCCGGTCACCCAGATCAACACGGACCCGGCGTTCGGCGGCGAGTGCCACCTCGACGCCAACATGGTCCGCTCGGCGCTCGATCAGGTTCCGCTCGACGAGATCGACCTGCTGGTGATCGAGAACGTCGGCAACCTCGTCTGCCCGGCCGAGTTCACGGTCGGCGAGGACCGCCGCTGGATGATCTCCTCGGTCACCGAGGGAGAGGACAAGCCGCTGAAGTACCCGCTGATGTTCCGCACCTGCGAGCTGGTCGTGATCAACAAGATCGACCTGCTCCCGCACGTCGACTTCTCGATCGAGCGGTTCCTGGAGAACCTCGATCAGGTGAACCCGTCGGCGGAGACGCTCCGGGTCAGCGCCCGGACGGGCGAGGGCGTCGATCCTTGGCGCGAGCGCCTCCTGGCCGTCTAGGTAGAGGCGGAGTCCTCGGCGTCCTTCGCATCGGTGACGGCCCAACCGACGCGCTCGATCAGCTGCGCGGCGTGGTGGTCGCTGGCCAGGTGCTCCGGTTGAACATTCTCAGCGAGCGTCACGGCTGATTCTCGGTCGTCGCTTCCGTTGCTGCTGACGATGATTGTGGGCATGAGTTCGTTCCTTCCAATCGAGTTGGACAGCTTCGGCGCTCCGGCTTCGGCTAGCGGTTTACGTCGCGTGAGACGTGTGGGACGCGGCGCTCCCGATGGAGCCGGGCGACCTCGTCCAGAACGTCACGGCGAGTGCCGAACTTGCGCTCGTACCCACGCACCCGCTTGATCGTGTCGACGTCGACCTTGTCGAGCGCCGCGATGACCCCGTCCACGTCGAGTGCGTCGTAGCCTGGAAGTGGCTCATCCTGGCGCATCCAGCGGAGCTTGTCGGACACCACGCGGCGGTCCTGGTGAGAGCGCTCGTAGCTCTCCACCTCCGCCAGTTCGACCTGGGAATGGTCTGAGAGCGACGCGACCACTTCCTTGTCCTTGAGCTTGTCGTAGCCGGCAAACGGCTCGTTCATCGTCGCAGTGGTCATTGTGTCTCCATTCCTGGAGCCCCCGCCGGGACCATTGAAGGGGGCGGGATCGGTGTGGCGGCCGGCATCGGCGATGCAGCTGGAATCGGAGACGCCGGAGGAATCGGTGTGAGTTCCGTGGCCATGTAGACACCCTACCACTGATTCATGAAATACTTTTCTAGCGAAATGGAGCAACACTCGAAGCAAACCGCTCCCCGCTGGGACTTTCTGACGAACCACGCACACGTCCTGGTCTGCGTGGCACGCGACCCCGGCATCCGCCTGCGCGACATCGCCACCGCCGTCGGCATCACCGAGCGCGCCGCCCACCGGATCTTGTCCGAGCTCGTCGACGAGGGCTACGTGGTCCGTGAGCGGCAGGGCCGCCGCAACCACTACAAGGTCAAGACCAAACTGCCGCTACCCCATCCTCTCGCCGAGGAGCGCGACGTGGGGGATTTGCTCGCGGTCCTGCGGTAAGCGACTCGAATTCTCTGGGTGATCAGTGCAGGAGCTTCACCGTCTCTGGGACCGCCTGATCGAGCGCAGGACCAGCAGGGCGACCAGCGCGACGATCTGCCCGCCGAGGATCAGCCGGTTCAGATCGAGCGCGGACTCCCAGCGGACGTCGTCGCCGCGGATCACGTAGGCCCCGACCGGCCGGGCGCGCAGGCCGAAGCCGCCACCGCCGCCCGTCTTGCCCTCCTCCTCGCCGCTGCCTCCACCGCCGCCGCCCTGCACGGACGCGGCCGGGATCACCGTCACCCCGTTGCGCTCGTAGGGGTCGCCGTACACCCGCCGCACCGTGAGCGATTCGCGTGCCGCCTCGATCGTCTCCTTCGCATCCATGTCCGTCTCCTTGGTCTCGCGTGGGGTCGCTTCACCCAGTGTGACGAGGAGTCGGGGGCGGTCGATCCCGGCCGTGCCGGCAGCGGCCGCCCCCGCTCGCGTCGTCTACATCCGCCAGCCGTCGAGCGCGATGTAGAGCGTGTTGATCCCGTTCGGGTGCACCAGGATCACCGGTGACAGGCAGGTCGCCGGCATGGTGACGTGGTCGACGATCCGCGCATCGCCATCGCGCGCGATCGGGACCTGCCCGGTCGTTGCCGCGGCCATCGTGTCCGAATCGGCGCCGCAGTAGAGCGAGGCGCTGATCGTGTTCACCGGACCGGGCGTGCCGTTCCCGGGGGCGACCGGGATCACGAGGCCCCTGACCCGCAGGTCCAGCCTGCCGCGGTCGCTGAGCCGCACATGGCCCTCCTTCAGGACCCAGGGCGCGCCACCCGCGGCGACGCCGTGGAACATCGGATCGGTGGGCACCGACGGCGCCAGCGATTCGCTGATCAGCTGCCCGCCATGGTCGCCGTCGCGTTTCCCGTGCTCGTGGCCGAGCGCGCTCAATGCCCCGACCGCGAGTGCGGTCGTAAGCGCGGCGAGCGCGGCGACGAATACGGCGGTCGGAATCCGCTTCGAGATTCGCATCCGTTCCCTCCTGTGGTTACGTCTCCCCAAGAGAGCTACGGGCGACGGTTCCGAAGGGTTTGCCCTAAACATCATCTGGCTCGTCTTCGCGGGCCTCTGGGCGACGATCCTCTGGTGCCTCGCCGGGATCATCATGTATACGCATCGGATTAGCGTCCGACGCGGCGCCCGCTTTCACGCGAAAAGAGGGGTCTTGATGGCCGTGAAGTTGGTGTCCATAGCGGCGGCGATGGGAGCCCAGCTGGGACCGGCCTTTCGATAGAACGGAGTGCCGTGTTCGCGAGCCTCAGCCTCCCTCCGCTCATCCTGATATTCACGGCCGCAGCTGCTGTCGTCTGGGTCGCCGGCATCCAGCTCTCGAACTCCACGGATTCACTCGACTTCAGGCTGGGTCTTGGCGAGGCACTTGGGGGAGTGGTCCTGCTCGCGGTCGCCACCAATCTGCCGGAGATAGCCATCACGGCCTCGGCGGCGCTTGCGCACAACCTCGGGATCGCGATCGGCAACATTCTCGGCGGGATCGCGATCCAGACCGTCGTCCTCGTGGCGCTGGACGTGGCGATGGGCCCGGAGTCGGCGCTCACCACGCGGGCGGCCTCGCTCGTGCTCGTGCTCGAGAGCATGCTCGTCGTCGTCGTGCTCGCGATCTCAGTGATGGGTGCCCAGCTGCCCGGCTCGCTGGGACGATGGGAGCCGGCCGCGATACTGATCGCGCTGACCTGGCTGGCCGGCATCTGGCTGATCAACGGAGCCCGCCAGGGTCTGCCATGGCATGACTCCTCGGGTAACGCACCCGGCGCCCAGGAGAAGCCGCGGGGCCACTCCAAGGCGGTGAAGGCGGAGAAGATGAGCCTGGCCCGCGCCACCGTGATCTTCGCCGTGGCTGGAGCGGCGACGCTCGGCGCCGGCGTCTTGCTGGAGAGGTCAGGTGAACGCATCGCGACCCATGTTGGCCTCTCCGGCGTCGTCTTCGGCGCGACGCTCCTTGCCGGAGCTACTGCGCTGCCGGAGCTTTCGACCGGCATCAGGTCCATAAGGCTCGGCGACTATCAGCTAGCGGTTTCCGACATCTTCGGTGGCAACGCGTTCCTGCCGGTGCTCTTTCTGCTGGCGACCCTGCTCTCGGGCTCGGCCGTCCTACCCCAGGCGCAGCCGACCGACATCTATCTGACGGCACTGGCGATCGTCCTCACCGTTGTCTACGCGTGGGGCCTGATCATGCGTCCACGCCGACAGGTATGGCGCATGGGCATCGCTTCGCTGGTCGTGCTGGTCCTGTACGTCGTAGGAATCTGCGGGCTTCTTGAGGTGGCGAGCCATTGACTCCAGGAGCCGCCTCCAATACGCGAAGAGCAGGCACCCTTGAGCTGTCGCACGAAGTTCGTCGCGGGCGCGGCGCCGATCGCGCCGGACGGGAGCGAATAGCCGGCCTGAGCACCTGAACTCCGCGAACCCCAGTCGATACGCGCGGATAATGTCGGAATGGCCGACCCGTCCCCGCCAGCACGGTCGCGCATCAGGTTTCCTTCTCGGTCCGAGGCGGTCACCGGGGGCATCGGCTGGGTGCAGGAGGCCATCTACATCGCCGTCGGTGTCCTACTCGCCACCGCGGGGATCCTCGTGATCGTCGGCACGGTCGACGGCGTCATCCAGGGCATCGACGCGAACGACGATGCAGTCCTGATCGGGCTCCAGGTGCTCGACCGGGTCCTGCTCTTGTTGATCGTCGCCGAGCTCCTCCACACGCTGGCGCTGGTGCTCTACGAGGGTGAGATTCACGCTGAGCCCTTTCTGCTGATCGGGCTGATCGCGGTCGTCCGGCGGGTCGTGGTGATCACCGCCAAGGTCGAGCAGTTACCGTCCGGCCAGCAGCTCCATAACTTCCTGCTCGAGCTGGGGGTGCTCGCGGGGCTCGCGCTGGCCTTCGGCGCCGCGATCTATCTGCTTCGCCGAGGCGAGGCAGACACGGGGAGTGCCCGTTCGGAGACGGTCGAACCCGCGGAGCGATAGTTCGGCTTTGCGCGAAGCAGACACCCAGTGTCTTCCTCTTGCGAACGGCGAAGCCGTTCGCTTGCTCTCCCGGGCTTGGCACCTCAGCCGACCGCCCTGCACCCTCATTGGGGGTCGTCGGGGAGGTACCGCCGCACCTCAGAAGGGACCGGCCGCGTCAGCTCAACGGCGATCGCGGTGCTTCGGCGCTGCACGAAGGCTAATGCGGAACGCGACCGCGAGACCCGCAAGGACCGCGAAGTAAGTGACGGCCCAGCCGAGCATGCTGACCCCTGCGGTGGCGAGCACGAGGGGCATGATCGCCAGCAGAATCACAAGCAGTACCAGCCAGATCACCTTGACAGCTTACGATGGCCCACTCGCCGCGCTCACGCTTACCGTTTCGCCGGGTTTCCACTCGCTTTGAGGGCGGCCAGCTCCGCCCTCAAGGCCCGGACCTCATGGAGGATCTTCTGATCGGCTTGCAGCTCGGCCTCCTCGAGGGGCTGCTCGTCCTCGCGGACGAGCAGGGACGCCACGGCGGCAGTCGTGAAGGCCAGCAGCAAGAAGCCCATCACCATCGTCACTGTCGCGATCAGATGGCCGATCAGCGTGTGCGGCGCCTGGCCGGACCAGCCCACCGTGGTCATCAGGGAGATCGACCACCAGACCCCGTCCCAGTAGGACTCCGTTGTGTCGGTCGAGAAAGCGGCCATACCGGCGGCCCCCGCCAGGACGACGAAGCCGGCCACCGGGATCAGGTATCGCAGCCAGATGCGGCGCACCCGCGGCAGCCCTCGCTCCGTTTTCCGCCGCCGCGGCAAGGTGAGTGATCGGTTGCTCGCCGACACAGACACATGGTGCGGCCCGGCGCCCTGCGCGGCATCCGTGCTCGGGTACTGGAGCGACTCCGTAGTCAGCGCTGATCGTCGGCATCTACGCCTCGATGAGCAGCCGATCGGGCGGACCTCCTCCTCCTTCGCGCGAAAAGCTGCGGCGGCGGGATCAGCAGATGCGCGGCAGCGGGTCTCCGGTCAGCATGTCCACGACCCGGGAACCGCCGAAGGAGGTTTCCAGCACGACAAGGCCCGGCGGCTCCGGTGTGACCTCCGCGATGATCGCCGCCTCTCGGCCCAGCGGGTGCGAGCGGAGGGCTCCCAGCGCGGCGTTCGCTGAGTCCGGGGCCACGATCGCGATCAGCTTGCCCTCGTTCGCGACGTAGATCGGGTCTATGCCGAGGATCTCGCAGGCGCCGGAAACCTCGGGGCGGATCGGGATCTCGGACTCGGTGATCGTCATGCCGACCTCGGCGGTCAGGGCGAGCTCGGCGAGGACGGTGGCGAGCCCCCCGCGGGTCGGGTCGCGCAGGCAGCGGACGCCGAGCACGTCGTTGAGGAGGACGTCGACCAGGCCGTTGAGGGGGGCGGTGTCGGACTCCAGCTCGACTTCGAGCTCCAGCTCGCCGCGGGCGATCATCACGGCCATGCCGTGGTCGCCGATCGGGCCAGAGACGAGGACCTTGTCGCCGGGGCGGATCGCGCGGGGGCCGAGGATGTGCTCGTGCTCGACGACGCCGACGGCTGAGGTGTTGATGTAGAGGCCGTCGGCCTTGCCGCGCTCGACGACCTTGGTGTCGCCGGTTGCGATCCGGACGTCGGCGGTCTCGGCGGCGCGGGCCATGGAGGCGGCGATGCGCTCCAGGTCGGCGACTGGCAGGCCCTCTTCGAGGATGAAGCTCGCGGAGAGGGCGAGCGGCGTTGCGCCAGTCATCGCCAGGTCGTTGATCGTGCCGTTGACCGCCAGCTCCCCGATGTCGCCGCCGGGGAAGAAGAGCGGGCGGACGACGAAGGAGTCGGTGGTGAAGGCGAGCTGGTCCTTGCCGGTGCCGACCAGGGCGCTGTCGCCGAGCGGGTTGAGCAGCTCGTTGGAGAACTCGCGGACGAAGATCCCCTCGATCAGGTCGTGGGAGGCCTTGCCGCCGGCGCCGTGGCTGAGGGTGATGCGCTCGTCGAGGACCTTGCGGCGCGGGCGGCGCCGGCGCGCCTCGATCGCCTCGAGGACCTCCTCCTCAGACCGCGACACCCTCGTCCTTCCGCCGCCCGGAGTGGCGGCCGTAGTTGAAGTAGGCGGCGCAGGCGCCCTCGCTGGAGACCATGCAGGTGCCGATCGGGTGCTCGGGCGTGCAGGCGGTGCCGAAGACCTTGCACTCCCAGGGGCGGATCACACCCTTCAGCACCTCGCCGCACTGACAGGCCTTGGGGTCGGCGACGCGGACGCCGGGGACGTCGAAGCGGACCTCGGCGTCCCAGTCGGCGAACTCGGGGCGGACCTTCAGGGCGCTCTGGGAGATGAAGCCGAGGCCGCGCCATTCGAAGGTGGTGCGGAGCTCCATCGTCTCGGCGATCGCCGCAAGCGCCGCCGGGTTGCCCTCCGACCGGACCACGCGCTGGTACTGGTTCTCGACCTCTGAGCGCCCCTCGGCGAGCTGGCGAAGCAGCATGTGGACGCCCTGGAGGACGTCGAGCGGCTCGAAGCCGGAGACGACCACCGGCTTGCCGTGCTGATCGGCGATGAAGCGGTAGGGGCGCAGGCCGATCACGGTGGAGACGTGGCCCGGGCCGATGAAGCCGTCGAGTCTGAGATCGGGCGAGTCGAGGATCGCCCGGATGGCCGGGACGATCGTGACGTGGTTGCAGAAGGCCGAGAAGTTCCGGATGCCCTCGGCACGGGCGCGCTTCAGCGTGATCGCCGTGGAGGGTGCGGTGGTCTCAAATCCGATCGCGAAGAAGACGACCTCGCGGTCCGGGTTCTCGCGAGCGATCTTGAGGGCGTCGAGCGGCGAGTAGACCATCCGCACGTCGGCGCCGCGCGCCTTGGCGTCGAGCAGCGAGCCGTTCGACGACGGCACCCGCATCATGTCGCCGAAGGTGGTGAAGATCACCTCGGGGCGCTCGGCGATCGCGATCGCGTCGTCCTGGCGGCCCATTGGGATCACGCAGACGGGGCACCCGGGGCCGTGGACCAGCTCGACGTTGTCGGGCAGCAGGTCCTCGACGCCGTGCTTGTAGATGGAGTGGGTGTGGCCGCCGCAGACCTCCATCAGCTTGTAGGTGCGGCCGGGGTCGGCCAGCTCCGCGATCTCCGCCGCCAGGCGCTTGGCCAGGGCGGGGTTGCGATACTCGTCGACGAACCTCATACGCCCGGCGGCCCGCCGCGGTCGCCGATCGCGTCGAGCAGCAGGTGGTAGATGGTCGCCTGGGCCTCCTGGATCCGGGGGATTTGGTCCGAGGGGACGACGAAGAGGTGGTCGAGGGCATCGAGGGAGGCGAGCTGCCCGCCCTCGTAGCCGGCCATCGCCACCGTGGTCATGCGCTGGCGATGGGCCTGATCGATCGCCTGGACCACGTTCTGGGAGCCGCCGCTGGTGGAGATGGCGATCGCGACGTCGCCGGGCCGGGCGAGGGCGATCAGCTGGCGGGCGAAGATCTGCTCCGTGCCGATGTCGTTGGCGACCGCGGTGACAGTGGCGGCGTCGTTGTTGAGCGCGACCGCCGGCCAGCCCCGGCCGAGCGCGTCCGTGGCGAGGTCCTGCGCGTCGGTCGCCGAGCCGCCATTGCCGAAGGCGAGCAGACGGGCGCCCTGGTCGAGCTGCCGGCGTAGCTTGTCGGCGGTGCGGGCGATCGCGCCGGTGTCGATCGCCGCCCGGAGCGCTGTCACCTCGCCGGCCTTCTCGAGGGTGGAAGCTCCGACGTCGGCGAGCACGGAGTCCAGACCCGTCCCGCCGGCTGCCTGGAAGGGGTAGAGGAAGTCCGTCGGCTCGTCCGGGACGATCTCCAGCGCGACCCCGGCGTGGCAGAGGACCATGTCCCCTCGCTGAACGCCCTCGATCAGGTCGATCGCAACCTGCTCGAAGGCGCCGTCCTTCTCGATCACGGCGGTGGGCCCCTGCACCTCGACGACCCTCGCGGTCACCGCGACGTCGCCGCAGGTGATGCAGGCCTCGGGATCGTCGTCGGCCGTCGCCTCGGGCGCGGCCTCCTCCAGCAGCCCAGGCTGCTCGAAGAAGACGTGGACCAGCTCCCAGAGCACGTGGTAGGCGGTCTCCTGGGTCTCCTGCACGATCGCGGGATCGTCGCTGGGAACGGCGAAGACGTTGTCCGGCGCGGGAACGCCCGCCCTCATCTCGATGGTCAGCAACCCCCTGGCGCGAGCCGCCTCGATGAAGCGCGAGGTCTGAGGGTCAGTAGCGCCATGGCAGATCGCCAGGGCGATGTCGTCGGGCCCGGCGATTTGCGAGAGCGTGGTGGCGCCGGTGGGATCGTTGCTCGGCGCGATCGCGGGAAGCGCCCGCTTGCCGACGATCACCGGGTGCATGAACTCGACGGCGGCGTGGGCCGCGTCGGTCGCGGCGGGGCCGGCGCCGAAGGGGATCAGCGTGCCGCCGCGCGCGAACGCGCGAGCCATCGCGTGGCAGGCGCGGGCGAGCTCGGCGGCCTCGCGCTGGAAGAAGTCGCCGACGACGCGCGAGCGTTCGGCGATCGCCTCGTCCAGGGAGGCGCAGCCGATCCGCGGCTGCTCAGTCGATCGCGCTGGTCTTGAGATCGGCGAGCTCCTCCTCGTAGGTCTGCCCCAGGGCCTCCAGCGCCCTGCAGCGTCTCGCGCGCCTCGCCCTCGTCGATCCGGGAGATCGCGAAGCCGACGTGGATCAGCACCCAATCGCCGACGCCGACCGCCTCCGGGCCCTCCCAGAGCAGTCCGACGTCGCAGTTCCGCCGCACGCCGGAGACGTCGACCTTGGCGACGCGGTTCTCCGTGTCGACGATCTCGACGATCTGGCCGGGGATCCCAAGGCACATCGCTAATCGACTCTCCTCGCCGCGATCGCGGCCTGGCCGAAGCTGATGCCGCCGTCGTTCGGGGGAACGCGGCGGTGGGTCAGCACGCTGAAGCCCAAGCTATCGAGTCTGCGGCGGAGCGACCAGAGCAGCCGCAGGTTCTGGAAGCTGCCGCCGGAGAGGACGACCTTGGGGAGCAGCCCCTCCGGCAGCCGGGCCTCGGCCGCCTCGGCGCAGGCCCGCGCGGCGACGGCGGCGACGCCCTCGTGGAACGCCGCCGCGATCCGGTCGCGAGGGCGGCCGGCATCCAGGTCGTCGTGGGCGGCGGCGATCAGATCCGCTCCCATGATGCGTCCCTCCTCGATCCGGCAGGGATAGGGATCGGCGTGGGTGTCGCCCGCGAGCAGCTCGAGCTCGATCGCGGCCTGGCCCTCGTAGCTGACCCCCTCGCGGACGCCGAGCAGGGCGGCGGCGGCGTCGAAGAGGCGGCCCATCCCCGAGGAGAGCGGTGCGTTCACCCGCAGGCTCTGGCGCACCTCCGGCCAGCGCTCGAACGGGACCGGGCGCTCCGCGGCCTCGAGGTAGGCGGCGGCCATGCGCCAGGGCTCGCGGATCGCCGCCTCACCGCCGGGCAGCCGCACCGGCTCGAGGTGGGCGAGGCGCTCGTAGCGTTCCAGCGAGGCCCAGAGCAGCTCGCCGCCCCAGAGCGTGCCGTCGGGCCCGTAGCCGGTGCCGTCGAAGACGAGGGCGAGAGCCGGCGCCTGCTCGCCGTGCTCCGCGAGGCAGGCGGCGGCGTGGGCGTGGTGGTGCTGGACGGCGATCGTCTCGGCGTCCTGCTCCAGCGCCCAGCCGGTGGAGAGGTAATCCGGGTGGAGGTCGTGGGCGATCACCTCGGGCTCCACCCCGAGCATCTCCAGATAGAGGGCGAGGTCGGAGCGGAAGGCCTCGTAGGCGAGCGGCGAGTCCAGATCGCCGAGGTGGGGAGACAGAAAGGCCCGCTCGTCCCGGACGACGCAGAAGGTGCTTTTCAGCTCCGCCCCGGTGGCCAGGATGGGAGCGGATCCGGATCGAAGCAGCGGCAGCGCCTTTGGGGTCAGACCCCGCGAGCGCCGTACGAACAGCCGGCGCCGCACCACCGAGTCCTCGCAGCGGCGATGGATCGGGCGGTCGTGGGAGAGGAAGGCGTCGGCGATATCGCCGAGGCGCTCGCGGGCCTCGTCGTCGCCGGTCGCGATCGGCTCGTCCGAGCGGTTGCCCGAGGTCATCACCAGCGGGCGACCTACATCGGCGCAGAGCAGGTGATGGAGCGGGGTGTAGGGGGCCAGCACCCCGAGCCACTTGGTGCCGGGGGCCACCGATGGCGCGATCGCGGTGTGGTGGCGCCGCCTGGAGAGAACGATCGGTGCCGCGGAGCCCGCGAGCAGCTCCTGCTCGCGCCCGTCGAGGTGCGCGATCTGATCCGGGGCGGCGGTCATCACGGCGAACGGCTTCTCCTCGCGGCGCTTCAGCGCGCGGAGCCGGCTAACCGCCCGCTCGTCGGTGGCGTCGCAGGCGATGTGATAGCCGCCCAGTCCCTTGACGGCGACGATCGCTCCCTCCAGCAGCAGCTCGACGGCCTCCTCCAGCGGCATCGAGAGCAGCGGGCCGCATTCGGGGCAGGCGATCGGCTCGGCGTGGAATCGCCGGTCGGCCGGGTCCTCGTACTCGGCGAGGCACGCGTCGCACATCTCGAAGCCGGCCATCGTCGTGTTGGCGCGGTCGTATGGCGGCTGCCGCACGATCGTGAAGCGCGGGCCGCAGTGGGTGCAGTTGATGAAGGGGTAGCGGTGGCGGCGGTCGGCCGGGTCCCAGAGCTCGCGCAGGCAGTCCTCGCAGGTGGCGATGTCCGGGGGGATGAGAGCCCCGGCCGGGTCCCCGGCGCTCTGCTCGATCCGGAACTCGCGCTCTCCGCGCAGCGGCACCCGGGAGGTGGCTAGCTCCTCGACAGAGGCGTGCGGCGGGGCGTCATCGACCAGCTCCCCCTCGAACAGGCCGAGCACGACCGGATCGCCCTCGACCTCGACGATCACGCCTCGGCCGTCGTTGAGAGCGAAGCCGCCGAGCCCCCAGCGCGTCGCGAGCCGGTGGACGAATGGCCGGAAGCCGACCCCCTGCACGACTCCGCGGACGACGATCCGCCGTCTCTCGATCGTCTTGACGTCGTCCACCCTCCAAGTATCCCGCTAGCGGGCAGAGGGTCAGTCGTCGCCCGGCTCGGGTTTCGCCGAGGTGTCAGAGCCCCCGCCGGTGGACGGCGCCGAGGCCGGCGCCGGGCCCGTTGGAGTGGGCTGCGCGGAGTTCAGGCTGCCCTTCGGCTTCGAATCGTCAGCCTGGGACTGATCCGAAGGCGAGCTGTCGGAGCCGGCGCCGCTCGAGACCGTTCCGGTGTAGCCCGGTCCCGTCGAGGTGGTCTGCGCGGGCACCTGGCTCTGCCGGTGTGGGCGATGCTCCCGATGGGTCTGCTTCGGCGACAGCGATTCCCCCGCAGTGACCGGCTCGGAGCTGATCCCGATCCGCTCGGTCACCAACCGATTTGCGAGCAGCGCGACGGCAACCGCGACCAGCAGGCCAATCAGGGCGAACAGGGGCCAGCGCAGGGTCGATGCGGTCATCCCGGCGCACCTCTCGAATCGCCGGCATTCCCGCGGCGGGGGAGGGCGATCACCGCCCGGGCGCCGCCGCCCTCCCGATTGGCGATCGTGACCTCGCCGCCCCAGGCCGAGGCGAGCTCGCGTGCGATCGAGAGGCCGAGCCCGGTCCCCGGGCGGCCGAGGCGGCCGGCCCGGCCGCGATGGAACCGCTCGAAGACCATCTCCTCCTCACCGGGCTCGAGCCCGGGCCCCCGGTCGAGGACCTCGATCCGCCCGGGCGTCGTCACCACGCTGACCTCGGAGTCCGGCGGCGAATAAAGCACGGCGTTCTCGATCACGGAGTCGAGGACGCGATCGAAGTCCGTGCGGGCGCAGACGCAGCTCGGGGCGCCGCCGTTCCGGGCGTGGGTCAGCTCAATGCCCGCATCGCCCGCGGCCTTTCGCCAGCGGGACACCGCCTGGTCCACACCAGCCTCGACGTTGATCACCTCGGCGGGCATCTCCCGCTCGCCCGCCCGGCTCAGGATGAGGAGCTCGTTGACGATGCTCGCCAGCCGGTCGACCTCCTTGAGCGCGGCGTCGAGCTCCGCGGCCCGCGGATCGCCCGACGGGACCTCATCGCGGAGCTCCTCGAGCTGCAGGCGAATGCCCGTCAGCGGGGTCCGGAGCTGGTGCGAGGCGTCGGCTACGAACTCCCGCTGGCTTCCCAGCAGCCGCTCGAGCCGCTCGGTCATGCTGTTGAAGGAGCGCGCCAGGGCGCGCTGCTCGCTGCTCCCCTCGACGGAGGCCCGGGTGCTCAGGTCGCCCCCTTCGACCTGCTGGGCGGCTCGCTCCAGGCGCCCGATCGGCCGGGACGTCTCCCGTGCGATCAGGGCTCCGGCGAGTCCGCCGAGCAGGAGCACGATCGCTCCGAGACCGACCAGGCGGACTATCGCCGAGCGGGTGGCGTCGCTGACCGCCGAGTTGCTCTGGGTCACCCGAACCGCCCCGATCGGCTGGCCTCTCTGCAGGATGGGCACCGCGGTGGCGAGTATGTCCTCGCCGAGCGTGGCGCTCCGCCGGACCTCCTGTGAGGTCACCCCACTGAGCGCCTTCGCGACCTCGGGGCGGGAGGAGTAGTCGACGCCGATCTCGGCGGGGATGCCGCTGTCGGCGATCACCGTCCCCTTGGTGTCGACCACGATCACGCGGCCGCGCTGCGCCTCGGCGGAGCGGACCACCAGGCGCTGGAGGGTGGCTGTCTGGGAGTGCTCCACCAGCTCGGGGGCGCTCGCCGCGACGACCTCCGCCTGGCTCCTGGCCTGTGACCGCACCTCCGAGTCGACGCGCTTGCCGAGGCTGACGCCGAGCGGCACGCCGAAGGCGACCAGCGCGAGCAGCAGCAGGTACGCCACCGCGAGCGTCAATCCGAGCCGAAGGCTTACGGCGAACCGTCCTCGGGCGTAAGCAGGCGGAAGCCGACCCCGCGCAGCGTCTCGATGAAGCGTGGATTCGCGCTGTCGTCTCCCAGCTTGCGGCGGAGCGTCCGGATGTGGACGTCGAGCGTCTTGGTGGAGCCGAACCAGTTGACGTCCCAGACGCGGGACATCAGGTCCTCGCGGGTGACCACCTGGCCGGCGTGGCGCGCCAGCTCGGCCAGCAGATCGAACTCCCTGCGCGCAAGCTTCACGGGCTCGCCGGAGAGCAGCACGGAGCGGGCGCCGGGGTCGATGCGCAGCGCGCCGACCTCGATCGGCTCCGCGGGGGCCTGGGAGTCGGAGCGCGCCCGCCGCAGGACGGCGCGGATCCTCGAGATCAGCTCGCGTGAGCTGAACGGCTTCACCACGTAGTCGTCCGCGCCGAGCTCGAGGCCCAGGACGCGGTCCATCTCCGTGCCCCGCGCGGTCAGCATGACGATCGGCACGTCGGAGCTCTTGCGCAGCGTCCGGCAGACGTCGGACCCGTCCCCGTCGGGCAGGTTGAGGTCGAGCAGGACCAGATCGGGATCCATCTGCTCGGCCGAGTTCACGGCCTCGGCGGCGGTGCGCGCGATCACCGGTTCGAATCCGTTGCGGCGCAGGGCCTTGGAGAAAGGCTCGTAGATGGCGGCCTCGTCCTCGACGAACAAGATCCGCCGCGAGGCCTGTGAGCCGGGCATACGAGCCAATGTAGCGCCGTATCCGACCGCCGCCGGCTCTTCGGGGCCATCCCTTCCCTTCTCTTTACCTGCCGCTCCCCGGGCCCTTGCCCCGAGCTTCTGAGAATCCGCTTTCCCGTCAACGGACGTCAGGAGTTGAAGGTGCACAACCTGAGGATCAAGATCGCCACGTTCGCGCTGGCCCTGGGCCTGGGTGGCCTCGGCGGCTACGCGATGAGTCAGAGCAAGAACTCGCAGGACAGCAACGGGGTGCTCGCGGAGGGCACCAAGGTCGTCCGGCGGACCATTCACGCCAAGAAGCCGAAGCCGAAGCCGATGGCCGTCCAAAAGGCACGGGCGGCCGCCAGTAGGCAGGCTCTCGCCTCCGAGCCGGTCTCCACCGGCTCGAGCGGCTCCACATCCTCGGGATCGAGCAGCAGCGGCCGGCCGGTGCAACACCGGCAGCAGCGGATCGTCGAGCCACTCAGGCGGCAGCAACCACAAGCCGGTCAACACCGGCAGCAGCGGCTCGTCGGGCGGCGGCTCCAGCCAGCCACCCGTCTCGACCGGATCGAGCGGCGCCGGCGGCGCAGGCGGCGCGGGCGGCAACGACGGCGGCGAGAAGGAGGGCGGGGACGACTGAGCGCGTCCCGCCAAACCCTTCCCAAGCCCTAACCCGGAGTTCCACTGCCGCTTGAGGGGTGCTCTGCACACTTCCCGTACAGCACGATCAAAGGAGCAGATGCGGTGAAGAACTTCAGAACCAAGCTCGCGGTTGCGGCGGTCGTCTTCGGCCTCGGCGGACTCGGTGGCTATGCGATGGCCTCGAATCCCGCCGGCCAAGGGCCGGTCACGGTGGCTCCGACCGCGGCGCACACCCAGGGCTCGCCGGGGTCCACCTCGGTGACCACCGGCGCCAGCGGAGCCACGAGCGCGCAGGCGATCAACGTGCCGGCCTCGCAGGTGCTGCCGCGCAGCACCAAGGCCGGCCAGGGCGGCCAGGATGACTGAGCGCCCAGAGGCGGGCACCCGCCCGCGCAAGCCGCGTCCCCTGCCGACGGTGCTGGCGGCGCTCGCCGTCTTCGGCGTCGCCTTCGAGTTCCTCGCCTTCCAGCTGAGCTCGGGCAGGGACCCGGCCGTCGGTGCCGTGGCGGCCGGCCAGCCACACCCGATAACGAGGCCCGCGAAGAAGCTGATCATCACCAAGGTGATCCCGGCGAGCGGCGGCACCGCCGGCGGCTCCACCTCCAACTACTCGTCGTCCGGATCGGTCGCCGCGCCGGCGCCGGTGACGACCTCCTCGTCATGACCCTCCACGACCTCAGCTTCGACGCGATGGGCTGCGAGGTCCGGGTGCTCGTCGGCGAGCCCCTGCCGGGCTCGCCTCCGGCCAGCGACGCTGCCGAGCGCAGCCGGTTGTTCATCGCCGATTTCGAGGCCGCCCTGTCGCGCTTTCGCCCCGACAGCGAGCTGACCTCGCTGAACGAGGATCCGCAGCCGGAGGTCTCCGCCTCGCCGCTTCTTCGCCGCGCGGTCCGAGCGGGCCTGTGGGCGGCGGAGAGGACGGGCGGCCTGGTCGATCCGACCCTGCTCGACGCAATCGTCGCCGCGGGCTACTCGCAGTCGCGAGCCGGCGAGGAGCCGGTTCCGCTCGCGGACGCACTGGCACTCGCCCCGGAGCGCCGTCCGGCGCGCCCGCGCCGCACGGCGGAGTGGCGGCTGATCGAGGTCGACGACGAGGCGGGCACGATCCGCCGCCCGCCCGGGGTCGGCTTCGACACCGGCGGCAGCGGCAAGGGGCTGGCGGCCGACCTCCTCGCCGAGCGACTGCGGGGCTATTCCCGCTACGTGGTCGACTGCGGCGGCGACGTGCGCGTCGGGGGCTTCGCCCTCCAGCTCGACCCGTTTCCAATCCACGCCCGCCATCCGGTCGACGGCGAGGCGGCGGCGATCTTCTACGTGTCCACCGGCGGAATCGCGAGCTCCGGCATCGACACCCGCGTCTGGCGCCGCGACGACGGCTCCTTCGCCCATCACCTTCTCGACCCGAGCACCGGCGAGCCGGCCTGGACCGGTCTCGTCGGCGTGACCGCCCTGGGGGCCGACGCCCTCGAGGCCGAGACCCTCTCCAAGGCGGCCCTGCTGAGCGGCCCGGACGCCGCTCGCGAGCTGCTCGCCGAACGCGGCGGGATGCTCGTCGACGAGACCGGCGAGGTCGAGCTCGTCGGGCCGGTGAGCGCCAAGCTCGTCGGCCGGCGCAGCCTCGGTGTCCGCGCCGTCCCTGCGACCGCGGGTGGCGTCCGGCGATGAGCCAGGCTCTGACCCAGCATGTCTGGTGGCTCGCCAGCCGAGCCTCAGGGGTGGTCGCGCTCGGGCTGGTGACGATCTCGGTCGTCCTGGGCCTGACGATGGCCGGCAAGCTCTCCCGCAGGCCGGGCGCCGGGCGCGTGCTGAGCGCGATCCACGAACAGACCGCGGTCACCGGGCTGGTGGCGATCGCCGTGCACGGACTCACGCTTCTCGGCGACCCCTGGCTCAACCCCGGTCCCGCGGGGATCGCGATCCCCTTCGTGATGGCCTACAAGACGCTCTGGGTCGGCTTCGGGATCACGGCCGGCTGGCTCGCTGCGCTGCTCGGACTGAGCTTCTACGCGCGCCGGCACATCGGCCCCCGCCTCTGGCGGCGTGCCCACAAGGCGACGATCGTCGTCTACGCCCTCGGGGTCATGCATACGCTGGGCGCCGGAACGGACGCCTCGAGCCCCTGGCTCTTCTGGCCAGTGGCGGCCAGCATCCCGATCGTCGCCATCCTCTTCGGGGCGCGCGTCGTCCAGGGGATCCGGCGAGGACGAGCCCGCGCGAGGAAGGCCGGCGAGCGGCGCGGGGCAATCGAGAGCAGCGGTCGCGAGCTTCCGCCCGACGTCGAGATCCCGCCGCGGCATCGCCGCCGCGAGATCGAGGAGCCGGCGGTCGCATGAGGGGCGACGGCGTCGTCATCGTCGGCGGGGGCCTTGCCTCCCAGCGCTGCCTGGAGACGCTGCGGGCGCGCGGCTACGAGGGCCGGGTCGCGATGGTGTGCGGCGAGGCCGAGCTGCCGTATGACCGGCCACCGCTCTCCAAGGAGCTGCTTGCCGGCGAGCTGGACGAGTCCGAGGTCGGATTCCGCCCGGCACGCTGGTACGCGGACCAGCAGGTGGATCTGATCTTTCGCCGCGCCGTGGGGCTCAATGCCAGGCGCCGCCGGGTGCGGCTCGACGATGGCGGCGAGCTGGCCTATGAGGACCTTGTGATCGCCACGGGCAGCGCACCGCGGATCCTTCCCCAGCTCGAGGGCTACTCGAACGTTCACTACCTGCGGACCATCGCCGACGCGCGGAGGCTGCGCCCCGAGCTGCGCAAGGGGGTCAGGCTCGCCATCGTCGGAGCGGGCTTCATCGGCCAGGAGGTCGCCTCGACCGCCGGTGCGGCCGGCGCCGAGGTGACGATCGTCGAGGCGCTCCCGGCTCCGCTCGGGGCGGTGCTGGGCGAGCGGATCGGCCGGACGCTGATGGGGATGCACGCCGACCAGGGGGTCGACGTCAGGCTCTCGACGAAGCTCGAGGGAGCTCGCGGAAACGGCTCGGTGGAGGAGCTTCAGCTGAGCGGCGGCGCGACGCTCGCCTGCGACGCGGTCGTGGTCGGCATCGGGGTCGCTCCCGACTCGGGCTGGCTGAAGGGAAGCCCCCTCCGAACGGACGGCGTGATCACCGACGGCGCGGGGCGAACTCGGGTTCCACATGTCTTCGCGGCGGGCGACGTCGCCATCAGCTTCGATCATCGCCTCGGCACGCATCAGCGCAGCGAGCACTGGGACTCGGCTGCACGCCAGGGCGCGGCCGTCGCCCGGGCGATCGTCGGTGAGCGGCCGGAGCCGGGGCCACTGCCGAGCTTCTGGAGCGACCAGTACGGGATACGCATCCAGTACTCAGGCCACGCCGATCTGGCCGACGAGATCACGATCGAGGGTCGACCCGCCGACCGCCGCTTCTCCGTCGCCTACACCCGGCAGGGGCGTCCCGTCGGCGTCCTCACCGTCGACGAGCCGCGCGCCTTCGCGCGGATCCGGAAGGAGATCGACCGAGCTTTTACCAGCGAATCCAGCGAAAAGGAGAAACGATGAGCTACATCCCAAAGATTGACCGGAGCGCGTGCAGCGCGCACGGCGATTGCGTCGACATCGCCCCCGGAGTCTTCGCGTTGGGCGATACGGCGGAGGTGATCGGTGAGGGGTCGGACAAGGAGATCCTGAAGGCCGCGAAGGCCTGTCCCGCCCTTGCAATCGAGGTGATCGACTCGGAGACCGGCGAGACCGTCTACCCCTAGGTGATCACAATCCGCCGACGCTCCGTGTCGGGGAGCATCACCCCGAGCCAGCGCGGCCGCCTATCCCTCGAGCGGTGTAGAGCCAGCGCCTCGCGGGACCACCAGCACCGGAGCGGGTGCCGCGGCCATGACCCGGGCGGAGACGCTGCCAAGCACGGTGCCTTTGACGGGCCCGTAGGCCCGGGAGCCGAGGATCAAAAGGTCGAGATCGCTCGCGGCTTCCGACAGAGCTTCGGCGGGGTCGCCATGGAGGAGCTGCGGCTCGGTATCGACGCCATCGGCTACGCGGCCGGCCGCCTGCTCGTAGACGCGTTCCCACTCATTCTCCTTGAACTCGCGGTACTCCTCGGCGTTCAGCGTCGAGAGCAGGCCGCCGAGGACGTAGTGGGGTTTGCCCATCACGCTGAGGATCCGCAGCTGCGCGTCCGCTTGCTCGGCAAGATTGCTCGCCGCCCTCAGCGCCCGCCATGCCTCCGAGCCGCCGTCGACCGCAACGCCGATCCGAGCGAGGCCGCGTTTCCCATTGGTATAGCCGCGAGGGGCGACCGCGACGCTGCAGGGCACACCCGAGAGGAGCGAGCCGCCGACCGTGCCCACCTGCACATGTCCGGTCTTGCCGTGGCGGGTCGAGCCGATCACGATCACTGACGGCTTTTCCCAATCGGTCAGCTCGTAGATCCCGGCGGCCGGTGAGTCGTTGATCACCGGCGCCGTCTTCACCTCGAGCCCGCCCATGCGTTCCTGCGCCTTCGCGAAGAACGGTTCGCAGTACTGGGTCACCGCATCGTCGAATTCGCGCTTGTCCGTGCCGTGACGCGGGTGGGCGATGACCATGGTGACGACCGGCCTCGCATCGAGGACCTCCGTGATCTGGCGCCCGAATCCCAGCGCGTCCTCCCCTTGGGGGGAGCCGTCATAGCCGATGAGGACCTTCGTGCGCATTCGAATTCCCCTCCTCTCAGATCTTCTCGGGGATCATCTCGATCGCCCCGCAGGGGCACTCCTTGACGCAGAGGCCGCACCCCTTGCAGAAATCCAGGTCGATCTCGTAGAGCTCGCCGGGCTGGCCGAGCTTGATCACGGCGTTGTCGGGGCAGACGCCGTAGCAGTTGTCGCAGCTGAAGCAGTTGCCGCAGGACATGCAGCGCCGCGCCTCATAGAGCGCGTTGGAGTCGTCGAGCCCGCCGACGACCTCATCGAAGGTGGAGCTCCGGCGCGCCACCTCGAGCTGGGGCTGGACGGTCATCGGCGCGTCGGCGTAGTACCAGGTGTTGAGCTGGTCGAAGGTGACCACCTCGTGCTTCGGCGGCGGGTCGTAGCTCTCGCCGCGCAGCCAGCCGTCGATGTTGCGGGCCGCCTTCTTGCCGTGCCCGACGCCGACGGTGACGGTCCGCTCGGCGGGGACCATGTCGCCGCCGGCGAAGACTCCCGGGTGCCCGGTCATCATGTTCTGCTCGACCTGGACGACGCCGTCCTCGATCTCGATGCCCGAGACGCCGTCGAGCAATGAGAGGTCCGCCTCCTGGCCGAGCGCCAGGATCACCGAGTCCGCCTCGAGCTCGTCGAGCTCGCCGGTCGGCTGTGGGAAGCCGGTCTCGTCGAGCTCCATCTTCTCCACCGTGATCTTGTGGCCGTCGACCTGCTTGATCGTCTCGAGCCACCGCATCATCACGCCCTCCTCCTCGGCCTCGGTGACCTCGAACTCGTGGGCGGGCATCTTGTCGCGGTTGCGTCTGTAGACGACCACCGCGTCAGTGGCGCCGAGCCGCTTCGCCGTGCGGGCCGCGTCCATCGCGGTGTTGCCGCCGCCGTAGACGACGACCCTGCGGCCCAGCAGCGGCTTCTCGTCGGACTCCATCGACTCGAGGACGGACACGGCGTCGAGGATGCGCGCGGCCTCGCCCGCGGGGATGTCGGCGTGCTTGCCGATGTGAGCGCCGACGGCCAGGAATGCCGCGTCGAAGCCGCCGTCGGTCATCGCGTCCTCGATGTTCGTGACCTTGCGGTTCAGCTCGAGCGAGACGCCCATGTCGAGGATGCGCTGGACCTCGGCGTCGAGGACGTCACGCGGCAGCCGGTAGGTCGGAATACCGAAGCGCATCATGCCGCCGGCCATCGGGCCGGCCTCGTGGATCGTCACCTCGTGGCCGAGGCGGCGCAGGTGGTAGGCGGCGGACAGCCCGGAGGGCCCGGCGCCGACGACCAGGACACGCTTGCCGGAGGACTCGGCGGGGGGATCGAACGACCAGCCCTGCTTGATCGCCTCGTCGCCGATGAAGCGCTCGACCGAGTGGATGCCGACGGCCTCGTCGAGCTCTCCGCGGTTGCAGGAGGTCTCGCACGGGTGGTAGCAGACGCGCCCCATGATCGCGGGGAAGGGGTTGTCCTCGACGATCTTCTGCCAGGCGCGCTCGTAGCCCTCGCCGCCGTCCTCGGCCTCATAGAGCCAGGCCTGGCAGTTCTCGCCGGCGGGGCAGGCGTGATTGCACGGGGGCAGCCGGTCGACGTACTGGGCGCGCTCGGTCCGCCAGCTGCCGGTCTTGTTGGCGAGGCTGGAGCCTACGTCGAGCGTGATGGCGTACGGATGCGAGGCCATCACTGCGGTCCGTGTGGTGTGTCGGCGAGCAGATCCGTACGCCCCTCGTGGAGCAGATCGGGAAGCGATCCGAAGCCGCCGTCCAGGCCGAAGCGCCTGATGTTGGCGTCGGCACGGGCCTGGATCGCCTCGATCACCTCGGTCTGGGGCGGGTCCTTGAAGAGGTGCGCGTAGCGCTTCTGCAGCTTCAGGTACTCGGTGACCGGCACCTGCTTGCGGATCTTCGACACACCGACCACCTCGCCATCCTCGGCCTCGAAGACGGGGAAGATCCCGCTCTCCTTGGCGAGGCGCGCGATCTTGACCGTGTCGGCGGAGGCGGAGCCCCAGCCGAGCGGGCAGGGGACGAAGACGTGCAGGTAGCGGGCGCCCCTGAACTCCATCGCCTTCTCGACCTTGTACTCGAGGTCGCGCAGCTCGGCCACTGTCGCCGTCGCGACGTATGGGATCTCGTGCGCCATCGCGATCAGCGGCGCGTTCTTGCCCTGGCCGAAGACATTGCCGGGCTCGTCGCCGACGGGCTTGGTGTTGGCCGTGCGCGCCGCCGGCGGGGTTGCGCCCGAGCGCTGGACGCCGGTGTTCATGTAGGCCTCGTTGTCGTAACAGATGAACAGCACGTCGTCGTTTCGCTCGAACATCCCCGACAGGCAGCCGAAACCGATGTCGAGCGTGCCGCCGTCGCCGCCCTGCCCGACCACGCGGATGTCCTCGCGGCCCTTCGCCTTCAGCGCCGCGGCGATCCCGGTGCTGACCGCCGGCGCGTTGCCGAACAGCGAATGGATCCAGGGCAGCTGCCAGGAGCTCTCCGGATAGGGGGTGGAGAAGACCTCGAGGCAGCCGGTGGCGTTGGCCGCGATCAGCTTGCCCTTCGTGGCCCGCATCGCGGAGTCGAGGGCGAATCGAGCTCCGAGGGCCTCGCCGCATCCCTGACAGGCGCGGTGCCCGCAGGTGAGCGTGTTGGATCGCTCCATCCGCGCCTGCACCGAGCGCTTCTCCGGATCGAGCAGCCGGCCTCCGACCGCGTAGGTGCCCGTCTGGTAGAGCTTGACGTCCTGGTAGGGCATCAGTGCGGCTCCGCCGCGACGACGCCGACGTCGCGGAGCATGTTCTCGGCATGGGGTCCAGGGGGCTTGCCGTCGCGCTCGCGGGCCAGCTCGCGCTGGACCAATTCGGTGTCCAGGTCGAGGAAGTTGAGCGGCTCGAGCTCATCCCGCCCGGCCTGCTCGAGAAGTCTCTCTAGCGACTCGCGCGTGATCGCCCTCCCGCCGAGGCCGGCGATCACGGTGCTGCAACGCGCGTGGCCGCCAACCATCGCCTCGTGGACGTCGGTGGAGACGATCCCGCCCCGGCCGGGGGCCAGGGCCTTCTCGAGGACGACCACGCGACAGGCCCCGGCCAGAGCCTCCCGTACCTCCTCGAGGGGGAACGGGCGGAAGGACTTGATGCCGAGCGCGCCCACCCTGACGCCCGCGTCGCGCATCTCGTCGACGACCTCCTCGATCGTCCCCAGCACGGAGCCGAGCGCGACGATGATCGTCTCGGCGCCCTCGGTCCGGTAGCGGCGCACCAGGCCACCGGAGGGTCGCCCGAAGTCCAGCGCGAACCGCTGGGCGACCTCGGGGATCACGTCGAGCGCCTGCATCTGCTTGTGGTGGGCGAGGTACTTGACCTCGAAGAAGGCCTCGGGGCCGACCATCGCGCCGATCGTCATGGGGTCGGCGGGGTCGAGCAGCTGCTGGGGCTCGAACGGCGGCACGAACGCATCGACCTTCTCCTGGTCGGGGATGTCGACCTCGTCGTAGGCGTGGGTGAGGATGAAGCCGTCCATGCAGACCATCACCGGCAGCGAGAGCTGCTCGGCGATCCGGAAGGCCTGAATGTGCATGTCGAGCGCCTCCTGATTGGACTCGGCGTAGAGCTGGATCCAGCCGGAGTCGCGCATCGACATGGAGTCGGAGTGGTCGTTCCAGATGTTGATCGGGGCGCCGATCGCCCGGTTCGCGATCGTCATCACGATGGGCAGCCCCAGGCCCGAGGCGTTGTAGAGGGCCTCGGCCATGAAGAGGATGCCCTGAGAGGCCGTCGCGGTGTAGGTGCGGGCCCCGGTGGCGGATGCCCCGATCGCGGCGGACATGGCGCCGAACTCGGACTCGACCATCAGGTACTCGCACGGGGAAAGGTCGCCGGTCCTGACCAGGTCGGAGAGGTGCTCGACGATGTGGGTCTGCGGCGAGATGGGATAGGCGCTGATCACCTCGGGGCGGCAGAGCGCCACCGCCTCGGCGACGGCTCGGGAGCCCTCTTCCTGCCTAAGCACGGGTGAGCTCCCTGATCTCGTGCTGCACGAGCTCGTAGGCGACGTCGGCGGCGAGCATGTTGCGGTCGGCGACCTCGCCAGAGAACTTCTGGGCGATCGCCCGGACCACCGCCTGCAGCGAGACCGCCCCGGTCATCGCGGCGAACCCGCCGAGCAGCGCGGTGTTCGGCATCGGGCGATGCAGCTGGCGGTTGGCGATCTCGCTCGCCGGCACGGTGAGCAGCCGCCCGGGGGGAAAGCCCGAGGCGAACTCGCTCAGCCCGAGGTCATCAAAGCTGCGCGAGGTGTTGATCAGCACGTAGCCGCCCTCGCTGAGGCCGCTGAAGACCTTCACCTGATGAAGCAGCGTGGGGTCCTGGATGATCAGGGCGTCCGGCTCCGAGATCGGCTCCCGCACGCGGATCGCCTTGTCGTCGATCCGGCAGAAGGACGTGACGGGGGCGCCGGTCCGCTCCGAGCCGAAGGTCGGGAAGGCCTGCGCGTGCTCGCCGTCCTCGAAGGCCGCGATCGAGAGCATCTCGGCCGCCGTCACGACTCCCTGGCCGCCTCTGCCGTGGATCCGTACCTGGAACATCTCAGGCGGGGGAGGCGGTCTTGGCGGCGAGCTCGCCGAGCTCTGTGAGCGACTTGGCGATCCCGACGTTGAGCACCTCGAGGTCGGGGACGGTGTCGCGATCGGCGTTGATGCAGAAGAAGAGCTTCCCGTCGTAGCTGAAGACGGCCAGGCCGATGGCGTGCGAGGCCGCGATCGGCACGAGGGGCCAGATCTCCCGAACCTTGGAGCCGAAGTAGTAGAGCGGTGTCTGCGGTCCGGGGACATTGGTGATCGTGACGTTGAAGAGCCGCGTGGCGAACAGCGAGCGCGCGACGAAGCTGTGCAGGACGGGCGGCATGTGGTTTCCCAGGTTGAGGAGCACGCTCGAGCCCTCGCCCTGCGTCCCCGCCTTCAGGGTCTCTGCCTCCTCCACTTGAAGCCGATAGCGCTCGGCCGGGTCGGCGGCACCGACGGGCAGGTGAACGAAGAGGGAGGAGACCCGGTTTCCCATCGACAGGTGGTCGGCCGCGGTCCGGATGTTGACCGGCACCATCGCACGCAGGCCGGGCTCGGGGATCACCTCGCCGCGCTCGGCGAGAAGCCGGCGCAACCCACCCGCGGTTGCCGCCAGGACGACGTCGTTGAGCGTCCCCCCGAGGGCGTTCTTGATGTCCTTGAGCTCGTCGAGCTGCATGGTGAGCACGGCGAGCTGGCGCCCAGCTCCAATCGGCTGGTTGAGGCTGCATTCAGGAGCCGCAATCAGCTCGTCGCGAACGATCAGCTCGGCGAGCGCCCTCGAGCGGTGCGCCGCGTCGCGGGCGCGGCTCGGATGGGTCGCAACGCCCACGGCCGACTCGGCGGCGTGGAGCCCGGCCTGGGCGGTCCGCAGAGCGGCATGGCCGAGGGCCAGGTAGGGCTTCGCGACCAGGGCGGCGGTGTGCCGCCAGCCCCGGATCGGCGTCTCGACCGTGTTCGCGTGGTGCACGACGGGCGAGCCGTTCGAGGATCCCTTACGCGGCGCCCGGCGCTCGGGCTCCGTGTCCAGCAGGGTGGTTGCCATGTCCACGGAGCCGACCCCATCGATCATGCAATGGTGGGTCTTGGTGACCAGGGCCCAGCGCCCATCGGCCAGCTCGAGGATGACGATCTCCCAGAGGGGCTTGGACCGGTCGAGCCTCTGCGAGTAGTACTCGCCGGCCCACTCCATGAGCTCGTCGACGCCGCCCGGAGCGGCGAGCCCGGCGACCTTGACGTGCCGCTCGACGCGAAATCGCCTATCGGTCTCCCAGCTGGGCCAGTGCAGGCCGCCGGTGCGCGGGGTCGAGAGTCGCTGCGTGTAGCGCGGCAGATCCGGGAGGCGTTCGATCACGTCCTGGCGGATCAGATCGATCGGCGGTGCCCCGCCGCCGGGTTGGGGCTCCAGCAGCATGACGCCGCCGATGTGCATGTGGGCGCTGTCGTCGCACTCCTCGAGCTCGAGGAAGGTCGCGTCAAGGGCGCTGAGCTGCTCCTCCATGGCCTGTCCGTCAGCTCCCCGATCGCGCGGCGTCGAGCAGCACGCGCCGCTCTGCCGAGGCGACCAGCCGCCTCGCCTTGTCGACCGCGTCGATGTTGACCGAGATCGCGTCGATGCCGGCCTCGACCAGGAGCTGGGCGTACTCGCGGTGCACGGACGGCGCCTGGCCGCAGATCGAGGTGGCGAGGCCGAGTGACTTCGCCTTCGGGATCAGCAGGCGCAGGTAGTCGGTGACCGCCGAGTCGCGCTCATCGAAGAGCTCGGAGAGCGTCCCCGAATCGCGGTCGGAGCCGAGCATCAGCTGGGTGAGGTCGTTGGAGCCGATCGAAATGCCCTTTACGTCGAGCTCCGCGTACCGCTCCAGGTGGAAGTAGACGGACGGGACCTCCGCCATCACCCAGAGCTCGAACCCGGGCCGGTCGAGGAGGCCCTCCTCGCGCATCATGTCCCGGCAGGCGGTGAGCTCGCGCGGTGTGCGGACGAAGGGCAGCATCACGTGGAAGTTCGTGTGGTCCGCGTCCCAGACCTTGCGGATCGCCGCCAGCTCCAGGCGGAAGAGGTCGGGCTCGAGCATGTAGCGGAGGGCGCCCCGGTAGCCGATCATCGGATTCGCCTCCTCGGGCTCGAAGCGATCGCCGCCCTCGAGGCCCCTGAACTCGTTCGAGCGGAAGTCGATCATCCGGTAGGTGATCGGCCTGGGGGAGAAGGCCTCGGCGAACTTCGTCAGGGCCTCGCCCATCCGGTCGACGAACTCGTCGCCCTTCTCCTGCTCGATCAGCAGGCGCGGGTGCCGGCCCTCGAGCGCCTCGATGACCATCAGCTCGGCGCGCAGCAGGCCGACGCCGTCGACGTCGAGCTTCGTCGCCCGCTCGATCTGGGAGGGCTCCGAGAGGTTGACGAGCAGCTGGGTTGCGGTGACGGGTGCCCCACCCCCTAGGGGGGCGGGCCCGTCGTCCGCTTCGCCAACCAGGGCGACCTCGCCCTCGTAGACGGATCCGTGGGTTGCGTCGACCGTGACGAGCTCGCCGTCGCGAAGCTTCGTGGTCGCGTCGGCGGCGCCGACGACGCAGGGGATGCCGAGCTCGCGGGAGACGATTGCGGCGTGGCAGGTCATGCCGCCGGAGTCGGTGATGATCGCCGCGGAGCGCCGCATCAGCGGCACCCAGTCCGGGGCGGTCATGTGGGTGACGAGGACGTCGCCCTCCTTCAGGTCATTGCCCTTCGCGAGGTCGGAGATGATCTTCACCTCGCCATGGCCGATGCCGGGGGCCGCGCCGAGGCCGCGGACGATGGCCTCACCCTCATGCTCAGCGAGCTCCTCGCTCTTGTCGCCGCCGGAGGCGGTGACCGGGCGTGACTGCAGCATCCAGGCGAGGCCCTCCTCGTCGAAGGCCCACTCGGTGTCCTGGGGGGTGCCGTAGTGCTCCTCATCGCGGATGCCGAGCTTGGCAACTTGAAGGACTTCGTCGTCACTCAGCACAGGCTTCGTCGACTCGTCGCCGGAGAGCTCGCGGGTGCGGGTGCCCCCGTCGGGGAGCGGCTCGATCACCAGCTCCTTGCGCTTCACGTCGCGCTTGAGGATGTGGAGTGACTCCTTCTCGACCACGTAGCGGTCGGGGGAGACCTGGCCCGAGACGACCGACTCGCCGAGCCCGAGGGAGCCCTCGATCACGAGGTGATCTCGGTCGCCCGAGGACGGGTCCATAGTGAACATGACGCCCGCGCGGGTGGAGAGGATCTGGATCTGGACGACGACTGCGATGTCCATGTCCGCCTGGCCGAAGCCCTGCTTGGCGCGATAGAAGACGGTCCGGGCGCCGAACAGCGAGGACCAGCAGCGACGGACGGCGTCGACGACCTCATCGGGGCCGCGGACGTTCAGGAAGGTCTCGTTCATGCCGGCGAAGGAGGCGGCCTCGGTGTCCTCCGCGGTCGCGGAGGAGCGGACGGCGACAGGCGGGTTGTCGCGGTCGCCCGCGAGCTCGAGGTACGCGGTGCGGATCTCGCTGGCGACCTCGTCGGGGACGGGCTCCGCCTCGACCATCTTGCGGACCTCCTTGGTGGCTACGTCGAGCGCCGCGGTGTCGTCGACGTCCACGGCGGAGAGCTGCTCCTCGATGCGGTCGCGCAGCCCGCCGGTGTCGCAGAACAGCGCATAGGAGGAGGCGCCCACCACGAAGCCCGGGGGGACCGGAAGGCCGGCCGCGGTCATCTCGCCGAGGTTGGCGCCCTTGCCGCCGGCGTAGTCGACGTCTTGCTTGGACAAGTCCTCGAAGCGGCGAAGCAGTGCGGTTGCGACGGCCATTTGCGGATCCCTCCGTGGTCGGGTTCGTTGCGTCGAATCTACGCCCGGCGCGTGCGTAGTTCATCCGCGCGGCACACCGGTCTTGCGGGTGTGGCGAACTACGTAGGTCGCCCGGTGCCGCGCACCGATGGTTCCCACGCCTGAGCTCATAAGCTCCCGGGCGTGGCCAAGGACACGACCGGCAACGGGACTCGCATAGTCATCGTCGGTGGCGGCGTGGCGGGCGTCGAGGCGCTCCTCGCCCTGTCCGACCTGACCGGCGATCAGGCCGCGCTGACGATGGTCGCGCCTGAGCCGGACTTCCTCTACAAGCCCCTGCTGGTCGAGGAGCCGTTCGACCTCGGCCCCGCGGCGCGCTACGAGCTCGAGCCCCTGGCGCGGGAGAGGGGCGCAGCCTTCGTCCAGCGCGCAGTCAAGGCCGTGCGGCCGCAGGATCACGCCGTCGACCTCGACGATGGCTCGGCGCTCGACTACGACTACCTCGTCGTCTGCGCCGGCGGCCGCTTCGTCCCGGCCGTCGACGGAGCGGTCACCTTTCCCTCCGGAAAGGAGCCCTTCGACCCCGATGCCCTCCTCGACCGCGCCGAGAGCACGCACCGCCGCCTGGCCTTCATCGTCCCCCCGGGCGTGACCTGGTCGCTGCCGCTCTACGAGATCGCGCTGATGACCCAGCGCCGCGCCGTGGAGAGGGGCGGAGAAGTGAAGATCGCGATCGTCACGCCGGAATCCGGCCCGCTGGCGATCTTCGGCCCCACCGCGAGCGCGGCGATCGCCGATCTGCTCCGCGGGAGGGGAATCGAGGTGATCGCGAGCTCGAGCGTTCGGGAGGTCGGCGAGGACGGAATCCGGCTGACCCCCGGTGACCGGGTGCTTGGCCCAGCGGAAGCTGTCGCGTTGCCAGTGATGGAGGGCCCCGCGATCGAGGGCCTGCCCGCCGATTCGGGCGGCTTCATCCCGATCGACGACTACTCCCGGGTCAAGGAGCTCGACGGCGTCTACGCGGCCGGCGACGGGACGACCTTCCCGATCAAACAGGGTGGCCTGGCGACGCAGCAGGCCGACGCCGCCGCCGAGGACATCGCCCATCGCATCGGCGCCGGCCCGGCGCCCGAGCCCTTCCGCCCGGTCCTGCGCGGCAAGGTCCTGGCGGGCGACGAGTCGGTCAGCCTGAAGGCCGAGGTGGCCGGCGGAGGTGGCGAGGGGGAGGCCTCCCTGGACGCCCTCTGGTGGCCACCGCAGAAGATCAGCGCGCGTTACCTCGCGCCCCTCATCTACCACGGCCAGGCGCGCGAAGACCCGGAGCCGCCTCGCCGCTCCCTCGACGTAGAGCTGGCGCTGCCGCAGGAGTGGCACGAGGAGCCGATGGCGATCGACCCCCTGGAGCCTCCGAACGTCAGCTGACGCCGAGCGCGGCGCTCAGCGCGAGCATTACGAGGCCGCCGGCGACCAGGCCCACCGGGCCGGACCAGTTGAGTGGCGAGAACGTCCGCGGCAGGAGGTCCCACGCCACGAGTGCCAGCATCGCCCCGGCGGCGAACGCGAACGAGACGGCGAGGAGCGATTCGACCGTCTCCACCAGCGCGTAGGCGATCGCAGCCCCCACGGGCTGAGGGGAGCTGGTGAGGACGGCGGCCCAGAACTGCTGCGTCCGGCTGAATCCGGCTTCGGCCATCGGGATCGCCACGCTGGTGCCCTCGGGGATGTTCTGGAGCGCGATCGCCAGGATGACGAAGGTCCCGAGTGCCGCGGTGCCGGACGCATAGGCCGTGCCGACCGCGAGCCCCTCAGGCAGGCTGTGCGCGAAGAGGACGGCGAAGACGAGGACCGCCGTGCGGACGTCTCCTCCCCTGAGCTGTCCGACGTGGACGTCGCGCCTCCTGAGGAGGATGTGGGCGGCGGCAAGGAAGGCCACGCCGGCGAGCAGCCCGCCCACCACGGCGGCTGCGGAGCCCCTGTGGATCGCCGGTCGCAGTAGCCCGACGATCGAGGCGACGCTCATCACGCCTGCGGTCCCGCCCCACAGAGCCGGCTCCCAACCCGTGGTCCGAGGTCGCAGCAGGAACACTGGGATCGCGCCGAGCCCGGTGGCCAGCGCCGTCGCAGTGCCGAGCGCGACCACGGTGAGCATCGGCGGGGATGATCCCAGCCTCTAGTGTCTGGCGAGCGGTGCCCGCTCTCACCCAGGTTCCCGTCGCACCCGCGTCCCCCGAGCGCTTTCGGGCCCTTGTCGGGGGCGACTACGCCGCCGTCGATCAGGCGGTGAGCACCGCCCAGCGCGTACTCGAGGGGCGTGTCGTCTGGCACGTCAACTCGACCGCCCGCGGCGGAGGGGTGGCCGAGCTGCTGCAGTCGCTGCTCGCCTACGCGCGAGGGGCCGGGGTCGACGTGCGCTGGCTCACAGTCGGGGGCAATCCCGATTTCTTCCGGGTCACCAAGCGGATCCACAACCAGCTGCATGGCTCCGATGGCGACGGCGTCGGGCTCGGGTCCGCGCAGCGCGAGATCTACGAACACACGTTGCTCGAGGCCGCCGACGAGCTCGTCGAACTGGTCCGCGACGGGGACATCGTCTACATCCACGACCCCCAGCCCGCCGGCCTCATTCCGCATGTGAAGAGCGCGGGCACCAAGATCGTCTGGCGCTGTCACGTAGGCGTCGACCACCCCAACGGGCTGGCGCGAGAGGCCTGGGACTTCCTGCGGCCCTACGTCGACGATGCCGACGCCCTGGTGTTCTCCCGCCGGGAGTTCGTCTGGGAGGGCCTCGAATCGGAGCGGCTCTGGCTGGTGGCACCCTCGATCGACGCCTTCTCTCCCAAGAACGAGGAGCTCGACCCGCAGGCGACGCGCTCGATCCTCAACGTGATCGGACTGGGGGAGGGCGACCACTTCAAGCAGGCAGTCTTCGAGCGCGAGGACGGCAGCACGGCGCGCGTCGATCGCGCCGCCGAGCTCGACCAGGAGGGACCGATCCCCAAGGATGCTCCGCTGATCGTCCAGGTCTCCCGCTGGGACGGTCTCAAGGATCCGGTCGGGGTGCTCCGCTGCTTCGCGGAGTACGTGGCCAGCCCGCAGGCGCACCTGCTCCTCGCCGGGCCGTCCGTGACGGGGGTGGCGGACGATCCGGAGGGAGCCGCTGTGCTGGCGGAGGTTCGCGCCGTCCTCGAGCAGCTTCCTTCAGAGGTGCGGGGCAGGGTCCACCTCGCCTGCCTGCCGCTGGACGACGTGCAGGAGAACGCGGCGATGGTCAACGCGATCCAGCGGCGCGCGGACGTCGTCGTGCAGAAGAGCCTCGCCGAGGGCTTCGGACTGACGGTGGCCGAGGCGATGTGGAAGTCGAAGCCGGTCGTCGCTTCCCGCGTAGGCGGGATCCAGGACCAGATCGTCGACGGGGAGTCCGGAGTCCTGGTCGACGACCCCGCGGACCTGGTCGCGACGGGAGACGCGATCAACCGGCTCCTGGACGACCCCGAACTGGCCCGGAGGATCGGCGAGAACGCCCACGAGCGCGTTCGCAGGTCATTCCTCGGCACCCGGCATCTGGTCCAGTACATGCAGCTGATCGAGCAGATGCTCCGGTCCGACGGGCAGGACGGCAGCCGGGCGGACTAAGAGCGAGAACGAAGGAGGAGCGATGGACATCCTGGAGATCGAGACCAAGGAGACGATGTCTCGCGAGGAGGCGGCCGCGCGGCTGCGCGCCTTCGCGGACACGCTCGCCCGCAACAACGACATCGAATTCGAGCGCGGCGGGATGCACATGAAGGTCCACGTCCCAGACGAAGTTCAGGTGAAGGTCGAGCTGGAGCTGGAGACCGACGAGCGCGAGCTGGAGATCGAGCTGACCTGGTAACTACTCTCAGGAAGGACTTCATGGCCCAAGAATCGAGATCCGACGCGCCGGTCCTGATCGCCTACGACGGCTCCGACCACGCCAAGGCGGCGATCGCCCAGGCAGGTGGGCAGCTCCAGATGCCGCGAGCCGCGGTCGTCCTCTCGGTCTTCGAGCCCCTGGAGGCGCTTCCGTTCTGGGGAGTCGCATACGCGAGGGTGCCTGCCGGCTTCGCCGAGGAGGCGAAGCAGCAGGCAAGCGAGATCGCCGCCGAAGGCGAAGCCTTGGCCAAGGAGGCGGGCTTTGACGCCGAGGCTTTCGTGATCCAAGGCAGCCCGGTTTGGAAGGGGATCATCGAGGTGGCGAAGGACCGTGGAGCCGGGATGATCGTGATCGGCTCGCATGGGCGAAGCGGAGTCAGCTACGTCGCGATGGGGAGCGTCGCCACCGCGGTGGCCCACCATGCCGATGTTCCCGTGTTGATCTGCCGCCTCGCGAACAAGTAGCACTAGGGTCCGCTCGATGAGTCGTAGACGCGAATGAATCGGAGGTAGTTCTCACCGATCCGGGAGGCCGCATCCTCCCGGGAGGCGCTGCCGTCGATCCAGCCCTCGAGGGGATCACCCCAGATCGACCGACCGATTGCGAAGCCGACGTATCCGTCGACCGGAGCTCCCTGGCGCAACCAGTGGTCGACCTTGTCGTTGTCGGCTCCTCGCCCCAGGACCACGCAGACGACCCCGTCCCGTCCCCCTCCTCGGCACTGAGCGGCTATGCGCTCGCAGTCCGCCCGTTCGTCCACGCCCTCGATCTTCCAGATGTCGGACTCGATGCCGGCGTCCTGGAGCTCGGCGATCGCGCCGATCATCAAGTCTGGCCGGAGTTCGGCGTCATAGCGGTCCGTATCTCCATCGACGCTCGCGAGCTGAGCTTCCTCGGCGGGGACCAGAAGCTCGAAGAGAAGCTTGCGATCGTGCTCATGGAGCCAGTCCGAGAGACGTCGCAAGCGCCCGGCCTGCCTCTGGTTCATCTCGGCGTCTCCAGCTGGGTTGTAGCGGACCAGCACCTTCGAGAAATCGGGGTCATGGCGCTCGATATGCGCGTCGAATTCATCGCCGTACTCGAAGTCGAATTCCTTCTGGCCGCTCTTCTCGACCGGCATCGCCAGCTTGATGCCCCGGGCCTTGGCTTCCTCGGGCACCTGCGCCGGGCCTCCGAACTGCTCGTCGACGAGCGCCCCGGTCACAGCGGGATCGGCGCCCTGCGCCAGCGCGGCCTCGATGCCCTCGAAGATCAGGTGCTTGCCGTCCGCGAAGCGCTTCACGTCCTGAGGAGTTGCGTCGCCTTCGATGCCGAAGCGCTTGACGAAGGATCCGCGGTGGTCGAACGCGAGGATGTAGAGCTTGCCGTCGTAACCGAGGCCCATGAGCTCAAGCCACCCGTTTCGCTCGGATCGGCCCGGCGGCCTCGTTGTCGTCGAGCATGCGCCTCGCCCGGACGGCGCGCTCGATCGCCGTCACCGAGAGCATCCCGATTTCGCCATTGTGACCGCGAACGATCGCGCGCCCGTGCTGCCGGAAGGCGGGGTTGGCGAGCAGGCTGTCGATGGTTACGTCGTCATCGACGAAGACCGAGGGATCCCGGTCGGCGAGGTCGCCGACGCGGGTCGTCGCCCGCTTGCCGGCGGGAAGCGCCTCGACCTGGTCGATGTCGAGTAGGCCAACGGGCACTCGCCCCTCGACGACGGGGAACGCGTGATAACCGAGCCGGGAAAACGAGTCGCGCAGCGCGTCCGCGACCAGTGTGTTCGCCTCGAGCGTCGCAGCCGGCACTGCCATCACTCGCCGCAACCCAAGGCCTTTGAACGTCGACTGCAGCGCGACGTTGGTCTCCTCCGCCTTGCCCGCGAAGATCAGGAAGAAGCCGATCAGGCCGAGCCAGAGGAGCCCTGGCGCTCCGGCGAAGACGCCGAGAACTCCGAACCCGACCATGCCGTAGCCGAAGCCACGCCCCACCCGAGCGGCCCGTGTCGTCGCCCGCTCGAAGTCGCCCGTTCGCTGCCAGAGGATGCCGCGCAGCACTCGGCCGCCATCCAGCGGGAACGCGGGCAGCATGTTGAAGACGAGGATCATGGTGTTGATCAGGGCCTGATAGGCGAGCAGGGCGGTTACGGCATCCGGCGTGGAGGAGGGGAGGGCCAGAACGGCCACCCAGAAGAGCAGCGCGATCACCACGGTGACCCCGGGTCCCGCCAGGGCGAAGCGGAGCTCCTCGCCGGCCGCATGGGCGGTCCCCTTCATCTTCGCGACGCCACCCAGCAGCCAGAGCTCGATGCCCTCGATCTCAACCCCGTATCGGCGCGCCACGAGCGCGTGGCCGAGCTCGTGGAGGAGGATGCTCGCGAACAGCAGCAGAGCGCTGGCCAGCCCGAGCGCATAGGCGGCGACGGGCGCGATGCCAGAAGCCTGGTCCGGGTAGTAGGTGCTACCCAGCGACCAGGTGATCAGCGCGACGATCACCAGCCAGAGCGGATGAATGCTGATCGGAATGCCCGCGAGCCGACCGATCTTGAGATCACCGCCGAACATGCACACCAAGGTAATCCCGCGCCTCGTGCGTGGCATCGCCCGCCGCCACGGATCGCCCACCCGTGCTCAACACCTAGCCGGGAGGCCTGCGCTTCTTGGCTCGCTTCGGCTTGGCGAGGTGCTGGATGAACATATCGGAGCCCGGGAAGACCTCGGCCTCATGGCCGTCCTCCCAGCGGACCAGGTAGGGAGGGCCTCCCTCGTCACCGAGTGCCTTCAGACCTCAGCATCGCGTTGGGGCTCGCCCTGATGATGTCCGCGAACCACGAGGCGGTCGCCCGGACGAGCGCGCAGTGGGGTATCGCTCGGAGTCATGTCATCGTCCTTCCGCTGGCTTGGGGCGCCATGTTCACTCCGCCTCGCCCCGACCACATCCGTGGCAACCCCCTATCCCTGACCGGTCCTCTGCACGGATGTGAGGCCCACTTCCCGCCATAGCCTGGGCGCATGCCCAATCGCCTTGCGCTTTTCGCCGATCGCCGCGATGCGGGGCGTCGATTGGCAGAGGTCCTCGAGCGATATCGGGACGAGGATCCGATCGTCCTGGCGCTGCCGCGCGGCGGCGTTCCCGTCGCCTTTGAGGTGGCGAAGGCGCTCGAGGCGCCCCTGGACGTCCTGCTGGTCCGCAAGATAGGCGCGCCGTACCAGCCCGAATATGGGATCGGCGCGATCGCCGAGGGCGGCATCCAGCTCATTCGCGACGAGGATGTCGAGGTCAGCCGCGTTGAGAGACGCGCGATCGACGAGATCATCGCGCGCGAAACTCGCGAGCTGGAGCGCCGGTCCCGCATCTACCGGGGAGATCGCGAACCGCTCCCGGTCGATGGCCGGGCGGTTCTGCTGGTGGATGACGGGATTGCGACGGGCGGCACGGCGGTTGCGGCCGGTCGGGCGCTGAAGGCACGAGGCGCCGCGAAGGTGATTCTGGCGGTGCCGGTCGGCCCGCCGGGGTCGGAGATCCGCCTGCGGGACGAGTTCGACGAGGTGATCTGCCTCGAACAGCCCCATGGCTTCTTCGCCATCGGCCAGTTGTACGTCGATTTCGGCCAGCTCTCGGACGACACAGTGATCGAGCTGCTCACAGCGGCCCACACGCCGGTCCCAACTGCGGCCCCAGGTCCGCAGGATGATCCGCCGGTTATCGAGCGGACGATCCGAATCGAGCCTGGCGCTCGAGTGCGGCTCACCGGGGATCTCCGCATGCCGGAGGAGCCCGCCGGCCTGGTGCTCTTCGCCCACGGCAGCGGCTCCAGCAGGCTCAGCCCGCGCAACCGCCAGGTCGCCCAGGCACTGAACGGGGCTGGCCTCGCCACGCTCCTCTTCGACCTGCTCAGCGAGCGAGAGGCGATGGATCCCTCGAAGGTCTTCGACGTCGACCTGCTCGCCGAGCGCCTCGTGACCGCGACCCGGCAGGTCCGGGAGGACCCACGGCCCGCCGGACTCCCCCTTGGATACTTCGGGGCCTCCACCGGCGCCGCCGCCGCGCTCTGCGCCGCCGCCGAACTCGGCAACGGCATCGGCGCAGTGGTTTCCCGCGGTGGGCGCCCGGCCTGGCGGCCCATCGCCTGAGCGATGTTGCATCGCCCACGCTTCTGATTGTCGGCGGCGCGGACTGGCAGGTCCTTCGCCTGAACGAGGAGGCGGCGAGGCTCATGCGCTGCGCGCACGAAGTCGCCGTCGTGCCCGGCGCCACGCACCTGTTCGAGGAGCCGGGTGCGCTGGAGCGGGTCTCAGAGCTCGCCGGCCATTGGTTCCTCACTCACCTCAGAGCTGAAGACGAGAAGAAGGAGGCTCCCGATGGCGAGTCAGATCACACGGTGGCGTCCGCTCGCTGACCTCAGCGAGCCGCGCATCATCTAAACGGTCATCGTTTCCCGATAGATGGAAGCCGAGCCTCACGTCGATCCGGAGGAGCGTCTGGAGCTGCTGCTGCAGCACCTGGGGACGCGCACGAGCGGCCTCGGCAGGCGCCAGGCCGAGCGCCGGCTCCAGCAGTACGGGCCCAATGAGATCCGCCGACGCGAGGAGCGGAGCCATCTCCGGGACCTGGCGCGGCAGTTCACGCATCCGCTGGCGCTGCTGCTGTGGGCCGCCGCGGTGCTCGCCTGGACTGCGGGGATCGTCCCGGTCGCGATCGCGATCGTCGTCGTGATCTTCGCTCAACGCGATCTTCGCGTTCGTCCAGGAGCTCCAGGCCGAGCGGGCGGTTGAGGCGCTCGCCGCTCTACCTCCCCTCGCAGGCGCGCGTCATCCGCGACGGCGCGGCAGCTCGGCATCGCCGCGACCGAGCTCGTCCCGGGCGATGTGCTCGCTGATCGAGGAGGGCGAGCGGATCTCGGCCGACGCGCGCCTTCTCGAGGGCGGCTCTCGAGATCGACATGTCGACCCTCACCGGCGAGTCGCGCCGGCTGTCGATCGCGACGCCGCGTTCGTCGGACACCGGCGTCCCGCTGCTCGAGGCCACGCGACCTCGTCTTCATCGGGCACCAGCTGCGTCGAGGGCGAGGCCGCGCGCCCTCGTCTACGCGACCGGGATGCACACCGAGCTCGGCCGGATCGCGACGCTCTCCCAGCGAGTCCACGACCGAGGGCAGCCCCGCTCGAGAACCAGGTCCGCAAGGTCGCCTGGCTGATCGCGCGTGATCGCGGTCGGCGGGGGCCATCGCGTTCATCCCGGTCGCGACGCTGGTGGCCGGGCTCTCGGTATCCGACGCGGTCGTCTTCGCGGTCGGGCTCCTGGTGGGCCTAGTTCCCGAGGGACTGCTGCCGGTGATCACGCTTGCTCTCGCGGTCGGCGCCCGGGACCTGGTGCGGCGGCGGAGCGCGTGGTCAAGCGGCTGAGCGCCGTCGAGACGCTCGGCTCGACCAACGTGATCTGCACCGACAAAACCGGGACGCTGACCGAGAACCGGATGAGGGCCACGTCGATCTGGACCGCGTCGGGCACGCTCGAGCCTCGAGGACGGAGAGCCGCAGGGCCAACGGCGGCGGAGACCGGGCCGCGGCTTCGGGCGCTGGCCGACGGCGATGGTCGCGTGCAACAACGCCGCATCTCGACGCGGCGGACGCCGGAGCCACGTCGGCGACCCGACCGAGGTCGCGATCCTCGAGGCCGCCGCGCATCTCGGCGTCGACGCTCGACGCCGCCGCGGCGTGAGCGCGACCGGCGGCGCCCTCTTCCACTTCGACCCCTCGCTCCAGCTGATGTCGACGGTCGACGAGCGCGGGCGGAGGGCTCTGGGTGCACACGAAGGGGGCGCCCGAGGCCGTGCTCCCACGGTGCAGCTCGATCGCCGCGGACGGCGAGGCGCGCGCCACTGGACGCGAGCGAGCGCGACCGGGTTCAGTCGATCGTCGACGGCTACGCGAGCCAGGGGCTGCGGGTGCTCGCCGTCGCCCAGCGCGGACCGCTCGCCGGACGGCAGTCCCCGAGCGCGCGAGGGAGGCCGAGACCGACCTCACGCTTCCTCGGCCTGGTCGCGATGCTCGATCCGCCCCGACCCGAGGTCGCCGGACGCGGTCGCGAGCTGCCACCGGGCCGGCATCCGGGTCATCGTCATCACCGGGGACCACGGCCTCACCGCGGCGGCGATCGCGCAGCCGCGTCGGGATCGGCGACGGGCGACTCCGCGGTCGTCGATCGGCGAGCGAGCTCGACCCGATGACCGACGAGCGAGCTCGACTCGCTCCTGCGCGACGGGCGACGAGCTGATCTTCGCCCGCAGCTCTCCCGAGACCAAGCTCCGCATCGCCGACGTCGCTGCGCGAGGAGGGGCACGTCGTCGCGATGACCGGCGACGGCGTCAACGACGCGCCGGCCCTGCGGCGCGCCGACATCGGCGTCGCGATGGGGCAACGGGCACCGATGTCGCCCGCGAGGCGTCGACCATGGTCCTCACCGACGACAACTTCGCCACGATCGTCGCGGCGATCGAAGGCGGGCGGCGCGTCTACGACAACGTCCGCAAGTTCATCTTCTACATCTTCGCCCACGCCACGCCCGAGGTAACGCCGTTCCTCGTGTTCGCGCTCGGCGGCGGCGGCGATTCCGCTGCCGCTCACCGTCCTCCAGCTGCTCGCCTTCGACGTCGGGACCGAGACGCTGCCCGCGCTTGCCCTCGGCCGCGAGCCGGCCGAGCCGGGCCTGATGCAGCGCCCGCCGCGAGACGCGGTCCGAGGGCGTGATCCGTCCGCGCGATGCTGGTTCGCGCCTGGCTCTTCCTCGGGTGATCTGCGCCGCCGCTCGCGATGGCCGGCTTCTTCTACGTCCTCGGCGGCGCCGGCTGGTCCCCGGCGATCCCACCGGATCCGGACATCCGCTGCACCACGCCTACCAGCAGGCCACGACCATGACCTTCCTCGGCATGGTGATCGGCCAGATCGGCACAGCCTTCGCCGCTCGCACCGAGCGCGCCTCGCTGCGATCGATCGGCGTGTTCTCCAACCGCCTGCTGCTCTGGGGGATCGCCTTCGAGCTCGTACTCTCGGCGCTGATCATCTACCCGCCGCCCCTTCAGGTCGCTCCTCGGACACCGCCGCGCTCGAGCCCGCACATGCTGCTCTTCACCGCTCCCTTCCCGTTCATCGTCTGGGGCGCCGACGAGCTACGTCGCTGGCTGCTGCGCCGCCGCGAAGCCGATGAGGCTCACGCGTGACGCTTGACCCGGCTCTGCTCTTGGCCGCCGAGAGGGCCGTGGACTCCGGCGCGGCGCTCCTGCGCCGGGGCCGGCGCGACATCGGCTCGGTGATCGGCAAGGGCGACCGCGACTACGCAACCGAGGTGGACTTCAGGATCGAGGAGACCATCCGCGCGGCCCTTCAGGAGATCGCCCCGGGAATCGGCTTCCTTGGAGAGGAGGAGGGGCAGTCGGGCAGCACCCGCGAGGCGATGTGGGTGCTGGATCCGATCGACGGCACCGTCAACTTCGCGAACGGCAGCCCGCTGTGCGCGATTTCGCTCGCGCTGATCGAGCTCGGCGAGCCGGTGCTCGGGATCATCGACCTGCCCCTGATCGGCGAGCGCTACGTGGCGCACCGGGGCGGAGGCGCATGGCTGAACGGCCGGCGGATCAACGTACTCGAGCCGTCCGGCCTGCATGACGCGATGGTCGGGTTCTCCGACTTCGCCGTCGGGCCACGGGCGAAGATCGAGAACGACGTCCACCGTGAGCTGATGGAGCTCCTGGTGCCGCGCTGCCTGCGGGTCCGGGTCCATGGCTCCGAGTGCCTCGACCTGGCCTGGCTCGCCGCCGGGCGTCTAGACGTCTCGGTGATGCTCTCGAGCCTTCCCTGGGATGTGACCGCCGGCGTGCTGATTGCTCGCGAGGCGGGGGCGGAGGCGTTCGACCACGGTGGCGAGCCATGGACGCCGCACTCGGAGTTCACCATCTGTTGCACGCCCGGCCTCGTGGATGAACTGTTGCCGCTGGTTCAGGAGGCGGTTGAAGCGGCGGACGTCTCGCCGTCGGCCCCGAGCTGATCGAGCCGCACCGGATCGACCCGGACCTCCTCGGCGAGTCTCGACACCTCGCGCATGTGGCCCGTCCCGAGCCCGTGACGGGCGACGTTGAGCGCTCCAGCCGCGGCCCCCAGCTTGACCGCGACCTCGACCGGCAGGCCCGCCCCGACCGCCACGCCGACTCCGGCGAACACCGAATCCCCGGCACCGTGCTCGTCGACCGGTGCGAAATGCGGGCTGTGGACCATGAACGAGCGCTCTCGCCCGAGGAGCAGTGCCGGCTCCGCCGAGCGGGTGACGAGCACGTTCGCCGCACCCTCGGCGAGAAGACGGCCGGCGGCCTCGACCGCTGACGACAGCTCCCGGTCGTCCATGCGCCGATCGTCGACGAGGTCCGCATCGCTCACCTTGAGGAAGTCGATGCCGCCTCGAAGCGCGGCGGTAAGCGGCTCGCCGCTGAGGTCAGCCAGGACGAGGCGGCCGTTGCTTCGCAGATCCCGGCAGAGGCGCTCGAACACTTCCGGTGGGAGGACGCCCTCGTTGCGCGGCCCGGTTACCAGGACGGCCACCGAATCCAGGCCCGCGGTGAGGGTGACGCCGTAGAGGTCATCCAGCTCATGCCTCGCCAGGGTGGGACTCGAGGTCTCGGCGATGACCTCGCGCTCACCGCCCCGCCGGTCATGCATGTAGGCGCCGTTGGCGCCCTCGGTCTCGACCGAGAGGACGGAGATCCCGTCCACCGTCAGGAGCGACTCGAGCACGTCGCCGGTCTCGCCCCCCAGGGGGACACAGAGACTCACCCTGGCGCCGAGTCGTGCCGCCATTCGCGCAACCCAGAAGCCCTGGCCGCCGGCATGCAGATGGATGTCGGGCTCCTCGCCAGGTCTCGGCTCGAGCGTGATGGTCAACGCCGGCGATGGGGCGAAGACAGCCAGCGAACACGACACCGGAGGCAGGTCGGGCAGGCTCACGCTCTCAGACATTCAAGAAGCCTACGACTGCGACGTCAGGCGAACTAGGTGGTCAGCGCGGACAGGAGTCCCGACGTGAGCACTGATATGCCCGTCGCGACGGTGGTGGTTTGGTTCGCCATATGAGCAAGGTGATTGTCGGCTTCGATGCGAGCGAGCAGTCCGAGGATGCGTTGGTGCTCGGCCAGGCACTTGCAGAGGTGTACGGCGCCGAGCTTCACGTCGCGATCGTCCTACCGCGGACCCGGATCCCGTTCGAGCAGGCGATCGCCGGCGGACAGCTCTCTGCCCAGCTGGAGGAGCGCCTCTATGAGTCCGCGCGGCACCGGTTGGGGAAGGCGGAGTTCATTCGCGCGAGCCTCGACGGTGAGGGCGGCGGGCGGTCGGCAGCCCGAGCCCTCTACGAGTACGCCGAGGACCAGGATGCGGATCTGATCGTGGTCGGATCCTCACATCGCCGGAAAGGTCGGGCGGATACTTCCCGGCAGCGTGGGGGAGAGCCTGCTGCGGGGCGCGCCGTGCGCGGTGGCAGTCGCGCCGCGCGGCTTCGCCCGCCAAGAGCACGCGGGCTTCCACCTGATCGGGATCGCGTATGACGGAACCGAGGAGGCGGATCTCGCCCTGAAGGAGGCCCAGCGAATCTCGAGCTCCCTGGGTGCCGAGCTGCGGGTGATCACGGTTGTGCCCACGGTGATTGCCTTGCAGATGAGCGCCGCGCTCGCGGGTGAGTTGCTGGAGGACCTTCGGGAAGAGTTTCGTAGATACCTCGAACGAGGACTCTCGGA
>CAWCIP010000012.1:0-49041 GCA_963795665.1 uncultured Solirubrobacterales bacterium | reverse complement strand
CAGCGGTTTCTGGCGAGATACTGCCTAGGCAATGTCGGAGGAGAATGTCGAGACGATTCGAGCAACCTACGAGGCGTGGAACCGTCGTGACCTAGAAGCCGTCCTAAGCGACGCCAGTCCAGACTTCGAGCTCATCCCTCTCCCGGGCATGATTGTGGCCGATCGGTACAGCGGACATTCCGGGGCAAGGGAGTTCTGGGGCCTGCCCTTCGAGGCATTCGAAGAGATCCGGATCGAGCCCACCGAGGAGTTCATTGACGCAGGCGACGCGGTCGTCGCGCCGGTTCGCTGGCGAGGCCGCGGCCGCGAGGGCATCGCCGTCGATCAGATGGTGGTTGACGTGTGGACGTTCCGCGACGGGCTTAAGGTTCGGCTTCAAGGGTTCGCAACAAAAGCAGAGGCCCTCGAAGCCGCCGGCCTTTCGGATTAGTCGATGTCGGAGGCGGACGCCGAGAGAATCCGGCGGGCCTACGAGGTCTGGAATGAGTCTGGTCCAGGCGCCGTGACCGACCAGTTCTGGGCCGAAGATGCTGTGTATCGCGAGGGCCCGGGATGGCCCGACGCCGGTGTCTACAGAGGACGTGCGGCGGCGCTGGAGCGCATGCGAAGCCTGATCGAGTTGGTGGGGCCGATCGAGGTGCGCCTCGAAGAGTTGATCGATGTGGGCGATGGCCGCTTCATTGCCTGCACGAGCATGGTCGGGGAGGGCGCTCACGCGCCCTACACGCAGTCCTTCGCCGTCCTGCACCGCCTGCGAGACGGCCTCATCGTCGAAGCCGACTACTACCTCGACCGCGCCCAAGCCCTCGAAGCCGCCGGGCTGTCGGAATAGCTGCTTTGCATGGAAAGCAGGAGACCGAGCCGGGGGCTTCTCTCTTGACGCCCACTCAGCTGGGAATAGAGTCAGGTGATCGAGTTTCAATCGGAGAGGAGCGCGCCATGTATGCACGGATAGCGACGTTCGAGGGCGAGCCAGATGGCGTTGAACAGGCGATCGAGGCGGCACGCGGCCAGGCCGAGGCCAATTGGGAATCGCCGCCCGAAGGGCTGGAGGTCGTGAAAGAGCTGTGGATGCTTGTCGACCGCGAGGGACGAAAGGGTCTCGGCATCACGATCTATGAGACGGAGGAGGATCTACGCCGGGCCGACGACGCACTTAACGCGATGTCGCCTCCGGATGCCGGTGGGCGCCGAACGGGCGTGAGCGTCTACGAGGTGGAATTGCATAAGGAGCGCAGCTAGCTCGAGGTTTGGCTCGTGCGGTACCGGTACCGCTTTGGACGAGAAGCAGCGGTGTGTAGCTTCAGTCCGTGGCGCAACCGGCGAAACCACCGACGCTGTACGAATGGGCGGGCGAACGCGAGGCCTTCGAGCGGTTGATCGATGCCTTCTACGACCGCGTTGAGGGCGACGAGCTGATCTCTCCCCTCTTCCCCGGGGGCGTCAGCGAGGAGCATCGCCACAACGTGGCGCTCTGGTGGTGCGAGGTCTTCGGCGGGCCGGCCGACTACACGAACGAGCTGGGCGGTTACCACCGCATGGTCGGCAAGCACCGCGACCTCGGGATCACCCCGGAGCAGCGCCTGCGGTTCGCGACCCTGATGAGCATGGCGGCGGACGACGCGAAGCTGCCCGACGACCCCGAGTTCCGCTCCGCGTTCATGGCATACGTCGAGTGGGGCACCCGCCTCGCCCTCCACAACTCCGAGCCCGGCGCCGACGACGTGCCCCAGGAGGCGCCGACCCCGCGCTGGGGCTGGGGCGTGGCTCCGCCCTACCAGCCGTGAACGGCGTAGAGGAGGGGCCCGACGGCAAGTCTCGCTGCCCTTGGGCCCTCGGGACGCCCGACTACGTCGACTACCACGACTCCGAGTGGGGACGGCCCCTCCATGGCGAGTCCGAGCTCTTTGAGCGGCTCACCCTGGAGGCGTTCCAGTCTGGCCTGTCATGGCTGACGATCCTGCGCAAGCGAGAGAACTTCCGCCGGGCATTCGACGACTTCGACATCGAGAAGATCGCCGCTTACGGCAAGAGGGACGTCGCGCGACTCCTCGCGGACGCCGGGATCATCCGCAATCGCAAGAAGATCGAGGCGGCGATCGCCAACGCCCAGGCGGCTCGCAGGCTCCACGCCGCCGGAGAAACCCTCGACGAGTTGGTCTGGGGCTTCGCCCCGGACCCGGAGACGCGCCCGACGCCGAGTACCGGCTCGGAGATCCCCGCGGTCACGGAGGAGTCGACCGCGCTGGCCAAGGAACTGAAGCGCCATGGCTTCGTCTTCGTCGGACCCACGACCGCCTACGCGACGATGCAGGCCGCAGGGCTCGTCAACGACCATTTGGAGGGATGCGCTTTTCGCTAGCAAACCGTCGACGCCAACCTTGGGTTCCCTTTTGCTGCAACCGGCCGTTCAGGACCCCCCAAAGACTGGCGACGACGACCCTCATCCGCAAAGATGCACCAACGCCGTGGACGAGACCGCACGCAGAGGAAACTACGAGTCGGGCGCGGATTACGTGCTCGAGTACGGAGAGCTCCGCTTCTCCTTCAACGAGCGGGACTTCGCCCAGCGGGTCGAGCAGGCCGCGGTGAAGCTCGACTTCGTCCGCCAGGGCCTTGACGAGCACGAGCTGGAGGACCTGCTCGAGCTCGCGGTCAACGGCGAGATCCGGGAGCCCTGCTCCCCGCTCGGCGGGCACGTCAACGAGAACTGGGAAGAGCTCGTGGGCCCCTCGAACAAGAGCCTCGTCCACTGGCTTCGCCGCCTCGTCTTCCGCGGCGCCTGGCTCGACCAGCGGGTCAAGGAGGGCGAGCTTGACATCGTCTTCGACGAGTCGACCCAGACCTTCGGGTACGTCCAGCCGGACCGCGACTCAGAGCTGATCGAGCTCTCCGCGGAGCCGTCCTGGGGCGCGATCGCCTACGGCGGCCGCGACCGCGCCTAGCCCTGCAACCAGCTCGCCTCTGAGGTCTTCGGGACCTCGCTCGCGATTCGCTGCATCAGGCCGTAGAAGCGCGGCAGCTCCGGATAGACGATGGCCTTTCCGGTCGTGATCAGGCCAACGGAGATCGCCCGCTCGGGATCTGCCCAACCCATGATGTTGATCAGGCCGAGGTGCCCGAAAGCCAGGTCGGTGTCCCGGCCGTAGAGGCTGACGTAGTCCGCGCCGAGCATCAGGCCGTAGGAGAAGCGGGTCGGGAAGATGAGGGAGAAGTCGATCTCGAGGTGCGACTGCTCAGTCAGCGCGCGCCGGATCGTGCGCTCGGTCATGACGCGGACGCCGTCCATCTCCCCGCCCGCGCGGAAGATCTCGAAGAACCGCGAGAGCTCGTTGGCGTTCGTGACCGTGCTTGCCGAGGGGATCAGCGCGGTCAGGAAGCGCGGGTCGTTCGAGTCCTCGACCACCTTGTCGAGCGGCGCGCCGAGCACCCGTGTGGCCAGGGTCGAGAGCGGCGGCAACATCGGCGGGCCGGTCACGTAGCTGAGCGCGACCTCGTCGACGTCGTCCGGCCGCACGCCGTAGTTCATCCACCGGAAGCCGAGCGGATCGAGGATCTCCTTCGCCAGCACGTCGCGAACGGTCTCCCCGGTGACCCGCCGGACGATCTCGCCGAGGATGTACCCACCCGAGACCGCGTGGTAGGCCAGCAGCCGCCCCGGGCGAACGGTCGGCTTCGCCTCGCAGATCAGCCGGACGATCCGGTCCCAGTCGTTGAGCGAGTCGAGGTCGAGCGCGTCCTTGGGCATGGAGGCGACGCCGGCGCGATGCGCCAGAACATGGGCGATGGTCGTGCCCTCCTTGCCCTTCTGGGCGTACTCCGGGATGTACTCGCTGACCCGATCGCCGATGTGGAGCAGCCCGCGCTCGTCGAGCAGGTGGATGACCATGGCGGTGACCGCCTTCGAGGCCGAGAAGATGCAGGCCGGCGTCTCGGTCGTCATCGGGACCTTGGGCGTTTCCTCGGAGTCGGCCGGCCCGTTGCCGCGAGCGTGCCCGACGGCTCTGTCCAGGACGACCCTCCCCTCGCGCCGCAGGCAGAGCTGGAGGCCCGGATGGACGCCGCTGCGGTAGAGGTCGAGTGCCCCATCCCAGATGTGCTCGACCATCTCGGCGTCGAGCCCCACGGCGTCGGGCTGCTCCTCGGCGGCGACCGTGGTCACCGATCCGAGGTCCGACGGAACCCGGACCCGATGCATGACGTCCGGTACACCGGGCAGGCGCGGCAGGTGAAGGACGTCCGAGAGGTGAGGGCGTCGCGGCGCCATGGCCGGCTAGAGCCGGGCGAGCAGCTCCGCGTTGCTCCCGGTCGCCACGATCTGGTCCGAGAGCGCCTGGGCCGCTTCCTCAGTCTCCATCCCGCCGAGCTCCTCGCGCAGGCGGCGGACCTTGTCCATCTCCTCGGGATCGCGCAGCTCGTCCTCGCCGGACGCCCGGCAGTCGGCCACGACCAGCGCGGGCACGATGCCCTTGGCGGCCAGACCGGCGTCGAGCCGCAGCAGGAGGTTCTCGGTCGTCTCCAGCGCCTCCCTCACCTCCGCCCCGCGCTCGTCCGAGTCGAGCACGGTCGCAATCACGGTCAGGGAGCCGCTGCCGTCCTCCGCGAGCTCTCGGCCCGAGCCGAAGATCCTCTTGACGCGACCCGGGTCGCGGTAGCCGCGGGCGAGCCTGCTCAGGGAGTCGATCAGGACGACCACGTCCTCGCCGGCTTCGGCAAGCCGCTTGGCATGGCCCATCGCCAGCTCGGCGGCGCGAACCTGGTCCCGCGGCTCCTGGTCGGCGGTGGCCGCGAAGATCTCGGCCTGCGGAAGGGCCTTCTCCCACTGCGGCACCTCCTCGGGCCGCTCGTCCGCGAGCAGCACGCAGAGATGCGCGCCCCCGTCCGCGATCGCCGATCCCAGGGCGCGCAGGAGCGTGGTCCGGCCCGAACGCGGCTGGGCCACGACGAGCACTCGCTGGCCAAGCGCCAGGGGTCCCAGCAGGTCGACGGCGCGGACCAGCGGGTCGCCGGGAGCGTCGGGCGGGAGCAGGCGCCGGTGAGGCGGCGCGGCGGTCAGGTCCTCGAAGTGCCCGCGCTCCTCCTCCGGGGGCTGTCCGTTGACGGCCTCGATCCGGACGAGGGCGCGATGGCGCTCCCCGCGGCGCGGTGCCCGGGCGGGGCCGCTCACCTGGTCGCCGGGACGCAGCTCGCAGCGGCGGATCTGCGAGGCGGAGACGTACACGTCACCCTCCGCCTCGCTCAGACCGCTCAGGCGGAGAAACCCGTAGCCCTGTGGCATCCGGTCGAGGACGCCGGAGACGTCCTCGGTCTCGATGTCCGCCTCAGTCTCGGCCTCGGCCTCAGGTTCCGCCTCGGGCTCGGTGTCGGCGTCGGGCTTGGTCTCCGCCTCGGGCTCCGGAACTGGCTCCCCTTCCCCCTCCGATCTCTCCGAGATCGCCTCGATCAGCTCGTCGCGAGGCAGCATCCGGTAGCGCTCCACGCCGAGCTCGCGCGCGCGGCGATGAAGCTCCGCGAGGTGTTCGTCGGTCAGGGCCATCAAGGCGCGCATGCTAGAGGCACGGATCCAGGCACCGCCCGCTACCGCGCGAGCGCCCTGCCCGGGTCAAGGCCCTCGGCCTCGCTGACGCCTCTCCACGCCTCGGTCTCGGCCGCTACGCGCGAACCGCTCCAATCGAGCTCCCGCCCGAGCGCGGCGGCGACCGCATCGACCCGCTCGCCGTCGCGAAGCTCCGTCGCCGCCACCAGCCCGAGGCGGGTGCGCCGCAGGAGGACGTCGGCGACCGAGCGCGCCTGCTCGCGCCCGGCGGCGATCACCACCTCGGCCATCAGGTCGGGGTGCCCGGGGACGATCGGCTCGGCCAGCTCGGGCCGCCGATCGCAGAGGTCGAGCACCTCCCGGGCGGCGTGCCCGTAGCGGAAGGCCAGCTGATCGGTTGCGCCGTCGGGGAGCTCGACGCCCGTCTCCAGGTCCTCGGGGCGGGCCGGCATCCCCAGGGGGATGTCGTCGGTTCGGCATTCCGCCTCACGCCCGTCGCGCTGGACGATGCGATCCACGACCTGGGCGGCCATCCGCCGGAAGGTGGTCAGCTTGCCGCCGGTGATCGTCAGCATCCCGGACGAGGTCTCGTAGAGCTCGGCCCGGCGGGAGATGTCCACGGACTTCTTCGGATCGCCGGTCGAGATCAGCGGGCGCACGCCCGCATAGGCGCCCGTCAGGTCTCCCGAGCCGAGATCGGTCCCGAAGTAGGAATTGAGGGCATCGAGCAGATACTCGACGTCGTCGCCGCTCGGTGGAACGTGATCGATGTCGCCCTCGTAGTCGAAGTCGGTCGTCCCGGCGAGCACCCGCCCGTACCAGGGCAGCGCGAAGATCGTGCGGTCGCCGGCCGCCGGGACGATGCAGGCGGCGGTGCCGATGTCGAGATCTTCGTTCGACAGGGTGACGTGGGTCCCGCGGCTGGGCCGGATGTTCGGGATCTCCTCCTCGGTGAGCAGCTCCTCCGGCCGAATACGGTCGGCCCAGACGCCGGTGGCGTTCACGACGTTGTCCGCCTGGACCTCGATTCGCTCCCCGGACTCGGCCTCGGTGAAGGCGACGCCCGCGGCGCGATCGTCCTCCTCGAGCACCTCCGTCACCTCGGCCCCGTTGACGATCACGGCGCCGAACCGCTCAGCCTCCCCCAGCACCGTGAGCACGAGGCGCACGTCGTCGGTCTGGCAGTCGTAGAAGAGGTAGGCGGAGCTCGGCTCCATCGGCTCCAGCGCCGGGATCAGCTCCGCGGCCTCCTCGCCGGAGATCGTGCGGTGGCGGTCCGGCGACCAGTACTCGGCCTCCTCGCGGTGCTCGTTGCGCTGGCTGCGACCCCGCCCGATGCGCGAGGTCGCCATCACGTCGTACATGTTGAGGCCGATTCCGATCGCCCGGTTCTTGCGCTCGCCGCCAAGCGCCGGAACCAGGAACGGCGTCGGGTAGACGAGGTGGGGAGCGAGGCGGACCAGCAGCTGGCGCTCCAGCAATGCCTCACGCACCAGCCCGAGGTCGAAGTTCTGCAGGTAGCGGAGGCCGCCGTGGACCATCTTCGAGGAGCGGCTCGAGGTGCCCTGGCCGTAGTCGCCGCGCTCCACCAGCGCGACGGAGTAGCCGCGCGAGGCGGCGTCGAGAGCCACACCCGCGCCGGTGATCCCGCCGCCGACGACGACCACGTCGAAGCGGTCCTCCTGCATCGCAGCCAGCGCTCGGTCGCGGGAGATCATTCGAGGAACTCGATGACCTGGTCGGCGCGCAACCGCTCAGGCGCCCGCTGCTCCTGCACCGGCTTGCCGAGATGGAGGAGCCCGACGAAGCGCTCGTCCTCGGGGATCCCTACCGCCGCCTGCCCCTCCGGCGTGCGGAGGACCTCCGGGGTCCGCCAGTAGCTGGCCAGGCCCCGGCCGTGGGCGGCGAGCAGGACGATGTAGGCGGCGCAGGCGGCGGCGTGGAGGTCCTCCTCGTCCTGGATCGGATCGCCCGTCAGGGCGCACGAGCAGACGACCAGCGTCGGCGCGCGGTCGAGCTTGGATGCCGACTCCGGGCCGGCGGCCTCCTTGAGGCGCTCGAGCGCCTCGGGCCCGATCACCCGAAAGCGCCACGGATTCGTCAGGTTGTGGTTCGGCGCCCACCGCGCCAAATCGAGGACCTCCTCGAGCAACGCTCGGTCGACCGGCTCGGGCCGGTAGGCCTTGTGGGTGCGACGAGTGCGGATCGCCTCCTCGACTTCCATTGCAGGAAACCTAGGGCAGGCGACGCCGGTACATCACCCAGCCGCCCCAGACGCAGCCGCCGCCGAGCACGACGACGCCGAGCGCGACCAGCCAGCCGGGAATGCCGCCGCCTCCGTCGTCCTGGGTGGAGGAGGCAGGCGCAATCGGAAGGGGATCGCCCGGCTCGGCGGGCTGGGTCTCGGTCGGGGACTTCGTCGGCGCCTTGCCGGAGGATTTCGCCTTTCCGCCGCCGCCCGAGGCACCCCCCGTCGCGACTGCGGCCCCACCGCCACCGGCAGCCGCGCGCGACGCCAGCCTGGGCACCGGGTTGAGCGGGAAGGCGGCGCCGTTGACGGCCAGCAGCGCCTGCCCGGTCACCCAGACCGGCGTCTGATCGCTCGATGACGAGTAGCGGTAGTGACCGTCCCCGGCTTGAGCCGAGGCGAGATAGGCGAGCGATGAGCCACCGCGGCGCACCGACGACGGCGAGACGCCGGCCGCGAGCAGCCCCTGCGCGGCCCAGGCGGTTGACTGCGCGTTGACGGGGCCGCCCGTCAGGGCGAAGCCCCCGCCCGGGCGCTGCACGTCGCGCAGGTAGGAGACGCCCGCTCGGATTCCACCGCCATCTGCCGGCCGCCGCGAGGGCCTGCAGGACCGCGCCGGTGCTGTCCGCGTCGCTGGCGGCCTTGGCCGCGAAGCCCCAGCCGCCATCCTGGTTCTGGTTTTCGCGCAGCCACGCCGCGGAGCGGGAATTGCCGCCAGTCACCCCGGCCGCGCGCAGGGCGAGGATGCCGAACGCGGTGGGGTTGACCTGGGCGCCCCACGAGCCGTCACCGCCGCGCCGGGCCAGCAGCCGCCTGACCAGGTCATGGCCCTGAAAGCGGCGCGGGTCGAGGCCGGCACCATGCAACAGCAGGATCGTCCGCTCGATGTCGCCGGTCGTGCTGATCTCCCCGACCGTGCCCGCCAGGTAGGAGATGGGAGTGGCGTCGCCGTGGTCGACGTCGAGGGGATTGACCCCGGCCGCCTCCAGGCCGAGCACCGCCCAGCCTGTCATCGCGGGGCTCGATTCCTCGCCCGGGGCGAACCCGAATCCCCCGTCGCCGTTCTCCGCGGATCGGAGCCAGCCGACCGCGGCCCCCGAGCCGCTCCCGGAGGCGTCGGCCCGCTGGCCACCGAGGAGAGCCGGACCGGCGATCAGCACGGCGGCGATCAGAGAGGCGGCGGCGGTCGCCCCCTTTGCCCGCGGGGCCGTGACGGACACCGGCTTCCAGGCGAACTCGAAGCGGCTGCGATAGCGCAGCAGCATCCGCGCCATCGCCGGCCCCGCCACGAGCGCCAGCGCGGCGTTGCCGGCGGCGTGGGCGATGTTGAAGGGAAGGCCGCGGGCCGAGAGCACCAGGAACCGGTGGAGCGACTGCTCCCCTCCGTAGGTGACCATCAGCGAGAAGTCGAGCAGCGCCCCGTAGGCGAAGCCCGCCAGCGCGCAGGTCACGGCCAGCCCGACGCGCCCGACCCTTCGCCCCGTCGCCGCCGCCAGGCCCGCGCCGAGTACTCCGGTGAGGCCCCAGCCGGCCATCTGCCAGGGGGTCCACGGGCCCTGGCCGAGCCAGAAGTTCGAGACCAGGCCCGTGAGCGCCCCAACCGCGAAGCCGGGCGCGCCGCCGAGCGCGTAGCCCGCGATCAGGGCGATGTCCGTGCTGGGCACCACGTTCGGGATCGGCGAGAACGCGACCCGTCCCGCCACCGAGATCGCCGCCAGGGCGGCGACCAGGGCGACGATCTGGGACGGCGGACGCGAGCGCTCGTACCAGGCGAAGCCGCCGAGCAGCGTCAGCGCGAGCATTGCCAGCACGCCCGCCTGCCAGCTCATGCCCCACCTCCGCGCGCCGGGGTCGCGGCCTCACCCGCGCTCGCGACCACGCCGCGGATGGCCGAGATCCCCTCCTCCACGGTGATCGCGCCGCCATCGAGGATGCGCGCCACCTCGCTCGAGAAATACCAGCCTCCCGAGAGGAGCTCGCGGGCGGTGCCGTCGGCTGCCACCTCGCCGCGGGCCAGGAGGACGACGCGGTCGGCGAAGGTCGCCGCGAACTCGACGTCGTGGGTGGCGATCATCACGGCCGCTCCGCGGGACGAGAGCTGTCGTCCAAGCTCGGCCAGCTCTCCCTTGCGCGCCCGGTCCATTCCGCGGGTGGGCTCGTCGAGGAGCAGAGCACCCGGCAGCTCGCCGTCGCGCGCGTCCCGCCCGGCGACCACGATCGCCAGGGCAAGGCGCTGGCGCTCGCCCCCTGAGAGGTCACGAGGATCCGCCTCCGTGAGGCCGTCCAGGCCAAAACGGCGGAGCGAGGCGGCCCCGTCGGCGCCGCGAAGCTCATCGCCGACCCGCTCGTGGACGAAGAGGTCGCCCGGCCTCTGGGGCAGCAGCGCCACACCGGCCGGCGATTCGCTGCGCCCGCGCTGGGGCTCGACCAATCCCGCCGCGGCTCTCAGCAGGGTGCTCTTGCCGGCGCCGTTGCTTCCCATCAGCGCCACCCTCTCGCCGGGCTCCAGGTCGAGGTCGACGCCGCGCAAGGCCTCCGTCCGCTCCTCCCCCTGCCCCAGCTCGACCCAGAGGTCGCGAAAGCCAAGTGCCACGGCTCCGCGATGTCCGCGGCCGCGCCCCCCTGGGGGCAGGTCTTCCATTGCCACATCGCGATGCTTGATTGCAAGACCTGACCCCATGAGCGTCCTGCGCGCCTCGCGCACGCTCGCCGGCGCAGGCAGGCCGACGCCATGGAGCAGTCGGGCGCCGGGAGTCGTCAGAGCACTGTCCCGCTCGAGCGCCCAGGTCAGGAAGTCCGAGGGGCCGCCGTCGAAGGCGATCGCGCCGTCCTCCAGCGCGAGCGCCCTGTCGGCCGCCGAGAGGCAGCGCTCCAGCCGGTGCTCACCGAGCATCACCGCCACCCCCCACTCCTCGTTCAGGCGGCGCAGCAGCGAGATCAGCTCGTCGCCCGCGACGGGATCGAGCTGCGAGGTGGGCTCGTCGAGCAGGACCAGCCTGGGACGGGTGGCGAGCGCCGCGGCGAGAGCCACTCGCTGGAGCTCTCCGCCCGAGAGGGTGTCGGTCGTCCGCTCGAGCAGCCCGTCGATCGCGAGGGCGAGCGCGACCTCCTCGACCGCCCTCGACCGGGCGCCCGGGGAGACGCCGCGGAGCTCCAGCGGGAGCTCGATCTCGGCTCGGACGGTGGTGCTCACCACCTGCGTCTCCGGCTCCTGTGCGACCAGGCCCACCGCCTCGGCGAGCTCCGCCGGCCCATGCGAGCGCACGTCCATGCCGGCCACCTCGAGCTCGCCCTCGATCTGACCGCCGTGGAAGTGCGGCACCAGGCCACAGCAGGCCCGCAGCAACGTCGACTTTCCCGAGCCCGACCGCCCGGCGATCACCACGAACTCGCCTGGCTCCACCCGAAGGTCGACGCCTTGCAGGGCATTCGCTCGCCCGCCCGGGTAGGCGTAGGAGAGACCGCTCGCTCGAAGGACGGCTTCAGCCACGCGAGCGCCACCTCCTCAGCATGAACGGGACCGCGGCCAGCGCCATCACCGCCACGCAGAGCACCAGGGTGAGCGCACCGACCCCAAGCTCGATCCGCGGGTAGGTCTCGAAGCCACCGGCCCCCCCGACCCGGGCGGCGACGGCGGCCAGCACGATCAGGACGCTCGTCGAGTAGAGCGGCAGATCGTCTCGGGAGCGCTCCCGCCGCCGCTGGGGCCGCACGGCCAGCGAGTGGCCGCGAAGCTCGAGGGTGGCGGCGACGTCGACGGCCCGATCGAGCGATCCCTCGACCAGCCGCCGGGCCATCGCCGCGCGGCCAACCGGCTCGGCGCCGGGACCGCGAAGGGCCGCCGCCTCGCGCAGGCGGGCGCCGTCGGCGGCCGCGAGCGGCACCATCCGAGTCACGAGCCCCGCGGTCATCGACGAGCGGCGGGCGACCGGCCGGAGCGCGCGCAGGACGCGGTCCGGATTCACGCACGCCGAGTAGACCGCGAAGGCGAGCACCACGGCGACGACGCGCAATCCGATGGCGGCGCCCGCGGCCAGGGACTCCAGGGTCACATCCGTGTTGCCGAGCACCGGCATCTCCCAGCCGCGGATCAGAACGGTGTCGCCGCGGTGGGTGATCAGAGCGTTGACGGCGATCATGAAGAGCAGCAGCGGCAGGGCGAGCCGCAGCGAGGCCCGGACGGCGCGCCCGGCTCCCGCCGCGATGCCCGCGAGCGCCGTCGCCAGCCCGGCCGCGACCAGCACGAGCGGACTCGAGTAGATGAAGCCGACCACCGCCAGGGCGCCGAGATAGGCGACCGCGGCGCCGGGAGAGGCCCGATGCAGAGGGCTGCGCCCAGGTGTATAGGCAAGAGCGGATCTCACTGTACGGGCACCCCGATCGCGCCCGCCCCGGGCTGGGTGGCGACCGCGTAGTGGTTGCGCAGATCGTCGCCGACCAGGTTCGCCGCGGCCGCCACGCCCTTGGCGTCGGTGCCCGTGACCACCCAGGTGGGGGGGCCATCCCCCGGGCGCAGCGCCGCAATCAGCCCGCCGCCCTTGCCGATGCTCCCGGCGGGCTGACCCTGCTGGTTCAGCAGTTCAAGCAGCGGCTTCTTGCTCCCCACGAAGTGGGCGAAGACGCCACTGCGATCGGGTCCTGCCGACAGCAGTCCGACGTCCCGGTCGTTGCGTATCTTCTCCCAGGTCCCGACGTCGAGCTCGATTGCGCCCGCCGCCGGCCCGGTCTGCCGAATGCCCGACACCGACAGACGTCGTGACACCGCCGCGCAGACCTGCTGGTCGGCCCGGCAATCCATCGAGGTCGGCCAGTGATTCCCCTGAAAGCCGTGCGCGAACGGCTCCGGCCAGGAGCCCACCACCGCGGGGACCCGCATCGCAGCCGTCCAGTCGCGGTAGTCCCACCAGATCCGGTCGCCGCCGGAGAGGTCGTACTGAGCGGCGCCGATCGGCGATTCGATTCCGTTCACGTAGAAGAACCAGTCGCTGCTGCGGCCCCCGCTCTGAGCGCCCGCGAGGCCGTCGATCGACTGGACGAAGCCGCCGCCGTACCGCGTCGTGATGTCGGCGTTTCGGTCGGTCACGCGCAGAACGGTGTCCGACTCGCTGATCGAGTCCGTCTTCTGGGCAAGGACGTTGTCCCCGTAGTCGCGGGTGACCGTCAGATCGACGTCGCCCTCGTCCTTGCCGGGCCCGAGCCCACAGCCGGCGGCCGCCGTGGCGCAGAGCGCCAGGGCGGCCACCAGGAGGAGCGCCATTCGGAATGACGGCGTGCCCGGGACGGTCCAGGACCAAGCTGGGTGCCCACCGCCGGTAGCGGTGCCTGCCGGCGAGGAGGCGGGGGGCGATCCAGCGCAGGTCCTGGGCCGGATCCGGGCGCGGCGTTTCATTCCGGATGTCGCTCCCAGCGCGCGGGGATCACTTCTTGCTCTTCCCCTTGTGCTTGCCGTGCTTGTGCTTCTTGCCGCCGCGGCTGCGGTGCTCGCAGTTCTTGGCGACCTTGTCGCGCTTGTCGGACTTGACGCTGTCGGTGCCGCCACCGCAGTTGATGCGGTCCTTGCCGCCACCGCGGACGTCGATCTTGTCGTTGCCGGCCAGCGCGCGGACGATGTCGTTCCCCGCACGGGGCTTGATCCGGTCGTCACCGGCGGTCCCGAGCATGTTGTCGGGCACATCCGAGCCGACGATGATCCGCCCTCGCGCCACCGGGCAGTCGGTGTTCTGGTCGAACGAGCAGATCCCAGTCATTGCGCTCGGGATATCCGGGCCGAGCGCCGCCTGGATCTGGCGCTGCCCGGTCCCACTGACGGCGACCATGGCATTCCCGGAGACGTCGGTAGTGACCGGCCCTTGGCCGCCGGAGACAACGGCGCCGGCCGCCGGCACCGCCGTCCCATCGTCCCCATACGCGAGCACCTGAACGGGGAACGGGGTCCCCGCCGGCTCGCGCACCGGCGCGTTCAGGACGAGCTCGGGCGGGGCCGGGAAATTCGGCGCCAGGTACCAGAGCACCTGCTGTCCAGCGTGGATCGGGAACTGCGAGCCGCCCACCTGGAGCCCGACGTGGTCCACCTTCGTGTACCAGAAGGCGGAGCCCGTGGCGACCTGCCCGCCGATGCCGCAGACGCCCAGCCCGAACCCGTCGGGCACGAACTTGTCGGTGAGCTGCAGCGGGTTCAGCCGCTGCCGGCTCTCTGCGGCCTCGACGACAACGCCGAGCGCGTTCGCGCCCGGGACGCCGACGCCCTGGCCGGTGCCTCCGCTGCCCGGCCCGAAGCACTCGGCCTGGGGACTGGTGGGCATGGTGGTCGTGTCGCTGTACTGGGTGATGTCGTCGAGCTGGCCGCTCGAGCCAACCACGCGCAGATCGGCGCCGACGCTGGCACTCGCGCTCGCCGAGCCGAGCACGGCAAGCGCCACCAGCGACGCCAGCGCCGCAATCGAGACAGTGATTCTCATCTGTGAGCCACCCCTTCCTCGAGGGTCGTATTGGCTGGCCGGGGACAGGTCTCCTGGCTTCCGGGCTCGACTGCCGCGCCTTCCCAGGGAGTCGAGGACTCCCCAGTGGTCGTTGCTTCAGCTCATCACCCGGTCACAGTGGCGGGACCGCGCCGGCTTCTCACCGGACTTCCCTTGACCACCGGCCCTTGTGAACCAGTTGATCCTACTCGTCGATCCACAAAGAAAGGGGCGGCCCGAAGGCCGCCCCTCTCGCAACTTCAATTGAAGGAATCCCTACTTCTTCTTCTTGGAACCCTTCGCCTTGCACTTCTCAGGCGTTGCGGACGCCGAGAGCGTCTCGCCGCTGTAGAAGTTGGTGGTCTCGCTTGTCTTCCACTTGCCCTTCTTGCAGCGCGCCATGAAGTAGATAGGTGGGCTGCGTCTTCTTCTTGCCGTTGACCTTGACCTTCTGCTTACCGGTCTTGATCTTGTTGAACGTCGTGTCGAACTTGGTCAGGATCAGGCCGGGCGTGTTCGGGATGTTGCTGAACGTCAGGATCTTGCCCGTGATCGTCCCGATGATCGTGAGGCTCGTCGCGTTGGGTCCGATGTCGGTCTGCACGTAGATCGTGCTGGGCCCACCGCTGAAGAACGTCACCGTGCCGCCAATCGCGCCGCCGTTGACCTGGACAGTTCCCTGACCCGTGATGCTCTGCGGACAGGCAGCCTGCGCCTGGGCGGTGAACTTGCCCTGGATCGCGCTGAGCGGGCAGACGGGAATGTTGCCGTTGACGAACTTGACGTTCGGGTCGATCGTGAACGTCGTCGTCTTCGGCGACTGAGACGCCGCGAAATTGTCGACGGTCGTGCTGATGATGTTGTGCAGCGAAGCGCCGCCGAACACCTTCTTGCTCCTGCTTTGCCGGCGTCACTGTCGTTTCCAGCGACTGCGAGATGGGAGCAGCCGAGGCGACGCCAGAGAAGGCCAACGCCCCGACCACGCCCACCAAGGCGCCGATCAGATACTTGCGGTTACGCATACCACTCCTTTTCCGTTTGGCATTTCCCTGACGACCGCCCCAAGTTCGGGCGCGCCAGCCCTTGGATCTGCCTTCTATCGCTGAACCTAACACAGCGAAATGGGCTTAGTTGTGCGAATTACACGCCTGAAATCGACCGTCCCAAATAGTCGGTAAAGCACCCATTCCGGGCGAACTTACCGGGATCAAGGATTCGCATAGACATGCGTGTAGTCGCTCATCTCCGGGATCCGCCCGAGCGAGGGCTGTGCGGGCTGCTTGGAGCATGCCGGCGAGGGCAGGGCCGCGCTGTTGGTCTTGCCCCCGAAGGCGGTGGTCTTGAGCTCGTCGAACATCTCCTGCGGAGTGTCGAACGTGGCCCGGTTCTTGAAGAACGAGCTGCTCGTGTACGAGGAGGCGGGCCCGAGGCCGACGGACAGGCCGGGTGGGCTGGTGCAGGGCCGGGTGTCGAAAGTGGAGAGGCCACCGGCGACGTTCAGCGCGCTGTCCGGGGCGATGTACGGGTTGGTCCGCGAGTACGCGAGCCGGTGCTCGCTCAGCGCGGTGGGCCCGAACATACCCAGGTCCTCGGGGTAGAGAGGCGCGGAGCTGCGGATGTAGTGCGACAGAATGCCCGCCTCGGTGCTCGTCTGGGCCTCCGTCGTGCCGGTGACGTTGCCGAGGAATCCGGTGAGGTCGCGCTGGTAGCGGCCGATCTCCGCCACGATCGGCGTGATCTGCTGGCCGAAGGGGACGAACTCGTGCAACAGGGGCGGCAGGTCCCCGTCGAGCAGCTGCTGGAGCGCGGGCAGACCCGTGATGCCGCGCTTCTCGGTCTTCCGCAGACCGACGAAGAAGCCCTTGAAGTCGGGTGAGACCTTGGCGATCGGCTTCAGGTCCGAGCTCAACGCCCTCGCCGACGGGTGGAGCTGGGTGATCAGCGGGTTGGCGTTGCGCGAGAAGCTCTGCAGCCTGTTGAGCGTCAGCCTCGACTCGTCCAGGAACGTCGGCAGCGCCTTGAAGGTCGCCTCGAGGTCCTTGTTCCGCACTGCGGTGGTGTGGAAGACGGTGCCGGAGTTGCGGATCAGGCCCTGGAGCTGGCCCTGACGCTCGCTGAGCGCCTGGAACACGACTCCCGTGTTGCGCACGAACTGCTGCACCGCTCCCTGCTGGGTGTCGAGAACGCGAAGCACCTTGTTGGCGTCCTCGGCGAAAGGCTCGAGGTTTGCGATCGCGGCGGAGAGGTCGGCGCCCCTACCCGCGCTCGCGATGGCGAGCTGTTGCATCCAGGTCTGGAACGCCGCCCGTGTCTTGGCGTCGAAGGTCCTGAAGATCTCGTCGAGCTGAACCGCCGGCTGGACCTGCGCCTTGGGCAGGGTTCCGCCCTCCGGCAGGTTCGGCCCGCTGCGGTCTCCCTGCGTCAGCTCCACATACGTCTCACCGAGCAGCGTCTTCTGCCTCAGCATCGCGCGGGTGTCGGCGGGAATCGGGGCGTACGGCGTATCGATCTCGAGCGTCGCCACCGCCAGGTCACGATTCGGTCCGGAGTCGGCCAGGTCGACGGACTTCACCTTGCCGACGGAGACGTTGTGGATGCGCACATCGGCCTCCTGCGCCAGCTGCGTGGCCTCGCTGAAGGGAACCTTGATCCGGTAGCCCTCCGGCTTCAGGGGCACGGGCCCGCCGAAGGTCGCCCAGAGGAAGAGCAGCAGCCCGAAGCACGAGAAGGCGAAGGCCACCGCGACCGCAATCTGCCCGACTGTCGGCCCGCGATTGCTCATGAGGTGCACCCCGGGATGTTCTTGGCCCGCGGCGCGCCGGTGAGCTGGTAGAGCAGCCGCAGGTAGGGCTCGGCGAGCAGCGTGCCATCGGCGGTGAAGGCCGTCGAGCAGCTCACCAGCACGAGGCCGCGCCGGATCGGCCCGTACGCGTCCTGGAGCACGTAATCCGCGGTGAGGTTGTGGTTGAGCCAGGGGACGTAGAAGAGGAAGCCCTCGTCGGACCCCGGCGGGTTGTAGGCGAGCGCGTTGAGTCCGGTGTTGAGGTCCGTGAATCCCGTCTTCAGGCCCGGGGTCGAAGCGCCGAGGCCCTGCGAGATCTGCGCCACGTGAGTGACCGGGCTCTTGACCTGGACGGTGAACGGCCGGATCTGGTTCTGGATCGGGCCGGCGGTCTGCTGGAAGAAGGGCGCGCAGGGCGCGCAGGGCGGGCCCGGTGGCCTTGGCGCCCGGCAGGGACTTCTTGAGCGCCGGGCCCGACTGGAGGGCGAGGTTGTTCGAGCTGGTCAGCGCACCCTTCGTCACCTTCAGCGTCGCCGGCAGCTCCTTGACCGCGCTGCGAATCGAGGCCTGCTCCTTGGCGAAGGAGGCCAGCACCGCGTCCGAGGAATCGACGAAGTTGACCAGGTCCTGGTCACGGTTGCCGAGCTCGGTCGAGAGCAGCTGGAAGTTGTGGATCGAGTTGGCGATGTTCTGGCGGCGCGTCGCGAGCGCCCCGCTGATCCTGGAGATGTCGCGGGCGAACGGATCGAGGCGGCGCAGCGCGTTGGACAGCTTCACGTCCCGCCCCTTGGCCGGGTCGAGGGCCTCCGCCCCGTTGGCGAGCAGCAGCTTGAGGAACTGCTGGGTGTCCGCGTCAAGCGACGCCAGGAACTCATCCGGATTGACCTGAGGCTGGGTCGAGGCGAGGGGGACGGTCGAGCCCTCCTTGACCTCCGGAGCGGACTGGGTGCCCGGGTCGACCTCCACCACCATGTCGTTCAGGCCCGTCTTCGGGCGGAGCAGGAGCGATGCGTTGGTGTGAATCAACGGCGCGTACTTGTTGTCGACCTCCATCCCCACCACCGCGTGCCCGTTCTCGAGGGTCACGCTGCTGACCTCGCCGACCTTGATCCCGGAGATGTCGACGGACTGGCCCTGCCCCGGCGTGACCGCCTGCGCGGTTGAGAAATCCGCCTTCAGCTCGAAGCGGTCGGTTCCGATCAGCGGCACCCAGCTGGGCAGGACGGCGCGCTGGTTCACCAGGATCACGGTGACCGCGAAGAGCCCGGCGAGGACCAGGGCGACGATCGCCAGCACGTCACGGCTGTGCTCTCTCATTGCGCGTTTCATGGGTACGTGGCGGGGTCGGGCGGTCCCTGCGCCGCCAGTGGGCCGTTCAGGTCGGGGAGCGGGTTGTTCTGACAGGCGATGTCGGTGCGGAAAGGAGGCTTGGAGCCGAGCCCGGGGCGCGTCCCGATCGGCGGGGTCGTGGAGCCGCCCCAGAGCGCGTTGCCGCGCGAGCTGCCACCCGGCACGGGAGATCGCAGGTTCGGGACCGGGCCTCCCGCCGGGGTCGGGCCGCCGGCCGAGAAGAAGCGCAGCGAGGGGCCGTTGCCGTCGAACGTCCCGCTCTCACCGGCCAGCCCGGTCGTTGCGTAGCCGAACTCCTTGTAGTTCGGCACGTTGGTGTTGAAGTTGTATCCGCTGCCGGAGTCGCTCAAAACGACGTCGCCGGCCGGCAGCAGCTCGTTGTCGACGCAGCCGCTGGTCAGCCCGAGCTGGGAGAAGAGGCCGCGGCCATCAGCGGCCGACTTGCCTGCTCCCGGGCCCGCCGCGCGAAGCTGACCCGCGATGTAGCCCAGCTCGTTCTTGCCGAGCAGCGCGGCGGTCTGGTTGATCCAGGGCTGCGAGGCGGCGATCGTGGCCGGCAGCTCGCGGATCCCCGGGGTCAGGTCGCGGGCGAAGGCGCGCAGGAAGGGCAGGGTCGAGTTGGTGTGGCGGAGCGACGGCTCGGCGATCTTGAGCGTCGGCCCGAGCAGCTTGATCGTGCGCTGCAGGTTCGCGGACTCCGAGGCAAGCGCCCCGGTGACGGTGTTGAAGTTGCTGATTAAGCCCTGTAGCTGGGACTCGTGGCCCGTCAGGGCGCCGAACACCTTCGCCTGCGCGGCGATCAGGTTGGAGAGGTCGTGCGGGGCCGAGCCCAGCAGCGCCTCGTTGACGATCGCCGAATCGCGGGCGGCCGTCTGACCGTAGACGAAGGACTGGTTGATCGCCTGGGCGGCCGTCTTGCCCTGGACCTCGGGGTCCTGGGTCACGTCGTCGGCCGCTGTCGGCTTGTGGGTGAGGGAGGTCCCGTACCCCTCGAGAAGCTTCTGCAGGTTGGCCCGGTCGGGCGCCTGCAGCGAGGTCAGGATCTGATCGAGCTGGACCGCCGTGGACGTCTGCGTCACGGGGACGGTGTCGCCGCTCGAGAGCGAATGAGCGCTCGGGCTGCCCGGACGGACGTCGAGGAAGAAGTTGCCCTCGAGGAAGATGCGCGGGCGGATCTCGATCTGGGCGTCGCTGTGGATCGGCTGACCGTTGTCGTCGACCGTGAAGGTGACGTCGGAGTAGTTGCTGGCGCAGTTGCCGGTCAGACCGGTGTCGCAGACGCTCTTCACGCTCTCGACCTTGCCGACGTTGACGCCGGCGATGCGGACCGGCGAGTCCTTGCGGATGTTGGCCGCGTTCTTGAAGACCGCGTGGAGCTCGAAGTGCGACTGGAAGGGGATCGACTTGGTCCAGGCCAGATAGGTCCCGATCACGACCAGGACGATCAGGATCAGCGCGTTGCGAACGCGATGCGGCGGGTGACCCTTGCGGTAGATCCGCTCGTCGTAGTCCTTGGCCTTGGGCGCCTCGGGCGGCTTGTTGGAGGGCGCGCCGGTCACTTCTTGCCCTTCTTCTTGGACTTCTTCTTCTTCTGGACCTGCTGGAGGATCTGTCCCTCGGTGTGGATTCCCTGGTTGCCGGGGACGTTGCCGATCACCTGCTGGCCGGCGATGTAGGGCTCGTTGCCCGCCTCGCACTCACGCTCCTGGCCGGGCGCCGCGGTGTTCGGGTAGGGGTTGTAGTGGAGGAAGTTGGAGGGCTGGCCGCCGCCGTTCGCCGGCGCCGAGCTCGGCCCGATCTCGCTGTTCGGCCCGATCGGCGGCTGCAGCACGATGAACCGCTGGCTGGTCCCAGTCCCGTTGCTCGAGCTGAGGAAGCTGGCGACGTTGCGGAAAAGCAGCGTCGCGTAGTTGCAGACGGACTGCGCGGGCGTGATGAATGAGAGCGGCGGCCCGAGCGTGTTGTTGAACTGGGTGAGTGAGTTGATCCCCTGCCGCGCGGCGCCGTCGTTGGAGAGGTTGAGCAGCGCCTGAGCGGTCGGGTCCAGCTGCGCGTTGAAGGCGGGCGCCAGAGCGAGCGCCTTGACGCCCTCCACGATGGACTGACCGACCGCCTTCTGCTTGGGCGCCAGCGCGTGGAAGCCGGGGCGAAGCTCGCTGAAGAGCTTCGCGGTGTTGGCTAGGAACGGCCGGATCGTGGGCAGCGTCGCGATGGCCGTGTCCTCGGCCGCCGGAGAGCGGGAGATCGACTCCTGGATGAACGGTCGTGAGACGCGGGCGAACGCGGCGAAGGTCGTGTCGAGGTCGGCGAAGAGCTGGCCCTGGATCTCGGCGACCGGGGCTACCTCCGCGGCGGTTGCCGAAAGGGAGGAGACGAAGTTCGAGAGGCCCGTATTCGGGTCCGCCAGGTTCTTCATGACGGGGGTGAGCACCTGGACCAGTGGCTTCAGCTGGCCGATCGCCTCGTTCAGGTCCACCCCGCGGCCCGCGAGCGCGTTGCCGAACTCGAGCAGGTTCTGCTGGATAGCGACGCGGGTCGGGTCGTCGAACATGTTGAAGACCTGGTCGATCTCCACCGGCTCGGGGCGAGCGGCGGTCAGCGGCATCGTCGAGCCGGGGCTGAAGCCCTGGCTGGAGTTGCCGCGGTCGATCTCCAGGTACTTCAGGCCCAGCGCGGACTTCGCTCGGACCACCACGGTCGAGTTCTCCGGCAGCGGGTCGAGGTCCTGGTTGAGCTCCATGTTCACCTTGGCGACCTGCGTGGTGCACTGCCGCGTCGGGTCGTTCGGGCAGGGCGCGTTATCGACGGTCTCGGGGTCGACCGACTTGATCTGGCCGACGCGGATGCCGCCGATCCGCACCTCGTTGCCGGGCACGAGCGTCTCGGCGTTGGGCAGCTGGGCGGAGAGCTTGTAGGTGGGGACGAACGGCAGGCCCTGGTTCGCCTGGTAGGAGAGGAAGACTGCAACCACGACCACCAGCACGGTCACGGCCCCGACCAGCGTCGGGCTCGCGGCGAGGCTGCCGACACGCCCGCCCCTCATGCTCCGCCCCCGAGCAGGAACTGGAGGAACATCGACGCCTCATTCATCGAGACGTCCTGTCGGCCGGACGGCTTCTGGTACGGGTTCTCCTGCGGCGTCGTGGTCGTCCCGTCCGACTTGGTGCCCCCGGGCGTCGTCGGCTGGCTCTGATCCGGGCTCTGATTCGGGAGGAGCTGAGGGATCAGCTGCTGGATGTTGGGGACGTCGACCTGCGGGAGCGGGGACAGCTTGCCCCGCGCGCTTCCGGACCTTGGACGCCTTGGCCGCCTTGCTCTTCTTGGTGGTCGTGGTCGGGGTCGTCGTGGGCGCCTGGAAGAACGCCTCGCATCCCGACTGCACGGTTACTGCGATCTCGACGCAGCTGGTCAGCTGCAGGTTGGAACGCAGGAAGTGCCCGAACTTGTCGAGGCCGTTCGTCGAGCCGACCGAGTTGTAGATGAAGTCCATCAGGTTCTGGAAGCCCTGCGTCTTCGTGAAGGTGTCGAGGAAGGCGGAGAAGTTCTGGCCCACAGAGACCGATGAGCTGGCGGTGCTGGCCAGATCGGTGAGCAGGCCATCGGACTGCACGAGCTTGGGGCCGGCGGTCTGGGCGGCGTTGCCGAGCGAGGTGAGGGCGGGGATGCCCTCGCGCGCGAAGCTGGGCAGGTTGACGGTCGCCTTGCTCAGACCCGGAGCGGCCCGATTGATGTCGGTGAACAGCGGCGTGCCCTGGTCCGCGAACTCCTTCAGCTTCGCCGAGGTCAACCTGATCTGGTGGAGCGTCTCTGGGAACTTCCGGAGGCTCTCCTCGAGGGCCGTGCTGCGCTCGGCGGTCGCCTCACCCGAGATCGCGGCGTTGTGGAAGAAGCTCGTGATGTGGGTGCGGTTATCCGCCAGCGGCTTCAGGACCGCGTCCCCGTTGCTGGCCAGGCTGGCGAGCTGCTGGTTCTGGGCGGCCAGGATGGCAAGGACGCGATCGGTCTGGCGCAGCGCGGGGTTGGCCCTGTCGATCACCTCGCCGAGGTCCTGTCCTCGGCCGGCCAGACCCGCACCGAGGTCGTTGAGGATCAGCCTGAAGCGGTCGCGGTAGGGCAGCCGCTGGATGTTCTGGACCAGGTCAAGGTCGACGGTCTTGCCGTTGTTCTCCAGCGGCAGCAGGTACTCGCCGGAGCCCGTCTGGCCGTCGGGGATCTTCTCGAGCGGAGGCGGAGGCTGGGTCCCGGGGGCGCGCGGCTGGGTGGGCGTGCAGTCGATGTACTTCTCGCCGATCAGTGACTGCGGGCGGATCAGGCAGCTCGCGTCCTGGCGGAAGTCCTTGAAGCCGGAGTCGGTGATCTCCATGACCACCACCGCCTTGCCCGGGACCGCGTGCGGGCCGCCCTCGAGGCTGGCGGTCTCGTCTTCGCCGGAGACGTCGACCGACTTCACCGTGCCGACCGTCGCCCCAGCGACTCGGACCTGCTCGCCCGACACCACGAAGGAACCGTTGTCGAAGTAGCCCCTGACCAGGTAGGTGCCGCTGGTTCCGTTGGAGCCGATCGCCGGCAGCGCGATCAGCATCGCCGCGAGCAGCAGGCCGGCCGCGATCAGGACGATGCGCCTCATGGTCCGGGCACCACCTGGGTGGAGTTGCAGGAGGAGGGGCTGGCGGGGGCGCCATTGGGCGGGCCGAGGAAGACGCCGGCGGGGGATGGGGACGCGAAGGGGTTGCTGCCGCTGACGATCGGCGTCGCGCCGCCCGGGCAGCGGCGGAAGATGTTGTTGTTGGTGGTCCCGAAGGGGCCGTAGTCGTTGAAGACGTTGGCGGCGTTCTGGGGGGTGAAGGTGTAATTGAGCGGGCCACCGCTGAGCCCCATGACACCGAGCCCGGTCGGCTGCACCCTCGCGTAGTGCCCGTCCGCGTCGTAGTAGGCGGTGACCTGGTTCAGGTGAGCGACGGCGGACATCAGATCGGGCAGGTAGGGGCGCAGGAACTGCAGGTTGGGCTGCGAGTCCTGCATCGACTTGACGGTGATCGGCACCGCCTCGGCGGCCCGCTTCTGGAGAGCCGTCAGGTCGCCGGTGGCATCCGCCAGGTCATTGGACTTCCCCTTCAGATTGACCGCGCGGTTCAGGTCCCGGAAGACCGGGACCGAGCGGGTCAGAACCGGATGGAGCTGGCGCAGGAACGGGGCGAGGTTCTTGGTCGCGGGCTTCGCGGCGTTGACGAGCACATCGAGGTCGTTGAGGGCGGGCCGGAGGTTGTGGAAGGTGGTGTTCGCCTGCCGGAGCGTTCCCGGCAGGTTGACCAGCGCCTGGTCGAACGACTGGTTCTCGCTCGCGATCGCGCCCAGGGCCACGTTCGCGTTCTGGGTCAGGGAAGAGAGGTCGTTGCGGCGATCGGCGATGGAGGAGACGACGCTCGCGCCGTTGACGATGAAGTTGGTGAGGGTCCCCTCGTCGCGGTCGAGCTCCTGGAGCAGCCGGTCCGTGGCGACCAGCGACGGGCTCAGGTACTTGTAGGTCTGGTTGGCCTCCGGCCCCTTGCCGGCGTAGACCGTCGCCGAACCCTGGATCACGTTCCGCAGCGCCTGGCGCTCGGGCCCGCGGAGTGTGTTGAAGAGCTGATCGAGATCGACCGGAGTGGTCGTGTCGACCTCGGAGATGATGGAGTCGTTGGCGAGCTCGGGGTTGTTGTCCGGGCCCGGTTGGAGCGAGACGTAGCGGTTGGCGATCCCCGACAGGGAGGTGGCCCGGATGATCGCCGAGGTTCCCTCGTGCAGCGGCCGGTTGACGGAGATGTCGACCTGCGCCTGCCCGCTGTCGGTCAGCGTGACGTCGTCGACGCTGCCGACGGGGGCGCCGCCGATCAGGACCTGGTTGCCCTTGACGAGCTGGCCGCCGGTCTGGAACAGCAGGCGGTAGTGGTTGGAGGAACCGCCCCCGGAGAGCAGGAGGACGAGGATCGCGATCACGACCAGGGCCAGGGCGCCGATTGCGGCCAGCCGGGTGAATCCGCCGCCCCCCCGTACGCGCGCGCTCCGCGGTGAAACCGCCTCTTCGCCCGGGCTCACGTCCGCCCTGCCCAGGGGCAGACCGATCGCCGGCCACGAGCTTCCGTTCGGGTCCCTATGACGGTCCCATCCTCCAGCAGCTCCTCAGCTCCTCACCTGCTTCCCAGCAGTGTTTCTCCTGCCGCAGTCCTGCAGCTCCAAGCGCGATCCTACCTTGGACCCCAGGCGCAGAATCGGTAATTGGCCGTACTTTCCGGGCGTTAACGGGTGCTTAATCGCCTCGATTTCGACCCGTTTTGGCGCTTCCCTCCCCCGTTCGGAGCTCCTGGCCGGCGGCGAGGGCGAATGGACTGCCCTCCGAGTCGCGGCAGACGGCCCAGCGCTCACCGGGATGGATCACGGAGCCGCCGAGCTCCGCGACGCGCCGGAGCGCGTCGGGGAGATCGATCACCGTGATGTAGGGCAGCGCCGCAGTGTCGCCGGGACCCGGTCCCCGCTCGTGAACACCGAGGCGCAGGCCGTCGCTGTCCAACTCCCAGCCGGCCCCTTCGCCGCTCTTCCTCGGCGTAAGCTCGGCGCCGAGCAGGCCGTTCCAGAAGCGGAGGGCACGCTCGGAGTCATCGGCCGGGAACTCGATCAGCGGGGCGGGCATCGATGGGAGTATCCGCCATCTCGCCGGCGATCACACACGAAAAAGGCACCGTAGGATTGCGGCTGTGCCGTTCACGCTCAGGAACCTCAAGGAGGACCTGCCGGACGTCGGGTCCAACTTCGACGGGGCGCCGGACCTGGAGTTCCGCTTGGCGACCGAGGCGCTCGAGCTCGAGCAATCCGGCCTGGGCTACCAGCGCGTGCCCCCCGGCTATCGCTTTCCGTACGGCCACACGCACAAGAAGCAGGAGGAGGTGTACGTGGTCGTGCGCGGGGGCGGGCGGATGAAGCTCGACGATGAGATCGTCGAGCTCAGGGAGTGGGACATGGTGCGCGTCCCGCCCGGTACGTGGCGAGGCTACGAGGCCGGGCCGGACGGCCTCGAGATCATCGTCATCGGCGCGCCCAACCTTGGAGAGGCTCCGCGCGAAGACGTCGAGGGCCAGCGCGACTGGTGGGCTGACTGACCCCTGATACTTGAGTGTCCGAAATCTTCAAGCCGCCGGCGCCGCTGTCACCTACGGTGGACGGCCATGGACATCCTCTTCATCACGGGCTTCGCCGTGGTCGCCCCCGACCCGCCGAAGAGCCGCGAGCTCTACGTCGATGCTCTCGGCCTCCCGCTCGCGGCCGGCGAGGACGGGGAGTACTGGCACAGCGAGGAAATCGCCGGCAGCGAGCATTTCGGGGTCTGGCCGCTGTCCCAGGCTGCGGACGCGTGCTTCGGCACACCATCGTGGCCCGCGCAGCTGACCGTTCCCCAGGCGAGCGTCGAGTTCGAGGTCGAGGACGCCGACGCGGTGGCAGCGGCTGGCGAGGAGCTCCAGCGCGCGGGCTTCGAGCTGCTGCACCCTGCGCGGCAAGAGCCGTGGGGCCAGACCGTGGTCCGGCTTCTGTCGAGCGAGGGATTGATCGTGGGCATTTCGTACGCGCCGTCGCTGCACGACTGATCGGCGCCTGCTCACTGCCGATGATCGGGCGCGCCGAGCTCCGTCGAGCCCTGCTACAGCGCGATCTGCGAGCCGACGATCACCGTCTTATCGCTGGGAAGCTGGAAGGCGTCGATCGGGCTCGCGGCGTTCCGGGCCATGACTACGAACAGCTTCTTCCGCAAACGGGTGACCGGGGGGACCTCTTCGGTCGGCTTGATGGATATTCGCGAGACGAAGTAGGAGGCGTGCTCGAGGTCGAGGTTTCGTTCCAGCAGCCCCTGCTTGCGACAGAGGCGCAGCGCCGCGGGGATGTCGAGCGAGTCGTGGTAGCCGGCCCTGACCGTCACGTGGAAGACGTTGAACTCGCCGCCGATCCGCTCGACCGTGAAGCGCTCGAACTCGTCGACGTTCGGGATGCTGACCAGGTCCACGGAGACGATCACGACCCGCTTCGGAAACGTGCGAGTGTTCTCGACCTCGATCCGGAGCGCCAGCGGGGTGGTCTCCTTGGCTGGGTGCAGGTAGACGGCGACGCCCGGGACCTTCGTCGGCGGCTCCTCCTGGGCCTCGAGGCCATCGAGGAAGTACGTCAGCGGCCCTTCCTTCTCAGTCCTGCCGCGGGTGACGATCGTCTGCCCCCGCCGCCAGTTGATCATCACGAGCGAGATCACCAGTGCGAGCGCCAGCGAAAGCCACGCCCCGTGCTCGATCTTGATGATGTTGGAGGCGAAGAAGGCCACCTCGACCGTTAGGAACAAGATGGCGATCGGGACAAGCTTGCGCCGCGGCGTGCCCCACAGGAAACGGGCAACAGCGAGGAAGAGCAGCGTGTTCAGGACGAAGGTCGCCGTGACGGCGACGCCGTAGATATCTCCCAGCTTGTCCGCGGACTGGAAGACCAGCGCCAGGGTGACCACGCCGATGCACAGTGCCCAGTTGACGATCGGGACGTAGATCTGGCCTTCCAGCTTCGAGGGGTGGAGGATGTTGAGGCGGGGGAGGAAGCCGAGCTGGACCGCCTGTCGCGCGACCGAGAAGGAGCCCGAGATCGCGGCTTGCGACGCAATGATCGTCGCGGCAGTGGCCAGGAAGAGCATCGGGATGCGCGCCCAGCCGGGAGCCATCAGGAAGAACGGATTGACCGCGGTGCCTGGATCGTGATGGATCATCGCCGCCTGGCCGAGGTAGTTCAGGATCAGGGCGGGGAAGGCAATCCCGAACCATCCAAGCCGGATCGGCGCTGCACCGAAGTGGCCCCTGTCCGCGTAGAGGGTCTCGGCGCCCGTCACTGCGAGGACGACGCCGCCGAGCACGAAGAAGCTCTCCGCCCCGTGCTCAGCGAGGAACCGAGCCCCCCACGTTGGCGACAGCCCTTGAAGCACCGCCGGGTCCTTCGACAGCTGGTGGAGGCCCAGAAGCGCGATCGCGGCGAACCAGACAAGGATCACCGGTCCGAACAGCGATCCGATCGTGCCCGATCCGCGTCGCTGGAGGATGAACAGCCCAATGAGGATGGCGACCGAGATTGGCACCACCAGGTGCGCCAGGTCCGGCTCGACCACCTTCAGCCCCTGAACCGAGCCGAGGACCGAGATCGCCGGCGTGATGATCGCGTCGCCGAAGAACAGCGCCGCGCCGAAGAGGCCGATCGTCACCAAGGCCACGCCATGGGGCACCCTGTGTCGCTGGATCAGGGACGCCAGCGCCATGATTCCTCCGTCGCCACGGTTGTGCGCGCGCATGATGAAGCCCGCGTACTTCACGCCGACGACGATGATCAGCGCCCAGAAGATCAGCGAGACCACGCCGTACACATCCGCCGCAGTCGCACGAGCGACCGTGTCGTTCTGCGTGAAGATGACCTGCTCGGTGTAGAGCGGGCTCGTGCCGATGTCGCCGTAGACGACGCCGAGCGCGCCGAGGGCGAGGGCGGCCTTGCTGGCGTCAGCGATGACGTCGCGCTGGCTGTCCTTGAGCGCCTCGAAGCGCTTGCGCACCGCCTCGGACTCGGCCTCCGTGTCAGTTGGAGTCTCGGGCCGCCAGTAGCCGAGCTTGTGCGCCGCCTCGTTGAACGTGCGCTTCGCGCCGGGCTTCTTACCCGTGCGCACCTTGGGCTCCTGCGGCTCCGGGGGTGCCTTGAGGCGAACGTTGTGCGCGGCCTCGTGGAGCGGCCTTCCGCCGTCCGATCCGGTGCTGCTCACTGCGGGGCGACCTCGGCGACGGTGAGCGGGCGCAGCGCAAACAGGACGGCGAGCGACTCGTGCCAGAGGCGATCGGGATCCACGAGCCTTACGCCCGGCGGTCGGTACACCGGGCTCGTCGCTTCGGTGAGGAGGCGCCACGCGAGTATCACCCCACGCGCCGCGACCGCCTCAGACGAGCGCAGGGACAGGATCAGCTCGGTGAACACCGGCCTAGCCACCTCGACCGCGCCGACGTCGACCCGCGCAACACCGCTCAGCGTCCCCGGCGGCGAAGCATCCGCGAGCACTTGCTCGAGGCGGCGTGCGAGTCGCGTGCGCTCGCGTGAGGAGACGAGCTGCGCTTGCCGGAGCGCCAGGGCAGGATCAGCCTGGCGCTCCGTGCCGCGGGCGATCTCGCGGTCGAGCCAAGTCCGCCCAAGGCGCGTCCGCGCCCGCAGGAGGAGTCCGCGAGGGCCGCGTATCGACAGGCCCGCGCCCTTCGGCGCAGGTCTCGCTGTTCGCAGGAGAGCGAAACTCGCCATACGACCAATGCTCCGTCAGGGCGCGTCAAGCTCACGTAGAGATTCCGCCGCAGAGCGCTGAGATTTCGTAAAGAAGGGTTCGCGTCGGGTGGCGGAGTGGGCGTTCCCTAGAAGCCGTGGGGCTAGCGGAGGATCGCGCTGAGGGGCTTTCTCGAGGTGGTTGCCTCGCTGCCCCCTTCGCGTGTTGCCCGGCTCAAGCGAAGGTCTTGCGCGACCTCAGCTCATTTTCGTTCTTCGCGCAAACCGGGAGCGCACCGTGAAGCCGGCAGCCTGCCGCTGCGCGCGCTCCGCGAGGACTCTATTCCCGCAGCCCGGCGGCTTCGAGGGCCTCGCCCCGGTCCTCATACTCGTAGACGTAGACGATCTTCCCGTCGCGCAGCTTGAAGTGCTGATAGACGCGGAGATCGACCTCCACCCCGCTCACCTTGCCCCGGCCGGTGAGATGCAAGCAGGCCACGACGCTATCCGCGCCGTCTTTCATCTCCTCCACGTCCACCTGATGGCCCTCCCAGTTCTCCAGCCAGCTTCTCCGGACACGGATGGCGGCCTCATGACCCCGGGAGAGGGAATGCCCCTCCTCGATCGGATACCACTCGATCGCGGGATCGGCCGTGCTGAGCCATGCCTCCTCGTCATGCTCGAAGGTCTCAATGTTCCGGAGCACGACGGCGACGTTCTCCCGCGACATGGCCCGCAGTATCGCTCTCTGGCGCACAAGCCGCCAGAGCGACGGGTTCAAGGAGCCGTGGTACTCCGCCTTGTCTCATCGCACCTCCTTCCGCGTGAAAGCAGGTGTAGCCGCGAGACCGTCAGTGCGGATCTGGGGCAGCTAACCGGATGCCCCCGCTTCCATGCAAAGCGGCGCTTTCGGCTGAATGCAGTATTCGGACAAACTTCCCAGTCGGCCCGAAGTCAAGAAATGAAAAGCCCCGCTTCCGCAGGGCTTTCGTGAGGCACCGCTACCGGGATTCGAACCCGGGTTTCCGGACTGAGAAGCACGCCCAATGGCGGCGATCGAGTGCCGTCAGGCACGGCTCAGGTGCTCTCAGTGGCTCCGAGCTGCCCTCAGAAGTGCACATCTCGGGACAAATTCGGGACAAAGTTTCGAGGCCGCCAATCGACCTCAGCGATCAGGTCTTTGCCAACTCCGAGAAGAGCGCGTCGTCAGCCCCGTCGAAGTAGTGCGAGTGCGTCGTCCGGATGGTGTCGAGTGAGTCGGCACCGACCAGGACGATCTCGATCCCGTGGTGGTCGCGGTATTTCTCCTCGTAATCCGAATAGGTCTGGGCAGCGTCATCGCCGCTCGTACCGAGATCCCTCGCTTCGATCAGCTCTTGATCGTCGTGGTTGTAGATGAGGAGGAAGTGTCGTAGCGGCATAGTCGAAACCTATTGGAAGTACTTCCGAACGCGAGTCCTAAGTTCGTCGAGTTCGGCTACGAGCCCTTCATCGGGCCTTCGCCCGGTTTCCGTTAGCCATCGGATATCCGAGGCAACACGAAAGTACTCGATCAACTCGTCTGGTCCCTGCCCGTCCTTGAGATCGTACGCCAGTCGACTCGCCGTCCGTTCGACGATCTCGGCCCACTCGTGCTGCATCTTGGTGCGAAGTTGAACCTCGATCAGCAGCCCGCGGCGGATGACAACGTAGTGAAGTGCTCGGTAGCCCGTTCCAGGCTTGCCGTCTTCCCGGTAGTCGTTGCTGTAGCGGAGCTTCCATTTCGCCTCGATCCGACGAGCTACGGCATCGACTTCCGCTGGATCTTGCAGCACGGCCCGGCAGCCGCCGATGTCCTCCATCTGCGTTAGTCGCATCGAGGGGAAGCGACCAAGCTTGATGATGATCTGGGGCATCCGCTTGAGGCGCTGGCCGACGACAACCTCGCTGGACTCCTGATCGACCCAGTTCCGCACTCCAGGCGTTACAAGGGCCAGAGGCTCTGCATGCCGTGCTCGCCATGAGCGAACGACCTGGAGCGCCTCGGCGGCCTCCTCCACTTCGCCCTCATCCTGTTGGATCCATCGCGTCAGGACCCGGCCCGCTTGGTCGACCTTTGTCTTTGAGTGGCGTGGTTGCTTCTTTGCCACGCGCAGCTAAGCCGCAAGCGGGCGGCCGGTGTTGTCGCCCGCCGCAAGACCCGCCCGGAACGCGCCGGAGAGCAGCTGGGCCTCGTCCTCACGGGCTTTGTAGTGCAGGTAACGCTGAGTCGTCTTGATGTCGGCGTGCCCCATCCAGGCCTGCACTTGAACGATGTCAGCCCGATTGATCGCGATGGTTCCGAAGGTGTGCCGTAGATCGTGGAAGCGCAGCTCGCGAAGGCCGGCGCTTCTGAGTGCCGCCTTGTAGCGGTAACCGAGCTTCTGAGCGTTGACATGGCCGCGCGGGCCGCGGAACACCAGATCGTCGTCCTCGGTGAAGTGCTCGCGTTCGCTCAGCCGCGCTAGGGCCTGAGCGACTTCGTCAGCCATGGGGACGGCCCTCCCCCGCCCTGACTTCGGGGTGTCAACGCCGTTGCCGCTCTTGTAGGTCCGATGGACGCGGACCACGCGGAGCGCGAAGTCGACGTCGCGCCAGCGCAACGCGAGCAACTCGCCTTGGCGGAGCCCTGTGAAGGCGGCAGTCAGAAAGATCGCCGCGTCCTGCTCCGACTTCGCCGCTCGCACCAGCGCCCAGACCTCCTCCGGCGAGAGCACATCGATCTCCACCTTGCTCCGGACTCGGGGTCGCTCAACCTCGTCCATCGGATTACTGCGCAAGCCGTAGCGCCGCCTGGCGTGCCGAAAGATCGAGCCCAAGATGACGAGGTACTTCTGGACCGTCCGGTTCGAAGGAGACTCGCGAGCGATCCAGTCGTCGCGCCAGCTCTCAATCGTTGCGGTGATGATGTCCTCCAACGTGAACGTGCCCAGGACCTCGTCGAGGCGGCGGACGGCCAAGCGGTAGTCCGTCAGCGTCGAGGCCTTGCAGGCTCGCTCCTGCGCCGCATGGCGCAGCCATTCCGCGCTCGCGTCAGCGAAGGTCGCACCGGTCGACACCGGCGCATCCAGCTCGCCGCGGCGGGCGTCCGTCAGGACCTCCTGCAATGCCTCCTCCGCCATGCGCCGCGTGTAGTAGCCGGCTGGCGGACGACCTCGACCGGTCCAGTTCGGTCCGAGCCGCACGTGGGTTTGCTTGCCATGCGGTGGCCGGTACTTCAGGTACCAGACCGACCCGCGCTTCCCCTTCCGGAGCTTCACGTGACCGCTCGTCCGCACCACGGATCCATTCTCACTCTGTGCCCGGATGCTGCCCCGACCTGGCCGCGACTGTAGCGGCGGCGGCGCGGCCGTCAAGGGGCTCCCCCCGACCCCCTTCGGGGGTTGACGGCCGTCGCCTCGGCCGCCGCTAGGCTGGCTTTCAGGTCGGGCAAAGGGGGAGTGCTCGAACCAGAGCTTCTGCACCTGGATGAAGGAGCCGACTCTGGCCTTCTTGATCGCCCGCTCGACGAAGGGGACCAGCTTCGGGGCGCAGAGGTAGATGACCGCGTGCGGGGTCTGCTGGCGGGGGTCGAAGATCTCCTCGCTCCCGAGCCCTCGCAGGGGGTGGACGTACTTGTGCTCGTCCCAGGCCTTCAGGATCCCTCGAAGCCGCTCCGGCGCCTTCGCCGTCAGCTCCACCTCGATCACGTGCTCGCGGGGCTCTCCGTCCTCCAGGGTGAAGCGATAGAGATCCGGCCGATGCCAGCCGCGCTCCGGGTAGCCGCGTCTGACGGAGTAGCAGCGCGCCCCGAGCCGTCGCTCCTCGGCCAGCATCTCGCGCTCGGAGAGGACCTGCTCGCGCCAGCGGGGGCCCTCGAGCCAGCTGGCGACTTGGGCGCAGACCACCGAGTGGGTGGCGGACCAGACCGAGACCCGGGCGGGCCCGAGCTCGGTGCGGTCGGCGAGCCGCAGGCCGCGGGAGGTGACGGCGATCAGCGGGCCACTTCGTCCGATCGGCGGGTGAACGTCGATCAGCCCGGCTTCCCTTAGCCGCCTTTCTCTATCGAGCGTCACCGACCTTCCCGTGCCAGCCCACCACTGAACCGCGGTCCTGTTCACCACCCCGAACCTGCAGATGAAGTCCAAGACCTGCAGATCCCTGAAGCTGATCGTCTCCATCTCTCCTTGGACCCTTCTCTTCCTCGGCATCACCTCTGATGACGCAAACCACCCCAAACCGTCCCGCCGCCCGCACCTGCTCACATCCCACCACCGACCGGCCCGAGCTAGCCGCCGACCGCCCGCACTAAAACATCGTTGTGGGCGGGCGGTCGGCGGGGAGCGAAGGGCCGGTCCGTGCCTGGCAGCCGTCCGTGGGTGCGGGCGGCGGGTCCGTACCTGCGTCCGGACCTGCGGACGGGTTTCGGATCGAGCGACTCACCAATGATCGAGTCAGGGGCGGGCGGCTCGTGATCGCCTACACGGTCGGCCTCCTGTTGGGAGCCGGGCCTGGCGCTCGCCGCGCTGCTGGCGACAGGCGCCGGGATCTAGCTCAGCGGCCGAGGGCCGCCATCCAGGCGAACAGCGCCGCGTTCGCGGCGTGCAGCTGCAGGCTCCCCTTCGGCGCGCTTGCAGCCGCTGGCCCCTTCCCGTACCAGGTCCGCAGATAGAGGCCGTGCCGGCCGCGGGCTTTGTGGAGAGCGCGACCGGCGTTGCTCGCGAGCATGCTGTACCAGTCCGCGCTGCCGTCCTCCTGTGCGAACTCGAGCATCGTGCGCACGTACCAGAAGTCGAACTGCGGGCCCATCCAGAAGCGCTGGTAGACCTGGAGCGTCTTCGCCGCCAGCTGATCGGCCCGGTCGCAGTATGTCGTAATCCCGATCTGGTCGCAGATGATCCGGTGCGCGAGGATCATCGGCCCGTTCACGTATGGCATCGGCGACGCCGCGAAGGGCGGGTCGTTGTTTGCCGCCTGGGCTCCGCTCCCGACCACAACCCCGCCGCTGGCCGCTTCGAGCTTGGCCGCCTCGTCGGGGTTCTTCACGAACGCCCTGCGGTCGGCCGCGGCCGCGCTGGCCTGTGTCGCCCCGGCCGGCTGCGGCGCCCCGGTCGACTGCGGAGTGAAGGCACCCCCGTAGGTGCCCGGCTTGCGGAGGCGGGCGTACAGGCCCGTGCTGGGATCCGTCAGCCAGACGTCGGCCCAGGCGATGAACTTTCGGGCGTCGTCGAGGTAGTGCTGGTCGTGCGTGATCGCATAGAGCCGCGCCGAGAGCAGGGTGCCGCCCGCGAGCGACTCCCCCGCGTAGAAGCTGTGGTTCGTGTTCCACCAGATGCCTCCTGGCCTGCCCGGCGTCGTGTCCCAGCCGCCCAGGCTGATGAAGTTCTGAGCGATCTCCGCGTCGGAGAGGTAGCGGCTGTTGCCGGTGGCCTGGTAGGCGTCGAGGAAGGCCAGCCCCCACCAGCCGTTGTCGTCGAACCAGGTGGTCTTGCCCTCCTCACGCTGGCCGGGCTTCGGGCCGAACCCGGGCACCGGCTCGAGGTTCGGATTCAGGTAGCGCTGGGCGCCCCAGGCGAAGCGGTTGAGCGCATGCCGGTGCCGGGGCGAGGGGTCCGCGAGCTGGATCCCGTTGAGCGCCTCGAACAGCGGCACCACCCCCCAGAGCGAGGCCGAGTTCGTCCCGCCCAGAGTCGACACGTACCAGTGCCGCCCGCGGCTCCACCACTGGTGGGTCTTCGCCACGCCGCGCTCCGCCGCCCGCAGGTAACCGGCCTGGCTGGGGCTCAGAGCTGACGCGCATGCTGGCGCGCAGGCGAGCGCGATCGCCGCCAGGGCCAGCGACGCGGTGAGTGTTCCCAGGTTGCCTCTGCGGACGAACGGCACCTATCTGGGGAACACCCTAGGCGCCGCGTGGTCGCGGCCGGCCTCGAGGCCGCTCACGTCGGCGCGCTCGTTGCCGGCGACCCGCGCGAGGTAACGACGCCCTTCGGCGCCTCGTTGCCGTCGACCACCAGGCGCCAGACTGCCCAGCCGACGATCACCAAGATCATCAGCTCGCGCACGGCGACCGCGTGATTGATCTGGTTCACGGCGAGTGTGTTCCCGGCCAGCTTCCCGAAGGCCGTTAGGAAATAGACCAGATCGACAGCCGCGAACCCCGCGATTAGCCTGATCGGCGCCCCGGCCAGCGCGAGCATGACCACGATCCAGAGCCCGTACTGAGGGCTGTAGACCTTGTTGAGAAAGAAAAACCACGCGAGAGTCGCGAGGAGCGCCGGTGCGAGAGCCCGAATCCCGACCCGCGGTACCGCCCGCCAGAGCAGTGCCCCGATCGCCACCAGACCAGCGACGACCAGGCCAGCGCTCAGATCATTTATCTGGTGGGTCGTGAGGTTGCTCAGCCGACCCGCGCCCAGCGTCCATAGGTTGCTCGCCGCCGGGCGGTCGCTGTTGAAGGTGAAGAAGTACTCCCAGGACTTGCGCACCGCGAGCCCGCCCCCGTGTGCGAAATGAAATGCGACGGGGGCGTTGAGAGCGACTGTGACGAGGACGAACACGCCGGCGAGGATCGCGACTTGCCGTTGGCGGCCCTCCCGGATTCGGATCAGCAACAGGAGCGGCAGGGCGAGAAGGGGAAAGAACTTCGTCCAAACGGCAAGCGCCAGGAGCAAGCCCGCCCAGCCGTCTCGATTACGGTGGAACAAGAGCACAGCACCGATAGTCAGGACAATCGCGACCAGGTCCCAGTTCAAGACGACGTAGAGGGCGAGCGCCGGGGCGAGCGCGAGCCCCCAGGGGCGCGCGCCAGGCAACTTGCCGAGCAGCAGCACCGTCACCAACCCGCAGGCGAACAGCACAACCGCGCTCGCGATGAGGTACGCGGTAACGCTCGAGTGGATGAACCCGACGACCCAGATGAACGCGCCGATCAGGACCGGGTATTCGAGGTCGTAGTCGAAGTAGGGCGCCGGATGCGTATCGAGGTGGTGGCGAAAATAGAGCGACGCCACATCCGAGTAGGCGCCGGGGTGCGGGTAGATGAAATGGTTGAAATCGTGGACGCTCGTGCCCGAGAACGAGGCTGTGGGAGCGCGAAGCGCGATGCCGACCAGCATCACGGCGGCAGCGGCCCAGAGAGGTGCGGCTTCCGAGGACGCCAGGCGGGGAAGTGCGGCATGCAGCCTCAGGCGTGCTGCCTTCGGCGAGGATCCTCCCGCAGCCACGCGCGGCAAGCTAACACGCCCCTTCAATCAAGGGGACCGCTCAGAGCATCGGGAGGTCCGCCGTCGACGGCGTCGGCAAGGGTGGCATCCCGAGATCGCGGCTGAGGATCAGCTCCGCGAACAGCGAGTTGGGCCAGTCGAAGCGCCGCCGGGTGAGGGCCTTGCGGTTGTTGCGGTCGAACGACTCGTGCAACAGGTGGTCGCCCGGGTCGCTGTCCACGATCTCGTGGACGAGGTGGGCGACCTCGGTCGAGCTGGTCGAGGTCAGCGCTTGCGTCACCAACGCGAGCGGCCAGATGTACCCGCGGGGCGTGTGAGGGCTCCCGATTCCGGCGGCTACGCGGCCACGGTAGTAGTACGGGTTGCCACGGCTGGAGAGGATCATCCTCCGGGTATCGGCGTAGACGGGGTCGCTCGCCGTGCCGTAGCCGAGATAGGGGGCGGAGAGTAGGCTCGGAACGTTCGCGTCGTCCATCAGCTTCGCGTGGCCGAGCCCGTCGACCTCGTACGCGTAAACGTCGCCCCAGCGCTTAGTGCTGACGATCCCGAACCGCTGGACCCCGGCGTTCACCTGTTGGCGCATCGTCTCCGCCGCGGCCGCCGTCGAGTCGTCGGCGTAGCCGGCGCGCCCCATCTCCGCGAGCGCGGCCAGCGCCTGCACGGTCATCATCTCGTCGGGGATCGGATAGTTGTAGGTCGAGGGGTCATCGGAGGGCCGAAACCCGCTCCAGATCATCCCCGTGAATCCGACCGGGCGGCCGCGCCCTCCATCAGGAAGGAGGTGCGACTTGTAGCGGGAGAGGCTCGTGTGGTGCTGCTCGACCCTGAGCGTGTTGAGGACGTCGCGAAGCTCGCCCTGGAGGCCGTGGGTGAAGACCGAGTCATCGCCGGTCACCTTCCAGTAGCTCCAGGCGAGCAGCACCGGGTAACAGAGCGAGTCGAGCTCGTACTTTCGCTTCATCACCCGGTAGCCGCGGGAGAAGGCGTTGGCACGGGAGTTCCTCTGGATGTAGGTCTCCTGGCGGGCGATCACCGCCTTGATGAAGCTGCTCACGGCGGGGTCGCCCGCGAAGTAGAGGTAAGGGCGCACCTGGGCGCTCGAATCTCGAAGCCACTCGCTGTTGATGTCGCCGGTGCTGACGTAGACCGTGCCGTCGCCGGTGTAGGAGGAGTCGGTGAGCGAGGCCAGCAGGGCATGCCCGAAGATCTCCGAGAGGTGGCGGTGTCCGTCGCCCTCGAGATCCGTCGCCGCCTGGCTCACCGCCCTCAGATGCACGCCGCGAGCCCCCCCGGTCGCGGGCACGATCAGCGGGACGAGCAAGACGGCCAGCAACGCCGCCCACGGTGCCCGCCCGATCCTACGGTGAGTAGCCCCGCCCACGCCTCGATTGTCCAATACCCGGATCATTGTCGGGGGGCGAGAAGGACTTCGTGAGGCCGCCTGGATCAGATCGACCCGAAGTGCCGCGAGTCGCTGCAAGTCCGCAGCCCACAAACGGCTGAATCACGGGAGCGCACGCTTCGGCGAGTCACGCGCGTCGTGTTTCAACTAAGCCGGAGCCGTTGCGGGGGTCTAGATGCAATTTTCGGGACAAATTCGGGACAAAGTTGCGGCCTGCCCCGGACCGCCGAAATGAAAAAGCCCCGCAATCACGAGGCTTTGCTGAGGCACCGCTACCGGGATTCGAACCCGGGTTTCCGGACTGAGAATCCGGCGTCCTAGTCCCCTAGACGATAGCGGCGGGTTTTGCGACGGCCGTGAGTGTAGCCAGGCTCACAGGCCCTCAGGCTAAGCTTCGACGGCCCGCGGCTGTGGCGGAACTGGTAGACGCGCAGGCTTCAGGTGCCTGTGTCCTTCGGGACGTGGAGGTTCGACTCCTCTCAGCCGCATCGACCGCTGCCCTGGGGCAGGCGGCTACGCCGGGGCGCCCATCAGCGACGCGAGAGATTCGGGCGGGCCGAGCGCGTTGCCCTGGACCTCGTCGACGCCGAGGCCCTCGAGCAGCTCGAGGGTGATCAGGCTCTCGACGCCCTGGGCGATGACCCTCTGGCCGTTCCGGTGCGCCTTGAGGACGGCGTCGCTGACCGAACGGCGCCTCTCTCTGTCAACCGCCAGGTCCTCGATGAAGGGAGGCCCGAGCTTGATGTAGCCGATCGGGAACTGCTTGAGCAGAAACGAGCCGCGCCCACCCTTCTCGAAGGCGTCGAGAGCGACCTGGCATCCAAGCTCCGCGACCGCGTGCACGAACTCGCTGCGCGTCTTCGCCGCCGCCGCCAGCTGGTCCTCGCTCAGCTCGAACACGATGTCGCCGGCCTCCGCGCCGGTCTCCGCCAACCGGTCGCGGATCAGCTCCAGCATCGCCTCGTCCGTGGACCTCATGCTGAGGTTCAGGTCCACGGGCCTGCCCGTCGCCGCAACCTCGATCGCCCGCCCGACGACCCAGCGATCGATCTGCCGAATCGACCCGAACTCCTCGGCCGCCATCACGAACTCGCCGGCGGGAATCAGCCGCCGGCGATCGACCATCCGAAGGAAGAGCTCATGGCGCATCGTCTCGCCGCTTCGGACGTCGACGATGCGCTGGCCGTGCAGTACGAAGAGGTCCCTCTCCAGTGCCTCGGCGATCCGGTGCGACCAGTCGATTGGGCGCAGGGATCCTCCTCCCGACGGCCCGGATTCGGTTCCCGGAGCCATGGAGAAGGATCACCGCAGGCACCGGGCAGGTACAACCGAGCGAAATACTGGACGAACGTCGGGGGGAACTACGGAGGCGAGCGCTACGAACCGAGGGCCCGCAGCGCCGATCGGGCCGCGTTGTAGCCGTTCATCCCATGCGCGCCCGCACCGGGCGGCGTCGCAGCCGAGCAGATGTAGACGCCGTCGACTCCGGTCTTGTAGGGGTCGAGCGCAAGGCGCGGCCTGAACAGGACCTGCACCGGCGTGTTGGCGCCGGTGATGATGTCCCCTCCAACGTAGTTGGAGTTGTAGGCGACGAGATCGGCGGGAGAGCGCACCGAGCTCGCGATGATCCGCTCCCGAAAGCCGGGAGCAAATCGCTCGACCTGGCCCAGCACCCCCTCGCTCGCGTCGCCGGCATAGCCGCTGGGCACGTGCGCATAGACCCAGACGGGATGCAGGTCCCCCTTCGACCGGCTCGGGTCGGCGAGGTACTGCTGTCCAACCAACACGAAGGGGCGCTCGGGCATCGAGCCGCGGTTCACCGCGCGCTCGGCCAGCGCAATCTCCTCGAAGGACCCGACCGCGTGGACCGTCCCCGCGGTCCTGCAGGCCTCATTCGTCCACGGCACCCCTCCCTCGACCGCGAGGTCGAGCTTGAACGCGCCCGGCCCATGGCGGTACCGCCTGTAGGCGCGTGCGACCCACGAGGGGAGCCGGTCCCCGACGATCTCGGCGACCGCCCCGGGCGCGAGATCGAAGACGACGACGTCCGCGCGCAGCTCCCCGAATGACGAAACGCGCCGATCCGTCTCGATCGTCCCACCCTTCTCCCGCAGGACCGACGCGAGCGCGTCGGTGATGGAGCGCGACCCGCCCCGGGCGACGGGCCAGCCGAAGGCGTGGCAGGCGTCGATCAGCGCGCAGCCGACGGAGGAGCTCATCGGCCGGCTGAGCGGGCTGAAAGCGTGGGCGGCGACACCGCCGAACAGCGCCCTGGCCTGCGGCGTCTTCCAGGAACGGGCGAGCAGCGTCGCCGGTGCCGCGGCCGGGATGCCGAAGCGCGCGAGGCGAATCGGATGCCTCGGCAGATGCAGGATCGGGGCCAGGATGTCGCCGAGCAGCGCATCGAAGTGCGCGGAGGACGATCCGAACGCCCGTAGCCACGCTGAGCCGTCCTCCCCCAGCCCCCGCGCCGTCCGCTCGATCGAGCGCACCATCACCCCCGCGCTCCCGTCGTCCAGCGGGTGCGCCAGGTCGACCTCGGGCCAGAGCCACTCGAGCCCGTGCTCTCCCAGGTCGAGCGAATTGAGAAAGGGCGAGCCGGCCGCCATCGGGTGCGTGGCGGAGCAGTCGTCGTGCAGCAACCCGGGAACCGTCAGCTCGCTGGTCCGGGTGCCGCCGCCGATCGTCGACTCCGCCTCGAGGACGGTGACCTCCACCCCGTTCCGGGCCAGCTCCACGGCACAGGCGAGCCCGTTGGGGCCCGAGCCGACGACGATCGCGTCGCTCAAGCGACCGGGACGGGCTCTTCGATGCGGGCGGAGCCCCGATCGACCTCGACCGGGACGTCGTAGCGCTCGTCGAGCCATGGCTGGCGGGTGACCATGTCCATGACCGCCACGGACCCCTCCTCGATCAGGCCGTCCACCGGATCCCAGACCTGGAAGCGCTGGCGGCCGCGGCCCCAGCCCGTGGGCTCGGACTCGAGCGCGATCACCCGGACGTCCCCGGGCGCGAAGCCACAGCGCTCCTGCACCGCCTCGAGCAGCTGCCTGCCGTGGAAGTGAGCGTCGCCGAAGTTCCAGCCGTTGACGATGTTCGAGATCAGCTCGCCCTCTCGCACGTCGTAGTCCTCCACGTCGTCGACGGCGTGCGGCAGCAGACCGTTCAGCGCTCTCCCGTGCGAGTGCATCGCCCGGAACGAGAGCCCCTTGTTGAGCAGGAACTCAGCGGTCTCGGGGTCGTAGATCTCCCCGACCTGCTTGACGATGATCCGCGCCGGCTTCTTGACCTGCGTGTCGAGCTTCTCCTCCGCCCCGCTCCCCTTGCGGAAGAGCCACTGGGTTGTGGCCCAGTTGCCGGCGTAGTAGCGCATCGACGGCAGGAAGGAGATCTTGTCCGGCCGCAGGCCTCCGATCACCGGGAGCCCGATCAGGGCAATCGCCAGGAAGGCGATCAGCAGCGGGTCGCCGATCGTCGACAGCGGTACGTCCCCGTAGTGACCGAAGAGGAACAGCAGCCCGTAGATCATGAAGAGGTTCCACTCGAGCGGCACGGCCAGCGGGAACATCGAGGTGATGTTCAGGTGGAACAGGATCATTCCGATGATCGCGATCGTCCGAACCGTGTCGTTGTCGACGGTGATCAGCAGCAGCGGCCAGAGGAACTCCTGGACGGTGCCGAAGTGGGCGATGCCCGCGACCATCCTCGATGGCCTCATGTCCTCGGGATAGTCGCGCCACAGCCTGCGCTTGAACGCGCGCGACTGGATCAGCGGCGCGTTGCTCATCATCGTCGAGACGACGAACGGGAAGTGGTGGTTGAGCTTCGACGACGCGGCCCCCCACCAGATGAAGAAGAGGCAGAACTGCCAGGCCACGATCCAGTGCTCGACCGGGAAGAGCCCGACCGCGAGGATCGTGCCGTAGATCTCAGGCCTCGCCCCGAGGAACGAGACCTTGTCGCGCAGGCCGAGCAGGCAGAGAAGGCCGAGCAGCACAACGATGCCGGCCGGCGCGAGCTTCCCGGCCGAGCCGCCACCGGCGTCGACGCCGGTCGAGGCGAGCAGGAACACGCCCGCCGCCAGCACCCCGGCGTAGAGGCCAACGTCGAGCGCGGTTCTGGTCGACCCCTTCGTGAACGGCACCCTGTCCGGCCAGGGCGGCAGCCGGATGGTGCCGGGCCGCAGCCAGTAGAGCACGCCGCCGATCGGGGGCACGAACCGGAAGCTGAGCGGCATCGAACCCGCCCCAAGCCCGAGGATCTCCCAGAGCAGCAGCCAGACGGCGAGCTTCTGGAAGACGATCGGCTCGGTCCACCAATCGCCGAGGTTGCCGAGCGTGCCGAGCCCCGGCGTCAGCGAGATCACGAACAACGCCCCCACGCTGAAGACGATCAGCTTGAAGACGTAGATGAAGTAGACGAACGTGGGCGAACCGAATCCGTTGAGGCCCCAGTCCTGAACCAGTGGCTTCAACCGCGTCAGGTGCGGCTCGGCCTTCCACTCCTCCAGGTCGAACGGGGGCGGTGAGGGTTCGAGGAATCCCATCGCGGGTCGCCCGAACCCTATCCGCAACTTCACGCCACCGCCGTCGTTATGTTCGTTTGATGCCCTCTCAAGTGCAGGGGTTGAGCCGCAGCCGGATGACCAGGGCCGGATTGCTGATGGCGGGAATCGCCTGCCTCGCCGTGCTCGCGCTGCTCGTTCGCGGAGAGAAGTCGCACGCCGCGAGCTCAAAGCCCAACGTGATCATGTTCACGACGGACGACCAGACCTTCCGTGACATGGCCGTCATGACGAAGACCCAAGCCCTGATCGGGAACGCCGGGGCGAGCTTCCTGCACGCCTTCGCGTCGGACCCGCTCTGCTGTCCCTCCCGGGTGACCGTGCAAACGGGTGAATACGCCCACAACACCGGCGTCCTCGGCAACACGCCCCCGGCGGGCGGCTACAGCTCGTTCAACGACAAGAACGACCTGCCGATCTGGCTGCAATCCGTCGGCTACCGGACGATCCACATCGGCAAGATGCCGAACGGGTTCGGCGAGGTCACCAACCAGAACTACGTCCCGCCGGGCTGGGGCCCGTTCGACGGAGGCACCGCTCCCTCATCCAGGGGTGAGTTCTACGCCTTCCTCGGGCCACCGTCGTCCTACACCGGCTTCACCCTCGACCAGAACGGCATCGACAAGACCTATGGCCCCGAGGACTATTCGACCGACGTCTACGCAGACATCGCGGTCAACCGGATCAACAACCACCTGAGCCACTTTCCCGACGCGCCGCTCTACATGCAGGTGCAGTTCTTCGCGCCGCATGACCCGGCCACGCCGGCGCCGAAGTACGCGGGCGCCTTCTCCAGCGCCCTCCTGCCGGTCGATGCCAGCTTCAACGAGAAGAACGTCAAGGACAAGCCGGGCTGGATCCGCAAGATCAGCCGGTTCGGACCCGGCCTGATCGCCAAGATCCAGACTCGGTATCAGCATCGTCTCGAGACCCTGCTCTCCGTCGATGATGCGGTCGAGAAGATCGTCCACGACCTCGAGGAGAAGGGAGTCCTCGGCAACACCTACCTGATCTTCACCTCCGATCAGGGCTTCATGCAGGGGCAGCACCGCCTGCACCAGGGGAAGTTCGTCGCCTACGACCCGTCGACACAGGTGCCGCTCGAGATCCGAGGCCCCGGCATCCCGGCCGGCTCCCAGCCGAGGGCGCTGGTCTGGAACGGCGACATCACCTCGACCATCCTGCAGATGGCCGGCGCCACTCCCGGCCTGCCCCAGGACGGCCAGTCGATGCTCCGCAACGCCGAGGATCCGTCGCTTAAGTCGACCCGCCCCCTCCTCTTCGAGACCGGCCCGCCCGGCACCACGTTCGAGCCCGGCACCGCCGCGGCGGCCAAGGCTGGGCACACCGTCAAGGTCAGCAGGTACGTCAAGAACCTCGACCTCGACCACACCGCCCAGATCGCTCGGGCGATCGTCGCCCCGCGCTACCGGGCGATTCGAACCGGCCGCTACCTGCTGGTCAAGTACGGGGACGGCAGCCGGGAGATGTACGACCTGTCCACCGATCGGCTCGCGCTGAACTCGGTCTACAAGGACTCCCGCTACTTCCCGGTCCGCAAGTTCCTGCTCAAGCACCTCAAGCGACTGGTCCAATGCAGTGGCCCGCCCTGCGACAAGGAGATCGGGAAGCCCCCGAAGCCCTTCCCCAAGAAGAAGAAGCTGAAGAAGAAGCAGCCGCAGACATAGAGTCCCCGCCATGGCGAGCGCCGAGACTCCCCCACCCCCCTTCGGCGACTACTACCGCGAGATCTACGCGAAGGGAATGCTCGCGGGAGAGCGCCCGAGCCTCCCGATGGCCTGGGCCGAGCTCGAGAGCCGTGCGAGGGAATCCCTCGACGACCGGGCGATCGCCTACATCTTCGGCGGCGCCGGATCCGAGGACACCATGCGGGCCAACCTCGACGCCTTTCGCCGCTGGCGAATCGTCCCCCGCGTCCTGCGGCAGGACCTGGCGACGCGCGACCTCTCGGTGGAGCTGCTCGGGACGACGATGCCCGCGCCGGTGCTGCTGGCGCCGATCGGCGTGCAGACCCTGCTCCACGACGAGGGCGAGCTCGCCTCGGCGCGAGCGGCCGCCGAAGTCGGGCTGCCCCTGATCACCAGCACGGCGTCGGCAACCCCGATGGAGCAGATCGCAGCGGCGAGCGGGGACGCCGCGCGCTGGTTCCAGCTCTACTGGCCGAACGACGACGAGCTCGCCGCCAGCCTGGTCCGCCGGGCCGAGGCGGCCGGCTACACGGCCCTGGTGCTGACGGTCGACAACTATCTGCCGGGGTGGAAGCCGCGTGACCTCGCGCAGGCCTATCTGCCATTCCTCGAGGGCATCGGGATCGCCCAGTACCTCTCGGACCCCGTCTTCCAGGCCGGTCTCGAGAAATCACCCGAGGAGGACCTCGGGGCCGCGGTCGGGCACTTCCTCGGCGTCTTCGCCAACCCCGACCTCACCTGGGAGCGCCTCGAGTGGCTGCGCGGGACCACGTCGCTGCCCATCGTGCTCAAGGGGATCCTCCATCCCGACGACGCCAGAGAGGCCCAGGAGCGCGGCGTCGACGGCATCGTCGTCTCGAACCACGGGGGCCGGCAGATCGACGGTGCCATCGCCTCGCTCGACGCCCTTCCGGACGTGGTCGACGCGGTCGGCGAGGGGACGGCGGTCCTCCTCGACAGCGGGATCCGCTCCGGCGCCGACGCCTTCAAGGCTCTCGCGCTCGGGGCCGACGCCGTGTTGGTCGGTCGCCCCTATCTCTGGGGATTGGCCCTCGACGGCCAGAACGGAGTCGAGACGGTCCTTCGCTGCCTGCTCGCCGAGCTCGACCTGACCATGGCGCTGAGCGGCTGCACGCGCCCGTCCGAGATCGACCCCGGGCTCCTCCGGCTGGTCTAGCCGACGAGGACCGGGGCCGGGGCGGTCGCGTGAATCGCGACCTTGCAGCCTGTTCCGTTGGAGATCTCGACCGCGTCCGCGAGGAGCCGGGCCAGCCAAAGCCCGCGGCCCCCCGGGCCCGCCGCGGCGGGGGTCAGCTGGCCGGCGAGGGCGTCCTTGATCCCCTCGCCGCCATCGCTCACCTCGAAGACGATCTCCCGGTCCGCGCGCCAGACCCGCAGGGACGCCGGTGAGCGCCCGTGGACGACGGCATTGGTGGCGATCTCGTGGACCGCCAGCACCAGCTCGTCGGCGCGCTCATGAGGCAAGCCCGCCTCGATCGCCAGCGAGCGGATGGTTCTCCGCATCGCGGGCAGGTCCGCGAGGCCGAAGGTGAGCTCTGCCTCCGGGTCGCCCGCCGGGCGGCGCACCGAGGTATTCAGGCGGCGGCAGAACTCGACCGGGTCCTCGTAATGCTTGTTGCGCTCCGACCCGCCGGCGTCGACGAGCTCGGGGTGGGTGCTCCTGGCGTGCCTGACGATCTCGGGAGGCAGCGCGCGGGTGTCATATGTGCAGACGAAGGTGACCGGGTGCTCGGCAAAGGCGACGTTCATCACCGACTCGTGCCGCGCCCAATCGCGCACCCGCGCCTCGTGACCGACTGCCCAGGGCGGCTCTGCGATCACCCTGACCCTGCGCCCGTTGATCCGGCGGCGATGTTTGTGGCCGCCGTCTGTGTGTTGGGCCACCCAGCGGCCGAACTTCTCCCGAGTGCGGGCAGAGGTCTCGTACCACCGTTCCACCGAGACGAGGGTCAACTCGGGCAGCGGGGCTCCCAGCGCGGCGCCGCATGCCCTCGAGGTTGGGCTCCTCCACCGCGACCAGCGCCGGCTCCCCCGAGCGAGCCGCGTCCTCCACGAAAGGCACCGCGAAGTCCAGGAACTCGCGACGGGAACTGTAGATCAACGCCTGGTGAACGAATTCATCGACGCCTTCGGACGCTTCGCCGTCGAACTGCATTTCATTTTGCTTACCCGATCGATTCGCCTTTGACGCAGGCAATCGGTCGATTGCAGGGAAATTGGACCAGTTGGGGTCGTCGATCCCGGGTGGTCGTGCGCTCCGATGGGCGGCGGCGTGGGTTTGAGCACCAAATCGTGAGACAGCCAAGGACAGAAACCGGTGCGATCGCCGTGGCGGCCATCTGCCTGACGCTGGCCGGATTCGCGCCGCCCGCGAGCGCGGGCACCCGCGCCATCGGCATCGACGTGTCCCGCTTCCAGGGCACGATCGTCTGGCCGAGCGTCGCCGGCGCCGGGGTCAGGTTCGCGTTCGTGCAGGCGAGCCGCGGCAGCGGCACCGACTGCACGGTGAAGCCGGCCCAGTGCGGCGCCGATCCCTACTTCGCGACCAACAGGATCGCCGCCGAAACCGCTGGAATCCGGGTGGGCGCCTACCACCGAGCCTTCGCGAGCGGCGGCACGATCGCCGACGCCCGCGCCGACTCGCTCGCCGAGGCGAACGTCTTCCTCGCATCGGTGGGCTCTCTGCAGCCCGGGGAGCTGGTCCCCGTGCTCGACGTCGAGACACCGTTCAGCGGCATGACCTCCACCACACTGCGCACCTGGGTCCGCGTCTGGGTGAAGAGGGTGAACAAGCGGCTCGGCCGAAAGCCGATGATCTACACGAACGCGACGAGCTGGTCGGCGACGGGCGATACCAGGGAGTTCGCCAAGGCGAAGTACCCGCTGTGGGTCGCCGAGTGGGGCGTCTCCAGACCCACGGTCCCGGCCTCCAACTGGGGCCGCCACGGCTACTCGGTGTGGCAGTACACGAGCTCGGGCAGCGTGCCCGGGATCTCGGGCGATGTCGACATGGACCGGCTCGGCAAGGGACTCGCCAAGATCACCGTGCACTGACGCCGCTCGGCGCGGATCCCCCATCCCAGATGCGCACGCAGTTGCGGCCGGCGCCCTTCGCCTCGTAGAGCGCCTGGTCGGCGGCGTGGACGAGGGCGTCCGGAGTGCGCTGCCCCTCCGTGGCGAGGGCGCCGCCGACCGAGAGGGTGAGCTCGATCGACGCATCGCCGACCCGGATCGGGTCCTCGGCAAGCGCCTCGCGCGCACGCTCGGCCAGCGTGTGCATCCCATCGCGATCGATCGACGGGGCCAGCACGGCGAACTCCTCGCCGCCCCAGCGAGCCAGGCAGTCCTCCTCGCGAAGCACCGAGGCGATCCGGTCGGTGACGGCCTGGAGCACGGCGTCGCCCATCAGGTGCCCGTGCTCGTCGTTGACGCGCTTGAAGTGATCGAGATCGAGCAGCATGACCGCGGGCGAGCCCCCGTCCACCGGATCGCTGAGCTCCCGCGCCAGGACCTCACCGAAATGCCGGCGGTTGAAGATTCCGGTGACGGGGTCCTCCCTCGAGAGCCGTTCGGCCTCCGCGTGGGCGCGCTCGAGCTCCCGGTTGGCCAGCTCCACCCGCTCGAGCGACGCCGCCAACTCGGCTTCGCGTTCGGAGGCGAGCTCCAGGGCCGCGTCCCGCCTGCGCGCGAGGGTGCGGAGCACCATCGCCACGGTGAAGGTCAGCGCGCCGCCGACGAACAGGATCAGCCACGGCAGCACCTTCTCACCTGTCGTCAGGGAACCGCCCGCGACGCTCAGGGTCCAGGGCCGGCCCGGGGCCGCAACGGCCGCCTGGACTGCGTTGTCGAGGCCCGAGCCGATCGTCGCCAGCGGCGTCACCCGATCGCGGAGCTGGAGCGGGGTCGGGTGCGTACTTGCCGGGAGGGCCTCCGCAACCAGTTGCTGGGCGTCGATCAGCCCCACGATCGCGCTCTGCGACTCGAGCTGCGAGATCTCGCCGCTGTCACGGTGGGAGACCACCGGCACGCTCAGGTAGAACCCCTCATCACCGTTCGCGAGCCTGATCGGCTGGGAAATGGCGGTCTCCTTGTGCAGCGACGCCAGTCCGAGCGGTCCCGCGGCGACCCGCTGTCTCGCCGCATTGACGAGGGGCGCGTTTCCCGCATCGGTCGCCTTGACCAACACCGGGTGGGGGCCGATGTCGTGTGGGGCTACGAGCTTGCCGCTGGGCGAATGGCGGACCCATTCGACTCCGACGATTGCTCCCTCGTTGCGACCACGGACATGTGCCCAGCGCGAAAACTCGGGGAAGTCGGCGTCGTCATGGACACCGACCATGTCCCCGATGTCCTCCAGGTAGTACGCCCGGCGACGCACGGCATCCGAGATTCGCTGCTGCGCGCTCTCAACCCGATCGCTGCGCGCAGACCGAAGATTGTGGCGAGAGACGAAGTAGGCCGCCAGAGCACCGCCGACTGTCGCGAGGACCATCGCGATCACGATCCCCCGCTGCAGCGCTCTTGAGCTCACCCCGATTTCTTCGGCGCCTCAGCCACGGAAGTTGAGGCCTGAATCGCGGGCATCGCATCGAAGTGAGCCGTCGCGTGTTTGGGGAGTAACGTGAGCAATCAAGGAGATAACGGAAGGATTGGTATGCGCAAACGCGGATTTCTCATCGGAGCGGTGGCAGGAGTGCTCGGGGCGTTGAGCCTCGCGAGCGTCGCCTCCGCCATTCCCACCTCTCAGACGCTGCAAACGACGCTCGCACCGAGCGAAGCAGAGCAAGAAGACGTTCGGCGGCGTATCGCTTCGCAACGTCATCGACACGACCTTCGACAACTTCCCGACATCGCAGTCGCCGAGGCAGACCGTGTTCACGATCGACCCCAACATCAAGTTCACGAACGGGAACGTGCCCGCCTGTCAACTCAGCCAGATCCAGGGCAAGTTCACCGCTCAGGCCCAGGCCGCCTGCCCCCAGAGCATCGTCGGGAGCGGGATCGTCCAGGTCAACGGCGGAGCGATCGGCGGCACCGTGACGATCTTCGGCGGCGGGCCCAGCACGATGTACATACAGACGGACATCGGACCGAGTGCCACCAGCCTGACGATCGTCGGCGCGCTCGCCGGCAGGAACCTGGTGTTCAGCAACATCCCGAACACGCCGGGCCTGGTCCTGAGCAAGTTCGACACCACGTTCAATAAGCGAAAGACCGGCAAGAAGAAGGGGTCGGCGACGTTCTACGTGATGGCGCGCTGCAAGAAGAAGAAGTGGGCCAACTCGGAGTTCACCAGCTTCTACAGCGGCCAGACGCTGTCGGCGACCTCGTCGCAGAAGTGCAAGCAGAAGAAGCAGAAGAAGAAGTAGCGCCGAACGGATCCGACGTTCCATCCGGCGAAGAAGAGGGCGGCCAATTGGCCGCCCTCTTCGCTGTCGGGGCGACTGGATTTGAACCAGCGACCTTTCGG
>CAWCIP010000011.1:0-43739 GCA_963795665.1 uncultured Solirubrobacterales bacterium | reverse complement strand
CAGGCGGTTTAGAGGGGTGAGCGACCGGACTCGAACCGGCGACCACCTGGACCACAACCAGGAGCTCTACCAACTGAGCTACGCCCACCGCGTGCCTTCAATCTAGCGGGACCCGGGGCCGCCGGCTGCGGCCCCGGGTGCACGGCTCAGCGTCCGGGCAGGTGCGCCTCAAAGAAGGCGAGCGCGTCGGCCTCCCCGGCCGTCACCACGCCCCCGTGAGTGATGCCCGGGTACTTCATGTAGGTGACCTGATCGCCGAGGCCGACCAGCTCGCCGTTGAGCTGGTCTGTCAGGAACGGGAACACGGTCGTGTCGGCCGTCCCCTGCTCGAGCAGGATCGGCGGCGCCGTCCGTACCGCCGGGTTCATCGCCGCCAACACCGGGTTGAGCGCGCTCAGGTCGGCGCCGGGGCGCTCGAGCTGGGCCGGCGGGATGCCGCCGAGCTCGTTGGAGGCGCCGAGCTGCGCGAGGCACTGGCTCTCGAGCAGCGGATAGAACTGGAGCACCTGGTCCGAGAGGATCGCGTTGACGTTGATGGCGCTCGATTGGGTCGAGGCTCCGCTGATGATCAGCGTCGCAAGCGCGGTCAGCGAGCTCGGGCTCTTCAGCGACGGCAGCAGGGCCGACTGGTCGAGGATGTGCGACGCCGGCGCGAACGCGACGGTGCCGCGGAGCTTCAGCTTCGGGGTCCAGCTCGCGGCCTCGCTCGCGGCGAACAGAGCCGACTGACCGCCCTGGGAGTGCCCGGCGATCAGGAACCGCTTGCTGATCTTGGGGTCGAGCTGGCGCGCGGCGCTGACGATGTCGAGAACGCTGCGGCCCTCTGCCTCTCCCACCAGATAGGCGTGCTTGCCCGGCGTGCCGAGGCCCTGGTAGTCGGTCTGCATCACGGCGTAGCCCGCCTGGAGCCAGGCGTTCAGGTCTGGATAGATGTAGGAGATATAGGGCTGTGCGGGTGAGGTGACGCTGTTGCGGGACGGCGCGCAGACATCCGCGACGCCGGTCGTCCCGTGCGCCCAGGTGATCACGGGCCAGCCGTTCTTAGGCGGCTTGCCCCTTGGGACGCTGACCGAGCCGGAGACGGCGGTCTTGGCACCCTGGGGCGTCCGCGAGGAGTACAGGACGAGCTTCGTGTATTTGGCGTTGGCCAGCGGGACGAGGCCGGTCGCCTTGCGGGCCCAGATCAGCGTTCCGTGCTGCTTCGGCAGCTTCTTCGCCTTCGGCGGCTTGTAGAACTTCAGCCCCTTCGGTCCCTTGACGACCTTGGCGTGTTGCTTGCCCGTGGCCTTGGCGTCGGCGCGCTGCGCGAGGGCGGCGGACAACACCAGGCCCGCCACGGCGACGGCGACGATGACGAAGTTCTTCCAGACACGAACCGAAACGGCGTGGGCGGGCAACTTGTCTCCTCTCTCGACCCGAGGTCCTCTCGGGATTCTGTCCCCATGAAGCTCCGGCAATCTAACCCACGCCGGGCGCGAGAGTTTCGGCGAGGCGTTTAAGCGCCCCCGGCAGGACTCGAACCTGCGGCATTCGGCTTAGAAGGCCGACGCTCTATCCAGCTGAGCTACGGGGGCTGGCACGCGGAGCGTACCGCCGCCCCTGCTGCCTGATCGCGCGCTCCCTTGCTCCCGAGATGGACGCTTGGCCTAGTCAATTTCATGGAGGACAAAATTAGGTATGATGCGCGCCGGTCTTCGGTCTTGCTCAGGGGTACACCGCGGGAATTCGGAAGGGACCGGCGCGCGGAGCCAAACGGGAGAGGCTCCTCGGGTCGGCCCCCTCCCGCACGCGCTAGGTCTGGGCGGCGACCCGCTCTGCCAGCCAGAGGTCGCAGAGCCAGGCGCTCGGATCGCCCTTGCGAACGACCATGACGCCGGTGGGGCCTGACTCGATCCGGACGCCGTTCCAGCGATCCGATGCGGGCAGGCCGGAGAGGAGCCCCGCCGCGTCCGAGGCGGCGTTCTCGGCGGCGAACCGACCCCGGTTCGTCTTCGCCTCGAACTTCGGGCTCTTCGCATGCACGGTCACCTCGCTCATGCCGGCCTCCTGGTGGACCTCGACCTTGTGGCCGTGGCGCTCGCCCGACATCGCCGTCGGACCGACGAGAATCGCCGAGTAGCCGGGCATGGTCGGAGCTCGCGGGACCATGCGCACGCTGGGCCGATCCGTGAGCTCGAGGCCGAGCGGCTTCATCGCCTCTCCCATCCGGTCGAAGCCGCTCTCCACCTCGCCGCCCGGGCCGATCGCCCGCCAGCTGCCGTAGATCGCGAGGAGCACGATCAGGGCTCCGCCGATGAACAGCGGGACGAACGTGTCGAGTAGATAGATCGGAGGGACGCTGAGCAGGATCAGGATCGTGATGACCACGCCGAGGTTCATGCTCCGCCGGCCGGCGCCCCAGAGCTCCTTGCGAGCCTTGATCGCGTCATCGCCGATCGGGTGCACGGCGAGGGCCGCCCAGAGCTCGCCGTCCCCCAGCTTGGTCGGGTCGTCGATCTCGTGCGTGCCCTTGGAGAAACCCCGCAGGTCGCCTGTGGCCGCCCGGTTCAGGTCGCGGCGCTGGAAGATGAACAGGCCGACGACGAAGATCGCGATCACGCCGAAGATGAGGCCCATCTGAAGCTTCGGATTGGAGTTGTTGCTGTCGGCCGACAGCGCGATGGCGATCGCGATCCCGGCGACGACGAAGACGCCGACCAGTCCGAAGACGGCGGATCGCCTGAACTCCCCTCTCACATGGGGCAGGTTATGGCTTGGGGGGTGTGCTGAACCAGTCGCAGGTGCTCGTGTCCGCGGTGATGTCCGCGAAGCAGTTGAGCAGCTCGGCCTCCTGCGCGGATCCGCCCGTGCCGGTGCTGGTCGAGCACTTCTCCGGCAGGAATCCAGGCAGGGACTGTCCGGCGAGCGGGGCCTGCGGCGGCGTGCTGGTCACGCTGGCTCGATCGCCGTTCACCCCGGTGTTGTCGTGCCAGCAGTTGCCGGTGTTGCCCGCAAAGTCGTCCCACCAGAAATCCGTGCCATTGGGCTGCTTGGAGCCGTCGGGGGCGACCCCCATGACGTTCCCGTAGAACTGGTTGTTGTACGAGGTCGACGGCGGGACCTTGGTCGGATCACAGCCGGCGAGCTGGCTCGCGTCCACGCTGCCGCTCGGACCACAGACAAGCTGATCCGGGACGCCGAAGAGCATGACGCCGCGGCGCCAGTTGTCCCAGAAGTGGTTGTTGCGGAGGATGTTGTGGTTGCCGCCCGCGATCCAGAGCCCGGTGCCCACCGGGACCGGAACGCTCGGGCTGAAGTCCGTGCAGCCCTGATTCGGGCCCATCGGCCCCGGCGCCTGCCCGGCCGTGCAGCGAGGCAGGTAGTCGTTGAAGTTGTTCGAGTAGAAGTCGTTGTTCTCGATCAGGTCCGAGTCCTGCGGGAAGCCCGGGTGCCCTGGGGCGGTGAAGACGTCCGTCGAGAATCCCTGGGTGTTTCCGTAGAACTCGTTGTTGTGGATCCAGACGGCGTTGCCGTCGGTTCCCGAGTAGCCGAGCGCGTTGTGGAAGCTGTCGCAGTTGCGCATCTCCGTGCCGTAGCGGCGCTGATCCGGCGGGACGGCGTCGCCGAGGTCGGCGGCGGCGCCCGGATACAGGCCAGAATCCCCGCTGCCCCACGCGGCGCAATTCTCGATCAGCGAGTGGTCTGCGACGAAGGTGAGCAGGCCGTACTCGCCGGCGTAGGCCATCTTCACGCGGTCGACCGTTGAGCCGTCCGTCTCCGTGATGTAGACGTCGTGCTCGTTCACGTGGCGCACCTTGACGTTGTCGAGCACGAAGCCGTCGGCGCGGTCCGCCCTGATGCCGACGTCCTTGGCGTAGCGGGGCGGGTTGGGCCCGGGCGCCGAGTGATCCCCGAGGGCCGGGTCGCCGCCGTCGACCACGACGTCGTCGGGGCTGACGCCGGTGCCCTGGATCTGAAGGTTGCAGCGAATGCATGGCCCGAGGTCCGGGATGCCGTGACGGTCCACCGACGGAGGCTGCGGGGGCGGGTTCGGCCCGGGCTGGCGGCCGATCACCGCGATCAGGTTCTGGTCGTTCGGGCACTGCGCCTGGTAGCGGTACGACACGGCGCCCGTCTCGCCCTTGTCGTTGGTCTCCTTGAGGTCGGCGCAGGAGGGGTCATTGGTCGGCTTGGCCCTCGAGGCCGGCTCCGTGTAGGTGCCGGGCATGATCTCCACCCGGTCGTTGTTGTGTGAGGCGGTGACCGCCGCCTGAATCGAGTTGTAACGGCAGCGCCGGAGCAGCTTGATGTTGAGGCGGCGCAGCTTCTTGGCGTCCTTCTTGCTGACCCGGATAGCGGGTTGGGAGGGGCGCAGCTGGAAGCCGTTTGCTCGCGCCGACTTGAGGCCTCTGTTCAGAGCCTTGATCGACCTGTTCCTGGAGAGCTTCTTGACGCTGCCGTGCTTCCGCAGCTTCTTCTTCGGCACCTTTGCGCAGACGACCCGCGTCTTGCCCGGCTGCTTCTTCTTGAGCGCGCTGAAGAGGCCGCGGACGGCGGGCACCGATCCTCCGGCGGGCGGGTTGACCGAGGTGTCGGCGGCCGGGTCGGGCCAGTACGAGGCCCGCTCGATGTGTGCGAGCGCGAGTGCGGGCAGGGCGATCAGCAGCCCGAGTGCGAGCGCGATCGCCATCGGTCGCCGCTTACGGATCGTCGACTTCGTGGATTTGCCCGTCACCTTCGCCCCATTTCCTCTGCCCGTCGCCTATACCTAGAAATGCGTAGGCGAGCACTTTACCCAGGCGTGGATCGGCGTGTCGCAGTCGGCCCGAGCACTACGCTGCCCTGACGGTGCGTTCCGGAGAGGTCAACTCGCTGGGGCAGGCGCGGCGGGAGTTCCTGCGCAAGGAATCGCCCTGGGCGCTCGGCCTGGGCGTCCTGGCGCTGCTGGTCGTGCGCGCGGTGGTCGGCGATCCGAGCTGGCGCGACGCCGTTGCCGTCGCGGCGATGCTGGCCATCTACCCGTTCGGCGAATGGGCGATCCACGTCTACCTGCTGCACGCGAAGCCGGTCAGGATCCGCGGCCGCGAGGTCGAGACCGTCGCTGCTCGCGCCCACCGCGCCCACCATGGCGACCCGAACGACCTGGACATGGTCCTCCTCTACTGGTGGCAGGCGGCGTTCCTGATGCTGGTGGCGGTGCCGCTCACCATCGCGCTGGGGGTGGCGATCGTGACCCTGGTCGCGGGGCCGGTCCCGCTGGGCGCGATGGTCAGCGCCGCGATCGCCGGCTACTGCATGGTCTTCGTCTACGAGTGGACCCACTTCCTGATCCACACCGCCTACCGGCCGCGCACCGGCGCCTACAAGGCGATCTGGCGAAACCACCGGCTCCACCACTTCAAGAACGAGCACTTCTGGCACGGGATCACCAACAACGTGAGCGACCGGGTCCTGGGCACCAACCCGGATCAGCGCGAGGTGCCGAAGTCCGAGACCGCGCGAACGCTGGACCCGGCGCGTTGAGCCTCGACGAACGCTGGATCCGCTCGCTGCACGTCGAGGCCATGCGGCACGCCGACCTGCACGCCGAGCATGACCCGCACGTGCTCTTCCAGGCATCGACGATCGGGGCGCTGCTGGAGGGGTCCTTCGAGGGCGACGTCACCTTGGCCGAGCTCGCGGAGCACGGCGACCTCGGGCTCGGGACCCTCAACCATCTGGACGGCGAGATGATCGCGATCGACGGGCGCTTCTATCGCGCCGACGTCGAGGGCAACGTCTCCGAGGTGCCGCGGGCGGAGAGAACTCCGTTCGCGGTGGTCGCCCCGTTCGAGCCGGCGATCGAGTTCGACCTCGAGGGGTCCATCGATCACGACCGGCTGCTCGCCGAGATCGACCGGAGGATCCCGGCTGACACCGCCTCCTGCGCGGTCCGCATCGATGGGCGCTTCGAGCAGGTCAGGGCGCGATCGGTCCCGCGCCAGGACCCTCCCTACCGGCCGCTGACCGAGGTGGTGGGCGAGCAGCACGTCTTCGAGCTCACCGGCCTGGACGGCACGATGCTCGGCTTCCGCTTCCCCGAGTACGCCGAGGGAATCGAGGTGGCCGGCTGGCACCTCCACTTCATCAGCGAGGACCGTCGGCGCGGCGGGCACGTCCTCGACTGCCGCGCCGAGACCGCGCACATCGGCCTCGACCCGTCGGGCGAGCTGCACGTCGAGCTGCCCCCTGGCATCGACCTGGCCGATCCGGAGGCGGCGAAGAGCACCCACGCCGCGATCGACCGCGTGGAACACAGCGGTTGATACTGCGCTCGAGGTCGGGGCGCCCGGATTCGAACCGGGGATCTCGGCTCCCCAAAAGCCGCGCGATAACCAGGCTTCGCTACGCCCCGGGCGGTGGCGAGTCTAGCCAGTCGGTTCGCATGCGATCGATCCATCCCTGCACGCGGGCGCGCAAGGTGGTGTCGTGCACTTTCACGGTCAGCACTCCGGGCTTCGACCGCCAGGTCCGATGTGCGAGTTGTCCGCTGTTCGACTTCCGTAGAAATTCGATCTGCATATCCGGTATTCGGAGTTCTTCGTCCCAATACGCCCGCAACCTGTTCGGCCGTTGATCGGCGTGGTACTGGATCGCAAAGATCAATAGCTTCGTCGTGAATTGATCCAGCCAGTACACAGCGAGCCGCATTGCCGCTGGGTCGGAGTTGGCGACTGAGACCGTATTCCGGTTTCGCTTGTAGCCCTCCCCGATATACAGACACACGAAATCTCTGAAAGTGGACAGGCGAGCCAACCTCGGAAATTCCCAGCGACCGAGCTCGTAGGCCTCTTCCCGGAGCGCTTGTACTTCCGCTGTATCGCCTTATTTCCCTTTGCGTGCGCCGAGCCACCGCGTGCCGTGCACCGTTTCGGCCTTGGCATGTCACCAACCCAGAAGTAGCCCGTCGTTCGGGAGACGGCAAGTCGCTCGGCGATCTCGTCAATCGTCAGGTCCCGCTCGCCGCGGAACTTCCGCGCCTTCTCCCTCATGTATGGCGGGTAGGTCACTCCTCGATTCGAATTGAGCAGGTGTGACTTGTGGCGCTGACTGCGTGAAAAGAGTGTGTCGTCATCGGCGAGTTAGGGTGCCGCACCCGTGGCAGAGGTACTTCCGCTCCAGGCGCTCCACTACGACCTCGACAAGGTCGGGGCGCTCGCCGACGTCGTCGCCCCTCCCTATGACGTGATCGACGAGGACCAGCGCGCCGAGCTCGCCGGGCGCTCTCCCTACAACGTCGTCGAGCTGGACCTGCCGCGGGACCCCGAAGGCGGAGATCCGTACGAGCATGCGGCAGCGCTGCTCGGCCGCTGGACCGACGACGGAGCGCTCAAGAGAGACGACGATCCCCAGCTCTGGGCGCTGGAGCAGGACTACACCGCGCCCGACGGCTCCCGGCTCACCCGGCGCGGCTTCCTCGGGCGCGTCAAGCTGGCGCCGTACGGCGAGGGCATCCGCCCCCACGAGCGCACCCAGCCCGGCCCGAAGGAGGACCGGCTGCGGCTCACCCGGGCGACCCGGCACAATCTCTCGCCGATCTTCGCCCTGCATCCCGGCGACGCCTGGCAGCACCTCGGCCCCGCGCTCGACGGGGATCCCTGGGGCGAGGTCACGGACGCCGACGGCACCACCCACCGCGTCTGGCGGGTCGCCGACCCGGCCGTGCACGAGGCCGTCGCCGCCGAGCTCGAGGCGGGAGAACTGCTGATCGCCGACGGCCACCACCGCTACGAGACCTCGCTCGCCTACCAGCGGGAGGTTGGCCCGGGTACAGACGCTGACTACGTGCTGATGGCGTTGGTCTCGCTCGAGGACCCGGGTCTCACCGTCTTCCCGACCCACAGGCTGCTGTCAACCCAGGCCGACGGTCCCGCCCCGGAGGAAACGATCAGGGACGCCGTGAGTGAGATCTTCGACGTCGAGCAGGTCCCCGTCGCGGATCTCGACCCCGCAGGCACCGAGGGCGTCGGCGTCTTCGGCTTCATGGAGTCGCGCTATGAGCGCTGCTTCAGGTTGCGCCTCAGAGACACGGCGCGGCTCGACCAGGCTCTCGCGGGCTACTCCGACGCCTACCGGACCCTGGACGCGGCGATCCTCGAGGAGCTCATCCTCAAGGGCATCGTCGGTATGACCACCGAGGACATCGCCGCGAAGCGGGGTATTGGCTATACGCCCCACATCGGTGATGTCTTCAAGAAGCTGACCTCCGGCGAGTACCAGGCCGGATTCATCCTCCGAGCCACGCCCGTCGAGCAGGTTCGCGCGGTGGCAGCCGCTGGCGAGACGATGCCCCCGAAGTCGACCTACTTCTTCCCCAAGCTCCTCACTGGGATCGCCTTCAACCCGCTCGCCTAGCCCCAAGCGGACGAGCGGGTATGGTCGCTCTGGTGGTCAAGATCTACACGAAGAAGGGCGACGACGGTACGACCTCGCTCTGGTACGGGGGGCGCGTGCCGAAGACGAATGCCCGCACCGAGGCCTATGGCTCCATCGACGAGGCCAACTCGGCGCTCGGCGTCGCCCGCGCGCTCTGCACGGCGGACAACCAGGCCGACCTGCGGGCGACCATCCTCTCCCTCCAGCAGGACCTGTTCGTCGCCGGCGCCGAGCTGGCGACGTCGCCGGAGGCCGCCGATCGCCTCCAGGACGGCATCAGCCGGATCACCGACGGGATGATCGATGCGGTGGAGGTGGACATCGACCGCTACATGAACCAGGTCGACCTTCCTCCCCATTTCGTCATCCCCGGGGGGACCGAGCTCTCCGCGGCGCTGGACGTCGCCCGGTCGGCGATCCGACGCGCCGAGCGCCGGACTGTCGAGCTCAGCGACACCGAGGGCCTCGCCTCCGATGCGGTTCTCCGCTACCTCAACCGCGCCTCCGACCTCGCGTTCGCCCTGGCCCGCTTCGCCGACGAGCCGAACCCGCAGATCTTCCAGGGCAGGGAGGGAGCCTGATGCCAAGCGCGATCGCCCGGCGTAGGAAGGGCTGGGAGCACGAGATCGAGATTCGCGAGCATCGCCTGATCGCAGACGAGCCAGAGGACCGCGGTGGCGGCGACCAGGGCCCGAAGCCGACCGAGCTGCTCGCGGCGTCCCTGGCCAGCTGCACCGCGATCACGATCGAGATGTACGCGGATCGCAAGGGATGGGAGCTTGGCGATGTCGAGGTCTTCGTGGACTTCGTCGAGTCGACCACAGACACGCCGGCCAAGTTCACGGTTGAGATCCGGACGCCCGCCGAGCTCACCGACGAGCAGCGAGAGCGGATCCTGGTGATCGCTCACAAGTGCCCGGTCCACAAGGCCCTGATGGCGGAGGACAACGAGGTCGACGACTCGCTCGAGCTGATCGAGGCCTAGCCGGTGGACCTGGGGCTCAGCGGCCGCGCCTGCGTGGTGACCGGTGCCAGCCGCGGCATCGGCCTGGCGACCGCCCGGATGCTGTGCGCCGAGGGTGCCGACGTACTGCTCGTAGCTCGATCCGAGGACCGGCTCGTCGAGGCGGCCGACGAGTGCGCCGCCGCGGGCCAGCAGGCAGGTGGTCGCGCCGAGTCACTGGTCGCGGACGTGACCGAGGCCGAGTCTGCCGAGCGAATAGTCAGCGAGGCCAGCGAGCGCCTCGGGCAGGTCGACGTCCTGGTCAACAACGCCGGCACGGCTCGCCGGCGGGATCTCGACGACGTTCCGGACGAGGACTGGTACGCGGCGTGGGAGCTGAACGTGATGGCGCCGATGCGCCTGATGCGAGCCGCCGTTCCCGCGATGCGCGAGCGTGGCTGGGGCCGCATCGTCAACGTCTCCAGCTCGTCGGGAAAGCGCCCATCGGGCACCACGCCCGAGTACTCCGTGGCCAAGGCCGCCGAGCTCTCCCTGTCGCGGCTCTACGCCGATCGGTACGCGGCGCACGGTGTCCTGGTCAACGCGATCTGTCCCGGCGCGGTCAAGTCAGAGCTCTGGACCGACGACGGCGGCCTGCTCGACCAGGTGATGGAGATGGAGGGGCTGTCCAGCCGTGACGAAGCTGTCGAGGCCGCGGCCGCGGGTCGTCCGATCGGCCGCCTGGCCGAGGTCGACGAGGTCGCCGGTGCGATCGTCTTTCTCTGCTCCGAGCACGCCTCCTATACCTCCGGCGCTGCATGGAGCGTGGATGGCGGAGTCGTCCAGATCATCATCTGACCTCCGGAAGTTGCTCCTTTCGCCGGCGGAGGCCGAGCGACTCGACGCCCACGGTCGCACCGAGGCCGCCGTGCTGGTCCCGATGCACGGCTGGCCCGAGAACCCCGGCCTGGTCTTCACGGAGCGGCGCTCGGACCTGAACCGCCACGCCGGGGAGGTCTCGTTTCCGGGTGGCCGCCGTGACGAGGGCGAGGAGCTACTGGACACGGCCCTGCGCGAGGCCCAGGAGGAGATCGGGCTGTCTCGCGAGCGAGTCGAGGTCGTCGGCGCCCTACCCCCGATCGGCACCTTCGTCACCAACTACAAGGTCCACCCGTTCGTCGGGCTGATCGAGCAGGGAATGCGGTTCGAGCCGAACCCGGCGGAGGTGGAGAGCGTGCTGGTCGCCTCGCTCGACGACCTGGAAGCCGCGTATGAGAAGAGACGCCTCGTTCGCCGCGGCGTCCCGATCAAGACCGACACCTACCTGATCTCCGACAAGCTGATCTGGGGCGCGACCGCGCGGATTCTCGGCGACCTGTTCAATCGTCTGGACCGACCAAACCGATGAGTTTCGGAACGAGGAGGCGTCTATAGGGCATGAGCAAAGTGAGAGTGCACATAGCGATTTCTGCTGACGGCTACGTGGCCGGGCCCAACCAGAGCGAGGAGAACCCTCTTGGCGAGGGCGGCGAAGAGCTCCACGACTGGATGCTCAAGTTGAAGACCTGGCGCGAGCCCCACGGCAGGGAGGGCGGCGAGGTCAACGAGAACACCCCGGTCGCCGAGGAGGCGGTTGCCAACGTCGGCGCCGAGATCATGGGCCGCGGCAAGTTCGGGCCCCCGGGCGGCGGCCCCTGGCCCGACGACCCCTGGCAAGGGTGGTGGGGCGAGGACCCGCCTTTCCACAAGCCGGTCTTCGTCGTCACCCACCACGAGCGCGGGCCGCTGACGCTCTCCGACACCACCTTCACCTTCGTCACCGATGGAATCGATTCCGCCCTCGAGCAGGCGAAGGAGGCGGCCGGCGACAAGGACGTCTACATCGGCGGCGGCGCCGAGATCATCAACCAGTACCTGGCGGCCGGCCTGGTCGACGAGCTCGAGATCCACGTCTCCCCGCTACTGCTGGGCGGCGGCGAGCGCCTTTTCGACGGAGTGGGCCCGGATATCAAGCTCGAACAGCTCCGCGCGGTCGAGGGACCCGGGGTAGCGCACCTCAAGTACCGCGTCGTGAAGTGATCGGGGCGGCCGGCATGCCTGCGCCGGCCACCCCATCACGCCTCAGACCTCTTTCTCGATCGGCACGTCCACCAGGTTGCCCCACTCGGTCCAGGAGCCGTCGTAGTTCTTGACGTCCTGTTGCCCGAGCAGCTCGTGGAGCACGAACCAGGTGTGGGCCGAGCGCTCGCCGATCCGGCAGTAGGCGATGATCGGGGTGCCGTTCTCGATCACGCCCTTGCCCTCGTAGAGCCCTCGAAGCTCGTCGGCGGACTTGAACGTGCCGTCCTCGTTGACGGCCTGGGCCCACGGCACGGATGCGGCGCCCGGGATGTGACCGGCCCGCTGCGCGCCCTCCTGCTCGTAACCAGCCATCGCGATCAGCTCACCGGAGTACTCCTGCGGGCTGCGGACGTCGACCAGGTTGGTGCTCGAGTCGAGTGCAGACAGCACCTCGTCGCGCTTGGCCCGGATCGCATCGTCGCCGGCCTTCGCCTCGAAGCCGGCCTCCGGATACGACGGGACGTCGGTGCTGGTCGGGCGGTCCTCCGCGATCCACTTCTCGCGTGGCCCGTTGATCAGCCTGACCTTGTCGTGTCCGTAGTAGCGGAAATACCAGTACGTGTATGCGGCAAACCAGTTGTTCCTGTCTCCGTAGAGCAGGATCGTGTGGTCGCTTGAGATCCCGCGGCTTCCCATCAGCTTCCCGAAGTCCTCCGGCCCGAGGAAGTCGCGCTTGACCTGGTCCTGGAGGTCCTTCTTCCAGTCGAATCCGATCGCGCCCGGGATGTGCGCCTCGGCGTAGAGCGCCGGGTTCTCGTCCACCTCGACGATCCGGATGTCGTCGTCGTCGAGATGCTCGGCGACCCAATCGGTCTCGACCAGTACGTCGTTTGCGTATTCGGCCATCGTTCGCCTCTCTTGGGGAATTGTCTAACTAGATAATCCTGATCAGATTTTAGCCAATTAAATTGGCGCGCCGCCCGAGCAAAAGGGCGGCGCTGCCCGCGTCCCCCAGCGGTATCGTTGTTATTGGGTATGGAGGCGGAGCACTACACGCCATCGACGCTCGATGCGATGGGGCAGGACAAGCGGCGTCAGGTCGTCGGCCATTCCTACGGCCCCTCCCGCCGCAGCCAGGTCATGTTCTTCGTCGCCGTCGCGGCTGTGCTCATCGTCATTCTCGGCGGCTGGCTGATCCTGGTCGGGCTGTTCGACAAGCCGCCCACTCATTTCAAGGACGCCGCGCCCTGGTCGACCACGCCGGCCAACGCCGAGCAGGTTGCGCAGCAGGGCGCGAAGCCGGTGTCCCCCTCCACCCCGTGTGGAGAGCCCGGCAACCAGTATCCGATTCCGCCGGAGAGCCCCTGCGCACCGCCCTCGAAGGCGAACGCCTTTCAGGGCAGCTCAACCGGCCAGTAGCCCGGCCACCGCCTCCGCGCTCCGCCCGGCCCACCCGGGCTGATCCCGGCTGCCGTCAAGCAGGGCCACGGGGATGCGCCAGGTCTCCCCCGCCCGCTCGACTATCTCCCGCCCCTCCGCCAGGAGCCGCTCGTCGACGGACCCGGCCGCCTCATAGACGAAGCCCCGCACCGGGCTGTCCACCAGCTTCTCGATCAGGCGCTCGAGCCGCGGGCCATGGATCGCAGCGATCGCGTCCGCCTCGCCGGCGGCGGAGCCCAGCAGCCAGACCACCACGGCAACGTCGGCGCAGAGATCGAGCACCGTGCCCGGCCGGTCCGGGTTCGCCTCGGCCGGCTCGAGGCCCGCCGCTTCGATCGCGGCCAGCCCGGTCCGTTCCCTGCTCGTCCCCCGCACCTGCCAGCCGAGCACCGCGAGGTGGGAGCCGAGGTCACGGCCGCGGCAGCCGCAACCGACGATCAGCGCGCGGGCCAACTACTCCTCGTCGCCCCGCTGGGCGAAGGGGCCGCGCCCTCGCGCCCGGATCGCCTGATCCTCGCGCGCCTGCCGCTCCACATCCGCCTCCGTGATCTCCTTCGCACCGCGCTTTCTCCGCAGGGCGTTCTGGGCGTCGATCATCTGCTGGATGTCGTCGACCTCGTTCTGGGCCTCCAGCTCGGGAGAGCGCGTCGGCTTCCAGTCGAGCAGATCGGCCACGCTGTGGCCCTGGAAGGTGCGGGCGAGCACGACCATGATCACGAAGAGCAGGACGAGAAGCCCAAGGGTTAGGGCAATGAAGACCATCTCCCGAGATTGAGGCTACCGCTAGTCTCACCTGCCGTGCCAGAGGCCCTGATCATCGACGCCCTTCGCACTCCGATGGGCGGCTACCGCGGCGGCCTCTCCCGGATTCGGCCGGACGACCTCGCCGCCCACGTGATCTCGGCGGCGGTCGAGCGCACCGGCCTCGATCCCGAGCGGGTCGACGATGTCTACATGGGCGCCGCCAACCAGTCCGGTGAGGACAACCGCGACGTCGCTCGGATGGGGGCGCTGCTGGCAGGGCTACCGGTCGACGTGCCGGGGGTGACGGTGAACCGGCTCTGCGCCTCGGGCCTCGAGGCGGTCAACGGGGCCTCCCGTGCGCTCCGGCTCGGCGAGGGACAGCTCTACCTCGCGGGCGGCGTCGAGTCGATGTCTCGGGCTCCCTGGGTGATGCCGAAGCCGGAATCCGGACTCGCCCGGGGCGAGCAGACCCTCTACGACACGACGCTCGGCTGGCGCATGATCAACCCGCGGATGTCCGAGCTCTACTCAACGGAGTCGATGGGCGAGACCGGCGAGAACGTCGCAGATCGCTATGGAATTTCCCGAGATCAACAGGACCGCTTCGCGCTGCAGAGCCACCAGCGGGCGGTCACCGCCCGACAGGAGGGGCGCTTCGATGAGCAGATCGTGCCGGTCGAGGTGCCGCCCAAGAGCCGCCGCGACGAGCCCACGACAATGTCGGTCGACGAGGGGCCGCGAGAGGACACCTCGATGGAGAAGCTCGCCAAGTTGAAGCCGGCCTTCCGCGAGGGCGGCACCGTGACCGCGGGCAACTCGTCGACGCTCAACGACGGAGCCGCCTGCCTGGTGCTCGGCAACGAGGAGGCGGCTCAGGAGCTGGGCCGCGAGCCGATGGCCCGGATCGTCTCGATCGGCGTCGCCGGCGTGGACCCGGCCTACATGGGGATCGGACCGATGATCGCGATCCCCAAGGCGCTCGAGCGCGCGGGTCTCGAGCTGGATCAGATCGACCTGATCGAGCTCAACGAGGCCTTCGCATCCCAGGTCCTGGCGTGTGCCGAGGGCCTCGGCATCGACGAGGATCGCCTCAACGTCAATGGCGGCGCGATCGCCCTCGGCCACCCGCTGGGCTGCTCGGGCGCGCGGTTGATGACCAGCCTCGTCTGGGAGCTCCGCCGCCGCGGCGGCCGCTACGGCATCGCGACGCTCTGCGTCGGCGTCGGCCAGGGCGTGGCGACGGTGGTCGAGGCGCTGTAGCCTCGCGTCCGATGCCCTCGCCGGAGCTGACCAGCGTCGACGGCCGGATCGTGCCCACCCCGGAGGCGCGCGTCCCGGCCTCCGACGACGGCCTGCTGCGCGGCGACGGGGTCTTCGAGGTGATTCGGCTCTACGCCGGCAGGCCGTTCGCCCTGCCCGAGCATCTCGACCGCCTGGAGCGTTCCGCGGCAGCCATCGAGCTCCCGGTGGAGCGCGAGCCTCTCGAGGCGGAGATCTCGGCCCTGCTCGCCGAGTTCGGCGAACACGAGGGTCAGCTCAGGCTGGTCGTAACGCGCGGCGGCAGGCGCCTCGCCTTCACCGAGAACCTCCCGGCGCGAGGTGAGACGGTCCGGCTGGCCAGCGTCACCTACTCGCCAAGCGTGATCCTGAACGGCGTCAAGTCGCTCTCCTACGCCGCCAACATGGAGTCAACGCGGTTGGCCCAGGGTCAGGGGGCGGACGAGGCGGTCCTCGTGCGCCCCGATGGCGTCGTGCTCGAGGCCCCGACCTCGACGGTCTTCTGGGTCTCGTATGACGGAGTCCTGCTCACCCCGGCCATCGACGTGGGGATCCTCGAGTCGATCACGAGAGACCGAATCGTCCGGGAGCTGCACGTCGAGGAAGGGGCCTTCCAGATCGAGGACCTCCGCGGGACCCACGAGGCGTTCCTGGCGTCCACCGTCCGCGAGGTGCAGCCGGTTTCCGCGATCGATGGCCGCGAGCTGCCCCAGGTGCCCGGTGAGCGGACTCGCGAGGCGGCCGAGTCATTCGGCTCGGTGCTGGCGCGAGAGATGCAGGTCTCCACCTGAGGTTCCTGAGTCGAGACTGACCTGAGCTTTGGACTTCCAGTTGACAGACGAGCAGCGCCTGATCGCCGAGAGCGCGCGCGAGTTCTGCGACAAGGAGATAGCCCCGCGCGTGCGCGACAACGACCGGGCCGGCCGCTTCGACCGCGAGCTCGCCACGATGCTCGGCGAGATGGGCTACCTCGGCGCGCCCGTCTCCGAGGAGTACGGCGGCCGGGGGCTCGACTACCTGAGCTACGCGCTGATCGTGGAGCAGGTCGGACGCGTCGATTCCTCGGCGCGCACCGTCGTCTCCGTGCAGACCTCGCTCGTCGCGGGCTCGATCGAGAAGTGGGGCACGGAGGAGCAGAAGAAGGAGTGGCTGCCCCGGCTCTGCTCCGGCGAGGCCCTGGGCTGCTTCGGCCTGACGGAGCCGGACGCGGGCTCCGACCCGGCAAGCATGCGCAGTCGTGCCAAGAAGACCGACTCCGGCTGGATGATCACCGGCAACAAGATGTGGATCTCGATGGGGAGCGTCTCCGAGGTCGCCCTGATCTTCGCCCAGACCGACCCCGAGCAGAAGCACCGCGGACTCGCCTGCTTCCTGGTCCCGACGGCGACGGATGGCTACAGCACCCAGGAGATCCACGGCAAGCTCGGCCTGCGCTCCTCCGACACCGCGGAGATCTCGCTCGACGAGGTGCAGGTTCCCGATGACGCCCTGCTCGGGGAGGTCGGGGACGGCTTCAAGATCGCGATGAGCTCGCTGGACAACGGCCGCTACAGCGTCGCCGCCGGCTGCGTCGGGATCTGCGACGGCTGCGTCGACGCATCGGTGGCATACGCGAAGGAGCGCAAGCAGTTCGGCGTCCCGATCGCCAGCTTCCAGCTGGTCCAGGAGCTGATCGCCGACATGATCGTCAAGCGTGACGCGGCCCGGCTGCTCGTCTACCGCGCCGGCGCCCTCAAGGATCGCGGCGAGCGCAACACCATCGAGACCTCGATCGCGAAGTACTACGCGACCGAGGCCGCGGTCGAGTGCGCCAACGCCGCCATCCAGGTGCACGGCGGGTCAGGCTACGTCGACGACTACCCCGTCGAGCGCTACCTCCGCGACGCCCGCGTCACCACCCTCTACGAGGGAACCTCCCAGATCCACAAGCTGATCATCGGGCGCGACGCGACCGGGATCAACGCGATGGTCCCGCCGACCAGCTCGGAATGACGGTCGAGCGAGTCGGCGTCGTCGGCGCGGGGACGATGGGCGCCGGAATCGCGCAGATCGCGGCGCTCGGCGGCTATCGCACGGTCATCTACGAGCTGGACAGCAAGGCGCTCAGCCACGGCCTCGAGCAGCTCCGCGCCGCCCTCCGACGCGGGGCGGAGCGGGGCCGCTGGCGCGAGCAGGATGCGATCGACGCCCTCGAGAGGGTCGAGACCGACACGATCGTCGAGGTCCTGAAGGACTGCGACCTGGTGATCGAGGCGGCGCCGGAGGATCTGGACCTGAAGCGGAATCTGTTCGAGCGACTGGCGTCGGTCTGCGGCCCGGACGCCGTGCTCGCCACCAACACGTCCTCCCTGTCCGTCACCGCGATCGCGTCGGCCATCCCCGAGCCCGCCCGGATCGTCGGCATGCACTTCTTCAACCCACCGGCGCTGATGCAGCTCGTCGAGGTGGTGGCGGGCGACGAGAGCGGGGAGCCGGCGCTGGAGGTGACCGCCGAGGTGGCCAGAGGCATGGGCCGGACGCCGATCCGCGCCCGGGACTCCGTCGGCTTCGTCGCCAACCGCTGCGTGCGGCCGTTCTTCCTCGAGTCGCTGCGGATGCTCGGCGCCGGCATCGCGCCCCACGAGGAGATCGACCGGATCGTCAGGCTCGGCGCCGGGCTGCGGATGGGTCCCTTCGAGCTGATGGACCTGATCGGCATCGACGTCAACTTCACCGTGGCGAAGTCGTTCTGGGAGCAGTCCTTCGGCGAGCCGCGCTGGCGCCCGACGATGATCCACGAGCGGATGGTCGCCTCAGGGCGGCTCGGCCGGAAGACCGGTCGCGGCTTCTATTCCTACGAGAAGGACACGCCCCACCGGCCACGCGATCCCGACATCCCGGGCGAACGACCGATCTTCGACGAGGATCAGCTGCTGGAGGTCGCGGGAGAGAACGCCCCGGAAGTCCTCACCCGCCTTGGCGCCACGATCGCGAACGAGGCCTGCTTCGCGCTCGGCGAGCGCGTTGCCTCCGCGGATGACATCAACACCGCGATGCGCCTCGGCTACAACTGGCCGCTCGGACCGCTCGAGTGGGGAGAGCGGCTGGGCTGGAACCACGCGCTCGGCGTGCTCGAGGAGCTGCGTGAGCTCGAGGGCGAGGCCTACCGGCCCGCGCCCGCCTTGCGCGACTTCGCGTCCTGAGCCTCGGCGATGGCTTCGAGGTCGAGCCCGAGAGCGGACACGCCGATGCCGCGGAAGAACGTCGTCACCATCGTGGCGTAGAGCTCCTCGCTGAGACTCGGCTCGGTCAGCCGGCCGATGAAGAACCCGTCGACCATGAAGTGGAGCATCGTGGCCACGTCCTCGTAGGGGAAGGGCGGCTCACCGGGAAAGTCGGATGCCCACGCTCGAATCACCTCGGCGATTCGAGCGCGCATGGCTCGATTCCGGGTGGCGAGCTCCTCGCGGAAGTCGGGGTTGCGCGCGGCGTAGGTCGTGAACTCGAAGTAGAGCTTCGGCCACTCCGAGTCCGCCCAGGCGAAGCGAATGAAGTCCTCGGCGGAACTTCGCACCTCCTCGGCCGCCCCCTCCTCACCCGGAAGAGTGGCCTCGAGGCGCTCGAGCTCGGCGGCGTACCTCTCGTCGAGCATCACCAGGAAGAGCTCCTCCTTGCTCTTGAAGTTCGCGTAGAAGGCTCCCTTCGTGTAGCCGGCGTCGCTGGCCACGTCCTCGACCGATGCATCGGAGATGCCCTTGCGGCAGATCAGCTTCGCCGCGGAGGCCAGCAGCGACGAGCGGGTCTTCGCCTGCTTCTCCTTGCGACTGAGTTGCTTGCTCATCGGGCGCCGCCCGCGGTGACATGACTGCCGAGCCCGAACCCGAAGCGGTGCGGAATCGACTCCAGCATGCTCGAGAGCCGGCCGGCCCGCCGGTCGAGCTCCGTCGCGCGCGCCGCCACGGGCTCGGTGACGTTCTTGAGCCAGTGCAGCCGGCGCTCGCCGACGCTGATCGAGGGCAATTCCCCCGCGGCGGCTAGCGTCGCCTCGCTCACCAGCACCTCGCCTCCGCCCGCGACCGAACAGAGGCGGGAGGCCACGTTGACGGCCCGCCCGAACCAGTCGCCCTCGTGACCCACCGCAGAGCCCGTATGGACGCCGATTCGAAGCGGAGGTAGAGCTGGATCGGACTCGACATCCTCGACGAGCTGCAGGGCGAGCAGGACCGCCGGAGAAGGATCGCCGCAGCGGATCATCGCGGCGTCTCCCATCGCCTTGACCACCTCCGCGCCGTTGGCGACCGCCGCGGCTCGGACGTGCTCCTGGAGGCCGGCCGCCACCGAGGCCGCTCGCTCGTCGCCCTCCGAGTCCGTCAGCGCCGTGAAGCCGACCAGGTCACAGAACAGGAAGGTGTGCTCCGCCGCGCTCACCGGGGCACCGCGAGCACCTCCGCCCCCCTGTTCGGGACGTTGGTGATCGTGCTCCTCACCGAATGCTCGGGCTTGCCCACGGGCCGCAGCCTTCTCCGCGCAAGCAGCTCCCTGAGCACCACGGCCATCTCGAACTCCGCGAAGGCCGCGCCCAGGCATCGTCGGACGCCGCCGCCGAAGGGGATCCAGGTGTAGGTAGTGGGAGGGGGCGCCGCGGGCGAAGCCGAGGCGCCACCCGTTTCATGTCCCTGCTCGATGAAGCGCTCCGGCCGGAAGCGCTCGGGCTCCGGGTAGACGTCAGGACGGCGGTGGGCGAGGTAGATCGAGGGCGCGACGGAGACGCCTGCGGGGAGCAGCCGGCCGCCGATCTCCATCGGCTCCACAAGCTTGCGAAGCACCAGGGCGATCACGGGGCGCAGCCGCAGGGTCTCCTTGATCACGGCGTCGAGGTAGGCGTCCTCCCCGGCCGCGATCTCGGTCTCCAGCCGGTCGAGCTCGGCGGGATGCCGGGCGAGCAACTCGACGGCCCAGGAGATCGCGGTCGCCGTCGTCTCGTGCCCCGCAACCAGCAGGGTCATCAGCTCGTCCCGCAGCTCCTTGTCGCTCATGGACTCGCCGTCCTCGTGGCGGGCCTGGAGGAGGAGCGAGAGGATGTCATCCCGGTCGGCGAGGTCGGCCGCTCCTCGGCGAGCGTCGATCTCCTCGAACAGGAGACGGTCGATCCGCTCCATTTTCCGCCTGAAGGGCGGGAAGCGCCGCAGCCGCTCCGGGCCCAGAAGCACCATGAAGGCCGCCCGGCGCGGACTGGAGATCAGGTTGAGCGTGCGCCGCAGCTCGTCGCGGAGACGGGTCAGGCGCTCGCCCTCATCGACGCCGAAGACCGCCCGCAGGATGATCTCGAGCGTCATCGCCTGCATCCGGGGACGCATCCGCACAGGGCTGTCGGCGGGCCAGCGATCGATCTCCTCGGCCGCGACCTGCGCCATCACATCCCGATAGGCCTGCATGCGCTTGCCGTGGAAGGACGGCAGCATCAGCTTGCGCTCCTTCATGTGAGCGGGCTCATCGAGGAGGAGAACCGAGTGCTCGCCCAGCACCGGCAGGAGCGCGATGTTGGCCTCGCCGGCGTGGAGCAGCCGCGGGTCGCCCGTGAAGACCTGCTTGATCGCCTCGGGATCCGAGAGGAAGACCCAGGTCCCCTCGTGCGCCAGCCGGTAGGTGAACATGTCGCCGTAGCGCGAGTGGCACTGATCGAGCGTCTCGAGCGGCCGGCGCCACCACCGCCGGGTGGCCTTCAGAACGGACCAGTCGGGGCCGGGCGGCAGCTCCGGGGTTCGCGCCGCCGGGGCCCTCGAGATGTCAGCGGTGGCGAGCTCCATTCACATACCCTCCGGTATCTGATCAGATACCGACCGGTATGTCAAGTAGGACCCCGTTCGGTTCTAGGAAGCTTCGACGGCCTCGACGATGGCGCCCGTGTTCTTGCCCCAGTGCTCCTCGGGGTCGGGCGGCATGTCGCGCAGGTACCACTCGGCGTCGAGGGCGCCCTTGGTCCCGCTGCCGGCGGCGGTGACCGCCTGGCGGTAGGTGTGGTCGACGAGATCGCCGACCGCGAAGACGCCGCCGAGCTTGGTTTTGGTGGAGGGCTCATCGACCACGACGTAGCCCTCTTCGTCCAGGTCCACCTGGTCCTTGACCAGCTCCGAGCGTGGCCGGTGACCGATCGCGACGAAGGCTCCGCCGACCTCGATCTCCTTCTGATCGCCGGTCTCGGCGTGCTCGAGGCGGATCTTGGCGATCTTGCCGTCGTCGCCCGCGACGAACTCGACCGGGGTGTACGGCGTCACGAAGTCGATGTTCTCCTTGCCCCGGGCGCGCTCCTGCATGATCTTGGAGGCGCGGAATTCGTCGCGCCGGTGCACGATGCTGAGCTTCTTGGCGAACTTGGAGACGAAGATCGAGTCCTCCATCGCCGAGTCGCCCCCGCCGATCACGGCCACGTCCTCACCCTTGAAGAAGGCGCCGTCGCAGACGCCGCAGGTGGAGACGCCGCGTCCGCCGAGCTCGATCTCCCCGGGGATGCCGAGCCGCTTGGGCTCCGCTCCCATGGAGAGGATCACGGCCTTGGCCCTGTATTCGTCCTTGCCGATGCGGACCGTCTGGATTCCGCCGTCCGTGAGCTCGACCTCGGTGGCGTCGTCGGTGATGAACCGGGCGCCGAAGCGCTCTGCCTGGGCGCGGAACTGATTCATCATCTCCGGGCCCATCACGCCCTCGGGATAGCCGGGGTAGTTCTCCACGTCGGTGGTGTTCTGAAGCTGCCCACCCCACTGGAAGCCCTCGATGACGAGCGGCTCGAGCTCCGCGCGAGCGGCGTAGAGCGCAGCCGTGTACCCGGCGGGGCCGCCGCCGAGGATGATCAGGTTCTCGACCTTGTCGTTCACGCTTGCTCCAGTCGGAGGCTATCGGTGGATTCGGCGGTCATACTTCACTTTTTATAGTAGCGCCAGCCCCTGGTTCGTTACGAGCCGGCCGCCGCCGTCTCCGGCTCCCCCACGCCGATCGGCTCGGGGCGCTCGCGGCCCTCGCTCTCCCACCGGTTGACGGTCTTGCGGAGCTGGAAGAAGGCGACGATCCCCGGCGGGATCGGCAGCCAGAAGGCGATCACGCGATAGGTGAGTACGGCGGCGAACACCTCCGCGCTCGGGACGCCGAAGAGGACGAAGGCGCCGATCATCCCGGCGTCGACGGCCCCGACGCCTCCCGGGGCGAACGGGAAGAGGTTGGCGACCATGCCGAGGAAAAATCCCTGGATCACGACCCCCAGGGGAACCGAGACGTCGAACGCATGGAAGCTGGCCCAGAGGATCGCGATGTTCGCGCCCCAGAAGCCGATCGCGCCGCCGAACGCCAACGCACCCGCGCTGGGATGGCGGACGAACGCGATGGCGGTCCGGGTCCCCTGCGCGAACGTGGCGGGGGCCGTGGCCAGCCGCCTGGCGATCGTGCCGAAGCGACCGGAGGTGTGACGCTCGATCCTGCGCTCGAAGTCGTCGGGGAGAAGCGCAATCAGCAGGCCGATCACGATCGCCAAGGCCGCCAGGGCCGCGGGGATCACCGTCCCCGAGAGCGGCGCCTCTCCCGAGAGAACTCCCGTGCGCAGCAGGACGCCGAAGATCACCAGGGCCGCCAGGTAGACCGAGTAGAGGACGACCAGGAAAGCGACCATCCGGCAGACCGACTGGCGGCGCTCCATCCCCGCCTTGCGCAGTGCCCAGTAGGTGAGCAGGATGCCGCCGGCTCCGCCCGCCGAGAAGAGGCGAGTGGCCGCCAGGCCGGCCATGGTGATCTGGTAGCTCTCCCCCCACTCCAGGTGGATCACCTTCTCGCCTACGACGCCGCGGAAGAGCGCGACGTAGGCGGCGAACATCGCGATGCAGAAGACGACCCCGAGGGCGATCCAGACCGGGTTCCCGTCTCCGATCTTCCCGAGCGCATCCTGGAGGTCGAACAGCCTCGGGATCAGAACGTAGATCGCAACCAGCAGCAGCACGACGGCGATCGCCGTCTGGATCAGGCGCTTCGGGTCGGCAAAGAAGCTGGGCTCAGCCTCCGCGACCATCTCGCGGGCAGTTTCCTGGTGATCTTGAGCGCTCTGCGGGCGCTCCTCCCTCACACGAGCAATCTTCGCAAAGGGGCTACTCGGTCGCGATGCGCTCGAGATGCTGCAACGCCCTGCTCACAGCCTGGGCCACCGGCTCTGCGTACCGCTCTCCCCTGCGGATCGCGAATACGAGGGCCGCGCCCGCGAGGAGGTCGACCACGTAGTGCTCGCCGAGGTAGACGAGCGCGAAGCCGAGTGTCCCGGCGTAGGCCCATCCGGCAACGCCCTCGCGCACTCCCATCTCGGAGAGTTGCAGCGCCGCCATCAACGAGGTTGCGAAATGAAGTGACGGCATCGCTGCCCAGGGGTTGCCGCCCAGCGCGTCGTAGAGGACCGGCCATGCCTTGCCCCACTCCTCCTCACCCACCTCCACCATGATCCGGCGGATCTTGGCGTCGGTGTGCCCCTCCTCGGATGCCCACCACGGCGGGGCGGTCGGGACCGCGGCGTAGACGATGCAGCCGAGGTCGTAGACGGCCGACATCTGCCTCGCGGACCGCGCGAACTGCTCCTGGTCGCGAGCGAGGATGTAGGTGAGGGCGCTGTGGGGCTCGAAGAACCAGGACCAATGGACCCAGCAGAGGAACCGGTTGACTACGTTCCTGTTGCCGAGCCCGCCCAGGGCTCGCTGCAGCCTGACGTTGGGGAGCTCTCCGCCGCCGAGGACCCGATCCACCCTGATCGGGTAGCCGACGCGCAGCCGGCTCTCAGCCCTCTCGGGGTCGTCGTAGGGGAGCTCGTGCCCGAGCACGAACGCCCACATCTGCAGCGCGTACATCCCGGCGTCGCGCAGCTTGCTCCGAGATCTCAGGACGGCGAGCGCCGGCGGTCCCGCTGCGAGGGCGGCCGTGGTCACGGCCGGGTGAATGCGACGTTTCTTGCGAATCAGGGGGACGACGAACGCGGCCGCAAGCGCGGCCGCCGCCGCGCCCTTCACCAGCGGGCGCCAGGGCGACGATGATCTCGGTGCGCTGCCGTTGCCGGGCAAGGAGGCGCGAGTCTAAAGCGCGGTGCGGCCTTGTGCCGATAGTCCTACGTGAAATCCACCGGCCTTGCCGTGGCCACACAAGGCGGCTCCGCGCCGACAATCGCCCTGCTCGAGGGCCTTCCAGACGCGATCCTCCTGCTCGACAAGGGCGGCGTGATCGCCTACGCGAACGCCGCTGCGGACGAGCTCTACGGACAGCCCGCCGCGGTACTCAAGGGACGCGCGTTCCCGAGCCTCTTGAGTGAGCCGTTCGCGGACGACTACGTCGATGCTCTTGCCCGCTTCGACGCCGGCGAGAAGGCGCCGCTGCTGGGCGATCGGCGGGAGGTCGTCTCCCGCAAGGCGGACGGCTCGTCGACGACCATCGAGCTGACGCTGAGCGACGTCCGGGTCGGGCAGGCGCCGTCGGTTGCGGCGGTCGCGCACGACATCCGCCAGCGGAAGCTCGCCGAGGCCCGCCTGAAGCTGATGGCCGACCAGGATGCGCTCACCGAGCTCGTCAACCGGATCGGCTTCGAGCGCGCCCTCACGGAGCACGTCCTCCATGCCACTCGGTATGGAACCCCCGGCTCCGTGATCGCCTTCGGGATCGACAACTTCAAGTACGTCAACGAGACGCTGGGCGTCGAGGCCGGCGACCAGCTGCTCATGGAGCTCTCCGAGTTGGTCCAGAACCGCCTGCGCAAGACCGACGTGTTCGCCCGTGTCGGGGGCGACGCCTTCGCGATTCTCGTCCACTCCGCCGACATGCCCAAGGCCCTCGACCTGACAGAGGAGCTGCTCGAGATCGCACGCAACCACCGCTTCGTCCTCGCGAGCGAGGCCATGCGGATCACGTTGAGCGCCGGGGTGACCGCGCTCGACGGGCGAGCGGTGATGGGCACCGAGCTCCTGGCCGAGGCCGAGTCGGCGATGCACACCGCCAAGGAGTCCGGGCGCGACCGGGCGATCGGGTACGAGCCGAACAGCCGGGCCGAGGGCGACGAGAGACGCGCCTGGTCCGAGCGGGTGAGGGAGGCGACGGAGCGGGGTCTGTTCGTCCTCGTGAGCCAGCCGATCGTGAGCCTGAAGACCGGCGAGACGACCCAGCACGAGGTGCTTGTGCGGATGCGCGACGAGGGAGGAGGCCTGGTGCAACCCGCCGCGTTCCTGGCGACCGCGGAGCGCTTCGGCCTGATCGGGGGCATCGACCGATGGGTCACCCAGCAGGCCGTGCGGCTGATCGCCGCCCACAACAGGGAGGGCCGCGAGCTCACGCTCGAGGTCAACCTCTCCGGCAAGACGATGGGCGACACCAGGTTCCCGGAAGAAGTGAGGCGCGAGCTCACCTCCAGCGGGATCGATCCGGCCAGCCTCATCTTCGAGGTCACCGAGACCGCTGCGGTCGCCGACATCGAGCAGGCTCGCCTCTTCGCGCAGAGCCTCTCCAGGGTGGGGTGCCGCTTCGCGCTCGACGACTTCGGCTCGGGTTACGCGTCCTTCTACTACCTGAAGCACCTGCCGATCAGCTTCCTGAAGATCGATGGCGAATTCGTCCGAGAGCTGCCCAAGAGCCAGACCGACCAGCTCATCGTCAGGGCGCTCGTCGACGTCTGCGCGGGCCTCGGCATCAAGACGGTCGCCGAGTTCGTGACGGATCAGCAGACGATGGACATGGTGCAGGAGCTGGGCGTCGACTTCGCCCAGGGCTACCACCTGGGCAAGCCCCAGCCGGTCTCCGCCCTCAGGGACGGCTGACCCGCTCGAGCGGGATCAGGAAGGACTCATAGGCGGCGCCGGTCGCCTCCTGCAGGCCGATCTCGCAGGTGCGGTTGCTGCACAGATAGGCGTCATGCTTCGAGCCGGCGAGCTCCGCTGCCTCCTCCGCCGTCGCCGACTTCGTCAGCTCCGGATGGAGCATCCCGCGGTCGCCGGCCATCCCGCAGCAGGTCGCGCGGATCGGCTGGACCACCTCATCCGCCATCGCGTCGGCGATCTCCCGCAGCTCGCGCTCCAGTCCCATGTGGCGAGTCGAGCAGGTCGGGTGGACCGCCACCGAGCCGAGCCTCTCGCGGATCTCGAGGTTGGGGAGCAGTCTGCCCGCCCAGGCGACTGAGTCGAGGACCTCCAGCTCGTCGTGGCGCTCACGTACCTCCTCGGCGAGGCCATGGGCGCAGGAGCTGGCGTCGATCACGACTGGCAGCTCCCCTTCCCCGCTCCAGCGCCAGAGAGCCTCCACCGTGCGGTCCGCCATCAGCTTCGCGCCCTCGGTATAGCCCTTGGACTCCCAGGGGACCGAGCAGCATCGTCCACCGACATCGTCGGGGATCCAAACCGGCAGGCCGGCGCGAGCCGAGACCGCCACCATCGCCTCCGGCAGGCTGGCGCCTGATGGCCCGAAGATCCGGTTGACGCAGGCCGGCATGTAGACGGCGGCTGCGCCGTCGCGTGAGGTCCGGGGCAGCTTCGCCGGCGCGGGCGGCGGCATGTTCCGGGGCCAGGAGGGGACGAGCTCGTCGCTGAACAGCGAGCGCGCCGCATTGGCGGCGCCGCGCATCAGCGGGCCCGCGACCGCGCCGGCGCGAAGTCCCGCGCGCGCCGTCTTCTCCACCGACGCCCACCGCTCCGCGACCCGAACGGCTTGCCGCTGCGCCTTGTCGGGGTGTTCCTCGGCGCGGAAGCCCTTGATCAGCTTGCCGGTGTCGATCCCGAGCGGACACGCGATCTGGCAGGTGCCGTCGGCCGCGCAGGTCTGGATGCCGTCGTATTCGTACTGCTCGATCAGGGCCCGCTGCACCGGCGATCCCGCCGGCTGTCGCGCCATCTCGCGGCGGATCACGATCCGCTGCCTCGGCGTCGTGGTCAGGTGGCGGCTCGGGCAGACCGGCTCGCAGAAGCCGCACTCGACGCAGGTCGTCGCGACCTCCTCGATCTCCGGCGTGGTCTTCAGGTTGCGGAGGTGGGCGCCCTCGTCGCGGTTGAGCAGCACGCCGGGGGCGAGCACGCCGTCGGGGTCCGCCAGGCCCTTCACCCGCCACATCAGCTCGGTTGCCTTCTGGCCCCACTCCCGCTCGACGTAGGGCGCCATGTTCACCCCGGTGCCGTGCTCGGCCTTCAGCGAGCCGTCGTACTTGTCGAGGATCAGGGCCACCAGCTTCTCCATGAAGGCCTCGTAGCGGTCCGTGTCCTCCTGCTTCGAGAAGTCCGGTGTGAGCATGAAGTGGAGGTTCCCGGCGGAGGTGTGGCCGGCGACGCCCGGGAGGAAGCCGTGTTCGCCGAGCAGGGCCTGGATGTCGCTGGCGGACTCGGCGATGCGCTCGGGCGGCACGCAGACGTCCTCGATGATCAGCGAAGTCCCGGGAGCGCGGAAGCGGCCGATCAGCCCGTGCAGTCCCTCCCGCACCGTCCAGGAGACCTCGATGCGCTCGGGATCGCGGGTGAAGTCCGCCGGCTTGATGAGCTCGTGCTCCTTCAGGATCTCCTCGGCTCCCGCAACCAGCTCGTCGAGCTCGCCGTCCGACTCCGCTCCGAACTCCAGCAGCAGCGCCGCCGACGTCGGCGGCAGCTCCAGCCAGTCCTGCGGGGCGCCCGCGATGTTCTGGGCGGCCACCATGAGCGCCGGGGCGACCATCAACTCGACCGCGGTCGCACCCGCCTCCACCAGCGCCGGCACCGGCTCGGTCGCCGACTCGATGCCGTCGAAGTGCAGCCAGGAGACCGTCGTGCGAGATGGCTTGACGACGGTCTCGAGGACGGCCTCGGCGATGAAGCCGAGCGTCCCCTCCGAGCCGATCAGAAGCCGCCGGAAGATCTCGACCGGCTCGTCCGCGTCGAGGAAGGCGCAGAGCCGGTACCCGGTGGTGTTCTTGATCTCGAACTTCTTGCGGATCCGCTCGCTCAGCTCGTCGTCGGCACGGATCTCGTCGCGGATCCCGGCCAGGCCTTCGGCGAGCTCGGGCTCGGCCTGGGCGAAGCGCTCCGCGGCGTTCGGGGCGGCCGTGTCGATCACCGTCCCCGACGGCAGCACGAAGGTCAGGGAGCGGACGGTGCTGTACGAGTCAGCCACCACTCCGCAGCGCATCCCACCCGAGTTGTTGGCGAGCACGCCGCCGACGCAGGCGATGTCGGTGCTGGCGGGGTCGGGCCCGAGCTTGCGCCCGTACGGCCAGAGCACTCTGTTGGCATGTCCGAGGACCGTCCCGGTCTTGACCCTGGCGCGGGCTCCATCGTCGAGCACCTCCACCCCCGTCCAGTGCCGGCGGACGTCGACCAGGATCCCGTCGCTCTGCGACTGGCCGTTGAGGCTCGTTCCTCCCGCACGGAAGGTGAGCGGAACCTTCGAGGCACGCGAGTAGGCGAAGAGCTTCGCGACGTCATTCGCATCCCGAGCCATCACGACCGCCTGCGGCAGCAGCCGATAGGGGCTCGCGTCGGAGGCGTAGCGGACCAGGTCGATCACCCGGGTGAGGACGCGATCGGCCCCGAGCAGCTCAATCAGCTCGCTTCGCAGCGGCTCGGGCGTCCCCGAGGCAAGCTCGTCCGGCACCCGGTCCTTGGCGGCCTCACTCCCCTCCGGCGCGATCCGGTCCACGTTGGGCGCGAGCAGATCCACGGGGTGAGACTAAGCGAGCGGAGTCAGGAGCGGGATTTCACCCGTACCCGGACGAGCGCGTCCCGCCCGGCGTCCCGAGTGGCGACCGCGTGCCCGGCCACCTCCTGGCCCCTGACGACCAGGCGGACGTCCCCGCCGTCGCCGGTCAGGTTCCGCCACCAGACCTTGCGGTCGGGCCACCCGACCGCGATCGTGATCTCGTCGCCCTTGTCTCGGTAGAAGGCTGGGATGGTGTACTTGCGCCCGCTCCTTCGGCCGGTGTAGGTGATCAGCGCGACACGGCCGCTCGCCAGCCTGTGCGCGGGCGAGCGCAGCACCGCGCGCAGGACCGGGTTGACGGTGTGGTTCATCAAGCGGAACCTCCCGCTCGCTCCGCTCGGCGCGGACATCGTCAGAACAGCGCCATCCCCGGTGTGACCGGGACCTCGACCAGCTGCGGCTTGCTCTCTCCGATCGCGCCCTCGAGCGCAGCGTGCAGCTCGTCGCGGCCGGAGACCGACTTCGAGCCGACGCCGTATGACTCGGCGACCTTCGCGACCTCGAGCGCCGGGAGGTCGAGGCCGGGAGCTCCCTTCACCTCCTCCACGTCCGCGAACCACTTGAGGATCGAGTACTCCTCGTTGCGCAGGACCAGGAAGGTGACCGGGACGTCGAAGGCCGCCGCGGTCCAGAAGCCGGTGATCGCGTACTGGGCCGAGCCCTCGCCCAGCACGCAGACGACCGGCCGATCTGGCTGGGCGAGCTGGACCCCGATGGCGGCGGCGAGGCCGAAGCCGAGGCCTCCCCCCGCTCCGAAGTAGTAGCTGCCGGGCTTCGACAGCCGCAGCTGGTTGCGGAGCGCGAGGGTGCTCGAGGGCGACTCGAGCACGACGATCCCGTCGCCGGGGAAGACCTGGGCGAGCGTGTTGTGCACCATCGTCGGCGTGAGTGGGTCGGTCTCGTCGCCTGCGCTCGGCTCCGGGAGCGGTGTCGGCTCGGCGCGGTTCGCCTCACCGATCTCCGCCAGCAGCGCCCGCAGGGCCAGCCCGACGTCGCCGAGGATCACGTCGCCCATCGGAGCGCGAGCGGCCTCATCCGGGTCGCTGGTGATCGCGACCAGCGAGGCACCCTCGGGGAGCAGCGGCCCTGGGATGTAGGGGTAGTACGGGAAGACCGAGGAGCCGACCACGACGATCAGGTCGCGGCCCTTGAGCGTCTCGGCGACCGGGCCGATCGCGGGCGGCAGGACGCCCTGGAAGAGCGGATGTCCCTCAGGGAAGCCGAGCCGGCCGCCACCGGGCGCCGGCGAGGCGAAGACGGGCAGCTTCTGGCGCTCGGCGAGTGCCACCGCGTCATCCCAGCCGCCGCTGGCGTCGATGTCCGGGCCGGCGACCAGCACGGGGTTGCTCGCCTCCTCCAGACGCTTCGCGAGCGCCCTGATCGCGTCGGGGTCCGGACCGGACCGGGGCTCGGAGGTCCGCTCGACGACGGCGCCGGAGGCCTCCTCGGCTTCGGCGTTCCAGTCGTCCATCGGCAGGGAGACGAAGGCGGGGCCGCGCGGAGCGAGCGACGCCGTGTGGATCGCCCGCGCGAGCGCATGCGGGACGTCCTGGGCGCGGGGCGGCTCGAAGCTCCACTTGACGAACGGGTGCACCACCCGCGTCGCGTCGCGATTGGTCAGGTTGGCCTGCATCGTGATGTGCGCCCTGACCTGCTGGCCCGCCGTCACCACCAGGGGCGAGTGGTTCGCCTGCGCGTTGAAGATGGCGCCCATCCCGTTGCCGACTCCCGGCGCCGTGTGGAGGTTGACGTGAGCCGGGCCGCCGGAGGCCTGGGCGTATCCGTCGGCCATCCCCACCGCGACGGCCTCCTGCAACCCGAGGACGTAGCGGAAGTCATCGGGGAACTCGGCGAGCATCGGCAGCTCCGTCGAGCCCGGGTTGCCGAAGATCGTCGTCATCCCGTGCTGCCGGAAGAGCTCGAAGGTGACCTCACGTACGGTGCTCACGAACCCGGACCCTATTGGAGGGCGGCCGGCCTCAGACCTGCGAGACGTGCCGAGGCGTCGAAGGTGGCGTCGAACCGCGCCTGATCGCCTGGGTACCGAAGCGGCGGCGAATCTCGTCGATCGCGAGGTCGAGCGCAGGGTCGAATCGCGGCTCGAGGGGCAGCTCGAGCTGCGCCTCGTCGCTGAGGTTCGCAACCGTGATCCCCAGGAGGGTGATGCCGCGTCGCTCGATCAGCGGTCCGGCCGCGGCGAGCAGCGCCCTCGCCGCCGCCAGGATCGCGCCGGTGCCCGCCGTCGGATGAGGGAGCGTTCGCGAGCGGGTGATGCGGGAGAAGTCACCAAGCCGGAGGCGAAGCGTCACCGTACGGCCCGCGCGGTTGGCCTCCCTCGCCCTCCGGGTGACCCGGTCGACGAGGCTGACCAGCAGAGCGCTGAGCTCCGATTCCGACCTCCCTCCTCCCGCGAACGCGGACTGCGTGCCGATCGAACGGCGGCGTGGGCCGTGGCGCACGGGTCGCGGGTCGCGGCGATGGGCGATCGCATGGAGATGCCGCGAGGCATGGCGCCCGAGGAAGAGGGCAAGCTCCCCCTGGTCGCGGCGCTCGAGCTCCCCGATCGTCTTGATGCCATGGGCGCGGAGCTTGTCCGCCGTGACCAGACCCACTCCCCACAGGAATTCGACCGGAAGCGGCCTGAGGAACTCCGCCTCCCTGTCGGGATCGATGACGAGCAGCCCGTCGGGCTTGGCGGCGCGGCTCGCCATCTTGGCGAGCACCTTCGTCCTCGCGACGCCGACGGTGACGGCCAGACCGATCCGCTCCCGCGCTTGGCGCCGAAGCCGCTCGGCGATCTGACGCGGGGTTCCGGAGATCCGCTCCAGCCCGCGCACGTCGAGAAAGGCCTCCTCGAGCGACATGCCCTCGACGAGCGGCGCGATCTCCTCGAACAGGTCGAAGAGCGCCCTGCTTGCCTCCGAGTAGGCCGTGAACCGCGGCGGTACGACGGCGGCGTCCGGGCAGAGCCGGTGGGCGCGCCTTCCGCTCATTCCTCCGTGGATCCCATAGGCGCGCGCCTCGTAGCTCGCGGCCATGACCACACCGGCGCCGACGATCGTCGGACGGCCACGCAGGCTCGGATCGTCCCGCTGCTCCACCGAGGCGAAGAACGCGTCGGCATCAGCGTGGAGGATCGACGCGGCCGATGACACGAACGTATGTTCGCATCACGGCTTCGCCGGATCAAGTCGCGGAAGTCGACGGATGCCGCTAGCCGGCGGCGTCTTGTGCAGCTAGAACCCGCCGCTCCGCAAGACCCCCGAAGTCGACCGGGCCCGGCATGAGCTCCTCGGGCGGCGGGATATCGATCCCGATCGCGGCCATCCGGCGCTTCAGCGCCTGGTAGGCGAAGCCGTAGATCTGGGAGGAGTGGTGGCCGTAGGAGAAGAAGTCCGACGGGTCATCGGCCTCCGGCGGGCAGAAGACCTCGGCCGCCTTCGGCATCAGCTCGGTGAGGCGCCGCAGGACGACCCCCTTCATCTCTGGCCGCTCGTCGCAGACGTCCTTGAGGAAGCGAACGCCGAAGGCGATGTGGCGATGCTCGTCCTGCTCGACCAGGCGGAATCCCTCGTTGAAGCCCGGGTACAGGTCGTGGTCCTGGGTGTACTCGATCATGATCCGCTGGCCCGGCATCGCCAGGACCCCCTCGGTGACCATGTGGTACGTGACGATGCCCTCGACGAACAGCTCGAGATCGTCGGGCCTCTGCTTGATCCGGTCGGCGATGTCCCGGAGCGAGTCGTCGAACAGGAAGCGCCAGGGGCCGAGCATGCGGTCCTCGATCTCCCGCAGGCGCGCCCGGAAGCTGCCCGATTCAAGCCCCATCACCTCGCTCGCCCAGCGGTCGAAGAAGACCGCATGGCGCATCTCATCGACGAGCTGGGTGGCGAGGAACGCCTCGACCTCGCCGCTGGGCGCCGCGAGGAGGAAGGGCGCCAGGTCGGCGGTCACCCGCTCCTCGCCGACGTAGAAGCTGCCGATGCTGAAGGCGGTGTGCTGCTGGGACTCCGCCGGGCTGACCAGCCAGTGCTCCCGGTCGATCGAGAAGTCGAGCTCGTGCGCGCGCCAGTTCTGCCGCTCCCAGAGCGCGTAGAGCTGCTCGTAGCTCATCAGGCCGCCGCGGGGGCGCTTCGACTCGGCGGGATCACCGGCGTCTGCGGAGGCGCCGTTGGTGGTCACCTTGCTGCCCCAGCTGCCGGCGTTCTCCGCCTGCAGTTGCCGCTGCCGCGCCTCGCGGGCGAGCTCGGGGGCATCGACCCCCTCGGCGCGATCGATCCAGCGGCCCATGCGGGTGACGGGGAAGATGCTTCCGTCCACCTCCGTGTACCCGAGCCTCATCGCGTCGGAGGGCGTCAGCTCGCCGGAGAGCATCCGGAGCCAGTCGCTGTATCGAATCCGGACGATCGCGTCCGGGTCATGGCCGACGCCACGGTGGACGCGGACGTCGCCGTCCGCCACCTCCACCCGCCAGGCGCCGCCCCCGTCACCGACCAGCTCGTAGGCGACGGTGAAGCTGTGGCCTCGGGTCCACTCCGGCTCGATCGCGTAGGCCAGCGACCGGAAGACCAGATCGGGGTCGACCGGCAGCCCCAGGCGCGCAAGGTCGCGCGGGCCGGCGTCCACCGAGAGCCGGCGCAGCGCCAGCGCCTTCCGGCGCCTGCCGCGAAGCTTGATGCGCCGGCGCGCCATCGCGCCGACCGGGCTCCGGCCCGAGGCGAGCAGCGCGAGGGTCTCGGCATCGGTCGAGATCGCAAAGGCCTCGCCATTGAGGTCGGCGCCCACGGCGGTCTCCGTGACCTCGGCGCGGTCGCCAAGCGGATTGACGGTCCAGGCGCCCAGGCCCTCGAGCTCGAGGCGGTAGCTGAGGCCGGCGGGAAGGGCCGCGGCCGCCGCGGGCAGCGACTGCACGATGAGCCGGGCGGCGAGCTCGGGATCCGACGCCGCCATCCGGCGCAGAGTCCGGGTCGCCGTCCCGTTCTCCTCCATGACGGCGATTCTGCCAGAAGATCCGGCCCTTTGGCCAGCTGGCCAGTCTTCATAATTCCGCCAGGGGCTCGCCTCCGGCTTCGCCCCTATCGGGTGTCTCCGAGGGACTCCGTAATAGACTCACGCCCGCCTTGCTCGGCCCGCACACCGCCCACTCGCCCAACGCGGACGACATGACCACCCTGTACTGGGTGATGCTCGTCATCGGCCTCGTGCTGCTGGTGGCGATCAACCTCGCCCTGGTCGCTCTCGTCATGCGCTTCCGCTCCGCCCGGGGCCGGCAGCCGCGGCGCCTCGTGGTGCGGCGGCCGGCCCAGATCGGGACCGCAGGCTTCTTCGCCGCGATCGTCGCCGTCACCTTCGTCCTGGGCGTGATCAAGACCCACGACGCCAAGAAGGTGGAGGCGTCGGGACCGGACGGGCTGCAGGCGACGGCATCGCTGACCGCACAGCGCTCGCTCACGCTGCCGGCTACGTCGGCCTCGTCGGCTCCCCTCCAGATCATGGCCTGCGGCCAGCAATGGATCTGGCGCTACCAGTACCCCGACGGCACCTACTCCTACTACGAGCTCGTGGTGCCGGTCGACACGACCGTGATCCTGCACCTCTGCTCGACCGACGTCGTGCACCGCTGGTGGGTTCCCGGCCTGAGCGGCAAGTTCGACGCCACCCCGGGCGAGAGCAACTCGACCTGGTTCAAGGCCGACGAGACGGGCGACTACGACGGCGCCAGCTATGCGTTCTCGGGCGCCTCGTACGCCGTCATGCGGACCCGCGTCCACGTCGTCGACGTGCCGACCTACCAGGCCTGGCTCGAGCAGCAGGCCGCGGGGATCCATGCGGCCCAGACCTTCGTGCAGAAGGCGAACGGGGAGAGCTGATGAGCGACGGACGAACGATCGCCCCGCAGCGCCCGGAGCTCGTCACCGACGGACCGGCGCCGGTGCGGCCGCGCTGGCTCGAGATGGTGATGAGCTCCGACCACAAGGACGTCGGCCGCCTCTACATCGGGGCGTCCCTCTCCTTCCTCGTGCTCGGGATCGTCGCCTACCTGCTGATGCGCCTCCAGCTGGCCGTGCCCGAGAACGACCTGATCCAGCCGGTCACCTTCAACAGGCTGCTCTCGGTCGGCAGCGCCACCCTGATCGTCCTCTTCGCCCTGCCCCTCGCCTTCGGCCTCTTCACCTACGTCGTGCCGCTTCAGATCGGAGCGCGCTCGCTCGCATTCCCGCGGCTCGCCTCGCTGTCGGTCTGGCTCTACGTCTTGGGCGGGGCCCTCCTCTATGTCAGCTTCGCCTACACGCCGCCGGAGGCGGGATTCAACTCGTGGCCCCCGCTCTCGGACACCGCCTTCATCTCCAACAACGGCGTCGACGTCTGGATCACAGCCGTCGGCCTGACCGTCCTGGGCCTCGTTCTCCAGTCGATCAACCTGTCGGTGACGATCGCGAAGCTGCGGGCACCGGGAATGGCCTGGCGCAGGCTGCCCGCCTTCGCTTTCTCGGGCGCCGTCTCGAGCTGGACGATGATCGTCGCGGGCTCGGCGATGCTCGCCGCCCTGGTCATGCTGGAGATGGAGCGGCACTTCGGAGGCGTCTTCTTCGACCCCGGCGCGGGCGGCGCGCCGATCTACTACCAGCACCTGAGCTGGATCTTCTTCACCGGCTGCTACCTCATCTTCCTGCTGCCAGCGATCGGCGCGATCTCGGAGATCCTGCCGGTCTTCTCCGGCAAGCCGCTGCTCTCGCGCAGCGCGCTGATGAGCTCGATGGCGGCGATCATGCCGCTCGGGCTGCTCGCCTGGATGCAGAACATGATGAGCGCCTCGATCCCGATCGGCTGGCTCTACGGCGCGATGCTGATGGCGCTGCTCCTGGCCATCCCGATCGGCGTGATCTTCGTCAACTGGATCGGCACGATCGCCGGCGGGGTCCTGAGGATGCGCGCGCCGATGGTCTTCGCGCTCGCCGCGATCTCGACGCTGAGCTTCGGCCTGGTCGGGGAGCTGATCCAGAGCGTGATCCCGGTCAACTGGCTGCTCGCCGACACCACCGCCTCGACCGCCGCCAGCGGGTATGTGCTGGTCGGCGGGCCGGTCCTCGGCGGGCTCGCGGCCCTCTACTACTGGTTCCCGAAGATGACCGGCCGGACGATGAGCGAGGGGCTCGCCAAGCCGTCCGTCGCGCTGATCGTGCTCGGCGCACAGCTCACCTTCATCCCGCTCTTCCTCGCCGGGCTCGAAGGGCAGCAGGTCGAAATCTTCAAGTTCTTCAAGGCAAGCGACGCGATCAATGCGATGAACCTCGACGCGCTCAACCTGATCGCCACGATCGGCGCGTTCGTCCTCGCCGTCGGGATCGTCCTCTCGATCGTCAACGCCTACCTCGGCCTCAAGTCCGGCACCCCCGCCGGCCACGATCCGTGGGGCGGCGAGACGCTGGAGTGGTTCGCGACGTCTCCCCCGCCACCGCACAACTTCGACGTGGTTCCCGACGTGCGCAGCGACGAGCCGCTGCGCGACATCCGCGAGGCGGTGAGGCGCCACGACGCCTCTCGGCCCGCGGAGGCGGAGACCAAAGAGCCGGTAGCCTGACGCCATGGCCGGACCCGTTGCCGGGGGCGGCGGGGAGCAGCTCCGCCGGTTTCGCCGCCTGGCAGACCTCACCGCAGCTGTCACCTTCCTGCTGATCGTCGTCGGCGGAATCGTCCGCGTGAGCGAGTCCGGGCTCGGCTGCGGGCCGGGTGGCAGCGGCACGAAGGGCTGGCCGCTCTGCGGCGGCCAGGTGATCCCGCTCGTCGGCAACGAGAATCGCATCATCGAGTTCTCGCACCGCTTCCTGGCGACGGTCGTGGTCATCCTGATCGGGCTGCTCTGCTGGCGCGCGTTCAAGGACCTGAGGGGCCGAAACGGCTGGGCGTTCCGCGGCTCCCTGCTCGCCGGTGTCCTCGTGCTGGCCCAGGCCGGGCTCGGAGGTCTCACCGTCGAGCACAGCCTCGCCGAGGAGCTGGTGGCGGCCCACCTGGGCACCGCGATGCTGTTGCTCGCGCTGGTTCTCTGGCTCGGCGCCAAGGCTCGCTCGGAGGCGAGCGTCGAATCGGGCGGCCCGCTGACCTCGCCGGTGCGCGGGCTAAAGCCCTACGCGGGAGCCGCCGCGGTGCTGCTTCTCTGCGCGATCGTCGCGGGCGGATACATGGCGGGCACCGAGGAGAGGGGAACCGGCGAAGTCGGGCCCAACGTCGCCGGAGCGCACATGGCCTGCGGCAAGATGTTCCCGGAGTGCGGATCGGGCCAGTTCCTGCCCTTCGGCAACAACCGGCTCACGGACATCCACCTCACCCACAGGGTGTTCGTCTACATGGCGACGATCGCGATCATCGTGCTGCTGCTGGTCGCGTACGCGCGCGGATCGCGCGACAGGCTGCTTGCCCTCGCAGCCCTGCTTCTCCTTTGCCAGTTCATGCTGGGCGCCCTCAATGTGTGGCTCGGCGAGCACGGGCCGCTGATCGTCGCCCACCTGACGACGGGGACGCTGCTCTGGGCGACAGTGATCTCGATCGTCTACAAGCTCGCCTGGCTTCCCAGCGGCGCGCCCTCACGCGAGCGGGCTCCGCGGACTGAGGCATCGGCGGCCGCGGCATGAGCGTCCATCTCGGAACCGGCTCTGGGCAGGTCACGCGCCCCGCTCGCCGGCCGGGTGGCGAGCAGGTTTCGGTCACCCCGGGCGAAGCCCGCACCCGGACGATGCGGACCGCGATCGGCGTCGCGAACGATTACGTGACGCTCACCAAGCCGCGGATCATCTCCCTGCTGCTGCTCACCTGCGTGGCGACGATGTTCGTCGCCGATCCGGGGGGCCCGGCGCTCTCCACGATCCTGTGGACCTGCCTCGGCGGCTATCTGGCGGCGGGCGGCGCCGGCGCGATCAACCACTACATCGAGCGCGAGCCCGACGCGCGCATGGCCCGCACCAAGGGGCGGCCGCTGGCGAGCGGGCGGATCGAGCCGCGGCGCGGGCTGCTCTTCGGCTCCACGCTCGGGATCGTTGCCGTGGTCCAGCTCTGGATCACCGTCAACGCGCTGACCGCGGCCCTCGCGGCGGCCGGGCTGCTCGGCTACGTCTTCGTCTACACGCTCTGGCTCAAGCCCCGCACGCCCCAGAACATCGTCCTCGGTGGTGCCGCCGGCGCGATGCCCCCACTGGTGGGCTGGGCGGCCGCGACGGGCGGCCTCACCCTCGAGGCGCTCTGGCCGTTCGCGATCGTCTTCTTCTGGACCCCGCCGCACTTCTGGGCGCTGTCGCTGTTGATCTCCGACGACTACGCCCGCACCGGTGTCCCGATGCTCCCCGTGGTGCGGGGTGAGACCACCACCCGCCATCAGATCGTCCTCTACGCGCTGCTGCTGGTCGCGATCACGATCGGGCCGGTGATCACCGGGCTGTTCGGAATGGCGTACCTGATCGCCGCCCTGGCCCTGGGGGCGGGCTTCGTCGGCCTCGCGCTCGCCCTGATGGCGCACCCGTCGCGGCCCGCGGCGCGCCGCCTCTACCTGAGCTCGCTCGCCTATTTGGCGCTGCTGTTCGTGGCGATGGCCCTCGACCGCGCGCTGTAGCGGCCTGAGATATTGGGCAGTCGATGCCACGGAGTCGAGGCCTGCGCCACATCGATCCGAACCGGCGGCGAGGTCGTCTGTACCTGGCCATCTGCCGCTTCTCCATCACCGGGCTCGGGGCGTGGCTCTCCGAGAAGGTGGCGTGGAGACTCGACCCGTACGTCCTGAGGCTCACCCGCGGGCGATTCAGCACCGGGTGGCCGGTCACCCCCGGTCTCCTCGAGACACGCGGGGCCGCGACGGGACAGGTGCGCCGAACCGCCACGCTCTACTTCCACGACGGCGATCGAGTCACGCTCATCGCATCCAAGCAGGGGCGGCCGGAGAATCCTGCCTGGTACTACAACCTTCGGAAGCATCCCGACGTCAAGTACGGAGGCCTCCCGTTCCGCGCCGTGATCGTGACCGACGAGGATGAGCGGCGAAGGCTTTGGGACCTCGCCGATCGCGTCTTCCCCCAGTTCGCCGACTACCGGCGGTGGACCGCCGAGGCCGGACGAACGATCCCGATCGTTCAGCTGATTCCCGCGACCGACCCCCCCGATCACGCCCTTGGATAGGCTTCCCGCCGTGGATCGCGAGCGAGCCAGAGCCACCATCCGCGCGGGCATGATCACCGCCAGCCTGGCGCTGCTCGTCTTCGCCCTGGCCTTCTACGTCGCGATCCTCTACCTGCGATGAGCCAGCCCCCGGAGCCGACCGAGGCGATCTACCTGTCGCGGCCCAGCGTCGCCCCAGCCCTGTTCGCCCTCGGCTTCGCCGCGGTGATCGTGGGGCTATTCGCCTGGTGGCCCTACTCGGTGATCGGCGCCGCGATCGCCATCCCCTCGCTGATCGCCTGGCTGCGCGCGAATCGCGCCGAGATCGCCCGCATGCCGAACCGGCAGCACACCGACACGGCCCCGATCCCGCTGTCGGTCTCTCCCCCGGCCGAGTAGCCGGGCGGGCGCCGCCGGCTTCTTGGATAATTAGAGTCGAGCCGATGGAGTCAGCGACACTCCGCCGTGTACCCCCTCTGCCGAGCGCGGTGCAGCTCGGCCTCATCTTCGGCCTGATCCTTCTCGCCGCGATTGCCTGGGCGATCACGGGAGACCGGATGGCCGGCATGGACGCGGGCCCAGGCACGGATCTCGGCGGTCTCGGCTTCTGGGTCACGGCCTGGGTCGTGATGATGGCCGCGATGATGTTCCCGTCGATCGCGCCGATGGTGGTCATGTACACGCGCATCGAAGAGGGAAAGCGGCGGAAGGGGCAGCCGACCCAGGCCGGTGCCACCGCGATCTTCGTCGGCGGCTACCTGGTCACCTGGGCGGCGGCGGGCCTCTTCGCCTACGCGATCTTCGAGATCGGGCGGTCCCTCGACCTCGGCTTCCTGTCCTGGGACAGCGGCGGCCCCTACGTGGCCGGCGCGGTCATCGTCGCGGCCGCGATCTACCAGCTCACCCCGCTCAAGGACGTCTGCTTGCGGCACTGCCGGAACCCGCTGACGTTCGTGCTCATGCATTGGCGTTCGGGCCGGATCGGCGCGCTGCGGATGGGCATGGAGCACGGGGGCTGGTGCGTCGGTTGCTGCTGGGGCCTGATGGCGGCGCTCTTCGCCCTCGGCGTGATGAGCATCGGCTGGATGGTCCTGATCGCCGCCCTGATCGCGCTCGAGAAGCTGTTGCCCTGGAAGGCGGTCGCCAATCGCTCCGTCGCCGTCCTGTTGGTCGTGCTCGGGCTCGCGGTGGCCTTCGTCCCCGACAAGGTGCCGGGACTCACCCTGCCGGACTCACCCGCGGCGGCGCAGGCGATGGATTCGATGGGCATGCACGACAGCTCGAGCGGCGGATCGATGAACGATCAGAAGATGCCATCCCGGGGCGGGATGAACGGGGACGAGAAGGGGATGCCTGCGCCCTAGCGTTCAGGCGGCCCAGGCGAACTCGGACGCCGAGATCCCCGTCTTCCCCTCGTACTCGATGCCGAAGGCGCTGATCTTCGAGCGCTTCGCCTCGGCGGCGTTGAACTCCGACGAGGCCGGATGGAACACGCCGACGAGTCGCACCGGCTCCCCGGTCTCGACACCGAAGGGAACGATGTCCTCGATCTCGAAGTCGATCGCGTCACCGATCTTGACGCTGTGGCGCAGCCCTTCCTCGACCACCTCGAAGGACGCCCGCTCGGCGCCGAGGATCTCGCCAATGAGGGGAGTGACCGCCTCCATCGGACCCCCTTTCTGGCCCCCGAAGACGGCGGTGAGCTTTTCCATCTGCTCGTCGCTTGCCTGGTCGTCAATGAACATGCCCAAGCGCCAGTTGCCCTCGGTCATGACCTTCGGAGTGTCCGCAATCGCCGCGACGCTGAGGTCGCTGACGTCCGTGCCCTCGATCTCGCCCTCCTTGATGTTGAAGACGAGGGTGACCCGGCAGTAGTCGTAGGTCGCGCCGTGGTCGAAGGACATGTTGCACGGGCACATGAGGTCACATGAGCAAGTCTCGAAGTAGCTCCCCTTCAGGCTCCAGGACACACCGGTCTCCTTCCGTGCTGTTGGTAAGCCCGATTCTCCCTCGCGAACGCGGCCGCGTCAACCGCCGTGGGAACAGAGCCGCCTCCTATGGCGGCGACATGGACGAGGTCGCGCCGACCTGTGTCCAGCAACGCACGATGTCGCGCATCGAGAGCACGCCGACCAGCTCCCCGCGCTCGACGACGACCAGGTGTCGGATGCCGCGCCGCACCATCTCCTCGGCCGCCCGCTCGAGGCTCCAGGCGGGCTCCGCGGAGATGACGCTCTCGCTCATGTGATCGGCGACCTTCTCGGCGTCCATGTCCTTGCCCGTGCCGACGGCGTTGAGGATGTCGCGCTCGGTGATGATCCTCGGCGCCGGCGACTCGTCGTCGAAGACCAGGGCGGCGCCGGTCCCCTTCTCGGTCATCTTCGTCGCTGTCTCTCGCAGCGTGTGACCGGGGCCCACGGCGAGAACCACGCTCGACATGCCCTCGCGAACCTCCACTCGGCCTCCTGTCCGGGTCGCCCTAGTGCCGTTCGGCGCAAGCTTATCCCACGCCTGGCGACGGGTGGGCGGGTCGGCTCCGACAGATAGGATTCCCGCGCTGATGCTCCGGCTCAGGGACCATGGACGGGCGATCTGGTTGGTCGCCACGATTGCCGCGGCCACGGCCGTCGTGGGCCTGACCGGCTGCAACCTCGGCCCCAAGCCCGATCTCGACAAGGGCCAGCAGCTCTTCACGCAGAAGTGCGGCAGCTGCCACACCCTGACCGGCGCGGGCACCAGCGGCGACGTCGGGCCGAACCTCGACTACGCGTTCAAGCAGGCCCGAGCCAACGGGTTCGACTCGGACACGATCAAGGGCGTGGTCTCCTACCAGATCGAGAACGCGCGGCCCGCGAGCCCACAGCAGACCGACGTCTACATGCCGCGGAACCTGGTCACGGGAGACGACGCCGAGAACGTTGCCGCGTACGTGGCCAGCGTGGCCGGGGTGCCCGGCATCAAGGCACCCGTGTTCGCGCCTCCCCAGTTCTTCGCCACCAACTGCGGCGGCTGCCACACGCTGGCACAGGCAGGGACCACCGGCACCACCGGGCCAAACCTGGACGAGGCCCTCAAGGGAATGAGCGCCGCCGACATCTCCCAGTCGATCAGCGATCCGAACGCGAAGATCACCCCGGGCTACCCCTCCGGCGTCATGCCTCAGAACTTCGGGCAGACGCTGACCCCGCAGCAGCTCCAGCAGCTCGTCGCCTATCTGCAGCAGGCGACCGGCGGTGGTGGCGGCGGTAAGAAGTAGCTAACCAACACCAACGGCCGCCACAAACACCGCGGCCGGATCTAGTCCGAGCCATATCGGCGCCAGGCCTGGATCAGACCCCAGGTCCGCCAGAGGCCGATGGCGATGAGCACCGCGCCCACGATCGCCCCCGCCAGGGAGCCGATCAGCAGCGCCACCGCGATCACGATCGCCGCCCCGACGGCGAACATGATCAGCACTCGGAACATGTCCCCCTCGTTGCGCAGCGGGTTGCGCGGCGTATGGGCGGGCCTCTCGCTCACAGGGGCCGATCTTCGCAGTCTCATCACTATTCCGCCGAAGGTCGCGGGTTTTCCCGGATAAAGGCCCGCGGCTCAGCTGCCGATTGTGCGGGCATGGTCCGTCGCACTGCCCTCGTCGCCTTCCTCGCCTCCGCGATCGCGCTCGGGGGCATCGCACCCGCCCAGGCGAGCCCCGCAGGCCCCGCAACAGCCGCCAAGGGCAAGAAGCGCCACCGCAGCGGGGGCAAGGTCAAGCTTGCCTGGCCGTATGCCAAGAAGGGGCGCCCGGCCGATCCGCTCGCGCGCTGGCTGGCGCGACAGTCCGGCCCCACCTGCCCCAAGCACCGCAAGAAGTCCCGCTGCCCGAAGCTGCGCCCCAGGTCCAAGCGGAAGGGCGCCAAGGCATCCGAGGCGGCCACAATTCCCAGCCTCGACCGAGCTCCCCGGCGGTACGACTCCGACCCCGTCGCCCGGATCGCCGCCGACTCCGGATCGGGGGCGCCCCGGCGCTGACCAGGTCGTACGACATCCCCAGTGGCGACCCGTCCGCCAACCGGCTGCTCAACTGGTCCTGGACCTACGACTCGGCGGTGACCGCCTCGGCGTTCGTCGCGATGGGAAACCAGGCCCAGGCGAAGCAGCTGCTGGACCAGCTCGCCGCCCTGCAGTTCACCGACGGGTCCATCGACATCGCCTTCGACGTGTCCAGCGGAAGGGTGCCGCGACGTTTCGGTCGGGCACGATCTCGTGGATCGGACTGGCCGCGACCAAGTACGACGGCAGGTTCAAGACCTCGACTTTCCGGACCATGGCCAGGAAGGCCGCCGACTACCTGCTCACCCTGCAGGGCCCGAGCGGTCTGATCAGGGGCGGCCCGGGCCTTGACTGGTACTCGACCCAGCACAATCTGCTCGCGTACGACTTCCTTGGTCATCTCGCGCTTGAGCTGAACGCCGCGGGAGACTCCAGCGGTTTCCAGAAATACGGGAGCGCGGCGGCAACCATCGGCAGCGCGATCGAGAGCAACCTGATTGTGGGGAACGGTGCGAGCACCCACTTCATCCAGGGGCTCGGGGACACCCTGCAGTCCCTCGACGTCCAGGCCTATGGAGCCCTCTTCGAGCCGGCGAACGGCGAAAACAAGACCGCCAGAAGGGTCCTGAGCTACGCGAAGAACCACTCCCTGGTTACCGGGCGCTCGATCGTGAAATCGACGGAGCCGGCGACCTACAACAACACCTACGCCGCCTCCGGCCCGTTCTCCGGCTACAAGCCCTACCAGGGCGACCCCGGCCGGCGTCCTCTGGTTCGAGGCCACGCTGATGCTGCGGCTCGTCGACGGCGGCCGTCGGCGACAGCACCAGCTCGCTCGACTCGTGGATCACCTCCTGGACGCGATCACCGGCTCTCGGTTGGCCCGCTCCAGGCCGATCAGACGCCGACCGACGCCGCGCTCGGAGTCGAGTACCACGTCTGGCCGGCCGTGGCCCCGGCGGCCCCGGGCTTCCTGCCCTCCGCAGAACGCGCCGACCTCTTCTCGACCTCGTACTAG
>CAWCIP010000010.1:0-15363 GCA_963795665.1 uncultured Solirubrobacterales bacterium | reverse complement strand
TCTCGAAAACCGTTAGGGGCCTTCGGGTCCCTCGTGGGTTCGAATCCCACCCCCTCCGCTGATCGCCAGCGGCGAGAATCCCGGCCATGAGAGTCGCGGTCGTCGGACATGTCGAGTGGGTGGAGTTCGCACGCGGGGATCACGTCCCCGTCGCCGGCGAGATCGTTCACGCCTCGGACAGCTTCGAGGAGCCGGCGGGGGGAGGGGCGGTGGCGGCGGTGCAGCTCGCCCGCATGGCGGGCGGCGCAACGCTGCTGACGGCCCTCGGCGACGACGAGCTTGCGGAGCGCTCGCGCCGGCGGCTCGGCGACCTCCGCGTCGAAGTCGAGGCCGCGGGCCGGAAAGGCCCAACGCGCCGTGCGTTCACCTTCCTCGACGCGCACGGCGAGAGGACGATCACGACGATCGGCGAGCGGCTCGCCCCCCGCGGGGACGACCCGCTCGACTGGGACTCCCTGAGCCGCGCCGACGGCGTGTACGTGACGGCGGCCGACGACAAGGCGCTTCGAGCCGCACGGGCGGCGAGGGTGCTGGTGGCCTCGCCGCGGGCCGGGAAGGTGTTGAGCGAAGCCGGGATCGCGCTGGACGCGCTGGTCTACTCCGACGAGGACGAGCTGGAGTCCGCCCTTGCCCGCGAGCTGGAGCCGCGGCCCGCGCTGCTGGTTGCGACCCGCGGCTCCGAGGGCGGCCGCTACGAGGCGCTGGAGGGCCGGAGCGGCACCTGGGCCGCCGCACCGCTTCCGGGCCCGATCGTGGACAGCTACGGCTGCGGGGATTCCTTCGCGGCGGCGCTGACCTATGGGCTTGCCGCGGGCGAGGATGTCGATTCGGCGCTGGGGCTCGCCGCCGAGGCCGGCGCATCCGGCCTTTCGAGGCGCGGCCCATACGGTTGATCCGCCGACTCCGGCTCGACCTCGGTCGGGGCCTCCGGCTCTGTCTCCGGCTCGCTCTGATCGAGGGCCACCCGGTCAACTGCGCGGTGGAAGCGCTCGCCGAGCACGCCGCCGGCGAACGGCGCATACGAGTTACACGGCGCCCGGCGGCGGCGACCGCGATTCCGAGGGCGTCGCCCAGCGGCCCGGCGATCGGGTCGCCGGGCAGCGAGATGGACCGCGTCGGATCGAGCTCCCCGCCGGAGAGCCCGGCGGCGATCGCGGCGGCCAGGCCACGATGAACAGGGTCAGGACCCAGACGCCGATGCCCTGGCGCCAGCCGTCGAAGCGCGCCATCCGGGCGGCGACGTAGCCGCCGGCGAGGTAGGCGAGTCCGACGATCGCGAGCAGGATCGCACCGCCCGCGACCCGCAGTGGTCGACCTGACGGGCGGCGCTGTCGTGGACGTCGGTGACGCCGACGGCGACCACCGCACCGAAGGCCATCGCGAGCAGCGGGGGAGAGAGCCGATCGGGCGAGCAGGCAGAAGAAGGCCGCCTCCCACTGGATCCGGCCCGCCGAACTCCCGGCGCTCGCGGCGGCGCATCTCTCGCCGCTGGCCGGGCGCGAGCCGCGCGAGGGGAGGAGGCTGGAAAACGGGTCGTTCGACCGTGGGACCGGTGGCCACGCCTCAGGTCCTGCGCGGAATCAGGCGATGCTCAAACCCCATCCGTCAGCCTCCGCTTTGGGGGGCGGGTACTGGGTGCCGACGAAGCGGTCCCACATCGGTCCGTCATCGCGCCGTGCATGCCCATGATCATGCGGGCGGAGGAGGTCACCTTGTAGCGGGTGCCTGGTCGGCGGGAGGAGAGCGCCTTCGAGATCTTTCCGCGACGGCCTCGGGGCCGGCGCCGAAGCTAGCCATCCCGCCTTTGTAGGCGCCGGCGGTCACTCGGCCCACGTCCGCGTTGAACCTGGCGTAGGGCCCGTGCTCGTGACAGCGCCGATGCTGCCGCGCGCGGTCTCCCCGAAGTCGGTGATGATCAGGCCCGGCTCGATGATGACCACTTCGACCCCGAACTCCTTGACCTCGAAGCGCAGGGCGTCCGAGAGTGCCTCGACGGCGTGCTTGGTGGCGTGGTAGACGCCGCCGCCCGGGAAGGTCAGCTTGCCGCCCATCGAGCTCAGGTTCACGATCCGGCCCGAGCCGGCGCCGCGCATGCCCGGCAGGACGAGCTGGCACATCCGCATCAGGCCGAAGACATTCGTCTCGAACTGCCTTCGCACGCTCTCCATCGGGATCGTCTCGATCGCTCCGCTCTGGCTGTAGCCGGCGTTGTTGACCAGGGCGCCGATCGGGCCGTCCTTCTCCGCCTCCGCCACGGCCTTCTCCATCGAGCGCTCGTCGGTGACGTCGAGCTCCTGGAGCTTGCAGCCCCTCTTGCCGAGGTCCTCGATCGCCTCCAGGCTTCGCGCTGTCGCGTGCACGTTCCAGCCGTCGTCGGCCAGCCTCTCGGCGGTCGCCCTTCCGATCCCGGTCGAGCACCCCGTGATCAGCACCGGCCGCGACTTCTCGATCCCCATTGCCTCTCCTCCGGTCTTTATCGGGTTGCGCCTTCGGCGCGCCCTCTCATCAAAGCCTCTCATAGGCTCTGGGCATGCGTGCGGTCACCTTCCAGGCTCCCGGCGAGGTTCAGGTGGAGGAGGTCCCCGAGCCCGAGCTGCTCGCGGCGGACGACGCGATCGTCCGCGTCGAGGCGAGCGGCATCTGCGGCTCGGACCTCCACATCTACCACGGCCGGGTCCAGATCGAGCCGGGGTTCGTGATCGGCCACGAGTTCGTCGGCGAGGTGATCGCCGCGGGCGACGAGGTGACCCGCGTTGCCGTCGGCGACCGGGTCCTCGGCACCTACGGGACCGCCTGCGGGAAGTGCTTCTTCTGCCAGCGGGAGGAGTTCCACAAGTGCGACGAGTCCCGGGTCTACGGCCACGGCGCGACGCTCGGATCGCTCCAGGGCGCCCAGGCCGAGCAGGTCCTGGTCCCGCACGCGAACCTGACCCTGCGGCAGGTCCCCGATGGCCTCTCCGACGAGGTGGCCCTGTTCGCCGGTGACGTCATGGGCACGGGCTTCCACGCGATCGACTCGCGGCCGCTGGCCGAGGGAGAGACCGCCGCGATCCTCGGGATGGGTCCTGTGGGGCTCTGCGCGGTTCAGGCCGCGAAGGCCGCTGGCGCCTCGGAGGTGGTCGCGATCGACACGGTCGAGGACAGGCTGAAGATGGCCGAGTCGTTCGGGGCGACCCCGGTGCACCTCACCGAGCAGAGCCCGCGCGACGAGGTCAAGAAGCTGACCGAGGGGCGCGGGGTGGAGCTGGCGGTGGACGCGGTCGGCCATCCCGACGCTCTCGACCTGGCCCTGCGGCTGGCGCGCAAGGCCGGGACCGTCTCCGCGACCGGGGTCTACGCCGAGCGGGCCGAGGTCCACATGGGCGTGCTCTGGATCAAGGCGATCACCTTCACCAGCGGCCACGCGAACGTGATCAAGCATCTCGACCGCGTGCTCGAGCTGATAACCGCGGGGAAGCTCGACCCGGCGCCCCTGGTCACCCACCACATGAAGCTCGACGAGGCGCCCGAGGCCTACCGGGTCTACGACAACCGCGAGGCGCTCAAGATCGTCCTCACGCCCTGAGCATCTCCCGGGGCAGCAGCCCCGCCGGGAAGTCGTTGCCGAACTCGGGGATCAGCCGCATGGCCAGGTCGGCCGACGGGCGTCCATTGGTGACGGCGTCCAGATCCCGGACGGTGAGCAGCGCGCGCACCGACGTCGCGATCTGAAAGTCGGCTGCGTTCGGCGGCTCGCCGCCGATCACGCCCTTTGCGATCAGCTCGTCGACGTGGTCCAGCACCTCCGGCACCTGGGCGATCGCGTTCTGGATCTCGGCGTCGCTGTCCACCTTGTTGGCCATTCGGCGCGCCGTGGGTGCGTTGATCCAGGCGGCGAACCTCGGCAATGGGACCGCGATCTCACGGGCGATCATCACCCGCGTCTCGGGCCGGTGCACCGACATCCAGCGCACGATCCGCCGCGGCACGTCCTGTAGCACCTCGTCGCCCCACCGCTCGGCCTCCTCGACCTCCAGGCGCTTCTCCGGGTCAGCGGGGAAGAGCGGCGGATCCGGCTGAAGCTCCTCGAGCGCGCGTGAGATCGTCCGCGACTCCTGAAGCCTGCGACCGTCGATCTTCATCGCCGGAACCGTTCCGCCGCGGAACCCTCGAGTCCTCAGCAACGCCGGGTGCAGGCCCGGAAGCAGCCAGATCGCCTTGTAGTCGAGACCCTTCGACTCGAGCATCAGGCGGGCGGAGTGCGAGGGAGGCGATGGCTTCGTGCCGTACAACTTGATCCCCATGACCGAAGCCTATTGCGCGGGCAAGCTGCTGATCGCCTCGCCCAGCATGCCGGACTACTTCCACAGAGCGGTGATCCTGATGGTGGAGCACTCCGAGGAGGGCGCCTTCGGACTGGTGCTCAACAGGCCCTCGGAGACCACCGTCGGCGAGGCCTCGCCGGAGCTGGCGGACCTGATCGGCGAGGGTCATCTCCTTCACGTCGGTGGGCCCGTCCAGCCCAACGCGGTCACCGCGATCGGCGAGCATCGCGATCCGGCCGAGGCGACCAAGCTGATCGTCGGCATGGTCGGGATGGTGGACCTCGACGATCCACCGGAGCTGTCGCGGCTTCGCGTCTTCGCCGGCTACGCGGGCTGGGGCGCGGGCCAGCTCGACGGCGAGCTCGAGCAGGAGGCCTGGATCGTCGCGGACACCCACCCGGACGACCCCTTTGGCGACGCCGACCTCTGGGCCGACGTGCTGGCTCGCAAGGGAGGCGAGTACGCGCTGCTGGCGCGGATGCCGCCCGACCCCTCGGTCAACTGAGCCGGGGTCAGTCCGCCTCGTAGGCGAGCTGCACGTGCTGGCGGGCGACCGCGATGAAGGGCCGCTTCACCGGAGGCTCCCCGTCCCTGCCGCTGATCTCCGCGTCGACCAGAGGGATGAACTGGACGCCCTCGCGATTGAGTAGATCGGAGAGGCGGCTGTGGAAGCCCTCGGCCGGCAGAGTCACGTTGCCGACGATCGTGTACCGCTCGGTCTCGAGCACAACGCGCTCTCGCCTGATGTCGGCGCTCATGAGTGAGGTATCGGCCGATCGGCCCTCACCTTGAGCACCGGGGGGTGGGATACGGTCTGGGAATGCAGAAGCTCGAAGGTTGTGATGATCGTGCGCTCGTCCTGGATGGCAACCAGCTGCAGGCGCTGCGCTGGGGAGGAGTCCAGAATCAGTTTCCAGTGAGCGAGCTCAGCCCGGGGAAGGTCGTGCGCGACGACAAGGGCAAGACGCTCGGAATGTTCGGCAAGGCGGAGGAGCGCGTGCGGGTCGACTTCGACCGCCTCGCGCTCGCCATCTGGGTCCCCCTGGACCGCCAGGCCGAGGCAGAGTCCTTCGTCGCCGAGGTCAACAAGGCGATCCCGGCCTAGCGCCGCTCGTTCCAGCCGCGGAACGCGTCGAGGAGCTCCTCGCGCGCGGCCGGATCGATGTCGTCCTCGGTGAGCCGGCCGGTGCCCTCGATCACCAGCCGCATCTGCTCGACGTAGGCGGTGCAGTGATCGCAACCGCTGATGTGGGCGCGGAAGCGGCGCCGATCGGCGCGCGACAGGCTGCCGTCGAAGTAGGCGGTCACCAGCTCGACGAGCTCCTGGCAGGCCATCTCCCGGGTGAACAGGCTCATGCTTCGCCCCCCACGATGTCCGGATCGAGATACATCTCCAGCGCGGCGCGCACCTTCGAGCGTGCCCGGTGGAGCAGGACCCGCTGGTTCCCGTCGGTGATCTCGAGGGCGTCGGTGACCTCCATCGGGGTCCACCCCTCGACGTCGCGCAGGCGGATCACCTCGCGCTGGGCCTCGGGCAGCTCGTCGATCGCCATCTGGATCACGCCCAGCGTCTCGCGTTCCAGGATCTTCTCCTGGGGCCAGGCCCGCGGCGGCGCAGCCCAGGCTCCCGGGGTGGATGAGTCCGGGCCGAGGAAGCGATCCGGATCGACCGACGACTCATCGCCCTCGCCTCCCTTCGTGGCGAGTGACGAGAAGGGCACCATGCGCCCGTCGCGCTCGCCCCTCGTCTTGGCTCGGTTGGTGAGAATCCGGAAGAGCCAGGTCTTCAGGCTGGAGCGACCCTCGAAGCGGTCGATCCCGTTGAGGACGGCGAGCCAGGTCTCCTGTACGACCTCCTCAGCCGAGGCGCGGTCTCGAACGTACATCTGCGCCACCCGGAGCATCGTGGCGCCGTAGCTGTCGATCAGCTCGGCGAACGCCGACTCGTCGCCCTCGCGCAGACGCGCCACCAGGGCGGCGTCCGCGTCGGCGCTGGCCTTGCTCGCCTTGCCTCTAAGCCGCGGCATCCGTCCAGCATCTTGCCGGTTGAGGGGCCGCGGCAGGGTGAGCGCGAGCGAGCTCATTGGGTTCAGTCATCGGAGGGCCTTAGCGGTTACAGGCGTAACGCACGCCGGGAGCCTTTCGCGTCTGGGGCTCCGGGTTGAATACATTGGCGTGCCGCAACCTAGAGATTCCCGGAGGAACTTCATGGGCAAGGCAGGCGGCCTGGCGGCTGCCGCGGCGCTCGGCCCGGCGGCCCTGGCGGAGGCGGCCGCTGGGGCTGAGAAGAAGCGCGGAAAGAAACCCGGTCCCCACCCCAAGAACCCGGCGGAGGCTCTCAACCTGCTCGTCAAGGGAAATCGCCGCTACCAGAAGGGCAAGCTCCAGCTGCGGGACTACTCCCCCGTGGGTGAGGATCGCGCCCACGACCAGAAGCCGTTCGCGGCGATCATCACCTGTGCGGACTCGCGGGTCTCGCCCACGCTGATCTTCGACGTCGAGCGCGGCAACATCTTCGTCTCCAAGGTCGCCGGCAACAGCATCGACACCGGCACGCTCGGAAGCACCGAGTACGCGGTCAAGGTCCTCGGCGTCAAGCTGGTCATGGTGCTCGGCCACAGCGACTGCGGAGCCGTCAAGGCCGCGATCGGCGTCGCGAACGGGACGTCGAGCTATCCACCCGATAAGTACGGGGCGATCGGCGACTTCGTCGACAAGATCGTGCCGTCCGTGCAGGGAGTTCCTCCGGCCGATCGCACGCTCCCCACCTGCGTCCACGTCAACGCCCGCGCCCAGGCGGCGGACATCGCGGGCAGGGGACCGATCGTCAAGCCGGCGATCGACGCGGGTCAGATCGCGGTGGTCCCCGCCGTCTACAACATCAAGAACGGCAAGGTCATCTTGATCTGAGCCTTAGGCCCGCTTCAGGCCCCGGCGGGACGCTGCGGGCATGGATGCCGGCCAGGGCGGTCCCGTGCGCCTCGCGATCCTGCTCGCGTCGATCGCCGGCCTGATCCTGATGGCGTTCGAGGCGAGCGGTGGGCTGGAGGGGGCCTCGGCGAGCCACGTGGCGAGCGCCGGCCACGGGGTGCCGGGCAAGATCATCGCCCTTCCCTCGCGCCGGCGCCTGCCCTCGGTCGTCCGGCGGCAGATCGTCCCGCCGCGACCGTCCGGCGCCGCGGCGATCAAGATCGCGGGCGCGACCTATCTGATCGGGGGCACGCGCAGGAGCGGGCGCGGTTCGAGGGTGCCGGTTGCCTCGGTCCTGCGCAGGATCGCCGGCGGCCCTCCGACCCGGGTGGCCAAGCTGCCGACGCCCGTTACCGAGGCGGCCGCCGCGGTGGTCGGGGACCGGCTCTACGCGATCGGAGGGCGCCTGGCAAACGGCAAGGCCACCGATGAGGTCCAGGAATACGACATCGCGACCGAGCACTCGGTGATCGCGGCGCGGCTACCCGACCCGGTGACGCACGCCAGCGCTCTGACGCTCGATGGATTCGTCTATCTGCTCGGCGGCGTTCGGGAGGGTGCGCCCAGCACGCCGATCCTGCGCTTCAGCCCATGGCGAGACACCGTGGCTCGCGCCGGCCGCATGCCGGTCCCGGCCATGGGGGGAGCGGCCACGGCAACCCGCAGCCACCGCGGCTACCTGGTGGGGGCGAGGATCCCCGGGGCAGCCCGCCTCACCTTCGCGATCACCCTGCGCACTCCGGTGAAGGCCCGCTAGCGAAACACGCCCGTGTGCCCGAGCGAGTACCGACCGGGCTGGGGGTAGACGCAGAGGCCGTGCGGGCCGCTACCGACCGGTATCCGGGCGAGCAGGTGCCCGTTCCGGGTGCTGATCGCATAGACCTCTCCGCCGTATCTGCCGGAGAGCCACAGAACCCGCCCGTCGGCGGACACCCCACCCATGTCCGGGCTGCCGCCGGGGATCGGCCAGGTGTGCACGACCTTGCGGGTGGCGAATGAGATCACCGAGACCTCGCCGGCGGTTCGGTCCGAGACATAGAGGTACTTGGAGTCGCGGCTGACGTAGAGGCCGTGAGCGCCGGGCGCCGTTCGGACGAACCCCACGCTCCTCATCCTCTTCGCGTCGATCAGCCAGACGCCGCCCGAAGCCTGATCGGCCACGTAGAAGAGGCTGCCGTCGGGCGAGAGCTTGACGTCCTGGGGCGAGGCACCCGGGCTGAGCGCCAGGCTCCCCACCACGCGCTGGCGCGCGAGGTCGACCTTGATCACGGCCCGGCCGAACTCGCAGCTTGCGAGCAGATACCGGCCATCGGCCGAGAAGTCCATGTGATTGACGCCGTCGCAGGGGACCGACAGCGTGTGGTCGCTGCGCATCGTCCGCGGATTGCGGAAGTCGAGCGTCTGCATCCGCTCCTCGACGACGATCGCGTAGCGCCCGTTTGGCGTGAAGTAGAGGTTGTACGGATCCGTGACCGGGACCGGCCGTCCCGGCTTCCCGGTCGCCGGGTTGATCGGCGTCAGGGTGTTCCCCTCGTCGTTGTTCACCCAGAGGGTCTTCAGGTCATACGAGGGGACGACGTGCTGGGGGAGCGTTCCGGCCGGGAACGTGTCGATCACCTTGTAGGTGTGCGGATTGATCACGCTCACCGTGTTGCTCTCGCTGTTCGGCACGTACACGCGGGAGGGGAACCGGCGCACGACCGGCGACAGGCGCCCGGGCCGATCCGCCGCGTAGACGTCGTGCGGGTCGAGCAGCGGCGGGACCTTGAACCCGGTCGCCGCCCCGCTGCCGGCCGCCGGTGCCGGCGCGTCGCGGCCACCGCCCCCCGAGCCGCCGGTCGCGAAGACCCAGACCAGCAGCGCCGCGACGGACCCCAGCAGCGCCGCGAGGCGGACCAGGCCACGACGCCGGGCGCGGCTCATTCGTCGCCCAGCACGGCTCATCGCGCGAGGTTCACCTCCTCCAATGAAATGAATCTAAGGACGGGAGTAGAAAAGACTCATGTTGAGCTTAGAAACCGTTCAGATGCCCCGTGCAGGGTCATGATCGGATGAGTTCCGCGCGCCGCCGAGGCTTGGTCCGGCTGGGCATTCTCCTGGGGTCCGTCGCGGCGCTGGTGGTGCTCGCCTTGAAGGTCACATCCGGATCTTCTGGGAGTGACGCCGGCGAGACCGGCACGGCCCGAGCCACCTCCGGGGCCTCAGCGCCAGCCACGTTGCGGGCGAGCACCAGCCGGATCCGTCTCCCGGTGGCGCTCCACGGCGACGCCGCCGCGACGACGGCCGACGGTCTCCTGGTGATCGGCGGTGAGGACTCCGCCGGCAGCTCGAGGGACAGCGTCTACCGGCTGGATCCCGCGACAGGCCGGGCCGCGAGCTACGGCTCACTCACCCAGCCGCTCCATGACGCCGCGGCAACGACGATCAACGGCCGGACCCTGGTGTTCGGCGGGGGGAACACCTCGACCCTCGACCAGGTCCAGGCCCTGACGCCTGGGGGCACCGCGACCCCGGTCGGCCGCCTGCCGGCTGCCCTCTCCGATCTCTCGGCCGTTCCGGTCGGGGGCTCGGCGTACGTGCTGGGCGGATTCGACGGGCAGGCCCCCTCGGGATCGGTCCTCCAGACGACGAGCGGGCGCGCCTTCACCAGGGTCGCCCGTCTGCCGACCCCGGTCCGGTACACGGCGGCGACGGTACTGAACGACAGGATCTACGCGTTCGGAGGCGAGCTCGCGGACGGAAGCGACACCAGCGAGATTCAGGAATACGACGTAGCCACCGAACGCACCGTGGTCGCGGGGCATCTGTCCGATCCCGTCTCTCACGCGTCGGCCGTGACCCTCGATGGCGCGATCTACCTGCTCGGCGGCCGTGTCAACGGCCATGCGAGCGACCAGATCCTCCGCTTCGACCCAACACGCAATGTCGCGGTACCGGCCGGCCATCTGCCCCAGGCCGTCTTCGACGGAGCCGCCGCGACCTTCGGACGGCAGGCCTACCTGCTGGGCGGCCTGGGACCGACCGATACCGCCCTGGACTCCGTGATCGCCCTGCGCTAGCCGCGGACCAACGTCCGTTGAGGCGGGGCCGGGGCGTAACCCCAGAACGCCCCTCGGCGCTGATCCATACGAACGGGAAATCAGAGTCAGCAGGTCATACGGGACACCGAGGAGGTTGTGAGAGAGATGAAGAGGATCGGCAGTGTCTTGCTGTGTTGCATCGGCGTCGCCGCGATCGGGACCGGGGCGGCGCTGGCAGACAACGGCAACTCGACTCCCAACCCAAGGCAGGTGGCGGCCAAGCAGTGCACCGCCCAGCTTCACGCGATGGGGGCAAAGGCATTCAAGGCCCTCTACGCCAAGCCGGCGATGCGGACGTGCCAGGGCAAGCAGGACAAGTCAGCGGGGAACGTGGTCGACAACGCCGCTCAGCAGTGCAAGACCGAGCAGGCCGACCCGAACTTCGCTGCGAGCCACAACGGAATGACGTTCGACGACTTCTACGGGACGAACGTCAACCACCGCAACGCGTTCGGCAAGTGCGTGAGCGGCAAGGTTCAGTCCGCCGAGGCGCAGGTGCAGGAGAACCTGCAGAACGCGGCGCAGGAGTGCCGCGCGGAGCGCGCCGATGCGAGCTTCGCCGCGAACCACGGTGGGAAGTCGTTCACCGACTTCTACGGCACGAACCACAACAAGCGGAACGCGTTCGGCAAGTGCGTCTCGCAGAAGGCGAAGGCGAAGGGAACCACGTCATAGTTTGAAAAAGGTTGCAGGGGAACAGGCAAGGGCCGGCCTTCGGGCCGGCCCTTCGCTTGTCCGGACTCACTAGCCGACTGAGACGAGATCGATCACGAACACCAGCGTGGCGTTCGCGGGGATCGTCGGCGGCTGACCCTGGGCGCCGTACGCCAGGTCGGGCGGGATGATCAGCTCCCGCCGGCCACCGGCCTTCATCCCGGCCACTCCCTGATCCCAGCCGGGGATGACCTGTCCGCCGCCGAGCTTGAACGAGAACGGCTGGCCATGGTCATACGAGGAGTCGAACTTGCTGCCGTTGTCATAGAGGACGCCGATGTACTGGACGCTGACCTGATCGCCGGACTTGGCCTCGGCGCCGTTTCCGGTCTTCAGGTCCTTGACGACGAGATGTGTGGGTGCCGGCCCGCTCGGCAGCTCGACCGTCGGGCCGTTCGGCACCGTGATCGCGGCCTTGGAGCTCTCGTCACTCGAGCCGCCGCCGCGGCCGATCAGGATCACCGCGACGACGACGACGAGGATGCCGCCGGCCACCAGCAGTCCGATCACCCTGCGATCCATGGCGCGGGATCGTACGGGAGTGTCGACCGGGGTCGCGCTGCGCCGAGCCGCGCGGCTCAGCCGGGCGCCGTGCCGTTGACTGCCATCAGGCGGTCGAGTCGCTGGCCCAGCTCCGAGCGGAGAGCGGCGTCCGAGCCGCTCAGGGCCTCGCCGGTTCGGCGGTCGACCAGGTTCTGGCTCTCGTTCGGATCCCGGACGAGGTCGTACATCTCGTACTCCGGGGACCTCTTGCCCGAGGGATCGAAGTAGAGGGCGAACTTGGCGTCCTCCGTCCGGACCGCTCGAATCCTGTTCGGCTGGCCGGAGACGTTCTGCAGCGCCGTCGCGGCCTGATGATCGTCGTATGTGAAGTGGATCTCGTCCTGAACCGACTCGCCGGGTGCCGCGTGCGCAGCGATCGGCCCGAGATCGACCGCGGTGCGCCTCAGGCGCTCGCGTTCGGGCGCCGCCCGCGCAGCGAGGACGGGCGCCAGGTCGCGGCCCTTCGACCCCCCGTCGAGTCGCGTCCCGGCAACGCTGGCGACGGTCGGGAGGACGTCGACCAGGGATGCCAGCGCATCGGTCTGAGCCGGCTTCGGGAACAGGACCGGGTTGGAGACGACGAGGGGAACGTGGATCGTCTCCTCGTAGGTGTTGAACGCCTTCTGGCGCAGGCCACCGTGAGAGAGGCCCATCTCGCCGTGGTCGGCGCAGCGAAAGATCAGCGTGCGCGAGCGAAGGGAATCCGGATCCGAGGGATCGCCCAGAGCTCCCGTCACCCTGCCGATCTGCTCGTCGACGACGCGATGAAGGTGGGCGTAGAAGTTGACGTACTCGAGCCTCTCCCGCTCGCTGCGCAGCGGTCCGAGATAGGCGGTCATCCCCATCTTCATCAGCTCGTGGACCGAGGGCTTGTCGCGCAGTGACTCACCCACGGTCGGCGGGAGCTGCACCCCGAGGTCCAGATATCCGCTCTCCTTGTATCCGCCGCGAGCGTGCTGCGCGGGGAAACCGAGAACGTCGTGCGGGTTGACGAGCGAGACGACGAGGCAGAAGGGCTCGGGCAGATCCTGGCGCCCCAGCCAGCTCTCGACCTGGCGCGTGTAGACCTCGTCCCAGCCGAGCTCGAGCGGGCCGGCGTTGCCCGCGCCGAAGTGCTCCGCCTTCGCGTTCTCGCCGGCATCGGGAGGCTCCCAGTCGGCGAAGCCGTACTCGTCACGGAGCCTGTCGGCGTCCGACTCGGCCCAGCCCCCGATCATCGGCCCGCCGCTGGGGTGGGTCAGATGCCACTTCCCCTTGTAGGCGACCTCGTAGCCGCGGCTGCGCAGGAGGTGGGCGAGGCTCTGGGTGTCGGGGCTCAGCTCGGGCTCGCCACCCGACTTCGGGCCCGCCTGCAGCAGCCCGCGACCGAAGCCGTGCAGGGCGCGCCTGCGCGGCGCCTTCGGCCCCCTCAGCATTCCCACCATCTCGCGGAGGACCGCCGGCGAGTTCGCGAGGTCGGGGCGCAGGTCGGCCTGCGTGTGCGTGAGGGTGACGCCGTGCTGGGCCGGATAGCGGCCGGTCAGCAGCGTCGCGCGGCTGGGGGAGCACATCGACGTGTTGGTGAATGCGCGCCGAAAGGTGAGGCCGGTCTCCTCGAGCGCGTGCTGGTTCGGGGTGAGGTCGCGCAGCCAGCCGGGCGAGTCGGGCCAGTGGCACGGATATCGCTGCTGGTCGGTGATCAGCAGCAGGAGGTTCGGGGGCTTCGCGGCCGTGGCTATCCCCTGTGCGTCTTCCGGCCGAACGGGCAGCCCTTCGCCTCGAACTGGGCCTTGCTCATGTAGGCAGCGGTCGGGTAGTACGGACCCATCACCTGGGCGGCGGTGTTCGGCTGGGTGACCTGCCAGGACGAGCGCCGAAAGCTCGTGGACGGGATCACGTTGCGCGAAGCGAGCGTCCCGACGTCGGTCCGCCCGGCACCGTCGCCGGCGGGGTCCGCCGGCAGCCAGGCGACGCCGCACCTCTTGCGCGCGTTCTTGGGACGGAGGGAGTCATGCGCGACGACGATCACGTAGCGGCGCTTCGCGCGCAGGGGCAATTGCTCGTCGTACAGGCATCTATAGGTCCCCGTCACCGCCAGCGACTCCAGGACGCACATGTCCCATTCGCGCATCTGGCCGGACCCCATGCGCTTCTCGCCGTCGTGCGTAAGGGGCACCGTCGGCAGCTTGCCCGTCACCACGAGCTCCTGGCCGTAGGCGAAGCTGTAGGTGCCGTGGATGTAGCGGGCGTCGAGGTTGTTGTAGAAGGTCCCGACGGGGGTGTAGTCGGCGGTGGCCCGCTCGGCGGGGGTCTTGTAGGCGCTCAGGGCGTAGTTCAGGCTGAAGAACTTCTCGAAGCTGAAGCTGGGCTCGGCGGGGTTCGTGGCCGGGTCCTTTCCCGGCCAGTTGACGTAGCTCTTGTAGACCGGGAGCGAAAGGTTCTGGCTCTGGTAGGAGTGATTCGAGTTGAGCGCGTCGCACATCGCCTGGCCCCGCAGGACAGTGCCGTCAGCCAGATGGAGCTCGGGCGATGGGAGCGGCTCGCCGCCCTTGCGGCCCCTTCCCTTGTCCGGGACATAGACCCGGTAGAGGATGTCCTGGTAGGAGTTGTAGTTCGGGTCCGGCACCGCGTAGAGCGTGTTCCGAGCCGGGTTCGGCGGCACGGGGGAGCCGAGCACCGCGATCGTGTAGCTCCGTTTCTTCAGATCCCGCCGGTGGCCCTTGATGAACGGGTTCGAGGACCCCTTGTTCGGGCGGGTCAGGTAGTCCGAGACGGTGTTGGTCGCAGTCCCGTTGTTGACGTACGCCGTCATCGACTGAAACCGGGCGTGGGTGAACTTCCCGCGCAGGACCACCGACGCGCCGGGCGGGGTGGCGAATTTGGCGCCCCAGTAAGTGATCTCCTGGCCGGGGAATCCCTGGTTCGTTCGCGGGTCGACGTTGGTGAACGGGCCCGTCCAGAAGCAGCTCGCGGTCGGGAGGTTGCTGGGGTTGTATCCGGTGGGAACCGGCCCGCCCGCGGCCTTCGCCGAGGCCGTCATGCCGATCAAGAGCGCGGAGGCCAGCAGGAGAGTCCTTCGCACGGGCGAGCTCATCCGGACTTCGGCCCACCGACGCTCGCCCCGGCGGCCGCGTTCATCGCCGCCATCAGGGTCCCGCCCACGAGCTCGATCACCTGCTCGCGAGGGAGATCGTCCTCGATTGCCTTCTCGACCACGGTCTCGACGTAGGCGAGGAAGCCGTCGAGCGCGATCCGGACGACGGGCGGCGGCTTGGATGTGCCGAGTTGGTTGAGCGAGATGTTGTCGATCACCCGCTCGCGGTAGACGCCGGCGATCTCCAGCAGCGCCGGATCGACGGTGCCCCGGCCCTGCCTGTAGAGCAGCCACGCGTCCGTTGGCTCGGCGGCGTGGTCCATCATGCGGTTGAGGTTCGCCGCGAGCCGCTCGCCGAGCGGGACGTCCGGGTCGGTGACCCAGTCGCTCGAGAGGAGCTCCCCCGCGCGATGCACCGCGGCCTCGAGCAGCTCCTGGCGCCCGCCCGGGAAGTAGTGGTAGACCAGGTTGCGGGTGACGCCGGCCTGGTTGGCGACCTTCTCGAAGGCGAGGTTCTCGTAGCCGTTGCGGGCGGCGATCGTGAGGGCGGCGTCGATCAGCTGCTCGCGCCGTTCGGCGGGCGGCAGCCGTCGCGGGACAGAGCTCACCTCCATTCCCGGACCTTACACGCTATTTACAGATTGCCCAAGTTGGGCGCATGTTGAATAGCTGTCAATGC
>CAWCIP010000009.1:0-100417 GCA_963795665.1 uncultured Solirubrobacterales bacterium | reverse complement strand
GGAGACGTTCTGCAGCGCCGTCGCGGCCTGATGATCGTCGTATGTGAAGTGGATCTCGTCCTGAACCGACTCGCCGGGTGCCGCGTGCGCAGCGATCGGCCCGAGATCGACCGCGGTGCGCCTCAGGCGCTCGCGTTCGGGCGCCGCCCGCGCAGCGAGGACGGGCGCCAGGTCGCGGCCCTTCGACCCCCCGTCGAGTCGCGTCCCGGCAACGCTGGCGACGGTGGGGAGGACGTCGACCAGGGATGCCAGCGCATCGGTCTGAGCCGGCTTCGGGAACAGGACCGGGTTGGAGACGACGAGGGGAACGTGGATCGTCTCCTCGTAGGTGTTGAACGCCTTCTGGCGCAGGCCACCGTGGGAGAGGCCCATCTCGCCGTGGTCGGCGCAGCGAAAGATCAGCGTGCGCGAGCGAAGGGAATCCGGATCCGAGGGATCGCCCAGAGCTCCCGTCACCCTGCCGATCTGCTCGTCGACGACGCGATGAAGGTGGGCGTAGAAGTTGACGTACTCGAGCCTCTCCCGCTCGCTGCGCAGCGGTCCGAGGTAGGCGGTCATCCCCATCTTCATCAGCTCGTGGACCGAGGGCTTGTCGCGCAGTGACTCACCTACGGTCGGCGGGAGCTGCACCCCGAGGTCCAGATATCCGCTCTCCTTGTATCCGCCGCGAGCGTGCTGCGCCGGGAACCCGAGAACGTCGTGCGGGTTGACGAGCGAGACGACGAGGCAGAAGGGCTCGGGCAGGTCCTGGCGCGCCCAGCCAGCTCTCGACCTGGCGCGTGTAGACCTCGTCCCAGCCGAGCTCGAGCGGGCCGGCGTTGCCCGCGCCGAAGTGCTCCGCCTTCGCGTTCTCGCCGGCATCGGGAGGCTCCCAGTCGGCGAAGCCGTACTCGTCACGGAGCCTGTCGGCGTCCGACTCGGCCCAGCCCCCGATCATCGGCCCGCCGCTGGGGTGGGTCAGATGCCACTTCCCCTTGTAGGCGACCTCGTAGCCGCGGCTGCGCAGGAGGTGGGCGAGGCTCTGGGTGTCGGGGCTCAGCTCGGGCTCGCCACCCGACTTCGGGCCCGCCTGCAGCAGCCCGCGACCGAAGCCGTGCAGGGCGCGCCTGCGCGGCGCCTTCGGCCCCCTCAGCATTCCCACCATCTCGCGGAGGACCGCCGGCGAGTTCGCGAGGTCGGGGCGCAGGTCGGCCTGCGTGTGCGTGAGGGTGACGCCGTGCTGGGCCGGATAGCGGCCGGTCAGCAGCGTCGCGCGGCTGGGGGAGCACATCGACGTGTTGGTGAATGCGCGCCGAAAGGTGAGGCCGGTCTCCTCGAGCGCGTGCTGGTTCGGGGTGAGGTCGCGCAGCCAGCCGGGCGAGTCGGGCCAGTGGCACGGATATCGCTGCTGGTCGGTGATCAGCAGCAGGAGGTTGGGGGGCTTCGCGGCCGTGGCTATCCCCTGTGCGTCTTCCGGCCGAACGGGCAGCCCTTCGCCTCGAACTGGGCCTTGCTCATGTAGGCAGCGGTCGGGTAGTACGGACCCATCACCTGGGCGGCGGTGTTCGGCTGGGTGACCTGCCAGGACGAGCGCCGAAAGCTCGTGGACGGGATCACGTTGCGCGAAGCGAGCGTCCCGACGTCGGTCCGCCCGGCACCGTCGCCGGCGGGGTCCGCCGGCAGCCAGGCGACGCCGCACCTCTTGCGCGCGTTCTTGGGACGGAGGGAGTCATGCGCGACGACGATCACGTAGCGGCGCTTCGCGCGCAGGGGCAATTGCTCGTCGTACAGGCATCTATAGGTCCCCGTCACCGCCAGCGACTCCAGGACGCACATGTCCCACTCGCGCATCTGGCCGGACCCCATGCGCTTCTCGCCGTCGTGCGTAAGGGGCACCGTCGGCAGCTTGCCCGTCACCACGAGCTCCTGGCCGTAGGCGAAGCTGTAGGTGCCGTGGATGTAGCGGGCGTCGAGGTTGTTGTAGAAGGTCCCGACGGGGGTGTAGTCGGCGGTGGCCCGCTCGGCGGGGGTCTTGTAGGCGCTCAGGGCGTAGTTCAGGCTGAAGAACTTCTCGAAGCTGAAGCTGGGCTCGGCGGGGTTCGTGGCCGGGTCCTTTCCCGGCCAGTTGACGTAGCTCTTGTAGACCGGGAGCGAAAGGTTCTGGCTCTGGTAGGAGTGATTCGAGTTGAGCGCGTCGCACATCGCCTGGCCCCGCAGGACAGTGCCGTCAGCCAGATGGAGCTCGGGCGATGGGAGCGGCTCGCCGCCCTTGCGGCCCCTTCCCTTGTCCGGGACATAGACCCGGTAGAGGATGTCCTGGTAGGAGTTGTAGTTCGGGTCCGGCACCGCGTAGAGCGTGTTCCGAGCCGGGTTCGGCGGCACGGGGGAGCCGAGCACCGCGATCGTGTAGCTCCGTTTCTTCAGATTCCGCCGGTGGCCCTTGATGAACGGGTTCGAGGACCCCTTGTTCGGGCGGGTCAGGTAGTCCGAGACGGTGTTGGTCGCAGTCCCGTTGTTGACGTACGCCGTCATCGACTGAAACCGGGCGTGGGTGAACTTCCCGCGCAGGACCACCGACGCGCCGGGCGGGGTGGCGAATTTGGCGCCCCAGTAGGTGATCTCCTGGCCGGGGAATCCCTGGTTCGTTCGCGGGTCGACGTTGGTGAACGGGCCCGTCCAGAAGCAGCTCGCGGTCGGGAGGTTGCTGGGGTTGTATCCGGTGGGAACCGGCCCGCCCGCGGCCTTCGCCGAGGCCGTCATGCCGATCAAGAGCGCGGAGGCCAGCAGGAGAGTCCTTCGCACGGGCGAGCTCATCCGGACTTCGGCCCACCGACGCTCGCCCCGGCGGCCGCGTTCATCGCCGCCATCAGGGTCCCGCCCACGAGCTCGATCACCTGCTCGCGAGGGAGATCGTCCTCGATTGCCTTCTCGACCACGGTCTCGACGTAGGCGAGGAAGCCGTCGAGCGCGATCCGGACGACGGGCGGCGGCTTGGATGTGCCGAGTTGGTTGAGCGAGATGTTGTCGATCACCCGCTCGCGGTAGACGCCGGCGATCTCCAGCAGCGCCGGATCGACGGTGCCCCGGCCCTGCCTGTAGAGCAGCCACGCGTCCGTTGGCTCGGCGGCGTGGTCCATCATGCGGTTGAGGTTCGCCGCGAGCCGCTCGCCGAGCGGGACGTCCGGGTCGGTGACCCAGTCGCTCGAGAGGAGCTCCCCCGCGCGATGCACCGCGGCCTCGAGCAGCTCCTGGCGCCCGCCCGGGAAGTAGTGGTAGACCAGGTTGCGGGTGACGCCGGCCTGGTTGGCGACCTTCTCGAAGGCGAGGTTCTCGTAGCCGTTGCGGGCGGCGATCGTGAGGGCGGCGTCGATCAGCTGCTCGCGCCGTTCGGCGGGCGGCAGCCGTCGCGGGACAGAGCTCACCTCCATTCCCGGACCTTACACGCTATTTACAGATTGCCCAAGTTGGGCGCATGTTGAATAAGCTGTCAATGCGCGCGAGCAGCGCGAGATGGGCGCGGTTGGGATCGAACCAACGACCTCTCCCGTGTGAGGGGAGCGCTCTCCCGCTGAGCTACGCGCCCGGGACGCGGCTGATGATACGCGCGCCCGCTTACTGAGACGGCGGTGTCTCGACCTGCATCGTTGGATCTCCCTCGACCTCGAGGTTGGGGAGGATCCGGTCGAGCCACTTCGGCATGTACCAGTTGCGCTCGCCGATCAGCTCCAGCAGTCCCGGCATGACCAGCAAGACGACCAGCGCGTCGATCGCGACGGACACCGCCAGGCCGACGCCGAACTGCTTGACGATCGGGTTGCCGTTGATCACGAAGCTGAAGAAGACCGCGAACATGATCGTCGCGGCGGCCAGGATCGGCTTGCCGCCGTTGACCAGGCCCGCCCGGACGGACTCCGAGTTGTCGGCCCCGCCACCGTGGCGCTCCTCGATCCGCGAGACCAGGAACACCTGGTAGTCCATCGAGAGGCCGAAGAGGATCGCGAACATCATCAGGGGGACGTAGCTCACCACCGGCATCTCGTGGTCGACCCCGAGCAGGGACAGCCCGAAGCCCTTCTCGAAGACGGCGGTCAGTACGCCGTATGAGGCCGCCACCGCGAGCAGGTTGACCAGAGCCGAGACGAGCGGGATGGTCACGGTTCGGAAGGCCATCGTCAGGAAGAGGATGCTGAGCAGGACCACGATCGCGATCACGAGCAGCAGCTTGTCGCTGATCTTGATGGCAAGATCGATGTAGGAGGCGGTGGTGCCGCCGACGTACGCCTTCATTCCCTGTCCCTGCGTGGCGTCCGGGATGGTGGTGTCACGGAGGTGGTTGATGAGATCCTGGGTCTTCCGGTCCGACGGCGAGGTCTTCGGGGTCGTCGAGAAGACCGCGGCGGTGCCGCCCTTGTCCGTCTGGGCGGGGGAGACCGACTGGACGTTGCTCTGCTTCGAGATCTCCTGCTCGAGGTTGACCAGGCGCGGGTCGCCCGCGGGCGTCGAGGCGATCTGGAGCTCCTCCGAGACCTGCTGCATCTGGGACTGGAGCTGTGGCGTCGGCCCGCTGACCGCCTCCTCCTGCTGGAGCTGGGCCTGCTGCTGCTGGAGCTGAGAGACCTGCTGCGGGTCCGAGGCGAGGGGCTTCCCGTAGACGTCGACGGCGATCAGCAGCGGCCCGTTGGTGCCGACGCCGAAGCCCTCGGTGAGGGCGTCGTAGGCCTGGCGCTCGGTCGTGTCGGTCGGAAGCAGGCCGTAGTCGGGCGCGCCCAGGTACAGGTCGAGGGCCGGAATCGAGATCCCAACCAGAACGACGATCCCGGCCAGGGACGCGATCAACGGATGATTCTTGATCGCGTCCGACCATCTGTCCCACGCCCGGCTCTGCCTCTTGGTGCCATCGGGGAGCTTGCGCACCAGGGGCATGGCCTGGATGCGCCTGCCGAGCAGGCCGAGGATCGCCGGGAGCAGCGTGATGGCGGCGACCACGGCGGTCGCGACCACGATGGCCGTGGTGTAGCCCAGCGACCGGACCAGCGGGATCCCGCTGAAGTAGAGGCAGAGCAGGGCGATGATGACCATGACCGCGGCAAAGATCACGGCCGACCCGGAGCTGGAGATCGAGCGGGCGATCGAGTCGTTGGGCTCGGCGCCCTCGTCCAGCAGGCGCAGGTGGCGGCTGATGATGAACAGCGAGTAGTCGGTTCCCACCGCCAGGCCGAGCATCGTGGCGAGAGTCGGGGCGATCGAGGGCACGTCGAAAAGGTGGCCGGCGAGGCCGACGATGGCGAGCCCGCTCGCCAGAGCGACGATCGCCGTGGTGATGGGCAGCGGCGTCGCCACCAGCAGGCGGAACGCGATCAGCATGATCACCAGGGCGGCGATTACGGCGATGATTTCGCTCGCACGCGTGCTCGGGCTGGAGAGCTGCTGGCCGAGGTAGCCGCCCGCCGACACGTGGATCCCGGTCCCGGCGGTGGGCTTCTCGGCCGCGTCCAGGACGCTGTTCGCCTGGTCGTCGGTGATGTCGCCCGAAGAGGGCTTCAGCGCGGCCGACACGTAGGCGATCTTGCCGTCCTTGGTGATGTCGTTCGCCCCCTGCGGCGACAGCGGGCTGAGGACCTGGGTCACATACTTGTTCTTCGAGAGCGACGAGACGACCGCGTTGACGGTCTGTGCGTTCTTGCCCTCTGCGAGGGAGGTGCTCGACTGGAGGACGATCGGGTTGCTCCCGTTGGCCTGCTGAGGCAGCTTGTTGTCGAGCAGGTTGGTGGCGTCCTGGGAGCCGGTGCCCGGGAGGTCGACGTTGTCGCTCTCGGGACGGCCCGCGGAGTTGGCGATCAGGACCAGTCCGATCGCGATCACGACCCAGGCGCCGATCATCCATAGCGCCCGCCGGGCTGCGAACCCACCGAGCCGATGGAGGAGGGCGCTCATGCGGGCGCGATCCTCTCATGCCGGTCGGTCCCATCAATCGCGATTACTGAGAGGATCGTCCGATGAGCCCGCGTCGCGCGGAAAATCCGCCGCTGGATCGCGAGCACGTCGCGGACGACCCGATGGAGCAGTTCGCGCGTTGGTTCGAGGAGGCGGAAGCGGACGTACCGCTGGAGCAGGCGATGACGCTGGCGACCGTCGACGCCGACGGCTCGCCCAACGCCCGCATGGTCCTGCTCAAGGGCTTCGGCCCCGACGGCGTTCGCTTCTTCACCAACTACGAGAGCGCCAAGGGCGAAGAGCTGGCGGGCAACCCCCGTGCGGCCCTGGTGGTCTACTGGCGCGAGCTGGACCGGCAGGTTCGGATTCGCGGCGGGGTCGAGCGGCTTTCCGCCGAGGACTCCGACGCCTACTTCGCCAGCCGTCCCCGGGACAGCCGGATCGCTGCCGCGATCTCCCCGCAGAGCCGCCCGGTCGAGCGCGATGCGCTCGACCGGCTCTTCGCGGAGCTTGAGGCCCGCGCCGGGCAGGAGGGCCCGTCGCGGCCGGAGCACTGGGGCGGCTACCTGGTCCGCCCCGACGAGATCGAGTTCTGGCAGGGCAGGGACAGCCGGATGCACGACCGTCTCCTCTATCGCCGCCGATCCGGCGGCTGGGAGATCGACCGCTTGGCCCCTTAGTTCCCAATACCTATACGGCATATGGTTTCCGCACGGTACCATATGCAATATGGTTTCGTCAACGGACCGCAAGCTCCTCGACCAGGCGCTGGTCGGATACGGGGGTGGGGACCACTCCACCGTTCGGATGCCGGCGCCACCCACGCAGGCGCGCGGGTTCGAGAAGCGCGACCGCATCTACGAAGCCGCGCTCGCGAGATTCGAGGCGGACGGCTTCGCCGCGACCAAGGTCGACGACGTCATCGCCGATGCCGACGTCAGCTGGGCCACCTTCTTCCGCTACTTCCCCCGCAAGGGCGACGTCCTGATAGAGGCGGCGGTGCGACACTTCCGCGATCACGTGCGCCCCTCGGCCGAGGCCACACTCGCGGACCGGCGGCTGAAGGTCAGCACCGTCATTCAGCGTCTGATCCTCAACCTGCTGAAGCCGGCCGACCTGCCGCCCTCCCTGCACGGTGAGGCGCTGCTCGAGGTCTTCGCGAACCCCGATCGGTTTGCCGCGCAGCTTGGCGAAGACCACCGCCCCCCGGTGATCGCGCTGCTCGAGCAGGTGCTCGCGGAGGGCCAGAAGCGAGGCGAAGTCCGCCGCGACCTCGAGCCCACCGTCGGAGCGATGACCATCCTGGCCGCCTCGGCGCTGATCGGCGCCCAGTCGGTCGCCATAGGGATCAATGCGACCGAGCGAGTCGCGGCTTCCCTGGACCTCTGCTGGCGCGGGGTCGCCGCCGGCGACTAGGGCGCCACTTCAGCGAGGCGGCGCTCCAGGAATCGGCGCTCGACCGGGTTTGTCGCCAGCTCGAGCGCCTGCTCGTATGCCTTCACCGCCTCGTCCCCTCGGTCCGCCCGTCGCAGCAGATCCGCCCGCGCCGACCAGAACCAGTGGTAGCCATCGAGCGCCTCGGCCAGCTCCGGATCATCGAGCAGCTCCAGCCCGCGCTCCGGGCCCTCCGCCATCGCCAGCGCAACCGCACGGTTGAGCTCGATCACCGGTGAGGGCTGAGCGATGGCGAGCAGCTCGTACAGGGAGACGATCCGGGGCCAGTTGGTCTCGCCGGCGCTGTCGGCGCGGGCGTGCTCACCGGCGATCGCGGCCTGAAGCACGTAGGGACCCGCGGGACCGAGGCGGGCGGCCCGCTCGAGCACGCCAAGCCCCGTGTCGATCTCGCGGACGTCCCAGAGGGAGCGGTCCTGATCCTCCAGCAGCACCAGCTTCCCGTCAGGCCCCACCCGCGCCTCGCGACGCGAGTCCTGGAGCAGCATCAGGGCCAGCAGCCCGAGCGCCTCCGACTCGTCCGGCATCAGCCGCGCCAGCGTTCCCGCCAGGCGAATCGCCTCGCCGGAGAGCTCGCGCCGGACCAGTGCCTCATCCGAGGTGGCTGAGTAGCCCTCGTTGAAGATCAGATACAGCGAGGTGAGAACGGAGTTGAGGCGGTCCGGCAGGTCGTGGTCCGCCGGCACCTGGTACGGGATGTTCGCGGTCTTGATCTTTCGCTTGGCACGGACCAGCCGCTGCGCCATCGTCGGCTCGGAGACCAGGAAGGCGCGTGCGATCTCCGGCGTTGCCAGGCCGCCGAGCGTGCGCAGGGTGAGCGCGACCCGCGCCTCCGGCGCCAGCGCCGGATGGCAGCAGGTGAAGATCAATCGCAGGCGGTCGTCTCCGATCAAGGGGGCTTCCTCGAGCTCGTCGTCCTCGGTTGCGGCGGGGGGCTCGAGCGCCTCCAGCTCCGCTCGCTTCTCGGTGCCGCGGCGCTCGCGCCGAAGCCGATCGATCGCCTTGTTCCGCGCCGTGGTGGTGATCCAGGCGCCCGGGTTCTCAGGGATGCCGCGCTCGGGCCAGACCTGCATCGCGACGAGGAAGGCCTCCTGGACCGCGTCCTCGGCGAGGTCGAAGTCGCCGAGAACGCGGATCAGGGAGGCAATCGCCCGTCCCGACTCGTGGCGGAACAGGCGATCGACCAGCTCAGGCGAACTACCCACTCACGGGTCGCGCTTTCGCGCGCCCTCGCATCAGGCCGTCGCTTCCTCGACCAGGTTCCCGGCCTCGTCGAAGACCATCACGGGGCGGATCTCGACCGAGCCGAACTGCGAGCCCGGGATCTTGGCCGCCCACTCGATCGCCTCGTCAAGGTCCTTGACGTCGAGGATGTAGAAGCCGCCAAGCTGCTCCTTCGTCTCCGCGAAGGGGCCGTCGGTGACGTCCTGCTCGCCGTCGCGGACGCGGACGGTGGTCGAGGTCGCGGTGGGGTAGAGACCCTCGCCGGCCACGTAGACGCCCTTCTCCTCCATCTCCTGTGTGACGGCGGCGTAGGCCTGAGACATCTGCTGCTGCTGCTCGGGAGTCGCGCTTTCGCGCTGGCTCTCGTCGCCGTAGATCGTGAACGCGTACTTCATCCGAGATCTCCTTGTTTGGTGCGGCGCGGTTCGCCGCTTCACCCTAACGACGAACGGCGGTGGGCCCGATCGACAGCAGGCCTCACGCACCCCGACATAGACTCGCGGGATGGCTGAAGCCCGGGGAAAGACGATCGTCTTCTTCCCGGAGGGGGCGTTCGGCCCGACCAACAACTGCGTGGGCATCGGGGAGGTGATGAGGCGAGCCGGCCACCGCGTGATCTTCGTGGTCGAGGAGTCGTTCGCCGGCACGCTCGAGGAGAAGGGGTTCGAGGAGCGCCTGATGCGCCTGGCGCCGCCACCGGAGGTCGAGGAGGAGCCCGGGCAGTTCTGGAAGGACTTCATCCGCGAAACGGCGCCGGTCTTCCGCAGGTCGACCTTCGATCAGCTGGGCGAGTTCATGGCCCCGACCTGGGAGGCGCTGATCGACGGCGCGCGCTACGTGGACGAGCGGCTCGTCGAGATCTTCGAAGAGGTCCAGCCCGACGTGATCGTCGAGGACAACGTGTGTGCCTTCCCGGCGATCCCCGCCGGCGGCCGGCCCTGGGTGAGGATCGTCTCCTGCAACCCGCTCGAGCTCAAGGACGCCGAGCTGCCTCCGCCGTACACGGGGCTGCCGATCGACGACCGCTCCGCCTGGGATGACTACCGCGCCGAGTACCGGCGTGCCATCGACGAGATGCAGGCGGGCTTCAGCGAGTTCTGCACCGAGCGCGGCGCGCCGCCGCTCCCCGAGGGCGAGATGATCCACACCTCGCCCTGGCTCAACCTCTACCTGTACCCGGGCGAGGTCGACTATCCGCGCTCCCGCCCGCTCGGGCCGAGCTGGTTCAACCTCGAGTCGAGCGTCCGGACGACCGACGCGGAGTGGAACCCGCCGCCGGAGCTCGCCGACGGAGATGGAGCCCTGATCTACGTCAGCCTCGGCTCGCTTGGCTCAGGCGACGTCCCGCTGATGAAGAGCCTGGTCGCGGCGCTCGCGAGGACGCCTCATCGATACGTGGTCTCGAAGGGCCCTCAGCACACGGAGTACGAGCTGGCGGACAACATGGCGGGAGACGAGTTCCTGCCGCAGGTCTCCGTCCTGCCGCATGTCGATCTGGTGATCACCCACGGCGGCAACAACACGACCACCGAGTCCCTGCACTTCGGCAAGCCGATGATCGTGCTTCCGATCTTCTGGGACCAGCACGACAACGCGCAGCGGATCGACGAGACCGGGTTCGGCATCCGGTTGCCGACCTACTCCTTCGAGGACGGCGATCTGTCCGGGGCGATCGATCGGCTGCTCGCCGACCGCGAGCTCCACGGGCGATTGGCCGGGGTGGCGAACCGGCTTCAGGCGAACGCAGGCAACGAGCGCGCCGCGGAGCTGATCGAGCGGGTGGCTGCGTGAGCGGCTAGCATCAGCGACGGACCGTGCTAGGCGGGGAATTAGCGGTGCCCTGTAGTCCGCAACCCGCTCAAGCGGAGCTGAATTCCCGAACGAGGGACCGGCCCTCGGGGCCGGGCCGCCGCAGGCGGCGTTGACGGCCAGGTCCTGCGCAGTGTCGGCCTGCGAACCAGGTCAGGTCCGGAAGGAAGCAGCCTTAAGCGGTCGCCGACATGTGATGCAGGCAAGCCTGGCCCGAGCCAATCGCAGCGGACACGCCCGGGAGCCTCGTCTCGAGGACGGGTGCACGGTCCATTTTCAAACCGCGCGCCGGAGCGGTAGGTTGCAGGCCATGCGGGGACGACGACCGTTCATTGCGCTCTTTTGCGTTGTCGCCACGCCGCTCGTCCTGGCTGCGGTCGCCCACGCCGACAGGGCTCCCACGGCCAAGCAGCGCCGCCAGATCGCCAAGGTGGCGGAGCTGCCTCCGAGATGCGCCGCGATCCGGGTCTCCACCGTCACGAAGAAGCCGAAGTGGGCCTCGGTCTCCTGGAGGCCGGGCGGCGCGAAGTGCAAGCCCTTCGCCGCGAACGGCGTCGAGGTGGTGAAGAAGACGAACGGCCGCTGGCGTTTCATCACGGCCGGCAGCAGCTTCGACTGCGGGCCGCTCTACAAGCTGGTCCCGCTCGCGGTCGTCCAGGACCTCGGGATCAGCTGCATCTGAGGAGAGCTACTTGGCCGGCAGCGACGCCGCGTAGTCGGCGCCGGCCTCGACCCATTCGGAGAGCCCGGCGTCATCAGACGTCCGGTCGGGCGCGACGAAGATCCATCCCTTCATCGGCCGCCCGGTGAAGTCGAACTTCCGCACGCCGTCCTCCCTCAGCGACTTCTCCGCGTCCTCGGGGTCGAGGCGGACGATCAGTTCCTCGCCGATCACGCCAACCGACATGTTGCCCGCGATCATGAATCCGATCCCGCCGAACATCTTGCGCTCTGAGACTTCGGCTCGAGCCGCGAGCACCTCGCGGACGCGTTGTGCGAGGTCTTCGTCGTAGGCCACGAGGGTCAGCGTAGGCGACGGATAGACTCGATTGGTGGCCGAATCAGCCTCTCTCTATCGCCGCCACCGCCCGCAGAGCTTCGCGGAGGTGGTCGGGCAGGAGCACATCGTGCGCACCCTCTCCAACGCCGTCGAGAGGGGACGCGTCCATCACGCGTACCTGTTCGTCGGCTCGCGGGGGACCGGGAAGACGTCGATGGCGAAGATCCTGGCGCGCTCCCTCAACTGCGTCCATGGCCCGACGCTGACGCCATGCGGCGAGTGCGAGCCCTGCCTGACGATCGCGGCCGGCACGTCGCTGGACGTGATCGAGATGGACGCGGCCTCGAACCGCTCGGTGGACGACATCCGCGAGCTCCGGGAGCGGGTCGGCTTTGCACCGGCGGCCGGGCGGTGGAAGGTCTACATCCTGGACGAGGCGCACATGCTCACCAAGGAGGCCTGGAACGCGTTCCTGAAGACCCTCGAGGAGCCGCCTCCCAACACAGTCTTCGTCCTGGCGACCACCGAGCCGCAGAAGGTGATGGCGACGATCGTCGACCGCTGCCAGCGCTTCGACTTCCAGCGCCCCTCGCTGGAGCAGATCGCCGAGGTGGTCAAGCGCGTGGCAGCCGCCGAGTCGATCGAGATCGAGGACGGCGCGGTCGCCCTGATCTCGCGCTCGGCCACCGGCAGCTTCCGCGACGCGCTCGGGACCTTGGACCAGCTGGTCGCGTTCGGCGGGCGACTCGGTCACCACCGACGAGGTCGTCGAAGTACTGGGCGCCGCAGACGCGGAACTGCTCTTCGATACCACCGACGCCCTTGCTTCAGGCGACGCCAAGGCGGCACTGGAATCAGTTGAGCGTCTCTCACGCTCTGGCAGGGATCCGGGCCAGTTCGCGCGCGATCTGATCGCTCACCTCCGCCAGCTTCTGGTTGCCCGGGCCACCGGAGAGGTCCCTGAGTCCTTCACCGTCACGGTGGCTCAACCGGAACGCCTTGCTGAACAAGCAAAGACCATGGATGACGCCAAGCTAGTGGGCGCAATCGACGCGCTGAGCGCCGCGGTCGCGGCAATGCGCGAGGGCGATGATCCCCGCCTGACACTCGAGGTTGCCTTGCTCAAGGTGGCGACGCCCTCGCTGGACTCGTCGCGGGAGGCTCTACTTCGCCGGATCGAGTCGCTTGAGTCTCGGTTGACTGGCGGCGCGCCCGGGGAGCCGTCCTCAGCAGGCAGGGCCGGCGCTGAAGCCGACGCTAAGGCGCAGGCCGAAGGTGAGCCGGCCATCGAACTGCCGGAGCCTGCTGAGGCCGCCACCCCGGCCACGCCGCCGGTGGACGATCCCCCTCAGGCGAATGAGCCGGAGGCCGCGGTGGCCACGGCGACAATCGAGATCGAGCGGGTCGTTGAGGTGTGGCCCGCCGTCGTCGATCACCTCCGAGATAGCGGCTCGGCGATGCTCTCGACGTTGTTCGACGAGGCCCGGCCGCTGGCGATCGATGAAGAGCGCTCCGTGCTCCGCATTGGGTTTCCTTCCTCAGCGAAGTTCAATAAGAAGAAGGCCGAGGCCACGGTCAACGTCGAGAGGATGACTGAGGCCATCACGGTGATCGTTGGGACGCCAATGCGGCCCGCGTACGAGCTGATCGAGGCGGATGAGCAGGCAGAGGCTCCCGAGAAGCCGACCGAGCTCAGCGAGGAGGAGAAGATCGACTTGATCAAGGACAACTTCGACGCGACCGAGGTCGTCTCCGACGATGCGCGCGAGAGCGAGGCCGGCTGATGCCGCAGGGGCCCAACCTCAATCAGCTCATGAAGCAGGCTCAGCAGATGCAGGCCGAGATGGCCAAGGCCCAGGAGCAGCTCAAGAGCGAGATCGTCGAGGCGAGTGCGGGTGGGGGAATGGTCAAGGTGACGATGACCGGCGACATGCAGCTGCGGGAGATCAAGATCTCGCCCGAGGCTGTTGATCCGGAGGACGTCGACATGCTGCAGGACATGGTCGCCGCCGCCGTCAATGAGGCACTGCGTTCCGCCCAGGAGCTGGCGGCCAATCGGATGGGCGGAATCGCCGGGCTCGGCGGGGGTGGGGGGCTTCCCGGTCTGCCCGGTATGTAGGGCCTGCCCTGGTCCCTACGCTTCTGCCATGTACGCGGGACCGATCAGCCAGCTGATCGCCGAGCTGTCGAAGCTGCCGGGGATCGGGCAGCGGACGGCGCAGCGCCTCGCCTTTCACATCCTCCGGGCCGACGACGCCGACGCCATCGGCCTCGCCGACGCGATTCGCGAGGTGAAGGAGAAGGTGGGGCTCTGTGAGGTCTGCTTCAACCTCGCCGAGGGACCCCGCTGCCGGATCTGCGAGGACTCGCGCCGCGACCAGTCCCTGATCTGCGTGGTGGAGGAGCCCGCGGACGTGATCCCGATCGAGCGCACGGGGGAGTACCGCGGCGTCTACCACGTGCTCGGCGGCGCGCTCTCGCCGATCGACGGGATCGACCCGGAGGATCTGCGCATCGCCGAGCTGCTGGAACGGGTCAACGGCGAGGTGAAGGAGGTCGTGCTGGCGACCAACCCGACCACCACGGGCGAGGCGACCGCGCTCCACATCGCCGACGAGCTGCGCGACCGCACCACCGTGACCAGGCTCGCGAGCGGGCTGCCGGTCGGTGCGGACCTGGAGCACGCCGACGAGGTCACGCTCGGCAAGGCCTTGGCCGGCCGCCAGTCGGCCTGAGCGGTTAGAGCCGGCGGGTCGGGTCGTCGTAGTCGCTGCGGGGCGGGGACTCGTCCTTCGAGCCGCCCTGCTGGACCAGCTCGTAGAGCAGCGAGAGCGCCAGGCCGGCGCCGCCGGCGATCATCAGGATCAGCCCGACGGTCTGGATGTTGATCACGTCGCTGCTGACGTTGATCGCATAGCGCAGGATCGCGCCGATCGCGATCAGGAAGATGGCCGTGGCGATGGTCACGCGCGGCAGCATAGCCGCGGGCATGGGGGTCGCCGACATTCGGCCAGCACGCGCAATGCGGATTTCCGCACTGCCCGCGGTCAGCTCCCGCTTGCGGTCTGGAACGCGCCGGTGGCATCGCTGAGGCCGAACCGGTTGTGGAGACGGCGCAGCGGCTTCGGCGCCCACCAGTTCCAGCGACCCAGCAGCTCCATCAGCGAGGGCACCAGCAGTGCCCTGATCAGGCTCGCGTCAAGCAGAACGGCCAGCGCGGTGCCGACGCCGTTCTCCTTGATGAAGACGATCTGCGATGTGGCGAAGGCGCCGATCGCGATCGCGAACAGCAGGGCGGCCGCGGTCACGATCCGGCCGGTCCGCTCGAGCCCGATCGCCACGCACTCGGAGTCACTGGCTCCGTTGTCACGCGCTTCCTTGATGCGGGAGAGCAGGAAGACCCCGTAGTCGGTCGAGAGGCCGAAGACCACCGCGAACAACAGGATCGGCATGGTCTGCTCGAGTGCGCCCTGGCTCTTGTAGTCGAGCAGGCTCTCGAGTCTGCCGTCCTGGAAGATGAAGACGAGGATCCCGAAGACCGCGCTCAGATTGAGCGCATTCATCACCAGTTGCTTGACGGGGAGCACCACGGATCCCGTCATCAGGAAGAGCACGATCAGCGTGGCCACGATCACGATCGCCAGCGCGATAGGGGCGTGCGAGGCGAGACTGGACTGGAGATCGACGAAATGCGCCGCCGCGCCACCGATGAGCACGGTCGACCCGTCGGGGCTGGGCAGCGCCCGGATGTCCTTGACCGCATTGCGGCTCTTGTCGGAGATGTAGCTCGAGTCCTGGAAGGCCTGGATCACCGCGTCGCCGCCCCTCAGCCGGACCGGCGGCTGCACCTCGGCGATGCCCTCCGCCCCGGCGAGCTGTCGTCCCACCGCCCTCAGAGATGCCGGCGTCGCGTTCTCGACGAGGGCGAGCACGGGGGTGTCATGGAACGGCGGGAACTCGGCCCGGATGACGTTGTCCACCTGCCGGGCGCTGGCGCTCTCCGGCAGCACCTGGGCGTCGACGGAGGTGAACTTGAGCGAATAGAACGGGATCCCGAGAACGAGCAGCAGGACGGCGGTCGCGGTCGCGATCCCGACCGGGCGACGCATGACGAAGCGCGAGAGGCGGTACCAGAAGCCCGACTCGGTGACGGTCGCGTCCCGCTCCGCGCGCCGGTGCAGGAAGCTCGGCGAGAGCGCGTTCACGCGGTTGCCCAGCAGCGCCAGCACCGCGGGCAGCACGGTCAGCGCAATCAGGGAGGCGAGCAGCGCGACGAGCGCACCGCCAAGACCCATCGAATACAGGAAGCGCTGTGGGAAGACCATCAACGAGGCGAGTGCCACGGCCACGGTGATCGAGGAGAAGAGAACCGTCCGTCCGGCCGTGTTCAGCGTGCGCCGCATCGCCTCCGCGCCTGGGCCGGACTTGGCGATCTCCTCGCGGTAGCGCGAGACCACGAACAGGCTGTAGTCGATCGCCAGGCCGAGGCCGAGTCCCGTGGTCAGGTTGAGGGCGAAGACCGAGACCGAGACGAACTCGTTGGCGATCTGGAGGAGCAGGAAGGTGCCGACGATCGCCAGGCCGCCGATCAGCAGCGGCAGCAGGGCGGCCACGCCGCTGCGGAAGAAGAGCAGCGAGAGCAGGAAGAGGATCGGGAAGGCGAGCAGCTCGGCCATCCGCAGGTCCTTCTCGACCTGCTTGTTGACCTGCTCCTGCGCCAGGGCGATGCCGCCCACGCTGACGCCGGGCTGGTCGTCGAGGCTGGCCGCGATGCGCTTGGCGGCGTCCTGTTGCTCCTTGTCGTCGGTGGGCTTCAGGCCGACGGCGAGGTAGGTCGCATTCCCACCGTGCGAGACGAAGTCCGGGCTGTGCGTCTCCAGGTAGCTCGTCACCGAGGCGACGTCCGGGTTGTGCTTGAGCTGGGTCTCGAGCTGCCCGATCCGGCGCTGCCCGGCGGGGCTGCTCGGCGAGATGTTCTGCGCGAGGACGATCACCTCCGCCTGGCGGTAGCCGTCGTCCTCGAGGCGGTTGCTTGCCTTGACGCTCTCCGTCGCCGGATCGTCGGCGCCGTAGGGAGCGAGCTTGCTGGCGACGCCTCCGCCGATGGCACCCGCGGCGATGAAGAAGACCGCGGCGAAGATCACGACGCGCCGGCCACGGCGCTGAGCGAGCGATGCGAGTGCGTTGAACATCTCTACCCCCTTACAGGTTCGCGGCGGCGCGCTCGAACCACCGCGCCGCCCATTCGTTCATCTCGATTCCGTACCGCAGGACGGCCATCGAGCCGGCGTCCGGCTCGTGCTCCGGTCCCTCAACTCGGCCCTTCGCCTCGAGCTCCCGCTCGATCGCACGCAGCTCCGCGGCGCTCGACTTCGCCCTGGCGGCGCGCTCTCGGGCGATCTCGGGCGTCCGAGCCGGATCGATCGAGCCCGCGAAGAAGAGCGCCAGCAGGCCCTCGTCGCGGAGCTCGTAGACCTCAGGCTTGCTCCCGATCCATTCGCGCGCCGCGCGCTTCCCCTTTGCGGTCAGCTTGTAGACGGTGCGCCGTCGGCCCCCCTTCGAGGCGTCGGCCCCGGTGACGAGCCCGGCCTTCTCCAGCCGCTTCAGCTCCGGATAGATCTGCCCGTAGCTGGCGGCCCAGAAGAAGCGGGCGGAGCCGTCGATCAGCTGCTTGATCTCGTAGCCGGAGCGCGGGCGCGCCGCCAGCATTCCCAAGATCACCTTTCCCGTCGCGCTCAGTTCCATCTCACGACAGATATATCAATCCGATATATCAGCCGTGTGTGATGTCGGTCACCCCAGGCCTATTCGGCCGCTCGACCCTGCGGCTCCCACTTGAAGGTCTTCGTCGCGATCCTGATCGCGGCGAGGCCCCAGAGGGCGAGCACGATGACGTCGCCGGCCGAGAGCCCGATGCCGGTCGGGTCCTGCGAGACGGTCGTCTGCAGGCCGGCGGCGAGGTGGTACAGCGGGAAGATCCGGCCGATGTCCGCCATCCAGTTCGGCAGCGTGTCGAGCTGGATGAAGATGCCCGAGACGAAGGAGAGCATCACGACGGTGAAGGCCCCGATCGGCTGGGCGCTGTCCTCGTTCTTCGCCAGCGCGGTCGCGGCGATGCCGAGCGCCGAGAGCGTCGCGGTGCCCAGGAACAGGTAGATGACGAAACCGGGGATGGTCTGCGCGGGCAAGTCGACGCCGTAGGCCGAGATCCCGATCGCGATCATGATCGCCCCGACCGCGAAGGCGAAGGCGACCGAGCGCAGGACCTGTGCGCCGACGAAGGTCCAGACCGGAACCGGCATTCCCCGCTGCCGCTTGAGCTGACCGCGCTCGCGCTGAGCGACGAGGGCCATCAGCGGCGTGCTGAAGCACGAGAGCGCCAGGGCGTACGCGATCAGGCCGGCGGTGAAGTAGGAGTGCACTCCGATCGTGTGCCCCTCCACGGTCGTCGTCTGCGGGCCACCGCCGCTGGTGAAGAGCGAGTTGAAGAGGATCAGGAAGATGATCGGGAAGAGCGCGCCGAAGAGCATCGCCCGCGGGGTCCGCAGGGTCGCGATCAGCGCGTAGCGCGTCTGGATCAGGATCAGCCCGACGTCGCTCACCGGCGCTCCTCCTCCGCGGCGTCGTCGCCCGTCACCTCGAGGAAGACGTCCTCGAGGCTGGGGCGGCGAACCTCCAGGTCGGCGAGCTGGACGCCCGCGCCCCCTCAGCCCAATCGAGCAGCCCGTGCAGGTCACGCTGGGGTTCGGTAGAGGCCAGTGTCGCCTGATTTCCCGAGAGCTCGGGCAGGCGGCCGATGGCCGCGGCGATCCTGCTCGGGCGTGAGCCCGTCGGTGAGGCGGAAGCGGATGATCGTCTCCTGCCCGAGCTGGTCCCCGAGGGTCGCCGGCGCGCCCTCGGCCACGATCCGTCCCTCGCGCAGGATCACGACCCTGTCGGCGAGATGCTGCGCCTCCTCCATGTAATGGGTGGTGAGCACGATCGTCGTGCCCAGTTCCTTGAGCCCCTCGATCATGCTCCAGGCCTCTCGCCGGGCCGTGGGGTCGAAGCCGGTGGTCGGCTCGTCGAGGAAGAGCAGCTCCGGATTGCCGATGATCCCGACCCCGACGTCGAGCCGCCTCTGCTGCCCGCCGGAGAGCGCTCCGACGCGGGCCTCGTGGCGGTCCTGGAGCCCGACCAGCCGCAGCGTCTCGTCGACCGGTCGCGGATTGGGGAAGAAGCTCGCGTACAGCTTCATCGTCTCGCCGACGGTCAGGAGCGGATTGAGCTCGCACTCCTGCAGGACCAGGCCGATGCGCGTGCGCCACGCGCGCGTGGGGGTGCCGGGATCGATGCCGAGCACCGAGACCTTGCCGGCGCTCCGCGGCCGGTATCCCTCGAGGATCTCGACGGTCGTCGTCTTGCCGGCCCCGTTCGGGCCGAGGAAGCCGAACACCTCGCCCTTGCCGACCTCGAAGTCGATCCCCCTGACCGCCTCGTTCTCGCCATAGGACTTGTGCAGACCGGATACGTGAATCGCAGCGTCCTGCGCCATCCAGGCAACCGATGTTATTGGGGAGCGCCTAAAGCTCGCCTATGCTCGGGTGCCTGATGGCCACCAAGCAGGCAGCGAGCGACATAGTGGTGATGAAGTTCGGCGGAACCTCGGTGTCCGGCACCGAGGAGCTCAAGCGAGCCGCCCGCAGGATCGTCGCCGCCCGCGAGGGAGGGCAGCGCGTGGTCGCGGTCCTCTCGGCGCGGGGCAAGACGACCGATCGCCTGCTCGAGGCGGCGCGCGAGATCTCTCCCCGCCCGGACCCCCGCGAGATGGACATGCTGCTCTCGATCGGCGAGCGCGAGTCGTGCGCGCTCTGCGCGATGGCGATCAACGACCTCGGCCACCGCGCGATCTCCCTGACCGGCTCCCAGGCCGGCATCGTCACCGACTCCTCCCACACCAAGGCGCGGATCATCGACGTGCGCGCGGATCGCATCAGCAAGGCGCTGGAGGAGGACTCGATCGTGCTGGTCGCGGGCTTTCAGGGGGTCTCCACCGAAAGCCGCGACGTGACCACTTTGGGGCGGGGCGGCTCCGACACGACCGCCGTCGCGCTGGCCGCGGCACTCGGCGCCGAAGAATGCGAGATCTACACCGACGTCGCCGGAGTCTTCAGCGCCGACCCCCGGATCGTTGCCGACGCGCACCTGCTTCCGGTCGTCTCCTATGAGGAGATGCTCGAGATGGCGTCCTCGGGCGCGAAGGTGCTGCAGCTCCGCGCCGTCGAGTACGGCCGCAACCACGCGGTCCGCATCCACTGCCGGAGCTCGGCCGACGAGGGCACCGGTACCCTCGTCGTCTCGGAGCAGGAGACAATGGAGCAACCGTCAGTAACAGCAGTCACGCACTCGACCGACGAGGCTCGGGTCACCCTCACCGGTGTCCCAGACGAGCCCGGCGTCGCGGGCCGCATCTTCGGCGCGCTCGCCGAGGCCAACATCAACGTCGACATGATCATCCAGAACGAGCCTGTCTCCCACGATGGAGGGGCGGACCTGTCGTTCACGGTTGAGGCCGCAGAGCTCGATGACGCCGTCGAGGCGATCCGGGTGGAGGACTCCGAGATCGGCATCGAGACCGACGAGGCGATGGGGAAGGTCTCGATCATCGGCGCCGGGATGCGCAGCCACCCTGGCGTCGCCGCGAAGGTATTCCGCGTCCTCGGCGAGAACAAGATCAACATCGAGATGATCTCCACCTCGCCGATCAAGATTTCCTGCGTGATCCGGTCGGATCAGGTGCCCCAGGCGGTCGAGGCACTTCACACCGCGTTCGAGCTCGGCGAGGACGCGATCCGCAGGGAAGAGCCGACCGGCGAGCAACACCGGCCTAAGGTCGAGCCGCCAGAGGGCGGAAAGGGTGACGAGCGAGATGCCGCCTGACGGATACCGCGTCGGGGTCGCCGGCGCCACCGGAGCCGTCGGCTCCACGATCCTCGATGTCCTGGCCGAGCGGAAGTTCCCCGCGGCCGAGGTGCGGCCGCTTGCATCGGCGCGTTCCGCCGGAAGCAAGGTGCGCTTCGCGGGCGGCGAGCTGGAGGTCCGGGAGCTGACGGAGGAGTCGATCCAGGGACTCGACCTGATCCTCTCATCGGCCGGGGGCAAGGTCAGCTCCGAGTGGGCGCCGAAGTGGATCGAGGCGGGCGCCGTGGTGGTCGACAACACCAGCTACTGGCGGATGCACAGCGACGTGCCGCTGGTGGTCGCCGGCGTCAACGACGACGCGGCCGCCGGCCACAACGGCCTGGTCGCCAATCCCAACTGCACGACCATGCAGCTGATGGTGGCGCTCAAGCCGATCCTCGACGCAGCCGGGATCGAGCGGCTGATCGTCTCCACCTACCAGTCGGTCTCCGGCACGGGACGGAACGCGATCGCGGAGTTGCGGGAGCAGTCGAAGGCCATCCTCGACGGCAAGTCGGTGGAGCCGAGCGTGTACCCGCACCAGGTCGCCTTCAACGTGCTGCCTCAGGTCGAGAACTTCAAGGACGGCGACGACTACACGACCGAGGAGCGCAAGGTGATGGCCGAGACGCGCAAGATCCTCGGGCTCTCGGAGGCCGTCGGCATCTCGGCGACCTGCGCCCGCGTCCCCGTCGTCACCGGCCATTCGGAGTCGGTCAACGTGCAGACCGAGCGGGACCTCTCGCCGGAGGATTGTCGCGAGCTGCTCTCCGATTTCCCCGGCCTGATCGTCCTCGACGACCCGGGCGCGGGCATCTACCCGCTGCCGATCGCCGCCGCCGGCCGCGACGAGGTCCTGGTCGGCCGGATCCGGCGCGATCCCTCGCACGAGCGCTGCCTGAACCTCTGGGTCGTCGGCGACAACCTGCGCAAGGGGGCGGCGACCAACGCCGTCCAGGTCGCGGAGCTGCTGCACCAGCGTGACCTCGTCCGCGTTCCTGCGGGCGCCTCACTCAGCTAGCCCGGCTTCACAGGGAAGTGACGCACCGCTCGCGGCGGCGGGTTATATTCGGCCGGCTTGAGGGGTACGCCGATCATCTCCGGCGCCGGGGGGCGCCGACTGGGTGTGCGCAGCCGGGCATTGGCGCTGGCGGTCGCCGTGCTGCTCGCGATGGCGCTGGTCACCGGCGCCGTCGTCCTTGCCAAGACGATCAACGGCGGACCCAGCTACGACGTGATCAACGGAACCACCGGCAACGACGTGATCCATGCCCGGGACAACGGCCCGGACACGATCGACTGCGGTGCCGGCAATGACACGGTCTACGTCGACCGCGCCGAGGACGGCGTCTACAACTGCGAGTCGGTGATCACGCCATGAGCGAGTTCGCCGATCGCGAGGCGGAGGAGCGGTTCGCCGCCGAGCATCCCGAGGAGCACATGCGCCGCCGCGAGTTCCTGACGAAGACCGCGATGCTGGCCGGTGCCGCGAGCCTGGCGACCGCCCTCCCGGCGAGAGCCCTGATGTCGCAGGCCGCGAGCGCCCAGACGGTCGCCGGACTTCCGAGTCCCAGCAACATGCCGATCGACACCTTCGTAGTCCTCATGCAGGAGAACCGCTCGTTCGACCACTACTTCGGCTGGCATCCGAATGCCGATGCCAAGAACGCCGGGCTCGCCTATCCCGACGACCAGGGCGGCCAGCACCCGACCCACCCGCTCGCACCGGACTTTCAGGGATGCGCGTTCGAGGACCCCGACCACTCCTGGGAGGGAGGGCGCACCCAGTACGACGGCGGGAAGCTCGACGGCTTCCGCAAGTCCCCCAACGACGACTTCGCGATCGGCTACTACAACAAGGCCGACATCCCGTTCAGCCCGGCCGTCGCCGACGCATTCACCCTCTATGACCGCTACTTCTGCTCGCTGCTCGGGCCCACCTGGCCCAACCGCGAGTACATGCACTCGGCGCAGTCGGGGGGCGTCAAGACCAATGCCCAACCCCAGGACGCGGTTGCCGCGATTCCCGACGGGGGTCTCTACAAGTGGCTGACGATCTGGGACCTGATGCTGTCCCAGGGGCTCACGGTCACCTACTACTTCAGCGACCTCCCCTTCATCGGCATCTTCGGGCCCAGATACCTCTCGATCATCAAGCCGGTCTCCGAGTTCTACGCCGATGCGGCGGCCGGGAACCTTCCCAACCTGGCATTCGTCGATCCGATGTTCCTCGACGGTGGCGGCGGCCGCGGGCTCTCAGGCGACGAGCATCCCCACGGGGACATACGGATCGGCCAGGCGTTCCAGGCCGACATCACCCATGCCTTCGTCAACTCGCCGCAGTTCAGGACGGGCGCCATGTTCATCAACTACGACGAGTGGGGCGGGTTCTTCGACCACGTCTCGCCGGTACTCGTCCCGGACGACCGGCAGAGCTCGAACCTCGACGAGAGCTTCGGCATCACCGGCTTCCGCGTCCCGGGCGTCGCGATCTCGCCGTACGCGCGGCGAGGGTATGTCAGCCACATGACCGTCACGCACGAGTCGATCCTCAAGCTTCTCTCCTACCGGTTCGGTCTCGGCTATCTGAACAAGCGCCACCGCTACGCCTCGAACATCGGTCGCTCGTTCGACTGGCAGAACCCCAACTTCAACGTTCCCGATCTACCACTGCCCCTACCGCCTGTGACGACCCCGTGTGACCTGCAAGGCACCGGCCTGGACCCGGCGGCTCAGGAGGCGGAGGAGAGCGAGGGCCTCCACATCGGCTCGCCGGAGATGCTCGAGTATTTCGACGCCCTGGGCTACCCGACGGGGCCTGCAGACCCGGAGCAGATCTTCTCCAGCCCGGACAGCACCGTGAAGCGACTGAGCGACCAGATCAACGCACTGGGGGTGGCGGGATGAGGCGCCGGATCGCACTCGTCGTGGCCGTGACCGCGGCACTCGCCGCGGGAGTGGTGGGTGCAACGGCTCAGACTTCCGGGACCACGACGGTTCCGCACGTGAAGCACGTGTTCATCGTCGTCCTGGAGAACGAGAACGCCGACGAGACCTTTGGACCGAACACCCAGATCCCATACCTGGCGCAAACACTCACCTCGCGGGGCGCCTTCGTCCCCAACTACTACGCCACCGGTCATCTGAGCCTCGACAACTACATCTCGATGGTCAGCGGGCAGGGGCCCAACATCCAGACTCAGGCCGATTGCCAGGCCTACACGAAGTTCCTGCCGGGGCTCCCCGCGAGCAATGGCCAGTACGTCGGGCAGGGCTGCGTGTACCCGCCGGGCGTGCAGAACATCGCCACCCAGCTCGAGGGCAACGGCTACACGTGGAAGGGATACATGCAGGACATGGCCAACTCGGCACCGGCGCAACCCGCCACGTGTCGCCATCCTGCGTTCAACTCCCAGGACTCGACCCAGACCGCGACGGCCACCGATCAATACGCGGCCCGCCACAACCCCTTCGTCTACTTCGAGTCGATCATCGACTTCCCCACCTGCCAGGCGAACGACGTCGATCTGAGCCGGCTCTCCACGGACCTCGCCTCAGCGTCGACCACGCCCGACTACGCCTTCATCACTCCCGACCTCTGCAACGACGGCCACGACACCCCCTGCGCCGACGGCCAGCCCGGCGGAATGGCCCAGGCGAACACCTTTCTCAAGGGCCTGGTCCCGCAGATCCTGGCCTCGCCGGCGTACAAGGACCACGGCCTGTTGATCGTCACCTTCGACGAGGCCGAGGGTGACCCGCAATCCTCCAGTCCCGACGCCAGCGCCTGCTGCGGCGAGCAGCCGGGGCCGAACACGGTGAACGCCGGCGGACCGATTCCAGGGCCGGGCGGCGGTCGCATCGGCGCGGTCATGCTTTCGCCCTGCATCACGCCGGGCACCGTGACCACAGATGCCTACAACCACTACAGCCTGCTGCGCTCCGTCGAGGACAACTTCGGGCTGCCGCACCTCGGCTTCGCCGGTCAGGCGGGTCTGCAGCCCTTCGACGCCAAGGTCCTGAACAAACCGACCTGCTAGCCGGCCGCCGGCTCCCGGCCCCGCTCCATCGCCGCCGCCACCTGCGCTCGCTTCGACGCGCCCAGCTTGCCGAAGATCCGCAAGATGCTGCGCAGGCAGGGCTGCTAGCCGATCTACCGAAGGAGGAAGCGCAAGAGGTGAATGAGTGGGAGACCGCCGCCGGGCGGTCATCCGGCGACGCTGTATAAGCCCTTCATGGACGTCGGCTTCGGCACCGCGATGCTGTTCGCTGGAGGGCTGCTTGCCGTGGCCGCGCTGCTCTCCGGGGTGATGCGAGGCACGGTGCTCTCGATCGCGGTGCTCTCGGTCGGCGCCGGCCTGATCCTGGCCGAGCTCGACGCGATCCACGTCTACCCCGGCGACGCCGCCGTGGTTCACCTCTTCGAGCTCGCCCTGATCGTCACGCTGCTCTCCGACGGGCTATTCGTCGACAGGGAGCTGCTGGTCGTGCACTGGGGACCGGTGGCGCGGGCGCTCGTGATCGCGATGCCGCTCACGCTTGTCCTGCTGGCGCTGGCGGCGAAGCTGATCTTCTCGGCGCTGACCTGGCCCGAGGCGTTCCTGCTCGGCTCGGTCCTTGCCGCGACCGACCCGGTGGTGACCTCGTCGGTGGTCACCTCCCAGCGGGTCCCGGCCTCGGTGAGGCATGCGCTCAACCTCGAGTCGGGCCTCAACGACGGCCTGGCCCTGCCCTTCGTCCTCTTCTTCATCATCCTTGCCTCTCCCGGGGGGAACGCGGGCACCGAGGCGGCGAAGCTGGCCGGCGAGGCTGCGTTCGGCGCGCTGATCGGAGTGGTGCTCGGGCAACTCGCCGGTCGCGTCACCCATCACGTGCCCGGCGGCGGGATCGTCCGCCGCTACGAGGGGATCTACGCCCTCGGCGTCGGGCTGCTCGCCTACGGGCTGGCCGATGTCACCTTCGGCAACGGCCTGATCGCCGCGTTCGTCTGCGGCATCTCCCTGGGTGTCGCCGACCGGGCGATCGCCGACGATTTCGTCCTCTTCAGCGAGAACGTCAGCTCGATCCTGCAGGTCCTCACCTTCTTCGCCTTCGGCGCACTGATCGTCACCACCGGCTACCACAGCAACGTCGCTCTGCTGATCGCGTTCATCGCTTTCGCGCTGCTGGTGGCCCGCCCTGCTGCGATCTTCCTCGCCTTCGTCCGGGTCAACCTGCCGCAGCCCCACCGCGCCTTCATCGCCTGGTTCGGGCCAAAGGGGGTGGCGGGGATGCTGTTCGCTGTCCTTGTCCTCAACTCCCCGGTCGACGAGGGGAACAGGATCTTCGAGACCGCGGCCTTCGTGATCCTGGCCTCGATCCTGATCCACGGCCTCACCGACACCCTGGGGACGAAGTGGATCGAACGGCGAATCAAGGCGGATGCCGAACCGGGTCAGGAGGCCGATCCCGGGCTCGCGGCCGGCTCCGGGGCGATGCCCTAGACCGCTGAGGAGCTTCTTCTTCTCCTCACGGAACTCCGCGGCGGTCAGCACGCCCTTCTCCTTCAGCTCGCCCAGCTTCTCCAGCCGCTCGAGCTTCGCGTCGTCGGGGTGCTTGCCGTTGTCGTCGGTCAGCTCGCGGACGGCGGATCCGATCCGCCGTCCGGTCTGCCTCGTCGTCTCGCGCGCCCGCTTCCGCATCGACCTCATCCAGTCGCCCTGCTTCGCGCCTGGGAACTCGCGCGCGGTCTTTCGCCTGAGTGCCTCGAGGCCCACCCCGGCGATCGCGATCAGCAGAAGCGTGAGCACCAGCTGGCGGGTTCCACTCGGCGGCCAGATGATCACCGCGACCAGCGCGACCGCCCCGAAGACCGACCAGACGAGGCCCGGCCTGTCGCGCAGGGTGGGGGCGAGGGCCCTGCGGATGCCTATCGCGGTGCCGGCCGGCGAGGCCAGGAACGAGGCGATCACGAAGAGGACGCCGTAGATGACGACGCTGGTCGCGATGCTGTGCAGCAATGAGGTCGCGATATCCCAGGCGTGCTGCGCGGGCACGTTCGCGGCCTCGGTCTGCGAGAGGGAATCGACGAACAGCCCCTTCAGCGCGCTGCGCACTGCGATCGCCGCGAGCCCCGCGGCGACCAGGCCGAGGCCGTAGCCGAGCACGACCACCCAGCGGCGGCCCTTCGCCAGATAGACCGCCAGACCGAACAACGCGAGGGTGCCGAGCATGAAGAGCCAGGCGAGCCCCACGATGATCTTGACGACGGTGCGGGCAGTATCGAGATTCTTCGAGTTCGCCACCTCCAGCTGCCCGACGTCGGGTGGCAGCTTCTCGTTCAGCTGCTTCTTCAGCCCGATTCGGTCCGCGAGCTGAAGCACCAGGGGCCGGAGGTTGAGCACGACCCTGCCGTTCTGGGACGAGACGACCTCGTTGTTCCCCTTCAGGATCGAGACCAGCTCGCGGTGGGCGATTCGATTTGCGTCGGTCCAGGCCTGCTGAACGCGCGGCGACTGGATGGCCTGCTTGGCCGCCTGCGTGGCGACCTGGCGGATCCCGGCCGACGCAGGGGCCGAGAATTTCTGGAGGTCTTGAGGAAGGCGCTGCTTGACCACCGCGGAGACGTCGACGTTCGCGTAGAGCTGGTCGACCGAGTACGTGGCCAACGCGTCCGAGATCTCCTTGTCCTCGAGCAGCTTCCCGCTCGTGTGCACCCACTGGTTCGTGTCCAGCGCCTGCCGGTCGATCCAGCTCGTGAAGATCGCCAGGAAGGCGAGCACGGAGGCGAGGACGACGAGAACGCGCACCTTGATCCGGTGCCGCATCTCAGGCGGTTCGGTCGACGCCATCCGACCTGGAATTTACGCCTGGGCCCGGTCGATCTCCTGCTTTGCCTTCTCCAGGCTGAGTCCCGTGCGCTCCTGGTAGCGCTTCGCCGCCTGCTCGGCGTTCCCCTTGGCGAGCAGGTCCTGGATCTCGGGATCGCTCGCCGGGTCGATCTCGCCCGCGGCCTCGCCGCGTGGCTTCAGGTCGAGGTGGCCGTAGAGCTGCTCCAGCCGCGCCTCGATCAGCTCCAGGCGCTCCTCCATCGCGGCGACCTGCTGCTGCAGCGAGTCGGCCACGGGTCCGCCTCAGGCCGCGGCGGGCTCGGCCGCTTCGCGGTCGCTGAGCCTCTGCTCGACCCACTTGGTCGAGGCGATGTGCTTGCCCATCCCGAGCTGCTTGGGCTCGAAGCCGAGCGCGAGGCCGACGAGCTGCGGGAGGTGCAGGACGGCCAGGCCGAGGTCGCGATTGACGACCTTGGCGGCCTCGGGCTGCTGCATGTCGAGATTGAGGTGGCAGAGCGGGCAGGGCGTGACCAGGCAGTCGGCGTCCGCGTCGATTGCATCGCCGATATGCGTGCCGGCCTGCCGCAGCGAGACCTCGCGGGCCATGGTGATGATCGGGAAGCCGCAGCACTTCCGCGCTCCGTCGTACTGGACGACCTCGCCTCCGAGCGTCTCGATCAACCTGTCGAGGTACAGGTCTCGCTCGGGGTGCTCGTCGTAGCCGAGCCGGTGCTTCGGGCGCAGGACGTAGCAGCCGTAGAACGGGCCGACCCGCAGGCCCTCGAGCGGCCGCTTTACCTGCTCGGCGAGCTTGTCGAGCCCGTAGTCCTCCACCAGGACCCAGAGGAAGTTCTTGTTGGAGAAGCCCTCGGGGTCGTAGGCGAGCCCCTCCTCCGCCAGCGTCTCGTTGATGTGAGAGCGGTACTCGGAGTCCCGCAGCCGCTGCTGGCATTCGGACTGGGCGCCCTGGCAGGTCGAGCAGATGTTCATCATCGGCAGGCCGGTCTGCTGGGCGAGCGCGAAGGTCCGCGCGTTCAGCGTGTCGGCGAGCTCCTGGTTGTGCTCGGCGATCACGCCGGCGCCGCAGCAGTTGGCCCGGTCCAGCTCCACGAGCTCGATGCCGAGCCGCTCGGCGACCAGCCCCATCGAGCCGTGCAGCTCGGTGGTGAAGCCGCGGCTGACGCAGCCGGGCCAGTACGCCACCTTCAACGTCACTGTTCTCCCCTTTCGTCTGGCTCCGGCTCGACCGTCGTCTCCGGCGCCGCATCGCCCTCCGGGACGCTCTCGTCCTGGTCGACCTCCTCGCCGCGGATGTACAGGTTGAGCTCGATGCCGTGCTCCTCGGTATGCGCGTAGATCCGCTTGACGTGGTTCTGTGAATCGCCTGGCAGCTTGGGGTGGACGCCGGGGATCAGCTTCGGGAGCGAGCGCATCTTGCCCGTCCTGATCCCGCGGATCGCGGTCGGGATCGACTCGAGCAGCCCCTTGATCGCACCGTGCTTCGGCATCAGCTTGCCCTTGACTCCCGGCGCGAGGGATTCCTGCAGCAGGAGCGCCTCGTCCAGGGTCCCCTTCTTCTCGATGATCTTCGTGAAGGCCTCCATGTGGTTGCGGCCGTGGTTCTGGTCGTGGATGTCCTCCTCGTCGGCCGCGCGGCGAAGGCGCATGATCTGGTCCATCGGCGCGACGCCCTTGGGGCAGGCGTCGATGCACGAGAAGCAGTGGGTGCAGTCGTAGATGCCGTGCGGGTCCTGGGAGAGGTCGTGGAGCCGCTCCCTGGTCTCGGCGTCGCGCGGATCGCCGACGAAGCGGTAGGCCTTGGCGAGCGCGGCGGGCCCGATGAAGTCGGGGTCGGCCTCCATGGAGAGGCAGGAGGAGACGCAGGCGCCGCACTGGATGCAGGCCATTGACTGGGTGATGTCGATCATCGACTCCGGCGGGACGACGTACTCGCGCTCGGGCGGCTCGCCCTCCGGGAGGAGCCACGGGGTGACCCGGCGGATCTTGGTCCAGTGGGTGGACTCCATGTCCGTGACCAGGTCCTTGATCACCGGCATGTTCCCCATCGGCTCGACCACGATCGGCTCGCCACCGCCGTTGTTCCTGTTCGCGAATTCGCTCGCCTCGCCGATCATGGTCTTGCAGGCGAGGCCGGACTGGCCGTTGATCTTCATCCCGCAGGAGCCGCAGATCGCCGCGCGGCAGGAGCAGCGGACGGCGAGTGAGCCGTCGTCGCGGTCCTTGGCCTGGAGGAGGCCGTCGAGGACGGACAAGGTGGGGTCGAGCTCCACGTCGAAGGTCTCCCAGTAGGGACCCTCGCGGTCCTCGGGCTGGAAGCGCCTGACCTTGAGCGTGAACTCAGCCATCTACATTCACCCTACCCACTCAGTAAGTCCTCTCCTGCGGCTCCCACTGGGTGATGGTCACGTCGGAGTAGCTGATCTCGGGGCCGTCGTCGGTCCGGGTCAGGTCGATGTGCTTGAGCCATTCCTCGTCGTTCCGCTCCGGGAAGTCGGTGCGGAACTGGGCGCCGCGGCTCTCCGTGCGGTGGATGGCGCCGACGCAGGTGGCCTCGGCGCAATCGAGCATGTAGGTCAATTCAAGTGCCCCCAGGGCGTCCTGGTTGAAGACCGAGCCCTTGTCGTCGATGTAGCAGCTCTCGGCCTCCTCCTTGAGACGCCTGACCGTCTCGAGCGCCGTGTTGAGCCCCTCGGCCTCGCGGAAGACTGCGACGTGCTCGTCCATCGTCTGGCCGAGCTCCTTGCGGACCTCGGAGACGCGGCGGCCGGAGTCCTTCTCACGGCCGAGGATTCCGCCGATCCGGCTCTCCTCGTCGCGCAGGACGGCGAGCGACGGGTTGGTGATGTCGCGGCCCTTGGCGCGGTCGGCGGCGTCGACGCCGGAGCGGCGGCCGAAGATCAGCGTGTCGAGCAGGGAGTTGGCGCCGAGCCGGTTGCCGCCGTGAACGGAGACGCAGGCGACCTCTCCGGCGGCGTAGAGCCCGGGGACGTTGGTGCGGCCCTCGGTGTCGGTCTTGATGCCGCCCATCGTGTAGTGGTTACCGGGCTTGATGTGGATCGGCTCGGTGGTGATGTCGACCCCGGCGAAGTCGCGGCCCACCAGGACGATCTCGCGGAGCGCCTCGTGAATGCGCTTGCGCGGGACCACGGTGATGTCGAGGGCGACGGTGCCGTCCGGAAAGCCGCGTCCCTCCTGGATCTCGGTCTGCTCCGCCCGGGAGACGACGTCGCGGGAGGCGAGCTCCATCTTGTTCGGCGCGTACTTCTCCATGAAGCGCTCGCCATTCGCGTTGAGCAGGTGGGCGCCCTCGCCGCGCGCGCCCTCGGTGATCAGGAAGCCCTTGCCCGCCAGCGTGGTCGGGTGGTACTGGACCATCTCCATGTCCATCAGCTTCGCCCCGACCCGATAGGCCTGCGCGATGCCGTCGCCCGTGCAGATCAGAGCATTGGTGGTCGGCTGCCAGACCTGGCCGTTGCCTCCGGTGGCCAGGATCACCGCCTTGGCGCCGAAGAGCTCCATGGAGCCGTCCTTGACGCTGCGGCAGACCGCCCCGACGCAGTTCCCGTCGTCGTCCATGGCGAGGCCGGTCGTGAAGTACTCCTCGTAGCGCGCGACGTCCTCGGAGAACTTCATCAGCTGCTCGTAGAGGACGTGCATGATCGCCTGGCCGGTGATGTCGGCGACGTAGTAGGTGCGCGCGGCCGAGGCACCCCCGAAGGCGCGGGTCCCGAGCTTGCCCTCCTCGTTGCGGTGGAAGGTGACGCCGAGGTGCTCGAGGTGGAGCAATTCGTCCGGCGCGGCCTTGCACATGATCTCGACCGCGTCCTGGTCGGCCAGGTAGTCGGAGCCCTTGATCGTGTCGAAGGCGTGCGACTCCCAGGTGTCGTCCTCCTGCAGGGCGGCGTTGATGCCTCCCTGGGCGGCGTTCGAATGCGAGCGGACCGGGTGGACCTTGCTGATGATCCCGACCGAGACGCCCGCCTCGGCAGCCGCAAGCGCGGCCCGCTGTCCTGCGAGGCCCGCCCCGATCACCAAGACGTCATGGTCCGGCATACGCAAGCGATCCTATAAAGACGGCTCGCCGGGGCGCGCTGTCGAGCTCAAGCTAGAGGCTTGTATCGGCGCTGCCGGGGGCGATTGGACGCAGGGCTTTCCCGATCGCGTCGATCGTCAGCACGCCGCGGATATGGCCGTCCGCGTCGGTCGCGATCAGGGCCCCGAGGCGCCGCAGAGCCTCGTTGCCGAGCACGGACTCGAGCGGCTCGTCCTCTCCGATGGTGAGCGATCCGCTGTCGCGCGCGAGGACGTCGCTGACCACCGAGGAGGTCCGCTCCACCGCCGGGACGTTGTCGGCGGCGCCCCGGTCGACCAGCCCGATGAACCGCTGTGCCCGGTCGACGACCGGGAACCAGGGAGAGCGGTAGCGCAGGAAGTACTCGTCGAGCGCCTGCTCGATCGAGGCGCCCTCGGGGATCGCGACGGGATCGCGCTCCATCACGTCGGCTACGGAGATTCCCTCGATCCGGCTGGTGACCTCGGTCTGCGCGATGGCCGCCTTGGCGGCTCCGCGCAGGATGAACCCGACGAACGCGAGCCAGACCCCGCTGAGGAAGTCCCCCAGATAGGCCATGAAGTAGCCGAGGCCGGCGAGGATCAGGAACAGCCCGAACCACTCGCCGAGGGTGGCGGCGAAGCGGGTGCCGGTGGTGCGGCTGCCGGTGCGCCACCAGGCGATGGCGCGCGCGATGCGGCCCCCGTCGAGCGGGAAGGCCGGTACCAGGTTGAAGACCAGGACGAACAGGTTGATGCTGCCGAGCCAGCCGAGGAGAATCGCCACGGCGGAGGCGTCGGTGCCGCTCTGGGTCAGCGCGGCATGGCGCAATTCCGCCGACGGGGCCAGGAGCAGAAAGGCACCGACGCAGGTCAGCGCTATCGCAGCGGTGACCAGCGGCCCCGCGATTGCGATCTTGAATTCGGTCGCTGGTGAATCGGAGTCCCTCTCGAGGCGGGCAAAGCCGCCAAACATCCAAAGCGTGATGCCCGAGACCCCGATTCCATGCCGTTTCGCCACGAAGGCGTGTCCCAGTTCGTGGAGCAGGATGGAACCGAAGAAGAGAAGCGCGCTGGCTACCGCCAGCACGTATGGCTCGCTGCTGCCGTGCCCGACACCAAGCTCGTCGCGGTACGAGCTTGAGAGCCAGAGAATGATCAGGAAGAGGACGACGAACCACGAGTAGTCCACCGCGACCCTGATGCCTCGGATGCGAAAGAGGGTGACGCCGCCGCCGGCCATGCAGGTGATGTTAGGGAGCGGCGGGTAGTTTTCCCGGGCATGGCGACCGAGGCACCAGTGGGGACATCGATCCCGCCCGACGCCGCCTGGATGCGCGAGCGGCTGGACGAGCTCTGCGCTCACGAGCGCGGATCGGCGTCCGAGGGGGAACAGCGCGCGGCTGAGTGGCTGGCGGACGCCCTGCGCGAGTCCGGTGCCCGCGAGGTCCGCGTCGAGGAGGAGCCGGCCGCCAACGGGACCTTCTGGTGGCCGATCGGCTTGCTGGCCGGGGCCGGAGCGCTCGCCGGGCTGCTCGCGCGTCGTGGAGGCGCGGGGCGCCGGGCGATCGCGGCGCTGACCGGGGCCGTCGCTTCGAGGCTGATCGCCGACGAGTTGCCCCCGGGCGGGAGGAGCTTCCGCCGTCTGCTCCCTCAGCGGAGCGCCCACCACGTCCTGGCCGAGATCGGGCCCGCGGATGCCGAGCGCACGATCGTGGTCATGGCCCATCACGACGCCGCGCACACGGCCTTCTTCTTCAACCCTGCGATCACCGAGGCCGTCGGCGAGAACGCTCCCTGGGTGTTCGAGAACAACGACACCAGCCCGCCCCTGATGTGGCCGACGGTGGCGGGCCCTGCACTGGTCGCGACCGGGGCCGTCCTCGGGAGCAGGAAGCTGACCGGTCTGGGCACCCTCGTGTCTGCCGGGAGCGCGGCTTTCATGGCCCACATCGGCGCCGGCCAGGTGGTTCCCGGGGCCAACGACAACGGCACCGGCTGCGTCGCTCAGATTGCGATCGCTCGCGCGCTCGCCGAGCGGCCGCCTGAGAACACGAGGGTCCTCTTCCTCTCCACCTCCGAGGAGGCGCTCTGCGAGGGCATGGGCCTGTTCATGGAGCGCCACTCGGGCGAGCTGCCGGTCGACAGCACCTTCTTTCTCTGTCTCGACACCGTCGGCTCGCCAAACCTGCTGGTGCTTCGCGGCGAGGGGATGCTGAAGCTGCGCGAGTACCCGGCGGTATCGCTCGAGCTCCTGGACTCCACCGCGGAGGAGCTCGGCATCGGCCTCTTCCCGAACCTCCGGCTCCGCAATGCGACCGATGGCATCTTCCCGCTGGCCGCCGGCTACCAGTGCGTCTCGGTGGCCTCCTGCAATCAGTGGAAGAACCCGTCGAACTACCACTGGAAGACCGATATCCCGGAGAACGTCGACTACGGCACCGTCGCCGACGCGATTCGCCTGTCCGAGGCCGTGATCCGCAAGCTGGATGCGAGCTGGCTCGGCGCATGACCGACGAGTACCACCAGACCGAGCGAACCCGCATCCGGCGGAAGCCTGGACGCGGGAGCTACGACCGGGAGCTGGTCCACGCGATCCTCGACGAGGCGCTCGTTTGCCACGTCGGGTTCGTCGACGATGGGCATCCGTACGTGACCCCCACGATCCACGCGCGGGAGGGGGAGACCATCTACCTGCATGGCTCCCCGGCCAGCCGCACGCTTGGGACGCTGGCCGACGGGACGGCCTGCTGCCTGACCGCCACGCTGGTCGACGAGATCGTGCTCGCCCGCAGTGCGCGCAACCACTCGCTCAACTACCGCTCAGTGATGGTGCTCGGGACCGCGCGCGAGATCACCGAACCGGCCGAAAAGGAGCGCGCCCTCCGTGCCGTCGTCGAGCACATGGTGCCCGGTCGCTCCGCTGAGGTCAGGGGACCGAACGAGAAGGACCTCGAGACGACCAAGGTCCTCTCCATGGGGATCGAGGAGGCCTCGGCGAAGATCCGCACCGGGCCGGCTGCCGACCGGGCCGACGATCTCGAGCTGCCCTACTGGGCGGGGCAGCTTCCCCTCACGCTCAACGCCGGCGATCCCGTTCCAGCATCCGACCTGTCGCCCGGCACCGTGGTCCCGGATCACCTGGTCGGCTGGAATCGAAGCTAGGCCGCGAAGCGAGCTTCGTACTTCGCCCGCCGCTTGGCCGCCTCTTCCTCCCGGTTCTTGGGAGGCGCGCTGGTGACCAGCGAATCGAGCAGCTTCCGTGTCGAGGCGGTGACCTCGGCGACGGCGCGATCGAACGCCTCGGCGTTCGCCTTCGACGGCTTGTTCGATCCGCTCACCTTGCGGACGAACTGGAGCGCCGCGTCGTGGACCTCCTCCTCGCTCGCGGGGGGCGCGAAGTTATGGAGTTGCCTGATGTTTCTGCACATGGACTCAGCCTACCGATGAGTTTCCGGGGCCCGCCCGGTCTCAGTTGACGTACACGCCGACTCGGGAGGATCGAAATGAGCCCCAGCTTCTCACTCAACTACAGCGCCACACACGCCCATCGCCAGGAGCAGCGCCGCCGCGCCGCCGAGACCCGCCGCGTCCGGACCGCCAGGAAGCTCCGCCGCCGCTAGAGGCCGTGATTCGGCCATTCCGGGGTCCGCTTCTCCTTGAAGGCGCGGGCTCCGATGGCGTGGGAGTCCCGCCGGGCGAACATCGAGATCGTGTTCTCGGCCTCCTGGCGCAGCTGCTCCTCGTAGGTCCTTCCGACGTTGCGGACCATCGTCTCCTTGTCCGAGCGAATCGCGCCCTGCGGCAGCTCGGCGATCTGATGGGCCAACTCCACCGCCCGCTCGAGCGCTTTGCCCTCGGGCACGACCTCGTTGGCCAGCCCGATCCGCAGCGCCTCCTCCGCCTCGACGGCGCGGCCGGTGATGATCATCTCCATCGCCCGGCCGTAACCGACGGTGAGGGTGAGACGGACGTTCATCCCATCTCCGCCGACGATGTTCCAGCGCCGCTCGAGGGCGCCGAAGACGGCGTTCTCCGCGGCGATGCGGATGTCGGCGAGTAGCGCGTTCTCCAGCCCCGCGGCGACAGCCCAGCCGTTGACGGCGGCGATCACCGGCTTGAAGACGTCGACCTTCCGCGTGTAGCCGCACTCGCCCGGCGTGTTGTAGATCGACGTCTTGAACTGGTCCCAGTCCGGCCGGCCTCCCTCACCGAGCTCGGCGGCGTCCTCCAGGTCCCAGCCGGCGCAGAAGGCGTCGCCCTCGCCGGTGATCACGAGGACGAACTCGTCCTCGGCGTCGCGGAACCGCTGCCAGGCATCGTGGAGCTCCCGGTTCATCTGGCGGCTGACCGCGTTGCGATGGTCGGGCCGGTCGTACGTGAGCACGGTGACGTGCCCGTCGCGCTCGTAGCGCAGGGTCTGGTAATCCATGTCGCTCCCTTGAGTTAGACGGCTCGATGCCGGTCGATGATCCGCTGAAAGTCCGTCCCGGCGGGCAGGGTGCCGAAGGCGTGACCCCAGTCGCCGGCGAGGCGGGACGCGACGAACGCGTCGGCCACGGCCTCGTCGCCGAAGCGCAGGAGCAGCGAGCCCTGCAGGGCAAGGGCCATCCGCTCGACCAGCTGCCGCGCCCGGGACTCGATCCCGTTCATGTCCTGGAGGTCCTTCCTGAGCTCCGAGACATAGGCGTCGAGCCGTGGCTCACCCGCGCCCTCGGCGACCTCGGCGAAGAACGCGTCGACCGAGTTCGGGTTCTTGACCATCGCCCGGAGCACGTCCAGGCACTGGACGTTCCCGGAGCCCTCCCAGATGGAGGACAGCGGCGCCTCCCGGTACAGCCGCGGCATCCCGGACTCCTCGACGTAGCCGTTGCCGCCGAGGCTCTCGAGGCACTCGACGGCGTGGCTCGGGCCTCGCTTGGAGATCCAGTACTTGAGCACGGCGTTGGCGATCCGCTTGAACGCCTGGGCATCCTCGTCGCCGGCAATCGCCTCGTCGTAGGCGCGAGCGAGGCGGAGCGAGCCGATCGTCGCCGCCTCGGACTCGACCGCAAGGTCGGCGAGCACGTTCTGCATCAGCGGCTGTTCCACCAGCACCTTGCCGAACGTGACTCGATTGGAGGCGTGGTTGATCGCCTGCGCGACCCCGGCGCGCATCCCGGTGGCGCTGCCGGTCGCGCAGTCGAGCCGGGTGTGGTTGACCATCTCGATGATCGTCCGGACGCCCGCGCCCTCCTCGCCGACCAGGCGGGTCCAGGCCCCGTCGAACTCGATCTCCGAGGAGGCGTTGGAGCGGTTGCCGAGCTTGTCCTTGAGCCGCTGGAGGCGGAAGCGGTTGAGCTCGCCGTCGGGCAGGCGGCGCGGCATCAGGAAGCAGGAGACGCCGCCGTCGGCCTGGGCGAGGACGAGGAACGCGTCGCACTGAGGCGCGGAGAAGAACCACTTGTGGCCGGTGATCTCGTACTCCGCCCCGGGGCCGCCGCCGTTGATCGGCTTGCCGACCGTCGTGTTGGCGCGGACGTCGGAGCCGCCCTGCTTCTCGGTCATCCCCATGCCGAACAGGGAGCCCTCCTTCTCGGACGCGGCGACCTGGCGCGGGTCGTAGACGTCGGAGAGGATCCGCGGCTCCCACTCCTCGGCCAATTCCGGCTGCTTGCGGAGCGCGGGCACGACGGAGTAGGTCATCGAGATCGGACAGCCGACGCCGGCCTCGGCCTGGGAGAAGCACATGAACGCCGCGGCGCGCGCGACGTGGGCGCCCGGCTGTGGCTCGCGCCAGGGGAGCGAGTGCAGCTCGTGCGAGATGCCCAGCCGCATCAGCTCGTGCCAGGAGGGGTGGAACTCGGGGATGTCGACCCGGTTCCCGTAGCGGTCGTGGGTGCGGAGCTTCGGCGGGTTCTCGTTCGCCAGGCGACCGAGCTCGATCACGTCGCCGCGGCCGGCGATCTCACCGACCTCGGAGATCCGATCGACGGCCCAGTCGGCGCCCTCCCGGCGCACGGCCTCCTGCATCACCGTGTCGGACTCGAAGACGTTGTAGTCGACCAGCGGGGGAGGCTGGTTGGTGACCTCGTGGGTCTTGATTCCCGTGGGCTTCTCGACGGTTGACATCTACTGCTCCTCTCCGATTGCGCGCGTGCAGAAGTCGATCAGGGAGGCGATCAGCGCCTCGGGGTCGCCTCCGTTCGTTGTGGGGGACAGGGGACCGATCATCGTCTCTCCGATTGCCCCTACCAGGGCGGCGGCGGTCGCATCGACGTCCTGATCGGGCAGGTCGCCGGCGGCGATCCCCTCGGAGATGACCTCGGCCATCAAGTCGCGGTAGCTGTGGCGAAACTGAAGGCGCTCGGCCTCGACGGCGGGATCCACCGGCTCAGCCAGCAGAGCCCAGGCAAGACGTTTCCCGCGGAGGGCTCGGCGCGCGAAGACCTCGATGCCGGCGGCGACCCGCTCGGCGGCGGGACCGCTGGTCTCGTGGATGGCCTCGCTCATCGCGTCGACCTCGTGTTGCGATGCCTCCCGGAAGACCTCGGCGAACAGGTCGGACTTGGAGGGGAAGTGCCGGTAGACGGTCCCGACCGCCACGCCGGCACGGTCCGCCACTGCGGCGACCTGCGCCGCGACGTACCCGCCCTCGGCGATCAGCTCACGGGCGGCGGCGACGATTCGCTCGCGGGTCTCGGCCCGGCGCGCCTCGGTCCGCTCGGTGGTCCGGTAGGCCATCGGTCAAGAAGTGAATCACGATTCACTCTTTGCGTCAACCCAAACGCGTGAGTAGGATCGGCGCGTGGCGGACGTGGTGGAGACGCTCGGCAGCGTCCCCCTCTTCCAGGGGGTGAAGCGGAAGGAGCTCAAGAAGCTCGCCGACCGCATGCAGGAGCGCACCTTCGGCGAGGGGGACACGATCACAGCCGAGGGGAAGAGCGGGATCGGCTTCTTCGTCATCCATGACGGCAACGCGACTGTCAGCATCGACGGCAAGATCATCCGGACGCTCGGCCCGGGTGAGTACTTCGGCGAGATCGCCCTGATCGACAGCGGCCCGCGCTCGGCAACGATCGTCGCAACCACCGATCTGAGCTGCCACGGGATCACGGCCTGGGAGTTCAGGCCCTTCGTCGAGAGCCACCCCGAGGTCGCCTGGCCGCTGCTCGAGACGCTGGCCTCGCGGCTGCGGGACGCCGAGAAGCGCTAATCCGCCGGGAGGGTCGCTCCTAAGCGCCGGAAGATTTCCGTCGCCTCGTCGCGCTCGGAGCTGCCGAGCAGCCATCCGGTGCGGGCGGCCTGGTAGGGGCAGTCCAGCTCCTTGAACAGGTTCACCGACTCGCGCAGGAGCGTCTCGTCGCCGGAGCGGATCCCCTTCGCGCGCAGCAGGATGCCCCTCCCGTAGCGGTGCTCGCCGATGTACTCGTCGGCGACCAGGATCGCGTCGTCCGCGTCCTTGCGCCCCAGGCGGGCGTAGGACTCGGCACGCGCGGCGAGGTACGGAGAGCGGAACCATGTGGTCGAGATCTCGGACTCGAAGCGGTCGGCGGCGCATTGGACCTCGCCCTGGTGGAGCTCGATATCGGCTCGCATCACCACGACGCCTGCCTTGTTCCCGAGTGCGCCCTCTGAGAGCTCGTTGGCGATCTCGAACCAGTCGGACCAGCCGTCGTCGCCACGGACCCCGAGGATCGCTCCTGCGCAGGCGATCGAGGTTGCGAAAGCCCCGAGCGGCGGACGTTCAGCGGCGACCCAGGCCTCGCGAACGTGGGTGGCCATGTTCAGGGCGTCGTCCCAGCGGCCGAGGAAGAACGCGGGAAGCAGGCCACGCTGCCAGGCCGAGTAGATGATCCCCCGCGACAGGTCGAGATCGCGAGCCTCGCGGGCGTACCGCTCGGCCTCATGGAAGTCCCCGGTCTGCAGCAGGCACTCGATCATCATGTGGAGCGCGTCGCTGCGCTCGACGTCGAGGGTCGCGGTCCGCGGCGCGTCTCGGAGCAGGTCCAGCCGCTCCCTGGTGTGCTCGACGGCGGCCAGGTGGCGCCCCTGCTGCCAGTCGCTGGCGGTGACCGCGTCGAGCGCGGACTGCAGGACGGCGAGATCGCCGGCCTCGCGAGCCAGCTCGAGCCCGCCGAGGGCGGGCGCCTCCATCTCGAGTGTCTGGTCGCTCTTCCAGGCGATCCAGGCCTCGTCGAGCAGGAGCCTCGCCTTGGTGACCGTGTCGTCATCCGTGACGAGGGCGCGACCGCGCTCGAGGAGCGGCTGGAGCTGGTCGGCGTCGGGGTTGCCGCTGATTCCGCTCATCCTGGTGGCGATCTCGACCGCTCGGGCGTATCCGCCGGCGGCGCGGGGATCGCCGATTCGCTCGGCGCTTCGACCGGCCTCGGTGTACAGCCGTAGCGCGAAGTCGCCGCGCCAGCGGCGCAGCGCCACCTCGCCGGCGGCCAACAGCCAGTCGATCCGGGACGACCCCTCGGCGAGGTCAGCTGCCTGCTCATAGAGCTCCTGCCCGCGGGCCGCGGCGCCGCGGCGCACCGCGCTGGCGGCGGCCTCGGCCATCGCGGCGCAGGCCGCGTTCCGCCGCTCCGAAGTGGGCTGCTGCTCGAAGGCGTGGTCGAGGTGGTAGGCGACGAGCTCGGCCCGCTCCGCGAACGGCTCGCGCGCCATCAGCGCCGTGACGGCCTGCTCATGCAGGTTCGCCCGGTCGGCCCGCGGCAGCGAGTTGTAGGCGACGTCGCGGATCAGCTGGTGGCGGAAGGCGTAGTGACCGGCGTCCGAGGTGGTGCGCTCCTCGACCAGTGCCTTGCGGCGCAACGACCAGAGCATGTCGCTCGGGTCCTCGCCGATCAGATCTCCAAGCGGCCCCTGGGCGAAGGTGTGCCCGAGCACCGCCGCGTACTGGAGGGCTCGCTTCTCATCGGGAGGGAGCTGGTCGATCCGGGCGGCGATGGCGGCCTGCACGGTGTCCGGCAGCCGCTCGGGGATCGCGTCCGCGTGCTCCTCCCGGATCGCCCGCGAAACCTCCTCGGTGAAGAACGGGTTGCCCCCTGCGGCGTCGGCGATCCGGCCGGCGATCACACGCCGGTCGTCTGGGAGGAGGAGCTCGGCGAGCCGCGTCGCCGAGGCCCCGTCGAGCGGCAGCAACTCAATCTGCGTGTTGTTGCGTGCGGCGCGGCCGAAGTCCGGGCGTCTTTCCGCCAGCTCGGGCCGGCAGGTGCAGAGGATGATCACCGGCGCCTTGGAGAGGCCGAAGGCCGCCTCCTCGAGCAGGTTGAGGGTCCCCTCGTCCGCCCAGTGGGCATCGTCGACGCCGATCGCCAGCGGCCGGTCGGCCGCGAGCAGCGCCACGAAGCGGCGCCAGGCCCGCTTCAGCTCATCCTCGGCGTCGGTTCCCTCCTCGGCGCCACGCATCGCGACCACCAGCGCCCCCGCCAGCTCCGCGGCGTCGTCGGCTCCGAACTCGGTGAGCACCGCCTGGAGGGCCGGTTCCACCTGGTTGGCGCGGGCGTCCGCGGACATCCCGGCGGCGTCGTGCAGGATCTCGCCGAGCGCCCAGAACGCAATCCCGTGTCCGTAAGGCGGGCTGCGGCCGACGACGGTTCGCCATCCGTCGCTTCGTAGCTCGGCGAAGAGCTCGGCGGCGAGCCGGGTCTTGCCGATTCCCGCCTCGCCGATCACGGTGACGAGCTGCGGCACCTGCTCTCTCGCCGCCCGCCGGGCGATCAGCCGGAGCATCGCGAGGTCGTCCTCTCGCCCCACGAGCGGAACGTTGGTGAGCTCGTCCTCGTCGCAGATGGATACCGCCCGGAAGGCCGGCAGCTCGTCCATCCCCTTTGCGTCCACCTGGCCGTCCCGCTCGAGCTGCGCCCTCCGAGACGCGCGGGCCGTGCGCTCGCCGACCAGGACCTCTCCGGGCGAGGCGGCTTGCTGCAGGCGTGCCGCGGCGTTCACGGCCTCGCCGGTGACGCGGAGGTCGCCGCTTCCGGGGACCGCGAGGACCTCGCCGGTCTCGATCCCCACCCGCACGGCCAGCTTGCCGTCGATCGCCGAGACCCGGTCGATGACGGCAAGGGCGGCGGCGATCGCACGGTCGGGATCGTCGCCATGGGCGACGGGCGCGCCGAACACGGCCATCACTGCGTCGCCGATGTACTTCTCGACGGTCCCCCCATGCTGTTCGAGGGCCCCGCGCGCCGCGTCGAAGAAGGGCTCGAGGCGCCCGCGAAGGTCCTCGGGATCGAGCTCGGTGGCAAGCTCGGTCGAGCCGACCAGATCGGCGAAAAGCATCGTCGCGATCTTCCGCTCTCCTCCCAAGCTGCTCATGTGATCAAGATAACGCCGCTCGGGGCCGTGCGGATTGGGCTATCGGCTTACGCCGCCTGCGGCTGGGGATCCGGCCGGATGATCACCGTGTCCGCGACCTCGAGCACCTCGTCGGCGGGCATGTCGACCCGCTTCGCGTGCTCACGAACGGCCTCGATGTCGGTCGCCTGGTAGATGCAGACGGTTCCCAGGGTGCCGCCGTCCTCCTTGATGACGTAGCTGCGGATCCAGCGGATGTCATCCGGGAAGTCGTCGTCGGCGACCTGCTTCGAGCGCTCGGCGGTCGCCTCGAGCTCTGCGGGCGACGCCCATGCCTTCTCCCGGCGGATCACGTATGTGTTCATCTCTTCCTTCTCCTCGTCTTGTGTGGTTCTCAGCGGTACCCGCTCAGCCTGGTTGCGGCTTTACCGACTACCTGTCGGTTAATATAGGCGATCGTGGCGCAGGTTGCAGAGAAGCCGCGGCGAGGGCGCCCCAGCGCGGGAGCGCGCGAAGCCCTGGTCACGGCCGCCCGCGATCTGTTCATGGAGCGGGACTACGCCGAGGTGAGCACGACCCAGATCCTCGAGAGGGCCCGGGTCAGCCGCGGAGCCATGTACCACCACTTCGCGAGCAAGCGAGAGCTCTACAGGGAGGTCTGGAGGGACTCCGAGGCGAGGCTGATCGAGCGGCTGTCAGCGGCGGCATCCGAGGCCGGAACGCCCTACGAGGCCCTCGTAGCCGGTTGCCGCACCTATCTCGACGAGGCCGCCACCAACCGGGAGCTGCAGCGGATCGGATTGCTGCAGAGCCGGACGGTGCTCGGCTGGGAGGAGTGGCGCAGCGGGATCAGCGACCTCGGCCTGGCCGCGATGGCCGGGGGCGTCGAGGCGGCAATGGAGGCCGGACAGCTGCAGCGCGCCGATGTGGAGTCGACCGCGCACCTGCTCCTCGCGGCAATGATCGAGGCTGCGCTGCTGGTGGCGACGTCGGCTGACCCGAGCGCCGCCCGTGCACGCGCCGAGCCACCGCTGATGGAGATGCTCGAAGGCCTGCGCAGATAGCATCGCCGCCCTCGGTGATTGATCCCGCGACCATGCACGCCCGGATGACGCACGTGGACATCGCATCTCGGCGTCCTCGGGCTTGCCCTTGCCGCCAGCAAGGGCTTCGCCCTGCGTCCACCGATCTGCTCGGCCACGCGCGCCACCGGGCGCGCAGCGCCGCGGCATCAATCACCTGATGGCGAAAATCAAGGTCAAGAACCCCATCGTCGAGCTCGACGGCGACGAGATGACCCGGATCCTCTGGGCCTTCATCAAGGAACAGCTGATCCTGCCCTACCTCGACGTCGACCTGCGCTATTTCGACCTCTCGATCGAGAAGCGGGACGAGACGGACGACCAGATCACCGTCGACGCCGCCAACGCGATCAAGGAGCACGGCGTCGGGGTGAAGTGCGCGACGATCACGCCGGACGAGGCCCGGGTCAAGGAGTTCGGCCTCAAGGAGATGTATCGCTCGCCCAACGGGACGATCCGGAACATCCTCGGCGGAGTCATCTTCCGTGAGCCGATCGTGATCTCGAACGTGCCCCGCCTTGTGCCCGGCTGGACGAAGCCGATCGTGATCGGCCGCCACGCCTTCGGCGATCAGTATCGGGCCACGGACCTGGTCGTGCCCGGGGAGGGGAAGCTGACCCTGACCTACACGCCCAAGGACGGCAGCGAGCCGGTGGAGCTCGACGTCTACGACTTCCCCGGCGGCGGGGTGGCGATGGCGATGTACAACCTCGACGACTCGATCCGCGACTTCGCCAGGGCCTCGCTCCGCTACGGCCTCGATCGCGGGCTCCCGGTCTACATGTCGACCAAGAACACGATCCTGAAGCGCTACGACGGCCGCTTCAAGGACATCTTCCAGGAGGTCTACGACTCCGAGTTCAAGGAGGAGTTCGAGAAGGCGGACCTCACCTACGAGCACCGGCTGATCGACGACATGGTCGCCGCCGCGCTCAAGTGGGAGGGCGGCTACGTCTGGGCCTGCAAGAACTACGACGGCGACGTGCAGTCCGACACCGTCGCCCAGGGCTTCGGCTCGCTCGGCCTGATGACCAGCGTCCTGATGACGGCCGACGGCAAGACCGTCGAGGCCGAGGCCGCCCACGGCACCGTCACCCGTCACTTTCGCCAGCACCAGCAGGGCAAGCCGACCTCGACCAACCCGATCGCCTCGATCTTCGCCTGGACGCGCGGCCTCGCCGCCCGCGGCCGGATGGACGAGACACCGGAGGTCACCGAATTCGCTGAGACCCTCGAACGCGTATGCATCGAGACGGTGGAGAGCGGGAAGATGACGAAGGACCTGGCGCTCCTGATCGGGCCGGATCAGGAGTTCCAGACGACCCAGGAGTTCCTCGCTTCGATCGATGAAAACCTGAAGAAGGAGATGAATTGACTCCCGTCAACATCACAGTCACCGGAGCCGCAGGCCAGATCGGCTACGCGATCCTCTTCCGGATCGCCGCCGGCGAGATGCTCGGGCCCGACACCGAGGTGAAGCTCCGTCTGCTGGAGATCCCGGACGCTGTCACCGCGGCCGAGGGAACCGCGATGGAGCTCGAGGATTGCGCGTTCCCGCTGCTGCGCGGGATCGACATCTCGGACGACCCGAAGGAGGCTTTCGATGGGACCAACATCGCGCTGCTGGTCGGCGCCAGGCCCCGGTCGAAGGGGATGGAGCGCGCCGACCTCCTGGAGGCGAACGGCGGCATCTTCAAGCCCCAGGGCGAGGCGATCAACTCGCAGGCAGCCGACGACATCAAGGTGCTGGTCGTCGGCAACCCAGCCAACACCAACTGCCTGATCGCGAAGTCAAACGCCCCCGATGTGCCGGCCGAGCGATTCACGGCGATGATGCGGCTGGACCACAACCGGGCGATCGCCCAGCTCGCCCAGAAGCTCGGCCGCCCGGTCACCGACGTCAAGCGGATGACCGTCTGGGGCAACCACTCGCCGACCCAGTACCCGGACCTGGTCAACGCCCTGGTCGACGGCAGCCCGGCGTGGGATCAGGTCGACGACGAGACCTGGATCGCCGAGGAGTTCATCCCCACGGTCGGCAAGCGCGGCGCGGCGATCATCGAGGCGCGGGGCGCCTCCAGCGCCGCATCGGCCGCGAACGCCGCGATCGACCACGTGCACGACTGGGTCCTCGGGACGCCCGACGGCGACTGGGCCTCGATGGCCGTCGCCTCCGACGGCTCCTACGACGTCGAGGAGGGGCTGATCTCCGGCGCGGCCTGCGAATGCTCCGGGGGCGAGTGGAAGCGCGTCGAGGGCCTCGATATCACCGACTTCTCCCGCGAGCGGATCGACGCGACGGTCGCCGAGCTCCGGGACGAGCGGGATGCCGTCAGGGAGCTGGGTCTGATCTAGCCGGGGTGGTACCCGCTGCCCTTGCGCTTGATGCGGCCTTCCTTCTGCAAGTCGGGCAACACCCGGTACAGGTAGTTCGGGTGATTCAGCTTCATCTTCTTGCCGAGCTCGGAGACCTTGATCCCCGGGTTGTCGGTGATGATCTTCACCGCCTGGTCGGCCCTGGTGCTGCCGCGACGGCGACGGCGACCCGCCCCGCGCGGACGGCCCGGACCGCGCCTGGTGCTCTTGCCGAGGCCGGCAAGAGCGGACTCCACCTGGCGCCGCTCGTCGTCGAGCTCCTTCAGCCGGCGCTCGAGCAGCGTCCTGGCCTGATCGACTGTGTTGGAAACCCTTGGCATTCCTCTCAAGTCCTCTCTATGCGAAGTGACAGTTACATGACCGTAACGGTTAGCTTCAACTGACATGAACGCAGAGCGTCAACTGGTCGTCATAGCCCGAGTGCTGCTGCCGGCGGGCCTCGACCGCCTCCGTGAGCGGTTCGAGGTCAGGGCGGGCGGTCTCGAGGCGGGCTGGGAGGACGCGCTGGCGAACGCTCCCGGCGCGAGCGCCTTCGTCGCCGACCCGAGCATGCCGGTGAACTCGAAGCTGCTCGACGCCTGCGGCGAGCAGCTGCGGGTGGTGGCGAACTTCGCGGTCGGCTACGACAACGTCGACCTCGAAGCCTGCAGGGAGCGGGGCGTGATCGTCACCAATACCCCCGATGTCCTCACGGAGGCAACGGCCGAGCTCGCCATCGCGCTCAGCCTCGCCGCCGCCCGCCGGATGAGCGATGCCGAACGCGACCTGCGGGCCGGGCGCTGGCGGGGGTGGGACCCCGCCGCGTACCGCGGCATCGAGATCTGGGGCTCCACGGTCGGCGTGGTGGGGATGGGGCGGATCGGCCGGCGGTACGCGAGGCTCGCCCATGGACTCGGCGCGAGGATCGTGTACTCGAGCCGGTCGGCCAGGCCGGAGGCGGAGGCCGAGCTCGGAGCGGAGCGGCTCGAGCTCCCCGAGCTGCTGGAGGCCTCGGACGTGGTCAGCATCCACGCGCCCGCCACTCCCGAGACGCGCTCGATGATCGGCGCCGCCCAGCTGGAGCTGATCGGACCGGATGGGGTGCTGGTCAACACCTCACGCGGGCCGCTGGTCGACTCGGAGGCGGTGGCCTCCGCCCTGCAGAGCGGCGCCCTCGGGGCGGCCGGCCTCGACGTCTACGAGAACGAGCCGGACGTCGCCCCGGCCCTGCTGGAGGCGCCGCGCTGCGTGCTGCTTCCGCACATCGGATCCGCCACCGTCGCCGCACGCGATGGGATGGCGAGCGCAGTCGCGGACAACGTGATCGCGGTGCTCGACGGCGAGGAGCCGCCGAGCCGGGTGATCTAGTCGCCGTTGGGCTTGCGGCGACGAGGGAGGGTCTGGAAGAAGGCGTCCCAGAGGGGCGAGGAGACGCCGAAGCCGTAGCGGTGGTCCTGGAAGTGGTGGCGCATGTGGTGCTCGCGCAGCTTCTTCCCGAACTTGGTCTTCGGCACGTGGTGATGGACGTGGTAGTGGGTGTAGTCGTAGCCCAGGTACCCGGTGATGAACCCGGCGAAGGCGGGGTAGGCCTCGGGAGTGCCGAAGATCAGCGCGTAGAGCCCGAGGAAGAGCGCGGCGAGTGGGATGCTGACCGCGGGCGGCATGACCAGTCGCATGGCGTCGTTGGGGTGGTCGTGGTGAACGCCGTGGATGATGAAGTGGACTCGGTCGCCGCCGCGGAACTTCGGCTGCCAGTGGAAGAAGAGCCGGTGGAGCCAGTACTCCGTGAGTGTCCAGATCGCGACGCCGGCGAGGAACAGGAGCGCTGCGGTGCCCACCGAGAGCCCGCGGTCGATCCCGAGCCAGACGCCACCGACCACCACCGGGACGAAGACGACGGCCGGCACCGCGGGGTGGACGCGGGAGAAGAAGTCGAGGAACCTGCTCTCGAACATCGGCGGGGATGCCGAGAGCTGGTTGGTCCGCTGCTGAGCGATCTGAGCCATTGGCGCTGATCTTAGCGAGGGCTCCAACCTTCCCGGTGCTAGCGGAACTCGTGACCAACCGGTGAAAAAAGAAGAGCGCCATTTGCGGGAACGCGCCTGACGGGCGGCCGCCCAAATGGCATCATCAAGCCAAGTCGCGGGTCGGTAACCGGGGCGGAAATGATCGACGAGAGAGGGGATGGGGCAACTTGGCCGAGAGTCGGGCACGCAACGCTGCGGTGACTTGTGAGGAGTGCTTCTTCCATCGCCGCGGCCTCTGTGCCCTCGGTCTCGACTCGCCCTGTCCCACCTTCAGGCCCGACACCCCCGAGGGCCTGGTTCCGCCCCGGCAGCCCGCCCTCCTCATGCGTGATCGCGGCAACCCGGGCGCGCACGCTGTCGTGCAAGCGGCATAGCGCCCAACCCTAATCGGGTTGCTCCTCGGCTTCGCCTGCGGGGCACCACTCTCATTACGGTTACAGTCCCGGCGGGGCTATGGGACACATGCCTTGAAGATCACCGTGCTCGGCAAGTCGCCCTCCTGGCAGGACGCCGGGGGGGCCTGCAGCGGCTATCTGATCGAAACGGACGAGACGAAGGTCCTGCTCGACTGCGGCAACGGGGTGTTCGGCAAGCTGCGGGAGCGGGTCGACTACACCGAGGTCGACGCCGTGATCGTCTCCCATCTGCACGCCGACCACTTCCTGGACCTGGTCCCCTACTCATACGCACTGATCTACGCCCCGAAGCAGCAGCCCGTGCCCGTCCACATCTGGGACGGGACGGACGAGCCGGCCCGCCCCCGGCTGATCGCTCCGCCCGGCGCCGTCGAGACCTTCCGCCGGGTGGTCGGCGCGTGGGGCAACGACGACTTGATCGAGAGCGCCTTCCGGATAGAGGAGTACTCGCCCGGCGACAGGGTCGAGATCGGCGATGTCTGGGCGCGCTTCCATCCGGTGCCGCATTTCGTGGAGACCTTCGCGGTGCGGATCGGCTCGGCGGGCAGCGGCGAGATCGCCTACAGCGCCGACACCCGCCCGGGCAAGGAGATCGTCGACGTCGCCAAGGACGCCGACCTGCTGATCATCGAGGGGACTCTCCCGCGCCCGGAGCGCACCGGGCTCCGGGGCCACCTCACCCCCGAGGAGGCGGGGGAGCACGCCCGCGAGGCCGGCGCCAAGCGGGTCGTGATCACCCACATCTCCGACGAGCTCGGAGACGACTGGGCGCGCGAGCAGGCCGAGAAGGGCTTCGGAGGGGCGGTCGAGATCGCCAGCGAGGGAGCCACCTATGGGGTCTAGCTACGCTTTCTATCGATGACCAGCCAGCGCGACCCATTCGCCGACTTCGCCAGGATGCGCCGGGAGATGGACGAGCTCCTCGGTGACTTCTGGGATCAGGCCGGCTATCGCCAGCGCCGGCAGGTGGCCGCGTTCGTGCCTCGGGTCGACGTCTACTACTGCGGTGAGGACGCGCCGCAGAAGGCGGTGGTCAAGGTCGAGCTGCCCGGAATCGAGCTCGAGGCGGTCAATCTCGAGGTGCGGGGCCGGACGCTGGTGATCAGCGGCGAGCGCCCGGTCCGCGACACGGAGGGCCGGACCTACCAGCAGGTCGAGCTTCCCTCGGGTCCATTCCGCCGCGTCGTCGAGCTCTCCGTGGACGTCAACGCCGACCAGGCCCAGGCCACCTACGAGGACGGCATCCTCCGGGTCGAGCTGCCGACGCGGTTGCCACAGGCCGCCCGCCAGGTCCCGATTGAGCGGGCCGAGTAGCGGGCCTCCGTCCATGAAAAGGAGCTGAGGATGGCCGACGTCGAGACGCCCCAGCTCGAGGTCGTGGAGATCCCCGACGTCGAGGAGGCCGGTGGCACCCGCGAGCCGCTGCCCGATGCCCTGCCGATCCTGCCGCTGCGGGAGACCGTGACCTACCCGGACACGCTCACCCCGCTGGCGGTCGGGCAGGAGCGGTCCATCAAGCTCGTCAACGAGGTCCTCTCGGGCAACCGGATGCTGGCGATGGTCGCCTCCAAGGATCCGGAGAACGACGCGCCCGGTCCGGACGACCTGTACGGGGTCGGCGTGGCGGGCACCGTCGCGCGGATGATGAAGGTTCCGGATGGGACGCTCCGCATCCTGGTTCAGGGGAGCGAGCGAATCCGCATCCTCGACTACGTGACGGAGCAGCCGTATCTGGTTGCGCGGATCGAGGAGATGCCCGACGTGCTCGAGCCCTCCACGGAGCTGGAGGCCCTGACCCGCAACGTGCAGACCACCTTCAGCGAGATCATCGAGGCGATCCCTTACCTGCCGGAGGAGCTCCAGCTGGCCGTCGCCAACCTCGATGAGCCCTCGGCGCTCTCCCACCTGATCGCCGGCGCCCTGCGCATCTCCACGGAGGAGAAGCAGGAGCTGCTCGAGACCGTGGACGTGACCAAGCGCCTCCGGCGCCTCTCGGAGATCCTCACCCGCGAGCTGGAGGTCGTCCAGCTCGGCTCGAAGATCCAGTCCCAGGTCGAGTCCGAGATCGACAAGGGCCAGCGCGAGTACTTCCTGCGGCAGCAGCTCAAGGCGATCCAGGAGGAGCTCGGCGAGGGCGACGAGCAGCAGGCCGAGCTCAACGAGCTGCGCCAGCGGATCGAGGACGCCGGCCTCCCCGAGGACGCGCAGAAGGCGGCCGAGCGGGAGCTCTCCCGCCTGGAGAAGCTGCCGCCCGTCGCCGCCGAGTTCGGCGTGATCCGGACCTACCTCGAGTGGCTGGTCGACCTGCCCTGGTCCAAGCAGACGGAGGACAACCTCGACATCGGGCATGCGCGCGAGGTCCTCGACGAGGACCACTACGACCTCGAGGAGGTCAAGGACCGGATCCTCGAGTACCTCGCGGTGCGGAAGCTCAACCCCGAGTCGCCCGGACCGATCCTCTGCTTCGTCGGCCCCCCCGGCGTCGGCAAGACCAGCCTCGGCCGGTCGATCTCCAAGGCACTGGGACGGGAGTTCGAGCGCATCTCGGTCGGCGGCGTCCGCGACGAGGCCGAGATCCGCGGCCATCGCCGCACCTACATCGGCGCGCTGCCCGGGACGATCATCCGGGCCCTGCGCGATGCCGGCACCAAGAACCCCGTCTTCATGATCGACGAGATCGACAAGATGGGCGCGGACTATCTCGGCGATCCCTCCAGCGCGATGCTCGAGGTGCTCGACCCGGCGCAGAACTCCACCTTCCGCGATCACTATCTCGACCTGCCGTTCGACCTCTCCGAGGTCCTCTTCATCGCGACCGCCAACATCCTCGACACGATCCCCCCGGCGCTGCAGGACCGGATGGAGGTGATCCAGCTGGCCGGCTACACGGTGGAGGAGAAGCTCCACATCGCGAAGCGCTACCTCGTCCCGCGGCAGCTCTCGGCGAACGGGCTGAAGGCGTCGCAGATCGAGTTCGCGGACCCTGCCCTGACCGCGATCATCGAGGAGTACACCCGCGAGGCCGGGGTGCGGAACCTGGAGCGTCAGATCGGCACCATCTGCCGCAAGATCGCTCGCGACGTGGCCGAGGGGAAGGTCGAGAGCAAGGTGAGGGTCTCGGCCAAGCGCGCCCGCGAGCTCCTGGGCAAGCGCAGGTTCTTCTCCGAGCAGCGCCGCCGCACCAAGGACCCGGGGGTGGCCACCGGACTCGCCTGGACTCCGGTCGGCGGCGAGGTCCTGTTCGTCGAGGCGACCGCGGTCCCCGGCTCGGGCAAGCTGACCATCACCGGGCAGCTCGGCGACGTCATGCGCGAGTCCGCGCAGGCGGCGCTGACCTGGGTGCGGCGCCACTCGAATGAGCTGGCCCCGGACCTGCCCGACGACTGGTTTGCGACCCACGACATCCACGTGCACGTGCCCGCCGGTGCGGTGCCGAAGGACGGGCCCTCCGCCGGCGTCGCGATGAGCACGGCGCTGGCCTCGCTCGTCACCAACCGGCCGGTGCGGAACGACGTGGCCATGACCGGCGAGGTCACGCTTACCGGCCAGGTCCTCCCGATCGGCGGCCTGAAGGAGAAGTCGCTGGCCGCTCAGCGAGCGGGCATCAAGCTGGTGATCGTGCCAGACCGCAACGAGGGAGACGTCGAGGAGATCTCGGAGCAGGAGCGGGAGGGCCTCGAGTTCGTCTACGCCGACGACATCGGAGATGTCCTGCAAACGGCGCTCGAGCCGGACCATCACTAAACGGGTCGCGCTCGCGCGCGCCCTCGCGTCTACGAGCGGGTAGTCTCCCCCCTGCACCCTGGAAACGATCTGAGGAGACCCATGGGCGCACAAAGCAGAAGCGCGAAAGCCGGAGATGCTGCCCGGTCGGTTGCGTCCAATCCATACGTGCGGCGGCTCATCGAGGATGAAGAGCTGCGCGAGAACATCCGCGTTGCGTTCGAGGCCGCAAAGGGCGCGTACGCCCGGATGTCGAATGGGAAGGGCCCCGCTAAGGCCCTGATGGACGACAAGAAGGTTCAGCGTGATCTGCGCACGGCGGCCGAGTCGCTTCGGGATGCTTCACAGCAGCTGCGCGGACGGAGCACCCGCCGCCGGTTTGGGCTTGGAAAGGCTCTGCTCGTGGGCATTCTGGGCGCGGCCCTGGTCCTCATCCTGAGCGAGGACGCGCGCAAGCTGGTGCTCGACAAGCTGTTCGGCGCCGAGGAGGAGTTCGAGTACACCTCGACCACCACCCCCGCCCCGGACACCGAAACCGTCCCCAGCGCCTGACCCAGGCGCATCACCGGTTTTCTCGAGGGCGCCCTTCGGGGCGCCCTCGTCGTTTGGATAGGGTCAGGCCATGGCCTCGGTCCACGTTCTCGTTCCGGCCCAGCGCTACGTATTCGCCGTCTCCAACGGTGAGGCGGAGGCCGCGACGATCGACAGCTCCGCCGAGGGCTTCGAGCGATACAAGGCGCTCCAGCAGGGCGGGCGAACGACCGGGATGGTCGCCTTCCCCAACACGCTGCTGGTCCGCGGCGAGCGCGACTACCTCGTCGATCCCGGGCTGATCATGCAGGGGGCGCCCGTGATCGGCGCGATGGGGGAGCTCGGCGTCGACCCGAACGACGTCAAGGACGTGATCCTCACCCATCTGCACTTCGATCACGCCGAGGGACTCGCGGGATGGCCGATGCGGCGGACCTACGTCCACCGGATCGAGACCGAGGCTCCGTACGCCCAGCTCGTCTCCGGCGTGATGGAGATGGCGAATCTCGAGATCCTGGATGGGGAGGAGGGCGAGATCGAGCCGGGCCTGCGCTGGATCCTGACCCCCGGCCACTGCGACGGCCTGATCTCGCTGTTGGTCGACACCGATGACGGCCTCGTGGTGATCGCCTCCGATTGCGTCGGGCCACTTCCGGAGTACTTCGAGCAGATGGACCTGCCCGAGGACTTCGGGCCGGAGCGGGAGGAGCTCCTGCGTCAATGGAGGCGGATCCGGGAATTGAACCCCCATATGGTGATCCCGGGGCACAACCCACCCGTGCTGCTCGATTGAGCTTCAGGCAGCGGTTTTTCCCCGGCCTCAACCGAACGCGAGACAATGTCGATGGGTATGCGCATGAAAGAGATGCTGCTCCGATCCCCCGATCAGGCGGGCGACCGGCGAGAGGGCCTCGTGTCCGAGCCTGAGAGGCGACGGACGTCCACGGCCACTCGCCAGGCGCACCTGCGCCTGGCTACCGACGTGGTCATGCTGGCGCTGGCCGGCACGATCGAGACGATCTCGGCTTCCTCGGCCGATGTGAGCACCAGCCCGGGATGGCGACTCGCGTTCGGCGGGCCTGGTGCTGGCGCTGCTCGCGTTACGAGGCCGCTACCGCGCGGTCATCGGCCCGCGGTTCCTCGACGACGCGCGAACGATCCTCAGCGTCACGGCCATCTCCGCGATGATCGTCACCTTCTTCCGCCTGCTCGTCTCGGACCACCCCACGATCGCCGAGGAGGAGATCCGCTCCTGGGGCTTTGCGGCCGTCTACCTGATCGCCGGCCGCGGGGTGCTCGCGATGGTGACTGAACGGGTCAACACCACCAAGGGGGGAGGAGCGCCCACCCTGATCCTCGGCGCGGGCCGCGTGGGCCACCTGATCGCTCGCAGGCTCCTCGCCCACCCTGAGCTCGGGCTTCGCCCGGTCGGTTTCGTGGACCCGGATCCGCTCGAGGTGGAGCGACCCTCCGGCATCCCCGTGCTGGGCTCGGGAGACGACCTCGAGCGGGTGGTCCGCGAGCACGGCGTCGAGCACGCGATCGTCGCGTTCTCCACCGCCCCTCACGACATGCAGCTGGGCATCTCCCGGGCGCTTCAGCAGATGAAGGTCTCGATCTCGATCGTCCCGCGCCTCTTCGAGGGCGTGCCCGACAAGATCGAGCTGGAGCGGGTGGGGGGCCTGCCGCTGGTTTCGATCTATCCCTCCGATCCATCCAACTGGCGAGTGGGGGTCAAGTACGCGTCGGACCGGGTCCTCGCGCTGATCGCCACCATCATCGTCTCTCCGCTCCTCCTCGTCTGCGCCCTCGGCACGCTGTTCACGCTGGGACGGCCGATCCTGTTCAGGCAGCGCCGGATCGGGCTGGACGGCCACGAGTTCGAGATGCTCAAGTTCCGCTCGATGGCGGGAGCCCCGGAGGACCGCGGCCAGGCGAACGCCGCCTGGGCGGAGGCGCAGGCCGCCGGAGTGGATCACGACCAGAGCGACGACGACGGCGGTGAGAGCAAGAAGCGGGACACCTCGAAGTTCGGGGCACTCCTGCGCCGCTCCGGGGTGGATGAGCTGCCGCAGCTGTTCAACGTGCTGCGGGGGGACATGTCGATCGTCGGCCCGCGGCCCGAGCAGCCGGCGTACGTATCGATGTTCGAGCAGCGAATTCGCCGCTACGACGACCGGCACCGCGTCAAGGCCGGGATCACAGGATGGGCCCAGGTCCACAGCCTCCGGGGCGACACCTCGGTCGACGACCGGATCGAGTGGGACAACTACTACATCGAGAACTGGTCGCCCTGGCTGGACCTGAAGATCATGCTCCTCACGGTCCTGGAGCTGCTCAGGAGTCCGCCGGACTAGCTCCGTTTCGGGTCTTAGTCCGCCGGACTAGCTCCGTTTCGGGTCTTCCGGAGCAGCCTGCGGACGACGCACCCCAAGGCCGGTGCCGCCTGCCCGATCTCGACGCCCACCGCCCTCGGGTCGATTCCTGGCGCCGGATGCCATCTTCCGAAGCCCGCGCTGCCGCTGCCGGTGCATCGCGTAAGATGCGGCCCGCATGGGTCAGCAGCCGGGCTGTGGCCCGTTCCTCGAGGCGTGTGCCGCGCTGCTCGGGGCGGCGCTCGAAATAGCGCCCCACGACCATCCTGGCGGCCTGCTCTCTGTCTTCCGGGTCGCCGGTGATCCCGCCGCCATGGCGGCGATTGAGAGTCGCCACCTCAGTGGTCCCGCGAACCCGGCCGTGCTCGAGGGCCCGCAGGATGTAGTCCCAGTCCGAGCACACGGGCAGCTCATGGCTCCAGTCGCCGGTTCGCTCGATGACGCGACGTGGGAAGAGGAACGCGTGCGGCCTGGTGGTGAATCGACCCAGCAGGCAGGCCTCAACCGCGTCGCCCTGCACCCGGCTCGTCATCAGCCAGAGCGGCCTCAGGTCCGGATCGCAGAACATCGTGGCTCCGTAGGCGATCACGTCCTCCGCCCACCGGCGAGCTCGACAAGCCGCGCCGTGCTCCCGGGCAGGATCTCGTCGTCGGCGTCGATGAAGCGGACGTAGCCGCCGCGGGCCGCCGCGATCCCGGCATTGCGCGCCCGCGAGGCGGGCGCGCAATGCCGGGCCCGCGAGGCGCCCGCGTGCTCGACCCGGAGGACCCGGAGCCTGTCGTCATCGACGTCCGAGAGCAGTTCCTCCATCGGATCGGGTGAGCCGTCGTCGACCACGATCAGCTCGATCTCGCAGCCCCTCTGGGCCAACGCAGCTGTGACCGCTCGCCTCAACCACTCCGGTCGTGGCCGCCAGACGGGCATGATGAGACTGACGAGCCCCTTGCTCGGTCGATCCGCGGATTCCATATCTTGAGTCGGTGGCTCGGCAAACGGCGCAGGCAGCAGTTCGTTCCCCTCAATTAAGAGAGCGCCGGCGGGCCCCACGGGGTTACGCTTCCTGACTTGAGCGGCCCCGCGACCGAGCATCCGCCCGCCGGCGCGAGGCGGGTCCTGTCCACGTTGGCGCGCCGCTGCACCGCGGTGCTCGCCTACCACGGAATCGCCGATCTTCCGCTGAGCGAGGACCCCCGCCGCCTGATGATCCCCCCGGCGCGGCTTCGCGCTCAGGTAGAGGCTCTGCGGGACGCCGGATTCGAGCTCGTCACCGTCTCCGAGCTCGCCCGTCGGACTGACTCGGGCTCGCCGCCTCCGGGCCTGGTCGCCCTCACCTTCGATGACGCCTACCTCAACCTGTTTGATCCGCTGCTGACGCTGGCGGGTCAGGGGGTTCCGTCGGCGGTCTATGTGACCACGGACTGGATCGGAGGTCGTTTCCCGAGGATGCCGGGATCCGACCACGCCCGGATCCTCGACCGGGAGCAGCTTTCGACGCTCGCCGAAGCCGGGGTCGAGATCGGAGCCCACACGCTGAGCCATCCCGACCTTTCCACGGTTCCGTTCGCGGACGCCGTACGGGAGCTGCGCGAGAGCCGCGAGATCCTCGAGTCGATCGTCGGGACGCCGGTGACGACGGCCGCGTATCCGTTCGGCAGGTACACGGAGGAGAGCATCGACGCAGCCCGCGAAGCCGGAATCCGCATCGCACTGGCGGAGTCGGGAGGCCGAGGGTGGGAGCCCCTGGCGATGTCACGGGCGCCGATCGGCCGCGGTGAGAGCTGGGCGGCCTTCACGGTGAAGGTGAGCGGCGCGTGGCCCAGATTCGAGGGCAGCGCCGCCGGCCGAGTCGCCCGCTCGGTGGTCAACGGCCTGCGAGGCCGCCTTCGCTAGCTCCCGCCCGGCGCCGCCCTGTCCCCGGGGCGCAGGGCCCGGATCAGGCGGCGGACAACGCCGGGGGCCGTCCGCGCTCCTTGTGCGACCTCCATGCCTATCGCGCTGGGGTCCCGAACCGCCGATCGAGCGAGGTTCGCGATTCCCTTGCGGGGCTCGCCGTGCGTGAGGTACACCCGCCCGCTGTGGGCGAGCAGGCGCGCCGTCGCCCGCCGCTCCAGGCGCGTTCCGCACTGATTGGGGTGGCGCTGGAAGTAGCCGTCGATCACGGCTTGGGCGCCACGCTCCCCGGCAGCGGGATCAGCGGTCAGTCCTCCCGAATGCCGCCGGTAGCGGGTGGCCACCTCGTGGGTGCCGCGAACCTGTCCATGCTCCAGCGCCCGGAGGATGAAGTCCCAGTCCTCCGAGACGGTCAGCTCGGAGGACCACTCCCCGGTTGCCTCGATTATCCGCCGGGGGAACAGAAACGCGTGCGGCCGGGTGGTGAACCGACCCAGAAGGCAGGCCCTGACAGCGTCTCCCTCCACGTTGCTGGTCATCTTCCAAAGCGGCCGAAGCTCCGAGTCGCAGAACAGCGTTGCGCCGTATGCGACCACGTCGTCCAGCCCGTCCGCCAGCTCCAGGAGGCGAGCGGTGCTGTCCTCCTCGATCACGTCGTCCGCGTCGATGAAGCGCAGGTAGTCCCCTCGGGCGGCCGCCATTCCGGCATTCGTCGCGGCGGCGGCACCTGCGTGATCGATTCGCATCGGGCGCAGGCGCGGGTCGTCGAAGCCCGAGAGGAGCTCCGCGACCGGCTCGGGCGACCCGTCGTCGACCACGAGCAGCTCGATCCGGCAGTCCCTCTGTCGGAGGGCGCCTTCGACGGCCTCCTCCAGCCAGTCGGCCCGCGGCCGCCACGCCGGCATCACCAGGCTGACCAAGGCGTCGCTCATCTGGACGCGGGGGCGAGAGCGAGCAGCTGATCCTCGAGCTGCTCCGTCATCCCGGCGGCCGAAAAGACCTCCCGCTGCCGCCGCTTGGCGGCGGCAGCGAACCTCTCGCGGAGGGCCTCGTCCTCCAGCAGCCGCTCGAGCGCCTTCCCGAGCAGAGTCCCGTCGGGCTGGGGGACTACGAGGCCCGACCGCTCATCCTCGATCAGCTCGGCGGGACCGGCCGCGCCGACGGCAACGCATGGCGATCCCGGACCCCATCGCCTCGATCACGGCGTTGCCGGACGCCTCGGTCAGGCAGGTGTGCGAGTAGAGGTCCAGGAGCGGCATGTATGCCATCGCGTCCGGGACGTGCCCGGTGAAGGTGACCGCGTCGGTCAGGTCGAGCTCATCGACCATCCTCCGAAGCTTCAGCGCATAGGTCGCATCGTGGTCCCAGGCAGCTCCGCCTACCAGCAGGCCGTGAACGTCGTGACCCTGCCGGCGCAGATTCGCGAGCGCCTCGATCAGCAGATCCTGCCGCTTGCGCTCCTCGATGCGCCCGACTGTCCCGATCACCTTGCGCCCGGCCGGGATCGAGAGGGAGTCTCGCAATGCCTCGAGCTCATCGGGCGGCACGTGGCTCGGCGGCTCGATCCCGGGATAGACCACGAATGTGCGGCGCCGCGGCCGGATCCTCTGCTGGCCCGCGGCGACGTAGTGGCTCACGCAGGCCACCGCGACCGCTGGGAGCAGGGTCGCCAATCTCGTGGTCGGCGCGCCCGTGGGCACCTCGGTCTGCCACCAGATCGATCGCCCCCCGAACCCGCCGATCGCGGCTGCGGGCGCCACGATGATCTGAGCCTTCGGTCCCCAGTTGAGGATGAGATCGGGCTGCTCGCGTTTCAGGATCCGAATCAGCGCCCGGACGGTCACCGGGAAGTTGTGAAGCTGGCGAATCCTCGCCGGCGGCACCGCATACGTGCGGAAGCCGAGCTCCCCGACCTCGCGCTCGAAGCTGCCGGAGCCGAAGAAGACGACCACGGCCTCGATCCGCGTCCTGTCGAGATGCTGAAGGAGGCGAAACATGCGCCGCTCGGCTCCGCCGATTCGCTCCGGCCAGGGAGAGACGACGAGCACCTTCAGCGTGCCTCCCGCCGCGCCCGGATCAGGGACCGGACTCTGCTTCCGTTGATCCGCCAACGCCGCGCCTATGTTACGTGCAGGTGCAGGCGACCTCGAGAGCCTGAGCCACCCTCGTGAACTCCTCCGCCGCCACGCCCGCAGTCACCATCGTCGTCATCGCCCATTCCGAGCGCGATGACCTCGACCGCTGCTTCGATTCGATTCGCGCCCACGCCGGGGTCAGCACGCAGACTGTCCTGGTGGACAACGCCTCAACCGACGACACCGTCCCGTGGGTGGGCGCCCACTACCCGGACGTCGAGCTGATCGAGCTGCCCGAGAACATCGGGGTGGCCGCCCGGCAGCATGGTCTCGAGCGGGCCGAGGCGCCCCTGACGATGTTCCTCGACAGCGACGCCGAGCTGACGGACGGGGCCCTGCCCGCGATGCTCGAGGCCTTCGAGCAGAACCCCGGCTGGGGGCTGATCGGGCCGCGGTTGATCGACGGGAACGGGGAGCTCCAGCTCTCATGCCGGAGGTTCCCGGCGCGCACGCTGCCGCTGGTGCGCCGGCCGCCGCTCTCCTGGTTCCTGGACGACTCGCGCATGGTCCGGCGCCACCTGATGACGGACATCGACCACACCCGCGCCCGCCCCGTGCTCTACGTGCTCGGCGCCTGTCAGATCTTCCGCTCCTCGCTCGCCCGCCGGGCGGGAGGCTTTCCGGACTCGATCTTCCTTGGCCCCGACGACATCGAATGGTGCATCCGGATCCGAGACGCAGGGGGGGAGGTCGTCTACTTCCCCGACGCGACCGTGATCCACCGCTACCAGCGCCGCAGCGCCGCCTCCCCCGTCTCGAGGGTGGCCCTCCGGCACCTGCGGTCGTTCGCGGCGTTCCAATGGGACTACCGGAAGCGGCGCCGGGAGCTGATCCGCCTCCAGGATGAGCTGGATCGGCGCTACGAGGGGCCGGCGAGCGGAGGGGCGGGATGAGCTCGGGAGATGGGCCCGAGGTCTCGGTCGCGATCGTCAGCTACCGCTCTCGCGACGATGTGCTCAGCTGCCTCGACGCCTTGCGCCGTAACGTGGAGATCCCGCACGAGACGATCGTCGTGGACGACGGCTCCGGCGACGGGACCGTGGAGGCGGTGCGCGAGGCATTCCCCGAGGCGAGGACGCTGGCGAAGACGGAGAACGAGGGCCTGGTCGCCGGACGCAACAGCGCACTGCCCATGATCCGTGGCCGCTTCGTGCTGATGCTCGATTCGGATACCGAGGTGCGGCCGGGGGCGATCGAGACCCTCGCCGCGGCGCTGGACTCGAACCCAGGTGTGGGCCTGGTCGGGCCGAAGCTGATCTACCCGGACGGCGAGCTGCAGCTCTCCTGCCGCCGCTATCCGCCGTTCCTGGCTCCGGTGACTCGGCGGGGCCCGTACGCCAGGCTCCGCCCGGACGACGCCTCCCACCGCCGCCACCTGATGAAGGACTTCGACCATGCGAGCGAGAGGCCGGTTGTCTGGGTGGCGGGGGCGGCGCAGATGTGGCGGGCCGAACTGCCGCGCCGGATCGGGGAGTTCGATTCGCGGGTCTCCTCTTACGGGGGAGAGGACCTGGACTGGTGCCTGCGCGTCTGGGAGGAGGGGCTGGAGGTCCGCTACGTCCCGGGGGCGGAGATCGTCCACAACTGGCGAAAGGTGACCCGCAAGAGCCGCTTCGGGGCCGCCAGCCGCCGGGCCTTCCGCGACTGGTACTACCTGCAGTGGAAGCACAGGAAGCTCCGCCATGATCCTCGACTCGACCAGGCGAACAGCTAGGGGTGCTCGTGTGACCGCGCCGCAGGTGAGCGTCGTGCTGCCCACGCGGGATCGGTGGCCGATGCTCCGGCAGGCTCTGGACTCCGCGCTGGGCCAAGAGGGTGTCGATCTGGAGGTGATCGTCGTCGACGAGGCATCCTCGGATGAGACTCCAGAACGCCTCGCTGGGATCGACGACCAGCGCGTCAGCTTCCTGCGCCACGACGCCCCCAGGGGACCGGCGGCTGCGCGCAACGCGGCAATCGAGCGGGCGCGCGGGGACTGGGTCGCCTTCCTCGACGACGACGACATTTGGGCGCCGGGGAAGCTGGGTGCGCAGCTGTCAGCCGCGCAGCAGGGTGGCCACTCCCTTTCCTATACGACCAGGATCGAGATCGACGACGAGATGGCGGTGATCAACACCAGGCACGCCCCGAACCCGGATGGGCTCGAGCGGAGGCTGCTCTCAAACAACGTGATCGGCAGCCCCACCAGCGTGATGGTGCGCCGGGACCTGTTGCAACGGATCGGAACGTTCGATCAGCGCCTGCCTCCGCTCGAGGACTGGGACCTCTGGATCCGGGCGGCCGCCGAGGGCACGGCCGCCGCCTGTGACGAGGTCCTGATCGCCTACCGATTCCATCCCCAGAACCTGATGACGACCGCGGCGGAGCGAATCACGCGATCGTTCGAGCTTCTCGCGGAGAAGCACCGAGAGGCAGCCGCGGCCGCCGGGGTCGAGTTCGGGCAGAACTGGTTCGCTCGCTGGGACGCAGCCCGAGATCTGGCGGCCGGGCACCGCCTTGGGGCGGCGCGGACCTACCTGCGAAACGCCTGGAGGTCGCGGGAGTTTCGCGACGTCGCCGGAGCGATGGCGGCCCTGGCGGGTCCGAGGCTCGAGACGCTGGGTCGAAGGGCCGAGGCGCGGCGGATCCACCGCCCGGATTGGCTGGAGCCCTATGCCTGACGCGACCGGGCAGGGGCCTCAGCCGGAGAAGCGAAGCGGGCGGCGCACGTTCCTGCGGAACGCCATCACCTCCTATGGGCAGATCGGGCTGATCGCGATCAGCGCTTTGTTGCTGACGCCATACCTGTTCCGACGCTTGGGCATAGGCGGCTTCGGGACCTGGAGCGTGATGCTCACAATGACCGCCGTGTTCAGCATGGTGGAGGTCGGTTTCGCGGCGGGCCCGACCAAGTTCATCGCCGAGCACCGCGCCCAGCGCGACCGCCGCGAGCTCGACGCGGTGGTCGGCGCGGCCGTGACGATCATGGCCGGGCTGGGGCTCCTGGCCTTCGGCGTCAGCGCCCTGATTGCCGTCCTCGCCGACGGGCTGGCCGCCAGTGGTGATCAGGATGCCTTTCGGACCGGGATGCTCGTCATCGGGGCCGCTTACCTGGTGCGCTTCCCGCTGGTCGCCTACGGGTCGGTGCTGACCGGGTATCAGCGCTATGACCTCTTCAACCTGGGGGGCGCGGTCACGGTGCTCGTGTCCGTGGTCGGGGCCGTGATCGCGGTGCAAGCGGGCGCGGGAGTACTCGGTGTCGCCGTGGCCTATGGCATCGCCTTCGTGGCGGGCGGTCTCGCCTACCTTGTGCTGGCCGCCAGGCTTGCCCCCGAGCTGCGCCTCCGGCCGTGGCCGGTTGAGCGGCGGGCCAGACGCAAGGTTCTGGGCTTCAGCTCGTTCAGCCTGCTGGCCGACAGCATGATCCTGATCGGTGCGCGGCTCGACACCGTCGTGATCGCCGCGATCAGGACCGCCTCGGCCGCTGCGCCATTCGCGGCCGCCTCGAAGCTCAACAGCGCCGTTCAGTCGATCACGCTGCCGGCGACGAACCTGATGCTCCCGATGGTGTCCGAGCTCGAGGCGCGGCGACAGAGGGCGGAGGTGGTGCGGCGCTTCGTGATGGCGACGAGGGTGGTCCTGCAGGTGACGACGCCGATCGCTCTCGCGATCGCCTTCTTCTCCGCCGACATCGTCGACGTCTGGCTCGGCAGCGACGCCCCGAACGTGACCGCGCCCATCATGACGGTGCTCGTGCTGCAGTCGCTGATGCTCTCCGGTGTGCCGGCCCAGAAGGTTCTGCTCGGCATGGGCCGCGCGCGCGCAGTGGGGCTGATCAACACCGCGGAGGGTCTGCTCAACCTGACGATTTCGATCGTCCTCGTCTCGGCGTACGGCGCGATCGGCGCCGCCCTCGGCACGCTGATCAGCAGCTACCTGATCGGCCCGGCCAACTTCCCACTCGCCTGTCGCGCGACCGACTATCCGCTGGGCCGGTTCGCCCGGAAGAGCCTGCTCCCCGGCCTCGTTTCATCGCTTCCCAGCGCTCTCGTGATGTTGGCGGTGTGGCTGCTGCTCGGGCCCAGCGCGGGTCGCCTTCTGCTTGGGGCCTCCCTTGGGATAGGCGTGGCCGCGCTGGTCGGGCTGCTGCAGCTCGGTCCCAGCCGCGCGCTCAACGAGATTCGCTCGGAGCTGCGCGGCGCGCGCCCCGACCCCGCCGCCGCGCCTTTGGTCGCACAGGACCCGGCCTGACCCGCCTTTAGACTCGCCGCGTGGCGACGCCCCTGCGCTACCGGATCCGGCAGAGCCCGATCGGCAGAAGGCTGCCCCACGGCCTGTCGCGCTTCATCCGCGCCTACCACTGGCTGCTCCACGGGCACGTGGCGAGATGGATGATCGTGCGGCGCTACCTGCGCTCGACGGACCAGCCCCGCCTCCAGATCGGCGGTGGCCCGAACCTGCTGGAGGGCTGGCTGAACTCGGACCTGGTCCACGGTGAGATCTTCCTCAACGTCACCCGCCGCTTTCCCCTGCCGGATGCCTCCCTGGCCTACGTCTTCACCGAGCACATGATCGAACACGTCTCGGAGTCGCAGGGACTGCACGTGATCCGCGAGGCTCACCGCGTGCTTCGTCCGGGTGGGGTGCTCCGCGTGACCACTCCGGACCTTCGCAAGGTGATCACGATCTACGAGGACGACAACTCCTCGGTCTCGCTGGACGAGTACCTGGGCTTCCTCAACGAGACGCTTCCCAACGAGCCGCATCCAAGGGCCGCCCAAATGCTCAATACCTACATGCGGGCCTGGGGCCACCAGTACGTCTACGACGAGGACGACCTCGCCGCGAAGCTGATCGAGTCGGGTTTCTCCGATGTCACCCGCGTCGAGCCCGGGCAGAGCGAGCACGAAGCGCTCAGGGGCCTCGAGAGCCACGAGCCCTCCTGGGCCAACGCCGCCGAGGCGATGTGCCTCGAGGCGACCAAGCCCTGACGACGCCGCTCAGGCGGTCCGGATGCCGACGCGGCGCTGAGCGAAGCCGGGCGGGGCCGCGCGACGCGTGGGCTCGGGCTCTGCCGGGCTCTCCGCCATCACGGCCTGGATGATCGTGCCGATCGCGATCACGCCGAACAAGGCAAGTACCTGGTCCTCCTGCAGGGTGACCTCGAGCGCGCTGTAGATGATCGTCCCCATGATCGCCATCCCGATGCCCAGCCCGATGCCCCTGACCGCAGGGTCTCGAGCCTTGCTCACCCGGTAGGCGACGATCAGGGTCTGGAGCGTGAACAGGGCGAGGGCGATGATCCCGAGCAGCCCCTGCTCGGAGAGCGTGTTCAGGTACTGGCTGGGGGCGGCCGTGGGCACGAGCAGCTGCTGGTTGTGGAACAGGCGGCGCTGCCCCGACACCTCGCTGAAGTTGAGGTCCTCGTAGGCCGGCTGGAAGTTCCCGATCCCAACCCCGAGGAAGGGATGGGCTTCATAGATGCTCACCGCCGAGTTGGCGACGTCCGCACGCAGCGAGACGCCGCCCCCGTTCGAGAATCGCTCCCGGACCGTCGACGGCGTCGCGACGGCGGCCACCACCAGGACCACGAGAGCGGTCCCGAGCGCGGTCCTGGGACGGGTGATCACCAGCCAGACGAGCACCCCCGCGATCAGTGCGGCGAGAGCCCCGCGGGAGTACGAGTAGATCATCGCCGGCACGGCCAGCCCCAGAGCCACGGCCCCCAGCAGCCGCAGCCTGCCGGGCAGCTCGCGGGTCAGGGCCACCGTGCCCGCCACTGGCATCAGGATCGCCAGATACCCGGCATACGAATTCGGGTGGCCGAACGAACCCTGAATCCGGTTGAGGGTTGAGCCGTTGGCCTCGAAGCCGAGCGTGCTGTAGATGCCGAAGATCTGCTGGATCACTCCCTGGGCCGACGCAAACAGGAGCCCGGCGATCGCGCCACCGAGCACGACCAGCAGCTGCTGGCGGGTCCTGCAGATATTGAGGATCGCCACGAACAACGCCGCAGCGGTGATCAGCAGAAAGACGTCGGCGATCGACTGAGATGGATCTATTGCGCGGAACGCGGAGATCACGGCCGCGACGATCATCAGCGAGATCCCCAGGAACACGGCGGGGAGCGGCTTGCGATCCTGGCCTCGCAGGAGGAGCCCGTAGCCGAGAAGGGCGAACACCATCAGCGGCAGCAGGGCTCGCAGCGGCGCACCGGGGAGGGCCAGGCCGGCGCCGGGAGGCTGTGGCAGCTGCGCGCCGATGAATGGGATCAGTGCGAGGACTATCGCCAAGCCCCATTCAGGCTTGCGCAGAACCACGATGGCCGCCCCGATCAGCACGGCGGCCGCCGGCAGCAGCCACGGGTTGAGCGCATACGCGGTGATCGGCCAAAGGGCCGCAACCCCGATCCCGATCAGCGGCAGGTAGATCTGCGGAAAGCGCCTCGGGGCGAGCAAGCCGCTACCTGCTCCGACTCTTACCGGCCTCCCTGGCCGGCTTCTGCGGCTCCTCGGTCAGATAGCGATAGGCATCGAGCCCGGCGGGCGGGGCGTGGTTGATTACCACCCCGAGCACCGGAGCACGGACTTTGCGCAGCTGATTCAGGCCAAACTCGAGCGCCTGCCCCGTCGTTTCCTCGGCATCGACCACGATCACCGTCCCGTCGGCCCAGGAACTCACGACCAGTGCGTCGTCGCCCACGGCGATCGGAGGCGTGTCGATGATCACCCAATCGTTCTCTCCGCTCAGATGCTCGATCAGCTCCGGAAGGCGGTCCGAGTGAAGCAGTGGGCCCGGCTCGGGGACGGGTTCGCCCGACCAGATCACCGTCAGATCGCGGATCGAGGGGGCCGGCTTGACGATCTGTCGGTAGCTGGCGGCGTCGTCAAGATACTCGGCGAGCCCCTTGGAGGTCCGCTGGATCTCCTCGCCGAAACCGCCCCCGTCGGTTGCGCGCCGCCTCAGGTCGCACTCGACGACGGCGACCTGCTCCCGGTCCGTCGCCACGGTCAGGGCGAGCTGGGCCGCGATCGTGGTCTTCCCCTCCCCGACCCCAGGACTGGTGACCATGATCGTCCTGGCCGGCCCACCCGGAGTTCGGTCGAGGTTCGTGCGGAGGACTCGGAACGCATCCGAGCGCACGATGCGCGCGGCATCAACCTTGCCGCCCTTCCCATTGGTCGTTCCCGCCCTCAGAGTCGGGATCCGGGCCAGGATCGTCTGGCCCATGACCGAGTCGTCGCGCGCGCCGATCCGGAGGCGGCGGTCGAGCCGGTCGCGGATCAGCGCCACGGCTCCAGCGATCAGAATCGAGAGCAGCGCCCCGAAGGCGAGATAGAGGGCGGGCTTCGGCCGGACGGGGTCGGTCGGCTCGACCGCAGCCTGGTTCACGGCGACGGTGGCGGGCGCCTTGCCCTCATTGACCTGGGTCGCCACGTTGGCGGCAAAGACATCCGCGTAGGTGTTCGCGATCTTCTCTGCCTGGGCCGGGGATTCGTCCTCCGCGGAGATCTCGAGCAGCTGGGTTCGCTCGATCGGCGTGAACGACATCTTGTCGAGCAGCTGCTGGCGGGTCTGTCCGATGTGGAGCGCGGCGATTGCGGCCTGGGCCACGTTCGGGTTCCCGGCCAGCGTGGTGTAGGTGCGCGCCAGCTGTTCGCCCTCGTCGGTGCTGAGGCGCTGCAGGTTGTTGCCGACGTAGATCGTCGCCGTCGCCCGATAGATCCGCGGCACGGCCGCCGTGATCAGCGCGACGATGCCGAAGCACGCGATCAGGGTGATCGCAAACAGCAATCGGCGGCGCCACAGAGCGGCTGTGATCTCGGCAATGCTCATCGAACGCGAGGGTGCGGAGCCGTGATTCTAGTCTGCGCGTGGGTCATTCTGGGTGCCGGTGAATATGATGCGAGCCGTCTGTCAGGGGAGCTGAGACGAGCCGCTTGCCGCGGGAAATCGATTCCGTGTCCGCCACAAGATCGAGAGCCGACGCGTGAACCCCCGCGGCGCCGGGGGATCCGGCACAGTGCAGCGAGCGGGCGAGCTTCCCTCCTCACGTTCCGCCGAGCGCACCTATCCCGGTGCAGGGTTGCTCGAGTGGCTCGCCGACACGCCCGAGCTGCTCCCAGGCATTGCGGCGATCGGTGTGTTCGTCTTCTGGGCCACGGCGCAGGGCGGGATCGCCCCGACCGACTCCTATCCGGGCACCCTGATCCTGCTCGGCCTGCTCGTCGGGACCGGCATCGCGTATCGGGCGCAGCTGTTCAGGCTCCCGCGCCTGGTGGTCGCGGCGTTCGCCCTGCTGGCGCTTTTCGCGGTCTGGAACTTCTTCTCGATTGCCTGGGCCGATGACCAGGGGGCGGCCTGGGACGGTGCGAACCGCTGCCTCACCTACCTGATCGTCTTCGGGCTCTTCGCGCTGCCGCCATGGAGACCCCGGGCCGCCGCGCTGCTGGTGGGCATCTACACGGTCGCGATCACCATCGTGGGCCTGGTGGTGTTGCTCAAGGCGGCCGGTGCGGCCGATCCGCTTCGCTATTTCGTTGCGGGCCGCTTCTCGGAGCCGACGGGCTACCAGAACGCCCAGGCCGCTCTCTTCACGATGTCGCTGTTCCCCGCGGTCTTCCTCGCCGCCCGGCGGGAGACTCCATGGCCGCTCCGCGGCGTGATGCTCTCCTGCGCCGGCATTCTGTTCGCGATCGCACTGCTGCCGCAGAGCCGAGGCTGGCTGATCGCCGCGCCGATCGCCGTCATCGCCTATCTGGTGATCGTGCCCGGCCTGGTCCGCTCCCTCACCGTGATCCTCCCTCTGGCGGTGGTGATGGCCGTGATCGCCTCTCCCGTCCTCCACGTCTTCGACGTCTCCGACGACCCGAGCAGCCTGGGGCCGGCGCTGGCGGACGCCAGGACGGCGATCCTGATCGCGGCGGCCGTGCTGCTGGTGATCGGCTGCGCGATCGGGTTCGTGGATCGGAAAGTGGAGATTCCCGAGCACGTGGAGGCGATCGGGAGTCGCGTGGTCCTGATCGGGGCGGGGGTGGTCGCCCTTGCGAGCGTGGTTGTCGCGCTTGCCGTCATCGGGAACCCGGTCAGCTGGGCGAACGACCGCTGGCAGGACTTCAAGGGCGGCAAGTTCGAGTACCAGACGGGCGGCGGCACCAGACTCGGCGGCGGACTGGGAAGCAACCGCTACGACTTCTGGCGGGTGGCGGCGGACGAGTTCAAGGATGCGCCCCTGATCGGCGTCGGCTCCGAGAACTTCGCGGAGGACTACGCCCAGCACAGGCACAGTGACGAAGAGCCGGCCTACCCGCACAACCTCAGCCTGCAGGTGCTCTCCGAGACGGGTCTGATCGGCGGTTTCCTCCTCCTTGGCTTTCTCGTTAGCTCACTGGTCGGGTTGGCCCGTGTGCGTCTGCGATCGGAGGTGCCCCTCTCGCGTGGGGTTGCTGCTGTCCTAGCGGCCGTCTTCGTCTACTGGTTCGTTCACTCGATCGGCGACTGGTTCTGGGCGTTCCCGGTCCTGACCGCGCCGGTCTTCGCCTGGCTTGGAATCGGCATGCGCCTCGACGCCGAGCGCGGCCCGCTCGACCAGCCGCGATGGGCGAAGGGATGGATCGCGCCGGTCGCCGCGGTATCGGTGGCCGCTCTGCTCTTCGCGATCGCCTCGATGACTCTTCCGTGGATGGCCGCGATCGACGTCAACGCGGCGGCGGCGAACTGGGGCGCCAATCCCAGGCAGGCATTCCACCGCCTGGACCAGGCTCGGCGGCTCAATTTCCTCAGTGCGCGGCCTGACCTGGTGCAGGGCGAGATCGCGGCGAAGCTCGGCGAGAACCGGCGGGTGCGCTCCTCGTTTGAGCGCGCGCTCGGGCGAGATCCGCGCAGCTGGTACGCGGAGCTCGAGCTCGCGGCGCTGGACGGGATCGAAGGCCACAAGCAATCCGCGCTTGCCCGCCTCGATCGGGTTGCGGAACTCAACCCGCGGGAGGGGCTGACGGCGACGGTCCGCCAGGGTGTGCTCAGCGGCAAGCCGGTCACGCTCGCGGAACTCGACGCGGACTTCCTGTACCAGTACTGCCAGCGGCTCGGACGCAAGGTCGGGCCGAACGGCTGCCAGACCGGCTGAGGACGCTCCCGGAAAGACGAAGGTCCCGGCCGATGGCCGGGACCTTCGAAAGGCTTCGCTATGCGGACTTGCTAGGCAGCCGAATGACGGCCGACCAGGCGGCTCAAGGCCACACCGCTCGCGAGCAACACCAGTCCTCCACCCGCAAGCAGCGCGAGGTCGAGCCCGGTGAACGCCAGCACACCGTTGTTGCCGGTGCTGGCCTGCGTAGCGGCAGGACCGGAGTTGCTGGTGTTGCCGGCTACCCCGCTGCCGTTGCTGCCGTTGCCTCCCTGGGCGGTCTGTCCTGCGACGCCACCCGCCGGACCGCCGTAACCGGTACCCGTGCTCTGGGCGAACGCGGCCGGGGCCAGGGCGAGAGCGCCGACCACCGTAAGAATGGCGACCAGTCGTCTTGTTCCCTTCGTCACTTTGTGCTCTCTCTCGATCAGGCGACTTGCCGCGTAACGGCCTGCCGCGAATTGGTGTTCCTGGGCCCGAACTGGACTTCCGTGAAACGCCCCTCAGGCTCGATCAGGCTTGACGCATAGTCACACAACGGGCCCCCGGTGCGCCACGTCTGTATCGAGTAATAGCTAGTGGTCATTTCGTCCATTTCATGCCGCCTGGGCTCAAGTTGATGGTCCTAGGGCGACCTCTACGAGCTTAAGCTCGCGTACGCCAGATGCATCCCTTCAAACCCGCAGTGTTCTTTCGGCAAAACCCCCATACTCCGGTACCCAAATTTAGGGACCTGCACAGCACACACTAGACGACGCGCATAGATCGTGCGTGGCAGGGCGGGGGACGGGCGTGCTGTCCAGCCAGCCAAGGGCCTAGATTGTGCGCATGGAGGCGACCACCAAGACAAGGGAGCTGAGCGGGGAGAAGGCGCAGCGAATCGTCGAGGCGATGCGCTCGAGCGTCGCGCGCCGGGGCATCTCGGGCTCCACCTTCGAGCACGTCGCCCGCGAGGCAGGCGTCAGCCGTGGCCTCCTCCACTACTACTTCGGCACCAAGGAGGCCCTGCTGGTCGAGGTCGTCAGGCGCGACACCGAGCACCGGATCGCCCGGATGGACGAGCCGCTCGGCAAGGCCGGATCGGTCGACGAGCTGCTCGGCATCCTGGTCGCCGACCTCGAGGACTCCATCCAGAACGATCCGGGCTTCTGGGTTCTCCTGTTCGACCTGTTCACCGCCGGTCGCCGGAACCCCGAGATCCAGCGCGAGGTGGGGGAGCTCTTCAACCGGACCCGTGCGCACGTCGCGGAGATCCTGCGCGTCAAGCAGACGGAGGGTGTGATCGCCCCGCGCTTCGAGATCGATGCGGTCGTCGCGCTGCTCTTCGCGCTCGCCGACGGAATCGCATTGCAGCTGCTTTCCGATCCCGAGCGCGATCACAAGGACGTGATCGCCGCGGGAACGGTGGCGGCCCGCCATCTGCTTGCTGGCTGACCGCGGAATGATCTGGCAGGAGCCCGCCAAGGGCGGCTACCCGGATAAAGCGTTCCTGGGCCTGCCGGGCATCGAGCGAATGGGAGCCGGGCGCCGTGGACTGATCCCGTTCTCCCCAATGGGGTATCTGACGGAGCTCGAGATGACCGCGGGCTCCCGCGGCCACTCGACCTTCTCGATGCCTGCCTCGCCCTGGTTCGCCAACTCCTCCGGTCTGATCTCCCCGGGGATGCTCGCCGTGATCGGCGATGCTGCGCTTGGGTCGGTGGTGCACTCGGACGTCGAGGCGGGACAGGGGATGACGACGGCCGAGCTCTCCATGTCCTTTCTGCGCCCGGTCGTGCCGAGGGCGGGCGCGGCGGTCACCGGCTCGGGCCAGCTGATCCATCGCGGCCGCTCCATGGGGATCTCCGAGGCATTTCTGTTCGACGACGACGATCAGCTGATCTCCCACGGGACGACGCGCTGCACCGTCTTTCCGCCGCTCGATCCGATTCCGGATCCTCCCGACGTCGGCTCGCCTTCACACGACCTCCCGCCGCCGGGTAGCGCCGCGGATGACCCGCTGCGGCGCGAGGTCGAGGGCGAGGTACTGCCTCAGGAGGAGTTCGAGCGCCGCGCCGGGCTCGAGATGCTGCGCGAGCTGATCGACGGCGAGCTGCCCCGGCCGCCGATCCACCATCTGACCGGGCTCCGGCTGGCGGAGGCGGATGAGGGCGAGGCCGTCGCCGTCCTGCCGTGCAGCAAGTGGCTCTCGACCTCGGCCGGGACCATCCAGGGCGGCTTCACGGCGATGCTCGCCGAGAGCGCGATGACCTCGGCGGCGTTCAGCACCGCGGCGGCCGACACCGCGGTGGCCGCGCTCGACTTCAAGGTCAACTACCTGCGCCCCGTTTTCCCGGACGGGAACGACCTGACGGCGCGCGCCCGCATCCTGCACCGGGGCCGCACGCTGGTGATCGCAGCCGCCGAGGTCATCAACTCGGAGGGCAAGCAGGTGGCTCTGGCCACGGGCTCCTCGATGTACCTGCCCGGAAGGCCGGCCAACCTGGTCGGGGTCGAGCTCGGCTCCGGTTCCTCGGATCCGGAAGACGACCCAGGCGCCTGACATCAGCCGGCATCTCCTCCGCTTCGCGTCCGGGATGCCGGGGTTATACCTTGCCTCTGTGGGCCTCTTCGGCTTTCTGAGAAAGAAGGACGAGCGGGCGATTCCCGAGCCGGGGACGCCGGAGTTCGACGCCGCCGTGCAGGGCTCCGCGCTGCCGGACTCCCAGAGCGTCTCGATGGGGGAGGCCGGGTGGAGCAGTCCCGACTCCAAGGTCGAGACGTCGAGCCAGACGATCGATCTGCGCGGGACGGGCGCCCGCGAGCAGATCGAGGATGCGCTGCGCGAGTCCGGCATCGACCCCGACAAGAAGGGCCAGACGATCGACGCTTCGAGCGTGCCGGGCCTGCAGGAGAAGATCACCGGCATCCTCGGCCGGATGATGCCGGTACCGAACGCCGGCGGCTTCGGGGGCGGCGTCGCCGCGCCGAAGCAGGACCCGCTCGACCAGCTCGCTCACCTGGACCGGCAGCGCGACGCCGGCAAGATCACCGACGCGGAATTCGAAGCCCAAAAGCGGAAGCTTTTGGGCTGAGATCTATTCGGCCGCGGTTTTTGTGGCGGCCGTTTATGGCGAAGCCCGTCTATGCCTAAACGATCGGCGACGGCCTGGGCGGGAAGATCTTCGGCATCCGCGCCAGCTGGCGGAGCGACCCGCGCGGCTTCAGCTTCCGGCGAAGCATCGCCCGCCGCGCGTCCTGACCGCGGACCGAGACGTCGACCCAGTCGGCCCAGGTCGTCTTCAGCGTGAGGTCCGCCTTGTCGGCGAGACCCGGCTCGGCGCGGGTGGAGCCGTTGTCGATGCGCAGGTGGTACGGCTCGGCGTCCTCGAAGCGCCACTGGATCGTCACCGGGCGGTCGACCGCGTCGGTGTGAGCCGATCGCGCGATCAGGTCGAAGAGGATGGACTCGATCTCAGGGTCGACCTCGGGCTTGCCGTTCGGCTCTCCCATGACGCCGGCGCGCAGCAGCTTGATCTGGCGCTGCGCGCGCTCCTCGTGGGGCATCTCGGGGTCGAACGGGTAGATGCCAGGGGGCATCTCGCTGAGCGGGTAGCCGGTCGCCTTCCACTTCATCTCCACCGACTTCATCCCGAAGGCGTAGATCTGCTCGAGCGTGAAGCCGTACTCGGTCGTGTAGCGCTCGTCCCAGCCCGGCGGGACGAAGACGCCGGTGACCCAGGGAAGGACCTCGCGGAGCAGCTCCGAGGCCGCCGCCTTGCACTCGTCGGACTCGGCGAACAGCTCGGAGAGCACCTTGACGCCGAAGCCGATGTGGCGCTGCTCGTCGCGGGAGACCTTCTCCATCCCCGCGCTGAAGCCGGGCATCGTGCCGGCCTTGGCGAAGAAGTCCTCGATGAAGTGCTGCCCCGGCTGGGCCATCGTCGCCTCGATGATCATGTGGTAGAGCGTGATCGCCTGGGCGAACTTGGGGAGGGAGCGGTCGGTCTGGAGCTCCTCGACCATCCGCTCGAGCCGGCCGAAGACGTTGCTGTAGCCCCAGCCGAGCTGGGACTTGGTGAACTCGAGGCCCTCGGCGATGCCGCCCTCGACGCCGATGACCTCCTTGAAGAAGCGGTGGAAGAAGACGGCGTGGCGGGCCTCGTCGACCTGCTGGGTGGCGAGGAAGTACTTCTGTTCCTCCTTCGGGGCGGCCTCGATGTAGGGGGAGAGGCCGTCGGCCACCGCGTCCTCGCCGTAGAAGAACATCGAGTAGATCCAGAGGGCGGACTTGCGCTGGATGTCATTGAGGGAGTCCCAGCCCTTGCGGTCCTCGGAGAAGTCGAGCTCGGTCGCCTTCCAGTTCCCCTCCTCCCAGCGGCGATAGAGGTCGTCGTAGGTGATCTGACCGGCGATGCCCTGCTGTGCGACCGACATTCAATGCCTCCTGATCTCTCGTCTCCGTTCCGTCGTATAGTAACTGACTGACTAGTCAGTTAGTACGGTGACATCGATCACACAGAACAAGAAGGCCGCGACGCCGCCCACCCGGTCCCGGATGACCGCGGCCGATCGTCGCGAGGCGATCCTCGACGCCGCCCGAACGGCCTTCGCCGACACCGGGTACCACGAGACCTCGCTCGACGCCGTCGCCGAGCGCGCCGGAGTCTCCAAGGCACTGCTCTACGAGCACTTCTCCTCCAAGCGCGAGCTCTACGTGGCGATGCTCGAGATGCACGTCCACGAGCTGGTCGAGCGGATCTCCGGCGCCGTCGCGGAGGCCGAGCCGGGAGAGCCACGAATGCGGGCCGGGCTCGAGGCGTTCTTCGGCTTCGTCGAGGAGCGCCGCGGCGCCTGGCGGATCATGTTCCGCAACGCCGGCGACCCCGACGTCGCGGTCCGCCTCGATCGCCTCCGCGATGAGGTCGCCGCCGCGATCGTGCAGCTGATGAGCGAGGAGGCCCAGCGCAAGGGGCTCGACTTCCCGAAGCTGCCCCAGTTCGTCGAGATGATCGCCCAGCAGATGGTCGGCGCGATGCAGTCGCTCGCCGACTGGTGGGACCTTCATCGAAAGGTGCCCAAGGAGGAGGTCGTCCAGGCCGCGATGGACTTCGCCTGGGTCGGGCAGGAGCGGATCAGCCAGGGGCAGCGCTGGGACGCGCGTTGAGCGCTCCGGTGAGCAGGGTGAAGGCGGCCAGGGCGCCGAAGGCGAGATCGGCGTCGCCGCTCGCCAGCGCGGCACCGAACAGGGGGATGACGGGAATCGGGAAGATCCCGGCGCCGACCTGAAGCAGCCCGAGCCCGCCGATTGGGTGATCCGGCAGCACGCGCTCGGCGGCGTCGTAGTAGTGCGGATAGGGCAGGGAGAGCCCGACTCCGACCAGCGCGATCGCCACGGCGACCAGCCCGACCGACCTGCCCTGGCCGAGCAGAACAAGCCCGGCGGCGGCCAGGCCGAGGCCGAGGACTACCAGCAGCGAGGTGCTCACCCCCGCCGCCGACCAGCGGCCCGCCAGGTCGCGCATCAGCGCCGAGATCCCGAAGAGCATGAAGGAGAGAGCGCCGGCCACGGCCGCCGACATGCCGTCTCCCGTGGTCAGGTAGTGGACCAGCCAGGCGCCGATGATGAGCGGGATGTTCAGCGTCGCGTTGCCGAGCAGCTCGATGCGCCACCAGGTCCCGCTTGTCAGGGCCTCGCGCACCAGTCCCTCCCCCTCGGACGCGGCGCGCTTGACCGGCACCTGCTCGTTCGGGAGTATCGGCATGGCGACCAGCCCCAGCGCGGCGGTGATCACGAAGGGCACCCGCCAGTCGACGCCCTCGCCCTGCAGGATGCTGCCGAGGAAGAGGCTGGCGGCCACACCGAGGGTGAGCCCGGCGCCGAACAGCCCAAGCATCCTCAGGCCGCCCATAGCCCGGGCGTAGGCGGGTATGAAGACCGCCGCGAGACCGAACGCCAGTCCCGCGATCACCCTGCCGGCGGCGAGGACGGCAAAGCTGTCGCCGACCGCGATCAGCGCATTCCCGGCGACCGAGAGCAAGCAGCAGGCCCAGATCCCCTGCAGCACGCGGATCCTCCGGGCCAGCTCCGCACCCGCCAGGCTCGCGGTCGCCGCCCCGGCGAAGAAGAAGGTCCCGGAGAGCAGCCCCACCTCGGAGAGGCTGAGGTCGAACTCCTGGCTGAGAGGGGCCACCACGGGCCCGACGTTGCCGCAGTTCCACCCTGTGATCACCAGGGCGAGGACGAAGACGCCGATGCTCCGGCGGGGGCTCACAGCGCTGCCTTCTACCGCAGCGGCCGGATAGCCGGCAGGTGTCGCTATTCGGCCGCGGCGAGCTTCGGCGAGGTCCAGGGCCCCGTGAGGCGACGTGTCAGCTCCTCGGCCAGCTCGCCGATCGCGATGCGCGACTGGTCCAGGGAGTCGCGATCGCGCAGGGTCACGGTGTCGTCCTCCATCGTCTGGTGGTCGACGGTGACGCCCCAGGGGGTGCCGATCTCGTCCTGGCGGCGATAGCGCTTGCCGATCGAGCCGCCCGTGTCGTACTCGGAAGTCATCAGCCGGCGGAGCTGCTCGTAGATCTCTCGTGCCTTCTCGGGCTGCCCGTCCTTGTTGACCAGCGGCAACACGGCCACCTTCACCGGGGCGAGCTTGGGGTGGAGCCGGAGGACGGTTCGCTCGCGGCCCTCGACCTCCTCGACGTCATAAGCGTCGACCATGAAGGAGAGCATCGCCCGGTCGACGCCGGCCGCCGGTTCGATGACGTGGGGCACGTAGCGGTCGCCGGTGGCAGAGTCGACATACTCGAGCTTCTCGCCGGAGAGCTTTGCGTGCTGGGTGAGGTCGAAGTCGCCGCGGTTGGCGATCCCCTCCAGCTCCGACCAGCCCATGGGGAAGAGGTACTCCACGTCCGAGGTCGCGCTGGAGTAGTGCGAGAGCTCGTCGGCGCCGTGCGCGCGGAGACGGAGCTGGTCCGGCCGGATGCCGAGGTCGGTGTACCAGCGCATCCGCTGCTCCATCCAGCGGTCGTGCCACTCGGCCGCCTCGGCCGGCGGGACGAAGAACTCCATCTCCATCTGCTCGAACTCGAGGGTGCGGAAGATGAAGTTGCCCGGGGTGATCTCGTTGCGGAATGACTTGCCGATCTGGGCGATCCCGAACGGCGGCTTCTTGCGAGCGAAGCTCAGGACGTTCTTGAAGTTGATGAAGATCCCCTGCGCGGTCTCGGGTCGCAGGTACGCCTTGTCGTCCTCGTCGTGGACGGGCCCGACGTAGGTCTCGAACATCAGATTGAACTGGCGCGGTTCCGAGAGCTCACCGCCGCACTTCGGGCAACGGATCTCGCCCTCGGCGTCCTCGGCCCCGAGCTGCTGCTCGCGCAGGTCATCCTCGCGCCAGCGCCGCTTGCACTCACCAAGGCACTGCACGAGCGGGTCGGTGAAGCCGGCGAGGTGACCCGAGGCCTCCCAGACCTTGGGGTTCTGGATGATCGCCGAGTCGAGCGCGACGATGTCGTCGCGCTCCTGGATCATCGCCCGCCACCACTCGCCCTTGACGTTGTTCTTGAGCAGCACGCCGTAGTGCCCGTAGTCGTAGGTGTTGGCGAAGCCGCCGTAGATCTCCGACGCGGGGAAGATGAAGCCGCGCCTCTTGCAGAGGGCGACCACCTGGTCGAGGGTGGGTTCGGTGGGCACGACCTCAGCCTAATGTGGCGATTCGGGCGGCGTCCCTGACGCCGGAACATTTGCGGGACATTGCGGATGGCTCGGGGGCCTGGTTGCGATACCAATTGGGGCGAACCGGTGCGGCTACGGGAGCCGACTGGGGACCAAGATGAGGTGAGAGGCGTGATCGACCTGTCCGGTAGAACGAAGGGATCCACGGGAACGCTCCGTTGGGCGGTGGGATTGCTCGCCGCCACCGGCGCCATCCTGGTGGCGACACCCGCCGTGCGCGCGGAGGCCGAGACGCTGCCGGCCGGATTCCAGGATGAGGTCGTCAAGTCCGGGCTCGACGATCCCACCTCGGTCGCGTTCAACCAGGACGGGAGCAAGGTGTTCGTCGCCCTGAAGGGCGGCCAGATCGAGGAGTTCGACGGATTCGGCGACACCACCCCGACGCAGGTCGCCGACCTGCGGACGGAGGTCTACAACAACTTCGACTTCGGCCTGCTCGGCCTCGCACTCGATCCCCAGTACCCCTCCCGTCCATATCTCTACGCCCTCTACACGCTCGACGCCCCGCCCGGGCAGAACCCGCCGTATTGGGGCGGGTCGGGGACCGGCGATCCCTGCCCGGATCCGAGCGGTGTATGCCTGTTGACGGCTCGCCTGGCGCGTCTCACCCTCGATCCCAGCAGCGGCGTCGAGACGGCGAAGCAGAACCTGATCACCGACTGGTGCCTGCAGTCAACGACCCACTCGATCGGCGACCTCGCGTTCGGTCCCGACGGCGCGCTCTACGCCGGCGCTGGTGACGGAGCGCAGTACACCACTGAGGATTGGGGCCAGTTCGGCAATCCGCGGAATCCGTGCGGCGATCCACCCGGTGGCGTCGGCGCCGATCTCGAGCCGCCCACCGCCGAGGGTGGCTCACTGCGCTCCCAGGACCTCGAGACCGGCGGTGACCCGGCCGGCCTCGACGGCACGATCATCAGGGTGAATCCGGACACGGGTGCGGGGATGCCCGGCAACCCGTTCTTCGGGAGCCCCGACCCGGACAAGCAGCGGATCGTCGCGTACGGGCTGCGCAACCCGTTTCGGTTCACGGTCAGGCCCGGAACAAACGAGGTCTGGGCCGGCGACGTCGGGAGAAACGACTTCGAGGAGATCAATCGGATCACGGATCCCATCGACAACACCGCCGACAACTTCGGCTGGCCCTGCTACGAGGGCACCGGCGTCCAGCCCGGCTTCGCTGCCGCGGGGCTGAACATCTGCAAGAACCTGTACTCGGAGGGCACCGCCGTCGCGCCCTACTTCACCTACAACCACGCGGCCCACATCGTGAGTGGAGAGGGATGCTCCGTCGGCAGCTCGTCGGTCAGCGGGGTTGCCTTCAGCGGCGCCGGCACCTATCCCTCCGCTTACGACGGTGCGCTGTTCTTCGCGGACTATTCCCGCGGCTGCATCTGGGCGATGTTGGCGGGTTCGGATGGAAAGCCGAATCCAGGCGACATCGTCACCCTGGGCGACGGGGCGACGGCCCCGGTCGACCTCGAGCTCGGCCCGGATGGCGACCTCTACTACGTCGATCTCTGGGATGGGCAGATCCACCGGATCACCTACTCCGACCCTGCGGGGAACCGGCCGCCTCACGCGGTCGCGACGGCGACGCCGTCCTACTCTCACACCGCCGGGTTCACGAGCCAGCTCTCGGCGACGGGCTCGACCGATCCAGACGGTGACCCGCTGACCTACAAGTGGGACCTCAACGAGGACGGCATCTTCGACGACGCAACGGGGCCCACGACGTCCGACTTCTACTCGACGACGGGCATCAAACGCCCGGCCGTGAAGGTCAGCGATGGGCTGGTCTCGAGCGTCGCCACCGTCGAGGTCCAGGTGGGGAACACCCCGCCCGACGCGACGATCACAGCGCCGGACCCGAACCTGCGGTGGGCCACCGGGGACTCGATCGACTTCTCGGCCACCGCCACTGACGCCGAGCAGACCCTCCCCGATTCCGCCTACACCTGGAGGGTCATCCTCAACCACTGCCCCAGCAACTGCCACCAGCACGGGTCCTCGCCGATCGTCGGGAGGTCGGGCAGCTTCATCGCTCCGGACCACGATTACCCGGCCTACCTGACCATCAAGCTGACGGTCACCGACGCTGGACTCCCGGGCGGGCAGGGACTCTCCGACACCAAGTCGGTGAACATCTATCCGCGAACCCACCAGCTCACTCTGCGGTCGACCGTGCCGGGAGTCCAGCTCGGTCTCGACGGCGCGGTCGACCCCTCGCCCTTCACCTCGCAGGTGATCGAGAACTCGCACCACACGGTGTCCGCGCCGAAGGAGGTGAAGGCCCTGGGGGTCGACTACGCGTTCTCGTCGTGGTCGGACGGCGGGGCGGCGACCCACACCCTCGTGGCGAGCGGCGACAGCACGCTGGTCGCCAGCTACCACCCGGTCGGCCCGAGCCCCGTCCCGACGGAGCCGCCGAGCTCCTCGCCGCCGCCGCCGAGCTCCTCGCCGCCGCCGCCGACCGTGAAGGGGAAGCACGCGAAGTGCAAGAGGCGGGGGCAAAAAGCGGGCAGCGGCCGCGAAGGTCAAGTGCAAGAAGAAGAAGAAGAAGCGGCACTAGCTGTGGCGTTCGGTGCCCGCCGGCGCCGCCCACTACCCTCTTGCCTCCGATGCCGATCTACGAGTACCGCTGCACCAACGGACACACCTTCGAGGTGATCCAGAGCATGTCCGACGATCCGGTCGAGGCCTGCGAGCAGTGCGGCGCCCCCGTCGAGCGCGTCTTCCATCCCGTCGCAGTCCACTTCAAGGGATCCGGCTTCTACTCGACCGACTACAAGGCGAAGACCAAGGCGTCCTCGGGGAAGGACGGCGATTCCTCCTCGAGCGACTCCAGCTCCACGGACTCGTCTTCCGAGTCGAGCTCCAAGAAGTCAGATTCCGCCGGCTCGGACAAGGCCGCTACGAGCTCGAGCTCTGACTAGAACGATCGCGGAGTGCACGCGGGATCGCGCGGCGGGTCCCCGCCGATCAGCTTCTTGACCGCGTCGAGGCAGACGCTGTCCGGATAGGCCAGGCTGCCGCCCGGTCCGGCTGAGGCGTCGCTCTTACCTCCGCTGCCGCCGAGCACGTTCGTCTCCCCGCTGCCGCCGAGGATGGCCGCGATCGCCACCTGCGGGAGGGTGAAGCCGCCCATGTCGCTGATGAACGCCTTCGGCGCGTTCCAGCCGATCCAGGGCCCCTTGAGGAAGTTGTATGGGAACCGCGTGATGCTGGTCAGGCGGTCCTTGATCCCGTTGAGGACCGCTTGCTGGCGAGCCGCGCGGTCGCGGTCGTCCTCGGAGGGATCGCAGTTGTTGTGCCTGATCCGGGCGTATGCGAGGGCCTTGTCGCCCTGCAGGGTGATGTCTCCCGGGGGCAGCTTCAGGGAGACGCCGCCCTGCTTCTTGCCGCCGTCGACGTCCCCGCAGACGACGGCGCCGTCCTTCTTGCCATTCGTGTCGGGCACGTTGATCGTGACCCCGCCGAGGGTGTTGATGAAGTCGGCGAAGCCGTCGAAGTCGACGATCACGATGTGGTTGATGTCGATGCCGAGGAAGTTCTCGACGGTCTTGATGGTCGAGGCGGGGTTGCCGTTGGTGCTCCGGGTGTTGCAGGCGAGGGATGCGTTGATCTTCTGCTCGCCGCAGTCCGGGATCGCGGCGTAGCTGTCGCGGGGGATCGAGAGCTTCCGGAAGGAGGTCAGCGACGCATGCAGGACCATGATCGTGTCGGCGCGGGGCGGGCCCTGGCCCTCCGAGCCGCTGGCGTTGTGCTGGGTCTTGCCGCGGCGGTCCCCTCCGAGGATGAGGATGTTCTGCCCCGCCAGCACGGCGGGGCCGCCCTTGAGCGCGTCCTTGGCCGACTGCGGCAGCTTGCCCTTCTGGATCTGGGCCGAGATCGCGAAGGTGATGAAGCTGAGCAGGAGCCAGCCCACGGCGAAGATCAGGATCCAGCGCAGCCAGGGGCGCTTGCCGCCGGTCAGCCTCCCGAAGAAGCCGCGGATCCCGCCCCCGCCACCGGAGTCGCGGCGGATGCTCTGCAGGCTCGGCTTGCGGATCCGGTCGCGCAGGCTGGGCCGCGATCGGTAGACGGTGTACGGGGGCTTCTCGCCCTTGCCCTCGGGCCTCTTGCGCTGGGGCGCCGAGCGCTTCTGGCCGCCACGGCCGCCCCGCCCGTAGACCGTGTACTCGGGCTTCTTGCCACGTTCGGGTTTGCCTGAGCCCCCGGACGCGCCAGGCTTCTTGGGCTCGCCGGGCTTCCCGCCGCCCTCAGAGCCCCCGGACCGCTTGGGCGGCCGTTCATCTCCCTGCGGAGACATGGGATATCAATACTTACGCATGCCGCCGCCGGACCCCTCTACCTCTTGACCCCTCGGGAAGCGATCGGCGTCGACCTGGGCGGGACCAAGATGGCCGTCGGGGTCGTCGATTCCGAGCAGCACATCCACTACGAGGGGAACGAGTCCTCGATCGGGCTGAGCGAGGACAAGCTGGTCGAGGATCTCGGCAGGGAGCTGGTGGAGGCCAGGGACGCCAGGCCCGACGTGCTCTGCGCAGGCCTCGGGATTCCGGCCACCATCGACCACGATCGCGGCGTGGCCATCCAGGCCGTCAACCTCGAGATCTCGGACGTCCCCCTTCGCGACCTGATGGGTAAGCAGCTCGGCCTCCCGGTCTTCATCGACAACGATGCGAACGTCGCAGCCCTGGCCGAGTTCCTGTTCGGCGCAGGCCGCGGGGCACGGAACGTGGTGATGCTGACCATCGGGACGGGGATCGGTGGAGGCCTGATCCTCGACGGCGAGATCTACCGTGGGACGACCGGCTCCGCGGCGGAGCTCGGCCACGTCGTGGTGCAGGAGGACGGCCCTCCCTGCCAGGGCAACTGTCCCAACCGCGGCTGCGTCGAGACGCTCGCCTCCGGCACCGCGATCGCGCGCGAGGGCAAGGCGGCCGCCGAGCGGGAACCGGACTCCGCGCTCGGCAAGGCGCTCGCTGAGGGGCCGATCGTCGGCAAGACGGTGACCGAGCTGGCCATCAATGGAGACCCGTTGGCGGCAGGGGTCGTCGCCGAGGCGGGCCGGCACCTCGGTGTCGCGCTCGCGAGCCTCGCCAACATCTTCGATCCCGACGTGATCGTGATCGGGGGCGGCGTCTCCGTGGTGGGGGAGCTGCTGATCGGGCCGGCGCGCAAGGAGCTCGAGTCGCGGGCTCTGACGCCGATGAACCGGACGCCGGTGAAGATTGCCGAGCTCGGCCCGAAGGCGGGAATGATCGGAGCGGCGGCGATGGCGCTGATCGAGCTCGACAAGGGGGCCTAGGCGATGCCGGGGAAGCTCGTCGTCTGCCCGACTCCGATCGGGAACCTCGAGGACATCACTCTGCGCGCGCGGCGTGCCCTCTACGAGGCCGATGTGATCGCCTGCGAGGACACACGCAGGACGGGGCTTCTGCTGGAGAGGCTCGAGATCCAGGCTCTGCGGCTGCTCTCCTACCACGAGGGAAACGAGGCCGAGCGGGCCAGGGAGCTGGCCCAGCGGATCGAGCGGGGAGACAACGTCGCCCTCGTCTCCGACGCCGGCACGCCCGCGATCTCCGACCCGGGCTTCCGCCTGATCAGGGCCTGCATCGACCGCGACCTGGACATAGAGGTGCTGCCGGGGCCCTCGTCGATCGTCACCGCGCTCGTCGTCTCCGGCCTGCCGACGCATCGCTTCCGGTTCCAGGGCTTTCTGCCCCGGCGGACCGGCGAGCTGGAGCGGGTCCTCCAGTCCACCGAGACCCTGATCGCGTTCGAGTCGCCCCGGCGCCTGCCCGAGTCGCTGCGGGCGCTCGCCCAGCTTGCCCCGGACCGGCCGGCGGCGGTCTGCCGTGAGCTGACCAAGCTGCACGAGGAGGTCGCCCGCGGCACGCTTGGCGAGCTCTCGCGGCGCTTCCGCGACGAGGCCCGCGGCGAGATCGTGGTCGTGATCGGGCCGGCTGCGGAGCGCGGCACCGCCGACATCGGCTTTGCGACGGACGCGCTGCGCGGCCTGATCCGCGCCGGTGCGAGGCCGCGAGCCGCGGCCAGCGTGGTGTCCGCCCTGACCGGAGTCCCCGCCAACGATCTCTACAAGGGGATCACCGGCCGGGAGCCGCGGCGCTAGCTTCATCCCGTCAGGTTCCGGTTCTTCTTGGCGAAGCCGTTGATCGAGTGCCCGCGCGAAGGGTGAAGCGCGTAGATCACGTTGACGCCGGTCATGTACAGCCGCCTGCCGTCAGAGATCACCGGGTTGTAGGCGCCGTCGCGGGACTCGAAGACCGTCCGGCCGTCCGTCGCCCGGAATCCCCAGGTCTGTGTCGTCTTCAGGTCGCCGGCGTAGAAGACGCCGCCGATCATGCTGCCGGCCCCGGAGACGGGCCCGGAAGCCGAGCGGGACCAGCGTTGGGCGCCCGTGCGGGCGTCGAGGGCATAGACGGTGCCGTCATAGGAGCCGAAGTAGACACTCGGCGGCGTGCCTGGGACCCGGGCCGCGGTCGCCCCGCTGTAGACGTAGCCGCTCGTCGAGGTGCTCCAGTCCTCTGAGCCGTTGGACTCGTCCCAGGCGTGGAAGCCGCCGCCCAGATCCCCCGCGAAGACCCGGCCGAAGGCCACCGCGGCCGTCCCGTAGATGCTGTTTCCGGCGCTCGCCCGCCATTTGACCCGGCCGTTGCTCGCGTTCATGGCGGTCATCCCGCCGCCGTAGTCGCCGACGAAGACCGTGCCGTGGTCGTAGGCGGGTGACGCCTTGACCGCGCCGCCGACCGCGGTGCTCCAGAGCTCCTTGCCGTTGTCAGCGCTGAGGGCGTAGACGGAGCCACACTCACAGCCCGCGATCACCTCGTTGCCGACCACTAGCGGGCTGGACTCGGTCCGGCCCGGGAGCGGATGCCGCCAGGCCACCTTGCCGTTCCTCGCGTTCAGCGCCTGCACCTGCCCCGGCTCGAGGTTGGAGATGTAGAGGCGCCCGTCGCTGTAGGTGGGCGCTGACGCGTTCAGGGTCGCTACGTCCCGGCGCCAGCGCGGCTTGCCGTTCCTGGCGTTGAGCGCGAACGCCTCGCCGTTGTTGTCGATCCCGTAGAGGTTGTCGCCGACGACGATCGGCGAGTACTCCATCAGGTGCCCCGCGTCGTAGCTCCAGGCGAGCTTGTAAGGCGGCTTGACCCGGCCGGTGGGGAGGTAGCGGGTCCGCGCCGTGCCGAGGCCGTAGGTGGGCCAGTCGGTGGTCGGTGGTGCCGGCCGCTTCGCCGGGGCGGTGGCGGTCGAGGCGGCGGGCTCGGACGACCCGCCCGGGGTGCGCAGCAGCAACCAGCCGCCCACGGCAACGATCGCGACGAAGCCGGCCATGCCGGCCAGCGTCGCGGCGCGGTGCTCGGTCCAGAGGTTCTTGAAGGCGTCGGCCATTCCCTGCGGCGTCGGCGGGCGATGAAAGAGGATCCGCCTAATTCCAGGATCAAGGATCGATCGGCCCGCGCGGCCGCGCTATGCGGCGCGCCGCGCTGCGGGAAACCTGCGCAGCGGCCCCGGCGCCAGGGGGAGCAGCCGGCGGATGGTGCCCTGCGAGGCCGCCAGCAGCCGCTCGCGGAGCGGTCCCCATTCCAGGCCAAGCGACTCGCGCAGGTGTCCAGGCAGCGTGCCCACGGTCAGCAGGCGCAGGGCCTCGACCGCCGGCCGGGCGGGCAGCCTCGCCGGGAGCGGCAGCTCAGGGTTGAGCACCGAGTCCGCGACCTCCCTGGTGGCCGGCGTGACCCGGAGGCCCCTCGCAACCATCTCCTCGAAGTACTCCCGGAACGCGGCCCAATCTCGCGGCATGCGGCGGCGCGGGATGCCATACGCCTCGCCAACCGGCTTCATCTCCTCGTAGTACGCCGCCCGCTCGTCGTCGCCGAGGCGGCGGACGTAACGGTCGTAGATCAGCAGCGAGGTGTCGAGCAGCGTGGCCTGCACCCACATGAGCAGCCTGGGGTCGAGAGCGCGATAGGCGCGGCCGGAGTCGTCGCGGCCGCGGATCCTCTGGTGCACCCGGCGCAATCCCACCGCGGCCTCGGCCGATTCCGGGCCCTCGCCGAAGACGATGCGGGTGGTCACGTCGATGGTCCGGTAGAGCCGCCGCCAGGGGGCTTCTCGGTAGCTCGAGAACCGCGCCACCCCCGCGGCCACGCGTGGCTCCGCGACCTGGAGGATGAGCGCCCGGCCGCCGCCGAGCAGCAGGACCCCCTCGCCGGCGACCCGGCGGGCCACCGAGCCCGGCTCGACCAGCGGTCCCTGACGACCGTCAGCGGCGCTACCTTGATGTCGAAGCGAGATGGCCAAGCGCGACCCACGCATGGTTTCGCTGGGGTACGGGAAGTTCGCCCGAGCGGACCGAATCTACGCCCTGGTCCCGCTGGACCCGAAGGACCGGGGCGAGGGACGGCGGACCTACGTCCACGTCGACGATCTGGCTGAGCCGATCGTCGCCTCGCGCTCGGAGCGGGCGATCCTCGCCGACGTCGAGGAGGCTCTGACCGAGGCCGCGGGCATCCCGCGCCGCCGCCGCAGTGGCGCGAAGGGGCAGGAGAAGCTTCTGTAAGTACGCTCACGTTTCCGTGAGCTTCTACGTCACCACCCCGATCTACTACGTCAACGGCGAGCCCCACCTGGGCCATGCCTACTCGACGATCGCCGCGGACATCCTCGCCCGCCACCACCGCCAGCGCGGCGAGGACGTCTTCTTCCTGACCGGGACCGACGAGCACGGGGAGCCGGTGGCGCAGCAGGCCGAGGCAGAGGGGGTCACCCCGCGCGAACTGGGCGACCGGCTCGCGCCCCGCTTCAAGGAGATGGCGGCCAAGATCAACGCCTCCAACGACTTCTTCATCCGCACGACCGATGAGGGACACATGGAGCGGGTCCAGGAGATCGTTCAGCGCGTCCACGACAACGGCCACGTCTACGAGGGGATGTACGAGGGCTGGTACTGCCCGCGGTGCGCCGATTTCAAGACGGAGTCGGAGATCGGGCCGGACAACACCTGCCCGATCCACCAGATCCCGCTCACCCGGGAGGAGCAGAGGAACTGGTTCTTCAAGCTCTCCTCCTTCCAGTCGGATCTCGAGAGGCTCTACGAGGAGCGCCCCGACTTCGTCGTGCCGAGCTTCCGGAGCAACGAGGCGCTCGCCTTCATCAAGCGGGGCCTCCAGGACGTGTCGCTCTCGCGCCCGACGCTGAAGTGGGGCGTGCCGGTCCCGTGGGACACCGACCAGGTGATCTACGTCTGGTTCGACGCGCTGCTCAACTACTACACGGCGCTCGGCTACGCGATCGACGGCAAGGACGTGACCGAGCAGTTCTGGCCCCCGTTCCACATCCTCGCCAAGGACATCCTCAAGTTTCACGCGGTCTACTGGCCGGCGTTCCTGATGGCCGCGGAGATCGAGCTGCCGGAGCGGATGTTCATCCACGGCTTCCTCCTGATGGAGGGGCACAAGATGTCCAAGTCGCTCGGCAACGTGCTCGACCCGGACGAGGTGATCGCCAAGTTCGGCGCCGACGCGCTGCGCTTCTACTGCTTCCGCGAGGTCTCCTTCGGCCAGGACGGGCAGATCTCGCCCGCCGGCTTCGAGTCGCGCTACGAGACCGAGCTCGCAGACCAGTACGGGAACCTCGCCAACCGGGTGCTCTCGATGATCGGCCGCTACCGCGACGGAGTAGTGCCGGAGGCGGAGGCGGAGGCCGACCTGGCGGGCGACCTCGAGGGCGCGCCGGACCGGGTGCGCTCGCTTCTGGACGACGCGGAGCTGACCCAGGCGCTGGAGGAGATCTGGAAGCTGGTCCGCCGCCTCAATCAATACGTCGAGGAGACGAAGCCGTGGGAGCTGGCGAAGGACGATTCGGCGGCAGCGAAGCTCGATGCGGTCCTCTACGGCCTCGCGGAGGGGCTGCGGGTGACGACGCTCTTGCTGCACGCCTACATGCCGGAGACGACGGGGCGGCTGCTCGAAGCCCTCGATCAGCCCGGCCGGGAGCTGGCCGAGTTCGGCTCACGCGGCGGCGGTCAGGCCCTGGGCGAGCTGGCCCCGCTGTTTCCCAAGCTCCAAACGGCGTAGCCGGACGTACCGGCCTCCCGATGGGCCGGAACCTCCGTGGTAGTGTGGCTCGGCTAGTCCGAACGGCGATTCAGGGAGGATTTCGATGAGCAGGACGTCTCGCATTGGGAGCTTTTTCGCGGTACTCGCAGTCATCGCTGTGCTCGTGGCACCGGCGTCGGGTGCGGCGGCCGGTGGGCCGGTTGCCCACAAGTCCGGCGCCATCGTCAACTGGGTCACCAAGGGCAAGGTCAAGGTCAGGAAGCACATCCAGCCGGTCGCGGTCTGCTCGGTGGCCTGCAACGTCACGGGCACGGGAGTGCTCAAGGGGCTCGGGGCGCGCATCCCGTTCGGGGATTCCGGTTCCTTCGGGCCGAATGAGCTGTTCGGTCTCGCCCTGATCGTGAAGGGCAAGGCCCTCAAGACGATCAAGGAGAACGCGGGCAGGTTCAAGCTGACCGAGACGCTGACCGCCACGGACCCGACCACCGGGGCGACCGACACCATCTCGCGCGCATTCAGGCTCAAGCGATAGAGAAGGCCAGGGGCTAACCTCGGGCCGATGCCCTCTCGGATCGCCAGGGCGGGAGCGGTGGCTCTCTGTGCCGTTTGCCTGATCGGGTTGCTTGCCGCAGGGTCGGCGAGCGCCAAGCCGCGCGCACGGACGAGCGTGATCGGCGGCACCGTCGCGAACATCGACCAGTGGGGATTCGCCGCGGCGGTCGTGACCCCAAGAACGCTCTGCACGGGCACCTTGATCTCGCCGACCCGGGTGCTGACGGCGGCGCATTGCGTCGGAAGCCTGCCGACGATGATCGTGCGCACGAGGTCCACCTCGGCGTTCTCAGGGGGCGAGGTGTTCGGCGTCACCTCCGTCGCCCTCGCGCCGGGATATGCGAACGGCCTGGAGAGCGATCTCGCCATCCTGACGCTCAACGCCGCCACCACGGCGAGCCCGATCCAGCTGGCGAGCACCGCCGAGGATGCCGCCTACACGCGGCCGGGTGCGCGACTCTCGGTGGCCGGGTTCGGCAACCGCAACCCGCTGATCGTCGGCAAGGCGAGGTTCGGCCTGCTGACCGCGGCCAATGTGATGGCGCGGTTCTGTCCGGCGCCGACGTTCCTGATCTGCGACGCCGGTCACAAGGTCGGCGTCGCCGTTCGCCGCATCAAGCACAAGGTCAGGCGTCGCCCTGTGAGGAGAAGCATCTGCGAGGGCGACAGCGGCGGACCGCTCGTCGCGAACACACCCGCGGGACCTCGCCTGGTGGGAACCGCCGAGGCCAGCCTGACGCCGGGATCGAAGCGGAACCCGTTCTTCTTCGTGATCTGCGGGCTGAAGGGCTTCCCGTCGGTTCACACCCGCTCCGACAGCTACCGCGACTTCATCCTCACGAACCTGGGCCCGTAGCGGCCACCGGGCGCTCTTAGACTCGGCGCCGTGGTCGATACCCACGCGCACCTCGGGCTCTGCGAGCCGGCGGAGGCGGAGCTGGTCCGCTCGGCCCGCGAGGCTGGCGTGACCCGAATCCTCACCGTAGGTCTCGGCGAGGACTCGAACCCGGCTGCGGTCTTGTCGGCCCAGGAGAACGATGGGGTCTTTGCCTCCGTCGGCCGCCACCCGAACAGCGCCGCCGGCTTCGATGACGCCGCGGCGGAGGCGGTCGAGGAGCTCTGCTCCCAGCCGGGCGTGGTCGCCGTCGGCGAGACGGGCCTCGACTTCTATCGCGACCGCTCCGACCCGGAGGACCAGCGACGCGCCTTCGCCGCGCAGATCGCCATCGCGGGGCGGACGGGGAAGGCGCTCGTGGTCCACCTTCGTGACGCCGACGGATCGGAGGACGCGGTCTCGGAGGCTTTCGAGACGCTCGGGCGGGAGGCCGACGGTGCCTCCGTGATCCTGCACTGCTTCTCCGCCGGGCCGCGCTGGGCCGAGAGGGCGGCCGAGCACGGCTGGTACTGCTCGTTCGCCGGGAACCTCACCTATCCGAAGGCGGAGGCGATTCGCGAGTCGGCGGCGATCGTGCCCGAGGACCGGGTGCTGGTGGAGACGGACTCGCCCTTTCTCGCCCCGCAGCCGGTGAGGGGAAAGCCGAATCAGCCCGCGAACGTGGTCGCCACGGCCGAGCGGCTCGCCGAGGTCCGCGGCGTCCCCTACGGTGAGCTCGAGCGAATCGTGGAGGCGAACGCCGCGAGAGTCCTCGGGTGGTGAGGGGCACCGGGCCGCCGGAGCGCTCGCCGCGCCGGCTGGGCCAGAACTTCCTCGCCGACCCGAACCTGCTGGACGCGATCGCCCGCGAGGCGGCCCTCTCGGCGAGCGACGTCGTACTCGAGGTGGGAGGAGGGGGCGGAGCCCTCACCGAGCGGCTGGCCCCGGCGGTCGGCTGCCTGCACGTGATCGAGGTCGACGAGCGTCTGCGCGACGAGCTCATGCCACTGGCCGAGGAGGCGGGCAACGTCAAGCTCGTCTGGGGCGACGCGATGCGGATCGCCCTCGGCGATCTGACGCCGGCGCCGACCAAGATGGTCGCCAACCTCCCATACTCGATCGCAACGCCGCTGCTGGTCCGGACCATCGACGAGCTCCCGGGCCTGGAGAGCTGGGTCGTGATGGTCCAGCGGGAGATCGCCGACCGGCTCCGCGCCGAGCCCGGGACGCGCGAGTACGGCTCCGCGAGCGTCCTGGTCCAGCTCGCCTGCGAGGTGACGATGCTTCGCACGGTCGATCCCGCCGTCTTCGTGCCCCGGCCGCGAGTCGGCTCGGCGCTGCTTCGGCTGCGCCGGAAGGGCCCGGGCGCCTCGCGGGACCTCGCGGCGCTCGTTCGCCTCGCGTTCACCCACCGGCGCAAGGCGCTGCCCGGCTCCCTGGAGCTGGCCCGGGCCGGAAGCCGCGAGCCGGCCCGGCTCGCCCTGGCTGAGCTCGGCAAGGCCGCCGACGCGCGCGCGGAGACGCTCTCGCCGGAGGAGTGGGTGCGGTTCGCCGAGGCGCTCGCCAAGGAGGCGAAGAAGCGATGAGCGTCGAGGAGCTGCCGGGCACGATGCTCGCGCCCGCAAAGCTCAACCTCTGCCTGTATGTGGGCCCGACCCGAGAGGACGGGCTGCACGAGATCCGCTCGCTGTTCGAGCCGCTGGAGCTCGCCGATCGGCTGCAGCTCAGCGCGTCGGAGGCCGACGAGGTGGTCTGCGAGGGGATCGAGGGCCCCGATCTGACCGCCAAGGCCCTGCTCGCGCTCAGGGAGAACGGCTGGAGCGGACCGCCGCTCCGCATCGAGGTCACCAAGCGCGTCCCTGTCGCTGCCGGGCTCGGTGGCGGTAGCGCCGATGCGGCGGCCGTCCTGCGGCTCGCCCGGGGCGAGGTGGAGGGTCTGCGGTCGATCGCCGCCGAGATCGGGGCCGATGTCCCGTCGCAGCTACAGCCCCGCCCCTGCCTGGTAGCCGGCGCGGGAGAGGTGATCGAGCCGGCGCCTCCGCCCGCCGAGCACGGGGTGGTGCTGATCCCGCAGGCCGAGGGGTTGGCGACGGCCGACGTCTATGCCGAGGCCGACCGGCTCGGCACACCTCGGGGCGAGTCCGAGCTGGAGGCGATTCGCCGCCGTCTCCGAGACGCCGTGGACGAGGGCGGATCCCCGCTCGACTACCGGGAGAACCTGGTCAACGACCTGCAGCCGGCGGCGATCTCGCTGCGGCCGGAGATCGAGGACGCGCTGCGCGCCCTGGAGGAGGCCGGCGCGGCTCACGCGATGGTGACGGGGTCAGGGCCGACGGCGTTCGGCCTCTATCCGACCGCGGATGACGCGGTGGCGGCGGTCGAGAGCCTCCGCGGGGGATTCCCCGGCGCACTGGCGACGGCGCCGCTGGCGGAATGAGCCCGCAGCGGATCAGCTGGAAATGGGTTCGCCGCGGACTGCTTGCGGCCGCGATCGTCGCCTTCTTCGTCTTCCGGGGAGATCTGCCGCACATCGACCTGGAGGGGGCGATTCAGGATCTATCCAACGGGCTGGGGGCCTGGACCTACCTGCTGGTAGGCGCGCTCGCCTTTCTCGAGACCGGTGCGTTCGTCGGGCTGATCGCGCCGGGCGAGTTCACCGTGATGCTCGGCGGCGCAGTGGCCGGGCAGGGCGACATCTCCTTGCCGGTCATCCTGGCGATCACCTGGGCGTGCGCGTTCGCAGGGGACTCGGTCAGCTTCCTGCTCGGGGCGAAGCTCGGCCGCGGGTTTCTCGTCAAGCACGGCAGGCGCTTCCGGATCACCGACGAGCGCCTCGAGCAGGTGGAGGCCTATTTCGCCCGCTACGGCGGCAGGACGATCCTGATCGGCCGCTTCATCGGGTTGGTGCGGGCGCTGGCCCCGTTCATCGCCGGCAGCAGCCGGATGCCGTATCGAAACTTCGCGCCGTTCAGCATTCTCGGCACCGGCCTCTGGTCGACCGGGCTGATCATGGCCGGCTACTTCTTCGCGCAGAGCCTCGACACCGTCACGAAGGTCGTCGGCAAGGGCCTGCTGGTGTTCGCGATCGTCATCGGGGTGGGGGTCGGGCTCTTTCTTGCCTTCCGGTTCCTGCGCGAGCCGGAGAACCGGGGAAAGATCGCGGCGGAGATGGAGAAGCGGCGGCTGCTTCGCCCGGTCCTGGCTCTGGGGCGGCGACTCCGCCCGCAGTTCGCGTTTCTCGGCCGGAGGCTGACTCCAGGCGGGCTCGGCCTGGAGCTGACAACCCTGCTGGCGGCCCTCTCGGTCGGGCTCTTCGTGGTGATCGCCTACTGGGCCGTGATCTCCGGGGACCCCGGGCCCACTCCCGGCGACCAGACGGCCCTCAACGTCGTCAACCACCTCAGTGCCTCCTGGCTCGATCACGCCGCCAAGGGGCTCACCTACCTGGGCTCGGGGTGGGTGACCTGGCCGATCGCGGTCCTTGCCGCGATCGCCCTGGCCGCGTGGCGCCGGTGGACGGAGTTCTGGGTGCTGGTCGCCGGCATGGTGCTGACGATCCTGCTCGTCCACGGGATCAAGGCCTGGACGGACCGGCCGCGTCCACCCGACCCACTCGTCTCGGCGCACAGCTCATCCTTCCCGAGCGGGCACGCCGCCTACTCGACGCTCTATGTCTGGCTGGCGGTCACGATCTCGCTGCGGCTCGTTCCGGGCATCACCAGGCGCAGCCTGGTGATAGGGGCCGGCATCGCGCTCGCCGCGCTCGTCGGTCTCACCCGCGTCTATCTGCGGGTTCACTGGCTCAGCGACGTGACCTCGGGATGGGCTCTTGGTCTCTCCTGCTTCTCCGCGGCCGCAATCGTGGCGCTGATCGTGACCTACATCCGCCACAATCCTCGGCGTGTCGCTGCCCCTGAGCTCGATCCTCGCGCCGGCGCTGGCGCTGGGCACTGAGTACTACCTCTTCGGCATCGCCGGGCTGCTCTCGGTGTGCGCGTTCGTGGGACTCATCCTGGTGCCCGCGCTCGGCTCCTACGGGCGGGCCTGGGAGAAGCTGGTCGCCGGCTTTCTCTCGCTCTTCGTCCTGGCGGCGCTGGTGCTCGTCGGGCTCGTGATCGGCGTCGTGATCTTCCTGAATTGGGACAAGATCTCCGGTTGGATCTAGGTATCGCCGCTTTCTAGGACTCAACCTAGAATGCGCCGATGAACGCCAAGGAGACCAGCTCGAAACGGGTTGCGCCTGGCGGCGCACCCTCGCGTAAGGCCGATCCCGGCAGCCTCGAGGAGCTATCCGCCGCGATCGAGGCCGGCGCCGGCATGCCCGCGGTCGCGCGTGCCGCCGGCCGTTCGCTCGACGCGAGCGTCGCCCTGATCGACCGCGCCAGCAACGTGCTCGCGGTCGCCGCCGCCTCACCCGACGAGGAGAGGAAGCTGCTGGCGGGCGGCGCCGGCGTCGAGGTCGTGGAGCTTCGCGTGGCCGATACGTCGGTGGGCGAGCTGCGCTGGCGTCCTCGCGGCGAGGACGAGCCGGACGCCGCCCTGCTCCGGATGGTCGCGACCCTCGTCGGGCTCGAGCTCGAGCGCACCCGCTCGCCGGAGTGGGCGACGGAGGAGGCCGCCGGGGACTTCGTCCGCGCGCTGCTCAGTCGCGAGATCACGGATCGCGGCGACATCGAAGCCCGCGCGACCGAGCTCGGCGCGGATCTGTCGGGCGGCGCCGGCGCCCTGATCGCCCGGGCCGTGCCGCACGTGGCGCAGACCGGTGAGTGGCGCGCGCGAGTCCTCGCGATCGCCCTGCGCGCCGTGAGGGCGGTCAGCATGGGCGCGCTCGCGGCCGAGGGGAATCCCGAGGGGGAGGGAGCGGAGGTCGTTGCGATCGTTCCCGCGGAGGACGAGGACCGCCTGGCGCGCGCCTCCGATGCGCTTGCGAACGAGCTCGACCAGGGATTGACCGGCTTCACCGTCGGTGTCTCCAGAAGCCGGGTCGCTTCCGATCCCGTCGATCTCTACCGGGCCGGGCAGGAAGCTCTGCTGGCGGCGAACGTCGGCGAGGCCGAGCGCGCGCGGGTGCTCGCCTTCGAGGACACGGGGGCCTACCGGCTCCTGCTGCCGGCGATGAGCGAGGACCCGGCCGAGCTCGAGCGCTTCTACTCGGAGACCGTCGAGCCGCTGGTCGCCTACGACGAGCAGTACGAGACCGAGCTGGTCACCACGGTCGAGACCTATCTCGAGAACGACGGGAACGTGGCCGCGACCGCGCAGCAGCTCTTCACCCACCGCCACACGATCCGCTACAGGTTGGAGCGCGCCCGCGAGCTCTGCGGGCACGACGTCACCTCCACAGAGGGGCGAGAGAAGCTGGGGCTCGGGTTGAAGGCGATGCGCGTGCTGGGAATCGCCTCGCCGGTCGGTCCGGCTCGCGAGCCGGGCACGGAGGCGGGCCAGGTCCCTCCGGCCGAGGCCGCTAGCCGTATTGCTGCGAGATCATCTCGCTGAGCACCGCGGTGACCTCGCGGTCGCCCGTGGCGCGATCGTCGCTGATCACGTGGCTCACGGCATTGATCAGCGCCAGGTGTGTGAAGGCCTGCGGGAAGTTGCCCCAGTGCCGGCCGGTATTCGCGTCGAGTTCCTCCGCATAGAGGCCGAGGGGTCCGGCGATGGCGAGCAGCTTCTCGCACATCTCGCGGGCGCGCTGACGCTCTCCGATCTCCGATAGGGCGGACACGAGCCAGAACGAGCAGATCAGGAAGCTCGCCTCCTCGCCGTGCAGGCCGTCATCGGTCTGCTCGACGCGATAGCGAAGTACCAGGCCATGCTCGGTCAGCTCGTCGGCGATGGCCTTGACCGTGTTGACCACGCGCTCGTCGTCGGGCGGCAGGAAGCGGACCAGCGGGACCAGCAGGGTGGACGCGTCGAGCGCGTCGGTGTCGTAGTGCTGGCGGAAGACGCCGCGGTCCGAGACGCCTTTCTCGAGGATGTCCTCGCGGATCTTCTTGGAGACCTCGCTCCATCTGGCCAATCGGTCCTCGTCGCCGATCCGGTCGGCGAGCCGGCACCCCCGGTCCAGGGCGACCCAGCACATCAGCTTCGAGGAGACGTAGTGCTTGGGCTCTCCGCGCCCCTCCCAGATCCCCTGGTCGGGCTGCTCCCACACCGCGATCGCCGATTCGACCTGATGGCAGAGCGCCTCCCAGAGCTCGTGGGGGAGGTGGTCCTGGACCTTGGCGTGGATGTAGACGGAGTCGAGCAGCGCCCCGTAGACGTCGTTCTGGCGCTGGCTGTAGGCGGCGTTGCCGATGCGCACCGGGTTGGCGCCCTCGTAGCCGCTCAGGTTGTCGAGTGTGGTCTCGGTGAGATCCCGCTCGCCGCCGATCCCGAACATGATCTGCATCTCGGGGTGACCCTCCCTGAGGCTCTCCTGGTAGACGTCCGCGAGCCAGCCCATGAAGTCCGTGGCCTCGTAGTCGAGGCTCAGGGTATGGAGGGCCCAGAGCGTGAAGGTCGCGTCCCGGATCCAGGTGTAGCGGTAGTCCCAGTTGCGCTCGCCACCGGGCGTCTCGGGGAGTGAGGTGGTGAGCGCTGCGATCATCGCGCCGGTCGGCGCGTAGGTCAGCCCCTTGAGGACGAGGGCGGAGCGCTGCAGGTAGTCACGCCACGTATGGTCAGGGAAGCTGCCGGCTTCGAGCCAGCGGCGCCAGTAGTCGACTGTCCGCTGGAGGCGCTGCTCGCATTCCTCGGAAGAGCTGGGAGGGATCGGTGCCGGCCCCCAGCTGAGCGCGCTGTAGCGGACCTCACCGGCCTTCATCCGGTGGCGAGCGCGGGCGTCCGACTGGTCCACTCCGATCGGGAGATCGCCGGTGAGGATCAGATGGATGTCCTTGTGGCTCACCTCCGCGTCGGTCCCGTCCTCACCGCGCCGCTGCCACTCGAGCCGCGTCGCGCCGTAGTCGAAGGCCGGCTGACAGATCATCTCGATGTCCACCTCCCCCTGGAGGCACTCCACCTGCCGGATCAGGACGTGCTCGGCCTCATCGTCGGGCGGTGGGCGGCGGTGAGGCTCGAAGTCGTTGTCCTGCCGCCAGTCTCCGAGCGTCAGCCCGTCGCGAATGACGACCCAGCCGGAGCCCGTCATCCAGGTGGTCTCGAGGACGTTCGTCCCTGGGACGTAGCGTCGGCTGACCGGCGCGACCAGCCCGGGGGGCCCGAGCCGCCAGAAGCCAGCGCTGCGGTCGAGCAGGGAGCCAAAGACGCTCTCGGAGTCGAAGCGCGGGAGGCAGAGCCATTCGATCGACCCATCGGGTGAGACGAGGGCGCCGGTGTGGCAATCCGAGAGGAAGCCGTAGGCGGAGATGCGGGGGAAGCGGGACTGGAGGGACGGCATGCGCCCCTGAGACTATTTGGCTAGCGCCGGTCCCGGCTTCGCCATGCAGAGTGCGATCGCGCGTAGGGCTCCAGACCGCTCCTTCGCCCGGGCCGCCGACCAGTTGTGGTTCCAGCGGAAGATCGGGCGCATGATCGGTGTCAGGTATCGGAGGAACGGCCGGTCGGCGTGGACGATCCAGTCGAAGCGGACGTGAACGCTCGCCGTCGTCGTTCGATATGCCTCTCAGCGAGGTGTTCCACATTGGCGCGGATGCCGCTGCGAGAAATCCTCGTCGAGGGTTCGACCTACCACCGTGCTCATCTCAAACGGCGTCTGTACGCGACTGGGTCGAAGACGCACGATCTTCGAGGTCGTCGGCAGGGTGTAGGGAGAGCTTGCCCTTGAACGTGATCTCGACTGGTCCTCGACCACGCCAACTGGCGTTCACGACGACAACCGCCTCGACGAACCTCGATGTAGACCGGCTGTCCAACAGCGCCGCGATAGGTTGACACTCATTGCGGCCGAAGAACCGCAGCTTGCGACCGGAACGCTTCCTGTCGTCGCTGTCGGACGTCCTTCTCGGCCCAGGAGACAATCGTACTCCGTTATTGCTCATCCGCGTGTCGGACGCGTTGGGATCGCAGCGGGAAACCGAGTCCGGTGCGAGGAGAGCCGTTCGGCCGCCTGGCGGATCACGCGAGTTCCGGAGGAGGAGTCGAATCCCCCGTGGGGCTGATCCTGGACCGAAAACCATTCGGCGTGTGTCCAACTACGAACGGGAGCGCGCCATCGGGAGGGCGGGATCCCGCAGTCTTAGGTCCGCGGGCTCCGCGGAGACCGGCAGCGCGCCAGGCGAAGCTGCGTGAGATGGCAGAAATCGTCCGCTATTGGTCATTGCAGACGGCCGCCGATAGGGCCATGATTCGCCCGTGGCCTCGACCAATGAGCCGCGACGAGTCGTCATCCTCGCCTTCCCGGGGGTCCAGCCGCTTGACGTGATCGGGCCGGCGGAGGTGTTCTCCGGCGCGGACGCCCTGGCGGGTGGGGGCGCCTACACCGTCGAGGTGGTCGCCAGGGAGCGGGGGCCGATCGCGACGCGCTCGAGCGGCTACGGCCTGGTCCCCAAGACGACGACGGCCCGCTGCCGCGGCCCAATCGACACGCTCGTAGTCGCCGGCGGCTTCGGGGTCGCCAAGGCCGAGGATGACGCCGGCCTGATCCGCTGGATCCGCAGCGCCGCCCGCCGCTCGCGACGGGTCACCTCGGTCTGCTCCGGATCCTTCCTGCTGGCTCGGGCCGGGCTGCTGGAGGGGCGCACCGTCACCACTCACTGGGCCTCGACCGCCGAGCTTGCCCGCCGCCACCCGGAGCTCACCGTCGACCCAAATCCGATCTTCGTCCGCGACGGGAACGTCTGGACCTCCGCCGGGGTCACCTCCGGCATGGACCTCTCGCTCGCATTGGTGGAGGAGGACCTCGGTCGCGAGACCGCGGTGGAGATCGCGCGCTGGCTCGTTCTCTTCCTTCAGCGCCCCGGCGGCCAGGCCCAGTTCAGCACCCACCTCTCGGCGCAGCTCGCCGAGCGGCGGCCCCTGCGCGAGCTCCAGTCCTGGATCGCCGACAACCTCGACGCCGACCTGCGGGTCGAGGCCCTGGCGGAGCGCGCCGCGATGAGCCCGCGGAACTTCGCCCGCTTCTTCCGGCGGGAGACGGGGATGACGCCGGCGGCCTACGTCGAGGAGCTCCGCGTCGAGCGCGCTCGCCAGCTGCTGGAGGAGAGCTCCGATCCGGTGGAGCTCGTCTCGACCCGCTGTGGCTTCGGCACGCCGGAGACCATGCGCCGCGCCTTCGTCCGCCGGGTCGGCGCCGCCCCGGCCGCCTACCGCGCCCGCTTCCGGCGAATACCCGAGCCGAGCTGCATCCAGCCACTGAGAGGAGATCCCGATGCAAGTCGCCTACCTGCTCTACGACCGCTTCACCGCCCTTGACATCACCGGACCCCACGACGTACTCAACTCCGTCCCCGGCAACGAATCGATCTTCGTCGCGGAACAGGCGGGGCCGGTCCGAAACGAGTCGGACACGCTCTCGCTCGTCGCCGACGCCTCGCTGGACGAGGTGACGAGCCCGGACATCGTCGTCGTCCCCGGGGGCTTCGGCAACCGGCTGCTGCTCGAGCACGAGCCGCTCCACGATTGGATCCGGGGCGTGCACGAGACCAGCACCTGGACCACCTCGGTCTGCACGGGCTCGCTGCTGCTCGCGGCCGCCGGCCTTCTCGACGGTGCACCCGCGACCACCCACTGGCTGGCGCGCGACGTCCTCGCCGAGCTGGGGGCGAAGCCCGTCCCGGATCGCATCGTCGAGCACGGCAAGATCGTCACCGCGGCGGGCGTCTCCTCGGGGATCGACATGGCGCTCCACCTCGTCAGGACGATCAACGGGGACGAGGTCGCCCAGGCGGTGCAGCTCGGCATCGAGTACGACCCCGAGCCGCCTCTCGATGCGGGCTCGCCCGAGAAGGCGCCAGCGGAGATCGTCGAGCTGGTCAGGGCCGCGTTCGACCGCCCGGGAGTCGGCCGGAGTAAGCGACTGACGCGCGGGTGACCATCTCATCTGGCAGGCTGCGGGGATGGAGCTCGAGCGCCAGGTGTTCGATCTGTCGCGACGGTGAGTTCTACGCGTTGGCGGGGGGCGACCCTGCCGGCCGTCCGGTCCTCTACCTGCACGGCTTACCCGACCGACCCGCCGGCCGCACTCCACCTGGAGCTCTGGGACGCCGCGGTCATCCGCTGCGCCGGCGGTCGCGTCACTCCCTCCTTCCTCGAGAACCTGGCGATCCTCGGCCTCGTCGCGCCAGACCCGGGGCGGCGAGGCGTCGTAGTTCGAGCTGGTGCTGTTGCAGCTCCCCGAGGGCGGCGTGGGCGGACTCGCGGCGCGACCTCCTCTGGCGCCGCTTCGCCGCGCTTCTCCTCGAGTGCCGGCGGATCAGCTACGAGGCGACAGCCGCCGGCCGATCCGCTACTACCGGCAGATGCTCGCCCGTACACGGAGAGGAGGGCGAGGCGCGCGGCTCCCCCAGTCGCGACGTCCTCGCTCCCGGTCGCCGACTCGTCTGATTCGCCGAGCGCGACCGCGGCCAGATTCAGCTGGTCCCGAGCGAATCCTGCGCGTCGTTCTCCAGATCGAGGCGCCCGAGCTGATTGCGGAACGTCGGTCGCGCCCGACCGTGCGGGCAGGCCCCCTGCATCTACGATTCCGCTGTGAATCCCCCGGCCACCACGGCCCTGATCATGGCTGCGGGCCAGGGCACGCGCATGCACTCGGCGGTGCCCAAGGTCCTGCACGAGGTCTGCGGGCGACCGATGATCGCCTGGCCGATCCTCGCCGCTCGCGAGGCCGGGGCGGGGCGGGTCTGCGTGATCGTCTCGCCCGACCACGACCTCTCCTCGGCACTGCCCGACGGCACCGAGACGATCGTCCAGCCGGTAGCCGACGGGACCGGCGGCGCGCTGCGGGCGGCCGCCGACGTCGTGAGCGACTCGGACACCGTCCTGGTCCTGTCCGGCGACACGCCCCTGCTCGGCGCCGAGGCGATCGACGCGCTGCTCGCCGCCCACGGCGATGCCGGCGCTGCGGCCACGATGATGACCACCGAGCTCGAGGACCCCGGGACGTTCGGGCGCGTCATCCGCGGGGGCGACGGCGAGGTCGAGCGGATCGTCGAGGCGAAGAAGCCAGGCGACGCCTCCCCGGAGGAACTTCAGGTCAGGGAGGTGAATGCCGGCACCTACGCGTTCGCGGCGGAGCCGCTTGCGGACGCCCTCGGCGGCCTGACCAACCACAACGCCCAGGGCGAGTACTACCTGCCCGACGTGCTGCCGCTGATCCGCAAGGCCGGCGGCCGGGTGATCGCCCACCTGGTCGGCGATCCCGCGGTCAACCTGGGCATCAACGACCGCGCGGACCTCGCCCGGGTCACCGACGAGGCTCGCCGGCGGATCCTGATCGCCCACATGCAGGCGGGGGTAACGATCGAGGACCCCGGCGCGACCTGGATCGACGCCGACGTCCGGATCGAGCCGGACGCGACCATCCTTCCCGGCACCTCGCTGCGCGGCACCACCACCGTTCGGATCCGGCAGCAGCATCGGGCCGATGACCACGCTGATCGATTCCCGGGTGGGAGAGCGCGCCACCGTGATCCACTCCTACCTGACCGGCTGCGAGGTCGCCGACGAGGCGAAGGTCGGGCCGTTCACCTACCTGCGCCCGAACGCCCGGATCGGCGAGGGGGCCAAGGCCGGGACCTTCGTCGAGATCAAGAACTCCGAGATCGGGCCGGGCGCCAAGGTCCCCCATCTCTCCTACATCGGCGACGCCGAGGTGGGGGAGGGAACGCAACCTCGGGGCGACCACCGTGACCGCCAACTACGACGGGCGCAACAAAAATCGCACCAAGATCGGCAAGAACGTTCACACCGGGGTTGACACGACCTTCGTCGCTCCCGTAGAAGTCGGCGACGACGCATACACTGGGGCCGGATCGGTGATCAATGAGGACGTTCCGCCCGGGGCGTTGGGAATCTCGAGGGCAGACCAGAAGAACGTCGAGGGCTACGTGGCGAAGAAGGCGAAGGAATCGAGCGAGGGAGAAGACTCGTGAGCACGATCGAGCAGCCCCAGCCGATATCGGAGATCGTTCAGGACTACCGCAAGCGCCTGATGGTCTTCGGCGGCCGAGCCTCCGGAGAGCTCGCCTCCCACATCGCCCGCAACCTCCAGGTCGACCTCGGCGACGTCACCCTGAAGACCTTCTCCAACGGCGAGGTCTACTGCCGCTACGAGGAGTCGATCCGCGGCGCCGACGTCTTCATCGTCCAGTCGACCGCGCGCCAACGAGCCCGAGGGGATGACCCCCAACGACGCGCTGATGGAGCTGCTGGCGATGATCGACGCCGCCCAGGGCGCCTCCGCCCACCGGATCATCGCCGTGATGCCCTGGTACGGCTACGCCCGCCAGGACAAGAAGTCGGCGCCGCGCGAGCCGATCTCCGCGCGGATCGTCGCCAAGTGCCTCGAGGGCGTCGGCGTCGACCGCGTGCTCACCATGGACCTCCACGCCGGCCAGGTCCAGGGCTTCTTCCACGTCCCCCTGGACCACATGACCGCGATGCCGATGCTCGCCCAGTACGTCTCCGACATGGGCTTCAACGAGGAGCTGGTGATCGTCTCCCCCGACGCCGGCCGCGTGAAGACGGCCCGCAACTTCGCCCGCAAGGTGGGCAGCCACTGGGCCGTCATGGAGAAGGAGCGCCCCGCCCAGCAGGTCGCCGAGATCGGCTACGTGGTCGGTGAGGTGAAGGGCAAGACCGCCGTGCTCGTCGACGACATGATCGACACGGCCGGCACCCTCACCGCGGCCGCCCAGACCGTGCTGGACGAGGGCGCCGCGCGGGTGATCGCGGTCGCTACCCACGGCGTCTTCTCGGGTCCGGCCTATGAGCGCCTGGCGAACTCCCCGATCGAGCGGATCGTGGTCACCGACACCCTGCCCCAGCGCCCCGGCGCCCCGGACAACATCACCGTGATCTCGGCCGCCCAGACGCTCGCCGACTCGATCCGCCGGATCTTCACCGACGACTCGGTCTCCGAGATCTTCGCCGGCGAGAACCAGCTCTTCTA
>CAWCIP010000008.1:0-102833 GCA_963795665.1 uncultured Solirubrobacterales bacterium | reverse complement strand
CGCGTGAGCGAGTCCGGGCTCGGCTGCGGGCCGGGTGGCAGCGGCACGAAGGGCTGGCCACTCTGCGGCGGCCAGGTGATCCCGCTCGTCGGCAACGAGAATCGCATCATCGAGTTCTCGCACCGCTTTCCTGGCGACGGTCGTGGTCATCCTGATCGGGCTGCTCTGCTGGCGCGCGTTCAAGGACCTGAGGGGCCGAAACGGCTGGGCGTTCCGCGGCTCCCTGCTCGCCGGTGTCCTCGTGCTGGCCCAGGCCGGGCTCGGAGGTCTCACCGTCGAGCACAGCCTCGCCGAGGAGCTGGTGGCGGCCCACCTGGGCACCGCGATGCTGTTGCTCGCGCTGGTTCTCTGGCTCGGCGCCAAGGCTCGCTCGGAGGTGAGCGTCGAATCGGGCGGCCCGCTGACCTCGCCGGTGCGCGGGCTAAAGCCCTACGCGGGAGCCGCCGCGGTGCTGCTTCTCTGCGCGATCGTCGCGGGCGGATACATGGCGGGCGCCGAGGAGAGGGGAACCGGCGAAGTCAGGACCAACGTCGCCGGAGCGCACATGGCCTGCGGCAAGATGTTCCCGGAGTGCGGATCGGGCCAGTTCCTGCCCTTCGGCAACAACCGGCTCACGGACATCCACCTCACCCACAGGGTGTTCGTCTACATGGCGACGATCGCGATCATCGTGCTGCTGCTGGTCGCGTACGCGCGCGGATCGCGCGACAAGCTGCTTGCCCTCGCAGCCCTGCTTCTCCTTTGCCAGTTCATGCTGGGCGCCCTCAATGTGGGCTCGCCGAGCACGGGCCGCTGATCGTCGCCCACCTGACGACGGGGACGCTGCTCTGGGCGACAGTGATCTCGATCGTCTACAAGCTCGCCTGGCTTCCCAGCGGCGCGCCCTACGTGAAGGGTCTCCGGGGAATGAGGCATCGGCGGCCGCGGCATGAGCGTCCATCTCGGAACCGGCTCTGGGCAGGTCACGCGCCCCGCTCGCCGGCCGGGTGGCGAGCAGGTTTCGGTCACCCAGGGCGAAGCCCGCACCCGGACGATGCGGACCGCGATCGGCGTCGCGAACGATTACGTGACGCTCACCAAGCCGCGGATCATCTCCCTGCTGCTGCTCACCTGCGTGGCGACGATGTTCGTCGCCGATCCGGGGGGCCCGGCGCTCTCCACGATCCTGTGGACCTGCCTCGGCGGCTATCTGGCGGCGGGCGGCGCCGGCGCGATCAACCACTACATCGAGCGCGAGCCCGACGCGCGCATGGCCCGCACGAAGGGACGGCCACTTGCGAGCGGGCGGATCGAGCCGCGCCGCGGGCTGTTCTTCGGAGCGACGCTCGGGATCGTTGCCGTGGTCCAGCTCTGGATCACCGTCAACGCGCTGACCGCGGCCCTCGCGGCGGCCGGGCTGCTCGGCTACGTCTTCGTCTACACGCTCTGGCTCAAGCCCCGCACGCCCCAGAACATCGTCCTCGGTGGCGCCGCCGGCGCGATGCCCCCACTGGTGGGCTGGGCGGCCGCCACCGGAGACCCTCTCGCTCGAGGCGCTCTGGCCGTTTGCGATCGTCTTCTTCTGGACCCCGCCGCACTTCTGGGCCCTGTCGCTCTTGATCTCCGACGACTACGCCCGCACCGGTGTCCCGATGCTCCCGGTGGTCCGGGGTGAGACCACCACCCGCCATCAGATCGTCCTCTACGCGCTGCTGCTGGTCGCGATCACGATCGGGCCGGTGATCACCGGGCTGTTCGGAACGGCCTATCTGATCGCCGCACTGGTCCTGGGGGCGGGCTTCGTCGGCCTCGCGCTCGCCCTGATGGCGCACCCGTCGCGGCCCGCGGCGCGCCGCCTCTACCTGAGCTCGCTCGCCTATTTGGCGCTGCTGTTCGTGGCGATGGCCCTCGACCGCGCGCTGTAGCGGCCTGAGATATTGGGCAGTCGATGCCACGGAGTCGAGGCCTGCGCCACATCGATCCGAACCGGCGGCGAGGTCGTCTGTACCTGGCCATCTGCCGCTTCTCCATCACCGGGCTCGGGGCGTGGCTCTCCGAGAAGGTGGCGTGGAGACTCGACCCGTACGTCCTGAGGCTCACCCGCGGGCGATTCAGCACCGGGTGGCCGGTCACCCCCGGTCTCCTCGAGACACGCGGGGCCGCGACGGGACAGGTGCGCCGAACCGCCACGCTCTACTTCCACGACGGCGATCGAGTCACGCTCATCGCATCCAAGCAGGGGCGGCCGGAGAATCCTGCCTGGTACTACAACCTTCGGAAGCATCCCGACGTCAAGTACGGAGGCCTCCCGTTCCGCGCCGTGATCGTGACCGACGAGGATGAGCGGCGAAGGCTTTGGGACCTCGCCGATCGCGTCTTCCCCCAGTTCGCCGACTACCGGCGGTGGACCGCCGAGGCCGGACGAACGATCCCGATCGTTCAGCTGATTCCCGCGACCGACCCCCCCGATCACGCCCTTGGATAGGCTTCCCGCCGTGGATCGCGAGCGAGCCAGAGCCACCATCCGCGCGGGCATGATCACCGCCAGCCTGGCGCTGCTCGTCTTCGCCCTGGCCTTCTACGTCGCGATCCTCTACCTGCGATGAGCCAGCCCCCGGAGCCGACCGAGGCGATCTACCTGTCGCGGCCCAGCGTCGCCCCAGCCCTGTTCGCCCTCGGCTTCGCCGCGGTGATCGTGGGGCTATTCGCCTGGTGGCCCTACTCGGTGATCGGCGCCGCGATCGCCATCCCCTCGCTGATCGCCTGGCTGCGCGCGAATCGCGCCGAGATCGCCCGCATGCCGAACCGGCAGCACACCGACACGGCCCCGATCCCGCTGTCGGTCTCTCCCCCGGCCGAGTAGCCGGGCGGGCGCCGCCGGCTTCTTGGATAATTAGAGTCGAGCCGATGGAGTCAGCGACACTCCGCCGTGTACCCCCTCTGCCGAGCGCGGTGCAGCTCGGCCTCATCTTCGGCCTGATCCTTCTCGCCGCGATTGCCTGGGCGATCACGGGAGACCGGATGGCCGGCATGGACGCGGGCCCAGGCACGGATCTCGGCGGTCTCGGCTTCTGGGTCACGGCCTGGGTCGTGATGATGGCCGCGATGATGTTCCCGTCGATCGCGCCGATGGTGGTCATGTACACGCGCATCGAAGAGGGAAAGCGGCGGAAGGGCCAGCCGACCCAGGCCGGTGCCACCGCGATCTTCGTCGGCGGCTACCTGGTCACCTGGGCGGCGGCGGGCCTCTTCGCCTACGCGATCTTCGAGATCGGGCGGTCCCTCGACCTCGGCTTCCTGTCCTGGGACAGCGGCGGCCCCTACGTGGCCGGCGCGGTCATCGTCGCGGCCGCGATCTACCAGCTCACCCCGCTCAAGGACGTCTGCTTGCGGCACTGCCGGAACCCGCTGACGTTCGTGCTCATGCATTGGCGTTCGGGCCGGATCGGCGCGCTGCGGATGGGCATGGAGCACGGGGGCTGGTGCGTCGGTTGCTGCTGGGGCCTGATGGCGGCGCTCTTCGCCCTCGGCGTGATGAGCATCGGCTGGATGGTCCTGATCGCCGCCCTGATCGCGCTCGAGAAGCTGTTGCCCTGGAAGGCGGTCGCCAATCGCTCCGTCGCCGTCCTGTTGGTCGTGCTCGGGCTCGCGGTGGCCTTCGTCCCCGACAAGGTGCCGGGACTCACCCTGCCGGACTCACCCGCGGCGGCGCAGGCGATGGATTCGATGGGCATGCACGACAGCTCGAGCGGCGGATCGATGAACGATCAGAAGATGCCATCCCGGGGCGGGATGAACGGGGACGAGAAGGGGATGCCTGCGCCCTAGCGTTCAGGCGGCCCAGGCGAACTCGGACGCCGAGATCCCCGTCTTCCCCTCGTACTCGATGCCGAAGGCGCTGATCTTCGAGCGCTTCGCCTCGGCGGCGTTGAACTCCGACGAGGCCGGATGGAACACGCCGACGAGTCGCACCGGCTCCCCGGTCTCGACACCGAAGGGAACGATGTCCTCGATCTCGAAGTCGATCGCGTCACCGATCTTGACGCTGTGGCGCAGCCCTTCCTCGACCACCTCGAAGGACGCCCGCTCGGCGCCGAGGATCTCGCCAATGAGGGGAGTGACCGCCTCCATCGGACCCCCTTTCTGGCCCCCGAAGACGGCGGTGAGCTTTTCCATCTGCTCGTCGCTTGCCTGGTCGTCAATGAACATGCCCAAGCGCCAGTTGCCCTCGGTCATGACCTTCGGAGTGTCCGCAATCGCCGCGACGCTGAGGTCGCTGACGTCCGTGCCCTCGATCTCGCCCTCCTTGATGTTGAAGACGAGGGTGACCCGGCAGTAGTCGTAGGTCGCGCCGTGGTCGAAGGACATGTTGCACGGGCACATGAGGTCACATGAGCAAGTCTCGAAGTAGCTCCCCTTCAGGCTCCAGGACACACCGGTCTCCTTCCGTGCTGTTGGTAAGCCCGATTCTCCCTCGCGAACGCGGCCGCGTCAACCGCCGTGGGAACAGAGCCGCCTCCTATGGCGGCGACATGGACGAGGTCGCGCCGACCTGTGTCCAGCAACGCACGATGTCGCGCATCGAGAGCACGCCGACCAGCTCCCCGCGCTCGACGACGACCAGGTGTCGGATGCCGCGCCGCACCATCTCCTCGGCCGCCCGCTCGAGGCTCCAGGCGGGCTCCGCGGAGATGACGCTCTCGCTCATGTGATCGGCGACCTTCTCGGCGTCCATGTCCTTGCCCGTGCCGACGGCGTTGAGGATGTCGCGCTCGGTGATGATCCTCGGCGCCGGCGACTCGTCGTCGAAGACCAGGGCGGCGCCGGTCCCCTTCTCGGTCATCTTCGTCGCTGTCTCTCGCAGCGTGTGACCGGGGCCCACGGCGAGAACCACGCTCGACATGCCCTCGCGAACCTCCACTCGGCCTCCTGTCCGGGTCGCCCTAGTGCCGTTCGGCGCAAGCTTATCCCACGCCTGGCGACGGGTGGGCGGGTCGGCTCCGACAGATAGGATTCCCGCGCTGATGCTCCGGCTCAGGGACCATGGACGGGCGATCTGGTTGGTCGCCACGATTGCCGCGGCCACGGCCGTCGTGGGCCTGACCGGCTGCAACCTCGGCCCCAAGCCCGATCTCGACAAGGGCCAGCAGCTCTTCACGCAGAAGTGCGGCAGCTGCCACACCCTGACCGGCGCGGGCACCAGCGGCGACGTCGGGCCGAACCTCGACTACGCGTTCAAGCAGGCCCGAGCCAACGGGTTCGACTCGGACACGATCAAGGGCGTGGTCTCCTACCAGATCGAGAACGCGCGGCCCGCGAGCCCACAGCAGACCGACGTCTACATGCCGCGGAACCTGGTCACGGGAGACGACGCCGAGAACGTTGCCGCGTACGTGGCCAGCGTGGCCGGGGTGCCCGGCATCAAGGCACCCGTGTTCGCGCCTCCCCAGTTCTTCGCCACCAACTGCGGCGGCTGCCACACGCTGGCACAGGCAGGGACCACCGGCACCACCGGGCCAAACCTGGACGAGGCCCTCAAGGGAATGAGCGCCGCCGACATCTCCCAGTCGATCAGCGATCCGAACGCGAAGATCACCCCGGGCTACCCCTCCGGCGTCATGCCTCAGAACTTCGGGCAGACGCTGACCCCGCAACAGCTCCAGCAGCTCGTCGCCTATCTGCAGCAGGCGACCGGCGGTGGTGGCGGCGGTAAGAAGTAGCTAACCAACACCAACGGCCGCCACAAACACCGCGGCCGGGATCTAGTCCGAGCCATATCGGCGCCAGGCCTGGATCAGACCCCAGGTCCGCCAGAGGCCGATGGCGATGAGCACCGCGCCCACGATCGCCCCCGCCAGGGAGCCGATCAGCAGCGCCACCGCGATCACGATCGCCGCCCCGACGGCGAACATGATCAGCACTCGGAACATGTCCCCCTCGTTGCGCAGCGGGTTGCGCGGCGTATGGGCGGGCCTCTCGCTCACGGGGCCGATCTTCGCAGTCTCATCACTATTCCGCCGAAGGTCGCGGGTTTTCCCGGATAAAGGCCCGCGGCTCAGCTGCCGATTGTGCGGGCATGGTCCGTCGCACTGCCCTCGTCGCCTTCCTCGCCTCCGCGATCGCGCTCGGGGGCATCGCACCCGCCCAGGCGAGCCCCGCAGGCCCCGCAACAGCCGCCAAGGGCAAGAAGCGCCACCGCAGCGGGGGCGAGGTCAAGCTTGCCTGGCCGTATGCCAAGAAGGGGCGCCCGGCCGATCCGCTCGCGCGCTGGCTGGCGCGACAGTCCGGCCCCACCTGCCCCAAGCACCGCAAGAAGTCCCGCTGCCCGAAGCTGCGCCCCAGGTCCAAGCGGAAGGGCGCCAAGGCATCCGAGGCGGCCACAATTCCCGGCCTCGACCGAGCTCCCCGGCGGTACGACTCCGACCCCGTCGCCCGGATCGCCGCCGACTCCGGGTCGGGGGCGCCCCTGGCGCTGACCAGGTCGTACGACATCCCCAGTGGCGACCCGTCCTACAACCGGCTGCTCAACTGGTCCTGGACCTACGACTCGGCGGTGACCGCCTCGGCGTTCGTCGCGATGGGAAACCAGGCCCAGGCGAAGCAGCTGCTGGACCAGCTCGCCGCCCTGCAGTTCACCGACGGGTCCATCGACATCGCCTTCGACGTGTCCAGCGGTAGGGGTGCCGCGACGTTCCGGTCGGGCACGATCTCGTGGATCGGACTGGCCGCGACCAAGTACGACGGCAGGTTCAACACCTCGACTTTCCGGACCATGGCCAGGAAGGCCGCCGACTACCTGCTCACCCTGCAGGGCCCGAGCGGTCTGATCAGGGGCGGCCCGGGCCTTGACTGGTACTCGACCCAGCACAACCTGCTGGCATACGACTTCCTCGGTCATCTCGCGCTCGAGCTGAACGCCGCGGGAGACTCCAGCGGTTCCCAGAAATACGGCAGCGCGGCGGCAACCATCGGCAGTGCGATCCAGAGCAACCTGATTGCGGGGAGCGGCGCGAACACCCACTTCATCCAGGGGCTCGGGGACACCGTGCAGCCCCTCGACGTCCAGGCCTATGGAGCCCTCTTCGAGCTGGCGAACGGCGACAGCAAGACCGCCAGGAGGGTCCTGAGCTACGCGAAGAACCACTTCCTGGTCACCGGGCGCTCGATCGTGAAGTCGACCAACCCGGCGACCTACAACAACACCTACGCCGCCACCGGCCCGTTCTCCGGCTACAAGCCCTACCAGGGCGACGCCGGCCCCGGCGTCCTCTGGTTCGAGGCCACGCCGATGCTGCGGCTCGTCACAGCGGCCGTCGGCGACAGCACCAGCACGCTCGACTCGTGGATCACCTCCTGGAACGCGATCACCGGCTCGTCGGTTGGCCCGCTCCAGGCCGATCAGACGCTCACCAACGCCGCACTCGGAGTCGAGTACCACGTCTGGCCGGCCGCGGCCCCGGCCGCCTGGGTCCTGCTCTCGCAGCACGCGCCGACCTTCTTCACCTCGTACTAGAGCGTGGCCAGCGCCTCCTCGGCGGTCGTGAACGCGACGCGCTCCGTGATCCTGCCCTCGGCGTCGAAGCGGTAGACCGAGTACACGGTCATCTCGGCCTCGGCTCCGCTGCCGCGCCCGCGACCCCAGAGATGCTCGGCGATCACGACCGCGTTCTCCTCCTCGCGCAGCACCTCACCGAGGGAGACGCGGAAGTCCTTCCACTCCGCCCGGATCGTGTCCATCCACGTCTCGATCGCCTCCGGCCCCCGGTAGACGCCCTCGAGGCCCGGGAACGCCCCGGTGGGCCGCCACGCGACGTCATCCGCGACCCACTCCTTCGTCCAGGAGAGGTCGGCGCGATTGAATCCCTCGTGGCCGAGGCGGATTGTCTCGATGTGGCTCTGGGAGACCGCAGCTAGAGGATGTAGACGGTGGTGAAGACGATGATCCACATGACGTCGACGAAGTGCCAGTAGATGCCGGGCACCTCGACGCCGAGGTGATCCTTCGCCTCCGGGCCGTAATGGCCGCGCCAGGCGCGGACGTTGGCGATCCCGAGCAGGATCAGGCCGACGGTGACGTGCGCGCCGTGCAGCCCTGTGAGGCCGTAGAAGATCGAGCCGAACGCGTCGTCCCGGGCGCTGAAGCCGATGTGGACGTACTCGTTGATCTGGATGAAGAGGAAGGTGGCGCCGAGCAGGAAGGTCGTCGCCAGCCCCATCTTCATGGCGCGGCGGTTGTTCCTGCGGATCGCCTCCAGCGCCCAGTGCATCGTGAAGCTCGACGACACCAGGATCGCCGTGTTCATCCCCGCAACCGCGACGGGCAGCTCGAACGGGTCCGGCGGCCAGGGCCCGTTGTTGGCGACGACGCGCAGGAAGAAGTACGAGGCGAAGAACGCCCCGAAGAGCATCACCTCGGAGACGATGAAGAGCAGGATCCCGAGGGTCTGGCTTGTCTATCCGCGAGCTCTGGTTGGCCTCCGGCGGATGGGGATGGTGCTCCTCGGCGTGGCCGACTGCGACCGAAGCGGACTCCATCAGGCCGCCTCCCCCGCTCCGACCGTTGTCGGCTCCGCCGTGGAAGCCGCCGGCTCGGTCCCGGACTCGACGTGCTCGAGCGGCTTGTCGGTGAGCGCCTGGACCTTCTCGATCAGGCCCTCCTCGAGCCACTTGGACTGCTCGCCCCGCAGCGTCGAGATCAGGATGTCGTCGATCCGGTAGTGCTCGATCGCGTTCTGGATCGCGCTGAACGGATCCGGGCTCATGGGCTGCCCGGTTGCGTCGATCTCGTTCCGATACATCTCGGCCAGCGTGGCGGCCAGCCGCGAGCAGACCTCCTCGCGGCTGATCGCGCCCGAGCGCGGGCAGATGAAGGTGTAGCGGTGCGGCCTCTCCTTGGCCCGCTCCGCCAGCCGGGCGACGAGGTCCCTGCTGTTCACCGTCTGGGTCGCGACCACCAGGGTGTGTGTCAGGTCCCAGCGCACGGCGTCATCGTCGACGCGCACCGCGATGTGCTCGACCCCGGCGTCGTAGCGAGCCTTCGCCCACTCGACCAGGTCCTTGCGAGTCAGGCCGAAGCGGGTCTCATAAAGGCAGGAGAGCAGGATGTGATCGGGCTGCGTCGCCCGCACCGCGTCGTCGAGGGCCAGCGCCGGCTCGGGGTCCATCACCGCGCCCTCGGAGGAGATCCCGAACTCCCGCAGGACCGACTGCGTCACGTCGACGCGGCTCTGTGCGGCGGCTCGGCGCTCCTCGACGTCGACCAGCTGCCCGACGATCGGCAGGTTCTGCGGCGCCACCACGGCGAAGTACTCGGCGCCGGCGTCGGAGAGCTCGCGACATGCGGTCAGCAGCTTGCGCCCCCCGGCCACCTCATTGAGGAAGCAGAGGACCCGCTTGGCGCCCTCGCGCGAGGGCGGCGGGTCGGGATCCCCGAAGGTGGCGACCTCCCGCTTGGCGACGACCTCGGAGGCGTGCTCCGAGGGCGTGCCGACATCGGTGATCTCCTCGGTGCCCGGATGCGTGGCCGCCTCCTCCGTCACGAGGGCGCACCCACCCCGGCTCTCTCGGGCTGTTTGATCTCAGCCTCCTCGCCGGGCATGATCACGTGCCGCGCGCCGGGCACGCCGTACTCGTAGGGACCGCCGACGACGCGGGGGATCTCATCGAAGTTGAACACCGGCGGCGGCGAGGAGACCTGCCACTCGATGGTCTTGGCGCGCCACGGGTTCGGCCCCGCCTTCGGCCCGAAGCGCCAGCTGACGATCATGTTGTAGAGGAAGATCAGCTGGGCGGCGCCGAGGATGAATGCGCAGACGGAGATGAAGAGGTTCCAGTCCCCGAAGGTGGCGGAGTAGTCGGCGACGCGGCGGGGCATGCCCTCCATCCCGATCCAGTGCATCGGGATGAAGGTGCCGAGCATCCCGACCAGGGTCAGCCAGAAGTGGATGCGGCCGAGCTTCTCGTCGTACATCCGCCCGGTCATCTTCGGGAACCAGTGGTAGACGCCGGCGAAGATCGTGAAGACCGAGCCGCCGAAGAGCACGAAGTGGATGTGCGCCACCACGAAGTAGGTGTCCGAGACGTGGATGTCGATCGGGATCATCCCGAGCATCACGCCGGAGATGCCGCCGATCGTGAAGGTGGCTATGAAGCCGAGGGCGAACAGCATCGCCGTCGATTTGAGATGGATCACCCCCTCGAACAGCGTCCCGAGCCAGGAGAAGATCTTGATCCCGGTCGGCACCGCGATCAGCAGGGTCGTGATCATCATCGGCACCCGCAGCCAGCTGAACATCCCGGCGACGAACATGTGGTGCGCCCAGACCGAGTAGCTCAGCACCACGATGCCGATCAGCGCCAGGGCCATCAGCCGGTAGCCGAAGATCGGCTTGCGCGAGTTCGTCGAGATCACCTCGCTGACGATCCCGAAGCCCGGCAGCATCATGATGTAGACCGCCGGGTGCGAGTAGAACCAGAAGATGTGCTGGTAGCTGACCACGTCGCCGCCGAAGGCCGCCTGGAAGAAGTTCGTGTGCAGGATCCGGTCGAAGAGGACCATGAACTGCACGCCCGCGATGAACGGCGTCGCCGCGACCACCAGCAGCGAGGTCGAGAGGTTCGCCCAGACCAGCAGCGGCAGGCGCCAGAAGTTCATCCCCGGCGCCCGCATGGTCACGATCGTGACCAGGAAGTTGAGCGCCGTGGCGATCGACGAGGCCCCCGCGAACTGGACCCCGAGGTTGAAGAAGGACTGGCCTAACGGCGCGCCGGTGGAGAGCGGCGCGTAGCCGGTCCAGCCGGCGTCGAAGGCGCCACCGGGCGCCAGATAGCTGCCGAGGAACAGCATCCCCGCCAGGGGAAGCATCCAGAAGCTCAGCGCGTTCAGCCGGGGGAAGGCCATGTCCGGCGCGCCGATCATCAGCGGCAGGACGTAGTTGGCGATCCCCGCGAAGGCCGGGATCACGAAGACGAAGATCATCAGCGCGGCGTGCGTCGAGAAGAGGCTGTTGAAGGTGCTCGGGTCGACGATCTGCGTGCCGGGCTGAGCCAGCTCGGCGCGCATGATCATCGCGATCAGCCCGCCGACGAAGAAGAAAAAGAAGGTCGTGACCAGGTACTGGATCCCGATGACCTTGTGGTCGGTGTTGACCTTGAAGTAGTCGCGCCAGCTGTAGGCGCCGTGGTTCTCGTGCTCGCGCTCCTTGGGGAACGTCGGGGCGCCGATCGCCCAGCGGAACCAGTAGTCGAAGCAGCCGATCCCGATCAGGAAGCCGAGCGGCGCCGTGATCGCGGGGACGATCACCTGCGGGTAGCCGGTCGGCTGCGTCTGGAACGCGGGCAGCCCGGAGATCTTTCGCAGGGCCACCACCAGCCCGAGGCCGAACGCGCCGGCGATGATCGTGTAGGCCAGGGCCCTCCACCAGCCCGGGCGCCTGAACAGGGCCGCAGTCACTCCCGCCATCCTTCCATTGTCGTGATTATCTCAGTCGTTCCTAAGGTCACTGCGCCACCTGCTGCGGCGTCGTCGGTCCCGAGGGCAGCTTCTCCCCCTGCTGCTCGTCCGACTTGATCGGCGGCTGGCTCGAGGCCCATTGGTCGAACGCGGCCTGCGAGGGCTCCACCACCACCGGCGCCCGCATCGTCGAGTGGCCGATGCCGCAGAGCTCGGTGCAGACCAGCGTGAAGTCGCCGACCTTGTCCGGGGTGATGTACGCGCGAGTGGTGATTCCCGGGACGTTGTCCTTCTTGATCCGCCACTCCGGGACCCAGAACGAGTGGATCACGTCGAGCGCGTGCATCCTGAACTCGATCTGGCGATCGACCGGAACGTGCAGCTCCCGCGAGGTCGTGCCCGTCTCGGGATAGTCGAAGTGCCACTCGTACTGCTGGGAGTAGACGTCGACCACCATCCGGTTCGGGTCGTGCGCCTCGATGTTGTCCAGCGTGATCCACGAGTAGATCGCGCCGAAGAGGACGATCACGGTGGGGATCACGGTCCAGGCGATCTCGAGGCGGGTGTTGCCGTGGATGGGCGCTCCGTCCGACTCGTCGCCCGGCTTCGCCCGCCACTTCCAGACGGCGTAGACCAGCATCACCATGACGATCGAGAAGACGAACGAGCTGAGCACGATCATCACGTCGAGCAGGTTGTCGATCTTGACGGCAGCCGTCGACGCCTCCTCGCCGTTCCAGTTCGGGATCAGCATGATCACCGAGGTGACGACGGTGAGGACGATTACTGCCGCGATCAGCTTGGCAAGAGGGAGGCCCCGCATCGGGCGCCATTCTATTCAGGGAACCTGAAGCGACCGCAGCGTCCCTCGTGACTCACGCCACGACCGGCGGCAGGTCGTCCAGCTCGCCCCTCGAGGCCGCGATCACGGTCCTGGCGACACCGTCCCAACTCCAGAGCTCGTCGACCCGCTCCGCCAGGGCCAGGCCTGCCCGGTGGCGGCGCTCGGGCGCGAGCGCGAGCCACCCCTCGAGGCGATCCGCCAGCTCCTCAACCGCGCCCAGCCGCACCGGAAAGCTGAGCAGGGGCGCCAGATCGGGCTCGACGGCGTCCGCGAGCAGCTGGGCCACCTCCCGCATCCCCGAGTGATCCGCCGCGACGGGCGGAACCCCGCAGGCGGCCGACTCCGCGGGCACCATCCCGAACGCCTCAGGCCAGGTGCTCGGCATGGCGAAGGTCTCGGCCGCCGGCATCACGTCGGCGACCTCGTCGTGCTCCAGACGGCCTCCGATCAGGACGGAGCCGGCGGCCTCGCGCGCCGCGTCGACATAGCCGTCTGGAGGATTCGACAAGAACTCGGAGAGGATCGGGAGAGGCGCATCCTGATCTTGGCCCTCGAGTCCGCGGCCCCTGGCTGCAATCTCGCGTGCGACATCGATATCTCCGCGTCCCAGGGCATCGACCAGCTCCCCCAGTCCGGCCTCGAAGGCCCCGAACCCGATGAGCAGGATCCGCGGCGCGGGTGCGCCCGCGGCGCGGCGTTCGCGGTGAATCAGCGGCCAGGCCGCCACCAGGAGGTCGACGCCCTTGCTGATCAGCAGCTTGCCGACGAACAGCACCCGCGGGTCTCCCTCCCCCCAGGACCGCAGGGCGGCGGCGAGGGCGGGGGCGTCGCGCCCGAAGGAGTCCTTGGACTCCCCGGCGTCGGGGCGCTCCCGGTCGAGCTGTGCGGCGAGGTCCTCCAGGTTCCGGAGCGCCTCCGCCTCGGGATGCGGGCGGAAGCGATGGACGTCGACGCCGGGGGGCCCCAGCCGCGTCCGGGCGGGCAGGCTCGGGTCGGGCACCGTCTCGAACAGCGCCCTCGCCGTGTGGGATGAGCCGGCGAGGAGCCCGGCCGCCGCGTCGGTGCCCTCCCGGGCGTAGGGCACGAAGCGCTCGGGATGCGGCGCGACCGTGTACGAGATGTCCGAGCCATGGAGCTTGATCGCGAAGCGCAGGCCGGCCCTCGCGAGGATCGCCGGGGCCATGATCAGATGGTTGGCGAGAGCCGCCTCGGGCTCTCCGGTCGCCGCCACGACGTCGCGTACCGCCGCGACGTTCCCCTCGAGGTAGCGGTCGAGCTCGGCGTCGGTGAGGTCGGGGAATGTCTTCACCTCGAAGCCCTCGTAGCGGTCGAGCACGTAGACCGGGAGCAGGCCTCCGATCTCCGGCCGGTACACCGTGACCGTCCCCTCCTGGCCGGCGTCCCGGACCTGGTCGACCTCGAGCTGGCCCGCTTCCCAGCCTCCGACCGCGTCCACCCAGTCCAGCTCAGCCGCGTTCCGGTCCTGGCAGAGCAGGTGCACCTCATGCCCCTGACGCGCCAGCGCCTGGGCGAGGCTGGCGTTGTAGACGTTGGACCCCGTTCCCCGCAGCAGGTACCCGTGGAAGATCAGCACTCGCACGCGTCAACCGTATTGAGGTCTGGCACGTTGCTGACTCGTTGCTAACGTGCCGCCCGTGCAGAACCCGGAGCAGACCTACCGGCTGAGGGCCCCGGCTTCGGGCCGAGAGGCCCTCGCCAAGGTGAAGCCGGACGGCGTCTACGTCGACCGCGAATCGGGCGAGGAGATGAGGGTTGCCGCGGCGGCGCTGCCGCTCGCGCCATCCGAGTCCGCCCTGGTCAGGGCGCCCGAGAACCTGCGCGCTTGCCGTCGCTGCGACCAGCTGATCGGTCTCGACGTCAGCGACTGCCCCTATTGCGGACTGCGCCAGCCGGCCCTCGACGGGTCGTGAGCCGTCGCCACCTTGCCGTCGTCCCGCTGGCTCTCGCCATCGGGCTGATCGCCGCCGGATGCGGCAGCGACAGCTCCGGCGGGACGACCGCGGCGCCGGTCTCGATTCCGGTCGTGACGGCGCCAGGGGTATCGTCCTCGACGGAGCCGGCCGCCACGGTCACCCCGAGCACGACGGTCACCACCAAAGGCGGAAAGACCTACAACCCGAACGCCCCCGACTCGGCCACCAACGACGTGCCGCCGCCCAAGGGGAGCCCCCAGGAGCAGTTCGAGAAGCGGTGCAAGCAGAACCCGCAGGCCTGCGGGTAGGCCCTACTTCTTCTTTTTCTTCTTCGGCGGCGTCTGTACCGGGTCGGCGACGACGGTCGCCGAATAGAGCAGGCGGGCGGTGTTGTAGACGCAGCCGTAGGAGCGCTGCGTGCCGAGGGCGTCCTGCGGCCTACCGGCCAGGATGTCGGCGGTCGCATTGCACTTCCCCTTCTTGCGACTCGCCGCCCATTTGGTGTTGGCGCTCTGGTTGATGGCGAACGCCGGAGCCCAGGTCGGGACGGTCAGCGCCACGACGTTGTTCGGCTTCACGCGCAGGGGCGTGTCGAGGGTGAAGGTGGTGGTCTGCCCGAGGTATGAGGAGAGGTCCTCGACCGGCGACTGGGACTTGAGCTTGTAGATCGGCTTGCCGGCCTTGATCGACTTCATGATCGGCTTGAGCACCGAGACCCTCGCCTTCGGTGTGCCGCCGAACGTCTTGCTGAAGAAGTCGTAGTCGCTCTGATTGTTGTTGTTCGGATTCGGCTTCGTGCTCGGCGCCCCGGTCTTGATCGACCAGGCGACGAGGCGCCCACGGAGGTGGACGACGAATGGGTTCGCCGCCCCGGTGATCGAGGTCTGGAAGCCGGTGGTCTTGCCCACCGCCTGGCAGTTGGTCGGGCAGGACGGAACCGCGGGGGTCGCCGCGCCGAGCACGATGACGCGCGGTGCGGCGCCGGCGCTCCCCGTGCCGAACGCGGCCGCGAGCACGGCCGCCATCACGGCGACCATCGCAAACATGATCGGCGACCACAAAGACCGTCGCCGGATCAACGTGTCCGGGCGTGCGAGTGCTTGAGCGTCCTGGCCCATGAGCTTCATTGAACACCCCTTTTCGGGGAGGGTTGCGGGGTTTCCTTGCAACCCGTCCCAGTAGGGTTCCCTGGCCATGGAGGGAGAATCCGCATTCCAGAGCTATTTGCAGGGCGCGCTCGAGATCTTCGGCATCGACACGGATGAGGCCGAGCGCGCGGTGATGGCCGGCGTCTGGTCGATCTACGAGCCGGGCATGGACCTCCTTCGTGACGCGGATCTGGACGGCATCGAGCCCGAGCCCAACGCCGACCTCTCCAGCCCCCCGGCCCGATGAGCGGCCTCGACGCCCTTTCCCTGCCACTACGTGACCAGGCGGCGGGGATCGCAGCCGGTGACCTCGACCCTGGCGAGCTGCTCGACGCCTGCCTGGCCAGGATCGAGGAACGGAACCCCGACCTGAACGCCGTGATCGCCACCTTCCCAGACGAGTCGCGCCGGATGCTCGAGCAGGCGCCCGAAGGCCCGCTTCGCGGTGTCCCGGTGCTGATCAAGGACGAGTGGCCCCTCCCCTGGCGCGCCGAGACCGTCGGCGCCGCCAGCGTCCCGGGCGTCAAGCTGGAGCCCGGCGAATCGGGGCCGTACAGGGCTCTGCGCGACGCCGGCGCGGTGATTGCCGGGGTGGCCAACATGCACGAGCTGGGCTCGAGCAGCACCGGCAACACCTCCGTCTACGGGGCGGCCCACAACCCCTGGGACCTCGAGCGTTGCCCCGGCGGCTCGTCGAGCGGCCCCGCCGCCGCGGTCGCCGGCGGGCTCGTCGCCGGGGCGGTCGGCGCCGATGGGCTCGGATCCATTCGGTATCCCGCCGCGTACTGCGGCCTCACGGGACTGAAGCCGACCTTCGGGCGCTCGACGATGGCGGGCCACCACATCGCCAACACCGAGACGATCGTCTCCGGCCCGCTCTGCCGGGACGCGGCCGACTGCCGGCTGCTGGCCTCGACCCTGTTCGGAGAGGAGCTGCCGGCCGGCTCGATCGATGGCGGCCTGCGAATCGGGGTGATCCGGGACCCGTTCTGGACCGACTCGGCTCCCGGCGTGCGAGAGGCCTGCGAGGCCGCGCTCGAATCGCTGCGCGGCGAGGTCGACGGCGAGGTGATCGAGGTCGAGCTTCCGGACCTCGAGCTGGTGCTGCCGGCCGCGCTGCTCGTCGCTCAGGCCGAGGAGGCTGCACACCTCAACCCCGAGAACCTGAACGCGCTCAGCCCCGAGCTCAGCGTGATCAACCGGGGAGTCCTCAAGCTCCGCGCACTGCTCCCCCTCAGCCTGACTGCCCGAGCGTTCCTGATCCGGGCCAAGGCGCGACGCGATCTGATGGAGCTGTTCGATGGAATCGACGTGCTCGCCTGGCCGACGGTCCCCGCCGCGGCCCCCTCCCTCACCGAACCGCTGATCGAGCTGCCCTCCGGCATCGAGTCCGCCGATGCCGGCAACGCTCGCCACGGCGTGATCGCAAACCTGACCGGCGTCCCGGGCGTGAGCGTCCCCGTCGGGCTTGACGCCGGCATGCCGGTCGCGCTGCAGCTGCTCGCCACCTGGGGCGCCGACGCGCTGCTGCTCGACGCCGCGGAGGCTCTCGAGCGCGCCACGGACCGGGAGTTCGTGGAGGCAAGGCCGACAGCGCTCGCCTGACGGCTTCGCCACAAAACGGGTCGCGCCTGGCGGCGCGCCCTCGCATCTCCGGGCCCGGTCTCGGCCGCCGGTTATCTTCCCCTGACCGTGGCCGCGATCGAGACGCAGCAGCTGGCTCGCGAGTTCGAGGGCGGGATCAAGGCCGTCGACGGCGTCGATCTCGAGGTGGCCGAAGGCGAGATCTACGGGTTCCTCGGGCCGAACGGCGCAGGCAAGACGACCACGGTGCGCATGCTCACCACTCTGCTCCAGCCGACCGGCGGCCGAGCCGTCGTGGCCGGCTACGACGTCGCCAAGGACGCCGGCGCCGTGCGCCGCAAGATCGGCGTGGCGCTCCAGGAGGCCGCTCTTGACCCGCTGATGACAGGCCGCGAGCTGCTCGAGCTCCAGGCGACCCTGCACGGCATCTCGCGGAGCGACGGCCACGAGCGAGGCCAGTGGCTGCTCGACCGGGTCGGCCTGACGCTCGCGGCGGACCGGCGGGTCGGCACCTACTCGGGCGGCATGCGCAGGCGCCTCGACCTGGCGGCCGCCCTGGTGCACACGCCGGAGGTCCTCTTCCTCGACGAGCCCACCACGGGCCTCGATCCGGTCAGCCGCAAGGCCATCTGGGAGGAGGTCCGCAAGCTCAACGACGACGGCACCACGGTCTTTCTCACCACTCAGTACCTGGAGGAGGCCGACCAGCTTGCAGACCGCGTCGGGATCATCTCCGGCGGTCGCCTCGTCGCCGAGGGCACCCCGGGGGCGCTCAAGGCGGAGGTCGGCAGACCACACCTCGAGCTCTCGCTGGTCGAGCAGGCAGGGAAGGAGGAGCGCGCCGACGTGGTCCTGGCCCGTTTCGGGCGCCCGCTGCCTGCCAGGGACGGGACGCTGATGGTCGAGCTCGAGCACGGCACCTCCGAGGTCGGCCCGATCGTCGTGGCCCTGAACAAGGAGGGGCTTGACGTCGAGTCGCTCGATCTGGTCCAGCCCACGCTCGATGACGTGTTCGTGCACAAGACGGGCCAGCACCTCGAGGGCTCGCAGGACACCGGAGAGGTTGAGGCGGTCGAGTGATCGACCGGCTGGTGGCGAATGCGCGGGTGGTCCTGGCACTCGGACGACGCTCCGTCAAGCAGACCCTTCGCCGCCCTCAGCTCGCTGCGCCGCTCGTGATCTTCCCCACGGCGCTGCTCGCGATCCAGACCGCCGGTGCGGGACGGGCGGTCGACCTACCGGGGTTCCCCCCGGTCGCCAATTTCCTCTCGTTCATGCTGGCCGGGGCGATCGTCCAGTCGGTGATGATGACCGGCAACTCCGGAGCGATCGCCTTCGCGATCGACATGGAGATGGGGTTCACCGACCGCCTGTACGCCGCGCCGATCTCGCGCTCCTCCGTCGTCCTGGGCCGGTTGACCGCCACCGCGATGCTCGGGGCGATGATCGCCGTCTACTTCACGATCCTCGGACTGATCTTCGGCGCGACCATCAACGAGGGCGTGCCGGCCGTGATCTGGACCATCGCACTGACCTCCGCGGCCGCCCTCGCCTTCGGCTCAATCGGCGCCGCGATCGCCCTCCGCTCCAACAGCGCCAGCGTCGTCCAGGGGATCTTCCCGCTGGTGTTCGTGATCCTGTTCCTCTCCGACGCCTTCTTCCCGGCCAATCTGATGCTCGAGCCGGCCTCCTGGGTGGCGCAGTACAACCCGCTCAGCTTCATCGTCAATGGGATCCGCGAGCCGATCATCGCCGGCTGGTCGGCCACGACGGAGCTGAAGGCCATCGCCTCGGTGGTCGGGATAGGCGCGCTCGGCTTCGCGCTCTGCGCCTTCGCCATGCGCGGCAGGTTGCGGAGGGGCCTGTGAGCTGGCGGAGCTCCACGGCGACCATCCGGGCGCTCGTCCGGCGAGCGCTCAACGAGATCACTCGTGTTCCGGGCGCGGCGATCCCAGGCGTGCTGGCTCCCACCATCTTCTTCCTCGGGCTGACCAGCGTCTTCGGCAGCCTGACCCTGCTCCCGGGCTTCACAACCTCCAGCTACCAGAGCTTCCTGATCCCGGTGAGCCTCCTGCAGGGCGCGGCCTTCACCGGCGCGGCCACCGGCGTCAATCTGGCCCGCGACATCGAGCAGGGATGGTTCGACCGTCTGCTCGCCTCGCCGGCGCCACGCCCCGTCCTCCTCGCCGGCCTGGTTCTGTCGGCAAGCCTGCGGTCGCTGCTGCCGGCGACCTGCCTGCTGGTGGTCGCGTTCGCCGTCGGAGCTCATTGGCCGGGACTGCTCGGCCTGGCGATCGCACTCACGCTGGTCATGGGCATGGCGGTGGTGGCCGCGACCTGGGGCACGTCGCTCGCCTTTCGCTTCCGCACCCAGTCGGCGGCCCCCGTGATGCAGGTGGGAATGTTCCTCGCCGTCCTGCTGACGACCGCATACGCCCCGCTGGACCTGCTCACCGGATGGCTGCAGACGGTGGCCCGGATCAACCCCGTGACCCAGGTCGTGGAGGCCGCCCGCCAGGGATTCGTCGGCTCAGTGACCTGGAGCGACACCTGGCCGGGCTATCTGGCGCTCTTCGGGCTGGCCGCGATTCTCAGCTTCGTAGCCCTCCGAGGCATGCGGCGGATGACTATTGACTGAAACGACAGTCTCGCTCGAGGCCGGACGCGTCCTCAGGATCGCCGAGGAGACGCTGCGCGGAAACTGGACCGACGGCGAACGCGATGGCGTCCCGTATGGGTACTCGAGGCCGAGCCCGGGCCACTATCCATGGCAGTGGTACTGGGACTCGTGCTTCCACTCGATCGTCTGGCGCCGGTTCGACCGCTCACGCGCCGAGAGCGAGCTCCGGAGCCTGCTGGCGGGCGCGTCCGAGAACGGCTTCATCGGCCACACGATCTTCTGGCACGACCACGTCGACTGGCAGCGCCGCTGGACCTACAACGTCACCTCACGGAAGGCACGGAACACGTCGACGATCCAGCCGCCGCTGCTGGCCTGGGCCTGGCGGATCGCGGTCGGCGACCCGGCGGCAGAGCCGGGGATCGCGGCCCATCACCGGTGGCTGGAGGCCAATCGGGATCTGGACGGCGACGGGCTGCTCTGGATCGTCCAGCCCGATGAGTCGGGCCTCGACTCGTCGCCCAAGTTCGACCCGGTGTGGGGCCTGCGCGCTCATGCCCGGCCCCTGTTCCCCTTCCTGATCGCCAAGAACAGGCGGCTCGGCTGGGACGCGCGCCGCGTGCTCGACGCCGGCGGGCCGCTGCTCTGCGAGGTGGTCACCAACGTCCTCTGGTGCCTGGCCCGGATCGCGGCCGGGGAGCCCTCGATCACCCCGAGGATCGTCGAGCGCCTCTGGGACGAGCGCCGCGGGCTCTTCCTCGACATCGCGCGCGGCGAGCTGGCCCACGAGAGCCGGACGGACCCGGCTGGGCAGGACCGCCGCATCCGTACCTCGACCTGGTCGGCACTGGCGCCGCTGGCGCTTCCCGACCTCCCGGTCGAGATCGGCAGGCGCCTGGTCCAGGAGCACCTGCTCGATCAGCGCAGGTACTGGCTTCCCTTCCCGCCCACCTCGGTCTCCGCGGAGGAGCCGACCTTCGAGCCCCGCAAGTGGAAGGGCCCGCTTCGCCGCCTCTACTGGCGAGGCCCGACCTGGATCAACTCGGCGTGGCTGATCTGGATCGGGCTGCTCCGTCTCGGATACGACGCGGAAGCGATGGAGATGGCGAAGCGCCTGAGCGACGCGGTGGCCGAGCACCGGCTCCGCGAGTTCTACGAGCCCTACTCGGGCGAGGGCCTCGGCGCCAGGGAATTCGGCTGGTCCTCGTTGATCGCGGAGCTGGCGGATCCGGATCCGACCGCGTCCAGGTCCTATCTGTGAGCTACGCGGCCGACGGCTGAGTCGACAGCAGCACCACGCAGAGGGCCAGGATCAGGGCGAGCCCGAAGAGCACCAGCAATGCGACCAGTCTGCTTGTTCCCCTCAGTCCCAGCACTGGGACTAATCATAATTAGGTAGAGCGCGGCTGTCTAGCTTGCGGGAATTGCCGCAGGCGTCGACACGCCCGCCCTGCAGACGAACTTCTTCACGGATCGCTTGGTGGCCTTAACCCGCACCGAGTTCGTCCCCACCGGCAGCGCGTTAGGCAACTGTCCGGAAAGGACCCAGTTCCCGCTCGTGTCGGAGGTGGAGCCGTCGAGCGTGCCGATCACGACGCCGTTGACATCGAGCAGCTGCAGCCTCATCCCGCGGGAGGGCTTGCAAGCGCTGACTGTGTTGAGGCTGCCCTTCGCCATCACCTTCCCGCCCTTGTTGAACTTCGGGCTGCCGGTGAAGTAGACGACGGCCGTCTTTTTCTTCTTCTTCTTGCCGGCGACCGCGGCCGGGCTGAACGCGCCCAGGCAGAGCGCGGCGACGGCGATCAGAGCGAGTGCCTTGCCTGCGGCTTTCATCTCATCCCTCCGGTTTGTGACGGAAGTGGTCTACCCGCCATGGGCTACTTGTAACGGTAGGTAATACGCCCCCGGTCGAGGTCGTACGGCGACAGCTCGATCTTCACCCTGTCCCCCGGGAGGATGCGGATGTAGTGGCGGCGCATCTTGCCCGAGATGTGGCCGAGGACCTCGTGGTCGTTGTCCAACTTGACGCGAAACATCGTGTTGGGCAGCGCCTCGGTGATCTCGCCCTCCATCTCGATCTTCTCTTCCTTCGCCATGCGACCGGGCAGGGTAGCGGGTGTATCAGCGCCCCTCGAACGTCGCCTTGCCGGGCCCGTCCTTCAGGAAGCTCGCTACCGCGTTCTTCAGGTCCTCCGAGGCGAACAGATCCGCGAACACGCTCGGTGTGACGCTGTCCGCCTCGTTCACGCCGCCCGCGCGGTAGGCGCGGATGATCCGCTTCGTCGCGCCGTGGGCGACCGTGGGGCCGTCCGCGAGCCGGTGGGCGAACTTCATCCCCTTCTCGAGCAGCTGGTCGTCCGGGACCACGCGGCTGACCACGTTCCAGCGCTCGAGCGTCGCGGCGTCGTAGAGGCCGCCGCTCATCACGAACTCGCTGGCCCGCGCCGGGCCGGCGCGCTCGGCCATCCGCTGCGTGCCGCCCGCCCCAGGGGTCAGCCCGACGACCGCTTCGACCAGCCCGAAGCGGGCCGACTCCGTCGCCCAGATCATGTCGCAACCCAGCGAGATCTCCAGCCCGGCGGTCAGGCAGAGGCCGTGCACCAGGGCCAGGGTCGGGATCGGCAACTCCTCGAGCCTCCGCACGACAGGGATGAGCGAGCCGAACGAATCCGACGCGCTCCCGTCCTCCTGCACCCGCTTGAAGCTGTTCACGTCGACGCCGCCGGTGAAGATGTCACCGTCCGCCCGCCAGACGAGCGAGCGCGCGTCGGAACCCTCGACCTCCTCGATGCAGGAGACGAACGCCCCCCACGCGTCGTCGCCGAACAGATTGAGCGGCGGGTTGGAGAGGACGATCGACGCGACGTTGCCGTCGCGCTCCAGCCGGATCGGCGCGGTCTTCGTTTCAGCCATTCTCACCTCTCAATTTGGCGGCGGTCGCCGCGATCTCATCGGAATCCCCGGGCTCGGGGATCCAGGGAAGCTTGAGCGGATCATCCTCGTAACGGGGCACGACGTGGATGTGGAAGTGGAACACCGTCTGCCAGGCAACGGCCCCGCAGGCGTTGATCAGGTTGATCCCGTCCGCTCCGAGGACCTCCTTCATGCGCCCGGCGAGACGCTGTGAAGCCAGCATCGTCGCGGACAGGTCCTCGGGCGCTATCTCTAGGAGGTCGGCGGAGTGGGTCCGCGGCACGACCAGCGCATGCCCCGGTGTCGCCGGGTTGATGTCCATGAAGGCGACCGTGCGCTCATCCGAGTCGATCGTCTGGCTCGGGATCGAGCCGTCGACGATTCCGCAGAAGAGGCAGTCAGGGTCCGCCATCCGGGCGGCAGGCTACAGACCCCCAAAATACGAGTGGCCCGCGGGGGGCGGGCCACTCGCCGGCACATGGATGCCGCCTTGTTAGCTATGGAGTCGCTGGGGCGATCGCGATCGGGGCGCTGTCGCCGCTGAACGTCAGGCAATCGAAGCGACGTCCCTTCTTGGTCTTCTTGCCCTTCTTCTTGCTGCCGACCTTGCGAGTCGTCGGGTCGACGGTCGCCCTCAGGACGACGCTCGCCGTGGGCGGGTTCGTGTCCGTCGGCTTGGGCAGGGTCGCCGTGTACGAGCCCTTCGACTTCGTCTCAGCCGTCTCGGCCAGCGGCGTGACGGTCGCACCATTGACATAGGCGAAATGCAGCGTCCTGTCCTTCTTGCAGTTGCTGTTGCTCGAGATACGTCCGCTGGCGGTGAGCGTGGTCGTGGTCGAATCGACCGTGGTGGGCGTCACGCCCACCGAGACCGTGCCGCCGACCTGCTTCGCGCTCTTCACGCCCAGCGCGTTCGGCACGGCGACCAACCCGATCGCCACCGCGCATACCGCGCAGGCGCTGACAAGTCTTCTCATCGTGCTCCTGCTCCCTTCCTAGCTGGAGTCATTCCTCTTTCTCTATTGAGAGCGGTCACGCCGCGCTCAGGGATACCGCGATGGTCACTAAGTCCGACGAATGGCTATCGGAGCTGCCTGGCCCGCTCGAGGGCCTGCGCCCGCCCGCTGATCTCGCCGGCGAACGCCTCGGCGCGCAGCTCCTCGAGCAGCCTGCCCATCTCCGGGCCGGGCGAGAGGCCGAGCTCGTCAGCCAGCTCGTCCCCGCTCAGTGGCGGGCGGGGCGGGCCGTCCCGGTGCCAGGCGAGGGCGTCGCGGAGCATCTCCCGGGCGAGATCGAGGTGGGCCTCAACCATCTCGGGGCTCGCCAGCGGGCCCTCGCCGCGCGCGGCCAGCCGGTCGGCGACGCTGAGCAGGGTGACGTCGGCGGACACCGGCTCGGTGGCCACCAGGTAGTCGTAGACGGCGCGGCGGGACAGGGGCCGCTGGTGAATCAGGAAGCCGAGCCGCAGGTGGTGAAGGGCGAGGCCCTGGAGCTGGACGCTGAGCCGGCGGCTGGTGCGCAGGCGGCGGCAGATCCCAGCGATGATCCGGGCGCCGACCTCGTCGTGGCCGATGAACGTCACGTACCCGGATCCCTCCGAGCGGGTCTCGGGCTTTCCCAGGTCGTGGAAGAGGGCGCCGAACCGGAGTGCACCCAGGCGCGTGAGCTCATCGGCGAGGGGCTCGGCGAGGAATGCCTCGATCTCCCCCGCCAGATCTCCGGCGAACTCGCTCAGGTCTGCCTCGATGCCGAGCCATTCCTCGAGGACGGCGAGCGTGTGGCCGAGGACGTCGAGGTGATGGTTCGGGTTCTGGACGACTCCGCGAAGCGTCTCGAGCTCGGGCAGGACCACCGCGGTCAGCGCAAGTCGGTCCATGAGCTCGACGCCGAGCAGCGGATCGGGCCCGGCGACGATTCCCCGCAGCTCGGCGAACTGGCGCTCGCCGGCGGGGTCCGCGGCGTGGGCCGCATGGGCTCGGGCCAGCTCGATGGTCCCGGGGTCGATCGTCAATCCAAGGCCCGCGGAGAGCCGGCAGGCTCGAAGGAGCCGGATGGGATCTTCCCCGAAGGCCGAGTCCGAGACCGCTCGCAGCAGCCGGGCCTCGGAGTCGGCCACCCCGCCGGTCGGATCGATCGGATCCCCCCCGGCCAGCGGAATCGCGATCGCGTTGACCGTGAAGTCCCGGGCCCGGAGGTCGCCCTCGATCGAATCCGCCCGCAGGGCGGCCACGTCCACGTGCCAGCCCTCCGTGCCTGACACCGCCCGCCAGGCGGCGTGCTCCTCCGAGAGCTGGAAGGCCGATCCGCCCGCGACCCCGCCGATCGCGCGGGCGGCGCTCTCCTCCCGACCCGGCTCCACCGCGATGTCGGCATCCGCCACCCGCTCCCCGAGCAGCGCGTCGCGTATGGCTCCGCCCACTATCCAGGCCGGGCCCCGGTCCTCCTCCAGCGCGGTCCGCGCGGCGGCAATGGATGGGGCCGCGGCAAGCGCGTCCTCGAGCGTCATTCCCGGACCTCGCGAGTCACCCGCTGTGAGATCCCACAGGTGATCTCGTAGTTGATCGTGTCGAGGCGGGTTGCGACCTCCTCGGCCAGGATCCGGTCGGACCCCTGGGCGCCGATCAGCACCGCCGGCCCCCCCGGCTCCACGTCCGTCTCGGGGCCGAGGTCGATCGTGATGTTGTCCATCGAGACCGTGCCGACCAGCGGATAGCGCCTCCCGGCGACAAGAACCTCCCCGTTGTTGGAGAGGCCTCGCCTCACCCCGTCGCCGTAGCCGATCGGGAGCACGCCGACCCAGGTGTCCACCGGAGCCTGCCAGGTGCGACCGTAGCCGGCGCTCGCCCCGGCCTCGAAGCGCTTCACGTCGGCTACGTAGGAATGCAGCTCGAACGCGGGCTCGAGGCCGTGCTCGGCGGGGTCTCGCTGGAATGGGTCCAGCCCGTAGATGGCGATGCCGCAGCGCACCATGTCGAAGTGGGTGGCCGCGTCACGGATGGTGGCGGCGCTGTTGGCGGCGTGGACGGTGCACTCCGGCGCGATCTCACGCACCGTCTCGGCGACGGGCATGAATGCGGCGAGCTGCTCTCCGAGATACGCGTCGCCCTCCTCGTCGGCGGTGGCGAAATGCGTCCAGACTCCCGCCAGCTCCAGCCTCTGGTCGGCCTGGCAGGCACGGGCCAGCTCGATCAGCTTCGCCGGATCGCGCTCCCCCAGCCGCCCCATCCCGCTGTCGAGCTTGACGTGAACCCGCGCCATCCGGCCGAGCTCGGCGGCGACCCGCGAGCAGAGCTCCCGGAACTCCTCGCGCCAGACTGCGACATCGGCCCGCGCGGCCAGAGCGACTTGCAGCTCCGCCTCGGTGAGCGCGCCCATCACGAGGATCGGGGCTTCCGGGAAGTGCAGCCGAAGCTCCTCGGCCTCGGACGCGGCGGCGACCGCCAGCCTCGTGGTCCCTCCGCGCATCGCCGCGGCGGCACAGGCGGCGGCACCATGGCCGTATCCGTTCGCCTTCACCACCGCGCAGAGCTCGGTGTCCTCCCCGACGCGGTCCTTGAGCGTCCGGCAGTTCCGCTCCACCGCCCCGACGTCAATAGTCGCCAGGGCTCGGCCAATCTGATCTGGCGGTCTCAGGGCGCCAGCCCCGCCGGTATCGAGTCGATGACATCGCCGGCGATCACCGAGTCGTGGCCGATCCGCTCTCCCGCCGCTCGGCCGGCGCGGGTGTGGGCCACCACGGCGGCGCAGGTTGCGGCGAAAGGCTCGACGCCTCTGGCGATGAGGGCGGCGATCATCCCCGCAAGGACGTCGCCCGTCCCGGCGGTCGCCAGCTGGGGGGCCGAAACGCGATTGACGGCCAGGCGCTTGCCGTCGGTGACGATCGAGTCGTCACCCTTGAGCAGGACGATCCCCCCGCTTCGCTCGGCTGCCTCTCGTGCGCTCTCCGCCCGCCTGGCCTCGATCGCCTCAGAGTCCCGGTCGAGCAGCCGGCCCATCTCCCCCGCGTGCGGCGTCAAGACGAATGGCGCGCTGCGCTCGGCCAGCCCCTCGATGCGCGCTGCGTGCGCATTGAGGCCGTCGGCGTCGATCACCAGGGGCGCGGCGATCCTCGCCGTGAGCTCCTGCGCGAGCCGCTGGGTCGCCGGCTCGCGGCCCATCCCGGAGCCGAGCACCACGCAGGCGGCGCGCTCGGTCGCGGCGAGGATCTGCTCCGAGGCGGCCGGGCGCAGCCTGCCGTCGCGGCTTGCGCACCCAATCGACATGACCTCGGTCAGCTTCACCTCGAAGATCCGCTCCAGGTCGGCGGGGACCGCCACGGTCGCGTAACCGGCCCCCGTGCGGATCGCAGCGCACGCCGCCAGGCAGACAGCGCCGGTGAGCCCGCGCGATCCGCCGATGATCACCACCTGCCCGGAGCTGAACTTGGTCGAACCGGAGGCCCGGCTGGGCGCCAGCTGGAGCACCCGCGGATCGATCAGGCCCGCCTTCGGATCGATGGGTGCGCCCTCCGGGATGCCGATCGGGGCGACCCGCAGCTCCCCGGTGTGATCCTTGCCTGGGGCGATCCAGTGCCCCAGCTTCGGCGCATGGAAGGTCACGGTGACGTCGGCCGCGACGGCCATTCCCTCGACCTCGCCGCTCGAGGCGTTGACGCCGGATGCGATGTCGGTCGCCACCACAGGGGCGTCCGCCTCGTTCATCGCGTCGATCGCCGAGGCCGCCGGACCCCGCGGCGTGCCCGCGAAACCCGTGCCGAAGACGGCGTCGACGACCACTCCGGCGCCCTGCATTGCGGCCGGGAGCTCTCCCGGATCCACCCGCCTCACCCCGCCCGCGCGATCGGCGTTCGCCCTGGCGTCCTCGGAGAGCTCGTCGGGCGGCGCGAGCAGCAGCGCCTCCACCTCCAGCCCGGTCTCGCGCAGCGCTCGGGCGGCGACGAGCCCGTCCCCACCGTTGTTCCCCTTGCCGCAGACGACCGCTGCCCTGCTCGAGGTGGCGACCTGGGCGGCTGCCTCGGCGACGGCGCGGCCGGCCGTCTCCATCAGCTCGAGCGAGGGTACGCCGCGATCCTCGATCGCCCAGCGGTCGGTGGCGCGCATCTCCTCGGCGTCCAGGCAGGGATCGAGCCAGTCCTCCATCGGCGCCAGCCTACCCCGCTGCGGGCGAAGCGCAGGTAGGGCGAGCTAGCCTGCGATCGCGACGGCCGCCGCGCTCTCGCGCGAGTGGGTGAGCGAGATCGCGATCTCCAGGTCGCCCGCGAACTCCGCTGCGCTCCCGTGGAGCCGGACACGCGGGGGTGCGCCCGCCTCGACCTCGATCTCACGCGGCGGCACACCGCGGCCCAATGCCTTGATCACGGCCTCCTTCGCCGCGAAGCGGGCCGCCAGATGACGGCCGGGACGCGCGCGGCCGCGCGCATAGGCGAGCTCACCGTCGGTGAACAGGCGCTCCGCAAGCCGCGGGCGGCGCTCGAGCGCGCGCTCCAGGCGCTCGATCTCGATCAGGTCGATGCCGACTCCGAGGGCCACGACGCTCCTACTTCAGCCCCACGACCGCCTTGAACTCGGCCTTGTCGCCGCTGCTGCCCGAGCCGGTGACCAGATAGCTGAGCGCGTTCAGGTACGGCTTGGCCTGTTGGAAACCCGGGTCTGACTTTGCGCCCGAGGACTCGGCCAGCGCGAAGACGGATGGGAAGTCGAGGAAGAGGTCGGTGCCGAGCGAGGAGACCTGGCCGTGGGCGGTCGTGAACGTCGGCGCATCGGCCAGCGTCTGCGCGGGCGCCAGCGACTGCTCGGCGGAGTTGTCGCCGTAGCCGATCACGAACTTGTCCCCCTGCTGGGCGATCTCGACCGGCCGAGGCGCCAGGCTCGGATCGTTGATCTGGAACCCGGTGCCACCACCCGAGAGCCGCAGCGGCTTGATGCCGCCGCTACCGAGCTGGAGCAGCTCCCGCAGCTGGCTGAGCAGCCTGCCGGTGAGATTCGCATCCTTGGTCTGCACCACGAGCGCGCCGGTCAGTGTGGACTGCCTCGTCCCCTGGACGTAGATCACCGCGTCTCCCAGAGCGCCTTCGAGCTGGTCGAGCGAAGACCCGGTGGTCGACTGGATCTGCTGCACGACGGAATCGAAGTTCGGGATGGCCTCCTTCACCTGATCGAGGCTCCGCTTCACGGAGTCGCCGAGGTTGCCGATGCCGAAGGCGAGCCATGCCTGCGAGGGGACAGCGGCGATCAGCGAGCTCTCCGGCGTGTCCACGCCGTTGCTGCCACCGGTCGCCTCGAGCTCGATGCTGTCCGCCGAGGCCGTCAGCGCGCCCGCGGCGGGCTCGTTGATCGAGTCGCCGGCGGTCTTCTCGAGCAGGGCCTGGCTGTTCGGATCGAACTGGTCGGGCCCCAGAGCGGCGATGAAGTTCTTGGGGATCGTGTAGACCGTGCCGAGTCGGTTGTCGGGCAGGTCGCCGATGGCGTCCTTGAAGTCGCTGCTGTCGCCGAGCGAGTCGCCTGAGTTGGCGTCGACCGCCGCCTTGAAGCCCGCCAGGTCACCCTCGACCAGGAAATTGCCGACGGTGCCGAAGACCTGGCCCGGTTGGCTCTTGTCGGCCTGGTAGGAGGCGCCGTTATAGGTCTGAGGCGCGGGATCGGTCGCGGTGTCGCCGGATGCCTTCTGGGCAAAGGCAAGCGATGCACTCGGGTTCGTCGTCTCGACGACGACCGAACCCTGGGAGTTCGTTCCGAGCGAGGTGAAGAAGACGCCCGCCTTCTCGCCGAGCCAGGGCGCGACGTCCTGCTGGTAGTTGATCGGATGGCCATCCGCCTTCGACTGGTCCTCGATCAGCGAGACGATCTTCGCGCCGGGATCGCTCGTGTGGAGGATCTTTCCCAGCGCGGCGTTGGCGTCGGTCTTGGCCGAGCTGGTCGGCTTGACGGTCGCGTCCAGATAGATCGGCGTGTTCGCCGGCACCGCGGCGGCCGGGCCGACGTCGGTGCTGCCTCCGCCGCCCCCTCCACAGCCGGCGAGGATCGCGGCCGGCACGGCAACGCAGGCGAGCAGCATGGCGGGGGTGCGACGGCGCCTCACGAGCCGGGCATCCTAGACCAGCTACTCGACGGTTACCGTCTTCGCCAGATTGCGAGGCTGGTCCACGTTCAGGCCGTTCTCGCGGGCGATGTAATAGGCAAGCAGCTGCAGGGGCACGATCGCGACTATCGGCTGCACGATCCAGTCGGTCCGTGGCACGAACAGCGTCTGGTCGGCGGCCTCCTCGACCCCGGCGCAGCCCTCGGTCGCCACGGCGATTACGTCGGCGCCACGGGCGCGGACCTCCTCCATGTTGGAGAGCATCTTCTCCACCACTGGGCTGTCCGTCGCGACCGCAACCACCGGGGTCGACTCGTCCAGCAGCGCGATCGGCCCGTGCTTCATCTCGCCCGCCGCGTAGGCGTCCGCGGGGATGTAGGAGATCTCCTTCAGCTTCAGGGCTCCCTCCAGGCAGACGGCCAGCCCGATGTGGCGGCCGATATACATGAAGAAGCGCTGGTCGTGGTGGGAGCGGGCGATCGCCTTGACGCGCTCGTCGCAGGAGACGATCGTCTCCTGGATCTTGTGGGGGAGCGCCTTGAGCTCGGCGACGAGCTCCGCGATCCGGTCGCGCTCCATCGTCCCTCGCAACTCGGCGAGGCGCAATCCGAGCAGGTACATGGCGGCCACCTGGCTGACGAAGGTCTTGGTCGCGGCCACGCTGATCTCGATCCCCGAGCGCGTATAGAGGACCGCGTCGGCGTCCCGGGTCGCCTGGCTCCCCATCACGTTGCAGATCGCGAGCACCTTCGAGCCGCCCTCGCGGGCCAGCCGCATCGCCGCCAGCGTGTCCGCGGTCTCACCCGACTGGGTGATCCCGATGACGAGGTCGTTCGGGCGGTGCACCGGCTCGCGGTAGCGGTATTCGGACGCGATGTCCATCTCGACCGGGACCCGGGCCCACTGCTCGATCGCGTAGCGGCCGACGAGGCCGGAGTGGTACGAGGTCCCGCAGGCGACGATCACGATCCGCTCGATGCCCTTGAGGAAGTCGTCGTCGAGATCCACGTCGGACAGATCGACTCCGTCCAGGCTCGGCAGCCGATCGGTGATCGTCTCCGCCACCGCATCTGGCTGCTCGTGGATCTCCTTCAGCATGAACGTGGAGTAACCGCCCTTCTCGGCGGCATCCTCGTCCCAGGTGACCTCGATCGGCTCTCGGCCTTCGACGACGTTGCCGTCCGCGTCCATCACGGTGACGCCGCCCTTCTGGACGGTGACGATCTCGTCGTTCTTGATCCCCAGGGCGCGCCTGGTCTCCGCCAGGAAGGCGGGGATGGCGGAGGCGACGAAGTTCTCATGATCGCCGAGGCCGACGATCAGCGGACATTCCTTCCTCGCGGCGACGAGCGTGTCCTCGTGATCGTTGTGCATCGCCACGAACGCGTAGTGGCCGCGCAGATCCGCGAAGGCCAGCCGCACCGCCTGGGTAAGGTCGCCGTCGTAATGGCGCTCGATCAGGTGGGCGACGATCTCGGCGTCGGTCTCCGAGGTGAACTCGTGCCCCTCGCCGGTCAGCTCACGCCGCAGCTCGGCGTGGTTCTCGACGATCCCGTTGAGGACGATGTGGATCTTGTCCTCGCAGTCACCGTGCGGATGGGCGTTCTCCTCGGTAACCCGGCCGTGCGTGGCCCAGCGCGTGTGGCCCAGCCCGATCGTCGCGGGCTTGGCGGCGACCGCCACGGAGCCGGCATCGCCGTTGGCGGAGTGTTCCTCGACCGCCGCGCGAAGGTTGGCGAGATTCCCGACGGCGCGCACGCTGTCGATCTCGCCGTCCGAGATCACCGAGATGCCGGCGGAGTCGTAGCCCCGGTATTCGAGCTTCTCCAGCCCGGCTATCAGCAGGTCCCGGCACGGTCGGTCACCTACATATCCGACGATGCCGCACATAAGGGGAGTACAGGGTAGAGCGAAACCGCTATTCCAACTCGCGCTTGACGATTTCGACCAGGCGCTTGCAGATCGCCTCGCACTCCTTCTCATCCGGGGCCTCGACCATCACCCGCACCAGGGGCTCCGTCCCGGAAGCCCGGACGAGCACGCGGCCGCGTCCCTCGAGTGTCGCGTTCTCGGCATCGACGGCGCTCCAGAGGGCGGCGGCACCCTCGACGGCACCGCGATCCGCGATCCGGACGTTCTCGAGCCGCTGGGGCAGCCGCTCGAAGGGCTCCACCTTCTCGAGCCGGCGCCCGCGAAGCGCGCGCAGGGTGAGAAGGGAGGCCGCGATTCCATCGCCCGTCGGCGCGAAGTCGGTCCAGACGATGTGCCCCGACTGCTCGCCGCCCAGGTGCCAGTCGCGGTCCAGCAGCACCTCGATCACGTAGCGGTCGCCGACCTGGGTCTGGGCGACATCGATGCCGGCGGCCTCCATCGTCTTGTGGAAGCCGAAGTTGGTCATCACGGTGACCGCCACCCCACCCTCCAGCTCACCGCGGTCCTGGAGGTCGGTGGCGATCAGCGCGATCAGGTCGTCGCCGTCGTGCAGCCGGCCATTGCCGTCGACGGCGAGCACCCGGTCGCCATCGCCGTCGTACGCGAAGCCGATGTCGGCGCCGGATGTCTTGACCAGGTCGACCAGGGTCTCGGGGTGCGTCGAGCCGCAGGCGGCATTGATGTTGCGCCCGTCCGGCTCCACCGCGGTCAGCACGAGATCCGCGCCCAGTGCCCCGAAGATCACCGGGGCGGCGCGGTGGGTGGCGCCGTTGGCGCAATCGAGGGCGATGCGCAGGCCGGAGAGATCCAGCTGGAAGGCCGTTCGCAGCTCCCTGATGTAGTCATCGAACGCTCCCTCGAGCACCCTCACGCCCCCGACACGCTCACCGGTCTGATCGTCCAGGCGCGCCTCGATCGCCAGCTCGGAGTCGTCGTCGAGCTTGGCGCCGCGGGAGCTGAAGAACTTGATCCCGTTGTCGGCAAAGGGATTGTGGGATGCGGAGACCACGGCGGCGAGATCGAAGCTCAGCCGGCGCGCCAGCACCGAGGCGGCGGGCGTCGGTAGGACCCCGCCGAGCATCGCGTCCCCTCCCCCGGCGGCCACGCCCGCGGCGAGGGCCTCCTCCAGCATCGGGCCGGACTCGCGCGTGTCGCGAACGATCAGGACCTGAGGGCGCTCGGCCTCGGCCTGGAGCGCCGCTGCGCGGCCGAGCCGCACAGCGAGGTCGGGGGTGAGCAAATCGCCCACGGGGCCCCGGACCCCATCGGTCCCGAAGAATCTCCTCTCCGCCACGCGGGCGGACGCTAGCGCTTCGAGAACTGAGGCTTCTTGCGGGCCTTCTTGAGGCCGGCCTTACGTCGTTCCTTGACCCGCGCGTCGCGGGTAAGCATGCCCCGGCGCTTGAGCTCGGGGCGAAGCGCGGGATCGACGTCGCAGAGTGCCCGCGCGATGCCATGGCGGACAGCGGACGCCTGGCCGGAGATGCCGCCACCGTGAACGCGGACGCGAACGTCGACGTTGCCCTCGTATCCGCTCTGGACGAGGGCCTGCTTGGCGACGGTCTGCAGATAGGCACGCGGGAAGTACTCCTCGAGGCTCCGCTTGTTGACCTGAATGCTGCCGTCGCCGGGGCGCAGGATCACCCGTGCAATGGAGGACTTCCGCTTCCCGGTCGCGGAATAGCTGGCGTCCCCGGAGAGCTTGGCCGGCTTGGCCGCAACCGGAGCGGTCTCGTCCACCTCGCCGATCAGCTCGCGCTCGCGCTTCGCGCGCTCCTCCTCCTCGGCCTCCCGGCGGGCGCGCTCCTCTGCGTCCAGCGGGCGCTCGGTCTCGATCGCGATCGGATCGAGCTCGGCCCCCGGAACGACCTCCTCCTTCTTCTTGCCCTCGGCCTTGGCCGGCTCGGCGGGAGCCTTCTCCGCCGGAGCCTCGTCCGCCGGAGCGGCCGCTTCCTCGGCCTGCGCGTCGTCCTCGGTCGCGGCGTCCTCGGCGAGCGCCTCCTCGGCGGGAGGCTGCTCCTCGGCGGGAGGCTGCTCCTCGGCCTCGGGCTGCTGCTCCTCGGGCTGCTGCTCCTCGGGCTGCTTCTGGTCGTCGTCCGCCATCAAGTCTGGAGGTCGAGTTGCGTGGGCTTCTGGGCCTGGTGCGGATGCTCGGGGCCTGCGTAGACCTTGAGCTTGCGGAGCTGCTGGCGGGCGAGCCGGTTCCGGGGAAGCATCCCCTTGACGGCCCTGCGGATCACTTCCTCTGGTCGCTGCTCCAGCAGCTCACCCAGCGTGCGCGAGCGGATCCCGCCCGGATACCCGCTGTGCCGCCAGTAGCGCTTGTCCTCGCGCTTCTTGCCGGTGACGGCGATCTTCTCGGCGTTCACCACGACCACGAAGTCACCCACGTCCACGTGGGGCGTATAGGTCGGCTTGCGCTTCCCCCGCAGCACGTCGGCGATCTGGGTCGCGAGACGGCCGAGGGTCTTGCCATCGGCGTCGACGACGTACCAGTCCCGCTCGCGGTCCTGGGCAGTCGCCTGGTAGGTCTTCATCGCTGTCGCTGTGGCCATAAAAAGAGCCGCGCACCAATCCCGCGGCCGGCGGATGATAGCGCCGGTAGGCTAGCCCGCAGTGGAGGCTGGGCGTGCCGCAGCATCGGTTTCCTACCGGGATGTGACCAAGCGCTACCCGGGCCAGACGACCCCTGCGATCACGAACCTCTCACTCGAGGTGCCGGCCGGCGAGATCTGCGTCCTGGTCGGGCCGTCCGGGTGCGGCAAGACCACCGCCATGCGGATGGTCAACCGGACCGTGGACATCACCGAGGGCGACATCCTGATCGGCCATGCGTCGGTGCGTGACCGCGATCCGACCGAGCTGCGCCGCGAGATGGGCTATGTGATCCAGCAGACGGGACTCTTCCCGCACCGGACCATCGCCGAGAACATCGCGACCGTCCCGAGCCTGCTCGGCTGGGATCGAGACCGCACCAGGAAGCGGGTCGACGAGCTCTTCGAGGTGATCGGGCTCGATCCGGCGCTGGGCGATCGCTTCCCCAGCCAGCTCTCCGGTGGCCAGCAGCAGAGGATCGGCGTCGCCCGGGCCCTCGCCGCGGACCCACCGGTGATGCTGATGGACGAGCCCTTCGGCGCCATCGACCCGATCAGCCGGGAGCGTCTGCAGAACGAGTTCCTCCGTCTCCAGGCCGAGATCCAGAAGACGGTCCTCTTCGTCACCCACGACATCGACGAGGCGATCAAGATGGGCGATCGGATCGCGATCCTGAAGCAGGGTGGCCACCTCGCGCAGTACGCCACCCCCGCCGAGCTGCTGATGGCGCCCGCCGACGACTTCGTCGAGGACTTCGTCGGCGCCGACCGCGCGCTCAAGCGGCTGGCCCTGATGAGAGTGCGCGACATCGACCTGTGGGAGGCGCCGCTTGCCTTCGTCGGCCAGTCGACGGCCGAGGTGCGGGCGAAGCTGGAGGGCGCCGAGGTCCCGCACGCCCTGGTCGTCGACGCCGAGCGGCGACCGATCGGCTGGCTCTCGGACGCGGACCTGAGGGGCGACACCGTTCCCCAGAAGCCCGACAGCCGCCCCGAGCCGCTCCTCGACCTCGACGACGTGATGAGGGACGCGCTCGCCGACCTGCTTCAGACCGAGACTCAGTACGCGCCGGTGACCGACGCACAGGGCCGGATCGCGGGCGTTCTCTCCGTGGAGATCATCTCCGAGTTCCTGGTCTCTCCCCAGGCGAAGGTGGAGGAGCACGCCGCGGTCGAGCGGCCACTGGGCGAATGAATCCCCTGCTAGCCCAGATTGCGCCCCTCCTGGGCCAGGTCACGATCCACAACCGGACGGGTGGCAACGCCAGCTGCGTGGCCCAGAACAAGGCTTTCTGCCCGGGGTGGGCGTTCGACAACTTCGACCGCTACACAACCCCGCTGCTCAACCACCTGCTGCTGGTCCTGGTCTGCGTGGCCGTGGGCTTCCTGATCGCCTTCTGCATGGCCGTGGTCTCTCATCGCCAGCGCTGGCTGGTCCCGACCTTCACCGGCACGACGGGGGTCCTCTACACCATCCCGTCGCTCGCGTTCATCTTCCTGCTCCTGCCGATCACCGGGCTCGGCTGGACCACGGCGATCATCGTCCTCACCACCTACACGCTCCAGATCATCTACCGGAACATCGTGGCCGGCCTCGCCAACGTCCCGGCGGAGAGCAAGGACGCGGGACGGGGGATGGGGATGACCGAGCGCCAGCTCTTCTGGCGGGTCGAGCTTCCCCTGGCCATGCCGGAGATCATCGCGGGGCTGCGAATTGCCACCGTCTCGACGGTGGCGGTCGCGAGCTTGATGGTGTTCGCGAACGTGAACACCCTCGGCCAGCCGCTCTACCAGCAGCTCACCTTCAAGACCAACATCGTGATCGCCGGCGGGTTGATGATCCTGATGGCGATCACGTTCGATCTCCTGCTGCTCCTGGCCCAGCGCCTACTCGCGCCGTGGCGGCGGCCGGCCAGGGAGGCGACACCGTGAGCCTCCACGTCACTCTCGGGTTCCTCGGTGTCTTCGGCGACGCGATCGACTTCATCCTGCACCAGCAGGAGGCGCGCATCCAGGGCACGCTCGTCGGCGGCCCCGACCAGGTTCTGCATCTGACGGGCCAGCACCTCAAGGTCACCTTCCTCGCCCTGGGGCTGGCCACCGCGATCGCGCTGCCGACCGGCGTCGTTCTCGGCCATATCCGCAAGGGCGAGGCGTTCGCGATCTCGTTGGGCAACGCGGGCCGGGCGGTGCCCGAGCTCGCCCTGATCGCCTTCGTGGCTGCGTTCATCGGCGTGGGGCTGCTCAACGTCACCTTTGCGTTCGCCGTGCTGGGGATCCCGCCGATCCTGACCAATGCCTACGTCGGGGTCAGCCAGGTGGACCGAAACGCCGTGGAGGCCGCCCGGGGGATGGGAATGAGCGCGCTGCAGGTCATCCGGCGCGTCGAGCTGCCCCTTGCGGTGCCGACCATCATGGCCGGCGTGCGCACCGGCGCGGTGAACATCATCGCCACTGTCGCGCTGGCCTCCCTCGCCGGGGTGAGCACGCTCGGGGACTACATCCTCGGCCGGAACGTCTATGGCGACGCCGGGGTGGTGGCCGGCGCGATCCTGATTGCGCTGCTCACCCTGACCCTCGAGCTCAGCCTGGCGGGGCTGCAGTGGGTCCTGACGCCGCGAGGTCTAAAGCTCGCGCGCGCCGGTGCGGCGGCATAGGATCACCCGGTCCATTACAGGGGTGCAGCAAGCCCCAGACGAGAGGAGGGTCACGTGGTGACCGGCCATTCGCGAAAGAGGGCGGCCTTCGTGCTGATTGCGGCGCTGGTGCTTGCTCTAGGCGTTGCCGCTTGTGGGGGCGGCAGCAACAACAACGACACCGGGACGAGTGGGGGCAACTCCGCCAACCTGATCAAGTCGAATCCCGCCAACAACGGCATTCAGCTGACGGTGGGTTCGAAGAACTTCACGGAGGAGTACATCCTCGGGAACATCTACGCGCAGGCCCTCCAGGCGGCGGGCTACGACGTGAAGACGAACCTCAACCTGGGCTCCGAGACGATCGCCTATAAGGCGCTCCAGGACGGAGAGATCAGCGGGTACCCGGAGTACACGTCGACGCTCCTCCAGTCCATCTTCGGCAAGGACACGGTTCCCGCCGATGCCCAGGCCGCCTATGCCCAGGCGCAACAGGAGCTCCAGCCGAAGGGACAGACCGCGTTCGAGCCGACGCCGTTCGCCGACGCGAATGCGCTCGGCATGCTGAAGAGCAAGGCCGACGAGCTCGGGGTCACGAAGATCTCCGACCTGCAGGGCAAGTCCCAGGACCTGAACCTCTACGGGTCGCCGGAGTGCCGCGAGCGTGCCGATTGCCTGGTCGGCCTGCAGGACACCTATGGCCTGCAGTTTGCGTCGTTCAACCCGGTCGACATCGGGCTGCGGTACACGGTCCTCGACAAGGGCCAGGCCGACGCCTCGATCGTGTTCACGTCGGACGCTCAGCTCTCGGCCAACCCGGACAAGTACGTCCTGCTTCAGGACGACAAGGGGATCTTCCCCTCGGGGAACGTCATCTGGGTCACCGACCAGTCGACGGTCCAGAAGGCCGGGCCGGATTACCAGGCGACGATCCAGAAGGTGCAGAAGGGCCTGACCCTGCCGGTGATGCAGGAGCTCAACGCCCGAGTCGACATCGACAAGCAGGATCCGGCCGCCGTGGCCACGCAGTACCTGAAGGAGGACGGCTACATCCAATAAGTGACGTTCGTAACCAGAGGGACCGGGGGGTGACCCCCGGCCCTCCGGTTATACTGCCGCGCCAGCAAGGCCAAGTCCCTTCGGTTCAACCGAAGGGAGCGGAGGACCCAAAGGGGTTCACACCCCAGGGGCGAATCGCAACCAACTGGTTCGTAGCGCCGCTCTCGGCGCGAGCCCGCCAGCTAACTCCGTAGGCCGCAGAGAGAGTGCGAAGCGTGTTGATCGACAAGCCGGTTGGTCGTACGTCCCGAAGGGGAGCGGCGCTGATCGCTGCGCTGACGATCGCGACGGCCGCACTCGGAGCTCCCCTCGCCTTCGCCCAGAGCGGCGGCGTCGGCGCCCCCGGGTCCACTACCACGACTGACCCGACCACGACCACGGCCCCGACCGGCTCGATGATCTTCCCCGTGGCCGGCGCGCATACCATCGGCCAGGGATTCGGCGCCGCCCGGGCGGGCCACAGCCACCAAGGCCAGGACATCATGGCCGCCTGCGGTACCCCCGAGGTCGCGGTGAGCCGCGCCAAGGTCAAGTGGGTGAGCTTCCAGAAGCTCGCCGGGAACTACGTCGTGATCCGCAACAAGAAGCTCCACCAGGACTACATGTACGCCCACCTGGCGACTCGCGGCATGGTGAGCAAGGGCCAGGTCGTCCAACCCGGCCAGCAGATTGGAGTCGTCGGCCAGACCGGCGACGCGACGGCCTGTCACCTCCACTTCGAGCTCTGGCTGGGCAAGTGGTATCGCGGCGGCCATCCGGTCAACCCACTGCCCTACCTGCAGACCTACCAGGGCTTCTAGAAGCGCGCCCGCTCCGAGGCGGGTGCTACAACCCGGCCCTCGATGTGTTCAAACCTGGGTATGCGACCTAGCCGAGTCCTGCCAGTCGCCCTCCTGGTCGCGGTGGCCCTAGCCGCGCTGGCAGCCCCAGCCTCCGCGTACCAGCGCTACCGCTATCCGCTGAGGGGGGCGCACAACTACGGCAACCTCGACGTGACCGGCTTCGGAGCGAAGCGCGCCGACGGTTCGATCCACACAGGCCAGGACATCATCGCCAACTGCGGGACCCCGATCGTGGCCGCGCATGACTCCGTGGTGAGGTCCGCCGGCTACTCGGACGGATACGGCAACTACATCGTCCTCCATGGCGAGGGAACCCGATTCGACTTCGTCTACGGCCACATGAAGGGCCGTGCGCGAGTCGGCGTGAACCGCAGGGTCCGGGTAGGCCAGCGCATCGGCTCCGTGGGGCAAACGGGGACGGACAGCAACGTGTGCCACCTCCACTTCGAGATGTGGAAGGGCCGCTGGTTCGCCGGCGGCAGCCGCACCGACCCCCTCCCCCACCTGCGCGCCTGGGACAAGCAATCAGGCGGCCCGCTGCAGGAGGAGCCGAAGCCCCCGCCGGGGCAGTACTCCGCAAGCAAGCGGCTCTTCTACGACTCGGCCGATTAGGCCATCGCGCCTTGTGTCGGCGTTCCACACCGACACGGACCACGCTGCCAGCACCGATGCGAAATCGCTCCTTCGAGCCTAATTTCGGGTTAGCCCAGTGAAGGAACAAATGACTCACCCCGTACACCGGCCGCTCACGCGGTCGCATCTGCTCACCGGCCTGCTGGCGGGATGCCTCGCAGGGCTCGTGCTGCTCACCAGCGCGTCCGCCGCGTCCGCCGCATCCGTCAAGACCTACCACCCGACCCGCACCGACGATCCGGCGCCCAACGGCTGCAGGAAGAAAAACTGCTCCCTGCGCGAGGCGGTGATCGCCGCGGACACTGCCCAAGGCGGGAAGATCGTGCTCCGTCCGGGCAAGCGCTACGTGCTGACCCGACGCGGCGCCGGCGAGAACAACGCCCTCACCGGGGATCTCGACCTGCACTTCCCCGACATAGAGGTCAGGACCAAGGGGCGCCGGGGGCCGCTGGCGACGATCGACGCCAACGGAATCGACCGCGTCTTCGCCGGCTCCCCGACGCTCGAGCGACTGATCCTGCGAGATGGTCACGCCCGCGTGACCCAGGGCGACAACGGCGACGGCGGAGCGGTTATCGGCGATCCGAGGGTGAGGCAGACCCGCTTCATCAAGAACACCGCGGACGGTCGCGGTGGCGCCATCTACTTCGCCGGCGGTCCGAGCTGGATCTCCAAGTCGGTTTTCAAGGGCAACAAAGCCGCGAGCGACGGGGGTGCCATCTACTTCATCCAGCCCTGCGCCGGCCCCGAGGGTCAGATGGGCTTCACGGCCAGCCGTGCGACACACAACAGCGCCGGTGGGGACGGCGGCGGGATCTTCAGCTACTGCAGCCTCGACGTTACTCGCTCCTATGTCGGCGGCAACTCGGCCAGGGGCGCCGGGGGAGGGATCTTCAGCCCTGGAAAGGCCATTCCACCCGAGGCGGCCCCGCAGACCCCGAATGAGTGGCGGTCGGTGGTGGGCGTGTCCCAATCGACTGTCACCGGCAACCACTCCCGCTCATACGGCGGCGGCGTCGCCCTCGACGCCGGCTCGGGCTACTCGAGCATCAGCAGCTCGACCGTCTCGGGCAACTCCACGACCGCAAGCGGAGGCGGAATCGGCATCAACGCACCGCGTGCCGGGCCGGCCGTGAGCCTGCAGGCCGAGAACTCGACGGTCGCCAACAACAAGGCCGGGCGAGACGGCGGCGGGATCGGCTCCAACGACCCGACGACGCTCCTCGGATCCCATGCGACCGTGGCGCTCGACCACGTCACCGTCGCGCGGAACCAGGCGAACACGGCACTCGAATCCGGTGTCCAGCGGGCGGGGCTGGGCGGGGGCATCTACACCGAGGACGACGACGACGTCTTCAGCGTCAACACGATCATGGCCCTCAACACCGTCGCGACCTTCCACGAGCCGCAGGCATCCGATTGCGCGACTCCGTTCGGCAACGCCATCCAGTCCCGGGGCTACAACCTGGTCGGCAACCCCGCCGGCTGCAACGGCTTCGGCGCCATCGGCGACCTCTTCGGCGGGAAGCTGAAGCTCGGCAAGCTCGCCAAGAACGGCGGGCCCACCAAGACGATCGCGCTCGAGAAGGGCTCCAGGGCGATCGCTCACGCCGACAAGACGGACCCGCTGAGGTACGACCAGCGCGGCTTCAGGCGGGACAAGAAGCCCGACATCGGCGCCTACGAGCGCGGCGCGAAGAAGCCGGGCTCGAAGAAGCACAAGAAGAAGTGAGCTGAACGGGCTTCACCGTCAAACGGGTTCCTCCTCGGCTTCGCGGGCGGAGGACCCGCGCATCTACTCCCACTCGATGGTCCCGGGCGGCTTCGAGGTGAGGTCCAGCGTGACGCGGTTGACGCCTCGGACCTCGTTGATGATCCGGGCAGACACGCGCTCCAGCAGGTCATAGGGCAGGCGGGCCCAATCGGCCGTCATCGCATCGTCCGAGGTGACCGCCCTGATCACGATCGGGTGCGCGTAGGAGCGCTCGTCGCCCTGGACTCCGACCGAGCGGACGACCGGCAGGACGCAGAAGGACTGCCAGAGCTGGCGGTAGAGGCCGGCGGCGCGAATCTCCTCCTGGAGGATCGCGTCCGCCTCCCGGACGATGTCGAGGCGCTCGCGCGTGACCTCGCCGCCGACGACACGGATCGCCAGGCCGGGCCCCGGGAAGGGCTGGCGCCAGACGAAGCGCTCGGGAAGCCCGAGCTCCGCCGCGACCGCGCGGACCTCGTCCTTGAACAGCATCCGCAGCGGCTCGACGAGCTCCATCTCCATCTCCTCGGGGAGGCCGCCGACGTTGTGATGCGACTTGATCGTCGCCGCCGCGCGGCCGTCGCCACCCGACTCGATCACGTCCGAGTAGAGGGTGCCCTGGACAAGGAAGCGCGCGTCCTCGACCTTGCCCGCCTCCTCCTCGAAGACGCGTATGAACTCCTCGCCGATGATCTTCCGCTTGGTCTCGGGGTCGTCGACGCCGGCGAGGCGGTCGAGGAACCGATCGGCGGCGTCGACGTGGACCAGCTGGATGCCGTGCTGCTCGCGGAAGGCCGTGACGACCTGCTCGGCCTCGTCCTTGCGCATCATCCCGTGGTCGACGAAGACGCAGGTGAGCCGGTCGCCGATGGCGCGGTGGACGAGCAGGGCCGCGGTCGCCGAGTCGACTCCGCCGGAGAGGCCGCAGATCGCGCGAGCGTCGCCGACCTGGGCCTGGATCGAGCTCACCTGCTCCTCGATTACCGAGGCGGGTGACCACCGCTCCCTGCAGCCGGCGACGTCGCGGAGGAACCGGGTGAGGATCTCGGTGCCGTATGGGGTGTGGACGACCTCCGGGTGGAACTGGATCCCGTAGAGGCCGCGCTCTGTGCTTTCGAACGCGGCGACCGGCGACTCGGTGCTCGAGGCGAGAGCGGTGAAGCCGGGAGGGGCCTCGAAGACCGTGTCGCGGTGGCTCATCCAGCACTGCTGCTCGGCGGGCAGCCCCTCGAGCAGGGTGCCGCCGCCATCGCGGAGCGTGAGCTGGCTGCGTCCGAACTCGCCGGCCGGAGCCTGCTCCACCCTGCCGCCCAGCTCATGGACCATCAGCTGCATGCCGTAACAGATGCCGAGAACCGGGATGCCGAGGTCGAGCAGCTCCTTGCGGAGGGCGGGCGCCCCATCGGCGTAGACCGAGGCGGGCCCGCCTGAGAGCACCAGGCCGCGCGGGCCGCGCTCCTTGATCCGCTCGAGCGGCGTGTCGTGCGGGAGCAGCTCGCTGAAGACGCCGCACTCGCGGATGCGCCGCGCGATCAGCTGCGAGTACTGCCCGCCGAAGTCGAGGACGAGCACTTCCTCGGTCGCCTGCGCGGGGGCGCGTTTATCGACCTCGCGGAGCTCCGGCTCGGAGCCGGGAACGCTGCGCTCGGGGACGTGGACCCGAGCCTGGGTGTCATCCGAAGCGGCGCTGGCCGCTTCAGTCATCGCTGACGGCGACCGCCGTTGCGACCGTGGCGCGCCCGTTCGAGCCCATGCCGACCGACTGCTCGCGCTGGAGCTGCTTGCCCTCGGACATCAGGGCCGGCGCGACCATCACCTCGGCCCGGTGGAACTCGGGGATGTCCGCGTAGCCGGTGGTCGCCATCGAGGTTCGCAGCGCGCCCATCAGGTTGAAGGTGCCGTCGTTGTCCTGGGCGGGCCCGAGCACGATCTCCTCGAGCGTGCCGTCCTGGTGGGTGGCCACCCGGGCTCCGCGAGGCAGGGAGGGATGGAAGGTCGCCATGCCCCAGTGGAAGCCGCGGCCGGGAGCCTCTTTTGCGCGCGCCAGCGGAGAGCCGATCATCACGGCGTCGGCGCCCACCGCGATCGCCTTGGAGACGTCGCCGCCGGTTCGCATGCCGCCGTCGGCGATCACGTTGCAGTAGTTGCCCGTCTCCATCATGTGCTGGCCGCGGGCGGCGGCCACGTCGGCGATGGCGGTGGCCTGGGGCACGCCGATCCCGAGGACGCCGCGGGTCGTGCAGGCGGCACCGGGCCCGACGCCGACCAGGACTCCGACCGCGCCGGTCCGCATCAGGTGGAGCCCGGTGTTGTAGGAGGCACAGCCGCCGACGACGCAGGGCACGTCGAGATCGGCGATGAACTGCTTCAGGTTGAGCGGCTCCGTCTGGGTAGAGACGTGCTCGGCCGAGATCACCGTCCCCTGGATGACGAGGATGTCGAGACCCGCCTCGAGAGCGGTCTCGTAGTGCTCGGTGACCTTCTGGGGAGTGAGGGATCCGCACGCGACCGCGCCGGCGGCCTTGATCTCCTCGACCCGCTTCGCGATCAGCTCGGCCTTGACCGGCTCCGCGTAGATCTCCTGCATGATCCGCGTGGCGACCGGCTTCGGCGCCGCCGCGATCTCATCGAGCTTCTCGTCGGCGTTCTCGTAGCGAGACCAGATGCCCTCGAGGTTGAGGACCCCGAGGCCACCGAGGTTGCCGATCAGGCCGGCGGTCTTCGGGCTGACGACGCCGTCCATCGCGGAGGCGAGCAACGGCAGCTCGAAGCGGTACGGACCGAGGGTCCAGGTGATGTCGATGTCGTCGGGGTCGCGGGTCCGCCTGGAGGGGACGATCGCGATGTCATCGAAGCCGTATGCCCTGCGGCCCTTCTTGCCGCGGCCGATCTCTACTTCCATTGCCTCACCCTACGTTCGTTCGCGGACGAAAAAACCCCGCGTCGCGGGGCCGGAAATGCGGTGATAGCGGCGTTTCGGAGGGTCCTTACCAACGCTCGGCCAAGGATAACAGCGGTCAACCCGGGCCCTGCCGGGATCTAGACGGTCGCGGGGGCTTCGAGCTCGCGCGCCTCGACTCCCGGCAGCAGCCGCTCGACCTCAGCCGGGTCGATGCTGCCCGCGCCGAAGTGCTGGGTGGACTCGGCGCCGCAGGCGACCGCGAAGCGCAGGCACTCCTCCGGCGGGCGTCCGTCGTAACGGGCGGCGACGAAGCCGGCGAGGAAGGCATCGCCGGAGCCGACGGTGGCGACCGGCTCGACCTGGGGGGCGGTGACCTCGTAGGCGTGGCGCTGATCGTCGGCGTCCAGCAGCGATGCGACGCAGCCCTCGGGCCGGGTGATCACGGCATCGATCGCCCCGAGCTCGACCAGGCTGCGAAGGCCGAGGAGGGCGTCCTCGCGGTCGTTGAACTCATGGCCGACGGCGCCCTCTGCCTCGCGCACGTTCGGCGTCACGGCGGCGGGCCCGGCACGCAGCGAGGCGACGAGCGGCTCGCCCTCCGTGTCGACGATCGTGTCGACTCCGATCTGCTTGAGCTCCTCGACGATCCGGGCGGAGAACGACGGCGGGACGGACGGCGGCAGGCTCCCCGCGATCGCGCAGATGCGAGCGCCGCGGGCCAGGTAGAGAAGCTTCTCCAGGAACCGGTCGAGCTCCTCGGCGCTGACGTCCGGGCCGCGCTCGTTGATCTCGGTCTGCTCGCCGGAGGTGGGATCGACGACGGCGAGATTCGTCCTCGACTCGCCGGCGATCCAGGTGAAGTCCGTGAGGATCGACTCCTCGGCGAGGCGCTCCATCAGACGGGCGCCGGTCGGGCCGCCGGCGAGCCCGGTGGCGATCACAGGCCGGTCGAGCAGCTTCAGGGCGCGGGCGACGTTGACCCCCTTGCCACCGGCGACGGTGCTGGCCTCGACGGCTCGGTGGCGATGGCCCTGCCGGAAGCTCGGGACGGCGACGGTGCGGTCGATGGCGGCGTTCAGGGTGACGGTGAGGATCATCCGGCGTCCCCCTCCCGCTCCGCTCTCTGGCGCCTCCTGCGCATCCTCTCCTCGTGCATCCTGCGCCTCTCCTCCGGGGTCCGCTGTTGGGGGGACTGTCGCCGATTCTCTCGAGTTCGCGGGGCGGCCGTCTCGGGCTCCTTCGAACCGCGTCCTCGTCTCGTCAGCAGCAGTCCTAGGAGTATCACGATCGCGCCGAGCAGAAGTAGAACGATTGGATTCTTCGCGGCCGTGATCGCCTTGTCGACGGTGGTCGCCGCGCCAACCGAGCGGGACGCGACCAGGGGGCTGGCCGCCGCCGGCTTCCCGTCGACGGTGACCCTGACGCGGCCGAGCACCTGGCCCTCCTTCACGGCACCGCTGACCTCGTCGGGCGCGGTGACGCGAGTCGCGACGTGCTGGCCCTGTCGCACGTTGACCGGAAGGGCGTCCCTGGCGACCAGTGAGAGGTGATCGCTCCGGTAATCGAGCTTGGGATCGGCCAGCTCCTGGCCCTTTCGGACCGGCTGAACCGGGTGGTAGAGGGAGAAGCCGTACTGGAGGAGCTTCAGCGTGTCGGCGTCGCGGGTGGGCTCGTCGGGAGCGCCGAGCACCGCGGAGATCAGGGTCGTCGAGTCCTGGGTGCCGGAGCCGACCAGGACGTACCCCGCGCCGAGCGTGTGGCCGGTCTTGACCCCGTTGATCCACGGGACCTCGTTGAGCAGCGTGTCCCGGCTGGTCACCTGACGCGGGTGGTCCCCGCTGTTCAGCGTCGCGCTCGGGGTGTTGACGATCCTGGCGAACAGCCGATTGCGGAGGAGGATCGAGGCGAGGGTCACCAGGTCGCGGGCGCTCGAGTAGTTGTCCGGGTCGTCCAGCCCGATCGGGTTCGCATAGCTGGTGTCGGTCAGGCCGAGCCGCTGGGCCGCCTGGTTCATCGCCGTGACGAAGTCGGGCACCGAGCCCGAGACCCCGACGGCCAGGGTCTGGGCGGCGTCGCTCGCGCTTGGCAGGAGCAGCCCGTAGAGCAGGTCCCGGACCCGCAGCCGCTCGCCGGGCCGAAGGCCGAGCTCGATCTCGGCGGAGGCGCTCGGGTGATAGGACGGCGCCGCGATCATCTGGTTGGGCTTCAGCTTCTTGAGCGCCAGGTACGCCGTCATCAGCTTGGTCGTACTGGCGATCGGCAGATGCTTGTCGGGAGTGCTGCTGGCGAGGACGGAATCGTCGCGAGGGTCGATCAGGATCCACGCCCTGGCGTCGAGCCTGGGGCCGCTTGCGGCGATGGCCGAAGCCGGCAGGCCGATGAGCATGGTCGCGAGCGCGATGGCAATCGCCGCGCGAACGCGCCCCCTTCCCCGCCTGCCTTCGATTCCGAGCACCGTCAGCGCAACGCTATTCGCTGGCCCTCGAGGAGGGTCTGCGGATCGAGGTCCGGGTTGAGCGCCTGGAGCGTGTTCACATCGATGCCGGTCTTCAGCGAGATCGCTCCCAGGGTGTCGCCGGAATGGACGATCCAGACGCCCTTGCGCACGGCCCTCTCGCCGGCCTTGCTGATATGGGCCTTCTTATGCGAGTCACCGTTGTCCCCGCCGCCGCCTCCCCCGCTTGAGGTCGCCACGACGGCGACCACCAGGATGAGGGCCGCGATCAGGGCCAGCACGGCGAACACGCGGACGAATTGATTCGGCTTGTAGTCCGGCATTCGAGGGTTCGACAGGGTACTGCCGGCTAACTACTGAGGCTCCAAACCGCCTCGCGGAGCTCCTCCGCAGCCGCGGCGGGATCGTCCGCCCCGGCGATGCTTCGCGCCGCAGCGACCAGCACGGATGCGGGGCGTCCTGGAGCCAGCGCCGGCCCGAGGTCCTCCGGCTTGCCGCCCTGGGCGCCGATTCCGGGAATCAGGAAGATCGAATCGGGCATCAGCTCGCGGAGCCGGCCCAGGTGCTGGGGGGCGGTCGCGCCGACCACCGCACCGAGCCCGGACAGCCCGGACTCTCCAGTGAGCCGCGTGGCGCCCTCCGCCACCAGCGCGGCGAGCTCCTCGTGCATCGGCCTCTCCCCCAGCGTCGCATCCTGGAGCCGCGCCGCGCCCGGGTTCGAGGTCCGAACGAGCAGGAACACCCCGGCCGCGGCTTCCCGGGCCGCCTCGATCAGCACCTCGATCGCGTCCTCACCGAGCAGGGGGTTGGCCGTGAACGCGTCGGCGTCGAGACCCCGGACCACCCCCCACGGCGTCTCGGTCTCGCCGACCAGGGCCTGGCCGTAGGCCTTCGCGGTCACGGGGACGTCGCCCCGCTTGCCGTCCGCGACCACCAGCAGCCCGGCGCGCTGCGCCGCCGAGCAGACCTCGCCCAGCGCCCGCCAGCCCGGTGCCCCCAGTCGCTCGAAGCAGGCCAGCTGCGGCTTCACCGCCACACAGGCGGGGCCGGCGAGCTCGATCAGCCGCCGGCAGTGCTCGAAGACGGCTGAGGCGGCCCGATCGGCGACGTCGGTGAGGTCGGCGTCTGGCGCGGCGTCCGGGGAAAGCGCGGCCGGATCCGGGTCAAGGCCCAGGCACACCTGGCTGCGGCGCTCGTCGACGAGCGCCGCGAGCCTGTCTGCGAAGGGCTGGGTCGCTATCCGCCCTTGACCTTCTTCTTCAGGCCTGAGCCGGCCGAGAAGCGCGGCACCTTGCCGCCCGGGATGAAGATCCGCTCGCCTGTGCGCGGGTTGACGCCCTGGCGGGGGCCACGCTCGGCGACGGCGAACTTGCCGAAGCCGGTGAAGTTCACCTCGCCTCCGCCCTGGAGGACGTCCATGATGGAGTCGAGCACCGCATCGACGGCCTGTCCCGCCTCCTTCTTGCTGCCGATTCTGCTGTCGCCTGCGAGCACGTCGAGGAACTCAGCCTTGGTCACGTCATCTCCTCCTAAGGATTGGAGTTCGCGCCGAGCCTAACAGCGGCTCCTGAAGCCAAAATACCGGGCTTCTGACGGTCCGTTACGAGGACCCGCCGATGGCCATCTCGCCCACCAGCATCGGCGCCGTCTTCACCGAGCCGCCGAAGGGCACCCATCGGGTCTCCGAGCCGATCGCCTGGACAGCGGCGAGCGTGCCGAGCAGGTCGCCGGCGATCGTGAACTCCCGGAGCGGCTCGGCGAGTTCGCCTCCGCTGATCGTCCTCCCGGACGCCCCAACCGAATAGCGGCCCGTGACCGGGTTGACCCCAGAGTGAAGGCCGGCGACCTCGGTGATGTAGACGCCGTCCCCGGCGCGCTCGAGCAGCCCCTCGAGGGAGAGGTCGCCGGGCTCGAGCACCAGGTTCGAAGGGCTGACCGATGGCGGCGAGCGGTACGAGGACCGGGCGGCGTTTCCGGTCGAGCGCGCCCCGCCCCGGCGGGCCGTGTAGGAGTCGTGCAGGTAGGCGAGCAGCTTGCCGTCTGCGATCAGGGGCGTCCGCTCGCGCGGCGTCCCCTCGCCGTCGAAGGGGGCGCTGGCGAGGCCGCCGGGATCGATCCCGTCGTCGGCGAGCACATAGGCGGCGGACGCGAGCTCGTCTCCGAGCCGCTCGGCGAACGGTGAGCGCCCGCGCTGGACCTCGTCCGCGCTCAGCGCGCCACCGATGAAGCCGGCGAAGCTCGCGGTGACCCGCTCCGAGAGGACCACGGGGCAGGTGCGCGACTTGGGCTTGGCTGCGCCCAGCATCGAGGCGGCCTCGTCCCCGGCCTCCCCGCCGATCTCCTCGGCGTTCAGGGACTTCGGCGAGCGGCCCACCCCGAAGCCGAGCCCGGTCTGGACCTCCGAGTCCTCCGTCGCCATCGCCTGCAGGAACGAGTAGGCGACGGAGGAGCCGAAGCTCCCGGAGACGCCGCGCGAGGTCGCGATCGCGGCGTCGCCGTCCTCGTCGACGTAGACGACCTCCTCCACCCCGGTGACCCGCTTGTCGCGATCGAGCGCGATGCGCTCGATCTGCTTGGCCAGGTCGATCACCTCGGCGGTCTCGGTGTCCGCCACCGCCGGGTCGCGCAATCCCTTGATCTCGGCCGGCTCGCCGCTCGGGTCGGGCGCGGCGGAGTTCTCGTCCTCGTCGGCGACGCGGGCGGCGCCCACCGCGGACTCCGCCAGCTCGGCGAGGCCGGACTCGGAGAGGTCGGTGCCGTACGCGTAGCCGGTGCGTGTCCCGATCCAGGCCCTGACGCCGACGCCGCGGCCACTCGCCTCGGTCAGGCTCTCGACCTCGCCGGCGTGGACTCGAACCTCGCGGCTCCGCGAGCCCTCGCTCCAGGCCTCGGCGTCGCTTGCTCCCGCGGCGGTCGCCGCCTCGACCGCGCGGCGTGCGACGTCCTCCATCAAACGGGTCGCTCCTTTCGGAGCGCCCTCGCGTCTCATACGGCGGTCCCGCCGACGGTCATGCCTTTGATCCGGACGTGCCCCTGGCCGGTGCCGACTGGCGCCGTCTGGCCGGCCTTGCCGCAGAAGCCGGTCTTCATCTCGAAGTCGTTCCCGACCGCGTCGATCCGGGTGAGCGCCTGGAGGCAGTTGCCGATCAGGGTCGCGCCTCGGCACGGCTTGGTCACCTTGCCACCCTCGATCAGATAGCCCTCGGAGACCCCGAAGACGAAGTCGCCGGTCGCGGGCTCGACCTGGCCGCCGCCGAAGGAGACGGCGTAGAAGCCCTTGTCCACCTCCGCGATCAGCTCCTGCGGGTCCGCGTCTCCCGGCTCGATGTAGGTGTTGGTCATCCGCGGGATCGGCAGGTCGCGGAAGCTCGCCCGCCGCCCGTTGCCTGTTGAATCGACGCCATCCCGGCGAGCGCGGAGGCGGTCGTATAGATAGGAGGTGAGCTTCCCTTCCTGGATCACCGCGGTCCGCTGGCAGGGGGTTCCCTCGTCGTCGATGGCCCCGGTCCCCCACTCGTGCGGCATGACTCCGTCGTCATAGGCATTGAGGAGCGGCTCTGCGACCTTCTCGCCCATCTTGCCCGCGTAGACGCTGGCGCCCTTCTGCACCGCGTCTGCCTCCAGGCCGTGGCCGGTCATCTCGTGGAAGAGGACACCGCCGAACCCACCGCCGACGACCACCGTCATCTCACCGGCGGGGGCCGGATCGGCGCCGAGCAGCTTCAGGGCCTTGCCTGCTGCCTGTTCCGCGATCCGGGCGGGGTCGCCATCGAGCAGCTCGAAGCCCCGGTGCTCCCCGAGCGTCTCGAAGCCTGTCTCGACCGTGCCGTTCTTGCGCGCCACGACCTGCACCCCGAGGCGCACCCGGGTTCTGTCGTCGCTCGCCTCGAGGCCCTGGGAGTTGAATACGGCGACGCGCCGTCGCCCCTCGCTGTAGCTCGCCGAGGCCTGGGCCACCTCTGATCCGGCGGAACGCGCGCGCTCGTCGAGCTCTCTCAGGACCTCGGCCTTGCGCTCGGCCGGGACGCTCGCGGGATCGATCTCGATCTCCTGCAGCTCGGGGGGCCCAGCGGCCTTCAGGGCCAGCGCCTCGGTGCCGTCGCCGTCGAGGGCGGAGGCGAGCCCATCCGCCGCTCGCATCAGATCCTCCTCCGCCAGGCCGTCGACGTGGGCGAAGCGGGTCACCTCGCCGTCGATCACCCGGATGCCGGCGCCCCGCTCGCTGCCCGATTGCGGGCGCTCGACTCGGGACTCGTCGATCGAGAGGGTGAAGCCCCGGCGCTCCTCGCAGAAGAGCTCAGCGAAGTCGCCGCCGTGGGACAGCGCCCGCTCCAGGACGCGAGCGGCGACGCTCTCATCCACCATGCTCACTTCGTGCTCCGCGCCCGTCGCGGCGGGCCGGCGACCTCGATCAGACGAGAGGCGGCCAGGAAGAGCGCCCGCCCCTCCTCGGAGTCGGCCGCAAAGGCGGCGCTGCGCCCGCCGCTGTAGTAGGTCCTTGCGAATGGCTTGCGCAGGTGCCGGCGCCTTCGGAGGTATGCGGCCGCCTCGTCGGCGTAGCCGGAGACCCGGTCCAGCAGCAGCCGGTGCGGTTTGGTCGTCATACGGCGCCGCCGCCCGACGCGGCCAGCTGACGAAGCGCGATCCGCATGTCGAAGAGCATCAGCGACGCCAACGTGAAGCGCTCGGTGACGGCCACCGCGGTCAGTCCGCCCTCTCGGACGCAGAAGGCCTCTCCGTCGCCGGTGGCGATGTGCGCGTGGGCGACCGGCTCGCTGCCCGCGGCGTCGGCGGCGGCCACCAGATCGCGCCCGGCCTCACCCCAGCGATCGCTGTCGCCGCTCGCCGCCAGGACCTCGCCGGCGCCGGAGAGGATCGCGCAACCCCTCATCTCGGGCGAGATCTCCTCCAGATAGGACACGGCCCGGCCGGCGTCGGAGAGGGTCGGGGCGTCAACGGGCGGCACTAGGTCAAAATAGCGAGCGTGACTCTCCAGCAGAGCTCCTGGCTCACCGTCGTGATCATCTGCGGGATCTCGGTGGTCCTCCTGGCCGTCGGCGGATACACGGGCTACAGCATCGTGGTCGGCGCCGTGGGGCTGGCCGCCGCCGTGAACTTGCTGTAGACCGGCTTCGCCATCAGACCGCGGCCTGGTGGCCGCTAGCCGGCACGGAAGGCCTGAGGCGACTCGGCTGGATCCCGGCGGGAGCTCTCCGGCTCCACGTGGATGAGGACCTCGGCGTCGCCCAGGTCGGACTCGATCGCGTCGCGCAGCTCATGCGCGAGCGCGTGCGCCCGCTCCAGTGTGGTGCCGGTGCGGAACTGCACGTGCAGGTCGACGTAGAGCCGGCGGCCTGTCGTCCGGGCGCGGAGCTTGTGGTAGCCGACGATCTCGGGCGCTCCGGACCGCGCCCGGGCGATGGCCGCCTCGACCCGGTCCATCTCCTCCGCCGGGGGCGCCTCGTCGACCAGGGCCGCAGCGGACTGCCGCAGGATCCGCACCCCGGCGAAGACGATCACGACCGCCACGGCGATCGCGACGGCGGAGTCGATCGCCGCGGCCCCGGTGATCTGGACCAGCACCAGGCCGATCAGGACCCCCACCGAGGTGAGGGCGTCGGTGCCGAGGTGAGCCGCGTCGCCGGCGAGAGCGGGCGAGCGGTGGCGCTGCGCCTGTCGCCGGAGGAAGGCGGCGACGCCCGCATTGGCGAGCGCGGAGAAGCCGATCACCGCGATGCCCACCCCGAGCTTCTCGACACCCGCGCCGGTCGCGAGCCTGTGGACCGACTCGTAGACGATCAGCCCCGCGCCGGCCAGGATGAGCATCCCCTCGATCGAGGCGGCGAGGCTCTCGAGCTTCTCGTGCCCGTAGGGATGCTCGACGTCGGCCGGCTCGTCGGCGCGCCTCACCGAGATGAACGCGATCACCGAGGCGATCAGGTCGATCATCGAATGAAGGGCCTCGCTCAGGATCGCGACGGAGCCGGTGATCGCGGCTGCCGACAGCTTCAGGGCGATCAGGGCGGAGTTGGAGGCGATCGAGACGGCGGCGGCCCTCGGCTTGGTGATGCGGCTTCGACCCACCGGCCCGATGGAGCTCATCCCGGCACCTGCACGCCGAGGTGGGCCGCGAGCTTCCTCGCCGCCCTGCCGCGGTGGCTGATCGCGTGCTTCTCGGCCGGGGTCAGCTCGGCCATGGTCCGGTCGTCGCCCGGAGGGGTGTCATCCGGGACGAAGGCCGGGTCGTAGCCGAAGCCGCCGCTCCCCCGCGGCTCGCTCGCCAGCGTCCCCTCGCAGCGACCCTCGAACACCGACTCGGATCCGTCCTCCTCCACCAGGGCGATCGCGCAGACGTACGCCACGCGCCGGTCCTCCTGGCGGCCGACCTCCTCGAGCAGCTTCGCCAGGTTCTGCTCGTCGCTCGCCCCCTCGCCGGCGTAGCGCGCCGAGCGCACCCCGGGCCTGCCTCCCAGGCCGTACGCCTCGATCCCGGAGTCGTCGGCGACCGCGGCGCGGCCGGTCGCGGCGTGCGCCGCGCGCGCCTTGCCGAGCGCGTTCTCGGCGAATGTCTCACCGTCCTCGGGCGGCAGCTCGATCTCGGGCGGCAGCGGATCGATCTCGACTCCGGGCAGCGCCTCGCGGAGCTCGCGGAGCTTGTGCTCGTTCCGGGTCGCTAGGACGAGAGCCGACATCGCCGGCTAGATGCTGTCAGGCGGGGAGCTCGCCGACTGCGGATTCCTGTGCTTCGCGCAGCCTCGCGATCCCGGCCTCGGCGAGCGCGAGGAGCTCGTCGAGCGAGGCCCGGGAGAGCGGCGTTCGCTCCGCGGTCGCCTGAACCTCGACCAGGCCGCCGTCGCCGGTCATCACCACGTTCGCGTCCACCTCCGCGGTCGAGTCCTCGTCGTAGTCCAGGTCGCAGAGCGCCCTACCGTCAACCATCCCGACGCTCACCGCGGCCACCGACTGGTTGAGCGGCAGGGCGTCGATCGTCCCGGCGTCGACCAGCTTCGCGAGTGCGCTCTGCAGCGCCACGAACCCGCCGGTGATCGCGGCGCAGCGGGTGCCGCCGTCGGCCTGCAGGACGTCGCAGTCGACGTAGACGGATCGCTCGCCGAGGGCCTTGAAGTCCACCACCCCGCGCAGCGACCGGCCGATCAGCCTCTGGATCTCGACGCCGCGCCCGTCCTGCTTGCCGCGGCTGATGTCGCGGGCCTTGCGGTCGCCGGTGGAGGCCGGCAGCATCGCGTACTCGCCGGTGACCCAGCCGCGCCCCTTGCCCTCCATCCAGCGGGGCACGTTCTCGCTCACCGAGGCGGTGCAGATCACGCGAGTCTCGCCCTGCGAGATCAGGGCCGATCCGTCGGCGGTCCGGACGAAGCCCGGCTCGATCGTCACCGGGCGGAGGTCGGCAGGAGCGCGGTCATAGCTGCGGCTGGCGGGCATGCGGGCCAGTCTCTCACGGTTGAGAGACCCGGCTTCGCCATCAGGCAGTGACCACAGCGGCCGCCCCACCCAAGTCGCTCCGGGCTTCGCCCTTCGCTCCCCAAGTGGAGCGGCCTTGGGTCACTTGAACGTGACCTGGCCCACCGCCTCGCGGATCTTGTCGACGATCGTCTGGGCCAGCTCCAGCCCCTGCTTGCCCTGAAAGCCCTTCATCGCGGCCACCATCCCCACCATCAGCAGGGCGACCAGCAGGATCAGGCCGACGTACTCCACCGTCCCCTGGCCGCTCCGGGACGGGGGAGCCAGCAGCCGGCGGCTCAGATCGTTGACGGCGAGCTGGGCTCGGGCGACGAGTTCTCGCATGAACAAAACCTCCTCGGGCTCGTTTCCGCGAGGCTCGCCGTCGCCGGCGAACCGAACCAGACCGGCGTGTGGCCGAAGGCGAACGCCTCCGCGCCAAATCCGCCCTCGCCGGTGCTTCGTCGAGCCGAGGTCCGGCGCACACGTCGCGTAGAGTGACCGCCTCGATGACCGAGCGCCCCAACGATGGCGCGGAGCAGCCAAAGGCTCGGCCCGCCCCGAAGCGCACCCCGGTCGTCCGCCCCGTCGCGGGTGCCGAGGATCGCCCGGTCGCCAGCGAGCCCGCCGGCCCCCCGGGCACAGGCCCCGCCGACGGCGAGCGAGACGACCGGATGGAGCAGGCGGTCGACGCCGCCCGCCGCCAGGCCGAGGAGAGGGCGACCGCGGAGATCCTGGCCCTCGAGGACGACCTCGAGCACGAGCGCGAGCGAGCGTCCAGGTCCCTCGAGGAGGTCCAGCGCCGTCTCGAGGAAGCCGAGGCCCGCGCCTCGGCGGGAGACGTCACGGTCACCGATTCGCGGGCCCGCGAGGACGCGGCCAACTGGCTGCGCGAGCAGCGCGGCGACGTCCGGCGCGAGCTCGAGGCCGAGCTCGAGCGGCGCATGCTGTCTCGCGAGAAGGAGCTGATCGACGAGCGCGACCAGGCGGCGGCCGCCCTGAAGGACGCCCGCAACAGGCTGGAGCGCGCCGAGAGCGCGGGCGGGGACTCCGAGCAGGTTCGGGAGGAGGCCGAGCGCAAGGTCCGCCGGGAGGCGGATCAGAGGCTGCGCGAGCACACCGAGCAGCTCAAGGCCCAGATCGCCGCAATGGAGACCGAGACCGAGGCGCGCATCCAGGAGGCGGTCGAGGGGGCCCGCCGGGAGGCCGAGGAGGAGATCCGCTCCCAGGCCTCCGACCAGGCCAAGGCCGAGGTGGCCGAGGCCGAGGAGCGCCTCTCCGCCCGGGAGCGTGAGCGGCTGGAGGAGACCCGCGCCGAGCTGGAGCGCACCATTCGCCGCCAGCTCGAGCAACAGCTCGCCAAGCGGATCGCCGACATCAAGTCGGACGCCGACGCGCGGGCGCGCGAGGAGGTCGACTCCGCCCGCCGAGCGGCCGAGCTCCGCTTCGAGTCCGAGCTCAAGATGCGTGAGCGATCCCTGCGCCGCGAGCACGAGGCGGCGACGGAGGCCGCCGAGGCGGCGCAGCGCCGACTGGACGAGATCGCGGAGCAGATCGAGGCTGCCGGCGAACGGGTCGAGGGTGCCGAGTCGAGGCTGGCCGCGGAGCAGACCCGGCTGCAAGGCGAAACCGAGGAACGACTCGACGCCGAGATGCGCCGCCTGCAGGCCGAGTCCGACGCAAAGATCCAGGAGGCCCTCTCCAAGGTCGAGACCGACACGCAGGCCCGGATGGCCGGGGAGGCCGAGCGCCGCCTGGCCGAGCAGGAGCGGACGCTCCGGGCGGAGGCAGAGGAGCGAGTCCAGGTCACCAGCGAGACCGTCCGCGCCGAGACCGAGCGCCGGCTCCAGGCCGAGATCCAGACGCTCCGCACCGAGCTCGAGGAGGAACGGGGGTCACGCGAGCAGCTGATCGAGAAGTCCGAGAGCCGGGCCAAGCGAGCCGAGGCGAAGGTCGAGGCGACCGAGACCGCGCGGCTCGACGCGGAGGCCGAGGCCCGGAACGCCGCGGCCGAGTGGCTCCGCGGCCAGACCCGCGCCCTCCACCGCGAGGCCGAGCGCGGCGTCAAGGAGCGGCTTGCCGCCGCCCGCACCGAGGCGGCCGACAGGGCCAGCGCCGAAGCCGAGGAACGCATGCAACAGGCGGTCGCGAAGCTGGAGCGCGAGGCGGAGGGGCGCGCCCAGCGCCAGGCGGCTCAGGCCAAGCGCGAGGCCGAGGAGGCGGCGGAGCGGTCATTCGCCGAGCGCGAGCACGAGCTGGCCGCGGAGCTCGAGGAGGCAGCCCGGGCCCTGAAGGCCGCCGAGCACCAGCTGCGCGAGGCCGAGGACCGGGCCGAGTCCGCCGAGAGCAAGCTCGGAGAGGCCTCCGACGAGGACCGCAAGAAGGTGACGGAGGAGCGCGAGGGTCGCTTCCGCCAGCTCGAGGACCGGATCAAGTCCGTGATGGACCGGGCCAGCGGCGCGCAGGCGCATGCGGCCTCGGTCGGAATCGAGCTGCCCGAGGAGGCCGCGGCCGAGGTCGCCGAGCCCGAGACCGACGAGCAGGATGCGGTCGAGCCCAAGGTCGGCTTTCTCCGCCGGCGGGCCCAGGCCCGGCGCACGAGGCGCGCCGAGAAGGCCGCCGCACGCGATCAGGAGAAACAGGCCAAGCGGGAGGGCGAGGCCAAGCGGGCCAAGCAGGAGGCGAAGGAGAAGGCCGACAAGGAGGCCGGGGAGAAGGAGGCCGCGGAGAAGAAGGCGGCGCGGGAGAAGGAGAGCGCGCCGAGAAGAAGGCGGCCCGCGCGAAGGCTGCGCAGCAGCGAAAGGCCAAGGCCGCCAAGGCAAAGAAGGATGCGCAGTCGAAGCGAGGTACCAAGGGATCGAAGGCGAAGGCGAGCGCCGGATCGAAGAGCGCCTCAAAGGCGAAGGAGACCAAGGCCAAGGACACGAAGGCGAAGGCGAATGCAAAGCCCAAGCCCCGCCGCAGCGGCGCCCCGCTCGACGTCAACAAGGCAACCTTCGAGCAGTTCCGCGAGCTGGGTATGTCAGTGACCCAGGCCACCCGCTTGATCGCCTACCGCGAGCGCCAGGACGGCTTCTCCTCCGTAGACGATCTCGACGCGGTTCCCGGGCTCCCGAAGAAGCTGATGGCGGAGATCAGGGACCAGCTGACCGCCTGAGCTCCGGCTAGCCCGCTGCGGCCAGCACGGGCCAGAACCGGGCGAGGCGTTCCCGGTAGGAGCTGGCGGGCGCGCCCGGCGCCACGCGCGGGGCACCATCGCCGGAGACCGCATCGAGGGTCGCCACCACCGATCGCGCCAGCGCCGCGAGCGAATAGCCGCCCTCCAGGCAGATGAGCAGGGGGACACCCAGCTCGCCCGCCAGGTCCCGCATCGTCGCCGCCATGTCCCAATAGGCGGCGTCGTCGAGCTCGCAGTTGGCGAGGGGATCGTCGCGGTGCGCGTCGTAGCCGGCCGAGATGCAGAGCAGGCCGGGCCGCCATTCCCTGGCGATCGGCGCCACCACATGCTGGACCAGGGCGAGGAACTCGTCCGGGCCGCTTCCGGGCGGAACCGGGAGGTTGGCGGTGTAGCCCTCCCCGGCGCCGCTGCCGAAGTCGGTCGCCGCGCCGGTTCCGGGATAGAGCGGGCTCTGGTGGATGCTCGAGTAGAGGACCTCGGAGGACCCGTAGAAGATCGCCTCCGTGCCGTTCCCGTGATGGACGTCCCAGTCGAGCACCAGCACCCGCTCGGCTCCGCACTCGGCGATGGCGTGCGCCGCCGCCACGGCGATGTTGTTGAACAGGCAGAACCCCATGGCCCTGTCCCGCTCGGCGTGGTGGCCCGGGGGGCGCAGGCCGCAGAACCCGAAGCCCCCCTCCGCCAAGAGGCGCTCGGTGGCGTGCACGGCGCCCCCGGCCGAGTGGAGCGCCGCCTCCCAGGAGCCGGCACTGGCGATCGTGTCGAGGTCGATCATCCCGCCACCCTTGGCGGAGAGCGCCTCGATCTCCTCGACATGGGCGTCGCCGTGGACGCGCTGGAGTTGCTCGCGGGTCGCGGCCGGGGCCTCGACCAGCTCCAACCCGAGCCAGTCGCGCTCGGACATCGCCTCCTCGATCGCGGTCAGCCGCCTCGCGTTCTCCGGATGGCCGCCGGTGTCGTGCTGGAAGGAGCTCGGATGTCGGAGGTAGAGACCCGAGATCCGCGCACAGTACGGTTCGCGGCTCGATGACGCCTGACGACCTCCTCGACGTCGTGGTGGTGGGCGGGGGCGCCGCCGGCCTCTACTCGGCCCTGACCGCGGCCGACGGCGGGTCTCGGGTGGCGATGGTGTCGAGGAAGCCGCTCAGCGAGAGCTCGAGCTTCTGGGCGCAGGGCGGGCTCGCCGCCGCGATCGGCCCGGACGACTCGCCCGCCCAGCACGTCGAGGACACGCTTGCCGCCGGCCGCGGCGCGTGCCGCCGTTCCGCGGCCGAGCTCCTCGCCGCCGAGGCCCCCGGGGTGGTCTGGGAGCTCGAGCGCCGCGGCGTCAAGTTCGACCGCGATCCGGACGAGGGCCTCTCCCTCGCGCTGGAGGGCGGCCACTCGCGGCGGCGGGTGGTCCACGCGGGAGGCGCCGCCACCGGGCGCCGAATCACCGAGCGGCTCACTGAGCTCGCGGCCGAGAACGATCGAGTCCAGCTGATCGAGAGGACATCGGCGGTGGCCCTGTGGAGCGACGGCGACCGCTGCCACGGGGTGATCACCGACGCCGGAACGATCCGCGCCCGCTCGACGATCCTGGCCACCGGCGGCGCCGCCGCCCTCTGGGCCCGCACCACCAACCCCTGGGGGGCGATCGGCGCAGGGCCCGTGATGGCCCACGAGGCGGGAGCGGAGCTCGCCGACCTCGAGCTCTGCCAGTTCCACCCGACCGCGCTGGCCGCGACGGGGTCGAGCCACGACGGCCTGCTGGTCACCGAGGCCGTCCGCGGCGAGGGCGCAACCCTCCTGGACGCCGCCGGCGAGCGCTTCACGGACGAGCTCGCGCCGCGGGACGAGGTCACCCTGGCGGTGCTCGACCGAATGGAGCGTGACGGCTCCGACCACGTGTTCCTGGACATGCGGGAGCTGAGCGAGACTCGCTTTCCGAGCGTGTTCGAGGCCCTTCGAGAGGCGGGGCACGACCCTGCCCGGGAGCCGATCCCGGTCGCACCCGCCTCCCATTACGTGATGGGCGGGATCGCCACCGACCTCGAGGGACGCTCGTCCCTTCCGGGCCTGTTCGCGGTCGGCGAGTGCGCCTGCACGGGCCTGCACGGCGCGAACCGCCTCGCCTCCAACTCCCTCACCGAGTGCTTCGTGCTCGGAGCCCGAGCGGCGTTGGCCGCATCAGCGGAGCCCGACCCTGGACCGCCACCGGATCCGCCCTCGTGGCGCTTCGAACCGCCCCCGGCCGAGACCCGAGAGGCGGTCTGGGAGCTCGCCGGCCCGCTGCGGAGCGCCGACCGCCTCGAACGACTGATCTCGGACCCCTATCGGCTCGCCCAGCTGATCGCCCGCTTTGCGCTCGAGCGAAAGGAATCGCGCGGCTCACACCGCCGCCTGGAATACCCCGATCGGGACGCCGCGCTCGACGGCCGCCACCTCGTCTGCCGAGGCGACCAGCTCGCCTGGCAGGCGTGGGAGTAGGCACGCCTACTCAAAAGCGCGGGGCGCAGACTACTTAAAACTACTTAATCCGGCCTTAACCCAATTTTGGGTATATGCGTGGTTGAATCACCAATCGCCTGGAGATTCCGAGGGCAGGAAGGCCCGCGGATGAGGCTTCAGGGGGGCAAAGGAGAGATCACGGATGTATCAATTCAGTCGTTCCATCTACAGGGACCTGGCTCCTCGCATCGACACCTCCGGGGGCGTCGAAAGGACGTTCGCCGCCCGGCAGACGTTGCTGGAAGCGTGTGAGGCCACCATTCAGCGGCTGGTCTCGGATCGCCGCTACTTCGCCCGGCCGGCGAAGACGCTGTTCACCGAGATTCGCGAGTACTTCGCGCTCGCCGAGCAGGTTCGCGTCTACATGGTCGTCGAGCGGCACATCGAGCTGATCGAGGAGTTCCTCGACTCTCTGCCGGCCGACGTGACGCTGGATGGCCAGGAGAGAAGCTGCCTGGCCAGCACTCGCAAGGGCACGCCCTGCCAGCGCGAGCCGCTGCCGGGGCGCGACTACTGCCCCTCGCACAAGCATCTCGAGGAGTTCGAGGTGCGCGAGGTCGAAGCAGCCGCAGCCTAGGGACAACCTGGGGAGTGAGAGATCGGTGGAGGGCCCCACCCCTTGGGGGCTCTCGCCGCGCAGTGACTGCGAGCTCTGTGGCGCACCGCACACTGCTTCGCCAAACCGGGGCGTCCCGTCCCCTCGTAGAACCGGTGACAAGTTCACACGAGCGAGAGGGGCGACATGAGCAAGGTCTGGGAAGGCGTCTTCAGCGCGATCTATGACCCGCTGCTGTGGGTGGGCGAGCGCGGCGGGATGGCGCGGCGAAGAGCCGAATTGCTCGGTCAGGCGAAGGGACAGGTGCTCGAGCTCGGCGCCGGAACCGGGCTCAACCTCCGGTACTACCCGGACGGTCTGGAGGAGCTGGTCCTGACCGAGCCCTCGCCGCCGATGGCCGCCCGGCTCGAGCGGCGGGCAAAGCGCTCGGGGACCCCCTCCTCGGTGATGGCGGCTGATGCGGAACGACTCCCATTCGAGGACGACCGCTTCGACACCGTGGTCTCGACGCTGGTCCTCTGCACGGTCGACGAACCGCGCCAGGCGATCGACGAGATCGCCAGGGTCCTGCGGCCGGGTGGGCAGCTGCTCTTTCTGGAGCACGTGCGGTCGGACTCGCGACGTCTGGCCCGCTGGCAGGACCGGCTACACCGGCCGTGGCACGCGTTCGCCGCAGGCTGCAACGCGAATCGGGCGACCGTCGACATGCTCCGCGACAGCGAGCTCCGGGTCGAGACCGTGGAACAGGCCCGCTGGACCTGGATGCCCGCGCTCGTCCGCCCGCTGGCGATCGGAATCGCCGCGCAGTAGCGACAAGAGGGAGCGCGTCCCGGCGGGCGGGCCGCGCTCCGATAAGTTCGCTGGATGCTGCTCGGCGTCGACGTCGGCGGGACCTTCACCGACGCCACGCTGCTCGACGGCGATCGGCTGCACACCGCCAAGGTCCCGAGCACGCCCGAGGATCAGTCGCGCGGGGTGATCGCCGCGGTCGACGAGGTGCTCGAGCGGGCCGGCGCCGAGCCCGGCGCGGTCGAAGCGTTCACCCACGGAATGACGGTGGGCACCAATGCCCTGCTCGAGGAGCGGGGTGCACGCACGGCGCTGGTGGCGACGCGCGGCTTCGCCGACCTGCTCGACATCGGCCGCCAGGCTCGCCCCAGCCTGTACCACCCCTGCCGGGGCAGGCCACGCCCGCTGGTCGCGGTCGAGGACCGCTTCGAGGCGACGGAGCGGGTCGGTCGCACCGGCGTGATCGAGAAGCTCACCGACGACGAGATCGAGCGGCTCATCGGCGAACTGCGCGGCGGTGAGGTCGAGTCGATCGCGGTCTGCCTGTTGTTCGCCTTCCGGGAACCCGAGCACGAGGCGCGCATCGCCTCCGCCCTGCGCGAGGCGCTGCCGGACGTGCACGTCTCGGCGTCGCACGAGGTGCTGCCGGCGTTCCGCGAATTCGAGCGCTTCTCGACGACGGTCATCGACGCCTACCTCTCCCCCCTGCTCGGCCGCTACCTGACCAGCCTGGCGGAGGCCTGCCGCGAGCGCGGCCTCGCCGAGCCCGAGGTGATGCGCTCCTCGGGAGGCACGGCGGAGGCGGCGGAGGCCGCCCGAGCCGGAGCCTGGAGCGTGCTCTCCGGCCCGGCCGGGGGCGCGGTCGGGGCCGCCCTCCTGGCCAAGGAGGCGGGGAACCCGGATGCCATCGGCATCGACATGGGCGGCACCTCCTGCGACGTCTGCGTGGTCGACGGCGGCGAGGTCCGCCGCACCGACTCCCGCGAGATCGATGGCCGTCCCGTGCAGCTCCCGATGGTCGACGTGCACACCGTCGGCGCCGGCGGCGGCTCGATCGGCTGGCGGGATGCCGGCGGAGCCCTTCGCGTCGGGCCGCGCTCCGCCGGTGCCGAGCCGGGGCCCGCCTGCTACGGCCGCGGCGGCACCGAGCCGACGGTCACAGACGCCAATCTGCTGCTCGGCTATCTCTCGCGGGATTCGGAGCTCGCCGGAGGGGTGGCGCTGGACGAAGACGCGGCGCGGAGCTCGATCGCCTCTCTCGCCGAGGACCTCGGCCTCGACGCGATCGAGACGGCCGAGGGAATCATCCGGGTGGCGAACCAGGAGATGATTCGCGCGCTGAGGGTGGTCACCGTGGAGCGCGGGATCGACCCCCGCGACTACGCGCTGCTCCCCTTCGGCGGGGCGGGCCCGATGCACGCCGCCGCGCTGGCGGGTGAGCTCGAGATCTCGAGGATCGTCTGCCCGCGGGCAAGCGGCGTGCTCTCGGCCCTCGGGCTGATCGCCGCCGGGCGGCGGCGGGACACGGCCCGGACTGTGCTCCTCTCGGCCGACGAGATCACCGCCGAGCGCGTTGCCTCCGAGGTGGACGCGCTCAGCAAGCCGCTCCGGGCCGGGATGGAGGAAGCCGACCTGGACGTCGTCTACGAGCTGCGCTACCGCGGCCAGGCATTCGAGCTGCCGATTCCGGGCCCGGCTCGCCCAGATCCCGCTCAGCTCGCCGAGGACTTCGCTCGCGAGCACGAGGCGCGCTACGGATACCGGGACCCCGAGGGCAGGCTGGAGCTGGTCACGATCCGGGTCGCCGCCTTCGAGCCCGGACCCGAGCCGCACCCGCGGGCGGCCGCGGACGGGAAGCTGAGCGAGGGCGAGCGCGAAGCGCGCTTCGACGGCGAATGGGTGAAGACGCGGGTGCTGCGCGGGGAGCCCGAGGCGGGGTTCGACGCCGCCGGCCCGTGCGTGTTCGAGCTGCCGGAGGCGACCCTGGTCCTGCCGCCTGGGTGGAGCGCCTCTGTCGATGAGTCGGGAACCGTCAAGGCGGAACGCGGATGAGCCTCGACCCCGTCCAGCTCCAGGTGATGACCGGCGCGCTCCGTGCCGCCTGCGACGAAATGGGCGCCGTGCTGATCCGCTCGGCGCACTCGCCGAACATCACCGAGCGCCGAGACTGCTCGACGGCGCTGTTCGACCCCGCCGGCGAGCTGGTCATGCAGGCGGAGCACATCCCGGTGCACCTGGGCTCGATGCCCGACGCGGTCGCGGTGATCGTCGACGAGGAGCACCACGACCGGGACCTCTGGATCCTCAACGACCCCTACCGCGGCGGCACCCATCTGCCGGACATCACGCTGATCTCGCCCGTTTTTCACGAGCAGGAGCTGCTCGGCTTCGCCGCCAGCCGCGCACACCACGCCGACATCGGCGGCCCGACCCCGGGGGGCATGCCCGCGCTCTCGGTGACCCTCGACGAGGAGGGGGTCGTGATCCCGCCGACCCGCGCCGACGACGACGTCCTGCGCGGCCTAGCGAACCAGATGCGCAACCCCGACCAGCGCCTCGCCGACCTGCGCGCCCAGCGCGCGGCGAACCTGACCGGCATCCGCCGCCTGCGGCAGCTCGCCGACCGGCACGGCCGCGACCTGCTCGCCACGGCCACCGGCGAGATCCTGGACTACGCCGAGCGCCGTACCCGCGCCGCGCTCTCCGAGATGCCGGACGGCGAGAGCACCGCCGAGGATCTGCTCGAGGGACGCGACGGCGACATCCGGCTGCGAGTGCGAGCGGCCGTCCGCGGCGACTCGCTCGAGCTCGACTTCGAGGGCAGCGCGGAGCAGGTGCGCGGCAATCTCAACTGCCCCCTCTCGGTGACCAAGGCCGCCTGCATCTACGCGATTCGGGTGGTCTGCGATCCGGACGCGCCGCCGTCGGCGGGCGCCTGGCGACCCGTGACGGTCACCGCCCCCGAGGGATCTCTGCTGAACGCGCGGGCCCCGGCCGCCGTCGTCGGCGGCAACGTGGAGACCTCGAGCCGGGTCGCCGACCTGGTGTTCGCCGCCATGGAGCGCTTCGCCCCGGTCGGGGCCGACGGACAGGGCACGATGAACAACGTGACCCTGTCGGCCGAGGGCTGGACCTACTACGAGACGATCGGGGGCGGCCAGGGCGCCTGCGTGGATGCGGATGGCCCGAGCGCGGAGCACGTGGCGATGTCGAACACGCTCAACACCCCCATCGAGGCGCTCGAGACGGATTACCCGGTGCTGGTCAGGGAGCTCTCGGTGAGGCGCGGGAGCGGCGGGGCGGGCCGCCACCGCGGGGGTGACGGCACAGTCCGCGAGCTCGAGGCCACCGAGCCGATGCGCTTCACGCTGATCGCCGAGCGGCGGCGCCACTCGCCGAAGGGAAGGGATGGCGGTGAGCCCGGCCGGCCCGGTCGCGACCTGCTGAACGGCACGGCGATCCCCTCCAAGGCGGAGGGGGAGCTCGCGCCGGGCGACCGGCTGCGGATCGAGACCCCGGGGGGCGGTGGGTACGGCCCCGAACCGAATCGTTAGCGCCTCTTTGCGATTTGCGCATCTTGCGTCGATTGGCCGGTCAACCAGGATGTGGACCGCATGGGAATGGGCTATCCGGTACTTACAACTAAGTCTCTGAGTTTGTGACAAAGCGGCACAAGGGTTGTCAAAGCCGAGTTCGTCGTCTAGACTGCGCGCCTCCGAGGGGCTTTGGTGCCGAAATCGTTCGTCCCGCCCCTCGCGATCCGAACCAGATTGACTTCCTGACTTCCTGAGACCTATGCCGATTGCGTTGAAAGAGTGGGCAGTGACCGTGCGAGCGCTGGCCGAGGGCGAGCAGCTCGTGGCTCTCCGCAAGGGCGGCATTCGCGAGGACGACAAGCACTTCGAGGTCGAGCACGACCAGTTCTTCCTGTACCCGACCTTCGACCACCAGCGGAACGACCTGGTCCGCGAGTCCCACCATCCAGAGCTTCGTCGCGCCCTCGAGGAGGGTGTCTGGCCCGACGAGGAGCCGCCCCCCCGGGCGCTGCTCCAGGACGGCGGCATCCCCCAGCCCGATCGGGTGCGGATCCGCAGCTGGGCCGAGATCACCGATCACTTCACCACCGACGATCATCGCGTGGTCGAGGCGCTGACGCCGTTCCACATCTGGACCCCGGACTACGCCCAGAAGCGTCTGGCTTGGAAGCGGACCCATCCGCTGCACGTGCTGCTTCTGCGGGTCCACCGGATTCCGCGGCCCGTCACGGTGCGCGTCAAGGACGAGCACCACGGCTGCCGCTCGTGGGTCGAGATCGATCGCGATCTTCCCTTCGAGGGAACGCCGGTGATGGCCGACGAGGAGTTCGAGCGCGCCGCCGGATCGATCCGCGAGATCTGCCAGGGCGACCTGGTACCTGCCTAACTGCCACTCCAGGCCCTTAGAGACAGCCGGCGAGCCCTGCTGATCGGCATGGGCGGCGGAGGCGACGTGGTCGGCGCCCTCGGCGTCACCGACCTGCTCGATGGCCTGGGCACGGAGTGGGTGCTCGGCGGGGTCGCCTGGGAGCGCTCGCCGATCGATCCGCGCCCGGGCCCCCGCTCGCTCGATCAGATCCGCGGCGGGCGCCCATGCGGCTCCGCCGCGGTCCTCACCGAGGGGTCGACGACCACGCTCGACGGCGTCGAGTTCTCGGAGTCGCGGATGGCCGCCCACCTCGGGAAACCGGTCCTGCTGCTCGACATCACCGGAGGACCTCAGGCCCTCGCCGGCGGCTTGGCAGAGGCGGCAACCGAGCTCGGTTGCGACGCGATCGTCCTGCTCGACGTGGGCGGAGACGTGCTCGCCCATGGTGACGAGCCCGGCCTCGCCAGCCCGCTGTGCGACGCGATCGTGCTGGCGGCCGGGCTGTTCCTCGCCAGGCAGAGCGAGGTGGTCGGGGCCGTCTACGGGCCCGGCTGCGACGGCGAGCTCACCCCCGACGAGGTGCTCGAGCGAATCACCGCCCTCCAGACCGCCGACGCTCTGCTGGGCGCCTGGGGGCTCACCCCGCACGCCTGCGAGCTGGTCGCCTCGGCAGCCGAGGTCGTCCCGACCGAGGCGAGCCTGAACGCCGTGCGCTGCGCCAGAGGCGAGCGCGGCCGCTTCCCGATCCGAGGTGGCAGGCGAACCGTCGAGCTCACTCCACTGGGCGCGCTCACGTTCTTCTTCGACCCTGTCCCGGCGGCCAAGTCGGCGGTGCCCCTCGCCACCGCGGTCTCGCCCGCCGGCAGCCTGGAGGAGGCGCACCGGGCGCTGATCGGGATGGGCGTCGAGACGGAGCTGGATCTCGAGCGCGCCCGAGCCCGCGAGTAGCCTCAGCATCACCGTCGGCCACAAACCCAGCCGACGGGTCGACATGACCTGGATCGAGACCGATTCGCTGAGCTTCACCGCGCGCCACGACGACGCCGATCTCGCCTGCGCTCACCGGGTGCTCGACTCGCTCGAGGACCTCCGGCTGCGCCTCGAGGATCGCTTCGATCAGGTGCCGGGGGCGGTCACGGTCATCCTCCACGACAACCCGGCCTGGCTCTCGATGGCGCACCCGCTGCTGCCCGCGGTGCGCTGGTCGGCCGCGCCGGCGGCGCGGCGCTACCTGGCGGGCTGGCCGATGGCCGGCGAGATCCACACGCTGAACGACTCCTGGATGGAGCGGCGCTCGGCCGGGGAGGATTCACTGCGCGCCCTGCGCGGCACCGCCGAGCGGATGTACTGCCAGATCGTCCTGGCGGCCAACAACACCGCCCTCCCGCCGATGTGGACACCGCGGCGCTTCATCACCTATCTGCGCTGGGCCTGGCTGGTCGAGGGGGCGGCGCAGTACTTCAGCAGCCAGACCTCCTTCTACCGGGCGGCGGTGATCACCAGGCTGCGCGAGGGCGATCGCCCGGCCTTCCCGCCCACCCGGCGCGACGCCCTGATCCTCGGCGGCACCGTGTTCGACCTGCTCGACCGACACGCGGGGCCGGACGCCTGCGTCCGGATGGCATCGCGCCTCCACCGCGCGGGTCCGCGAGGCAACCTGGAACTTGCCTTCGAGGCTCGCATGCGCGACATCGAGCGTGCCTGGAGGATGCACCTCGACGAGATCCTCTATCCGCAGTCCGAGTCCCTCGAGGAGTCTTCCCTGAGCGAGGCGCTGGAGCGGCCGGACCTCGACCTGGGTCTCGGCTCCCCGCCCGACTTCGGCTTCGATCCCGGCATCAGGCGGCGGCCACGAACTTCGCCGCCGCGTCATCGCCGGTCACCCGAACGCGAGATAGAAGAGATAGACGATCAGGGCGCCGACTCCAACGGCGGCAATGAGGCCAACCGCGAGCCGCGCTGGCGAACCGATCCCGGGCATTGAGTCGGTCGGGCTTTCGGCGGTGAGCATTTCGGTCCCGGCAAGCACCTCGCGCGCCGCCTCGTAGCCGGACTCCGGGACCAGCACGTCGCGCGGTCCCGCAGCGAGGAAGTCCGGCACGTCGAAGCCACGCGCCCGTCGAAGCATCGACGGGATCCCCTGATCGAGCAGGATCGACTGGATCAGCTCGCCGTCGGCAAGGCTGCGGGCCCCCGTTACCCGCTTCAGGTCCCCCCTGGCGTACTGCGGGCGCACCTTACGCGCCCGCTCGTGCGCCGCGGTGATCGGCTCCTCCTCCCGCGTGCCGGCGTAGACCAGCGGCATCCCGCAGTTGCGGCAGAATCGCTCGCTCATCGGATGCGCAAGCGCGCAGCGCGGGCAGACCAGCGGCCCCGCGGACTCGGTCATCGGTGACCCCGGCTCAATCGATGGCGAGGTCCACCTCGGTGACCTCGCCGTCCGTGATGCGGTAGCCGCGGAGGTCCTTCTCCCCGTCCGCCAGCGAGACGATCAGGTAGAGCGCGTCGGGATAGGACGCCAGGTTGATGTCGGTCTGCGAGGGGTAGGCGGGACTCGCGGTGTGTGAGTGGTAGATCGCCGACAGCTCCTCCCCCCTCTCGTCCATCTCGGTCATGATCCGGAACTGGTCCTGGGGATCGAGGTTGTAGCGCAGGGGGCTGGCCTCGGCGTTGCGCGCGCGGTAGACGGTCTTGGCGACCCCGTCCAAGCCGCCGATCAGCCCGCAGCACTCGTTCGGCGCCTCCTCGCGGGCGTGCGCCAGCAGCTCCTCGTAGATCGGGCGAGAGACCCTCATCGATGGAGAAACTAGTGGACGTGGGCCCCCGGGCCGGATTAGGATGGGCGCATCGAGCAAGCTTCAAAAGGGAGAGCTGTCTCGAACGGTGGCGATGGTTCGGATGGGGTGCCACAGGTCCCGAGCCTGAAGGCCGCGCGGAAGTTCGAGCAGACGGTCACCAAAGAGGGTGAGCGGCTGGAACCGCTGATCGACGGCGTCCTCTGGCGCCAGGCGGTCACGCACCCCGATGAGCGCGGCTCGCTCTGCGAGGTCTTCAACCCGGCGTGGAACCTGAGCGACGAGCCGCTCGTCTACGTCTACCAGATCACGATCAGGCCTGGGCAGATCAAGGGCTTCGTGCTCCACCGGACCTACAGCGACCGCCTCTTCTTCTCGCTGGGAACCGCCAAGATCGTGCTTTACGACGACCGCGAGGGGTCGCCGACCCGCGGGCTGCTCAACGAGCTCCATTTCGGCGACCAAAATCGAGCCCTTCTCGTGATCCCGCCCGCTGTCTGGCACGCGGTGCAGAACGTCGGCACGACCGACGCGCTGTTCATCAACTGCCCCACGAAGCCCTACGACCACGAGGACCCCGACAAGTGGGCCCTCCCGCGCGACACCGACCTGATCCCCTACAGCTTCTGAGCGCGGTTCGTCGCAGGGTGGCGCTGGCGCGCGCGCTCCTCCGCAATGCTCGCGCCGACCAGGTCGTCGAGGGCCGGCCCCTCGTCAGCGTCGTGCTCTCGACCTACAACTGGAGCAGCGTCCTGCGCTACTCGATCCGCTCCGTGCTCTGGCAGACATACCCCGACCTCGAGCTGCTCGTGATCGGCGACGGCTGTACCGACGACTCGGAGCAGGTCGTCGCCTCCTTCAGTGATGCCCGCGTGAGGTGGCACAACCTCGAGAGCAATTCCGGCAGCCAGGCGATCCCCAACAACAAAGGCCTCGAGCTGGCGAGAGGGCAGTACGTGGCCTATCAGGGGCACGACGACGTCTGGCACCCGAAGCACCTGGCCACCATGCTGGCTCACCTCCAGCGCCAGTCCGCGGACTTCGGCTACGGGCTCGCGGAGGTCCTGGGCCCGCCCGGAAGCAGGATTCGGACCCTCTCGGGGCTCGTACAGCCACCCTTTCCGCTCGGCACCTGGCTTCCGCCGACCTCGTTCCTGCACGAGACCGCCCTGGCCCGCCGGATCGGAGGCTGGCTGACCTGGGAGGACGGCGGCAGGGCTCCGGACATGAACTTCCTCGGTCGAGCGCAGGCGGAGGCCACCCGGGTGATCCAGGTCCCCGCCATGACGGCGTTCAAGTTCCCTGCGGCGCTGCGCCCGAACGTCTATCGCGAGCGCCCCAGCCATGAGCAGCGGGCCTACGTCACACGCATCGAGCGGGAGCACCTGTTCATCGAACGCGAGCTGGCGGCGCTGGCGCTCACCGGCCTGTCGCCTCGGCGGAACCGGGCACGGCGCGAGAGGTTCGCCGGCCTGGTCCGGATGGAACCCATGGAGCTCAAGGCCTATCTCCGGCGCGTTCGCGGCCTGGACTGATCTACCGGCAACCGGCGACTCAGTAGAAGACGACGCCCTCGCGGCGTGGCGGCTCACTCAGGTCGCCGGCCTCGTCGCCGATCAGGTCGGGGTCACCACGGCCCTTCTCCCAGAGCAGGTCGTCGAGAACGGGCGGCGCGATCTTCGCCTGCTCCGCGACCTGCTTGAAGGCGTCCCTGGTCGCCTCTCGGACCTCGTCGACGTCTCCATCCGGCACCAGGCCGGACCGGAGCGCGAGTCGCATCAGGACGTTGTCGGCGGAAACCTCCCAGGACTCGGGGTCCGACACGGAGAGCCAGCCGCGCCGCTCCCAGATCTTGCAGACCAGGAAGGCCTTCTTGCGCAGCGGGTCGGCGAAGGCATCGAACTCGCTGAGCCGGACCAAGGCGCCGCCCGGCCCGGCGAGCTTGCCTCCGGAAGCCTCGATCAGCTGCTCCGCCTGGCCGCCGTAGTTCTTGAGCACGCCCTTGGAGAGGTCGTCCCAGAGCTTGGCGCGCCGCTCGGGGTCGTGCAGGTTGTCCTGGCCGGCGCGGAAGACTGCGGCGATGGCCTCCGCCGGGACGCCGATCAGCGAGCGGGCAGTGAGCGCCCCCGGAGCGCGGCGCTCCGCGCGCAACCCGAGCGCCCAGAGCAGTGCGCTGCCCTCGTACGGACCCTCGCCGTCGACCATATGCGGCTCCGTGTAGCCGGTCTGGTGGTCGATCGCGGCCAGGAAGAGCGCGGCGTCCGGGTTCGGCACCTCGTCGAAGGTGGGCGGCTCGTAGTCAGCCGCAAGCTTCTTGATGCGCGCGACGACGCGCTTCAGTGCGTCCGGATCAGCTGCCACGACGGGAAGGCTACGAGAGCCGGCCTACCACCAGACGGTGGAGTCGATGTCCTTTAGCTCCTCCAGCGGCTTGGTGTAGACGCCGCTCGAGAGGTACTTCCAGCCGTCGTCGGGGACCAGGAAGACGACGTTGCCCTCATCCAGCTCGCCGGCGATCCTGTTCGCCACGTAGGCGATGGCGCCGGCGGAGACTCCGGCGAACATCCCCTCCTCGTGGAGGAGCTTCCGGGTCCAGATGATCGCGTCCATGTTGGAGACCATGATCTTCCGGTCCAGCAGAGCGAGGTCGATGATCGGCGGGATGAAGCCGTCGTCGAGCGAACGGAGACCCTGCACCAGCTCGCCCTGCATCGGCTCCGCGGCGACGATCTTGGTCTCGGGATCGTGCTCCTTGAGGCGCCGGCCGTTCCCCATCAGCGTCCCGCCGGTACCCAACCCGCCGATGAAGGCCGTCACCTCGTCGAGCTCGTCGAGGATCTCCTTCGCGGTGCCCTCGTAGTGGGCGCGCGGGTTGGCCTCGTTCCCGTACTGGTAGGGCATGTAGTACGAGGCGTCGGCCTCGGCCATCTCGAGGGCGAGCTCGACGGCGCCGTTGGAGCCCTTCGCACCCTCCGAGTAGACGATGTCGGAGCCGTACATCCGCAGCAGCTGCGTGCGCTCATCGGTGACGTTGTCGGGCATCACGACCTTGAGCGGATAGCCCTTGCGACGGCAGATCATCGCCAGCGAGATGCCGGTGTTGCCGGAGGTCGGCTCGAGGATGGTGTGTCCCGGCTCGATCGCACCTTGCTCCTCGGCGTCCTCGATCATGTACTTCGCGACCCGGTCCTTGACAGAGCCGGTGGGATTGCGACCCTCGAGCTTGGCCCAGAGGCGGACCTCGGGCTTGGGCGTCAGTCGCGGCAGCTCGACCAGCGGTGTGTTGCCGATCGCCTCGAGTACGTTCTCGAAGTGGCCGCCGCAGGGACGATTGAGGAGCGGCTCGGTGCTCATCTATCGGACAGCATACTTCAGAAAGTGAAGTAGAGCCGGCGAAACCTGTCCTTAGCACTGCTCAGATAGGGTCCGTTCTCGTTCACAACGCCCCCCTGGGGGGAGGAGAAGAAATGAGATCCCGACTTACAGCGCTGATCGCAGTGGTCGCTTTCGCCGCCGTCACGGTGGCAGCGGGCTGCGGCAGCAGCAACAACGACAACACCTCGAGCAACGGCGGCGGCACGCTGACGGCGGCGAGCTTCAGCGTCCAGACCGATCCGGCGATCGCCGGCCAGGTTCCCGCCGACATCAAGTCGAGCGGCTCGTTGAGCGTCGCCGCGGACGCGACCTACGCGCCGGACGAGTTCATAGCCAGCGACGGCAAGACCGTGATCGGCATGGACGCGGACATGGCGAAGGCGATCGCCCAGCTGATGGGCCTCACCGCCAATGTCCAGAACATCCCGTTCGACAGCATCATCCCGGGGCTCGCCGCGGGCAAGTACGACCTCGGCATGTCCTCGTTCACGGACACCAAGGACCGCGAGAAGACGGTCGACTTCGTCACCTACGCGACCGCCGGGACTTCGTTCTTCGTCCTGGCCGATGGAGGCCCCGACATCGCCTCCCTTGACGACCTCTGCGGTCACAAGGTCGGGGCGGAGAAGGGAACCACTCAGGCCGATGACGCGACCGCGCAGGACAAGAAGTGCACGGCCGCCGGCAAGCCGGGCGTCAGCGTCAGCGTCTTCCCCGACGAGAACGGCGTCAACCTGGCGCTCTCGAGCGGCCGGATCGACGTGGCGATGGCGGACACCCCGCCCGCGGACTACGCGGTCAAGCAGTCGGACGGCAAGTTCAAGCTGACCGGCAGCTCGTACGGGAACGCCCCGTACGGGATCGCGATGTCCAAGGACAGCGGCCTCCAGCAGCCGGTACTCGCCGCCGTCAAGGCCCTGATGGCCGACGGCACGTACAAGAAGATCCTGGACTACTGGGGCCTATCGGACGGCGCGATCAGCAATCCAACGATCAACGGAGCGATCGACTAGCCGGAAGGGAAGCCGGTGGAAGCCAGCCCCGGCGCAGAAGCAGAGGCAATAGGACCGGAGCCGCCTGACGAGATTCAGGCGGTTCCGGTTCGCCATCTTGGTCGCTGGATCGCGGCCGCGATCGTCCTGATCATCGCCGCGGCCCTGATCCGCTCCGCCGTGACCAACGACCGGTTCGAGTGGAACGTCGTCGGGGACTACCTGTTCGACACCCGGATCCTGAACGGCTTGGTCAAGACCCTCGAGCTGACCGTGCTGGGGATGGCGATCGGGATCGTCCTGGGAGTGATCCTCGCCCTGATGAGGCTCTCCGGGAATCCGCTGCTGAGCAGCGCCAGCTGGGTCTACATCTGGTTCTTCCGGGGGACCCCACTGCTCGTTCAGATCCTGATCTTCTTCAACATCGCCGCGCTCTACCCGACGATTGACCTTGGGATTCCATTCGGGCCGTCGTTCATCCACATCAACGGCACCACCCTGATCACCCCGTTCTTTGCGGGCATGCTGGCCCTGGGCCTGAACGAGGGCGCCTACATGTCCGAGATCGTCAGGGCGGGGATCATCTCGGTCGATGAGGGGCAGTTCGATGCGGCCAAGGCCGTCGGGATGACCCAGGGACAGACCATGCGCCGGGTAGTCCTACCTCAGGCAATGCGCGTGATCATCCCTCCGACCGGCAACGAGACGATCTCGATGCTGAAGAACAGCTCGCTGGTGTACGTGATCGCCGTGAGCGAGCTCCTCTACTCGGCCACGCTGATCTACTCGGTGAACTACAAGACGATCCCGCTCCTGATCGTGGTGAGCATCTGGTACCTGGCAGCCACGACGGTTCTCTCGATCGGCCAGTACTTCCTCGAACGGCATTACGGCCGCGGCGGGTCCAGCGAGGACTATGGCTCGCTGTTCCAGCGCATCCGCCGCGGCGTCGGGGCGCGCCACGACGAAGCCGCGACCGGGGATCAAGGCCCACCGGTGCCGCCAATCGACACGGGCCACAACCGATGACGGCTGGGGAGCCAATGGTGAAGGCTGACCGCGTGCGCAAGCACTATGGCCCGCTGCAGGTGCTGAAGAGCATCACGCTGGAGGTGGCGCCCAGGGAGGTCGTCTGCCTGATCGGGCCATCCGGCTCCGGGAAGTCCACCTTCCTCCGCTGCGTCAACCATCTCGAGAAGATCGATGGAGGCCGGCTCTACGTCGACGGCGAGCTGGTCGGCTACCGCCACGAGAACGGCAAGGTCTACGAGCTCAAGGAGAAGGAGGTCGCCCGCAAGCGGGCGGAGATCGGGATGGTCTTCCAGCGCTTCAACCTATTCCCGCACATGACCGCTCACCAGAACGTGATCGAGGCCCCGATCAGGGTGCAGGGGGTTCCGAAGCGCGAGGCTCGGACGCATGGCCGCGAGCTGCTCGAGCGGGTCGGGCTGGCCGACAAGGTCGACGAGTACCCCGCGCGCCTCTCGGGTGGCCAGCAGCAGCGGGTCGCGATTGCGCGAGCGCTGGCGATGCGCCCGAAGCTGATGCTCTTCGACGAGGTGACAAGCGCGCTCGACCCGGAGCTGGTCAAGGAGGTCCTGGACGTGATGCGGGCACTTGCGCAGGAGGGCATGACCATGATCGTGGTGACCCATGAGATGGGATTCGCAAGCGACGTCGGCGACCGCGTCGTGTTCATGGACGGGGGCGTGATCGTCGAGGACGGGCCGGCGAAGCAGGTGATCGAAGCGCCCAAGGAGGAGCGCACCAAGCAGTTCCTCGGCCTCGTCCTGGAGCATTGAGGGGCCGCGGACTCGCGCTGGGCCTGGTCCTCGCCACCGTCGCCCTCACCGGCTGCGGCGGAGGTAGCGGCGGCTCGGCGCCGGCGGGGGCGCCCCGCGGCTTCTACGGCGTGATCTCGGCCGAGCCGCTCCCGGGCGCCGCCGAGCTCGCCCGGATGGGCCGCGGCAAGGTGGGGACGCTCCGGATCAACCTGGCCTGGGGATCCGTGCAGTCCGGGCCGGACGCCGCGTACGACTGGAGCCACTACGACGACGTGATCGGCGGGGCGGCGAGGAACGGAATTCGCGTGCTGGCGACCGTCTACAGCTCCCCGGCCTGGGCCGAGCCCTCGCCCGAGTACCCGCCGTTGGGCTCGCGCCTGCCGCAGTTCGAGCAGTTCGCCAGGGCCGCCGCGCAGCGCTACGGCTCGAACGGGACCTTCTGGAAGGACCATCCCGACCTGCCGAAGCTCCCGATCGTCGATTGGCAGGCCTGGAACGAGCCGAACACCCCTCTCTTCTGGAAGCCGACCCCGGACCCGAGCGGCTACCTGCAGCTGCTGCGCGGATTCGATTCGGCGATCCACGGCGCCGACCCGAACGCGCGCATCCTGCTCGGCGGCCTCTTCCCCACGCCGAGGGGCGGCATCCTCATGCGAACCTTCATCTCCCAGCTCTACCAGGGCGGCGGACGGGGGCTGTTCGATGCGGTCGCGGTGCACCCCTATGCGCGCACGCCCGCCGACGCGATCGCCGTGGTCGAGGAGGCGCGCAGCGTCATGGACCGCTTCGACGACTCCGACGCGTCGATCTGGGTCACGGAGGTCGGCTGGGCATCCGCGGGCCTGCCGTCCGGGCTCACCGTCGGGCCGGAGCGTCAGGTCGAGTACCTGAGGCGGACGTTCGAGCTGGCCGCCGCGGACCGCGAGCGCCTTCGGCTCGACGGGGTGATCTGGTACTCGCTCAACGACACGCCCGGGCGGCTCTGGCCGGGCCATTGCGGCCTGTTCACGCTCGACGGCTCCGCCAAGCAGGCGTGGAGCGCGTTCACCGAGGTGGCCGGCGGGACGCCATAAGCGCGTCCTGGCCCTGTCGAGCGAGCCGCAGGTAGTCGCGGAGGTCGTCGGCCCGCGGAATCAGCGACGACCGCGGCGAGTGCCCGGGAGCTCTGAGGAAGAGATAGGCCGCGAGCAGCGAGGCGACCGCATACGAGGCGCAGGAGACGATCGCCGCACCCGTGGATCCATGATCCGGGATCACCAGCAGGAATGCGATGAAGGTGAGCGGGAAGCTGACCAATCCGACGAAGAGTGCCTCGGTCGCCGCTCCTTCACCCGTGAACGCCGCGACCATCACCCGGCCGACGCCGAGCAGCGCGACTCCGGGGAGCAGGATCAGCCCGAGGGTCAGTGTGCGGCCGAACCCCGGGCCCCAGATCAGCGGCGCCGCCGCGAGCACCGGGATCACGGCCACCGCCGCGACGGCGGAGACCAGCACGGCGTGCCGGACCGCCGCGCCCTGTTTCGACGCGGGGATCACCGGAGCGATGCCCGGCTCCGCCGCGGCGGCGACCATCGCGGTTCGCGGCAGGACCACCGACGCGAGCGGCTGAGAGACGATCCAGACCAGGGAGGTGATCGAGACCGTCACCGCGTAGACGCCGGTGCTGGCGGCGCCGTAGTACGCGCTCAGGATGAACAGGTCCGGGCGCACGTTGATCAGCTGGAAGAGATCGTTGACCCACGCTCGGGCCCCGAACCCTCCCGCCTGCCGAACGCTCTGTTCGGGTCCGTGCATGGCATCCGGCCGCCGGGCGTGCCGCACGGCCCAGGCCACGGCGATCAGGCCGGCGAGCACCCAGCCGGCCGCGAACCCGATCACCGCGCCCGTCCTGCCCTCGGCCAGCGCGGCCGCCGGGCAGATCAGCAGCACGGCGACGGGACCCGAGACCGTGAGCAGTGCGTACACCTCGTATCGCTCGCGCGCCAGCGCGATTGCGGGGACGATCCACCAGGCGAGCGCGAACGGCAGCGCCGCCATCAGCGAGGCGGCCATGGCGAAGCTGAAGTCGCTCAGGGCGCTGTCTCGGAGCAGCTCGTACAGGGCCATGCCGAGCACGGCCCCAGCCACACCGAGACAGAGCGAGGCGACCAGGGCGCCACGGGCGGCACTGCGGGGGGACCAGAGCCCCGCGCCGACCCTGTAGGTGACGCTCGTGCGAAGTCCGCCACCTGCGACGAGCGTGGCGATGAAGACGAACTGGGTGGAGAGGGCGATCAGGCCGGCGCCATCCGCACCTTCGATCCTGGAGATCGAGATGCTGTTCAGCCCGAGGGCGGCGAAGGAGCCCGCGAGGGCCACTGAGGCGAGAAAAGCACTGGAGCCGAACTCGCGAGCCGGCGCGGAGGCGGCGGCGAGGTTGCCCTGGGCGCGGTCGGACGCCGGCATCGGCGGCACCTTACCCCGAGGTCTCAGGTGGACCCGAGGCCGAGTCCGCGGCACCGGCGACCTCGATCGTGCGATCGGCCGCTGACTGGCGGCGGATCACCTCGCGGGCCGGGTGCGTCGCTGGCGCATCACCTCCCGGAGTCCCTGGCCGAGACCGCGGAGACGTCCCATCGCCGTCGGCCTCCAGCCTGCCCGGAGCTCGCGCAGGACGCGGCCGAGCTCCGTCGCCAGCCAGCTCAGGGCCGAACGCCAGCCGACCCGCGCAGTCGTGAACAGGAAGACGGTGCCGTTGCGCGACCAGAGCCGGACTCGCTCAGCGCCAAAGGCCCCGCCGCTCGATTGATGCGCCTCGTGCAGGACCCGCAGCCGGGGGTGCACGCGGACCGGCGCCCCGAGTGCCCTGGCGCGGTAGCACCATTCGACGTCCTCCCAGATGAACTCGTACCAGGCGTTGAAGCCGCCCACGCGAAGCCAGGTTTCCCGGTCGAAGACGAGGGCGGCGGTCGGCGCCCAATCCACCTCCTGCAGCTGGATGGCCCCGTCGGGCCACTCCGCGATCACTCCTGGCACGTGGTGACTGTCGTAGTCACCACCGGCGTAGATCACCTCGCCTGAGTCCATGTCCAGCACCAGGGGTGCCGCGACCTCGAGCCCATCGAGCGTGGCCTCCTCGACCAGCGCGAAGAAGTCGGCCGGGACGGTGGTGTCGTTGTCCAGCAGGACAAGGCGGTCGACCTTCGAACTCTCGACGAGATGATCGATGCCGAGGTTTCGCCCGGCCGCCGCCCCGACGTTTCGCCCGGGCCGGATCACGTGCACCGGCAGCCCGGTGAGCACCGGATCGGATTCGAGGTCGACCTGACGCGCTCCGTTCTCGACGAGCACGATCTCATCCGGTCGACGGCTCCCCTCGGCGATCGACCGAAGGCACCGCCGCGTGATCGCCGCCTGGTCGTAGTCGAGGACCACCAATCCGGTTCGGCGCGGCACGGTCGGACCTTACCCGAGCGCTGCTTGCGCCTACGATCCCGCAACCGTGCGAACGCAGGTCAGGATTCCCGAGGTCCATGAGCACACCGAGCCGCCACTCGGCCAGTTCTGGGAGCCGATCAGGACAGATCGGGCGCATCGCCGGCGGCTGCGTAAGCTCGGGACGGACAAGCGGCGCGCTGCCATCACGATCGTCCACAACGAGCCGGTCTTCCTGCCTATCTGGCTCTCCTACTACTCCCGCTTCTTCGAGCCGGATGACATCTACGTGCTCGACAACGACACGCACCGACGGCTCCACGGACGGCGACGGGTTCATCCGCCGCCCGGTCCACCACGACTCGGTCGACCACACCTGGATGGTGGAGACGGTCCGGGCGGTGCAACACGAGCTGCTGGAAGGCGACTACGACGTGGTCCTGGTCACCGACGTCGACGAGATCGTCACACCGACACCGGAATGGGGGACCCTGGGCGACTACCTGGACGAGTTCGCGGAGTGGTGGGTCAACTGCATCGGCTACGAGATCCTGCACATGGTGGACCGCGAGGAGCCGTATGACCCGAGCCGACCGATCCTCGACCAGCGCGGCTACTGGTTCGCCAACGGCGCCTACAACAAGCCCGCCCTCGCAAGCGGGCCGATGTCATGGCTGCCGGGCTTCCACCACCGGGCTGACGGCAGGCTCAACTACGACCCCGATCTCAGGCTGATCCACCTGCACCGCCTGGACTTCGAGATCTGCCGGAACCGTCACCGCATCCGCAGGGACCGGGCCTGGAATGAGATGGATGTCGGCGAGGGCTGGGCGTCGTACAACCGAACCGTCGACGAGGGCGAGTTCGAGACCTGGTTCTACGAGGACAGCGGCTTCGAGGACGACGGCGTCCACATCGCGGTCGAGCGAATTCCGGAGAGCTTCAGGGGGCTCTTTTGAGCACCCTCGACTCCCGCCGGCAGAACCCGGTCCGCAAGGCCGGAGCGCGGCTGCGTGACCTCGGGCGGCACCTTCGCCGGATCGCCGACCCCGTCCGGTACCCGCATACCGACGTGCCGCAGGAGCACTGGCAGCGAATCGTCCTCAACGACGACGTGACGGCCCACCTCGACGCCCTCGGGCCGGAGCAGCTGAGGGCGGCCGAGGTCAGCGGCGACACCCACGCCGGGCGCGGCTGGAAGGAGTACACGAGCCTGATGTACCCGGAGTTCGATCTGTGCGAGCCGATCGCCGACCCCGGCCGCTTCGACGTCGTGATCTGCGAGCAGGTGCTCGAGCACGTCCCCGACCCGTTCCTGGCCGCGTCGAACCTCCGCGAGCTCTGCGTCCCCGGGGGACACGTGATCGTGTCCACCCCGTTCCTGATCCGCGTCCACGAGCTGCAGCTGCTCCACGACATGCGCGACTACTGGCGGTTCACGCCACGCGGGCTGCGGACGCTGCTCGAGCGCGGCGGGCTCGAGGTCGACGAGGTCGGATCCTGGGGCAACCGCGACTGCGTCGTCGGCAACTTCGACAGCTGGCCCGCCTTTCGCCCCTGGCACTCGCTGCGCAACGAGCCCGACCTTCCGGTCCAGGTCTGGGCGTTCGCCCGCAGGCCGGCCTGACCTAACATCTCCGCCTCGTGCCAACGTCAGCCACCGCCGCGGATCGGCATGCCCGCGATTCGGACGTCGCACCACAGGGGCACGACGTCATTCGGCCGCTCTCGGACCCGGGAAAGGACGACCGGGCCGCCCATGGCGTGCCGGTCGTGCCCGCGTTCGACGGCTACCGGGCGTTCGCGATCATGGCGATCGTCGTCTTCCACGTCGTCCACACCTCGGGCTTCCTGGACGGAATCGGCGACTCCTCCCTCGGCGGGCAGCTGATCTGGGGGACCGGCCCGCAGCTGGTCGACGTCCTCTTCATCGTCAGCGGCTTCGTCGTCTTCCTCCCGACGGTCGCCCAGGGCGGGCGATTCGGGAGCGTTCGCGGGTACTCGATCCGCCGCGGGGCGCGACTGCTCCCGGCCTACTGGCTCTCACTCGGCGTGATGCTGCTCGTGATGGCGACCAAGTCCGGCGTGCCGATGCCCGGGCTCGGCGACCTGGCGAGCAACTTCAGCGGGCAGCAGACGCTGGTGACGCTGTTCAGCCCGCACACGCTGATCGGCTTCGGGCCCGACAGCCCGGTCTGGACGCTGACTCTCGAGATCGGCTTCTACGTCGTGCTTCCGTTCATCGCCGCCGCCTACTTCCGGCGTCCTCTGGTCGGCCTCGCGATCGCGCTGGCGATTGCCGTCGTATGGCGCGAGGCATTCGCCCACATCGCAGATGTGGCCGGTTGGGTGGGCATCGACCTCAGCGCGGAACGGGCAACGGAGCTGCGGCTCGACTCTGTCATCCAGCTCCCCAATTGGGCCTTCTCGTTCGCCGCCGGCATGACCGGAGCCTGGGCCTACGTGGAGCTGCGCAACCGCTACGACCGGGCACGGCTGGAGAAGATGGCCGCGCGCGTGCTGGTGGTGGCGGGCTTGGTGTTCGCGCTGTTCGTCTACCTCGCCGGGCGGCAGGCCATCGGCGGCGATGCGCTCGCCGCGCTCCCCAACCTCAAGGTCCGGGAGTCGGTGTTCCTCTCGATCGGCTACACGGCCTCGCTCGCGACCGTGATGGTGGCCCTGGCGCTCGCCTCGCCGCGGCTGCAGCTGCCCTTCGCGTATCCCCTTTCCCGCAAGCTGGGCGACATCAGCTACGGGGTGTATCTGATCCAGGCCCCGATCATCTTCTTCCTGTTGTTCCACCAGGTCCTGGGAAGGGACGGCACGGTCGGAACGCTGGCGGTCTGGTCCGCGATCGTCGTCGGGGGAGCGTTGCTGTACGGCTACCTCTCGGCGCGCCTCGTAGAGCAGCCGATCCGGCGCTGGGCGCACCGCTTCGGGCGTCAGGCCCAGAGCGGCTCCGGGGACCGCCCGGACCGCCCCGTGCGGGCCGAGTCAGCGCCCGCCGGCTCCCGCTCCTAGCTCTAGAGCTCCTCGGCGATTCGCGGCGCCTCGCGATTGAAGTACCAGGCCCCCAGCCCGCAGATGACGACGAACAGGGAGATCGGCGCCAGCAGGTGAAGCCATCCGCCCGCGGCGCTGACCGCGGTGGGAGCGCTCGGGATCGATCACCCAGTGGCGGGCCTGCACGAACAGAGGCGTGAGCGGGTTGAGCAGGATCACGTCCCGGTAGCTGCTCGGCACCTTCTCGATCGGATAGAGGACCGGCGTCGCGTAGAAGAGCGCCGTCGCCATCACCGTCCAGATGATCAGCGTGTCCCGGAAGCGCACGTAGAGCGAGGACAGCAGCAGGGAGACGGCGGTGGAGAAGACGAAGAGCACCGCGACGATCAGCGGGAAGAGCAGCCAGGTCCACATCGGGGAGACGCCGAAGGCGAGGATGAAGATCACGACCACGATCAGGTTCATGCCGAAGTTGAAGAGAGCGGTGACGACCACCGAGAGCGGGATCACCATGCGCGGGAACTGGGTCTTGCGGACGATGCTCTCCTGCCCCACCACCGAGCCGACCGCGCCCTGAGTCGACTCCGAGAAGAACCCGAAGAGGACGACGTCGAAGAGCAGCAGGACCGGGTAGTGCGGCACGTCGTGGCCCAGCCGGAAGATCTTCGTGAAGACGAAGAGCAGCACCGCGAACAGCAGCAGGGGGCGGAGCAGCGACCACATGTAGCCGAGCACCGTGCCGAAATAGGTGCGCTTGAACTCGGTCACCGAGAGCAGGTAGAGGAGCTCCCCGAACCGCTTCCACCCGCCGCCAAGCGCGGATGGGCCCTTGACGGCCTGCAGCTCGAGCCCCGCCTCGACGCTCATGGCTTCCCCTCTCGCGGCGGCGCGGGAGCCGACCCGAGCTCGACGCCGAGCTCGCCCGGGACCGAGACGATCCCGGGCCCGCCCTCCATGCCGAACACCACGAACTGGAGCAGCTTCATCGTCTGGTGGGCCGCCTCCTCCTCGCCGCGCGTGACCGCGGCCCAGCAGACGACCGTGTACCTCCCGGGCCGCAGCGGGTTCTCGATCGTGGCGCTGATCCTGGCCTGCTCCCCGGCCCGCAGCATCTCGTCCTCGGCTTCCTCCGCGACCTTCCCGCTGAGGCCGAAGACCTGCACGCCGTCGGCGTTGCTGAACTGCAGGCCGAAGCTCGGCTTGGCCATGTCGACGCGCGCCTCGAGGATGGCGCGCAGCCGGATCGGCTCCCCCACCTCGACGTTCTCGATCCGCTCGCCACCCTCGTTCTCGAGCCAGGCCTCCGAGACCCGGGCGAGGAGGTCCGGCACCAGGTCTATCTCCTTGTCGCCGCCGATCGAGATGCGGCGCTTGGAGAAGTTCATGCGGAGGTAGTGCTCGCTGACCTCCTCGGGGTCGCCGACCTCGCGCAGGTCGCCGTTGTCGATCAGCATCGCCCTGTGGCAGAAGCTCTGCACCGCGCTCATGTCGTGCGTGACGAGGACGACTGTGCGGTCGCTCTTCCTCATGTCCTGGAAGACGTCCTTGCACTTCTGCCTGAAGGCCGCATCGCCCACTGCGAGCACCTCGTCGATCAGCAGGATGTCGGCCTCGGCCTGGATCATCACCGAGAATGCGAGCCTGACGAGCATCCCCGAGGAGTAGTTCTTGAGCTTCAGGTCCACGAACTCCTCCAGCTCGGCGAAATCGAGCACCGCGTCCAGCCGCCGTCGCGCCTCGCGCTGCGAGAGGCCCATCATCACCCCGTTCAACACCACGTTCTCCCGTGCGGTCAGCTCCACGTTGAAGCCGACCCCCAGCTCGATGAACGGGGCCGGGCGGCCGGCCATCATGATCGAGCCGGAGTCCGCCCGGTAGATGCTCGCCAGGATCTTCAGCAGCGTGCTCTTGCCCGATCCGTTGCGCCCGGCGATGCCGAAGAACTCGCCGCGGTGGACCTCGAACGAGACCCCCTTGAGCGCCTCCAGGGTGCGGTACTCCGGCTGGGCGAGGGGATGCACCAATCGCTCCTTGAAGGAGTCGATGCGATGGACGGGGATCCGAAATGCCTTCTCCACGTCGCGCGCCTCGATCACAACCGGCGCCCTGCGAACGCGAGAGGCCCCATTGCCTGCCTGTTCAGCGGACATCGCTGGCGAGGCTACTGGCTCCCCCGGAAACGCGGTCGGTTCTACGATTGCCCGATGCCGGGCCCACCCTCACGCGAGCTCGACCTCGACGCCGCCCTGGAGGAGGCGTCCGCCCCGCCGCTCGAGTTCGCCGACGGCTCGTTCGAGCTGATCGAGGCTCGGTCGGCATTCACCAGAATCGACCAGGGCTGGGCGGAATGGCTGCTCGAAGCTCGCCGCCTGCTCGCCGACGGGGGCGAGCTCGTCGTCGGCCTCGCCGACCAGGCGGCGTTCGAGCGGCTCACGGGCGAGGGCTGGGACGAGTCGCGCATCGGGATGACCGCCCTCGCCCCTCTGAACGGATCCGGGAGCCGGATCGTGTTCCACTCGGAATGGTGGCTGCGCGCGCACTGGGGCCGCGCCTTCGAGATCCTCGCGATCGATCAGAGCGACGGGCGCAGGCTCGTGTCGCTGCGCGGCGGGGAGGAACCGATCTCCGCGGCCGAGCTCGAGCGCCCGGAGCCGGGCGAGGATCGCGAGCTCTCGGCGGCGAGCGCGAACGCCGCCTTCCTTCGCTCCCAGGTGGATCGCATGGAGCGGAGGCATCGCAGCGAGCTCGACGAGCAGCGCGAGGACATGAACCGCGAGCTGATGCGCAGGGCATATGCCGAAGCCGACCTCGACTGGGCCCGCCGGGGCCCGCTCGCCACGCTGGTCGCGGCCGAGTACGAGGCCACCACGAGCTGGCGCCTGACGAAGCCCCTGCGGGCCGCCGGCAAGATGCTGCGGCGCGGGAGGTAACGCGATGGACACGTTCGCGGAGCGCCCGCTGATCTCAGTGGTGATGCCCACCTACGAGACCGAGCCCCGGTACCTGCGGGAGGCGATCGCCTCGGTCCGGGCCCAGGAGTACGAGAACTGGGAGCTCTGCATAGTCGACGACGGATCGACGCGCGACGAAACCCTGCGGACGATCAGGCGCGCCGTCTCCCGCGACTCGCGGATCACCGCCAAGTTGCTCGACGAGAACGGGGGCATCTCGAGGGCCACGAACCAGGGACTCGCGCTCTGCCGCGGCGAGCTGGTGGCCTTTCTCGACCATGACGACGCCCTGACGGCCGATGCTCTGCTCCGAGTCGCGGAGGCGTTCTCGGGGGACGAGATCGACGTCGCCTACTCCGACCAGGACACGATCACGGCCGACGGACAGACCGCCGACACCTTCCTGAAGCCGGATTGGTCGCCGATCTACGCGCTGGGCGCGATGTACATCGGCCATCTGCTGGTGGCGCGGCGCGAGCTGGTGGACGAGGTCGGCGGCTTCGACCCGGACTTCGACACCATCCAGGACTTCGAGCTGCTGCTGCGCCTCTCCGAGCGAACCGAGCGGATCCACCACATCCCGCACACGCTCTACCACTGGCGGGCGATCCCCGGCAGCATCGCGCTCGGGACCTCGGAGAAGGACGGCGTGCCCGAGCTTCAGGCCCGCGCCGTCAACGCCCACCTGCGGCGTCGCGGAATCGCGGCCGAGGCGGTCCCGCACGAGACCATCCCGCACCGGGTCCGCCTGCGCCCGGACCCGAGCCGGCCGAAGCCGGCGGTGAGCGTCGTGATGCCCGTGCATGACGAGCGGCGATCGAGCCCTGGACGCGCTGCTCGAGCGGACCTCCTATCCCGATCTCGAGGTGATCGTGGTCGAGCGCGATTGGAACGGCGCGCCGAGGCCGGAGGGCCGGGGGCTGGTGCGCGTCGCGGCGCCCGAGGGGTCCTTCAACCCGGGCCGATGGGCGAACCTGGGAGCGAGTCGCGCGCGGGGCGAGTACCTGGCCTTCCTCGGAGAGGACACCGAGGTGGTCGAGCCCGACTGGATCGACCAGCTGCTGCTCTACGCCGGGATGCCCGGCGTCGGCGCGGTCGGGCCCACGCTCACCCATCCGGACGGACGGGTGGACACGGCCGGTTTCGCCGTCGGCCTCTATGACCCGGCGGTGCCGGCGATGCGCGGATTCGACGCCGGCGGCGACGGCTACTACGGCTCGCTCTGCTGCGCCCGCGAGGTCTCCGCGATCGGCATGGATTGCATGCTGATCGGGCGCGAGCCGTTCGATCGGCTCGAGGGGTTCGAGGAGGCGTACAGCCGCCAGTTCGGCGACCTCGACCTGTGCATGCGGCTCGGCGCAAGCGCGGCCTCGCGTCCGTCTGCGCCCCGGCACCCCGGACCCTGATCCGCACGACCGAAGCGCGCCGGCTCTCGGACTTCGACGTGATCGACCGCGCGCTGTTCGTCGACCGCTGGTACGAGTCCCTCGAGGCGGGCGACCCGTACTACAACCGGCGCTTCTTCCGGGCCGCCGCCGACTATGCGCTGTCGCCGTTCAGCCGCGACCCGCACGCGATCGCGAAGCGGGAGACGATCGGATGAGGGTCCTCTTCCTGCACTTCGGCGCGCTGCACGTGAACAGCGTCATCCAGGCATTCCATTTCGGCGAGGAGATGACCGACGAGGGCATCGAGGTCGTCCTCTGCGGGCGGGGCCGGACCGACCGGATCGCGAACGTCGGCGAGCCGAGCTTCGAGACCATCAACTACGAGGGACTGGAGCGCAAGCTGCGCGACTGGGCTCGCGACCCCGACGAGACGATCATCTGCGCCTGGACCCCTCGCGAGATCGTTCGCAAGGCCACGGAGCGCGCCGTGGAGGTCCTCGGCGCCCCATACGTCGTGCACCTCGAGGACAACGAGGAGTTCCTGGTCTCCACCGCCCTGAAGCTGCCCTACGACCAACTGCGCAGGCTGCCTCGCGAGCGCCAGGACGAGCTCTGCACGGAGGGGTTGATCCACCCCGTCCACTATCCGCGCCTGCTCGAGGGAGCGGCCGCGGTCACGGTGATCACCGAGGAGCTCAACGCGTTCAACTTCGGCCGGAGGCCGCATCATGTGGCGCCGCCCGGCGTCGACCACCAGCGATTTCGCCCCGATCTCGACCCGGTGGTCTCCCGCGAAGAGCTGGGACTGGGGCCGGATGACTTCGTGCTCGTCTACCACGGCATCGGGCATTGGGCGAACCAGCGAGAGCTGTTCAGCCTGTACCTCGCCGTCAAGCTGCTGCAGCGCCGCGGGCGGCGCGTGAAGCTGGTCCGGCTGGGGAGCACGAAGCTCGGCGGGGTCGACCCGCGCGCCTTCCAGGCGCTCCGTGAGGGCGTCCCGGACCTGGGGGACGTCCCCTGGCGCGAGATCCCCGGCTACCTGGCCCTGGCGGACGCCTATGTGCAGCCGGGCCCGCCCGACGACTTCAACCGCTACCGGCTGCCCTCCAAGCTGCCGGAGTTCTTCGCCATGGGCCGCCCGGTGATCCTGCCCGCCTGCAACCTCGCCAACGAGCTCACCGACGGCGAGGACGCGCTGCTCCTCCGTGACGGAACTGCGCTCGACATCGCGGCGCAGATCGAGCGGCTGCTCGACGACCGCGACCTGGTCGGCCGACTGGGCCGCCGGGCGCGCCAATTCGCCCTCGATCGCCTCAGCTGGCCCGACAACGCAGCGCAGCTGGCCGAGTTCTACCGGCAGCAGCTCGCCGCCAGGCCGGGTCCGGTGGCCGCGTGAGCCGCAACGTCCCCACCGAGCGCCTCTGGGAGCTGGAGCAGCGCTACCGCGGGCGCTTCGAGGCCGAGCCGCTCTCCTACGGGACGGTGCGCGACCTGGCGGACAGCGTCGACAACCTGGGCGGCCTGGCTCGCGCGAGCTCCGACATGAAGGACCTGCAGCGCTGCTGGATGGTCAAGGCGATCCTCGGCGTCGTCGAGCCCGGCGGGCGCCTGGTGGAGATCGGCGCCGGCGAGCCGCTGGTCGCCGACCTGCTCTCGCGGCTCGGCTACGAGGTCACCATCGTCGATCCCTACGACGGCAGCGGCCAGGGGCCGCGGGAGTTCGATGAGTTCAGCCGGTCCCATCCGGAGGTGACCTTCATCCGCGAGCGCTTCCCGCCGAGCGCGGGATTGGAGGGCGAGTACGCGGCCGTCTACTCGGTCTCCGTCCTCGAGCACATCCCCCTGGAGGCGCTGGGGGGCGTGATCGCCGCAGCGACCGACCTGCTCGCCCCCGGCGGGGCTTCGATACACGCGGTCGACCATGTCCTGGCCGGCTGGGGGGCGGAGCAGCACCTGGAGCGCCTCGAGGAGATCGTGCGTGGGTCGGGCTTGCCGGTGGATCGCCTGCACGAGCTCATCGGCCGGCTCCAATCCGACCCCGAGGCCTACTTCGTCTCGGCTGAGGCGCACGAGCGCTGGCGGGGTGCGCTGCCGTATGACAGCTACCCGATGCGCCGGATCGCGTCGATCGGGGTGCTGAGCCGGAAATAGCGATCTGACGCTATGTTCCGCTCGCGATGATCGCCTTCGGCTCCGCAATCACCGACCACGAGCTCTACCGGCGCTGCGCCGAGCCGGGCCTGCGGCTCGTCGCGGAGCCGGACTCGGAGATCATGGCGTTCGGCTCCGCCGGCCTCGGCGACGCGTCGATCTTCCGCAACTACAACCTCCTGCTGGAGGAGGCCGGCAAGCTCGACGACCTCGAGGCCCTGGTGCTGCTGCACCAGGACGCTCAGATAGTCGACCCGGACTTCTGCCGGAAGATCAGGGACGTGCTGCGCGACCCGGACGTCGGGCTGGTCGGCTGCGCCGGCGCGATCGGGGTGCGGAACATCGCCTGGTGGGACGGCTCGGTGACGCTCGCCTCCTTCTCCCACCAATACGACGAATACGGCGGCGGGGAGATCCTCGGCTCGACCTTCCACATCGAGGAGGCGCCTCCCGAGGCCCGGACCGGCGAGGTCGACACGATCGACGGGTTCATGATGGCCCTCTCCCCGTGGGTCGTCGAGAACATCCGCTTCGACGAGTCCCTGGGGCGGTTCCACGGCTACGACTTCGACCTCTGCCAGCAGGTGCGCGCGGCCGGCAAGAAGGTGATGACCGAGCACATCCAGGTGATCCACCACCACTCGCTCGAGCTGATCGGCGACGTCGAGGGGTGGGTCGCCGCGCACATGAGGGTCGCCGAGAAGTGGGACGGCAAGCTCTCCCCCGCCCAGTCGGTCCCGGGTGACTGGAAGGAGCGGACGCGCTGGGCCGAGGCGCGCCGAGACGCGGCGCTGATGCAGGCGAACGCGGCGGAGCTCGCCAGGGACGCCGCCGTCCTCGACCTCCAGCGCCAGCTCGACTCCGTCACGCACAGCGCCAGCTGGCGGCTGACCAAGCCCCTGCGCTGGCTCAAGTCCCTGATCAGGCGCGGGGAGGAGCCGTCACGGAACGGCAACTCGCCCGGGGCGTTGCCCAGCCGTCAGCGCTGATCGTCGGGCGGCGCTTCGGGGCTCTCCGCCAGCACGTCGCTGAGCTGCTGCCTGGAGATCGCCGGCCTGCCGCGCCCGCGCGCCTTTGAGAGCCACTCGGCCGCGGCGAACGATCCCGAGTGGAGCAGGTGCCTGATGGCGGCCTCCAGCTTCTGGGTGTAGGCAAGCCCGTCGTCGATCTCCTGCTCGCGGGAGTGGCGCTGCACGAGCTGGGTGACTCGGGCCTTCTCGACCCGCTCGAGGATCGGGTTGCGGTCCCAGGGCTCGACGATCTCCGCCACCGCGTCCGACCAGGGCGCGCTCTCCGGCCAGAGCAGCCCGCAGCCGAAGAAGATCGGGATCACGGCCAGTCGCAGGCCGTCGTGCCCGGCCATGAAGTCCTCGATCGCGGTCATCACGCCGTTGCGGGGACCGCCCTCCTCCAGCGCACCCCACTCGAATGGAAGCCCTCGCTCGGCCGTGCCCGGATTCCCCGGAACGAGCTTGATGTCCTCGCCGTACGGGTGGCGATGCTCGGCCGGGATGCGATCGGGAGCGGCGTACTGGTCGCGGCGCGCGAGCGGCCAGCAGACGTCGTGGAAGACCAGCAGCGGGATCCGGCCCTCGGGCGCGCGCTCGGCGATCAGGCGCAGCTCCTCGCTCAGCGTGTAGTAGTTGTGGTCGCCGTCGAGGACGACCGCGTCGGCGATCTGCAGGTGGCCCAGCGCCTCGATGCTGGTCTCCGCGACCACCTGGAGGTCCGGGTATTCGTCGAGCAGCTCGACCAGGTCGTCGTGCGGCATGGGGTCGATCGCCGTCACGCGCGCGCCGCTCGGCGCCGCCCACCGCAGCAGCTGCTCGGTCAGCCTCCCCCTCTCCGCGCCGGCCTCGATCACGGAGCCGACCGCGGCCGCATCGAAGCAGGCTCCCCAGATCTCGGCGAAGTTGCCGAGCGAGTAGCCGGCCTCGTCCGGATTGGTCCGGTGGTAGTAGGAGGTGACTTTCATCGGCATGGGCGTTTGCGGCCGGTTTGGGGCTCGGCCGAGGGCGGAGTCTAGGCGACCAGCACGCATCCGGTTACGCTCCGGTCCGCAATGTTCAAGCCCGAGAACCCGAAGGCCAAGGCGTTGATGAGCGAGATCCGGGCGCGCCACCCGGGGCTGCGCGAGGCCGTGGTCGCCGACGCTCGAGATCATCGCTGCTTCACCGGGGCGAGCGTCACGAGCTCCGCTCGCGGGCCGATCGCCGCGATTCAGATACTGCGCCTGATCTGGACCAGCGACGCCTTCCTCGCCCAGGCCCTGTACAGGGTCAAGGCTCGCCTCCAGCAGCTGGGCGTGCCGCGTGCTGCCGCGCCTGGCGCACCGGCTGGCGATGGCCACCGGCCAGGTCTCGATCGGAGACCCGGTGGTCATCCACCCCGGCATCCACCTGCTCCACGGGCAGGTGGTCATCGACGGCGTCGTCGAGATCCACCCCGGCGCGGTGATCGGGCCCTTCGTCACCATCGGGCTGCGCAGCGCGGACATCGTGGGCCCGACGATCGCGGAGGACGTCACGATCGGCACCGGCGCCAAGGTCCTGGGCAGGGTCAGCGTGGGGGCCGGCGCCTCGATCGGCGCCAACGCGGTGGTGGTGGATGATGTGCCCGCCGGCGCCACCGTCGTCGGGGTCCCGGCCCGACCGGCGGGAGAGTAGAGCGCCGGCAAGTGACTGCTACTTTGCTTCGCTGTTACGGGACATGATCTTTCGCTCACGCAAGAAATCCGGCATCCGACGGCCACTCTGGGCGGTCCCGCCGCCGAGGTGGCGGCGGGGAGGAGCACCGAGGAGCTGGTCGCTGAGATCGAGGAGCTGACCCGCTCGAACAGCGAGCGCCGCGACGCCGAGACGGAGACCCGCCTGGTGGCGCTCCGCCATGCCGCCGGCGTCCAGCTGCTGGAGTCAGCCGCCGGCGGGGCCGACTACCCCGAGCCCGCCTTCGACCAGCTCCCCGCCCGCAACGGCGACCTCGCCGGCATCACGCCCGAGCAGCTGACGCCGGAGATCCTGCGGGCCGGGATTCTCCGCGACGGCTGCCTGCTGGTTCGAGGGCTGCTCAGCCAGGACGACGCCGCGGGCCTCGTCCGGCAGATCCACTCGCGCCTTCGACGCCCGCGACGCGCTGCCAGGCGGGCCAGCCGGCTGACGACGGCTACTACCACGAGTTCGTAGCCGGACCCGCGCTACGTCGGCGAGGAGGGCGGCCGGGACTGGGTCGCCGGCGGGCGGAGGCATCTGGGTCGCCGACTCCCCCCACCTGATGTTCGAGATGCTCAACTGCTTCGACCGCGCGGGCTGACGCGAGTGATCAACGGCTACCTGGGCGAGCGGCCCGACGATCTCCGTGCAGAAGTGCACCCTGCGCAAGGTCGACCCCGACGCCGGCCACGGCTGGCATCAGGACGGCGCCTTCATGGGCGACGTCCGCGCCCTCAACGTCTGGCTGTCGCTCTCTCGCTGCGGCGACGAGTCCCCCGGCATGGACATCGTCCCCCGGCGCCTCGATCACCTCGTCCCCAGCGGCACCGAGGGTGCGATCTTCGAATGGTCGGTCTCCCCCAAGGTGGCCGAGGAGGCCGCGGGCGAGACCGGGATCGTGCGGCCGATCTTCGAGCCGGGGGACGTGCTGCTCTTCGACGACCTCTTCCTGCACTCGACCGCCGCCGAGCCCTCGATGAAGAAGAGCCGGATGGCGATCGAGAGCTGGTTCTTCGGGGCCTCCGCCTCCCCCGCGGAGTACGCGCCCCTCGCTGTGTGACGAGCGCTCGACGAACCTCGCCGGTTCTTCTTCGTCCACATTCAGAAGACCGGCGGCGTCTCCCTGTACGTGCGGATGTGGCGGTACTTCGGCCGCGAGGCCGTCTATCCCGCCCCGTCCGACGGCAGCCCGACCACCGTCGCGCCGCAGCTCTTCCCCCACATCCTGCTCGAGCGCTGGAAAGCGCGCCGCGATCGAGATCAGGGTGGTGACCGGCCACTTTCCGCTCTGCACGACCGAGCTCCTCGACGCCGACTTCACGACGTTCACGGTCCTCCGCGACCCGGTCGAGCGCACCCTGAGCTACCTCCGCCACCACCGCGACACGACCCCGGCCGACAGCGAGCTCTCGCTGGAGGAGATCTACGAGGACCCGGCGCGCTTCCGGCCGTTCATCGAGAACCACATGGTGAAGATGCTCTCCCTGCGGGCCGAGGAGATGACGAACGGGATGATGACCGTCATCGACCTCGACCGCGGCGGCTCCGGCGGGCGAAGCGGGCGCTCAGGAAGATGGACGAGTTCGGCATCCAGGAGGACCTCGAGGGCTTCGCCGCAGAGGCTCCAGCAGCGCTTCGGCTGGGAGCTCGGGCCGACGGTCCACGGGAACGTCACCAAGCCATGCGAGGTGTCCGACTCCTTCCGAGCGCGGATCGCCGAGGACAATCAGCTCGACATGGAGCTCTACGAATACGCGCGGAAGCTGCTGAGCAGGCGGAGCTAGTCGATGCCCGCCGAGACCGAGCCAGCCGTCGCGCAGCTCGAGATCTCGCCGCCGGCCTCGGATCGCCGTCGGCCGGGGCACCGCCTTCGTGATCGGCGGCTACTGCTACCACCCGAACGAGAGGACGCGCCGGCTCCAGGTGCAGATCGGTGACTCCAGGCAGCCGGTCGAGCGCTTCCGCCTGCCGCGCGACGACCTCTACGAGGGGCTCGAGGCGGGTGACCCCGCGCGCGCCCACGCCTACAGGAGCGGATTCGTGGCGCTCGTCGACGTGGGGCCGATCGATCGCGCCCAGCGGCTCGAGATCGAGCTGGTCCTGACCCTCGCCGGCGGGGGCGAGGCGCGGGCCCCGGCCGGCTCGGTCGACGCCCAGCCGGAGCTTCCACCCCCCGCGGACGCTCCCCCACCGGAGTTTCCCGATCGCCCGGGCCCGCGCGTGGCGATCTGCATGGCGACCTATGAGCCGCCGGAGGACCTGCTCCGCATCCAGCTCGATTCCATCAAGCAGCAGACGCACGAGAACTGGATCTGCCTGATCAGCGACGACCGCTCCTCGGACGAGGCCTTCGAGCGAATCCTGACCCTGACCGGGGACGATCCGCGCTTCGTCGTCTCGCGCAGCGGGAGCCGGCTCGGCTTCTACAGGAACTTCGAACGGGCCCTTTCGATGGCGCCGGAAGGCGCCGACTTCGTGACCCTCTGCGACCAGGACGACCGCTGGCATCCCGGGAAGCTCGAGCGGCTGCTCGAGGGCATCGGCGACGCGCAGCTCGTCTACAGCGACGCACGGATCGTCAGCCCCGGCGGCGAGCTCGTCAGATCCTCCTACTGGACCGAGCGACGGAACAACTACACGAACTACGCCTCGCTGCTGCTCGCCAACTCGGTGACCGGGGCCGCCTCCCTGTTCCCGCGCGACCTCCTGGACGACGCGCTGCCCTTCCCGCCCCGCCTGGCCCGGGCGTTCCACGACCACTGGCTCGCCGTCGTCGCGATGTCGCGCGGGGAGATCGCCTACGTGGACGAACCGCTCTACGACTACGTCCAGCACGGCGACGCGGTGATCGGCCACTCGGAGGCCAACAAGAAGCCGCGCTCCGTTCGAAGGCACCTGATCGAGCGCTCCGCAATCCGACCGGCGGCTCGCGCATCGTCTACTTCTACGACTGGCACCAGGAGCTCCTCCTCCTGGAGGTGCTCCGGCTGCGCTGCTGGCCGCGGATGACTCCGGCCAAGCGCAGGACCCTGAGCCGCCTTCTCTCGGCGGACAGCCGGGTGGCCGGGCTCACCTGGCTCCTGGGCCGGCGCACGAGGCGCCTCTGGGGACACGATGAGACCCTGGATCGAGAGCTGTTCTACGCGTACGCGCTGGTCAGGCGCCGGGGCGTCTCGGCGTGGACCGCCGGCCGGAGAAGGCCAAGCCGGCTGCTCCCGCGGGACGCCAGCATCCCGCCGGATCCCGGCCGCGAGAAGTGACCGAGAGCGCGTCACTCGACGTCGTGATCGTCGCCTTCCGGTCGCGGGAGCTCCTGCGGGAGTGCCTCGACTCGCTGCGCGCGCACCCACCGTCCGGCCCCATGAAGGTGATCGTCGTGGACAACGCGTCCGGCGACGGGACGAGCGAGATGGTCAGCGCCGGATATCCGGAGGTCGAGCTGGTCGGCTCGTCGACGAACCTGGGCTTCGCGGCGGCGACCAACCTCGGGGCGGCACGCGGTGAAGCCACGTACCTGCTCGCGCTCAATCCCGATACCGCCGTCACCGAAGGGGCCCTCGACACCGTGATGGCGTCCATGGAGGCGCATCCCGAGGTCGCCGTGGCGGGACCCCGCCTGCTCCGCCCCGACGGCTCGCTCGACCATGCCTCGAAGCGGTCGTTCCCCACGCCCCTCAGCGCACTCGGCCACTTCACGGGCGTCGGCCGGCGAGCGGGCGCCACGGGGAAGCTGGCCGCCTACCGCGCCCCGGATGTCGATTCGGGCCCCGTGGACGCCGTCAACGGGGCATTCATGCTGATGCGGCGCTCGGCGTTCGAGCAGGTTGGTGGATTCGACGAGGGCTACTGGATGTACATGGAGGACCTCGACCTCTCCTACACGCTCGCCCAGGCGGGCTGGGGCACCTGGTACGAGCCGGGTGCGACCGTCATGCACGTCAAGGGCGGCACGACCGGCGGCGAGCGATCGGTCCGCCTCAACTACGCCTTCCATCGCGGCATGTACCGCTTCTATCGCAAGCACTACGCGCCGAGCCGCTCGTGGGCGCTCAACGCCGTCGTCTACGCCGGGATCGCCGTGAAGCTCGCGACCGCGGTCGTTCACTCGCTCCTGCGCCGCAGCCTGGCGCGCCTGCGCCAGCGCCGGCCGAGTGACGCCGCGAGCGACGGCGGGTCCGGCAGCAGCGCGGCGAGCGGATAGGGCTCGGAGGGCCGCCCGGCGCGAAGCCCCCGGACCCTCCCACGCACTCCCTCGAGGTTCCGGTCGAAGACCGCCTGACCGGCGCTGACCGAGAGCTCGCGGGCGACGATGCCGGGAAGTCGCCGCGGCGTGATCACGTTCCACTTGCGCAGCAGGTATCCCCGGCCGTAGCCCATCAGGTAGTCCTTGCGGCGCGATCCCGACCCGAGGGTCGCCGAGTGCTCGTGAAGCCCGCGGGCCCCCTTCGCCAGCCTGCACGATCCACCCGCGCGGCGGAGGCGCAGGACGAGGTCGACGTCCTCCAGATAGGCGAACAGGCGCTCGTCGAACCCGTCCACCTCGAGGAACGCCTCGCGCCAGAACGCAGCCGCGGCCCCGGAGGGACCGACCGGATCGGCCACCGGCCCCTCCAGCACCTCGACCGGCTCGCCGTTCAGGTAGTCGAAGGCGAGCAGCGTCCGGTCGATCTCGATCCCGGCCGTCTCGATCAGGCCGGTTGCCCGGGCGTCGCGCATCACGCCCGCGGCCATCACGACCCCGCTCGCCGGATCGAGCGCCGCCGTGATCCGCTCGACGTAGCCCGGGTCGATCACGCTGTCGTCATTCAGCAGGACGAGCGCATCGCCCTGCGCCCGCCGCGCCGCCAGGTTGACGGCGCGCGAATAGCCGAGGTTCGACTCCAGCCGCAGAACCTGGGCCCCGTCGATGGCGGCGACCGCCCGGTCGAGCTCCGGGGCTCCCGTGCCGTTGTCGGCCACGATCGCCTCGAAGTCCATCCCCTCCCCCGCCAGCGACTCCAGAAGCTTCACCGCCCGCGCCGGCGTGACGGTGGGGACGATGACGGTCGCGCTCAGAAGGCTCCGGTGCCCCGAATCACGCACACGGGGGTGAGCGCCAGGATGCGCAGATCGCGGCCCATGGAGAGGTTCTCGACGTAGTCGAGCTCGACCGCGAGGCGCTCCTCGAAGGTCAGCTCTCCGCGGCCGTGCACCTGCATCGGGCCGGTGAGGCCCGGCTTCACGTCCAGCCGGAAGCGGTGCTCCGGGCTGTAGCGCTCCACCAGGTCGAGCTGCTCGGGCCGCGGCCCGACCAGGCTCATGTCGCCGCGCAGCAGGTTCCAGATCTGCGGAAGCTCGTCGAGGCTGAGCCTGCGCAGCACCCGCCCGACCCGTGTGACCCGCGGGTCATGGCGGAACTTGAACATCGGCTCGGGCAGCTCATCCAGCAGATCCTCGAGCGAGCTGTCGGCGCCGACGTGCATGGTCCGGAACTTGAGCAGCCGGAACGGCTCGCCATGGAAGCCGGCGCGCTGCTGCGCGAACAGGATCGGGCCCCGGTCCTCGAGCCAGATCGCCACCGCGATCACGGGAAAGAGCGGCGCGGCGAGAAGCGCGAGCGGGATGCCGACGATCAGGTCGAGGGCCCGCTTCAGCATCATCGTCGAGCGGGAGACGTCGGAGGTGAGGTACTCGAACACCGGCAGCTCCGCCAGGCGAGAGATCTCATGTGGAGTCGCCTGCCCGCGCAGCGGCGACACGAGGCTGAGCTTGACCCCCTGCCGGTGGCAGAGCTCCGAGATCACGGCGATCTCGCCGGCGTCGATCCGCTCGTGCGCGAGAACCACGCGGTCGATGCCGCGGGCGTCCCCGGGCTCGACCGGTGCCATGTGCAGATCGGCGAACAGGGCGATCTTCCGGCGCATGGCGTGCGCGAGGCTGTGATCGCCGACGATCAGCGCGCGCTCGGGCGGCGTGCTTGCCCGCCACGCAGCTCTGGCGGCGACCCGCAGGACGAAATCGGCGACGATCGTCACCCCCGCCGTCAGCGCAAGCTCACCGGTGCTCAGGGATCCGGCCGGGGTGAGTCCGCCGAGCAGGCTCGCGGCCACGGCCCCGATCACGCCCCAGGCGAAGATCACGGGGGCCTCGTCCACCGTCAGGTGACGCATCACCCGGTGGTCGGCGTCGTAGAGCCCGGCCAGCTTCGCGACCAGGATCCACGCGGGCAGGAAGGCCAGCATCCAGATGGCGCGCTCCGGCGGCAATACGAAGGCCAGTCCGAGCCCGACCGCGCAGCAGTCCGCAAGGGCAAGGAGCCGGCGGCGGCGGACGTCGCGCCACCACCGCGGCTGGGTCGGGGAGTGTGGCGGACGCCTCGACCAGGGCCCTCCGCACCGACTCGGAGTCGAGGAAGTCGCGTACGGGCGCCTTGGTTCGGGCTTCTGCTGGACTCAACGCTGCTGTGCTCTTTTCCGCTCATCCCTGACTGGTTGGAAGATGTCTCAGCGCCAACGGAACCGGGCTCAGGCTCTGAGCCCGCAAGATTGCCGTATACGCCGCTGCCCGATCTCCTCGCCTCCGTTGGAGATTAGCCTCAATCAAGGACAGGCGCCAATCCTCAGAGTCGCGTGCCTCCGCCTGTTTGAGGTAGGCGAGCGCCTGCGAGACGTCGCCGCGCTCCGCCTCCAGCAGCGCCAGCTGCGTGTACGGCTCCGACGACCAGGGCTGGACGGTCTTGGCTGCGCGCGCCCGATCGATGCCCTCGCCGATCCGGTTCGCCGAGGCCGCATCCCTGCTCTGCGTCAGCTCCAGCTCGGTGAGCACCACCAGCCCGCCCGCGACCATGGCGATCCAGGCGGCCACCACCGTGCCCAGGCCGAGGAGGTACGCCGTTGCGCGCGAGCGGGCGAGTCGGGGCCGACGCCAGGAGCAGGGCCGCGCAGACGACCGCGGGGCCGAACACCGCCGGGATCTCCCAGGTCCAGTCGACGGCCGCCCCGACGGCCCCGGCAACGACCACCGCGACCAGAATCCCGGCGTCCCCCTCGAGGCCCGCTCGGAGGCGGCGCCACCCCGCTATCGCGACGGCGCCCACGAACCCGAGAAAGAGAGCGATTCCGGGGATGCCCAGCTCGGCGGCCTGCTGCAGGGGGAGCGAGTGAGCGTTGCGGACGAACAGCGGCGCGCTCGCATGCCGGCCCCACCAGCCCTCGTATCCGCCCGCTCCGACGCCGCCGACCGGACTGTTCTCGAACGCGTCGAGCGCCTCCCCCCAGAACTGCCAGCGTCCATTCGAGCTCAGGTCTGCGGCTCCGACCGGGATTCCCCCTCTCGCGGACGGCGCCTTCTCGAACTCGCGGAACCGATCGGCGGGATGAGCGGCTATCGCTCCGCCGGCAACCGCGGCGATCGCGACCACGCCCAGGGCGACGCCGACCGGGCGCGAGATCCGGATCGTGGGCCTCCATACATCCGTCCACCAGGCGACGGCTCCGGTGATCCCCGCCACAGCCACGCACAGCGCGGACATGAGATCTCCGTCATCCCGCTTGGCCGAGTCGACGACGCCGCTCGTCAGAGCATGCATCTGCTCGGACGCGAGGATCAGCACGGCGGCGCCAACCACCCCGATCGCGATGGTCAGGAGCTGCCGGGCGCGATCGGGTGACGCCGCCACCAGGACGGCCCACGCGATCACGACGGCCGCCCCGCCTCCCCTGGAGCTTGTGAGCCAGATCCCGAGCGTGGCCAAGGGGATCGCCGCCGTCGCGGCGGCCCGCAGCGCCCTGGTCGGCCCCTGTACGCCACCGTAGGCGAGCAGCGTCGCCGCGGCCGCCAGCAGAGCGGCGGTCCCGTTCCAGTAGCCGATCGGGTACGAGAGCCTGCCCGCCGCGTTCGGGACGTCGCTGACCCCGCTGTCGAGGATGCCGGGCTGCAGATATGAGAAGAGCGCGACCACGGCCACGACGCCGAGGCCGCCGGCCAGCCCCCCGAGCCACTGAGCCCGGCCGGCTCGGGTCGCCGTGCAGGCGGCGATCACGAAGAGCCCGAGATAGAACGAGACCCTGACCGCCTCGTCGAAGGCGCGGCCCTGGTCGCTCGCCCACGCCACCGAGGCGGTCGCGAGCACCGCGGTGGCCGCGAGGCAGAGCCCGGCCGCCGCGGCGAGCCTGCCGACCGGAGCCGATGGCAGGGCGCGCCCCACCAGCCCCGCGACGACCGCGGCCCAGATCACGATCGACGCGGCCGCGTAGCCCGTCGGGTCGAAGAGACCCTGCGCAAAGGCGGCAATCACGACCGCCGCCGCAACCAATGCGGCTCCTGCGTGTTGTCTGATCGTTGAAATCATGGATTCGAAGTCAGTCTTGCGGGGAAGTCAGTATCTTCGCCCCCTCACAATTTCGTATGAGCGCCCGCATGACAGTCAAAGCACTGATTGCGGGGGCGGCGTTTTCGCTTGCCCTCGCACCCGTCGCCCTGGCCGGCCCCGCCGGGGACGAGTACCTGCCCAAGGTCCCGAACGCGGGCGGGAATGCCACCGCCCACTCCGCCGGCGGGGGATCCGGAGTATCCACCCTGCCACAAGGGAGCGGGAAGGGCTCACAGGGCACCAACGGCAACGGCAACAGCAACGACAACGGCAAGAAGAAGGACGCCGCGAGCGTGGCCGCGCCGATTGGAGGGTCAGGATCGGGCGGCGGTGGCGACGGCTCCTCCGGGAGCATCCTGCTCAACCCGATCGTGCTGCTGATGATCGCCGCCGTGATCGCCGCGGCCGTGGGGATGACCCTGCGGCGCAGGCAGCTCGGCGACGGAGAGGGCGAACCCGAGCCCCAGACCAACCCAGGCGCCCCCGGCGCCCGCAGCCCTCGAACACCGGACGGCGAGATCATCACCGGCCGGGACAAAGCCGCCTAACCAAAGGAGAGTGACCGTGCGCCGCCTCGTCATCGCGACGACCCTGCTGATTTGCCTCGTGCTCGCCCCGCATGCGGGCGCCGCCGCGCCCCGCGCGTTCTACGGGGTGATCCCGGCCAACGACCCCGACTCGACCGAGATCGCCCGGATGGGCGCCGGCAAGGTGGGGACGCTGCGGATCAACTTCGTCTGGGGGGCCGTCCAGCCCAACCCCGGCGGGACGCTCGACTTCAGCCACTACGACGCGATCATCGGGGAGGCGGCCAAGAACGGCATCCGCGTGCTGCCGACCGTCTACAGCTCCCCCTCCTGGGCCGCGAAGAAGACGAACTATCCGCCCGATAAGGCGCATTTGGGCGATTTCAGGGCGTTCGTGCAGGCCGCCGCGGCCCGCTACGGCGCCAACGGCACCTTCTGGTCGGAGAACCCCAGCATTCCCAAGCTGCCGGTCATCTACTGGCAGTTCTGGAACGAGGTCAACTCGCCCAGCTTCTGGTTCGGGAAGCCCAACCCCAAGCAGTACGTCCGATACCTCCGCCAGTTCAGCGGCGGCATCAGGGCCGGGGACCCCTCGGCGAAGGTCGTGCTGGCCGGGCTCTTCCGGACGCCCAGGATCAGGCACGGAATACCGCTGGACCGCTTCCTGCCCGCCATCTACAAGAGCAAGGGGTCGAAGGGCCTTTTCGACGCGGTCGCGATGCATCCCTACGCGAGCACGCCGCGCGACGCCCTGAACGCGGTCAAGGAGACGCGCCAGATCATGTCTCGGTACAAGGACAAGCGCACCAAGCTGTGGATCACCGAGGTCGGCTGGGCGACCGGCGGCAATCCGCCGACGGCGCTGGTCGTCTCACCCCAGAAGCAGGCCAAGAATCTCCGGAAGACCTTCAACCTGATGGCGGGGAAGCGCGGCAAGTACAAGATCGCCGGCGTGATCTGGTACTCGTGGCGGGACATCAACGGAGGGATCTGGTTCCAGCACACGGGCCTGTTCACGGCGGATTTCGATCCGAAGCCCGCCTGGAGCGCCTTCACCAGCCTGACCGGCGGAACGCCCTGACATCGAGGCTGCGCTGAGGGCCAGGCCGGGCTAACCGCCCGGACCGACGCCGCCGCGCCATCGCAACTGGGCCGGCGCCCGCGTGTTCTCCGATCCAGTGAACCGATCTCACCCCGACATTCCCGCCGGCCGCTCCTGGGCGCACAGGGCGCGCCTGATCGCGCTCCTGGCGGTCCTCCTGGTCTCCCTGGGGGGCCCTCCCGCGGCGCACGCGGTGCCGCGGGAGTTCTATGGACTGATCCCGGCGGACGACCCGAGCTCCTCGGAGATCAATCGGATGGGCGCCGCCCGCCTGGGCACGCTGCGCATCAACCTCTACTGGGGAGCCGTCCAGCCAACCGGCGCAGCTCCCTACGACTGGAGCCACTACGACCAGATCGTCCAGGCCGCGGCGGAGAACGGGATCAGGGTGCTGCCGACGGTCTACGGCTCGCCGCCCTGGGTGTCGCAGCGCCCCAACCTGCCGCCCCCGAAGAAGCACTGGGCCGACTTCCGGAACTTCGTGGCGGCCGCCGCCCAGCGCTACGGCCATGACGGCATCTTCTGGGCGCAGCACCCGGACGTGCCGCAAGTGCCGGTGGCCTGGTGGCAGCTCTGGAACGAGGTCAACTCGCCGAGCTTCTGGTACCGCAAGCCGAATCCGAAGCAGTATGTCCGGCTGCTGAAGAAGTTCCACGCCGGGATCAAGAGCGGCGACCCGGGCGCGAAGATCGTGCTCGCGGGGCTCTTCCCCACCCCGCGCTTCAGGCACTCGATGGACGGCGACCGCTTCCTGGATGGGATCTACCGGAACGGGGGCAAGAGGCTCTTCGACGCGACGGCGCTGCACCCGTACTCGACCACGCCGGAGCAGGCCCTGGACCGCGTCAGGGACTGGCGCCGGACCATGGCCCAGCACAAGGACAAGAAGGCCAAGCTCTGGCTCACGGAGGTCGGCTGGGCCACCGGAGGCCCCCGGACCGCGCTGACGGTGTCGCGGCGGCGCCAGGCGAAGTACCTGCGCCAGACCTACAAGCTGCTGGCGAAGAACCGCAAGCGGTACAAGATCCCGGGGGTGATCTGGTACTCGTGGCGCGACATCCCGAGCGGCGGAATCTGGTTCCAGTACACGGGCCTGTTCAACGCCGACCTGAAGCCCAAGCCCGCCTGGAGCGCCTTCACGTCGTCTGACCGGGCGGGCACGCCGCTAGATCGCCTGGCCATCCGAGGGCCTGCGCTGCGCTCAGCCGCCGGCCATCGCCGGCAGGATGACCACGGTGTCCGAATCCCCGGCGGAGGTGTCGAGGCCGTCCAGGACCCGGACGTCCTCGTCGTTCAGATAGACGTTGACGTAGCGGTTGAGCTCGCCCTCGGGCGAGAAGAGCTGGTCCTTCGTCTCCGGGTAGCGCTCGGCGAGGGCCCTGAGCGCTTCGCCGACGGTGCCGCCGTCGACCCTGACCTCGGCCTCGCCGTCCGTCTGCGGGCGCAGCACCGGTGGCACCTTGATCGTCGGCATGGGCGGGAAACCTACCGGGCCGCGCTCAGGCGGCGCAGAAGAGCTCGTAGTCGGGGAACTTGCCCATCTCCGACTCCGGGATCTCCTCGGCGTTCGGGCCGCAGATCGGGCACTCCGGGTCGCGGCGGACCTTGAGCTCGGTGAAGTGCGTGCCGAGCGAGTCGTAGAGCAGCAGGCGGCCGATCAGCGGCTCGCCGATGCCGACCACGAGCTTGATCACCTCGTTCGCCTGCAGCAGGCCCATCACGCCCGCCATCACGCCGAGCACGCCGGCGGCGCCGCAGCTCGGGGCGAGCTCGGCCGGGGGCGGCGTCGGGTACAGGCAGCGGTAGCAGGGGCCCTCGAAGGGGACGAAGGTCGAGATCTGCCCGTCGAAGGCGAGGATCGAGGCGGAGACGACCGGCTTGCGCAGCCGCACCGACGCATCGTTCAGCAGATACCGGGTCGGGAAGTTGTCCGCCCCGTCGACGATCACGTCGTAGTCCTTGATGATGTCGATGATGTTGGAGGCGTCGAGCCGGGTCCGGTGCTCGATGACGTCGACGTCGGGGTTGAGCGCCTCGATCGTCTTGCGCGCCGACTCCGTCTTGGGCTGGCCGATCCGCTCGGTGTTGTGGATCACCTGGCGCTGCAGGTTCGACTCGTCGACCTCGTCGTCGTCGACCAGGCCGAGCGTGCCGATGCCGGCCGCGGCCAGATACAGGGCGGAGGGGGCGCCCAGGCCGCCGGCGCCGACCAGCAGGACCTTCGCGTTCAGCATCTTGAGCTGACCCTCGACGCCGACCTCGGGAAGCAGGGTGTGGCGGGAGTAGCGGTTGCGCTGCTCGGGAGTCATGCCCTCCGCCATCACGACCGGAAGGCCCTCGGCCTCCCAGGCCTTGATCCCGCCGCGCACGGACGCGGCGTTCTCGTAGCCGAGCTCGCGCAGCTCGTCGGCGGCGCGGGCGGAGCGGTTGCCGGACGCGCAGTAGAGGAGCACCCGCTGCGAGTGATCGGGGACGACCTCCTCGATGCGATCGACGACGTCGGCGGGGCGAACCAGCTCGCCGCCGTCGATGTGAGCCTCCATGTGCTCGTAGGGCTCGCGGATGTCGATCAGCGCGACGCCGTCGCCCTTGAGCTCCTCCAGGGCCTCGGCGGGATCGACCTCCTCGATCCGCTCCTTGACCTGCTCGATCGTCTCGGTGGTGGCCATCAGGTTGTGTCCTCCTCGCCTTCCAAGTGTGTCTCGGCCTCTTCGTCGCCGATCGCGATCTCTCCTTCGATGGGATAGGAGAGCTCGTTCCAGAGCTTCGATCCTCCGATGATGGAGGCCACGTGCTTGAAGTCGTGCTCGTTCTGGAGTGCGTCGGCGGCGCGGGCCGACCGGTTGCCCTCGCCGCAGACGAGGATCACGCGGTCATCGGGGCCCGCCCCGGCCTCCTCGATCGCCTCCACGTAGGCGGCGTCGTGGGCGTCGCGGGCGCTCTCGCCGGCGGGGACGTTGACCGCGCCCGCCAGGTGACCGGCGTCGTAGCGCTCGGGATCGCGAACGTCGATCAGGATGGCACCGCCGTCGATCTCCTCCTTCGCGGCGGGCGGCATCAG
>CAWCIP010000007.1:0-62234 GCA_963795665.1 uncultured Solirubrobacterales bacterium | reverse complement strand
CGCTGGCGAAGTCCCTCGGACTTCAGGCCGAGGCGTTCGCCGTGGCCGATGAGGGCAATGTGGCCGACGCGATTGTCGAGCTGGCCCGCACGCGAGATGTGGCTGCCATCGTCATCGGCTCCAGGGGATTGAGCGGACTTCGGGCAAGGTTGGAGGGCAGTACCTCAAACGCAGTTACGAAGCACGCCTCGTGCCCCGTCGTCCTGGTTCACGAGGATTGAGCGCCTTCGCCCCGCCTTGAGGGCTTCGACGCCGCGGGCGGTTCGAACGCGCCCTGCCGATTCTTACCGCCGCCAGTGGGGGCTCATCGAGCGTCCTACGATCAATTACGCGAATCACCCAGCTTGGACGACGCCGATTCACCCACCTGGGCGCCACTCTCCCCACGATTGAGGTGACCACGAGGGAGGTCCACGAAATGGCCATCAACCACATCGAGAACGTGACGGTGCTGGGCACGGGCGTGCTCGGCTCCCAGATCGCCTACCAGACCGCCTACTCCGGATTCCCCGTCACCGCGTACGACATCAGCGACGAGCTTCTCGAGAGTGCGAAGAACAGCTTCGAGCGGCTCGCGGCACTCTATGAGCAGGAAGTCGATGGCGCGGCAGGTGGACCGGCGCAGGCCGCCCTGGGACGGATCCACTACTCGACGGACGTTGCGGAAGCGGTGCGCGAGGCCGACCTCGTGATCGAGTCCATCCCGGAGAAGCTGGACCTCAAACGCGACGTACACACCACGGTTGGCCGGCTGGCGCCCGAGAAGACGATTGTTGCCACCAACACCTCGATGTTGCTCCCGAGCGAGCTGGCCGCGTCCACCGGCCGCCCCGAGCGTTTCCTGGCGATGCATTTCGCCAACGAGATCTGGAAACGCAACACCGCCGAGGTCATGGGTCACGCCGGCACCGACCTGGCCGTCTACCGGGCCGTCGTCGACTTCGCTCGGCAAATCGGCATGGAGCCGATCGAGATCCACAAGGAACAGCGCGGCTATGTCCTCAACTCGATGTTGACCCCGTGGATGGACGCGGCGGAGTACCTGCTCCTCGATGGCGTCGCCGAGCCGGAGATGATCGACAAGACCTGGCGCATCGGCACCGGCATGCAGCAGGGCCCGTGCGAGATCATGGACATCATCGGGCTCACCACCATCTACAACGTCAACGCCGCGTCCGATAACGAGAAGATCCGCGCCGCCGGCGCCTATCTCAAGGAGCACTACATCGACAAGGGCAAGTTGGGCCGCGCATCCGGCGAAGGCTTCTACAACTACGCCGCCGAGGGATCGGCTGGGGAAGCCGCTTGAGTGGCTGTCTGACAGGCCATCGAACCTGCAGCCGCCCACCTGATCGGATGGCTCAGGCTCGCCATAGCTGCGGGGGAGTTGGTGCATGAATCGCCGGTCTGCGGGTTCTGGTATGGCCAGTGGGGCGAGGGCGCGGTCAAAAGCCGCTGAAGGTAGCGGTCCCGACGGGCCTGAGCTGCCGCCGCGCGCACCATCGGAGCGGAAGCCACGGTCCGCTGCAGCTCCGTCGCCATTCACCCCGATCGCCAATTACGCCTTCCTCTCCAACTGCCATACGGGCGCGCTTGTTGCACCGGACGGCACGGTCGATTGGCTCTGCGTGCCGAGCTTCGACTCGCCGAGCATCTTCGGCAGCCTGCTCGATCGCCAGGCCGGGGCCTTCCGGATCGGGCCGTTCGGGATCCAGGTCCCCGGCGACCGGCGCTATGAGCCCGGGACCAACACGCTGATCACCACGTGGAACACGCCCACGGGCTGGATTCTGGTCCGCGACGCGCTCACCATGGGTCCGGGGGACGGCGAGGATGAGGTCACGCCCCACACCCGCCCACCCGCAGACCACGACGCCGACCACATGTTGGTGCGCAGGGTCCTCTGCCTCGAGGGAAGCGTCGAGGTAGACCTCATCTGCGAGCCCGCATTCGACTACGGACGAACCCCAGCGGAGTGGTCCCTCGTCGAAGGCGACCGTCACATCGCCGATGCGATCGGGGAGGAGCAGACACTCCGCCTGCGAACCGATATGGCCCTCGGCATCGAGGGGGACACGGCTCGGGCGCGGCACACCCTGACGAAGGGCGAGAAGGCCTACTGCTCGCTGTCATGGGCAGATCAACTCGTCTCGCCCGAGAACGTCGACGAAGCGAACGCCCGCCTTGCCGCCACGACTCGCTTCTGGCGTGACTGGCTGGGAGGGGCGTTCCTGCCCGACCACCGCTTCCGGGATCCCGTCCAACGCTCCGCCCTGACGATCAAGGGCTTCACCTACATGCCAACCGGCGCGACGGTCGCGGCGCTCACCACCTCCCTGCCCGAGACGCCCGGCGGGCAGCGCAACTGGGACTATCGCTTCACCTGGATGCGTGACTCGACCTTCACCTTGCAGGCGCTCCAGTTTCTCAACCTCGACTGGGAAGCCGACGAGTTCGTGCAATTCATCGCCGATCTGGAGCCGAACGAGGACGGTGCGTTGCAGATCATGTACGGGATCGACGGCAGACGCGACCTCACCGAGTTCACGCGAGACGAGCTGTCCGGCTACGCGGGGGCGAGCCCGGTGCGGGTCGGAAACGCCGCCTTCGACCAGCGCCAGAACGACGTCTTCGGCGCGGTCCTCGACTCGATCCTCCTGCACACACGACACTCAGGGCGCCTGCCGAGAAGGCTGTGGCCGATCGTCCGGTCACAGGCCGAGTGTGCAAGCGCAGTGTGGAGTCAGCCGGACCAGGGGATCTGGGAGGCCCGCGGCGAGGCTCATCACTACGTCTCCTCGAAGCTGATGTGCTGGGTGGCCCTGGACCGTGCGTCGAGGCTCGCCGCAATTCGCGGCGATCCCGAGCTCGAGTCGGAATGGGCTGCCACCGCGGATGAGATCAAGGAAGACATTCTCGAGCACGGCGTCGCGAGGCGGTGTTCTCCGTCAGCACTACGACACCGAGGCGCTGGATGCGTCGACTCTGCTTGCGGCGCTCTTCGGCTTCCTGCCGGGGAACGACGAGCGACTCCGCAAGTCCGTCGAGGCTATCGAGGACGGCCTGACCGAGGACGGCTTCGTGCTCCGCTATCGGACCGGCGAGCTCGACGATGGCCTATCCGGCACGGAGGGGACCTTCCTGATCTGCTCGTTCTGGCTGGTCTCGGCGCTCGCGATCGTGGGCGAGTGGCAGCGCGCCCAGGACCTGATGGAGCGGCTGCTCCGCGTTGCCTCCCCGCTTGGCCTCTACGCCGAGGAATTCGACACCGAGACCGGCCGTCACCTCGGGAACTTTCCACAGGCGTTCTCCCACCTGGCGCTGATCGAGGCCGCCGCCCGGATCATCGTCGCCGAGGCTGTGCAGGAGTTCCATGGGACCAGGTCCTTCTCGGGGACATCTGGCGGAGGGGGCGGACCTCGAATCCACGAGCGACCTGATGACCCCTAACGGTTTTCGAGGCTCTACTCCCCACTGAGAGGGCATGGGTTGAGCGCCGGGCTACTCAACAGCATCGTCGCGCTGATCACCCTGGCCGGACTCGCCTGGCTCCTCTACCGGCCGAAGATCCAGAAGTCCGGAACCTACAAGGCGACGGTCGTGCCCCTCGCCGAGATCATGGACGTCGGCTTCATCGTCTTCTCGCCGGTGATCATCCTCTCGTTCGGCTACGACGCCACCTGGGCCATGCTCGGGCTCTGCCTGCTGGCGATCCTCACCGGCTTCGCGACCTCCTACACGATCCAGAACTACGAGCCGCTGATCGGCAAGCCCGATCCGCTGCACAGGTGGAACTCCATCGCGCTCTGGGCGCTGCTCGCCGCCTCGGTGGTGAACGTCGGCTACTACGCCCAGCTGCTGATGACGCTGGTGTGGCTGCCCTTGGGCGACCTCTACTCGCCCGGCCTCGTCACTGCCACCGCCGCAGCGCTGCTCGGCATCCTCGCGATCTACGGCTTCGCGAAGGGCCTGATGGCACTCAACGACCTCGGCAACAAGAGCACGGCCTTCAACCTGTCGGCGATCGTCGCGGTTCTCGTCGCATTCGCCGCCTACAACGTCCAGCGGCTGGTCGGCGGCGACTTCGACTTGCCCCACTTCAACGCTCCCGACAACGATGAGGCGTTCCGCAAGCTGCTCGGACTCTTCGTGCTCGTCCAGGGGTTCGAGTCCTCCCGTTACATCGGCGCCTACTTCTCCGCCGAGCGGCGGGTCAAGACGATGCGCTCCGCTCAGTACATCTCCTCGGCGGTGTACGTCCTCTTCGTCGCCTTCGTCGCTGATCCTCTTTGCCCGCGTCACGGGTCCCAACAACGTGACGGCGATCTTCGAAGTCTCCAAGCAGGTCAGCGCCTTTCTGCCGTTCCTGATCATGGCCGCGGCACTCGGCAGTCAGTTATCCGCGATCGTGAACGACACCGAGACCCGAACCGAGATGCTGGCCCGGCAGGTCGGCGATCGGTTGCCCAGGCAGTGGACCTTCCCGCTGTTCCTGGTCCCGGCGATTCTCGTCGTGCTGCTCGCCCCGCTCAGCTCGGCAGTGGCGCTGGCCTCCCGGGTATTCGCCGCTTACTACCTGTCGCAGGCGCTGATCGCCGGGCGGCTCGCGTGGCGGGCCGAGAGATGGGCCTGGGTCGCCCTCTTCGCCGGCGTCGCCTTGGCGATGGCCGTGGTAGCGGTCCTCGGGATACCGAGCTGAGCCGAGGCGTCGCCCTGCGGTTGAAGCTCTTCGGAACCGCCCGGCTTCCGCTCCAAGAGAGCCGAATGCGGGCTTCCAGCCGGAGGGGGTCCTTCACCCAACTGAGTTCGACGCACAGTTCGACGCACGGTTTGGGGTGAGCGCCATTCGCCAACGGACCGGACCTGCCGCGCGCCGACCGAACTGAGCGACCTCAGCTGACGAATCTCCCCAACCGCGGATTCTTGTTGCGGACTCAGAATCCGCGTGTTCGCACGTTGCGGAAAGTTCTGATTTGCAGGGAGTTGATGCCGGAGGAGGGACTCGAACCCCCGACACGCGGATCATTGATGACGGCAAGGAGGGGTCATCTGAGGCCGAATAGGCACGGCTCGGGTGCGGTGAGGTGGCCTCAGTTCGGCTCGAAGTCGGGAGTTGGACGCACAGTTCGACGCACGGGTTGGATCTGGGCCGTCCCGTTCCCTGATCCTCGACGAAGTCGGCGCTAGAGGAGCTCGGCGAGTCGCTGGGCTGCCCGTCCTGCGCCGTCCGCGTCCACCTCGCGGTAGGTGACCTTGCGGCCTATCTCCGCGGCGATCGCCGCCGCGATCAGCTCCGGTGGGGAGTCGTCGAAGTCCATGCGGCGACCTGCCCCGTATCGCTCGAGCCGGTGGCGGACGTGGTAGTTCTGTTCGAAGTGATGCCGGAGCGGGAAATAGAGAAACGGCCTCTGGTTCGCCGTCAGCTCCATCGAGGTCGTCAGCCCACCCTGCACGATCGCCAGATCAGCGGCCGCCAGGTGCCGGTAGAGATTGTGCACGTACGGGACCACCTCCAGTCCCGCATGCGACGGCAGCGACTCGGGATCGATCCGCGGACCTGCGACCACGATCATCCGCAAGTCGGGGACTCGTTGCTTCGCCTCCGGGAAGGCGGCGATGACCCGCCGCAGCAGGTCGCCACCCACACCGGATCCGCCCACGGTGACGATGCAGACGCGCTCGTCGTCCTCATAGCCCAGCTCGGCGCGGATCCTCGTGCGGTCGCCGAGCTCGGCAGGGTCGAACCCGGTCACGTAGCCGGTGAAGTCGAAGTGGCGCTTGGTCCAGTCGCGGATCATCGGCAACTGTGGACCGAGCCGCTCGGGCACGATGTCCTCGGGCTCGCCGACGAACAGGGCAAGGTCGCGGACCTCGGGATGCTCTGCGATGTGATCGACCATGTCGGCGTTGTAGTCGGCGGTCAGGTACGCCTCGCGGGAACCGCCTTCGTCCATGGGCAGAAAGCCGACGAAGTCAGTCATCCACGCGAAGGGGACCCGCTTCTCGCGTGGGTTCTCGTGGAGGTAGTAGTCGAGCTCCCAGGCCTCGTCGCCAATCCAGAGGTCGTAGCGCTCATCGCGCACGACGTCGTGGAAGAGCATGAAGTTCGCGGCGAGGATCTCGTCCATCCGCCGAAGCGCCTGGAAGCAGTGCAGGTCGTGCTCCGCGGACTCCGACTCGATGTGGCGCGACTCGTTGGCCAGATGGCTGCTGGCGGGGTGAATGCGCTCGCCCTCGGCCTCGAGCACGCGGGTCACCGGATCCTGGGCGAGCCAGTCGATTTCCAGGTCGGGATGCAGACGGCGGAGCTCGCGGGCGATCGCGACGTCGCGCTGAGCGTGGCCGAGGCCGATCGGCGACGAGATGTAGAGGGCGCGGGGGCGACCGTCCGGCCGATGGACGGTCGGATCGCGTGGCGTGCGTTTCCTCCCGAAGGTGTCCTCGGCGAAATCACGCAGGGCGAGGTTGACCTGAACCGGCTTGCGGGCGTGCGGAAAGTGGCCGGCGTCGCGGACCACCTCGAGTTCTCCCCCGGAATGGCGCGCCAGAGCCCGGCCGTCCCGGGGGGGAGTGATCTTGTCGCGAGTTCCCTGAATCACCAGGACAGGGCAGTCGAGACCTTGCGCCAGCCCCCGCAGTGTGCGTCGATCGCTGTGTATTTCGCCGAGCGCCGTCGCAATCAGCGTCTCGGGATCGGTTTCGAGCGCCCATCCCACTCCGTCCTCGATGCCCTTGGTGGAGTGCGGTTCCGAGAAGCAGCGCGAGATGAACCACTCGGCGAACTCGGGGTAGTCCTGGCGCCAGTGAACCGCATTCATCCGCCCCCACCAGCGGTAGACGGGCGAGGGCTTCTGGTAGCGCGACATGAGCCGAGGGTGGAGCAGAAACGAGTACTGCGACGGGGTATAGGGGAACATCGGGGAGATGAAGACGGCGCCGGCGACTCGTTCGGGGGCTTGCCGTCCAAGCTCCAGCAGGTACTGCGCCCCGCGCGAGAGGCTCGCGATCACAGCGCGCTCAGTCCCCGTCGCGTCCATGACGGCGAGGCAGTCGCGAGCGAATTCGCCCGCCCCGTAGCGCTGGGGGTCCCGGCATCGACCCGAGCGGCCGTTGCCCAGGCCGTCCATCACCAAAACGCGGAAGTGACGCGCGAAGTAGGGGATCTGCATCTTCCAGTGGCGCGAATGGACCAGCGACCAGGTGGGAATCAGGAAGAGCGTCTCCTCGCCCTCGCCGTAGACCTCGTAGAAGAGCCGCTCTCCGTCGCGCTCGACGAAGCCCTCTGCGTCGGGGTACCGTGCGCGGCTCTGCTCTGGCTGCGCGGTCGTGGCCTCGCGGGGCGCCGTTTTGAAGAGGACCTCAGGCACCGTGCTCACCGCCTCGCCTCCCGCTCCAACGAGGAGAGCCACGCATCGACCCAGGACAGAAGCTCCCGGTGACCACGCTCGATCCCGGAGAGTCGTTCCAGCAGGATCCCTTCATTGAAGGTCATCACCAGGGCCACCAGCGCCTCCACCGGATACTTCGCGCGGTCGAGTCCGTATTCGTCGATGGCTCGTGAAAACGCCTCGGTTAGCACGCTGCGCCATTCATCCGCCACGCGCACGATCCGGTCCTGCAGCTCGGCACGGCTCCAGGACATCGCCTGCAGCTCGTACCAGACCCTGGGATAACCGGCGCGAAGGTCCTCCTCCAGGTAGCCCATCGCGGTGCGCCACTTCTCAAGGAACGGGGCCTCTCGCGCGTACATCTCGCGCTGGCGCGCGATCAGCCGATCGGTGAAGCGCTCCAGCACCTGGACGAGAACCTCGTCCATCGAACCGAAGTAGTAGTGCACAAGGCCCTGGTTGAGGCCCGCCTCCGCCGCCAGCCGCCGGGTGGTGATCCCCGCGTGGCCGACCTCGATCAGGAGTCGCTCCGCGGCGTCGAGGAACGCCTCGACGTTCCGCGCGCGGACGTCTCCAGCTTCGGCGGTGTTTGTCTCGGTCGGCACTACGGCCGCGCCTCGAGGACGAGGTTGAATGGGGTCTCGGCGGCGCGGCGGAAGCGAGTGAAGCCCGCTTCGCGGGCCACTTCCCCGAGGCGTGCCTCGCCGGCCTGGGCTCCGAGTGCCAGCCCAACCTCTTGGTCTAGGGACCCCGGCGTGCAAAGCATCGTCGAGGCGCAGTAGTAAACGCGGCCCACAGGGTTCAGATTGTCCTCCACCCGGTCGCCAGCCCGCGGCTCGACGAGCATCACGGTCCCGTCACCGTCAAGCGTCTCGCGCACGTGGCTCAGGGCCCCGGCCGGATCCCCCATGTCGTGCAGGCAGTCGAAGAACGCGACCAGGTCGTAACCCGAGCCCGCATAGTCCTTCGCCCCGGCCACCTCAAAGTCCACCCTCGCGGCAACACCGGAGTCTTCCGCAGCACGGCGAGCGGCATCGATCGAGCCCTCGTGGTAGTCGAAGCCGACGAAAGTCGACTCGGGGTAGGCCTCGGCCATGATCAGGGTCGAGGCTCCGTGGCCGCAACCGACATCCGCGACCTTCGCGCCCGCGCGGAGCTTCTCCTCGACGCCCTCGAGCGCCGGGATCCACGACGAGACGAGGTTGCCGCGATAGCCGGGCCGGAAGAAGCGCTCGGTCCCCTCGAACAGCCGGTGGTCGTGCTGGTGCCAGCCAAAGCCCTGGCCGCTGCGAAAGGCATCAGCCAGCTTCGGCTCATCGGCGATCACGGAACTGGCGAGCTGGAAGCCACCGAGAAGGAAGAACGGGCTCTCCTCGTCGGCGAGGGCCATCGCCTGCTCCGGCGGCAACTCGTAGCTCTCACTATCCGGGTCGTACTCCACGTAGCCGCCGGCGGCCTGTGCCGCGAGCCACTCACGCACGTACCGCTCAGCGGTACCGGTCCGCTTCGCGAGCTCCTCCGGCGTCAGCGATCCCGCGCCCGCCATCGCCCTGTATAGACCGAGCTTGTCGCCGATCCGGATCAAGGCGGTGTTCAACGTCGCGCCGAGGTCTCCAACGACCTGTCCGATGAACTGCTCCAGCTTGCCTTCGTCGATCGTCATCGTGGGCATTTCGCCCTCCTTCCCGCGGTGTGCCGCGTGCTTGGTCGCTTGCCTTAGGCATATGACTAACATGCCACGGCCGCGATGTCAACACCCGGGTATGCGGCAATTGGCCAGTCAACGGCCACGTGAGGCTTCCAGGCTGCGCTTTCGTCTCGCGAGAATCTGAGATTTCCCGCACAACGGGCACGGCTTGCAGTCGGGCAAATTTTCGAACCCACCACAGCCCTCATTGCCGGAGCGAACTGAGCCAACGATCTCCCCAACACGCGGATTCTTGAAGCGGATCCAGAATCCGCGTGTTCGCACCTTGCGAAAGTCCTGATTTGCAGGAACTTCATGCCGGAGGAGGGACTCGAACCCCCGACACGCGGATTATGATGACGGCGAGGAGGGGTCGTCTGAGGCTGACTAAGGGTCTGACAGGCGCGCTGAGCTCGGCTCAGTTGGCCTCGAAGTCGGGAGTTGGACGCACAGTTCGACGCACGGTTTGGATCCGGACCGCTCCGTCCGCAACGCACGGGGAGAATTGCGCCGTCAATTCGCTCAGGGACCTGTGGTCTCGAAGGCCTGACGGAGATCGCGTGCAAGTCGAAGCGCTGGCCCGAATTCGGTTGTTGCAGGACCTTCCTCGACGAAGCGAGCTCGGCTGTAGAAAGCGAGTGTCCGGGAGTGGGCAACGACCAGCAGTCGCGCGTGCCCGGCCTGACCGGCATGCCGCATGGCGTCATGAAGGAGTGCGCTGCCGATTCCACGTCGCATCGCCTCCGGCTCAACGAAGAGGTCGATGAGTTCCGCATCGTCCTCGACCGGGCGCCAGCTGGCGAATCCAAGAACCTTGCCGCGGTCATCGACGGCGACGCGGACACGACCGGCTGCGAGTGCCTCGCGGTCGGCACCGAAGATGTCGGGATTGGCGTCGAGGTTCGGTCTGTCCTCGGGCCAGATGTATGACGCGCGGCGGTGAATCTCGCGGAGTGAGTCCGTCTCGTCGACGCGGGCGTTCCGAAGGCTCGTCACGTCTGATCACCTCTAGCAGGCCCGCCGGCGTGCCCCGGTCAGCGGAAGCTCTGCCATCGCCAAACGAGCCCGGTTCCGGCCGGCGATGTCGATCCTCATCTCCAACCCCCGGCGAATCTCTGTGCCGAAGGTCAGGGCGGCAACATCGACGGCGGCCAGGTCGAGCTCGTAACGGGCCATTTCGCGCAAGACATCCGGCGGGTGAAGCTTGTCCGCGCCGGATCGCTCGAGGACCCTCGCGAGGCGGTCGGCCGCCTCGGCGAGGATCTCGTCGATCTCCAGGATCTCCTCAGCGCGCCGCATGATCTCACCCCGGGTCTGCAGCGTCGCTGTGACGGGGTTCGACCGCAGGCTTGAAGAGCGCCGTCCGGGCGCAGGGGCTGCAACGGCACTCCGCGATGTGCAATCCGGTGTGGGCGCACATCTGGCGATTCGCCTCCTTGACAAAACCGCGCTCGCCCGCGGGGCGGTGGTCGACTGGGAGTCTGCTTCGCGTCATTTTGGATAGGGATCCGGATGAGCGGTCGGAGTGGCGGGCCCCGGCTCTACGGCCGGGGCCCTCGAGCTCCGAGGTGCCTGTTCAGAAGACGATCACCGAGACCGTCTTGCCGTCGACCAGGGCGGCATCGCCGTTGTTCCAGACGTTGACATTCACCTTGCCGTCAGCGCCGACCTTGCTGGCCGCCGTGACGATGTTCGCCGCTCCGCCGCCAACGTTGGCGCTGGAGGAGATCGCGACGCCCGAGTCAAGGCCGGCGAGCGTGAGCGTGTACCGCCCAGTGCCGATCCTGTGGATCGTCACCGCATCAGCGGCCTTTCTGGCGCAGTCGAACACTCCGGGAACGGTTGCGTCCGGAGTCGCGTCCGTCAGGCCCGAGGTGTCAACCACGAGGGAGGACTTGAGCCAGCCGGTCTGACACTGGCCCGGGGCGGCCCCGCCGAGCTTGGCGGCGTTCGCCGCATTGGTGGCGTTCACCGCGTTCGTTGCGTTGTCCGCGTTCGCCGCGTTTATGGCGTTCACGGCGTTGGTGGCCTTCGGCGCGACCGCGTCCGGCGCCAGTTTTGGCGTGGTCACGGCGCCGTCGGCGATCTTGTTGGTGGTGACCGCCGCGTTCTTGATGCTCTTGGTCTTGACGCTGTTCGCCTTCATGTTCACCGCCGCGTAGCCAAAGCCGCTCATCGCCGCGAACAGGGCGATTGAGGCCACGACCAGCGCGGGGCTGACTCGAAAGCGTCGTCGTCGTGAATCGGTCTTCCTGGTTCTCATCTGTGTGCTCCTTGGGTTGGTTGCGCAGCGTCTCCAGGGTCGGTGCGCGAGCGCGCGAACGCATCGGCGAGTTCGCCAGTCCGAGTCGCCGGTCAGATCCCCTCCTGAGGTCTAGGATCGATCCATGGGGACGCCCGAGCCCGCGGGCAATTCCGGCGCGTTGTTTGGTCGCGAGCGTGAGTGCGCGGCGATCGATCAGCTGCTCGAGGCATCGGCGCGTGGAGAGAGCACCTCCTTGGTCGTGCGTGGCGAGGCGGGAATCGGCAAAACCGCCATGCTCGGCTACGCCGCGGAGCGGGGGCGGGAGTGGACGGTGCTTCGCATCGCCGGCGTCGAGGCGGAGTCGGATCTGGCCTTCGCAGGTCTGGAAGGACTCCTGCGGCCGATCACCGGCAAGCTCGATGAGCTGCCCCAGGCCCAGGCGGACGCGATTTCGGCGGCACTCGGATTCGCGCCGTCAGGCGGCTCGGATCGGTTGCTCGTCTCGGCCGCGGCGCTCAGCCTCCTCGCCGCAGCCGCCGAGGACCAGCCGGTTCTCTGCCTGGTCGACGACGTGCAGTTCCTGGACGTCGCCTCGGTGGAAGCGCTTCTCTTCAGCGCGCGCAGGCTCGGGGCCGAGCCGGTGGCGATGCTCTTCGTCGTGCGGGAGGGAGCAGGGCGGGAGATCTCCACACCCGGGCTGCCGGAGGTGATGCTCGAGGGGCTCGATGCCGACCCCGCCGTGCGGCTGCTCGAGGCAAGCGCTCCTGGCGCCGCGGAGCCCGTGCGCGAGTGGCTGCTCGCCCAGGCAGCCGGAAACCCTCTCGCTTTGCTCGAGTTGCCAAGCGGCCTGAGCGAGCAGCAGCTGCAGGGTCGCGCCGCCCTCCCCGAGACAACCCCGATGAGCTCCGGCCTGCGGGCGGCCTTCGTGCAGCGCGTGGAACGGCTGCCCGTCGAGACGCAGGCCGCGCTGCTGATCGCCGCGCTAGACGACCGCGACGATGTCGCGACTGTGATGCGGGCATCGGGCGAGGCAGGCCTGCCCGCCGACGCGTTGGATGCCGCCGAGCAGGACGGGCTCCTCCGGATTGCCGATGGGACGGTCGAGTTTCGTCACCCGCTCGTGCGCTCCGCCCTGCTCGAGTCGTCCACGCACAGCCAGCGCCGGGCGGGGCATGCAGCTCTGGCGGCGGCGCTGACCGCCGACCACCATGTTGATCGCCGCGTCTGGCACCAGGCGCTCGCGAGCGTCAGCGGGGACGAGGAGGTCGCTGCAGCGCTCGAAGCTTCGGCGCGCCGATACGAATCGCGCGCGGGGCACGCTTCGGCCGCGACTGCGTTCGCCCGCGCGGCGGAGCTGTCGAGCAGCGATTACAGCCGGATGCACAGGCTCACGGCGGCGGCCCAGGCCGCCTGGGCGGCGGGCCAACCGGACCGGGCCCGGGACTTGATTACCCGGGTCCTCCCGCTTGCGCCGGATGAGCTCCGCGCGCAGCTCCTCTATCTGCGCGGCGTGATCGAGGCGCGAACCGGTGACCTCCGCGGCGCCATTGCGGTCTTGGTCGAGGCCGCCGAGACCAGTGGGGGCCCTTCGTTCAAGCTCGAGGCCTTGACCGAGGCGGTCGAGGCGGCCAACTACGCTGGAGAGCCCGGGCAGAGTGTTGCCATCGCCACCCGCGTCGGTGCGATCGAGCCACAGAACGAGATCGACAGCTTCCGCGTCTCCGCAGTGACCGGGATGGCGGCGGAGCTCGTAGGCGACCATGAACGGGCAGAGAGGCTCGTGCGTCAGGCGATTCAGCGTGCCGAGCAGCTCGAGGATCCGGGCGCGTTGATTTGGGCGTCGCTTCTGGCGACCATGGGCAGTATGGGGGGCGCGTTCGCGGACGGCCTGCCGTCCTCGACCCGCGCCGTCACGATCGCGCGGCAGCGTGGGCTGCTCAGCATCCTTCCGCTGGCACTCTGGGCGCACGCGACCGCTTTTCTCGCCCTGGGCCGCTTCAACCTTGCTCGCTCTGCCGCGGAGGAGGGGATCAGCCTCGCGAGCGACTTTGGACACCGGTCCGGCGTGAGCTGGAACCTGACCAGCGTCGCGCTGCTCGACGCGCTACGAGGAGACGAGCAAGGAGCGCGGGACCATGCTCGCGAGGCCATCGAGCTCGCCGCCAGCGGGGGCGGGAGCATGATCATCGGTATTGCCGAATTTGCCCTCGGGTTGCTCGACCTGACGCTCGGAAGGCCGGACGAGGCGACCGACCGCCTGCTCGGCCTGAGCACCGTTGAGCGCCCCGAGTCGAACGCGCTGGTCGGGCTGTGGTCGGTCCCGGACCTGATCGAGGCGGCGGCAAGGTCCGGGCGGCTCGACGATACGGCGGAACGATTCGACCGTTACGCGAGCTGGGCGCAGGAGTCGCCCTCCCCGCCCCGCCGGTCCGTGCTGGCGCGCTGCCGGGCCCTGGTGGGGGACGGGGACGTGAGAGAGCAATTCGAGGAGGCGCTGGCGCCGGACGGGTTCGTCTCGCCATTTCTGATCGCGCGCACCGAGCTCCTCTACGGCGAGTGGCTGCGGCGCCAGCGCCAGCGGCGGCAGGCGCGTCCGCATCTGCGAAGGGCAGCTGACCTCTTCCGCCAGGTCGGCACGACCCCCTGGGAGAAGCGGGCCGAAGGGGAACTGCGCGCGACCGGGGAAACGGCAAGGGAGCGGGACCCCTCGACGCTCGACCAGCTCACTCCTCAAGAGCTGCAGATCGCCGGTCTGGTCGCCTCCGGGATGACCAACCGCGAGATCGCCGCGCAGCTGTTCCTCAGCCCGCGCACGATCGACTATCACCTGCGCAAGGTCTTCAGCAAGCTCGGTGTCGCCTCGCGGACCGAGCTGATCGGTATGGGCCTAGCCGAGTACCAACCCGCCTGAAACTCCTCGCGGCGGCCAGAAACCGGCAACCGCGACTGGCGAAGTCGCCGATGCGACCCCACGACCGCTGAGCGACCCTCCTCACTCGCTGCAACGCCAGCGGTCTCAACCTCACCACCACACCTGCCTCGAGAAGGGACTCGACATGTACACAGAGCCAGCAAGGCCAAATCGCACAATCGGATCGAGACGGCTCAGCCGCAGGTCATCTCTGATGGCGGCTGCAGCGGCCATGCTGACAGCCGCCGCGATCGCCGTCGCAGGTTGCGGCGGAGGATCCAGCAGCCCGGCTCCCGCCGCATCGGCGGCCTCGGCCGCGCCCAGCTCGTCCGCCGGCATCCCGCAGAACAACGGCGGCGACCACGACGCCGACAACAACGGAGGGCCCAGCGATGGCGACGGCCAGATCTAGCCGCCTCGGGCTCGCGATCGTCGCGGCGCTGGCAAGCGCGGCGGCGCTCGCGGCCTGTGGCTCCGGGGACCAACCCGCAACCAGCGACTCCGGGTCCCAGGCCGCGGCCAACCGGCCGCAGGCGTTCGCCTGGCTTCGGCCGTCGGCCACGCCGCCTTCCTGGCATACGAGCCCGCTGCCTGACGGAGCGGCGCGGATGGCCTATCCACTCCGCTGGCGCTCGATCAGGTCGGACCCGGGAACCGTCTCGGCCGCCACACGAGCGGAGTCGGGAGCGATTCGGGGCTACCTGAACGCGACGCCTCAGCAAGGGGCGGAGACGCTGGCGAGCTGGAGCAGCTTCCGGATCGACCACAACGGCGACGAGGGCGACGTCAACGTGAGGCAGGTCGCCTCCGCGACGGGTCTCCGATTCCGGGATGCCCATGGCTCCTGCGTGATCGACAACTACACCTCGTCGACGGGGCGCGACTACCGCGAGATCGCCTGCATCGTCGCAGGAGCCAGCGCCACGACGGTCGTCGTGGGGGCGGCGCCGCCGGCGCAGTGGGCCCAGCAGGGACCCGCGATCGAGCGCGCCATATCGAGCTTCATCACATGAACCACAACCGAACGAAGGAGATAACGATGCTCTCGAAAACGAAGGTACGGATCGCGGCGGGTCTCGCCGTTTTGGGACTCGTCGCCGGTGGTGCGGTCCCGGCCGCGATGGCGCGACACCACCACCATCACCACCACCACCGCGGCATCCCGCAGAACAACGGCGGCGATCACGACGCCGACAACAACGGCGGACCGAGCGATGGCGACGGCAACGTCTAGCCGCTTCGCGCGAGACGCGACGCTGACGAACGGTCGCTACGAGCTCCCGCGGCATGCCCGCGGGGTGCTCGTTCTCGCCGACCCGCCCGAGGCGGGCTGGCGGATCGAGTCGGACGCGAATCAGGACCGCGATCCATGCGGGCAGCCGCCCAACGACCGCGGCCCGGTCACGCGATGACCGGGCTGACCGAGGCTGCCGTGCGGCGGACCGACTTGGACTTCTTCGCGGCGCTCGTCGACCGCGATGGGTCAGCCTTGGAGCGGCTGCTCGCTTCCGACTTCCTGGTCGTCGACCTGGCGAGCGGGATCGTCCACCGTCGGGATTCGTTCCTCGAGGCCGTCGTTGGCGGAGCGGTGGCGTTCCAGAAGATCGAGACCTTCCCGGATGAGACGAGCGTGCGCCTCAGCGGGGCACGTGCAGGAATCGTCGTTGGCCGCACCGCGATGATCCTCACCCGCCCAGATGGAGTACCGGCGGAAGTCGCGAGTCGCTACACGCACGTGTTCTTCCGGGCCAACGGAGCCGGCTGGCAGCTGGTCTCCGCGCAGGGAACACCGATCCGCGGCACCTCTTCACGATGACTCGCGCGAGCTCACGCCTGGCTCTGCTGCTGGCGGCAGTTTTCGTGCTCTCGCTGCCCATCAGTCCCCGCGCGGAGGCGTTCGTCTACTGGGCGAACAGTGGCGACGGCACGATCGGCCGCGCCAACCTCGACGGCACCGGGGCGAATCAAAGCCTGATCGGCGGCGGGGTCAATTCGTGTGGGGTGGCGGCCAACGGATCGCACCTCTACTGGGCAAACAATGCGACGAGCGGCACGATTGGCCGCGCCAATCTCGACGGCACGGGGGCGAACCAGAGCTTCATCGCCGGCCCGACCTTCCCGTGCGGGGTGGCGGTGGACCAGGCGCATCTCTACTGGGCCAACGCCGGCACGGTTGGACGTGCCGGGCTGGACGGCGCCAAGCCGATTCAGGACTTCATCACCGGCACCACCCAGCCTTGTGGTTTGGCAGTCGATGGATCGCACCTCTACTGGGCGAGCAGCGACGGCACGATCGGCCGCGCCAACCTCGACGGCACCGGAGTGAACAACACCTTCATCACCGGGGCGGGCCGCCCCTGCGGGGTGGCGGTCGACGGAGCGCATATCTACTGGGCCAGCGACGCCGCCGCCGGCACGATCGGCCGAGCCAACCTCAACGGCACGGGGGTGAACCAGAGCTTCATCACCGGTGCCACGTTCGCGTGCGGTGTTGCAGTCGACGGAAGTCACCTCTATTGGGCCAATGACCGCGCGACGGGCACGATCGGCCGAGCCAACCTCGACGGCACCGGGGTGAACCAAAGCTTTCTCACCGGCGCCAGCTTCCCGTGCGGGGTGGCGGTCGACGGACTCCCGTCGCCGTCCTCGCCTCCCTCCTCACCACCAACGAATCTGTTCAGCTTCGGCAAGCCGAAGCTCAACCTGAAGCGCGGAACCGCGGCGCTGCCCGTAAGCCTCCCTGGCCCCGGCGAGCTCGCTCTTGCCGGCAAGGGGGTGATGGCCGCCAGCGCCGTTCGCGTGAACGCGGTCGGTGCCAATGCCGCGGTGCGGCTGCTGATCGCCGCAAGAGGTGGAAAGCGGAGACGGCTGAACCGGACCGGCAAGGTCACCGTTAATCCGAAGGTCACCTACACGCCGGACGGCGGCGACCCCAGCACTCGGTCGACGAAACTGAGGCTCAGGAAACGCTAGCCCGGCGGCGTGCTCCACAGAGTTCGACTCAGCGGCGCGGCAGGCCAAGGAGCCGAGAAAGGTGGGTTTGACCCATGCGTCGGTGCGTCAAAGAATCCGCGTGTTAGCGGGCCGCTCGCCACGCACGACTCGCGTCCATTCCAACACGCGGATTCTGGCGCGGACTACTGATGCGCGGGTCCCCTCGCAAAGCCAGTAGACATGCGGCCTAGCGAGCCCATGCCAAGGTCATGCCAAGCCGCGCCCTGCGGTATTCCGGCGGTACTCACCCCACGATCCGTGCCTAGCTGACGCACTTTCGCGGTTAGGTGGACCGCAATCCCTTCCCCTTCTCCTTCGCTCAGGTCGTTGAGTGCATTGCCTTCCCTCCCGCGAGTTAGGCCAGGACCCGGAAGCCGGAACCTCATCTGGACGGGCCATGGGGGGCGGGGGAGTGGTGCGGTGCAGCGCGCCCCGTCTACATCATTAATACCCCCGCCAAACACATTCGACCAGCTAACGCGCCCCTTCGGCCGAAACCGCCGCTTTTCGTCCAAAGCGGCTACTCCGACAGCCCGGCGGCTTCGAGGGCCTCCAGCTGATTGCTGAAACTCCGAAACCGAACGATTCGCCCCTCGTGGATGACAGCAAGCCATGCCGCTGGCTCATCGAGGGCGATGCCGCTTCCCTCTGCACGGGCGAAGGCTCGTCCAAGCAGCAGGACCTGGTCGCCGAGGTCGCGGAACTCCTCGGCTTCGATCCGAAACTCCGACCAAGCCGCATCGATGTCAGCCCAGAACTGCTTGTTGCCATCCAGCCCTCGGTAGACGACGCCCTCCGGCCCGCCGACGATTGCAGGACGAATCTCTACCTCGGGATGGAGAACCGCCGCCGCCGCCCCGTGGTCCCTGTCGGCAAACGCCGCAAAAAACGACCTGGCGACCTCCACGTTCTCCTCCGACATCGCTTACTCCGACAGCCCGGCGGCTTCGAGGGCTCGGTTCCTGTCGGTGTGGGACGAGAAGCGAACGATCTTGCCATCGCGAAACGTCGTGACGTGAAAGAGGCGGTTCCAGACCTCGGCACCGCTCCCTTTCATCCGCCCACCATCCTCGACGGAGGTAACGACCCGGTCCTCGTCGGCGTGAAGCACCTCAATAACCTCGACATGGAAATTTTCGAACGTCTGCCAGTACTCGCGCAGCGCTTCCTGCCCGGGTTCGAGCCCCCGGATCACCCCGAATTCCACCGACACATCTCCCACGTCGAACTCGACGTCCGGGTCGTAGAGCTCTCGGGACAGCTCCAAAGTGGCATTCACGCTCTCGTATGCGCGCCGGACGGTCTCGACGTTCTCCTCCGACATCGCCTACTCCGACAGCCCGGCTGCTTCGAGGGCCTCTTGCCAAGTCAGGAAGGCACGAACATCAGTGATCAGGCCGGCGCGTAGGTGGAAGCGGTTGGCGAACTCCTGGTCGAGCTCCACCTGGCTGGTACGTCCGCGCATCTGGACGCGCCCCAGCCAGAGAACCGAATCATCAAGATCGCGGACCTCGGCCTCCTGGAAGCGAAACTCCTCCCACGTCTCCCAGACGGCAGCAAACCCCCGGGCGCACTCCTCTCGGCCACGGTAGATCACGCGATCGACGGCGGCAGGGCCTGCGGGTGCCCATTCGATGTCATCGGCCAGGTAGCTGGCGGCCAGGCTGTCGTCGTGCTCATTCCAGGCCTCGACGAGCTTGCGAACGATCTCGACGTTCTCCTCCGACATCGCCTACTCCCGCAACCCGGCGGATTCGAGGGCGCTCGCGCGATCCGGGTAGACCCTTCCTTCGATGATCTTGCCGTTCTCGAAGGTAAGGACGATGACTTCTTCCAAGTCAACCGAAAGCCCGCTACTCCTCCCCGTGCCAGTCCAGCGCTGCACGCAGACGACCTTGTCGCCGGCGTCCACCAGCTCGTCTATCTCCGAGTGGAAGTCCGGAAACTCCGCCAGGTAGGAAGCCAACGAGGCGCGAATCTGATCAAGCCCCCGGAGTACGTCAGCGGTGTCCAGTGGGTTCCCGGGCTGCTCGTAATAGACGGCGTCTGGATCCCAAAGTTCGAGCGATCGGTCCAGGTCACCAGCGTTAAACGCCTGATTGGACCGTCGTAATGAGTCGACGTTCTCCTCCGACATCGCCTACGCAGTATCTCGCGGCGGGTGCTGCTTTTCGTCCAAAGCGGCTATTCGGAAGTCCCCGTCCCCGGGGGCATGTCGATCAGCCCCCCAGCTCGAGGAGCTCGACCCTGTAGCCGTCGGGGTCCCTGACGAAGCAGAGACGCGAACCGCCCTCGTGGATTCGATAAGGGGGCTTCTCCGGCTCGATCCCCATCTCCTTGAGATGCGCGAGGGTGACGTCCAGGTCGTCGACCGTGAGTGCTACGTGTCCGTAGGCGGTGCCCAGCTCGTAGTTTTCGACGCCGTAGTTATGGGTCAGCTCGAGCTCGGGCAATTCCTCGTCCGGCACACCCATGAAGATGTTGATTGCCTCGTCGCGGATCGGCATCTCGCGGCGTTTCTCGAGCCCCAAGGCCTCGTAGAAGGCGACCGACCGATCGGGATCGGTGATTCGATAGCAGGTGTGGATCAGCCGCACGGCGCGAACTCTATCCGCGCCGTGATGCGGCCACCTCCGGACAGCTGCTGCACCCAGGCGCCTTTGCTCTGGCTCGCGCTCTCGCATCGCGCGAATAGAGGGCCCGCTCAAAAGCCGCTCCTTTCCATGCAAAGCGGTAGTGGCTAGCAGGCGATGGCAGAGATGCGGGAGGACCGGATGGGGTTCGATCGCTTTCGGCGCTACGTGGTCAGCACGGACGCAGGGTCGACCTCCGCCCCGGATGCGTCAGTCCGGCGCAACCCCGAAGATTCTGGCGATGAAGTTTCGAGTCGAACGGGAGATGGACCAGCACTGGTATCGGGTCGAAGGCGCGATCGAGGCGAGCTCTGCCGGTAAGGCGGTGGAGTCCTGCGCCAAGGCCGAGGGGACATATAGCGCCCGACCGGCCGCGACTCCCAACGTTGCACCTGAGCTTTTTGCGGTGCCTTCCTGCGGGCAGCCCGTCCGTTTGTCCCGTCGCTAGCTGGTCCGCGCTTTAGGTCCTGTTCCCAACCCTGGATGCGAAAAAGCCCCCTCGTAATAGGGGCTTTTCCGTACAACCTGCCTGGGCGGTCTCCAGGGGGGAAAGGCGGCCCAGGCGAGGCACTTCTGACGCTACGCCCGCCCGTCAGCAGATTCATCCGTGCTTAGCACCGATCCCATCGCGGGGCCTCTCCGACTCCTGCCGTCCAGGGCGGCCTCTGGCGCAAGCCACTTCGGCAAACCGGGGAGCCGGCGCTCCCACCGATTACTTAGAACTTAGGAACCGTGCGCTAGGGTGCTCCTGGTCGGCTCCGTGTAGCAAGGACCATCCCACCGGGGCCACCGCATTCCTTCGCTCGTGTGGGGCTTCCTTCCCTGCGACCCAATCCAGAGGGAACGCAATCCACTTCGATAGGAAGGAACAAGCTTATGCCAGCGATCATCGTGCAGAGCAACGGCACCACCCAGCAAGACACCAACGTCCTCCTCTACGAGGATGTTCAACCGGAGCACCTGGCCAGCGATCACCACGCGGCCCAACTGATCGAGCGCGTGGGATGGGCGGTTAGCGAGGCAAAGGACGCCGAGGACACCGAGTCCCAGTAAGGGCAAGATCCTCGACCAATAAATCGCGTCGAACGAGCGGTCCCTCCGGGGACCGTTCGCTTTAGGCATGCCCGCTTCTCGTCCAAAGCAGCTACTCCGACAGCCCGGCGGCTTCGAGGGCCTGCTGCCAGTCGGCGAAGCCGACATTCTCACTCGCCACCCCGTTCTCGATCGTCAATAGGTTCGCGTATTCCAGCTTCACCTCGACTCCGTCCCTTCCCCGCCCATGGAACCGGAGTAGGGCGAGTACCCGATCGTCGCCGATCGGCTCGATGCGCTCGACTTCGATCAGGACGGTTTCCCAAGGCTCTCTGAACGTGTCCCAGAACTGCCGGAACCCCTCTCGCCCCCGATACACGGCATCGGTATCGGGGAAAAGCTGCGCTGTCCGCCACTCGTAGTCAGGGGTAATGTGGTCCAGCAACCAGTCGAGATCGCCGCGATTCCACGCCTCGTAGGCCTGCCGAGCGAACTCGACGTTCTCCTCCGACATCGCCTACTCCGACAGCCCGACAGCTTCGAGGGTTTCGGCGTGGGTGAAGTAAGCCCGCACCCGAGCCACGCGGCCAGCTTCAAACTCCCAGACCTGGCCGAGATTCAACTCGACCGGCACCCCGCTCCCTTTTCCGGTCGCCGACTGGCACGTGAGCGCCACAACTCGGTCCTCACCGGCATCGATCCAGCGCTCGACCCGCATCGACCAGTCCTCGAATTGCTCGGTCCAGGTGCGCATGAATTTGACGAAGCCCTCGCGGCCCCGCCAGACCGACCTTCCATCAAGTGGGGTGGGCACGATCCACTCGAAATCGTCAGCGACGGCTTCCGGATCAAACCAGGCGCCCGGATCGCCACGCACCAATCCCGCTTGGAATTCCTCGAATAGCCGCTGCGCGATCTCCACGTTCTCCTCCGACATCTCCTACTCCGAAAGCCCGGCGGCTTCGAAGGCCCGCGCTCGATCCCGAAAGTTCTCGATCCGGATCACCTTGCGACCGCGAAAGGACCAGAGCGTGAAGTAATGCGCTTCAGTCGGAACGCCGCTGATCCGTGCGACGCCGCGCTGGCGCACACTTGCGAGCACCGTGTCTCCAGCGGCGATCAGCTCCTCCGCGTCCATCGTGAGATCTGCCCAGGTCTCAAACAAGCGCCGCGTCGCCGTCGCGACCGCTTCAACCCCGACATAATCCTCGGCTTCGGGAGCGTCCGGCATCATCAAGTAGAGGACATGCCGGTCGAACAGATCGACGCTGGCACGAAAGTCGCCCTCGCTGAATCGCTCATAGATCGCCTGAACAGCCTCGACGTTCTCCCCCGACATCGCCTACTCCCGCAGCCCGGCGGCCCGTAAGGCCTCATCGCGTGCAAGGAAGCCCTCCTGCCGGATTATCAGTCCATTCCGAATGGTCAAGACCTGGAACAGGTCCATTGAGACATCGAGATCCTGATGACGCGAGCGCCCGCTAAGGAGCGCATGCACGAACAGCTTGTCGCCAGAGGGAAGGAACTCGGTCGGTTCGAGCCGGAACTCGGAGAAATTCTCCTCGAAGGTCTCATCGAAGTTCCGCTGCACGGCTTCCTTCCCTCGATGGGTGCCACCACCTGCCATCTGATCTGGATCGACCCACTCGATCTCCGGATCCGCAAGCGAGGAAGCCTCGTCCCAGTCCCGCCGGCCGAATGCTTCATACGCCCGCCGCAGATCCTCGAGGTCAATGCGCTCGGCTTCCCCATGAATTGCATCGACGCGCACCCGCTCGACGTTCTCCTCCGACATCGCCCAGGCAGTATCTCGCGGCGGAGTACTGCTTTCCATGCAAAGCGGCTATCTCGCATCCCAGCGGTGTGCCGACTCGACAAGCGTGTCCTGTTCTCGACCTAGTCGTCGAAAAAGCCCCCGGGTAGTGGGGGCTTCTCCGTAATGCCCCCGCCTAGGCCTGTCAGGGGGTCTGGCTTAGGCGGGCAGGTTGAACGCTAGGCCCGCCCGACGGGGGATTCGTCCGTGCTTACCACCGATCTACAGAAAGGAGCGCCCGTGTCCCTTACCGCACCCGAACGGGAAACCGTCATCACGTTCTCTGACGGCGACGACACCGCAACGATTCACACCCACCAGCGCCGCATCATCACAAAGCTCAAGAACAACCCCGCCGCTGAGGAAGCTGGGGCAGAGTGGGCCGCGTTCCACACCCTGCGGCACACGTTCGCCAGTCTCCACATCGCGCGAGGGACGAACATCGTCCAGCTCTCACGGATGCTTGGTCATCATTCGCCCGACTTCACGCTGAGGGTCTACGCGCACTTGATCCCCGGCGACAAGGTGGCGGCGCTCGACCTAGAGCAAGAGCTGTCCGCCCGTCCGGCAGTCGCTCACATTGGCATGGCATTGGGATCAAGCACCGATTCAGGACGCAACGGCACTCCCGAAAACGACGAAGCCCGCTCACTAGCAGGGCTTTCCTAGGATGCCGGAGGAGGGACTCGAACCCCCGACACGCGGATTATGATTCCGCTGCTCTAACCGACTGAGCTACTCCGGCGGGGACCGAAAAGCGTACCGGCGCTCAGGTCGCCAATGAGAAGCGAAGCTCGATCATCCCATTGGCGAAGGGCCGGCTTCCGAGCAGCGTCATGCCCCTCTCGATCGGCCGGCTGAACAGTGGCTTGCCCGAGCCCAGGACGACCGGAACGACCGTCAACAGGAGCTCGTCGAGCAGGCCCGCATCCACCAGGTCGGAGGCGACCGGCCCGCCGCCCACGACCCAGAGGTCGCGGTCGCCGGCGGCGGCCACCAGCTCGGGATGGATGCCGGCGACCGGACCGTCGTGGAAGCGGACGTCGGCGCCCTCGGTCGGCGGCAGCTCGCGGCTGGTCAGCACCCAGGTCGGGCGCTCGCCGTAGGGCCAGTCGTGGCCGAGGATGTACTCGTAGGTCGAGGAGCCCATCACCAGGGCGCCGAACCCCTCGAGATAGGAGTCGATGGCGTCGTGCACCTTCTCGCCCGGGCCCTGATAGCCGGATTCGAATCCCGTCAGCCACTCGATCCGGTCGTCCGAATCGGCGATGAATCCGTCGAGGGTCGCCGCGCAGAAGTACTGGGTCTTCGCCATCGGCCTCGATTCTGGCAGTGCCGGTGTTTCGCCTCCCGTAGCACTTACGTAAGAGTTTCGAAGCCTTCTGTTCCTACGGTGGCCGCGCTTGGCCAACCCAGGAATGGAGGTTCCAATGACGACGATGAAACGCGCGGTGCTCGGCGGCGCGCTGGCGCTTGCCGCGCTTGCCGCGGCAGCGGGACCGGCTTCGGCCGCCGGCAGGAGCGCCGTCTACACCGAGAGCAACAGCGCCTCTCAAAACAAGGTGCTCGCCTTCGATCGGGCCGGCAACGGCTCGCTCCGGCCCGACGGGTCGTTTGCGACTGGCGGCACCGGGACCGGAGCGGGGCTCGGCAGCCAGGGGGCGCTCGGGCTGACGCGAGGCGGCCGGTTCCTCTACGCCGTGAACGCCGGCAGCGACAGCATCTCGGCGTTCGCCGTGGGTCCCCACGGCCTCCGCCTGCGGGGCACGGCTCCGTCGGGCGGCGACCAGCCGATCAGCCTGACGACTCGGCGCGGGCTGCTCTACGCGCTGAACGCCGGCGACGGCACGATCAGCGGGTTCCGGGTCGCCCACGACGGCACCCTCCGCCCACTGGCCGGCTCGACGACGCCGATCGCCGGATCGGGACCCGCCCAGGTCGAGTTCTCGCCCCGCGGTGACGTGCTGGTGGTCACCGACAAGAACACCAACACCATCGATACGTTCACGGTGGGCTCGAACGGCCTGCCGGGACCGGCTGTCTCTCATCCGTCCGAGGGGCAGACGCCGTTCGGATTCGAGTTCGACAAGCGCGGGCACCTGATCGTGTCCGAGGCCTTCGGTGGCGCGCCCGGCGCGAGCACCCTGTCCTCGTACTCGGTCGGCTCCGACGGCGCGCTCAGCACGATCAGCGCGTCGATCCCGGACAACCAGGCGGCGGCCTGCTGGGTCGCCGTGACGAAGAACGGGCGATTCGCCTACACGACCAACACCGGCAGCGGCTCGATCTCGAGCTACTCGGTTGGTCATGACGGATCGCTCGGCCTGCTGGCTCAGGTCGCGGCTGCTACCGGCGACGGCAGCACACCGACCGATCTCTCCCAGTCGGCCGGAGGGCGGACGCTGCTCGCCCTGCTGCCCGGCACCGGCTCGATCGGTGCCTACAGGGTCGCCGGCAACGGCGGTCTGTCACCCGTCGACCAGGTCGGCGGCGTGCCGGCGAGCGCAGTGGGGCTCGCCGCGCGGTAGATCCACGGGAACGGGCGGCCCGGCCACCTCTCGGCTGGGCCGCCCAGACCCGCGGCCCAGAAGCCATGGCAGCCTGTAACGCAAGCAAGCCGACCGGGACCGACGATCAGTGACCGCCAGCGGGACACGCGGTTCCGTCCTCGTCGTCGACGACGAGCCGGTGATCACGGACGTCGTCTCCCGCTACCTCGAGCGGGCCGGCTACTCGACCCGCGTGGCGGCTGACGGCCTCGAGGCCCTCAGGCTGGCCACGGACGCGGCGCCCGACCTGGTCGTGCTCGATCTGATGCTCCCGGGCCTCGACGGGTTCGAGGTCCTGCGCGAGCTGCACGCACGCCAGCCGACCCGGGTGATCATGCTGACCGCGAAGGGGGAGTCGAGCGACCGCGTCGCCGGCCTGCAGAGGGGGGCCGACGACTACGTGGCGAAGCCCTTCTCCCCGGCCGAGCTGGTCGCGCGAGTCGACGCCGTGCTCCGACGCGGCGATCCGGAGCCCGAGCGTGAGCCGGCGATCGCCTTTGACGACCTGGAGATCGATCCGGCCGCTCGCACGGTGACGGTCAGAGGCGAGCTCGTTCAGCTCACCGTGCGCGAGTTCGACCTCCTGTTCTTCCTCGTGCGCCACCCGGGCCAGGCCTTCTCGCGGGACCAGCTGATGGACGCAGTCTGGGACTACGCCTTCTACGCCGACACCTCCACCGTCACGGTCCACATGCGCCGGCTGCGGGCGAAGGTCGAAGCCGATCCGTCGAGCCCTCGATGGCTGCAGACCGTCTGGGGCGTCGGCTACCGGTTCCAGCCATGAGCGCGCACCTGCTCGCGGCCGCGGTCTTCCTCGCCGTCTGCGGCCTCCCGGTGGTTGTGCTCTCCCACCTGCTTGCTCGCCACCGGCGGCGGCTCGGTTCACTCTCGCATCAGTTCGCGGCCGGCGTGGCTCTGATCTTCGGCCTCGCCCTGGCGGGCGTCGGCGCCGTGGCGCTCCTGATGTTCGTCTCCGGCCACGACGCCTATCTACTCGCGACCCTGCTCGCCTTCGCCTGCGCCCTTGCCGTCTACTCCTCGTGGCTGATCAGCCGCGGGATCAGGGCGGACGTCGAGATCGTCCGCGACGCGTTGCGGGCGGTGGGCCAGGGCGCACCTCCGCGCGGCGCCATCGAAACCGGCGGACGGGACGAGATCGCCGAGCTCGCCCGCGCCGCGGAGTCGATGAGGGCTCGGCTCGCAGAGCACGAGGCCGGACGCGCCGCCTCCGAGCGGGCTCGCCGCGACCTGATCGCGGCGATCTCCCACGACCTGCGCACCCCGCTGACCTCGCTCCAGCTGCTGGCGCAGGGGATCGACGACGGAGTGCTGGACTCCCGCGCGGGGGAGCGCGGGTACGCGGAGGAGATCAGCCTGCACGTTGGCGCGCTGACGGCGATGGTCGACGATCTTTTCGAGCTGACCCGGCTCGAGGCGGGGGAGATCCAGTGGTCGATGCAACGGGTCTGGCTCGACGAGCTGGTCGGCGAGACGGTCGAGTCGATGCGACCGCAGGCGGCGGCCAAGGGGATCTCGGTTAGAGCCCGCATCCCCAGCGGGCTCGCACCCGCGGAGGCCAACCCGGAGAAGCTCCAGCGGGTTCTCTTCAACCTGATCCAGAACGCGATCCGCCACACGCCAGCGGACGGCAGCGTGATGGTCGCGGCGGAACGGGCCGGCGAGGCGATCGAGATCGAGGTCGCCGATACAGGCAGCGGGATCCCGGCCGGCGATCGCGACCGGGTCTTCGAGCCCTTCTTCCGGGGCGACGCCTCGCGGGCGAGCGGCGGATCGGGCCTCGGCCTCTCGATCTGCCGGGCGATCATCGCGGTGCACGGCGGGCGCATCTGGCTCGACGAGCACGGCGGCGGCACGCGGGTCAGGTTCACGCTGCCACAGGCGCGAGCGGACGCCGGGCGCTCCGAGGGTCGCCGGCCGGCGCGCGCGCTCCTCTGAGCCGGAAGGGCGGCAGTAAATAGGCTGCCCGCATGGACGACCTCGCCCGAGCCGTGCGCGCCGTGGTGCGGGATTGCCTCGCCGTGAAGGATGGGGAGGAGGTGCTGGTCGTCTGCAATCCCGCCACCCAGCACCTGGGGGAGCGGCTGCGCGAGGAGGCCGCCGACGCCGGGGCGGACGCCGTCCTGGCGATGATCTCCGAGCGCGCCTCGCATGCCGCCGAGCCGCCGCGGACCGTGGCGGAGGCGATGGCCGCCGCCGACGTGCTGCTCGCCCCGACGGTTCAGTCGCTCTCCCACACGGCGGCGCGCAAGCGGGCGAGCGAGAACGGCGCGCGCTGCGCGACGCTGCCCGGCGTGACGGAGGAGATCCTCGCGCGCGTGATGAGCGCCGACATGGAGGGACTCCGCCTCAGGGGACACGCCGTAGCGGACGCGCTCGATCGCGCCTCCGAGGCCCGCATCACCGACTCGAACGGCACCGATCTGCATCTCGATCTCTCCGGCCGCGAGGCCATCCCCGACGCCGGCGAGCTGAGCAAGCGCGGCGCCTTCGGGAACCTGCCCTGCGGGGAGGGGTTCATCTCGCCCGCCGGCGGCAACGGGACGCTGGTGATCGACGGGTCGATGGCCGGCGTCGGCCTGGTCGACGAGCCGGTCGAGCTGGTGGTCGAGGGAGGCCACCTGACCTCGGCGCGCGGCGGCCAGGGCATGGCCTTCATGGAGCTGCTCACCGAGCACGGGGACGACGGCACGACCATCGCCGAGCTCGGCGTCGGGACCAACGAGAAGGCGACGCTGAGCGGCGAGATCATCGAGGACGAGAAGATCCTCGGCACCTGCCACATCGCCTTCGGCGCCTCGGCCGGCATCGGCGGCACGGTCCAGGTCCCCGTCCATCTCGACTGCGTGGTGATGAAGCCCACCCTCGAGCTCGATGGCGAGGCCATCGTCCGTGACGGCGAGCTCCTGATCCCGTGAACGAGACCGGAGGCTTCGGGCACGAGATGCCGCTCATCGGAGTGCCCAACTTCTCCGAGGGCCGCAGCACCCGGGTGATCGGCGCGCTGGAGGCGACCCTCGGCGCTCACGCCCGAATCCTCAACCGCCACTACGACGCCCAGCACAACCGCTGCGTCTTCACGATCGCGGCGGAGGCGGGCAAGCTGGTCGAGTCGCTGGTCGCGGGCGCGGAGCACGCCCTCGACCTGATCGACCTGCGCGGACACCAGGGAGTGCACCCGCACGTCGGCGCCCTCGACGTCTGCCCGGTGGTCTGGCAGACGGACGATCGCCGCGACGACGCGGCGGCGGCCGCCCACGAGGTGGCCAAGGGCATCGCGGCGCTGGGGATCCCGGTCTTCCTGTATGGAGAGCTCGCCACCGCCCCGGAGCGCCGGGAGCGGGCCTACTTCCGCCAGGGCGGACCCGCCGAGCTGGCGCGCCGGATGGCATCCGGCGAGCTCCGGCCCGACCTGGGCCCGTCCGAGCCCCACCCGAGCGCAGGGGCCACCCTGGTGACGGCCAGGGAGCCACTGGTCGCATTCAACGTCGAGCTCGACACACCGAACCCCGAGATCGCGCGGGAGATCGCCGCCGATCTGCGAGAGGCGGGTGACGGGTTGCCCGGCGTGCGGGCGCTGGGCCTACCGCGCGACGGAGAGCGCACCCAGGTCTCCATCAACGTCCACGACCCGCGCGCGGTGCCGCTCGCGAAGGTGGTCGCCGAGGTATCGCGGCTCGCGGCCGCGCACGGGGTCAGGCCGATCGAGGCCGAGCTGGTCGGATTGGCGCCGGAGGCTGCGCTGGAGGGATACCCCGACGAGCCGCCGATCCGCGACTTCGACCCGAACCGTGACGTGATCGAGAACGTCCTCGGCTAGCCTCCAGTCGATGGCACAGACCAAGAAGAAGCGCCGCCGCAAGCACCGCGGCACCCAGGGCGGCCGGATCGACACCCGCCCGGCCCGCGGGCGACCCCGCAGCCGGGCAGAGGCGAAGTCACAAGCCCGCAGTCGCGGTGGAAAGAAGCGCAAGCCCGGGGAGCGCGTGCCGCAGCCGCCGAGCTGGTCGAGCGCCCTGAAGAAGGGCGGGGTCGCCGCAATCCTCTTCGTCGGGCTGCTGGCGCTGATGGGCCAGAACCCGATCGCCACCCTGGTCGTCGGCGTCGTCATGTTGCCCCTCTACACCGGAATGTCGTTCTACATGGACGGCTGGTTCTACCGGCGCCACCTCCGCAAGGAGGCGCAGAAGCGGGCGGCGAAAGAGGCGGGGCGCACCCGCGCCCATCAAGCGGAGGGCTGAGCGGTGGACGTCCGCATGCTCACCGTCGGCCAGATCGCCGAGAACTGCTTCCTGCTGCGGAAGGACGGGTCCGACCGGGCGCTGATCGTCGACCCGGGCGATGAGCCGGAGCGGATCCTCGCCGCCGCCGACGAGCTCGGGGTGACGATCGACGCCATCCTGCTCACCCACACCCACTTCGACCACATCGGCGCCGTCGCCCCGATCGCGAGGGCGACGGGCGCGCCGGTCTTCTGCCCGGAGAGCGAGACGCCGGTGCTCGCCGACATCAACTCGTACGTGCCGTGGCCCGGCTTTGGCCCGTACGAGGGCTACGAGGCCGACCACACCGTCAGCGGCGGCGAGAAGCTCGAGCTCGCAGGCATGGAGATCGACGTGATCTTCACACCAGGGCACAGCCCCGGCCACGTCACCTACTCCATCCCCGACGAGGCGGCGATCTTCTCTGGCGACGTCCTCTTCCAGGGCTCGGTGGGGCGGACGGACCTGCCCGGCGGCGACTGGGGGACGCTGCTCGAGTCGATCCGCACCCTGGTCGATTCCCATCCGCCGGAGACCACGGTCTATCCCGGGCACATGGGGGTCACCACCCTCGGCGCCGAGCGGGCGAGCAATCCGTTCCTCGCTGAGCTCGCTCGCTGAATAGGCTCGGCGGATGACCGAGAAGTTCAAGGTTCCGAGGGGGACCTTCGACGTGCTTCCGGACCGGCAGGCCCTGCGTCGCCGGATCCATGACGTGACTCGAGACAAGCTCGAGGCCGCCGGATACGGCCGTATCGACGTCCCGGTCTTCGAGGACACCGACCTGTTCGCCCGCGGCGTCGGCGAGTCCACGGACATAGTCCAGAAGCAGATGTTCACCTTCGAGGACCAGGGCGGCCGCTCGCTGACCCTGCGACCGGAGGCGACCGCCTCCGTCTGCCGCGCCTACCTCGAGCACGGCATGCAGAAGCTGGCCCAGCCGGTGAAGCTCTGGACCGAGGGCCCCTTCTTCCGCCACGAGCGCCCGCAGGCCGGCCGCTACCGGCAGTTCACCCAGGTGGATGCCGAGGCGATCGGCTCGGACTCCCCGCTGGTGGACGCCGAGCTGATCCTGCTGGCCGGTGACATCCTCGCCGAGCTCGGGGTGGAGGACGTTCGGCTCCGCCTCGGCAGCCTCGGCACGCCGGCCGCGCGCGCCGCCTACCTCGATGAGCTGCGCGACTACCTGCGCTCCCGCCAGGACGAGCTTTCCGACGAGGTCCGCGGCCGGATCGACGCCAACCCCCTGCGCGCCTTCGACGCCGACCACGAGGGGACCCGGAAGGTGATGGCCGGTGCCCCGACGCTGCTCGACCGCCTCGACCCCGAGGACGCCGAGCACTTCGCGGCAGTCCGCGAGCTGCTCGACGGGAACGGCGTCGCCTACGACCTGGACCCGACGCTGGTGCGCGGCCTCGACTACTACACCCGCACGGTGTTCGAGTTCGAGTGCGAGCGCCTCGGCGCGCAGTCGGGGATCGGCGGCGGCGGCCGCTACGACGGGCTGATCGAGCAGCTCGGCGGCCCGCCGACGCCGGGCTGCGGCTGGGCTCTGGGCGTGGACCGCATTGCGCTCGCGCTGGAGCCGGAGGGCGCAGCCGTGAGCACGGAGCAGGCCCGCGACGGCGTCTTCGTCGTCGCCGAGGACGTCGCCCGCGAGCGTGCCCTCGCCCTGGTCACGGAGGTACGACGAGCCGGCATCACGGCCGACCTCGACCTGGCGGGGCGCGCGATCAAGGGCCAGATGAAGCAGGCGGACCGCGTGGGCGCTCGATACGCGCTGATCCTCGCCGGCGAGGCGAAGGCCACCCTCCGCGACATGAGCTCCGGCGAGGAGCGGGAGATCGATCCCGCGACCTTGGTTGAGACACTCTCGTCGCCATGAGCGACGGGTTTCCAGCGCTGCGGGCCAACGGCTACCGCGATGCCTGGTGCGGTCAGGTCCTGCCGGACAGGGTCGACTCCGAGGTGCGCGTCGCGGGCTGGGTCCACCGGCGTCGCGATCACGGTGGCCTCGTCTTCATCGACCTCCGCGACCGCACCGGGCCTGGTGCAGCTCGTCTTCAACCCGGACGAGGCTGGGGAGGCGTTCAAGCTCGGGCACGAGCTGCGCTCGGAGGACGTTCTCAGCGCCGGCGGCTCGGTCGTCAGGCGCTCGCCGGAGACCGTCAACCCGGAGCTGCCGACCGGCGAGGTGGAGATCCGCGTGACCGACGCCCAGCTCCTCTCTGACGCGGACACCCCGCCCTTCGAGATCGAGTCCTTCTCCGGGGAGGTCAGCGAGGAGACGCGCCTGAAGTACCGCTACCTCGATCTCCGCCGCGACCGGATGAGGGAGGCGATCGAGCTCCGCCACCGGGTCAGCGCCGCGATGAGGGAGTTCCTCTCCGGCGAGGGCTTCGTCGAGATCGAGACCCCGGTGCTCACCCGCTCCACGCCTGAGGGCGCCAGGGACTTCCTGGTCCCGAGCCGCCTCCAGCGCGGCTCCTTCTACGCGCTGCCCCAATCGCCGCAGCTCTTCAAGCAACTTCTCATGATCGGCGGCTTCGAGCGGTATTTTCAGATAGCGCGTTGTTTCAGGGATGAGGATCTGCGCGCTGACAGGCAACCGGATTTCACGCAGCTGGACATCGAGATGTCCTTCGTCGACACGGACGACGTGATTGATCTGAACGAGCGCCTCCTGGCCCACGTTCTGGGCCGCTGCGGCGTCGAGGTCGAGCTGCCGATGCGGCGGCTGCCCTACGACGAGGCGATCTCCCGCTACGGCTCCGACAAGCCCGACCTGCGCTTCGGGCTCGAGCTGAAGGATCTCACCGAGGTCTTCCGCGGCTCCGAGTTCAACGCCTTCCGCCAGGCGATCGAGGGCGGAGCGCTCGTCCGCGGCCTGAACGCCGGGGGCCACGAGATGTCGCGCGCCGACCTCGACGGCCTGGTGGCCGAGGCAACCGATCTGGGAGCGAAGGGACTGGTCTGGGCGGTGGTCGAGGGCGAGGGCTGGCGCTCGCCCGTCGCCAAGTTCCTCTCGCCCGAGGAGATCGCGGCGGCCAACGAGGCGCTCGGCGCCTCTGAGGGGGACGTCGTCCTGCTGGTTGCCGATGAGCCGCTGCTCTCGGCCGAGGTGCTCGGCGAGCTCCGGCGCAGGCTCGGCGAGCGGCTGGGGCTGATCGACGACGAGGCGAACGTGCTCACCTGGGTCGTCGACTGGCCGCTGCTCGGCTGGGCGCACGACGAGGAGCGCTGGGACCCGCACAACCACCCCTTCACCTCGCCCGACGGAGCGTTCGATCCGGGCGATCCGGGGGCCGCCAGGGCCAAGGCCTACGACGTCGTCTGGAACGGATGGGAAATTGGTGGTGGCTCGATCCGCATCAGCGACCCCGAGGTGCAGCGAAAGGTGTTCAAGGCGATCGGAATCGACGAGAAGGAGGCCGAGGAGCGCTTCGGCTTTCTGCTCGACGCCCTGCGCTACGGCGCCCCTCCGCACGGCGGAATCGCCTACGGGCTGGACCGGATCGTCGCCCTGCTGCACGGCACCACCTCGATCCGGGACGTGATCGCCTTTCCGAAGACCGCGTCCGGCGGTGATCCGCTGACCGGCGCTCCGGCCCCGGTCGACGATCGTCAGCTGCGCGAACTGGGGATCTCCGCTCGCGGCGGGGGTGGAAAGGGCTAGCCGAATGGAAGGGCGGCTCCCCCCCGACGGCGACGACCTGTTCGAGTGGACCGACGCACCCGCGCGGCCACCCACCCCGCCGCGCGAGCCGGCGCCGGCTGAGGGCGAGCGTCCTGAGACTGGGGAGCGCGCCGCGACCGGCGAGCGCGCCGCGATCGAGTCACCCCCGACGCGGACGCCGACGCCCGATACAGGGGAGCGCCGCCGCATCCGGGGCGACACCGGCGAGTTCGAGCGCAGCGGCCGGCGCCCACCACCGGGCCGGCGCGCGCGCCGTCGCGACCTTCCCGCCCGGGTGCGACGCCGTCAGGATTTCATGATCGGCGGTGTCGCCGCGCTCGTGATCATCGGGCTGATCGTGCTGATCTCGAGCCTCGGCGGCGGCAGCAGCGAGAAGCCGGTTCCGCTGAAGCGGCTGGTCGGCCAGACCATCGTCGCCAAGCTCAGCGCCAAGGGGCCGGACCAGGACCTCGTCAAGAGGGTCAAGAAGGGCCAGGTCGGTGGCCTGATCGCCTTCGAGACCGATCCCCAGCAGCTGAAGGCCGACGTCCAGAAGCTCCAGTCGGCGGCGAGCGCCGGCGGCAACCCGCCGCTGCTGGTGATGGTCGACCAGGAGGGCGGCAGCGTGAAGCGGCTGAAGACCGGGCCTCCAAGCATCTCGCCCGCGGACCTCGGCAAGAGCGGCGACGAGGGCCAGGCCAAGGACCAGGGGCAGCAGACCGGCTCATTCCTGAGGGGCCTCGGGGTCAACGTCGACCTCGCACCGGTGCTCGACGTCTCCCACCCGACCACCGCCGACACGATCAAGAGCCGCACCTTCGGCTCCGATCCCGACACGGTCGCCAGCGTCGGCGTCGCGTTCGCACAGGGGCTGCAGGACGGCGGAGCGGTGGCCACCCCCAAGCACTTCCCCGGCCTGGGGTACGCGACCGTCAACACCGACGACCACGCCGTCAGCATCGCCGCGACGTCCAATCAGCTCCAGGCCGATCTGGTGCCCTTCAAGGCGGCCGTCGAGGCTGGTGTAGGGATGGTGATGGTCTCGACCGCCAGCTATCCGACGCTGGGGGCGAAGAAGCCGGCTGCCCTTTCCCCGACCATCGTCAAGGGGATGCTCCGCGGGCAGCTCGGATTCGGCGGGGTGGTGATCACCGACGACCTCGAGGGCCAGGCCATCTCGGGCACGCTCCCGCCGGCCGTGGCCGGCAAGGGCGCGCTGCAGGCCGGCGACGACCTCCTCCTCTATGCGAAGAACGCGAAGACCTCGAATGAGGCCTTCGGCCAGCTCGTCAAGGACGTGAAGAGCGGGCAGCTCGACCGCTCGGTGGTGCAGTCGGCCTACGACCGGATCACCTCCTTGAAGGACAGCCCCACGGGATAGGGTGCCGCGCGAGCTCCCGTCCACCCCTTGGAGGCAAGCCACAGATGAACGACCTCTTCGAACCTGACGACACACGCGATTCGCTGCGCAAGATCGGCGGGCTTCTGATCGGCCTGGCCGCCGCCATGATCTACATCCGGAAGGGCCCGTTCCTGACGGTCAACCCGAACCAGTGGGCCGCGTTCCCGATGTTCCTGGTCCTCGCGATTCCGGCGGTCTACCTCTACGGGGGCATCCTGACCAGGCCCCAGACGGGCGAGCTGCGGACCTGGCAGGTCGTTCACAGCGTCTTCGGCCTGATCTTCGTGCCGTTCGCGCTGCTGCAGTTCGTTGACATGATCGGCGGTGACCCGAACGCCCAGCTGAACCTGTTCTGGGTCTTCGCGGTCACGGCCGTGCTCGCCTTCTACGCCGGCGCGGTGGCCGGCGTTCGCGTCCAGCTGCTCTTCGGCTCGATCCTCCTGATCATCTCCTGGACGGCGCTCTGGGACAAGATCCTCTCCGGCGGCATCGGCGCCCACTGGGGCGTCTACCGGGGGCTTCTCGGGCTGATGGCCATCGGGCTGCTCGCCGGCGCGCTGTACGTGTGGCGAAGCAACCCCGGCGGCGAGGAGGTCGCGGGGACCCCGACGGCGCCCACCGGTGATCTGGGCCTCTGGAAGGCCTCCGAGCTCCTCACGGGGGCGGGGATCGCCGCGGTGATCGCCTGCTCGCTCGGGATCACGGCACTCGGCAACCTGAACCCGCTCGGCACCGGCACGCCCCCGATCGAGACGACCAACCTCTGGGACATCCTCCTGCTGGTCGTCTCCCTGGGCCTGGTCGGCATCGGTTCCCAGATCGGCGTGAGGGGGCCTGTCTACGTCGGTGGAATCGGGCTGCTCCTCTTCCTCGTGATCGCCGGGCTCGACCTCAACTCGACGCCGCCGCATCCGTTCAAGCTGGGCGTATGGCCGTGGGTCCTGCTCGTCCTGGGATTGATCGGCATCGGCCTCAGCTCCGTCAAAGAGGCAAGCCTCGGCGACCAGCCGAAGCGGCTGGCAGAGACCCTGCGCGGTAAGTAACAACTGGACACTTCAGCGCTCGCTCGCCGCTTCCTGGCCGCCCTCAGCGCGGGTGACCGGGCGGCGGTCGGCGAGCTCGTCCACCCCGAGGTCGAGATCCGGACGGAGCGGACCGTCCATCGCGGTCGCACGGCGGCGATGGAATGGTCGGGCAAGGTCTTCGACCACCTGGTTCGCCGCTATGTCCCGGTGGAGATCGAGGAGACCGAGGGCGGATTGCTGGTCCACGCCGAGCTCCAGTACGTGTGGCGCGACAGCGGCGAGGTGGGGGACAGCTCGCGGGTCGCCATCGAGCTCGGGATCCGCGACGGCCTGGTCTCCTCCTGGTACCTGCTCGACGAGCCGGAGTAGCTCGGAGCCGATGCTAGGGTTGAACGCAGGCCCGAGCCTGTACGCGAACCGCTCCAAACGTTGACCCAACACAACTGGCTTGGGGGTCGATTTCCGGCAGTCCCTCGGGGTTGCCGGTAGACCACCACCTATGCGACACGGGTTACCAAGCCGGGGCGGAAAACGGCAGGTTGGAGCCTTCTAATCTTGGCGCCGTGAATCGGGACCTCTTCGAGCAGTACCTCGAGGACGACGCGCGGCGCGGGCCCGTCCCCGAGGAGTCGTTCAGCGGCTCCGCGGGCGGAGCGCCCTGCGGCGACCTGATTCGGCTGTCGCTCGTCGTCCGGGACGGCCGGATCGAGCGGGTCAGCTTCGACCGCGAGGGGTGCGCCGCGAGCGCGGCCGCGGCCGCGGCGACCGCCGAGCTGGCCGAGGGACCCTCGGTGCTGGAGGCGGCCCGGATCGGGCCGGATGAGATCGAGGCCGAGCTCGGCGGGCTGGCGCCGACCCATCGTCACGCCGCCGTGCTGGCGGCGGACGCGCTCCACCGGGCGCTGTCCGGGCTCGCCGGGTCGGACCTGCGGCTTGCGGATCCGCCCACCGATCGCGAGCGGGTCCTGGTCGCCCTCAGCGGCGGCGTCGACTCGGCCGTCGCCGCTCTGCGCGAGCGGGAGGACGGACGCGATCCGGTGGCGGTGACCCTCAAGCTCTGGGCCGATCTGCGCACCGACGGCGAGCGCAGCTGCTGCTCGCCCGAGGCGGTCCTCGGGGCCCGTCGGGTGGCCCACTCGCTCGGCATCCCGCATCTGACGCTGGACCTCGAGCGGGAGTTCCGCGCCGGCGTGGTCGGCCCGTTCCTGCGCGGCTACGCGGAGGGGCGCACGCCCAACCCCTGCGTGCTCTGCAACGGCGAGCTGCGCATCGACGCGATGATCGCCCTGGCCGACCGCCTGGGGGCGGCGAGGCTCGTCACCGGCCATTACGCGCGGATCGCCGACGACGGCTCGGGCCCGCTGCTGGCGGGGGCCGCCGATGACGCCAAGGACCAGACCTACATGCTCTCCGCGCTGGGGCCCGCCTCCCTGGCCCGCCTGCGCTTTCCGCTCGCCGAGCTGACCAAGCCCGAGGTGCGCGAGATCGCCGCCCGGGCGGAGCTGGAGGTGGCCGGCCGCGCCGAGAGCCAGGACCTCTGCTTCCTGGCCGGTCAGGGAAAGCGGGAGTTCCTGCGCACCCACGCGGGCCTCGAGGACCGCCCCGGGGACGTGGTTGATCCCTCGGGCCGCCGCCTCGGTCAGCACCCCGGCCACCACAACTTCACCGTCGGTCAGCGGCGCGGGCTCGGCGTGGGCGGCGGCGAGCCGCTCTACGTGCTGGGGACTGACGCCTCGTCCAACCAGGTGATCGCCGGGGGCCGTGATCAGCTCGCCACGCGCCGGGTGCGGATCCGAGGCGCGACGCTCCACCGCGCCGCCGAGCGGGTCGACGGCGTGCGGCTCCGCTACCACTCGCCCAGGCGCGACTGCCGCCTGGAGGTCGATGGCGACCCGCGCGAGGCGGTCGTCGCACTCGCAGAGCCGGTGGATGGCGCCGCGCCGGGACAGGTCGCCTGCCTGCTCGATGGCGACCTCGTGGTGGGCCACGGAACGATCGTTTAGGCCCTTCCCTAACGCCCCAATTCGGAGTAGGTTGCCAGCCGTAGAAACCGGGATCGGAAGGGGAGATCATGCATCTCGACTCACGAATCAAGGCTCTGGCGGGCGCTGCGTCGCTGGTCGGATTGCTCGCTGCGCTTGCCGCGGGCAGCAGCGCGTCGGCCTCGCCTCCGGCACACGCGTCGGCGTGCCAGAAGGCGACGAACATCGAGGCGATCATCGACGACTCGGGCTCGATGGACTTCACTGATCCGGGCAAGTTCCGGACGACGCTGCTCGACGCATTCGCGGACCTTCAGCAGAACCAGGGCAAGACCCTGGGCGGGATCGAATTCGGCGACTCGGCCGACGTGCTCTTCGCGCCGGCGGCGATTCCCGGCGTGATCCCGGCGATGGACGCCTCCTTCGCCATGGTCAACGCCGACAACGGCCTCACGGACTACAACCTCGCCTTCGCGACGGCCAAGACCGCGAACCCGAACGCCGACGGGCGGATCTTCCTGAGCGACGGCGGGCACGACGTCGGTGACTACACGAACGGGCACGCCAGCCCGCCGATCAAGACCGACTCGGTCGGCTTCGGCTCGGTTGACACGGCCGTCTTGGACAAGATCGCCAGCGACACCGGCGGGAAGTCGTTCAACCTGACCGATGCGAGTCAGGTGCCTGCCGTGGCCGCCGCGATCACGGCGGACATGAACTGCAAGCGCCCGCCGATCGTGTTCACCAACACGTTCACGCGTCAGGGCCAGTCGTTCGGCCACAAGTTCAAGGCGAAGGGGAGGTCCGCGGACATCCTCCTCACCTGGCCGGATGCGCTGAGCGCCCTCGACATCATCAAGTTCAGCCAGCCCCGGGCCGGCAAGTCGCTCGCCCAGGTCGCAAAGGTGAAGTCCACGAAGAAGAGGGGCGCGACGTTCGTAACCGTCCATCTGAAGAAACTGAAGAGGGGCCAGAAGGTCCGGTTCAAGGTCAAGGCAAGGGCTCTGAACGGGACGACGGTGGGCACCACCTCGGTGATTCGTTAGACGCAGCCGACCGCGGGCCCCAGTCTTCTTAGACTGGGGCCCGTGAAGGCCGAGGAGATCCGCAAGACCTACCTGACGTTCTTCGAGGAGCGGGGCCATCGGATCGTTCCCTCGGCCTCGCTCGTGCCCTCGTTCGACGATCCGTCGGTCCTGCTGACGACGGCAGGGATGCAGCCGTTCAAGCCCTACTTCAAGGGCGAGCAGGAGCCTCCGGCGCCCCGCGTGACGGACGTGCAGCGCTGCTTCCGCACGGTGGACATCGACGAAGTCGGCAACACCGCCCGGCACCTGACCTTCTTCGAGATGCTCGGCAACTGGAGCTTCGGCGACTACTTCAAGGAGCAGTCGATCGCCTGGGGCTGGGAGCTCTCGACCGAGGGCTTCGGCTTCGATCCCGAGCGTGTCTGGGTGACCGTCTTCGAGGGCGACGAGGACCTGGGTCTCGGGCCGGACACGGAGGCGATCGAGATCTGGCGCTCGATCGGGGTGCCGGAGGAGCGCATCGTCGCGCTGCCCCGATCCGAGAACTTCTGGCAGGCGGGCGACACGGGCCCCTGTGGCCCCTGCTCGGAGATGTACCTGGACCGCGGCCCCGAGTTCGGGCGCCCCGACGACAGGCCCGGCGACGACACCGACCGCTATCTCGAGTACTGGAACCACGTCTTCATGACCTATGACCTCGCCGAGGACGGCTCGCTCGGCGAGCTGCCCATGAAGAGCATCGACACCGGCATGGGGCTCGAGCGGATGGCGGCGATCCTCCAGGGCGTCGAGTCGGTCTTCGACACGGATGCCCTGCGACCGATCGTCGACCTGGCGGAGGAGCTCTCGGGTCGCTCCTACACGCAGGACGCCTCGACGACCCGCGCCATGCGAATCCTCGCCGATCACTCGCGTGGGGCGGCGGCGATGATCGCCGACGGGGTGGTTCCCTCGAACGAGGAGCGCGGATACGTCCTGCGGCGCATCATGAGGCGCGCGATCCACCGCGGCCGCTCGCTCGGCCTCGAGGCGCCTTTCATGGAGAAGTTCGCCGGTCGCGCTCTCGACATCCTGGGGCCGGCCTACCCGGAGCTCGAGGCGGAGCGCGCGACCGTGATGCGGTGGGTCAATGACGAGGAGGAGAGCTTCGGCCGCACCCTCGACCGGGGCATGCAGATGGTCCAGGACCTGATTCGCCATGCCCACGAGGACCGGACCTCGTGGATCGACGCCGAGGATGCCTTCAGGCTCCACGACACCTACGGCTTTCCGTATGACCTGACCAAGGAGCTGCTCGCCGAGCAGGGGCTCTCCGTCGACGACGAGGGCTTCGAGGAGCTGATGGAGGAGCAGCGGTCACGCGCTCGCATGGGGACGGCCACCGCGCACGGCTCCGAGGACCATCACGGCGCCGTGCTCAGCTTCGCCTCGGACGCGCCGCCCTCCCGCTTCGTCGGCTACGAGAAGCTCCGGGCCGAGACCAGCCTGCTCGCGGTCAAAGGCGACAATGGCCAGTTGCTGGTGAAGCTCGAGGAGAGCCCCTTCTACCCGGAGGGCGGCGGCCAGGTCGCCGACTCGGGCGAGGTGCGCTGGGACGGCGGCAGCGCCCGCGTCGCCGACGTCTACCGGATCGGGGACGACCAGGCGGTCGAGCTTGACAGCCCGTCCGACGGGCTGGCCACCGGAGCGCGGGTCGAGGCCGAGGTGGACCACGTCGCCCGCTTCGCGACGATGCGGAACCACACGGCTACGCACCTGCTGCACGCCGCCCTGCGTGAGCTTCTCGGGACGCACGTCCGGCAGGCGGGCTCGGCCGTCCGGCCCGACAAGCTCCGCTTCGACTTCACCCACGGCGCGCCCCTCACGACGGACGAGCTCAGGGAAATCGGGGATCGAGTCAACGACTGGATCAAGGAGAGCCACTCGGTGCGAGCGCTCGAGATGTCGCGCATGGACGCGGAGAGGCTTGGGGCGATGGCCCTGTTCGGCGAGAAGTACGGCGATTGGGTCCGGGTGGTCGAGGTTGAGGACGTCTCGCGCGAGCTCTGCGGTGGGACCCACGTGCTCAACACGGCGGAAATCGGCATCTTCGCGATCGCCTCAGAGGGCTCGAGCGCCGCGAACGTCCGCCGCATCGAGGCCCTCACGGGCCCGGCCGCCATCGACTGGTTCCGCTCGCGGTCTCGCGATCTGAGCGAGGTCGGGAGGATCCTCGGCTCGGAGCAGGACCCCGTCGCCGGCGCCCGGCGCGCCGCGGAGCATCTTGAGGAGCTCAAGCGGCAGAGCGAGAAGGCGGGCTCCGCCGATCTGTCCAAGAAGGCCGAGGAGATGGCGGCGACGGGTCAGCGCATAGGAGGGATCACGGTCTTCGTCGGCCGTGGACACGGCGCCGACCAGCGCTCGCTGCTCGACCTCGCGGACAGGATCAAGTCGCGAGCGGGTGAGGCTGCCGTCGTGCTGGGCGGGGTCGAGGACGACAAGGTGGCGCTGGTGGCGAGCTTCAGCAAGGAGGTCGTGGATCGTGGGATCTTGGCCTCTGAGGTGATCCGCGAAGCCGCGCAGGTCGTCGGCGGGGGTGGGGGAGGGCGCGACAACGTCGCCCAGGCAGGCGGCCGCGACCCCTCGAAACTGGAAGAGGCGCTGGCCGTGGCGCGCGACGCCATTGAGGCCAAATTGGCCCCCTGAGCCCGCCAATTCGGCGAACTCCCCGGAATTCGTGCTTGACGTTCCCCGTTTACAGGTATATGACTTCCGAAGGGATCCCTCCCGGTAAGGGAGACAAACGAGACAGGAGGAACTCAGGGTGAGCAAGCTTGGAAGGCTGCTTCTGCTGGGAATCATGACCGCGCTGGCGGGCATCGGATTGGTTGCCTGCGGCGGCGGAAGCAGTGGCGGGGGAGGTACGAACGGCGGGACGGCCACGGTCCTGATGGGAACCGCGCCGGACTACCTCGATCCGCAGGAGGAGTACACGACCCAGGGGGCTGAGGCCGACTGGATCAGCTACATCCCCCTCGTCACCTACAAGGCGGAGAACGCGCCGGGCGGGAACGAGGTCATCCCGGGCCTCGCCACGGCCCTCCCGCAGATTTCGCAGGACCAGAAGACCTACAGCCTGACCCTCCGCAAGGGGCTCGTGTTCTCGAATGGCCAGCCCGTCAAGGCGAGCGACTTCAAGTGCACGGTCGAGCGCATGATCAAGGTCAACTGGGGCGGCAAGAGCTTCGTGACCGACAACGTCACGGGGGCGACCGACTACGACGAGGGCAAGTCGAACGACATCTCGGGCATCACCACCGACGACGCCAGCGGCAAGATCACGATTCAGCTCGATAAGCCGTACGGCGCCTTCACCAACGTGCTGGCGTTCCCCGAGCTCGGCCTGGTCCCCTGCGGCTCGCCGATGACCGGCCAGACGACTCACCTGCCCCCGGGCGACGGTCCGTACATGGTCACCGACATCGTCCCGAACAAGTCGTTCAGCGTGGTCAAGAATCCGAAGTTCGCCGCGCAGAACATCCCGGACATCCCGACTGGGCACCTCGACCGGATCAACGTCACGATCCAGTCGAACACCCAGACGGCCGCCCAGCAGGTCCTCAACAACCAGGCGGACAACTTCGACGCCGGCGACACGCTGCCGCCGTCGATCGTGCCGCAGGTTCAGTCACAGGCAAGCGATCGATTCGAGCCCGTGACGATTCCGTCGACGTTCTATTTCTTCATGAACGTCCAGATCCCGCCGTTCAACAACGAGCTGGCTCGCCAGGCGGTCAACACCGCCATCGACCGGCCGGCTCTGCAGCGACTGGCGAGCGGGTTCCTGAAGCCCGAGTGCTTCTTCCTCCCCGAGGGGATTGTTGGGCACCCCGACAGCGCATGCCCGTACGGCGCGGCTGACGGCCACGGCGACATCGCCAAGGCACAGCAGCTCGTGCAGCAATCTGGCACCGCCGGGCAGTCGGTGACCGTCTGGGGCGAGCAGCGCGCGCCGCGGACGCAGTACGTCGAGTACTACGCCGACCTGCTGAACAAGATCGGGTACAAGGCCACTCCGAAGCTGATCTCGGACACGACCTACTTCCCGACGATCGGGAACGCGAAGACCGCACCCCAGACCGGCTTTGCCGACTGGATCCAGGACTTCCCGAACCCGGCCGACTTCTATCTGCTCCTGGATGCGAAGTCGATCCAGCCCGTCAACAACGAGAACTTCGGCAACGTCAACGACCCGTTCATCCAGCAGCAGCTCGCCAAGCTGGAGAACGTGCCGTCGACGCAGCTGAACTCGGTGGCGAGCCAGTGGCAGGCACTGGACGAGTACACGGCCAAGAAGGCGTACGTCACGGTGTATGGCTCCGAGCAGGTGCCGAAGTTCATGAGCGACCGGATCAATTTCGATGCGGCGCAGGTGCAGCCGACCTACCTGAACGTCTGGAGCACCTGGGAACTGAAGTAAGACCGAGAAGCGAATAAAGGACGAGTGGGGCGTGCCAGGGCGCCCCAGGACGAAATGGCAGTAGACCCGACCGCTCCGAGCCCGGGGGTTCCGGCCGCACTAGAGCCGGAGGTGCCCCTGGGCTCAAGCGAGGTCCAGGGGGAGGGCGGGGTCGGCCCGTACAAGCTGGCGCTGCGCCGGCTGAGGCGGAACAAGACGGCCCTCGCCTTCGGCGCGATGTTCCTGTTCATCGTGATCCTCTGTCTATGTGCGCCGCTGTATGCCAAGCACGTCGCCCATACGACCCCGTCGGCCAACCACATCACCGATCAGATCAAGGTCCGCGGCGAGACCAGGGACGTCGTCTCGCCCGGCGGCATTCCCACCGGGCCCACCTGGACGGGCAAGTTCCTGCTCGGGGCGGACGCGAACGGCCGCGACGTTGCGGTCCGGCTGCTCTACGGCGGCCGCAACTCGCTCGAGATCGGTTTCATCGCCACCTTCATCAGCTGCTTCTTCGCCACGATCGTCGCCCTCTCGGCGGGCTACTTCCGCGGGTTGGTCGACGGCGTGCTCTCGCGCACGATGGACCTGATCTGGGCCTATCCGGTGATTCTGCTCGGCATCGCGCTGGGCACGGCCCTCGCGGTCGGCGGGCTCGACTTCGGCCTGTTCACCGTCAGCGGGGCCTCACTCTGGATCCCGGCGATCATCATCGGAGTCGTCTACGTCCCTTACATGGCGAAGCCCCTCCGGGGGCAGGTGCTGAGCCTGAGGGAGAAGGAGTTCGTCGAGGCGGCGCGCTCACAGGGGGCCGGGAACTTCCGGATCATGTCCCGCGAAATCCTCCCGAACATCGCGTCGAGCATCATCGTCTTCATCCCGCTGATGGTCGCCAACGCGATCCTGCTCGAGGCGGCCCTCTCGTTCCTCGGGGCGGGGGTCCAGCCGCCGAACCCGTCCTGGGGGACGATGATCAGCGACGGCATCCGCCTGATCCCGAGCGCAATGCATCTGACCCTGATCCCGGGCGGAATGCTGGTCCTGGCCGTGCTCGGGATCAACGTCTTCGGTGACGGAGTCCGCGACGCACTCGACCCGCGCGCCCAGGTGCGCATCGAGCACTGATGGCGCGGTTCATCGTACGCCGGCTGGTCGCCATGGTCGCGGTGCTGTTCGCGATCTCGGTGCTCACCTTCCTGATCTTCCAGGCGATCCCGAACGGCGATCCGGCCGTGCGGCTCGGCGGCCGAACCTCGACTCCCGAGACGCGCGCCGCGATCCGCAAGGACTGGGGATTCGACAAGCCGATCTACGAGCAGTACGGGATCACGATGGGGAAGATCCTCGATGGCACCGTGATCTCTTACTCGCAGAAGATCAACGTCGAGGACGAGATCAAGCGCGACCTGCCGGCGACGCTCTCGCTCGCGATCGGCGCCGGGATCATCTGGCTCGGATTCGGGATCCTCTTCGGCGTGATCAGCGCGGTGAAGGCGGGGAAGTTCACCGACACGAGCCTCACTGTGCTCTCGCTGATCGGGGTCTCCACGCCCGTCTTCCTGCTCGGGGCGCTGGTCCTCTGGGCCTTCGCCTACAAGATCCAGCTCTTCCCGGCAGGTGGCTACGTGCCGTTAACCCAGGACCCCTGGGGATGGTTCACGCACCTGCTGATGCCGTGGTTCGTGCTGTCGGTGCTCTTCATCGGCTTCTATTCGAGGGTCTTGCGCTCGAACATCCTCGACACCATCAATGAGGACTACGTGCGGACCGCGAGGGCCAAGGGCCTCTCCGAGCGCCGGATCCTGATCCACCATGTGCTCCGCAACTCGCTGATCCCCGTGGTCTCGCTGTTCGGCCTCGACTTCGCGGCCGTGATCGGGGGCGGCGCGATCCTCACGGAGACCGTCTTCAACCTCCAGGGGGTCGGGCAGTACGCGGCCAACTCGATTCAGCAGCTGGATGTACCGCCGGTTCTCGTGATCACGATGTTCGGCGCCTTCTTCGTCGTGGTCCTGAGCGCGGTCGTGGACATCATCTACGCGGTGCTGGACCCGCGGATCAGGCTGAGCGGATAGTGGCCGGGCCCCTGCTCGAGATCGACGAGCTGAAGGTCGACTTCGCCACCGACGAAGGGACGGTGCACGCCGTCGACGGCGTCTCCTTCTCTCTCGAGGCCGGCGAGGTGCTCAGCATCGTCGGCGAGTCCGGCTGCGGGAAGTCGGTCACCGCGATGACGATCCTCGGCCTCACCCGCGGACCTAACGCGCGGATCTCAGGGTCGGTCCACTACCAGGGCAAGGAGCTCACGACTGCCAGCAACGATGAGCTCGAGACGATTCGCGGCGATCGGATCGCGATGGTCTTCCAGGACCCGATGTCCTCGTTCAACCCGGTGCACAAGATCGGCGACCAGATCGTCGAGGCGATCCTGGCGCATCGGGACATGGGCAAGGGCGAGGCGCAGAGGAAGGCCGTTGAGGCGCTGGAGTCGGTCGGCATACCGGACCCCGAGAGGCGTGCCAAGCACTACCCCTTTGAATTCTCCGGCGGCATGCGCCAGCGCGCGATGATCGCGATGGCGCTGGCTCTCGAGCCGGCGATCCTGATCGCCGACGAGCCGTCCACCGCGCTCGACGTGACGATCCAGGCGCAGATCATCGAGCTGCTCCAGGACCTGAATCAGGAGCACGGCCTCTCGGTGATCCTGATCACCCACGACCTGGGCGTGGTCGCGGAGATCGCCGACCGCGTGCTCGTCATGTACGCCGGTCAGGTGGTGGAGCAGGGCTCACTCGACGAGCTCTTCTACGACCCCCAGCACCCCTACACCTGGGGCCTGCTCGGCTCGATCGCGAGGTTGGACCAAGACCGGCCGGATCGCCTGCCGCAGATCGGCGGCCAGCCGCCGTCGCTCTTGGCGCCGCCACCCGGCTGCCGCTTCGCGCCCCGCTGCCCTCATGCTTTCGCCAGGTGCTCCGAGCTCCCCGAGTTGAAGGAGCGCGTCGCCAGGGCCAAGGACCACGCGGACCGGTGCTGGCTCGACCCGACGGAGAAGAAGAAGCTCCGCGAGGTCGACGGCCGGATCGGGCTCGAGGCGCCGGAGGTCGTCGCCTAGTGGCCAAGGGCGATCCGATCCTCGAGGTTGAGCACCTCGTGAAGCACTTCCCGATCAAGTCGGGGATCGTGTTCGACCGCGAGGTGGCGAGCGTGAAAGCCGTCGACGACGTCAGCCTCACCCTCCGTGAGGGGGAGACCCTCGGGCTGGTCGGTGAGTCCGGCTGCGGCAAGTCGACCCTCTGCCGGACGATCATCCAGCTGCTCGAGCCGACCGCCGGCTCAGTGAAGTACCGAGGCAATGAGCTGGTCGGCCTCTCGCGCAAGAAACTGCGCCCCGTCCGCCGCGAGATCCAGATGATCTTCCAGGACCCCTACGCATCGCTCAACCCGCGCAAGCGGGTGGGGCAGATCATCGGCGATCCGCTGCAGCTCCACGGGCTGGCCTCGGGCACGCAGCTGCGCCGTGAGGTCCAGCAGCTGATGGACCGGGTCGGCCTGCAGCCCGAGCACTACAACCGCTATCCGCACGAGTTCTCCGGGGGCCAGCGGCAGAGGATCGGAATCGCCAGGGCGCTCGCGCTGCGCCCCAAGCTGATCATCGCCGACGAGCCCGTCTCCGCTCTCGACGTCTCGATCCAGGCCCAGATCATCAACCTGCTCGAGGACCTCCAGGACGAGTTCAATCTCTCGTACATCTTCGTCGCGCACGATCTCGGCGTCGTCCGCCATGTCTCCGACCGAATCGCGGTCATGTACCTCGGCAAGATCGTGGAGCGCTCGCCGGCGGCGGAGCTCTACGAGCGGCCCATCCACCCGTACTCGGTCGCTCTGCTCTCCGCCGTGCCGATCCCCGATCCGAAGGCGAACGCGGCGCGCACGCCGGTCGTGCTGGAGGGCGATGTGCCCAGCCCGGTCGACCCGCCGTCGGCCTGCCGGTTCCACACCCGCTGCCCCTGGGCGACCGAGATCTGCTCCGAGCACGAGCCCCCGCTGGCGGACTACGGCAAGGGACAGGCAGCGGCCTGCCACCACCCACGCAACGTGAGCGCTCGCGCGATCTCCGGCACCGAGGTCGCGTCCGACAGCCCCGAGTCGGCCAGCGAGCGGCTGCCCGGGGCCGAGCAGACCGCGGCGGCTACTCGGTAGCTTCTTGCGGGTGCTCGCTCTCGATTACGGCACCGCCCGCTGCGGCTGTGCGATCTCGGACCCGACCGGGACCCTGGCGCGGCCGCTCGAGGCGGTCGAGCCGCCCGACCCGGCGTCGATCGCCGAGCTGGTCTCGGCCGAGGGAGTCGACCGCGTTATCGTCGGCCTGCCGACCACCCTCCGCGGGGAGGAGGGCGAGCAGGCCGAGCTCAGCCGAGCCTTCGCCGAACAGCTCGACGAGCTGCTCGACGTTCCGGTCGAGACCTACGACGAGCGTCTCACCACCCGGATGGCGGACCGCAGCGCCCGCGAGGGAGCCCGTGCGGATCGGGACTCGCTCGCCGCCGCTCACCTGCTCGAGTCGTACCTGATGAGAGGGCGCTCCGCAGGCGAAGCCGAGGAGCGACCCGATTCTCCAGGCGAGGAGGAGCGGTAGTGCCTGAGGAGCGGGGCGACTGGGTCGTGGACACCGAGGGGAACCTCACCCCGCCCGAGGGCGACGGGCTGAAGCCCCCGACCGACGAGTTCGGCCGCGACGACCCCGATTCTCTGGAGCGCGAGCGCCGTCGCCGCGAGCGTGAGCAGCGGCGCAGCAAGTCCAAGAAGCCGCGCAAGCCCGCGAAGGCCGCGAAGCGGTCGGAGGCGCCCAGCGCCGCAGCCGCCCCGGCGGATCCCGCGCCCGCCGCCCCGCCGCCGCAGAAGGCGCCTCGGCGCTCCGTGCGCGAGCGCCTGGGCCGCGACGGCGGCGACCCTCGCCCGCCAAAGCAACGCGGGAGGTACAGGCGTCGCAGGTTTCTCGCGCTGGGGCTCCTGCTGGTCGGCGTGCTCGTCGCCTGGTTCCTGATCGCGTTCTTCCAGCCGCCTCCCTTCGACCCCGGGGACGGATCCGGCGAGGCGATCGTCACCGTTCCCGAGGGCGCAACCGCCGGGGAGGTCGCCGATCTCCTCACCCAGAACGACGTGGTGTCGAACGGGACGCTCTTCCAGTGGCGACTGAAGCTCGCCGGCGAGAGCGACAACATCCTTCCCGGTCGCTACGTGCTCGCGCACAACATGAGCTACGGGACGGCGATCGACCGGTTGACCAGCTCGGGCGGCCAGGTGACGGTGACGATCCCCGAGGGTGAGGACCGCACGCAGATCGCGGCCACGGTCAAGAACCTGGGGTTGAGCGGCGACTACCTCGCTTCGAGCAAGTCCTTCAAGGGGTTCGATCCCAACAAGTACGGCGCCAAGGACCCGAAGTCGCTCGAGGGCTTCCTCTTCCCGGCCACGTACCAGCTCGATCCCGGGGCGAACGTCGACCAGCTCGTCGGCGAGCAGCTGCAGGCCTTCCAGCAGAACATCGCCGGCGTCGACATGTCGTACGCGAAGTCGAAGAACCTGACGGTGTACGACGTCATCACCATCGCATCGATGATCGACAAGGAGGTGCAGGTCCCCTCCGAGCGCCCCCTGGTCGCGGCGGTGATCTACAACCGGCTGCACCGGGGCATGCCCCTCGGCATCGACGCCACGACGCGATTCGAATTCCACAACTACACGGGCGACATCACCGAGTCGCAGCTCAAGTCCCCGTCGCCGTTCAACACCCGCATCAACGCCGGGTTGACGCCGACGCCGATCGGCAATCCCGGGCTCGACGCGATCAAGGCGGCCGCCCGCCCGGCGAAGGTCAACTACCTCTACTACGTGCTGAAGGCGAACGGCGACGGCCAGCACTGCTTCACCGCGAGCGGAGCCGAGTTCAACCAGCTCGTGGCTGCCTACAACGCGGGTCGCGCGCCCGCGAACTGCCGGAGTTGACGGCCCGAGGGGTGAGCGGGCGGTGAAGCGGCTCGCGGTGCTGGGTCACCCTGTCTCGCACTCGCGCTCGCCGGCGATGCAGACCGCCGCGCTCGAGGCGCTCGGCCTGGGGAACGATTGGAGCTACGAGGCGATCGACGTCGACCCCGCCGAGTTCGACGAGAGGATTCGGGGCCTGCCGGGCGAGGGCTTCGTGGGCGCCAACGTGACCATCCCGCACAAGGAGGCGGCCCTCGCGATCGCGGACGAGGCCTCCGAGGCGGCGCAGCAGATCGGCGCCTCCAACACGCTGAGCTTCGCCGGCGGGCGCATCCGGGCGGCCAACACGGATGCCACGGGGCTGGTGGCCGCGTTGGCGGAGCCCGTCGATGGGCGCACGGCCCTCGTCCTCGGCGCCGGGGGGTCGGCCAGGGCTGTGATCTGGGCCCTGGCGGGGCAGGGCGCGTCGGTCTCGGTCTGGAACCGGACGGCCGAGCGCGCCGACGAGCTGGTCCGCGAGCTCTCCGGAGTGGCGGTCAGCGGCGAGCTGGCTCGGGAGGCGTCGTACGACCTGATCGTCAACTGCACGGCGATCGGGATGAAGGACGAGGATCCGTTCGAGCAGCTGCCGCTGGATCCGGAGCACTTCGGCGGCGACACCACCCTGGTGGACCTCGTCTATGCCGGATCAGAGAGCAGGCTGGTCGGCGAGGCGCGCACCCGAGGCGCAAGCGCGATCGACGGGCTGGAGATCCTCGTCCGGCAGGGTGCGGAGTCCCTTCGCATCTGGACGGGGATGGACCCGCCACTCGACGTCATGCGCCAGGCCGCCAGGACCTGAGTCGCGCATGCTAACTTTTAGTTAGTGCCTAAGCTGAAGCTCATCTCGGGAGGCCTGAAGATGATCTCCGACGGGGTCGCGGACGCGGCCCCGACGTCGAGGCCCGAGCGACTGCCCGACGCCGACGCGTTCGACGCCTACTCCCGGACCGTGTCCGGGGTCGCCGACCGGCTCACTCCATCGGTGGCCCACCTCGCCGTCTCGCGGCGCACTCGCCGCGGACGGGCGGAGGGCGCCGGCAGCGGCGTCGCGATCTCCTCCGACGGCTACATGCTGACCTCGGCCCATGTCGTCGCCGGCGGCCATGGGGTGAGCGCCTCATTCTCGGACGGCCGCGAGCTCGGTGCCGAGGTCGTCGGAGCCGATCCTCTCTCCGATCTGGCGGTCGTGCGAGCCGACGCTCGCGATCTCACGCCCGCCCAGCTCGGCGACGCGGATGAGCTGCGCGTGGGACAGCTGGTCGTTGCGATCGGCAGCCCCATGGGCCTGGCGGGGACGGTCACCGCCGGGGTGGTCTCGGCCCTGGGTCGCGCGCTTCCGACGCGCGCCGGCTCGGCCGGTCGGCTGGTCGAGAACGTGATCCAGACCGACGCGGCTCTCAATCCGGGCAACTCGGGCGGTGCGCTGGCCGACGGGCTCAGCCGCGTCGTGGGCATCAACACCGCCGTTGCCGGCATCGGCCTCGGTCTCGCCGTGCCGATCAACGAGGCCACCAGGAAGCTCATCTCGGCCCTGATGAAGGAGGGCCGGGTGCGCCGCGCCTACATCGGAATCGTCGGCGGCTCGCGACCGCTGCCGCCCAAGATCGCCTCCCGCCTCGAGCGCGACAAGGGCATCGAGGTCGTCGAGGTCGTCTCCGGCAGCCCGGCGGCCCGGGCCGGCCTGCGTCCCGAGGATCTGATCGTCTCGGTCGACGGTGAGCCGATGGGCGATGTCGGCGACCTTCAGCGGCTGATGGTCGCCGAGCGCATCGGGCAGGGCGTCGAGGTGGACGTCTTCAGGGACGGCACCTTCCTCAAGGTCGACCTGATCCCCCGCGAGCTCGAGACTTAGGTTTCATCGCCTTCGCGGCGGCCTTCGCCGAGAGGACTTCGATCCTGGCCACCGGCTCGCCGGTCGAGGTGGACACGATGCCGATGTTGGTCGGCTCGCTGAAGAGGAGCTGGAACAGCGCCGGGGCGGTCTTGCTGGCCACGCCGATGAGCCCGAAGGAGCGGATCTCGAGCTCAGTCTGCTTGCGGGCGAAGACCGCGAGCGAGAGCTGATCGCCGACGTGGATCGGCTCGCCGCACTTGCCCTTGAGGCAGACCGGGCCTGCGACCACCGGGATTGTCTTGCCGCCGGTCTCGATGCGGGCACTGAGCGAGCGCCCGGCCGCCGGAGCGGCAGTGGTGGTGCTCTGAGTTGGCTGCGTGGCCGTCGTCCCGGTGGTGGTCCCCCCGTGAAGCGCATGTTGTGGGACGAGGGCTGCCGCGAGGGTGGAGAGGCCGAGCAGGATCAGCATCACGATCAGCAGGCGGCGGGCGGCCATCAGGCGGTGAGTCCCTGCTGGGGTGGGGAGAGCTCAGGCGTCACGGCGCTCTCAACGATATGGCCGCCGCGCTGCTCGACGCTTCGCTCATCGCCCTGCTCGGCGTGGTCACGGTCAGCGACCTCCGCACCCGGCTGGTCCCCGATGGCGCCATGGTGGCGAGCCTTGCGATCGCCGTTCCCGTCTGCCTGCTGTCCGATCCGGGCGCGATGCCCGGGCGACTGGTTGCGGGGCTCGGCGCCGCCGCCTTTCTGCTCGCGGCGGCGCTGATCCGCCCGGACGGCATGGGCCTCGGCGACGTCAAGCTCGCCGGCGTGCTCGGCGTCTACCTGGGCGCGGCCGTGATCGAGGCGATGGTCGTCGCCTTCGCCGCCGGGTCGGTCGCGGGCATGGTCTTGCTCGCCCGTCACGGCTGGAAGGCGCGGAGCCGGACGATCCCGTTCGCGCCGTTCCTGGCCATCGGCGCGCTGGTTGCGATGGCGCCGCAACCCTGAGCCCGAGGCCGGGAGGCGTCCCCATCTAGGCTGCCCGCGTGACTTTGAGGTTCACAACCGCGGGCGAATCGCACGGTCCCGGACTGGTCGCGATCGTCGAGGGCCTCCCGGCGGGGCTCGAGCTCGATCGCGGAGCCCTCGATCGCGACATGGCGCGGCGTCAGCTCGGCCATGGCCGCGGCGGGCGCATGAAGATCGAGAGCGACACGGTCGAGATCCGCTCCGGGGTCAGGCACGGCCGGACCCTCGGCAGCCCGATCGCGGTCCTGGTGGCCAACCGCGACTACCCCAACTGGGAGGAGCGGATGAACCCGTGGCCGGTCGACGCGGAGGTCGAGGAGTCCCACCTGCCGCGGCCGGGACACGCCGACCTCGCGGGACTGCAGAAGTACGGTTTCAGCGATGTGCGCAACGTGCTCGAGCGCGCGAGCGCCCGCGAGACGGCGGCCCGCGTCGCCGCGGGCACGCTCGCCAAGGGCTTCCTCTCGGCGGTCGGCGTCAGCATCCACAGCCACGTGATCCAGATCGCCTCGGTCTCCGCGCCCGAGCACGACGATCTGGCACCAGAGGACTTCGAGGGCGTCGACGAGTCGCCGGTCCGCTGCCTCGACCCCGAGATCTCGCAGGCGATGGTCGCCGAGATCGACCGCCTGCGAAAGGAGAACGAGTCCCTCGGCGGCAAGTTCGAGGTCCGCGCCTTCGGGCTCGTGCCCGGGATCGGCTCGCACGTCTCCTGGAGCGAGAAGCTCGACGGCCGGCTGGCCCAAGCCGTCTGCTCGATCCAGTCCGTCAAGGGCGTCTCCCTGGGCGAGGCCTGGGACGTCGCCGGCAAGCCCGGCTCGGAGGCGCATGACGAGATCCTCTACTCGGAGGAGATGGGCTGGTACCGCGAGACCAACCGGGCGGGAGGCCTGGAGGGCGGGATGACCAATGGCGAGCCGCTGGTCGTCCAGGCGGCGATCAAGCCGATCTCCACGATGACCCAGCCGCTTCGCTCGGTCGACACCGAGACCAAGGAGCCTGCGCAGGCGATGCGGGAGCGAACCGACTCCACGGTCGTCCCGGCAGCTGCCGTCGTGGCCGAGGCGATGGTGGCACTCGTCGTCGCCGGCGCGTACCGCGAGAAGTTCGGCGGGGACCACATCGACGACGTGCTCTCGGCCCTCGCGGCGTACAAGGAGCGCATCGGATGGCGGCGGTAACGGCCCACCACGGGATCGTCTTCATCGGGTTCATGGCGGCGGGCAAGACGCGGGCGGCCCAGGCCGTCGCCGAGCGGCTCGGGCTCGGGGTGATCGACACCGACGAGCTGCTCGAGAGCGAGCTCGGCGAGCCGATCGCCTCGTTCTTCGAGCGCGAGGGTGAGGCCGAGTTCAGGCGCCGCGAGGAGCGGCTGGTCGTCTCGGTGCTCGAGGCCCTCGCGGCCCAGGTCGGCGGCCCATCATCGGTCGTGGCGCTGGGTGGCGGCGCGATCGAGAGCGACAGGGTGCGGGCCGCCCTGGCCGAGCACATGCCGGTCTGGTGCGACGTCGAGGAGGAGATCGCCTGGGAGCGCGCCTCCGGATCGGCCAGGCCGCTGGCGGCCGACCGCGGCGAGTTCTCCGACCGCTTCGCCGGCCGCCGGCCCATCTACGAGTCCCTGGCTCGCGCGATCCTCCCCTCGGAGGCCCGGGCGGCCGGCGAGAGGGCCGCGCCGTGGCTCGCCGCGATGCAGGGCGCGCCCGCTGTTCGCATGGTCTGGGCGGATTCCGCCGGCGGCAGCTATCCGGCCGCGGTCGGTGCGGGGGCGATCGGGCTGCTGACCGATGCGCGCGAGGTCATGCCGGACGATCTTCCCGCCCGGATCTTCTGCGTTGCCGACGACGAGGCGCTCCGCCGCCACCGCCCCCTTCTGCCGCGCTGCGAGGCGACGATCGGCGTTCAGGGGGCGGAGTCCTCGAAGACGATCGCCGAGGCCGAGCGGATCCTCGGCGAGCTGGCCTCCGCCGGCGTCCGACGGGACGACGGTGTGCTCGCCTTCGGCGGAGGCGTGGTCGGTGATCTCGCCGGCTTCTGCGCCGCCACCTACCAGCGCGGCGTGCCCCTGATCCAGGCTCCGACGACGCTGGTCGCTCAGGTGGACTCCGCCTACGGCGGCAAGACCGGAGTCGACCTGCCGGAGGCGAAGAACTACATCGGCGCCTACCACCAGCCGATTGCGGTGCTGGCCGATCCGTCGACCCTCGAGACGCTTCCCAGGGAGGAGCTCGCCGCCGGTTTCGTCGAGGTGGTGAAGACCGCGCTGATCGCGGGCGGCTCGCTCTGGGACCGGGCCCGGGGGCTCCGCGAGCTCGACCCGAGGTCGCTCGGCGATCTGATCTTCGACTGCGCCCGCACCAAGATCGAAGTGGTGGCATCCGACGAGCGCGACACCGGCCGCCGCGCGGTGCTCAACCTCGGCCACACGGTCGGTCACGCGATCGAGGCCCAGACGGGCTACTCGCGCTACCGCCACGGCGAGGCGGTCGGCCTCGGCCTGCTCGCGGCGCTCCGGCTCTCGGGCGCTGATGCCCTTCGAGACGAGGTCGAGGGCCTGCTCGCCTCATACGGGCTGCCCATCTCGCTCGATCCGTCTGTCGAGGTGGACGGAGTGCTGGAGGCCATGCAGCGCGACAAGAAGCAGACCAGCGAGGGGCTCGGCTTCGTGCTGCTCGAGCAGCCCGGTGCACCGCTCTGGGGACAGACGGTGGAGCCGGATACGGTCCGCGCGGCAATCGAGGAGCTCAGGTGATGGTCAGCACCCGCAATCGAGTCCAGGTGATGCACGGCGTCAACCTCGACATGCTGGGCAGCCGCGACCGGGACATCTACGGCGACTTCACGCTGCCCGAGCTCGAGTTCAGGATCAAGCGATTCGCGCAGGAACGGAACCTGGAGGCCTCCTTCTTCCAGACCAACTCCGAGGGCGAGTTCGTCGAGCACCTGCACCGGCTGCCGGAGATCGCCGACGCGGCGATCGTCAACGCCGGCGCCTGGACCCACTACTCGTGGGCGATCCGGGACGCGCTCGACCTGACCGGTATCCCGGCCGTGGAGGTGCACATCTCCGACATCTCCAAGCGCGAGGAGTGGCGACGGCATTCGGTCTTCGAGGGCCTCGATCTGCTCATCGCTCAGATCTCCGGCAAGGGCCCGGAGGGCTATGAGGAGGCGATGGGGCTGATCGCCGAGAGGCTGGGCGTGTGAGCAGGGGGGAGAGGCTCGCCAAGCTGGTCGCAGAGCGCGAGCTCGACCAGCTCTTCGTCTCGGACCTGATGAACGTCCGCTACCTCACCGGCTTCGCCGGGACAAACGGCGCCTGCCTGGTGGGCGGCGAGGATCTCGTCTTCTTCACGGACTTCCGCTATACCGAGCGCGCGAAGGAGGAGGTCTCGCCGGAGTGGGAGCGGCCGGAGGCCGAGCGCGAGCTCGTCCCGCAGATCGTGGCGCGGATGAAGGGGCGGGTCGGGTTCGAGGACGCCAAGTTGAGCGTCCGCCAGCTCGCCCGGCTGGAGGCGGCCGCCGCCGACGGCGACGCGGAGCTCGTTCCCGCCGGTGACCTGGTCGAGCAGCTCCGCGCGGTCAAGGAGCCCGAGGAGCTGGAGCGGATCGCGGCCGCGGCGGAGCTCACCGACGGGGTCTACCGGTGGGCGCTCGAGCGCGGCCTCGCCGGCCACACGGAGCGGGACGTGGCCCGAGCCTGCGAGGCGCGCCTCCGCGAGCTCGGGGCAGAACCCTCCTTCCCGCCGATCGTGGCGGCCGCCGAGAACGGCGCATTGCCGCACGCCGAGCCGGGCGAGCGCGAGATCGGCTCGGGCGAGCTGGTCGTCTTCGACATGGGCGCGCTCCTCGATGGCTACTGCTCGGACTGCACGCGCACCTTCGCGACGGGGGACCCGGGCGATGAGGGCAGTGAGGTCTACGAGCTGGTCCGCCGAGCCCAGCAGGCCTCGCTCGAGGCGGTCCGCCCCGACGCGAGCGGCAAGGAGGTCGACGCCGTCGCGCGGGAGATGATCTCGGAGGCCGGCCACGGCGATCGCTTCGGGCATGGGCTGGGCCACGGCGTCGGCCTCGAGGTCCACGAGGGACCGCGGCTCTCGACCACCTCCGAGGACGAGCTGGCGGAGGGCAACGTGGTCACCGTCGAGCCCGGCGTCTATCTGCCCGGGCGCTTCGGAGTCCGCATCGAGGACCTCGTCGCGGTGACCGCGGACGGTCACCGCAACATGAGCGGCCTGCCGAAGGAGCTCCAGATCGTCGACTGACCCGGTGCCCAGCCTCGGAGAAAGGGTTCTCTATGACCGGATGGTGGCGAACCTCCTCGGCACGTGGACCCGTATCGCGGAGGGGACCCAGGGAGCCACGGTCGAGCGGCTCCCGGGAGCGGCGATCGCCGTGTTTCCCGCCGGCCCGGAGCGGGCGTTCTACAACAACGCGGTTCTCGCCCGCGATCTCGATGGCCCGCGGGCAGCCGAGGCGGGTGCGGCAACCGTTCGCGCCTATCAGGACGCCGGGGTGGACCGCTACGCGATCTGGGCGCACGAGTCAGAGGAGGCGGCAAACGCCGAGATGAGGAGGCGCGGTTTCCGGGTCGATACGACGACGCGGGCGATGGCGATGTCGCTCAGCGACATCGCCGTTCCGCCCCCCGACGTCGAGCTGGGCCCCCCGGACTGGGACGAGTACCTGCGGATCATCGAGGTGCCCGACGGGCTCCTGGCTGGCGTCGATAGAAGCCACTTCCACGTCCTCGTCGCCCGCCTCGACGGGGAGGACGTGACGGCGGGAATGGCCTACGACCACGACCGTGACTGCGGCATCTACAACGTCGGGACCCTGCCGCACGCCCGGCGGCACGGACTGGGTACCGCCCTGACGGCATTGCACCTGTACCGGGCGCGTGAGCGAGGCTGCGCGACCGCCAGCCTGCAATCGACCGAGATGGCGGATCGCGTCTACGCAGGCGTGGGATTCAGGGACCTGGGGCGCTTCATCGAATACGTGAAGTGAGGAAAGAGGCGCTCGAGGGCATGGCGATCATGCCGTTGCCGGCGCCTCGATTGGCCCCGCGGCCGGCTCGCCACCGCGCCTGATCCGGGCGCCGAGCAGGGGGAAGATCAGGGTGGAGATGATCGCGGCGCCCACCAGCCCCGCGGCCGTGGAGGTCTCCATGTGCCCGGCGTCGATCGCCAGGGTGGTGATCGCAACGACCAGCGGCAGCTCGGTCGCGCAGTAGATGGCGAGGGCAAAACGATCCCGGAGCGCGAGCTCGCTGCGGTAGAGCAGCAGTGCCGGCACGCCCCGCACGATCAGGAAGAGGGCGACGAACATCGGCACCTTCAGCATCGCCGTCGCGCTGGAGGTGAGCGCATCGAGGTCGAACGCCATCCCGCTGGTGACGAAGAAGAACGGGATCAGCAGGCCGTAGCCGACGGCTGTGAGCTTGGAGTCGAAGACGCTGACCTCGCGGCCCCGCAGCGCAACGCGGGTGATCATCCCCGCGACGAATCCCCCGAGCAGGAGGTCGAGGCCGAGCTGAGCGGCCAGCGCGACCAGGCTGAACACGAGCACGACGGCAAGCCGCACGGCGAGCTGGCTCGAGGTCTCGAAGGTCTTCTCGACCAGCGGCCATCCCCGCCAGGCGGAGCGAACCGCCAGCAGCCCGGTGAGTACCGCGAGCACGATGAAGAGCACGAGGATCACCGCCTCGTGGATCGGGTGGCCGGTGGACAGGATCAGCGTCACGAGCAGGATCGGTCCGAACTCACCGATGGCGCCCGCGCCGAGCAGGTAGGTGCCGAATGTGGTCCGCATCTCACCGGCGTCGGTGAGGATGGGGATCAGGGTGCCGATCGCCGTCGTCGCCATGGCCGACCCGGTGTAGAGGAAGGAGAGAATGATCCCCGCGCTGGCGAGCGCGCCGCCGATCCCGTAGGCCAGAGCGAGCGAGATGGCCCAGCCCATAGCGGCCAGCTCGAGCGGCCGCCCCTTGATCCGGTCGAAGTCGATCTCGTAGCCCGCGAAGAAGAAGAGCATCCCGAGCCCCAGGTCGCCGAGCAGCGACGTGGTCGGGTCGACCCGGGCGATATCGAGCCCCTGAGGTCCGATCAGGATCCCGAGCAGCAGCTCCAGGACAACCACCGGAATGGTCAATCGCGGCGAGACGGCCAGGACGATCAGGGCGGCCACCGCGGCGGCGATCACCATCACGAGCGCCGACGTCTCGTCCACGCCGGCGGCCACCGTCGCGCCGATTGGGAGCTGAGGCATCAGCAGGACTCTAAGCCGGGCATCGGCGCGACGGCGCCGGTGCCTCAGCGCGGTGGCGTCCTACTTCTTCTTGTGGCGCCTCTTCCGCTTCGCGCCGCAGTTCTTGTGTTTCTTGTGCTTCTTGGCGGTGACGGCCGCCTTCGCCGGGCGCTTGGCGCACTTCCCCCGCGCCTGCGGCGCCGGGCTCGAGACGGGCGGCTCGGTCGTGGTCGTCGTGGGCGGAGCCGCCCTCGCCTGCGCCGATCGGCGCCGTCCGGTTCTGGAAAGGCTGGTAGTCGCGGCAGGGCTCGCCTCGCAGGCCGGGGCAGGGCGGCAGCCCGGTCGGCGCGCTCACGCCCGGCACGACCGGAAGCTCGAGGCGGGACGGCATGTCTCCGCCGTAGCCGATCGCGACGTTCGCCTGGCCGGCGGGCACGGTCTCCCCGAAGGACCAGACCGGCTGATCGCCGTTGGGAGCGCTGATCCGGACCCGGATGCTCGAGCCGGAGCGGTACATGTGGCCCTCGTAGTAGAGCGGGATCGTGACCGGCACGAAGTGATCCGATGGCATGTCCGCGAAGTCCTCCTGGAGGAAGCTCGGGACGGGCTCGAGCTCGGTGCTCTTCGTCGCGTCGAGAGCGCGCGCCTTGGCGCGGATCCATCCACCCTGCACGAAGGTCTCCTTGCCGTCGGGCCTGACCTCGCTGATCGTCGCCTGGAGCTCGACGTCCGGGGCGGAGGAGCGCACCCAGAGGTCGACGCGACCTGCGCCGACCACGGCCGTGTCGCTGCTCAGCGCCGGCGTCACGTAGGAGACCGCGGTGCCGGCGGGATCCTGGGTCCAGTGATAGTTCGGCGTCGCTGTCCAGAGGCCGCCGGGGCCTGCGGCGGTGTCGCCGGTGAAGTCGGTCAGCGGCCGGGCGTGGGCGTCCCAGGTGAACTCATCCGCCGCGGCGCCGTTGGGTGAGTGGCCGGCGAGATGGCCGCCGGGCTTCAGGTACCAGGATCGTCCCTCGGTCCCGGGGATCGGGAAGCTGTCATACGAGCGCTCGAAGCCCGGATACGGCCAGCCCGGGTTCGAGTTGCCGGCCCCGTTGTCGAACAACACCCGGATCGAGGGCTGCGCGTCGAATGCCGCCTTGGCGCCGTCGTAGGTCGGCTGCTGCTGGATCGGGTCGTCAGGCAGCGTCGCCAGGGGCGGTGCGCAGCCGGCGCCGTCCAGACAGGGCCCGTTGATCCCGAAGATGGCCTGCATGGCCAGGGGCCAGCTGGCCCGGACCAAGGCCGATTTCAGGGCCGGCGCCTGCTGGTCCACGTAGAGCTCCAAGAAGTCGTATAAGCGGTTGTAGGTCTCCGGATCGAGCGAGTCGGTGTGCACGCCGTTGGTGAACGTGAACCACTTCTTCTCGGTGCCCGTCATGTGCTCGGCGAGCGTCGGGCAGTGACCGCCGGTCTGCTCGTCGGTCCACTGGCACGCCATGAAGACCGGGACGTTGATCTTGTTGACGAAGGTGATGGGGGAGAGCGGATCGGCCACCTCGGGGATGTAGTGGTCGTTCGCGCGGATCTTGCCCATCAGGTCAGCGGCCTCGGGGTGGAGCGCCTGGTTCGCGGCGCAGGTCGTATCGCCCTCCTGGATCCGCTGGTAAGCCCAGGGCTGGCCGCTGTTCGGGCCGGCCGGCTGGGCCTCATCCTGGCGCTGCTGGGCCCAGTCGACGGCGAAGCCTGTGTTGAGAATGCCGCCGGGGTAGAGCGTCGTCTGCGTCTGGTCGATCACCGAGAGCGGTGCGATCGCCGCGAGGTCCGGCGGCTCGGTCTGCGCGGTGAACAGCTGGCTGATCCCGCCGTAGGAGATGCCCATCATCCCCACCTTGCCGTGGGCGACCCACGGCTGGTGCGCGACCGTCTCGACGACGTCGTAGCCGTCGAGGTTCTGCAGCGGCTCGAAGAAGTCGAACGCTCCGCCCGAGCATCCCGTGCCGCGCATGTTGACGTCGACGACGGTGAACCCCATCAGGTTGGCGAGTGCGGCGATGCCGCTCACCGGCCCGTCGGGCTTGGCGTAGCCGTAACCGGAGTACTCGACCAGGGTCGGCGACTTCACCCCGGGTGCCACCAGCGACGAGAGCTGGCTGGTCAGCTCGGGCGGAAGGTCGAAGCCCTCGGCGTTGGACACGTCCGTCGGCGGATGGACCGAATAGGCAAGCTTGGTGCCGTCGCGGGTGGACATGTAGCCGTAGCCGTCTGACGGGATCGACTGGTTGTAGATGTCGGTCGACGGCGGGGCCGACTGCTTTGTCAGCACCGTCAGTGGTGCCGACGTCTCGCCGGTCGAGTCGAGCCGGACGCGATACCCGTCTCCCGGCGTGACCTCGCGGAACAGGATCCCGCCGAGGTCGTTGGCGGTCCTGGTCTCGACCACCTGATCGGTGGAGTCGAGCAGCGAGGTCGAGCCGCCGGCGGGCAGGCCGGTCGCGTAGACCTGCTCGACGCTGCCGTGCGCGTCGAATGACGCCGCCGATGCGCTGCTCGCGAAGACGAGCGCGAGGAAAGCCGTCAGGAGGGATATACCTATTTTTAGGTGCACGCCGCGGATCACTTAACCACACCGGGGCCGCGCGGGTCGCAGTTCCCTGGCCCGGGGCCTGGCGGCGAATCAGGCGATCTCTGGGGTTTGCACGGATGAAGGCTCTGGATTCGCCGCATATCGTCGGCAGCTCAGATGACGACCGAGCTTGCAGCGAACCTGTCGCGTCAGGGCGGATCGGCCGCCCCGGGATTCGAGGAAGTGCGTGCCGAGTTCGACCGGAACTTCGCGGAGCGTGGCGAGATCGGCGCGGCTGTGGCCGCCTACTGGCGTGGCGAGAAGGTGGTGGACCTGTGGGGTGGCCGCCGCACCCCCACCGGCGACGAGCCGTGGAACGAGGACACTCTGGTCGTCGTCAATTCGACCACCAAGGGCCTGGCCGCGATGACGATCGCCGTCGCGAACTCGCGCGGCTGGATCGACTACGAAGCCCCGGTCGCCGAGTATTGGCCCGCGTTCGCCCAAAACGGGAAGGGCGCGGTCACCGTGCGCCAGCTCCTCAGTCACGAGGCGGGGCTGGTGTGGATCGATGAGCCGCTGCGTCCGGAGGACATGCGTGACCTCGACTACGTCTCAGGTGCCCTCGCGCGTCAGAAGCCGGCCTGGGAGCCGGGAACGCGGCACGGGTACCACGCGATGACGATCGGGCTGTACATGCAGGAGCTGATTCGGCACGTCGACCCGGCGCGTCGCACGCTCGGCCGGTTCTTTCAGGAGGAGATCGCCAAGCCGCTGGAGATCGAGTTCTACATCGGGCTTCCGCGAGAGATCCCCGACGAGCGGCTCGCGCAGCTGAGGCTCTTCTCCCCGAGACGCTCCATCCGGGCGCTACCTTCGGTCCCCAAGGGATACGTGATGCGAATCCTGTGGCCCTGGTCGCTGCTGCGAAAGTCGATGCTGTTCGCGGACATGGACCCGACTGATCGACGTACGCTCGAGATCGAAATTCCGGCGGGTAACGGCGTGGGGACGGCGCGCGCAATCGCGCGGGCCTATTCGGTGTTCGCGGAGGGAGGAGCGGAGCTCGGCATCACCCCGGCGACGCTCGCGAGCCTCACAGCCGTCAACGACCCCGAGCCTCCGAGGGACGAGGTGATGGGTGTGCCCAGCTGGATCTCGCTCGGTTTCCTCCGGCCCGGACCGGAACTCGACTGGGGCTCCAGCCGGCGCGCCTTCGGTACGCCGGGCGCAGGCGGCTCCTTCGGCTTCGCCGATCCCGACGCGCGACTCGGCTTCGCCTACGTGATGAACAACATGGACTACTACATGTTCGATGACCCGCGCGAGAAGGCTCTTCGGGATGCCGTCTACCGCGCCATCCGACGGATCTCGGGCTGAGCGCATCCGCCGGGGCGGATCGCTCGTTCGCCGAAGATTCGGCACCCTGCGCTCCCGGGCGACCTCGCTTGGGATCTCCGAGGCGTACGTCGTAGTCGGGCT
>CAWCIP010000006.1:0-14584 GCA_963795665.1 uncultured Solirubrobacterales bacterium | reverse complement strand
CCCGACCAGAAGCCCCGGCGCGGCGGCGTCCAGGAACCGGGGGATGTCGGCGCGGCGGTGGCGCAGCACCAGCAGGCCGGCGGCCGTGCCGGCGGCGACGCCGCCCCAGATCCCCAGCCCGCCGTCCCAGATCGCGAAGGGCCCCCACCAGTGCGGCGGGACCAGGTCAGAGCTGGTCAGATCGAAGTAGAGGCGCCCTCCCACGATCCCGGCCGGGAAGGCCCAGAGGGCGACCTCGTAGACCAGGGCGCGATCGCCCCCTTCCCGCTCCCAGCGGCGAATGATGATCGCGACGGCGGCGACCAGCGCGAGCACGTAAGCGAGGCCGTAGGCGTGGACCAAGAACCGTCCGAGGTGTAGGCCGTTCGATTCGGGGCTCGGGATCGCGGCGAGCACGCAGGACACCCTAGGCCAAGAAAGTCAGCGGCCAGACGGATGCGAGGGTGATCTCCAGCGGCTCCCGGGGAACAATCGACTCACTTCTGCGATTGTCGGCTCCATGCGCACGGCGTATCTTCCGGAGTGCATGGGAGAAGGAAACATCCCTGCCTATACCGTCGGGTTCTGCGGCGGGCGGCTATCCCGCAACGCCCGCGGGGCCCTCTCGGCCGCCGGCATCACACCGATCAGCGGCTACCCGCGGAAGCAGCCCGGCGCAGAGGGCGGCTGGATTCCCCTGACCGCCCAGCACGCCGTCTCGGTTCGCGCTCGGAGCAGCGAGAACGCGATCGAGCGAGTCCGCGGCACCGTGGAGCCCCACGGCAGCTATGGGGAGTTCACCGCCGCGCTCTCCGAGTAGCCGCTGCCCGCTTGGCCCGGATAGCTACCGCTAGCGCAGGTGGGCCGCCGGAGCTGGAGCCGGCGCGTGATGCGCCGGCGGAGACGATCCCTTGAGCGCCACGGTTGAGCCGAGCGTCGCCGCGACGAAGATCCCTGCTGTCGCTGCCTTGACCCGGCGCTCAGTGAGCCAGGTTGCATGTTGATTCTGTAGCCAGGACCTGGCACCGCTGGCTCCTGCCATTGCCGCCATCGCACATGCAGCACACACACCTAGAGCTTACGCCGCGGCCGCCTCCCTTTGTGGCGATCAGTCCTCGGCGCAGTCCGCACACTCGCCGCGCAGGGTCACCTCGTGGCTCGCGACGTTGAAGTCCGATTTCTTGCCGAGTGCCGTGATCGCTCGTTCGAGTGATGGATCCTCGAAGGCGACCACCCTGCCGCATCGCTCACAGACGATGTGGTGGTGATGATGCCCGCCCGGATCGCGGCGCTCGTAGCCCGCGGCGTCGCGGCCGAGATCAACTCGCTGAACCAGGCCGAGCTCCTCGAGCTGCTCCAGTGCCCGATAGACGCTCGCCCGGCCAATCTGGGGAAGGCGGCGATCGATCTCGAGAGCCGTAAGCGCGCAGTTCTCCCCGGCCAGCAGCTCCACCACCTGATGGCGGGCCGCGCCGCTGCGCAGGCCTGCTTCAGCGAGCGCCCGCTGGGCACGCTCGGGCCAGTCGCGAGCGGGTGCGCTCATCAGGCCGTCTCCTGTTCGGCCCTGGGCCAGAGGATCGGTCGGCGGATGTTCGCCGCGATGGCGGTCCCGGCGAGCGCCAGGAGATAGCCGACGACGATCACCCCCGCGATCGAGGCCCCGGCCGCGAGACCAGCGTAGTAGGAGAGGTAGAGCCCTCCGATTCCGGCGACGATGCCGAGCGCGGTCGAGAGAAGCATCATCGGGCCGAGCCGACGAGTGACGAGGCGCGCCGTCGCCGCGGGCCCGACCAGGGCCGCGACCGCGAGCAGGGTGCCGAGGCCCTGGGCCGCGACGAGGACGGCGCCGGCGAGCAGCACCAGGACCGCGACATCGGCCGCGATCGGCGGAGCACCGAGAACGGCGGCGGTAGAGCGGTCGAAGGCGACGGCGAGCAAGCGCCAATGGAGGGCCAGCAGAGTGGCAATGACCGCGGCGGCGAGCACGGCGGTGAGGATCAGGTCGGTGTCGGACGGCGCCAGGATGTCGCCGAAGAGCAGGGTCTGGATCCCAGGCGGCGAGGCCGGCGAGAGTGCGAGCAGCGCGCCGAGTCCGAACAGTGCTGTGACGACGACGGAGACAGCGGCATCGCGGCCGATCCCAGGCGTACGCCCGACGATGGCAATCGCGGCGGCGGCGAAGGTGATGCCGGGGATGCCGCCGACCAGCAGCGGGACCCCGGCCAGCGCGGCCAGAACCAGGCCGGGAAAGAGGGCATGAGCGAGCGACTCCGCGGCGTAGGAGACGCCATAGAAGATCACCCAGCAGCCGAGAGCCCCACCCGCCACTGAGATCAGCCCGACCTCGAGCAGGGCGCGACGCATGAACTCCTGACTGAGCGGGTCTGTCAGCCAGCCGACCATCAGTGGTGGTGGGCCGGCAGGACGCCGAGCTTGTCGCTGCCGGGGATCTCGACGATCGCGCCGGCATAGGTCTCCTCGAGGACGGCGCGGTCCAGCACGTCGGACGGGGCGCCGAAGGCGATCTGGCGGTGGTTGAGGCAGAGGACCCGGTCCCAGCGCCGCGCTTGGCGGAGGTCGTGGGTCGCGATCACGATCCCCCGACCCTCGCCTGCGAGCTCGCCGATTAGCGCCTCCAGCCCCTTGGCCGAGGGCACGTCGAGGCCAGAGAAGGGCTCGTCGAGCAGGAGAAGGCCCGCGTCCTGAACCAGGCCCCTGGCGATCAGCACCCGCTGGCGCTGGCCGCCGGAGAGCTCGCCAAAGGTCTCGCCGGCCCGATCGCCGATCCCGACGCGATCGAGGGCAGCCCGAGCCGTCTCGCGGTCGGCGTGCGTCGGTCGCATCCACCAGGAAAGGCGAGGAAGGGCGCCCATCAGGGCGACGTCGAGCGCCGAGACCGGAAAGTCGAGCCGCGAGCGCTCTGTCTGGGGAACGGTTGCGCAGCGCGCCCGGAGATCGACGGTGCCGGCCATCGGTGAGAGCTGGCCGAGCAGCACCCGCAGCAGCGTGGTCTTGCCGCCGCCGTTTGGCCCGAGCAAGGCGACGCGGCTGCCAGCTTCCACGTCAAAGGTGACGTCCTCGATCGCCGGGTTCCTGCCATACCCAGCGCTCAGCCCGACTGTTCTCAGCAGCGGCTCAGCCAAGTCCGCTCACCTCACAGCCACGCTGGCCACCGGTGAAGCCCTCGACCATCGAGTTCGCATTCGCCTGCTCCATCTGGAGGTAGGTCTCGCCGCTTGAGCCCTGCGGCCCGAGCGTGTCGCCGTAGAGGGTGTGGTTGGCGGTGGCACCGGTCTCGGAGGCGATCTGCTCTGCAAGCTTCGGGCTCAGCGAGCTCTCCGGGAAGATCGCCTTGACCCCCTCCCTGCGGATCAGGGCAACCAGGTCGCCGAGGTCTTTGGCCGAGGGTTGGGCCTGCGTCGTCTGCGACGGGATCACCGCGCCCACCACCGTGATTCCGTAGCGGCCCGCGAAGTAGCCGAAGGCGTCGTGATCGGTGACCAGCTTTCGCGCCGCCGCCGGAACTGTGTTCATGCAGCTCGCGATTCCGCCATCGAGCCGCTTCAGCTGATCGACATAGCGGCGTGCGTTGGCCTCGAAGCTGGCGCGGTCCTTCGGATCGACCTGCGAGAGCTTGGCGGCGATCTCGTTCACCGCCGTTTCGGCGTTGCGTGGGTCGTGCCACCAGTGGGGGTCGTACTGCGACGCCTCGGGCCTGCTGGACTCGCCCGGGCGCTTCACCGGAACGCCGGCACCGAGATCGACAACTGGCGCATCGCTGCCGCTGTCGGAGATCACCTTCGACATCCAGGCATCGAGGTTGTCGCCGTTCTCGAAGACGAGCTTCGCGTCGGCTGTGCGGGTGACGTCGTCAGGGCGTGGCTCGTAGTCGTGGGGATCGGTGTTCGGGGCGAGGATCTGAGCAACGTCGACCTTGTTACCGCCGACCTCGCGGGCGAAGTCGCCGATCTGCGTCGTCGTCGCAACGACGCTGAGCTTGCCCGAGTCCGAGCCGGACGCCGCGCAGCCGCTGACGGCGAAGACCGCAACGGCGCCAGCTGTGGCAACTCCAACCATCCGCCGTCCCGGGTCGAGCGCCCTTGCGATCGCCGCAAGGGCGAAGACGACGCCGCTCAAGGTGGCGATCGTGGCCCCGGGCGGGGCGTTCGTCTTCACCGACAGCCAGAGACCGACCGTGCCCTCCGCGGCCGCGAGCAGGGCGGAGCCGATCTGCCAGGAGAGCATCCGGTTCGCGAAGAGCCGCACGGTCGCCGCCGGAGCGACGAAGATCGCAGCTACCAGCAGGGCGCCGATCTCCGTCAGCGCCGCGGTAGTCGTCAATGCGATCAAGGCCAGCAGGATGCCGTCGAACCAGTGCGTCGAACCCGCGAGAATCGAGTCACCGCCCTTGTCGAAGCCGGTGGCGAGCCAGCGCCGCCCGAGCAGCGCCGTCGAGATCAAGACGGCAGCGGTCGCAACGGCGGCGAGTCGGATGTCTGCCTGGTCGACGAGCAGCACGCTGCCGAACAGCAGCTGCTCGACGTTCGAGCCCGAGTGGTAGACGTCGCTGGCCAGGATGACGCCAGCGGCGAGACAGCCGACCAGCACCAGTGCGGTCAGGCTGTCGTATGCCGTGCCGCGGCGGCGGGCCAGGCCCCATAGCGCTCCGGTGAAGGCGATCGCCATCCCGAATGCGCCAAGCGCCGGGGAGAAGCCGACGCCGGCGGCGAGCACCAGCCCGGGAAAGGCGGCGGTGCCGACGGCGTGGGAGAAGAAGGCCAGCCCGCGCAGGACGATCCACGTGCCGAGGACCCCGGCGCCGACCGCCAGGATCAGGATGTCGATCAGCCCGCGCTGGACGAAGGGGAGCTGGAAGGGCTCGAACACTCGGCGGAGGCTAGCAAAGGGATGAGACTGAGTCTCGTTATCTAGAAGCCTTTGCCACCGAGCGGCCACTATTTAGTCAGAAGACTCAGTACCCGCGGTCAGAGATGCTCTCTAGACTTGCTCGGTCTATGTGGGACGTCACGACGTCGCGAGGTTCACCCCCGTGAGGCGCCTCTCGCAGCTCTGGAGGGGGATCGCGCTCGTGCCGGCCGCGGCGGTTTTGGTCCACCAGCTGCGCTACCTCCTTGCATATGGCGGAGGAGCGGACCAGGCGCTCTCCGAGCAGGGTCACGCCTATCTGAGCTCGCTGACCCCATGGGTCTTGTTCCTCTGCGCTGCTGCACTCGGAGCGTTCCTCGGCCGGCTAGCCCGAGCGTGGCGCCTCGGCGAGACTGAGGACCACCCAACGGCAAGCCCGCTCGTGGTCTGGGTCGCTGCCGCGGCCGGACTCGTCGCGCTCTACACCGGACAGGAGCTGCTCGAAGGCCTCCTCGCTTCCGGTCATCCACCGGGCTTGATCGGCGTCTTCGGTGACGGCGGCTGGTGGGCGATTCCCGCAGCACTTTTCGTCGGCGGGCTACTGACGCTTGCGCTCCGAGGGGCGCGAGTCGCGATCCATTTCGTTGCGGCCCACAGGGCGAAGGTCCCGGCGCTGGCCCGACGCGCATCGTCCGGAACGCGGGCTCCGGCGAGCCTCCTCCTGCCGCCGCTGCAGCCGATGGCCGCGGCTGCGCCGGGCCGCGCTCCGCCAGTTCCTCTCTCGAGCTGATCAAGGCGCCGCAGCCCGACCGGGCTCGCCGGCGCGATCCACACCCGAGAAAGGAACAAACATGCCACGCCTTGTGCGGGGGCTGCTGCTGGCGATCGTCACGCTGGCGAGCCTTCCAGCCATAGCGGGAGCCCATCCGGGCAACCCCGACTTCCGCTCCGTGTTCCAGCGCTTCAGCCCTCCGGTCTCCGGAGTGAACGTCCAGGTCCTCAACTGGGACAGCAACTACCAACTCTCGGACCCGGGCCACCACACGGTCGTGATCTACGGCTACGACCACGATCAGTACGCCCGCATCCTGCCTGACGGCACCGTGCAGGTGAACCAGCGCTCGCCCGCCGCCTACCTGAACGAGGATCGATACGGGAACACGCCGGTGCCCTCGTCGGCCAACCCGAAGGCTCCACCGCAGTGGAAGACCGTCAACGAGAGCGGAACCTTCGTCTGGCACGACCACCGGATGCACTACATGTCGCCGGCGACGCCCCCGCAGGTCAAGGACAAGGCTCAGCGAACGAAGATCTTCGACTACACGATCCCGCTCTCCGTCGACGGCAAGCCGGTCAGCCTGGACGGCAGCCTCTTCTGGGTTGGGCCGCCCGACACCTCGAAGACCCCGTTCCTGATCGTCGGCGGAGTGATCGTGATTGGGCTGTTGGTCATGGTGATCTGGGTCAGGCGTCGCCGCCGCGGTGATCCGACGGGAAGCGGCACGGCGGATGACTCGCCCCCGAAGGAGGCCAAGGAGGCCTGGTGAGTCGCATCGTTACTCGCGGTGGCGTGACCGCCCTCCTGGCGGCTGTCGTCTGCGCAGCGGCTCCGGCCGCCGCATCTGCGCACGCGATCCTCGAGAGCACTTCGCCGCAGCGCGGAGCGGTGCTCCCACACCAGCCCGACGCCGTGATCTTCCGCTTCGACGAGCCGGTCGAGGGCAACTTCGGCGCGATCCGCGTCTATGACTCACGAGGCAGCGAGGTCGACCAGAGCGACGCCTTCCATCCGAACGGCAACGGACCCCAGATCGGTGTTCACCTGAAGCCCCGCCTACCGGACGGCAGCTACACCGCCACCTATCGGGTCGTCTCGGCGGACGGGCACATCGTCTCCAGCGGCTTCGTCTTCTCGATCGGGAAGGCGGGGGCCGCCCCGAGCCAGACGGTTGCCCAGCTGATCGGGAACTCCGGCTCGGGGGCGGTGACCGAGATCGCCTTCGGGGCGGCGCGCGCCCTGCAGTACACGGCCGTCGCCTTGGCCGTCGGGGCCCTCGTCTTCCTGCTCCTGGCCTGGCTCCCGGGACTCGGGGCTGTTGCCGGCTCGGATGGCAGCTGGCTGCGCGCCTCGGAGTCCTTCTCCGCTCGTCTTAAGAGACTGCTGTACGCCGCAACTGCAATCGGTGCGGTGACAGCCGCAGCCGGCGTCGTCTTGGAGGCGGCTGAGGCCGCCGGCATCTCGGGCTTCTCGGCACTGAAGAGCTCCGTCATCCGCGAGGAGCTGGGGACGAAGTTCGGCACGATCTGGGGCCTCTGCCTGGTCGCTTGGGTCACCTTCGGAGTGATCCTGCCGTTCGCCCTCGGGCGCGCGGGCCAGAGGGTCTTTGCGCTACGGCCGGCCGAGCTGGGAGCCACGGGACTTGCGAGGTCTGGATCGTCGCTGGGGATCAGACTGTTGCCGCTCGCCGTCCCCCTCGCCTTCCTCGTGATGGAGCCCGCCCTCTCCGGCCACGGCAGCACACAATCGCCGGTGCCGCTGCTCTTCCCGACCAACGTCCTGCACGTCGCTGCGATGGGCGTCTGGCTCGGCGGCCTCGTGACGCTCCTGCTCGTCGTCGCGCGGGCCACCCGCGAGCTTGAGCCTCCCGATCGCGGCCGGCTGCTCGCGGCGGTGCTGGTCCGCTTTTCCCAGCTCGCGCTGATCGCTGTTTCGGTGATCCTCATCTCGGGGCTGATCCAGGCCTACGTCCTGGTCCGCCATCCGCAAGCCCTGCTCGACACGGGTTATGGCCGAGCGGTGCTGATCAAGTTCTGCCTCTTGCTCTGCCTGATCGGGCTCGGCGCCTACAACCGCTACCGCTCGGTCCCGCGGCTGGAGAAGGTGGCCTCGGGGGGAGATGCGCCGGGACGCGCCGGCCTGCTCTTGCGGCGGGCGCTCCGTACCGAGGTCGCGCTGCTGGTCGTCGTTCTGGGAGTGACCGGTGCGCTCGCGAGCTACGCGCCGTCGATCGCCTCGCAGTCGGGGCCCTATTACACGACTACAACGCTCGGCCCCACCTCCTTCCAGATGGTCGTTGATCCGGCTCAGTCCGGTGCCAACGAGATCCATATCTACATGTTCGACGCGAAGTCGGGGGCTCAGTACACCGGGACGAAGGAGCTCGACGTCACGGCTAGCGAGACGGACAAGAACATCACGCTGCCACTCACCCCGCAGCTCTCGGGCCCCGGGCACTACACGATTCCGGACGCCCTGCTCAGCGTTCCCGGGACCTGGAAGATCGAGGTGACCCTGCGGGTCTCGGCCTTCGACGAGTTCACGAACGACTTCTCGGTGCCGATCAGATGAGCGCCGATCTGATCAGCTCCGTGCTCTTCTTCGTCCCGGCGCTGTTGCTCGGCGTCAGCCTCATCCTTGGCCACCGGCCAGGAGAGCGGTTGCTGCTCCGTTGGGCCACGAGACGGAGGCAGCGGCATCACTACACGCCGCTTGGTCCCAATCCGGTCCGCAATGGATGGGTCTGGATCAACCCGCGCGGCGGACGCCTGCTCGCGCGCTCCCTCGCAGGTCGCGCGCCTCCTCGCGGACCGGCGCCGCGAATGCGGTTCGGGCGGCGCCTGCATCCGTCCTTCATCTGACAAAGGAGTCTTTCGATGCGAAAGAGGTTGATTGTGGGAGCGAGCGCCGGTCTGGCCGGATTCGCTCTGCTTGCGGCGAGCGCTCAGGCGCACGTCAGTTTCCACCCGAACGTGCTGCCGGCGGGCGCCAACGCCACGCTGGACCTGCGAGTTCCCAACGAGATGGACAACGCCAACACGAACAAGCTGGTCGTTCAGGTCCCACCAGGGTTCATAGACATCGCGACCGAGCCGATCTTGGGCTGGGCGGCCCAGATCCAGACCCGCAAGCTGGCCACTCCGGTACAGACGGACTCGGGACCGGTGAGCGAGGAGGTCAGCCAGATCACCTGGACTGGCAGCGGCTCCGGCAAGATCCCGCCGGGCGGCTTCCAGAACTTCGCGATCTCGACCGCGATCCCGGATCAGGCCGGGCACGTCCTGACGTTCAAGGTCCTCCAGTACTACGACAACGGGAAGGTGGTGCGCTGGATCGGGCCGGAGAGCTCAGACACTCCGGCGCCGACGATCGACGTCACCGATCCGAACGGTGTGATCCAGGACGTCGCCGGCAGCGAGGCCGGACCGCCGCCGATCGATCAGCTGCCCTCCTCGTCGAGCGGCGGCTCGTCGTCGAGCGACAGCGCCAGCAAGGGCCTCGGCATCACGGCCCTCGTCATCGGTGCTCTCGGCCTGTTGGCCGGAGGTGCGGCGCTCCTTCGAACGCGGAGGTCGAATAGCTGACGACGGCCATGGGAGGGCGGCCAGGATGCCGCCCTCCCACTGGGCTGGTTGACAAATGATCAACACACCCCTCGCGGAAATCTGGAGTTGGTGGCTGACGCCTTTGTTCGTCGCTCCGCTCGTCCTGGCCTTTGCCGCCGCCGTCTGGCGCGGACTGGCGCGGGCCAGGAGGGCGACGTGGGAGGCGCGACGCAGGGCTTGGGGTCCACGTCGCTGACGATGGCCGAACGGGCGGAGCCGAGAGATGAGCACTGATCCGCTCGCGATGCGGATGATGGGCACGATCACGGTGCCAAAGGAGATCTGGCTGATCTCCGAGATAGCCATCCCCTCGGCGTTGGCCTATCTCTACCTGAGCCGCTGCCGAGTGCTTTCCCGGGCCGGGCGTCCCGTTCCCGCCTCGCGCCAGCTCTGCTTCGGCTGCGGGCTCCTCGTCGTCTTCGTAGCCACCGGAACCGGGGTCGAGACGCTCGCCGACGACCTGCTGACCGCTCACATGATCCAGCATTTGCTGCTGGCCGACGTGGCAGCGCTGCTGCTGGCGATTGGCCTCACCGGACCGATGATGCGGCCGCTTCTCTCCTCGCCGGCGCTCCGTTGGCTGACGCCGCTCGCCAATCCCGTGATTGCCGTGTCCCTGTTCACGGTCAACCTCTACCTCTGGCACGTTCCCGCGCTCTACCAGGCCGGCCGTGGACTCTCGCTGGCGCACGTCGCCGAGCACGCCCTCTTCCTCGGCACCGGGATCCTGCTCTGGCTGGGGCTCTTTGGGCCACTCCCCAAGCCTGCCTGGTTCGGCAATCTGGCCAGGGTCGGATATGCGGTGTGCATCTGGCTGCCGGCGATCGCCCTGGCCAACATCTTCATGTGGTCGGGGACGTCCTTCTATCCGGCTTACGAGGCGGCGGAACGGGCTCGGGGCGTTGCGCCGGTGGCCGACCAGAGCACTTCAGGGGCTGTGCTGATGGTCTGGTGCAGCCTGCTCGCGGTGGGCATCTTCGCCTGGGTGATCCTGCGCTGGGCGCAGTCCGATACCGAGCGCCAGGAGCTGCTCGACCTGGCCGAACGGGAGGGGATCTCGCTGGACGACGCCCGGGCCCGCCGGGCGGCCGAGGCGGGACAGGCCGCCCACCTTCGCCGCAGGCTGGCGCCATGAGCGGGCAAGCGAACTCAATCACACAGGCAATCGAGGAGGTCGAGTAGCGCATGTCAAGCCGTAAGCAGCGAAAGGAGCACCTGAGAGCGCAGCGTCTCGCCGCCGAGGCTCAGGATCGGAGCGCGGAGCGAAGACGGCGCCTGGTCCAGTACGGAAGCGCCTCCATCTTCCTCGCGATCTGCGCGCTGGTGGTCCTCGTCATCGTCAGCCAGGCCGGCGGCGGTTCCGGCGGCGACACGCACATCGAGGACGTCGGGCTGGTCCAGAGCCAGCTCCAGGGCATCCCTCAGGCTGACACCGTGCTCGGCGATCGTCGAGCGAAGGCGACGGTGGTCGAGTTCGGCGATCTGCAGTGCCCGGTGTGCCGGGCGTTCTCCTACGAGATCGCTCCCCAGCTGATCTCGGGGCCGGTGCAACGAGGGGACGCTGACTACCAGTTCAGGCAGTTTCCGATCCTGGGCTCTGATTCGGTCGACGCCGCAAAGGCGGCGCTGGCCGCCGGGGACCAGGGCCGCTACTGGAATTTCGTCGAGCTCTTCTATCGGAACCAGGGCGTCGAGAACACCGGCTACGTCACCGACGCTTTCCTCGAGGCGGTGGCCAGGGCGGCGGGAGTCCCTGACATCGCCAAGTGGAACAACGACCGCCAGAGCTCGCGGTGGGATTCACAGATCAAGGCAAACGAATCAGATGCCCAGGGCTTCGGCTTCACGGGAACGCCGTCGATCGTGGTGCAGGGCCCAGGCGGGCAGAGGCCATTCAACACCGTGCCTACTCTTGATCAGATCGAGTCAGCGATCCAATCCGTGAGCTGAGGCCCCGAATGGAAGAAACGAGCAAGACCAAACGCAGCGATAGCGACGAGTCCCGCAGGCCTTCCCTGGTCTTCTTCCTCCCTTTGGTCGCGATCCTGGCGATCCTGGGATTGGCGACGGTGTTCCTCACGAACAGCTCGAAACCCGCCCTGCCCGGGAACGCGACGGGCTCAAAGTCCTCCCGATATGCGGGGCTCGCGGCGCACCCTCTGAAGCCCGCGCCACCCATACGCCTGAGCAACAACCTCGGCCAGCCGGTGACGCTGAGCCAGTACCGGGGGAAGGTGGTCCTGGTGACGTTTCTCTACGTGCACTGCCCGGATGTGTGCCCGTTGATAGCCGCCAACTTGCATACGACGCTGGAGCAGCTCGGTCCCCGAGCCAGCCAGGTCCAGCTGATCGCGGTCTCGGTCGATCCCCATGGGGACACGCCGGCGGCGGTCGCACGGTTCCTGAAAGAGCACGAGCTGACCGGCCAGATCCAGTACCTGATCGGCTCCCCCGATCAACTCAGCCGGACCTGGAAGGCATGGAACGTCGGCTCCAATCAGGAGGTCAACAGCCCGGGGCTGGTCGCTCACTCGGCGCTGGTCTACGGCATCTCCGCCAGCGGGAAGCTGACGACGATCTACAACGCCGACTTCAAGCCCTCGCAGATCATTCATGACGTGCCGATTCTGAAGTCCCAGTGATCCCCCCGCGAAGCCACACCCAACTGCTTCCGGCCTCCCCCCTGCTCGGGGCGATGCTAGGGCTGGCGCTGTTGGTCGCGAGCTGCGGCGGTAGCGGTGCCCCGCCGAGCAGGACCTCAGCCCAGAGCAGCGAGCGCGCGAGCTCTGTGCCCAACTACTACGGCGTGGCGAAGATCCCGCCAACGCCGGCACCTCCCTTGTCGCTACCGGACTCACTTGGTCGTCAGGTCAACCTGGACCAGTTCCGGGGGAAGGCGGTGCTCGTCACCTTCATCTATGACCACTGCCCCGACATCTGCCCGCTTATGGTCGGCAACCTTCACACGGCTCAAGCCGAGCTCGGCACCGAGGCCCAGAAGCTCCAGATCGTCGCCGTCTCGGTCGACCCGCGAGGCGACACTCCGAGGACCGTGCGGGCCTTCCTGCGGGAACATCGGATGACCGGCCGGATGGAGTACTTGCTCGGCTCACGTGCGGAGCTTGAGAAGGTTTGGCGAGATTGGAACATCCTCGCGAGACCCTCGCCGGAGCGAGGCAGCCCCGACACGATCGAGCACTCGGAGCTGGTCTACGGGATCAGTGCCAGCGGCAAGATCACCACGTTCTATCCGCACGTCTTCCTCCCCAATCAGATCGTGCATGACGTGCCGATATTGGCCTCGGAGTAGGAGTTGTTCCCCCTAGGTCACCTGGGGCACTGGTACCTGTGGGTTCCATACGCGCTCCCTGTGCTGGTTGTCCTGGCGGCGTCTATCCACGCATTCAGGGTTCAACGCCGCGAGGACCGCGAGGACCGCGAGGACCGCGAGGAAGAGGCTAAGCGCAAGCGCAGTGGATCCGCCGGCTGACCGGTACCAGGGGTGAATGTCGGCGATGCCCTCAACGGCCAGGACCGGCTGAGCCGATCATCGCCACCCTGGTAGGCGCGATCGGGCTGATTGCCTCGGTTCCGCTTACGACGGGTCTTGCCGCCCTCCTGGCGTCACGAGTCCCACCTGGCGCACTCCCGGAACACGCAGGGCACGCGCACTGGTCCGGGCAGCGCGGCTCTCGCCGATCTCGATGACGGCCAACGCCAGCGCGATCGGAACAGTCGCGGGGAGCTCGGTCACGAGGAAGAAGAGCAGGTCGAAGGCCAGCACCAGGACCGCGGCGAGCACCGCTGTTCGCAGCTGGAGCGAGCGGCGGTCGGCAAGCATCGCCCCGAGAACCGCGGCGATGAAGAGATCGCCGAAACCGATCAGGGCCGAGCCGAACTGCGCGAACTGCAGCTGCGGCAAGCCACTGGCAGGGGCAGCTGCATTGAGCACGTTGTCGGGCCCCTGCAGCAGGTCCGCGCCGACCAGCAGAGCGTCGACGATCGCCATCGCATAGATGCCGACCTTGACCCAGCGGGTCGGCACGGAGCCCGCCAGCAAGGCGCCAAGCGCGACGCAGGCCAGTGCCGACAGCGCCAGTGCCGATGCGTCGGCGGGCAGCCCTCCCAGAGGTCCGCAGGCAAGAAGGAACAACGGGACGACGAACAGGGCCAACGCAGGCCGGGCCCCGTGAATCGTGCGGGAGAGCGCCAGGGCGGCCAGAGGCGGCACCCCCACGAGGGCCAGGTAGGTGAGCGCGTCTGCGAGACCCGGATCGAGAGCGATCCCCGTAATCACGGCAACGACCGAGCCCGGCAGCAGAAGCCACCACCACCGCCCGGTCAGGCGCGTCGGCAGCGGCAACGTCTTCGCGGGGGCGGCAATCAAGCTCGCTTGGGCAAGACCGAGGACGGCGATGGAGAGGGCGAATGGGAAGCTCGTCATCTCGTCTCGACGGTACCGAGACTGGATAAAGCCGGGTCTGGATCTGGACCTGCGGTACTTGCAGGTGAGCTCAGCCGCGGTCGATTCGTCTAAGCGCTGCGCGTCCCTCACTAACGCAGCGGTTCACCTTCGTGTAGGTCCACCCCGTTGTCTGGCAGATCTCCGCGTAGCTGAGACCGAGCGCCAACAGACACAGGGCGCGTCGCTCGTCGGCCTTCAACGACAACAGTTCTCTCCGCCGGTCCGCCAGGATCTCGCCTCGTTCGAACCGCTCCGCTGGCCCAGGCAGATCGGCCGGCAGGACTTCCCCCAAGTCGATCTCGCCGGCATCTTCTCCAGCCTCGACACGCAGGCTGCACTCCCTTCGGCGTGAGGTGCGCCGGCGCATCGCCCACGCCTCGCGCTTCACCGTCGTGTAGAGCCAGGCAAGTGGTTCGCCGATGCCCTTGTACCGCTCGACGAACAGGAGATACGCAGACTGCAGGGCGTCATCCGCGTCGTCCCGGAGCTCGGCGTGCCGGTTGGCTTGCCGCCGAAGCCGGTGCTCGTGAAGGCGCAGGACCTCAGTGAGCAGCTGGGCATTTCGCTCGCGCTGGCTGGCGCTTGATCTGGAGTCCGGCTGGGCGGCCATGTGGGCGGCCGACCGCACGGCTCCGCCGTGCAAACATCAGGCCGTCCGCCGTCCAGCCGGGTTCCAGCGCCGGACAGACGAAATCCGCGAAAAGCTGTGCGCCACAAATGCGCCAGTCAGACACCGTTTTGAGCGGTCCCCAGCGGTCTCCGGCGGATCGCCTCGAAAGCGATCCGCCGCCAGAACCGCCCACGTTGTCCCTGCAAATCAGCAGGGTTTGGCTCTAGTAAGCGGAGGGGGTGGGATTCGAACCCACGAGGGACCCGAGGGCCCCTAACGGT